>NZ_AUBG01000012.1 GCF_000429125.1 Aequorivita capsosiphonis DSM 23843
CACTAGTGTCCACTAAAAGTTTATAAAAGTTCTTTGAAATTATTGTAAACCTGTGTTTTAAGTCTCATTTTAAAGCGTGACGATTTGAAATGGCTATCTATGTTCGTAAAATAATATTACGAATATGAACCAAGGCAAATATATATTTTCTCAGTTGGTAAATTTTCTGCCACAACGTGTTTTTGATAGAGTTACTGCTAAATATTCTGGGAATAAATCAGTCAAACATTTTACTTGTTGGAATCAATTATTATGTATGGTTTTCGGTCAATTATCTGCTAGAGAAAGTCTGAGAGATTTGATACTTATTATAGAGGCTCATAAGTCAAAATCATATCATTTAGGGTTTGGTAAAAGTATAACTCGAAGCAACTTGTCAAAGGCAAATGAAAATCGAAACTTCAAAATATTCGAAGAGTTTGCAGACCATTTGATTAAGATTGCCCAAAGCAAAAATGATAAAAGTGATTTTGAAATAGAAGGTAATATCTATGCCTTTGACTCCTCTACTATCGACCTTTGCCTTAGTGTATTTTGTTGGGCCCATTTTCGCAAAACAAAAGCAGGAATCAAATTACACACCCTCTTTGATGTTAATACCCACATCCCCGTGTTCATTCATATTACAGAAGCAAACATACACGATGTTAATGCGATGGATGTTATAGATTACGAGCCTTTAGCTTACTATATATTTGACCGTGCTTATGTAGATTATGGACGTCTTTATCGCATCGAGAAAGCTAAAGCTAATTTTGTGGTTAGAGCAAAATCGAACATTAAATTCAAAAGAATGTATTCAAGAAAAGCAGATAAAGCCAATGGAATCAAATACGACCAAATTGGAAAAATAATGGGCTTTTATAGTTCTAAAGATTATCCCGAAAAAATTCGTAAAGTAAAATATTACGACAGTGATACTAAAAAAACGTTAGTGTTTTTAACAAACAACTTTAAATTATCTGCTAATGATATTGCATTGCTTTACAAACAAAGATGGCAAGTAGAACTATTCTTTAAATGGATAAAACAACATCTAAAAGTGAAAACCTTTTGGGGCAGATCAGAAAACGCTGTTCGAGTACAAATCAATGTTGCGATTATAACATATTGTTTGGTGGCCATAGTCGCCAAAGAATTAAAAATAAATCGTTCCAATTATGAAATTTTACAAATATTATCTGCATCACTACTTGATAAAACCCCTTTAAATGAGCTACTTATGAAATCAGATTACAATAATGTCAATGAACAAAATACTAATCAGCTGGTTTTCAACTTATTTTAAGTGGACACTAGTGAGTTTATCATGGAAATTACAATCTCGGGAAACGATAGAAAGCTTTTACAACAAGTAGAGGCATTGGCAAGAAGATTAGGGCTGGAAATTGAAAGTTCTACTGAAAAGGAAAAAGTTGAAAAGGACACGGAAAGCAATTCAGAATCACTCTATCAGCTTATGGAAGAAATGGAAGCTTCTGGTGGTATTACCAGCATATAGGATCCAGTGGCTTGGCAAAATGAAATGCGGAAAGATAAGATTGTATATGGGAGAGAGGGAAAATGAAAAGACGCTTATCCGCAAAAATTTTAAACATATTCAAAATTTAGAAACTGTAAATCTTTTAGAACCATAATCAATTTATTTAAATTTTAAAAATGAACAAAAATTTCCTAAAACTAAAAATTGAACTCAAAGATCTTCCGCATAAGGTGATACGCAAGGTTTTGGTTCCTGAAGATATTAGTATGTTTCAGCTACATTTGGTTATCCAAGAAAGTATAGGATGGTTTAACGCACATCTTTTTGAATTTTGCGATGCAAAATCAAAGTCTGAAATCCGCGTTGGAATTCCTGATGAGTTTGATGAAGATTTCGCCTGTTTCGCTTCTGCTCCCAAAAGAGATGCCTTTCAAGTGCTTTTGAAAGATTCTTTTCTAATGGAAAATGGCGCTAAGCCGTTTTGGTATTGGTATGACTTTGGAGATGATTGGTGGCACCAAATTACTTTTCTGAAAAACAGCAAAAAAGATGAGAAGCAGTTTCATGGCGCACCAATATGTATCGACGCCATCGGCAAATGTCCGCCAGAAGATGTAGGAGGTCCTTGGGGCTATACAGATTTTTTGAAAAGCATTCGCAACAAGAAGCATCCAGAACATGAGGAAATAAGGGAATGGTATGGTCTAGAACCAAATGAAAAATACAACGAGATGGAGGTTGATCTAAACGTGATAAATACTATGTTGAACGATTTGTATAAATCTGAAGAGTGGAATTCAAATGATTTTGAGGTTTTCTAAAGAATTTACTTAAGTCTCCCTCTTTAATTATGCGCGTTAGAACTACATGGTGTTTTCAATCCTTCTCAAAACTCCGATACCGTGTTAGCAACACATAAAACGCACCATAGGAAATAAATCCAATTGCAGTAATGGCCATTAAAATTCTCCCAACCGTGGATTGATCTAAAAATGCGAAGGCGTCTTGGATTCCCTTTACATCGTGGTTTCCTGTATAAATTCCAGCACGGAGAAAGAAATAAGCTATAATTCCCACAACAAAGGCTCGGGCATAGAAACCGAACATACCGAGCTTACGTATAAAATTGGAATATTTTTTGCCTTCAAGATTAAACTGGTCCAACATTCCACCTTTAAAAACACCTACCACTAAAACCACAGCCTGAATTGCCAATACGACTCCAATAATGTTAAAGAGAATAGAAATCGTTGTGGGTCCGAGCATATCGAGATAGGTGGTGCCGGATTCTTCAGTGCCCGTATAGGCAAAGAGATGATAAAAAGCGAGAATCGCTATGAATGTATAAACTAAACCAGTGGTAAAGAGGCCGAAGCGTCGCATTTTGGCTTTTCTATCTGTGCCGTCATTCTCAGGATCTTTTATGCTCTGAAAGAACATCCAGAAAGAATAACAACAGAGGCCTAAACCAAGAAGCAATAACATAGTCCGGCCTAAGAATTGCTTTTTTAAAAATATAAGCGCTTGACTTGCTCCCGAACTTTGGCCACCCATATTTAAAGCTGCCAATAAGGATAGGATGCCAATCACCAAGTAAATGATGCCTTTGGAGACAAAGCCAATGACTGCGATTGTTTTGTAGGATTTTTTCAATATTTATCTTGGGATTTAGAATTATGAATGCAAAGTTACGATTAGAATCTGAGACCACTTCTCCATATTCGCAAAGACAAATTATGATAAATTATCTATGGCAGCCTCCATATCCATCCCTTTTCCTAAAACAGGTTTAAACCAGTCACCCATTTGTTCAATTCGATCAGGCATGGTTTTGATTGTAAAATCCAAGAGTTGTAGACCAGGTTTTACTTCTTTCCAACTTAGCGGCGCGGAAACGGTGGCTCCGGGTTTTGGGCGGACACAATAGGGAGCAGCTAATGTTTGTCCGCGTCGGTTTTGTAGAAAATCCAAATAGATTTTACCCTTCCGACTTTTTACCGCGCGCTCCATACTCGTTAGTTTCGGGAGTTTTTCCTGGATATAGTAACAGAGTAGTTTTGTAAAATCCCGCGCCTCATCAAAAGCGTATTCCCCGCCCAACGGGATATAAATATGAATTCCACTAGAACCAGAGGTTTTCACAAAACCTTTAATTTTTGCCAGATCCAAGACTTCTTTGGCAGCCAATGCTACTTCAATAACTTCTTCGAAAGTATTTTTTTCGGAAGGATCTATGTCTATAACAGTGTAGGTGGGATTTTCCAAATTTCCAATTGTGGCGTTCCAGGGATTAATTTCTATACAGCCCAAGTTCGCCATATAAAGCAAGGTTGCTTCATTTTGACACAGCAGATAATCAATCTCCTTTTTAGAAGATTCGGAATAGATTTTTACTGTTTCCACCCAATCCGGTAAGGTGTCGTTGTCTTTTTGATAGAAAGAAGGCTTATTGATACCGTTGGGATGCCGATTTAAGTTTTGTGGCCTGTCTATTAAATAAGGTAAAATAACTTCGGAAATATTTAGATAATAATCAATTAGGTCGTATTTCGTATAACCCGCATCTGGCCAATAGACTTTATCCAGATTTGAAAGTGGTACCGAAATACCATCGACTTCTAAATGCGAAGAGGAACTTTTTGGTTGTGTTGTATGGCCTTGCCCCCCAGCCCCTAAAGGGGGGATTGTGGTTTGTGTTGTACTTTCTTTTTGCTGTGGCACAATTTCATCCAAATCCTTGTCCTTTCGCAGCCCTTTAAATACGGGATGACGCATCAAGCCGCTTTTGGTCCATTCAGAGAATTTTACTTCACATATTAATTTCGGTTCTACCCAATGGGGAGTTCTTCCTTTTAGTGCAAGCTTTTTGGCGAAGGGATTTTTATCCATTTCCAAAGTTTTCAATTTCTCCAAAAGCGATTTTTGTTCCGAAGCTGAAAAACCTGTACCGCAATTTCCTACATAAGTCAATTTTTCTGCTTGATACATTCCCAAGATCAGCGATCCAAAAATGGAGCCGCCCCCAACGGAATCTGTATAACCGCAGATAATTGCTTCTTCGGTGTTGGTATGTTTTATTTTAAGCCAATTTTCACTTCGGTAGCCGGGATCATAAACTGAATCCGCTTTCTTTGCTATGACGCCTTCCATTCCTGCATCAATGGCTTTTTTATAGAGTGTGGGACCCATTGCCGCCAGATGATTACAATAGAGCACATTTTTTAAACCCTCCAAGATTTCGGGCAGAAAGCTTTTTCGTTCCAGCAAAGGAAGTGAAATGGTGTCCATACCATTTAAATGAAGCAAATCAAAAACATAATACCGCAACTCTCCTTTTGTCTTTTCGGGGTCGTATTTTTGAAGTTTTTGAAAATCGGGCGTCCCAGTTTTGTCCACGATAACCACTTCCCCATCCAAAATACAGTCGTGGGGAATGGCTTCCAGCTCTTTTTTGATGGAAGCGAATTTACTGTTGTAGGAAATGCCGTTCCGCGAATAGAGTTCCACTTTGCCATCTTTTATATTTGAAATTACCCGATACCCATCCCATTTCAGTTCAAAAACCCAATCGGGATCTTTAAATATTTTCTTTGCCGGACTGGCAAGCATGGGTTTTATAAATTCTGATGGGTTAAGCGATTTTACTTTTCCAGGTTTGGTTTCTTTTTTTGAAGCTGAAAAAACCTCCGCGTCATATTCTAGCTCTGTGGCGTAGTTATCCTTTTTTTTGATGAGGAGCCATTGGTTCTGTTTTTCGCCGCGATTGGTATGAACCAAAGCAAAACTGCCTTTTATTTTTTTTCCGAAGAATTCAATTTTCAAATCCCCTTTCTTCAATTGCTTGAGAGGATCTTTTCCTTCATCGCTTTCCAAAACCTGAAAAGGCCCTTCGTCCCAAATATCCATCACACCTGCGCCGTAATTCCCCTTGGGAATAGTGCCGTGGAAAGTGAGGTATTTTACGGGATGATCTTCGGTCATAATGGCCAGGCGTTTATCAGAAGGATTCATCGATGGCCCTTTAGGAACGGCCCAACTTTTTAGAACGCCCTCCATTTCTAGGCGAAGGTCGTAATGCAATCTGGAAGCCTGATGCCGTTGAATTACAAAACGATTTGAATCGTTTCTATCCAATTCCCCCTTAGGTTCGGGTGTGTCGTCAAACCTACGTTTCTTTATGTAGTCATCCAGACTCAAGATTAGGAGGCTTTACTTTTTTTCTTTTTCTTTTCTAAGCTCGCTTTTAGTTTCGCCATCAGATCGTCTGCTTTTGTAGGCGTAGTATCAACCTTTTTTGAACGCGTTTTTTTACCGGAGGCTTTGTTGTTGATTATTTTCATCAACTGTTTATTGTAAACATCCTTATACTTATCCAACTTAAAAGGTTCGGTGTAGTTTTCAATCAGACTAAGCGCCATATCTACTTCCTTCTTGGAAACTTTGGTGGATGGCAGTTTAAGATCTGCAGGATCGCGAATTTCATCTGCGAAACGAATCACGTGCAGTACCAAGGCATTTTTATATACACCAATAAGACTTAGGTGCTCTTTTTGGCGCATCACAAATGTGGCTACCCCTAACTTTCCGGTTTTCTTTAAGGCGTCACGTAACAGATTATAACTTTTTCCGCCTTCTTTTTGCGGTTCTAAAAAATACGGGCTTTTAAAAAGGAGGTCGTTTACTTCGGCTTCCTCCACAAACTCTTCAATGTCTATGGTTTTGCTCTTCTTCATATTCGCCATTTCAAAATCCTCTTTCTCCAGAATAATATAGGAGTCATCTTTTTTAAAGCCTTTTACTATATCCTTCCATTCCACTTCCTTTCCCGTGTCTTCATTCACCCTTTTATAGCGAATGCGGGCATTGTCGTGAGAATCCAGCATATCCAGATCGAGTTTTCGATCCTCGGATGCACTATACATTTTTATGGGAATTGACACTAGGCCAAAGCTGATTGAACCGTTCCAGATTGATCTCATAGGATTTGTTTTTATTCTAAAAATAAGATTAATAGCTAGAACCCAATTGGTATTTCACGTTACTTTAACCAAGTGGATATAAATATTAAGAAAGCGATCCAAATTCGTAATTGCAACCAATCCAGGTATTAAAAAGCATAACGATATCACTATCCATTGTTAAATATATAATAACCAGCATTTGGAAGAAGAGAATATGATTAAATTAGTTTAAAAAAGAATCTATACTCAAGTAAAAACTATAACGTCAAATATCAAACCAATGAACTCTAAAGAAGCTAATAAAAAGCCACAGCAACATATGGAGGATGCTGAAAATCAGAACAAACAACAGGAAAAAGAATACCAAGAGGAAAAATCCGGAAAATATAAAAAGCCTGATGAAAAAGATCAAACCGATCAAAATGCTACCAAAAAGTATGAAAAAATAAGAAAAGATGAAGGTAAAAAGCTGGAAGAAGAGTAGTCTATTTCAACAACTTCTTGGATTATTTCCATTTAACAGGAATTATTCCAAAATAATCAAATAGATTTTCCTACATTTGTTTTTCGAGCAAAATTTAAAAATGAAATCATCCACTTTCGCAATTATAGACGTAGAAACCACCGGTGGTGGGATTGCGGGTAATAGGATTACTGAAATCTGTATTGCACTTCTAAAAGATGGGGAAGTCGTTGATAAATATACTTCGCTGGTTAATCCAGAACGTGACATTCCGCAACATATCACCGCCTTAACGGGTATTGATGATAAAATGGTTGCAGATGCGCCACGCTTCCAAGAAGTTGCCGAAAAAATAGAGGAGTTTACAAAGGACGCTATTTTTGTAGCGCATAATGTGAGCTTCGACTATAATGTAATCCGCGGCGAATTTCGTCTTTTAGGGCAACATTACAACCGTAAAAAGCTTTGCACTGTTCGGCTTTCGCGGAAACTGATTCCCGGACATCTTTCTTACAGTTTAGGTAGACTCTGTAATACTATAAATATTCCACACCTCAACCGCCACCGTGCGGAAGGAGATGTAGATGCAACCGTAATTCTTTTTCAACGCTTGCTATCGCTGGATGAAGATTTTGAAATGATCAATACGTTTTTGAATCCTCGTTCCAAGCAGGCCACCCTTCCACCCCATCTTCCAGCAGAACAGATTGATGAACTACCCGAGGATGCGGGAATTTATCTTTTTAAAAATCAAAAACATCAGGTGATTTATGCAGGAAAGGCAAAGAATATCAAGAAACGAATCCTCTCCCACTTTTACGATAAAAAAACGAAGGAATATCAACTAGGGCAAGAAACACATTTTATAGATTTTGAACGTACAGGAAATGAACTCATAGCGCTGTTGGTGGAATCGGAACATATCCGGAAACACTATCCGAAATTCAACCGCGCACAGAAATGGCCCGCCACGACCTACCAAATTATTAATTACGAAAACCAACGCGGCATTATTCAGTTGGCATTGTCAAAAACAAAGCTTCGGCACGATTCTGTGAGCACTTTTTACAATAGAACAGAAGCCACCGAAAAACTGGAGGAATTATGTGAGACATTTAAGTTATGTCCGCGTTTTTGCACCTTGCAGAGTTCTTCTGAAAAATGCTCCCACTACCGAATAAAAAACTGTGAAGGTATTTGTGAGGACTTAGAAACGGTGGAAGAATACAACCAAAAAGTTCAGGCTGCCATGAAGTCTTTAAAAGATAACAATCCAAGTTTCGCAATACAAGGAAAAGGCAGAACCGAAGGGGAAATAGGTTTTGCTTTAGTTGTAGAGGGACAATATAAAGGTTTTGGCTTTTTTGACCGTAGTGACGCCATCTGCAATATTGAAGATTACGAACCTTTTTTAAAGCTACAGCAAGCCAGTTATCATACGCACGCTATTATTAGGAGCCATCTTAAGAAGCAAGGCGAGCGAAATCTGGTTTATTTTGAAACGCCGCTTCCACTTTCAGAGCATAGAATTAATGCGATGAAGAAGAGTTCGGCCGGAGTAGAAACAGAGAATTTACTTGCAAATTTAATAGGTTTCTAAAAGCCGGTTAGGTATAGTCACTAGACCTAACAGGTCTCAAAGACCTGTTAGGTCTTCATAACAACGCTAAAAACGAGTAATTATGAAACAGGATTTTATAGAACTTGGCGCCACTTATCATATCTTTAATAGAGGAAACAATAGGGAGAACATATTCATTGAGGATAAAAACTACACCTACTTTCTCCAATTACTAAAAAAACATATTATACCTATTGCGGATATCTACGCATATTGTCTTTTAAAGAACCATTTTCATCTTTTATTGAGAATTAAAGATGAAAATGATATCTCCATAAGATATAAAGACCGTCCCTACCAACCTTTTTCCAATATGTTCAACGCTTATTCGAAGGCAATTAATAAGGCTTATTCACGAAGTGGTAGTCTTTTTCAGGAACACTTAAAGCGGAAGCGTATAAAGGATGAAAAGTATTTAACGCAAGTTTTGGGATACATACATTTAAATCCAGTAAAACACGGCTTCACGCAGGATTTTAAAACATATATATATTCTTCATTTAAAGCTTATTCTTCTAACAAACATTCAAATATTGACAGCGAAACCATTTTTGAATTGATTGACAAAGAAAGCTTTGAATATTGGCACCATCAAAGTGTAATGGGTTTGGAAGATATAATGGATCTATAGAACATAAAACCTAATAGGTCTTCCTCCTACGCTGCAATAGCTTGTGCCTCCGCTTGCCTACTACACCGAAGCGGCTACAAAGGCAGTAAAAGCTTCGGCGACACGCGGGCGGCGGACATGTGAAGACCCGTTAGGTTTATGGAAATTCGTGTGAAGTAATTTAATCGGATTCTTATAAAAGAAAATGCCATCTGAATAAAACCATTCAGATGGCATTTTCTGCTCGATTAAGAAATGATTTATTCCACAAGAAGCTTTTTTACTACTGATGAATTTTCGTTGGTAAAGTGTATTAGATAGGTGCCAGGTGATAGTATATCCTTCATTTCAGTATTTCCGGAGATATTTTTGGAAAGGATTTTTCTTCCTAAGAGATCAAATATTTCCACAATAAAGGAATCTTTGGTTTCTATAGAAAATGAGCCTTTGGAAGGATTTGGATAAAGACTTATCACTGCATTATTTTGAAATTCTTCAGTTCCAATATAAATATTCACTCCACGTTTATAAAAAACCTCCCGTTCATCCCAGCCTTGGCCATCGTTAAATCGCATATCATTCCAAACTACATGTAGGTTACCGTGTATATCGAATTTACAGACAGGCTCTTCCCAGCTCGGATCCTCATCAACAATAACTTCAGGAGGACCAAAAAAGCCTTGATTTTTTTGGTATTCCACAAAGGAAATGTTTTCCGCAAATATATCGGTATAGATAAGCGCGCAGTCATCATTGGAATTACAGTCCATCGCAATTCTTTTAAAACCGGCTGAAGAAGAAATATCTTCAAAAATATGAGAAGATTGGCTAAATGAATCTGCATTCCCATCATAATCATAAACTTGAACAACATCACGGTCAGGTCCATTTTTCTTATGAACGGTAAGAACCATAACCTCACCCGAAGGAGATGTTGCTAAGGTATAATTGAAGGTTCCTATATTATCATCCGTTATTAAGGTGGCAGGGCTCAGGTCGTGCGTTACCTCATCATAAACTCTATATTTCAATTCTGTTACACCTCCCGCAGTGTTTTCAGAATAAATTATCATTCCTTTATCGTTACCAATGCTTTTAAAAAACGGGTAGCCAGCATCCATATTGTCGGTCACATCGGAAACTGGGATGTCGCTAGACCAAGAAGTTCCATCAAAGAATTTCATATAGATTTCTTCATTCACTTGGTTTGCTCTGTAGTCATAACCCCATGCCACAACAGGAAGGTTATCGGCTGTACTATAAATAGCGTGCCGACCACTTGAGTGATTTACGGTACCGTTTTCATCAGAAATCTTCACGCCGTCGCTCCAAATATCGGTAGCGGCATTATAATAGGAGTAGCCGACGTAATTCCTAACATTTTCGTATGCCCAAACGTTATAGGTAGCGTGCAGATCGCCATTTGGAGAGACTGCTATAGCTCCGTAGTGATTGTTCCTGGCCCCAATCTCGCCACCTTTATCAATAAAAATAGGAGTGGTCCATTCATCATTGCCTATTTTCTTACGAAACATAATTTTCTGAAGTCCGTTAGAATAATTGTCGCTGTACACCACATAAGCATTACCAGATTCGTGGACATCCATTCTCGGGTCCCAAGAATCGAGCGTTGGATTGTTGGAAATATCAAAATCCTCCAGATCCCAATCCAAGGCGAGGCCAACAAGGGCAAGGGGTTCTTGATTTTCATCGCTGCTGCGTTCTATATTTGCACTGGAAAAATACAATTTCCCATCCGCATCTATGGAATAAACGCCTGGCATTTGCGCAAAAGCCAGACTCATCGAAAAGAAAGCGCAATAAAAGAGTAGATTTTTTGTCATAATGAGCATGATTAAGGTTAAATCAACTCAAATATAACAGAATAGCGGTCTTTTTCCTAAGGAAACTGATTTTAATATTATGAAAGTAGAGGCTTTCTTAAGAAGAATAGAAGGCGGAATTTGGTTTGTTATTAGAAGCTGAATCAACCCTTCGCCTATCGGCATTCCGAAATAAATTCAGCAGAAGCGATCCCTTAAAAAAAGGAGAGGCGTATTTATTTTACTTTTTAAAATGTTTGTTGCTTCGAAACCTGACAGGTTTTTAAAACCTGTCAGGTTTGGGGATTAACGAGACAGTTTAGAAAATAAAATCTCATCAAAACTAGTGATCACTCTATCTGCGATGCTGTAATCCTGATTTACGGAATTCGGACTTTTAAAACCTACGCAGTAAATATTGGCAGCTTTTGCAGCCTTGATGCCGTTGGTGGAATCTTCAATAACCATACAATTATCTCCGTGTTCTTCTGCAAGTTCAGCGGCTTTTATAAATATTTCTGGGTGTGGTTTTGAGGCTTTTAAATCGGCACCACTAATTTTTGCTTTAAAATATTTATTGAGATCGAAACGATCAAAAATCCTATTTATGTTTGGCATAGAGGCCGAAGATGCCAAAACCAGAGTAAGGCCATTCTCGTGATAATTCTTGATCAAATCGTGCACGCCATCTAACAAGGCAAGGCTAGAATCATTTTCAAATAGATATTTAAAGTGCTTTCGCTTTATGGAAACTAAAGTTTCAGGCGTTTCTGAAAGCTTGAAATGCTCGCACAATGTTCTGCATATTGGCAGAGTGGCTTGGCCTGTAAAGCTATCATAAAGCGCTTCATTTACATCAATGTTCACCTCGTCAAACATTTTGAAATAGGCTTTTCGGTGTAAGGGTTCTGTATCTACAATTACCCCATCCATATCAAAAAGTACTGCTTTTAGCATCTTATAATTTTTTAATAGTAAGTTTCTAGATTATTTAAAGAAACGGTTTAGAACGAAATCTTCATTTATTTACCTCATTCCTAAAGGATGAAATGAAGATTTCTTAAACAACCTAAATCCTAAAGAATCATTTAATTAATGCGATCTCGCGAAGATACTGAAAACGGCAACTATCCAAAATTATCGATTAGGATATCTGCTTCCACCACTGCGAAAACTCCTGCGATTTATTTAAATAAACCACCTCCCCTATCATTGGCCTTATCAAAGGAATCTTTGAAGATTTATTTAGTTCGTCTAATTTATTCATTGGCTCATCCCAAGCGTGCAATGCCAAAGCAAATTTACTGGAATGCACCGGAAATAGCTTTTTAGCACCTAAATCTTCTGCAGCTTGTAATGTTTCCTCCGGTAACATATGAATATAATGCCAAGCCAAATTGTATTGGCCATTTTCCAAAATCACAAGATCGAAGGGACCGAATTTCTCACCGATTTTTTTAAAATGCATATCATAGCCACTATCTCCACCCAGGAATAGATTATATTTTTCCGTTTTAAGAATAAAGGAAAGCCACAGAGTATTATTTTTTTTAAAACTTCTTCCAGAGAAATGCCTCGCAGAAACTGAATTTAACGAAATGTCTGCATCGAGTTTTAAGCTTTCATTCCAATCTAATTCTACAATAGATTCCGAAGTATAGCCCCAGGCTTCAAAATGAGAACCAACGCCCAAGCCAGTTATCACTTGCCTTACTTTCGGCTTTAATTTCTTTATGGTCTTATAGTCCAAATGATCATAGTGATCGTGGGAAATTAGTAAATAATCAATTTCGGGAATATCTTCTGCTGTGTAAACATTGCTTCCCTTATAAGGTTTATTGGTCGCTGGAATGGGGGACGCGCTGTTGCTAAAAACCGGATCTATCAAAATACGTTTTCCATTCAATTGCAAATAATAGGACGAATGCCCGAACCAAAGTAGCAAATCCTCATCCAAAGGCAATTCCTTTAAATTAGTTTTAACCGATGGAATGGGCTGGGAAGGTTTTAGGTGTTTCGGCTTATGAAACAAGAAATCGTACAAAATCTTTCGGAAGCTATAGCCTTCTGCCAGCTGTGGTGTTTCGTTGATATTATGAAATGCACCTTCGCGATAATTGGGCGAATTTTGAATTCGTTTTAAACGTTCGCCAGACGGGGCTTTTCCCAATTGATTATAAAACATTTTATACTCCTTCTCGAATTTCTGACAACAATTCAAAAGACCTTAACCTAGCCTCTTGATTATGAATTTGTGCAGCAACAATAACCTCATCCACTCTGGTTTCAGAAATAAATTTGACCAATTTTTTCCGAACAGTTTCCTGACTACCAATAAAAGTGTACTGCATCATTTTAGAAACGTGAGCTTCTTCCATAGGGCTCCAGAGTCCGTTCATGCTTTTTACAGGCCGAGGAAGTGGAGAGCGGGTGTTTCTGATAATGTTAAGCATAAACAGCTTTGCGCTAGTGGCTAGATATTCCGCTTCTTCATCGGTATCTGCAACTACCGCGTTTACACAGGCCATGGCATACGGTTTTGTTAATTGCTTGGAGTTTTCAAAATTGCTGTGGTATAAACCTAGAGCATCGTGCAAATGTGTTGGCGCGAAATGACTTGCAAAAGCATAAGGTAAACCGAGAGCTCCTGCCAACTGGGCGCTATAAGTGCTAGAGCCTAAGAGATATAAAGGCACTTCCAATCCATCTCCGGGAATCGCTCTTACAAGACTATTTTTATTCGTTTTTGAAAAATATTGTTGCAGTTCCTGTACATCGTTTGGAAAGTCGTTTACCGTTTCCATCCGTTCTCTTCTTAGCGCTTTTGCGGTAACTTGATCCGTTCCCGGAGCACGTCCCAATCCCAGATCGATTCTATCTGGATAAAGCGTGGCGAGCGTTCCAAACTGTTCCGCAACAATTAATGGCGCGTGATTGGGCAACATAACGCCACCCGAACCTACGCGAATGCTTTTTGTGTTTTCAGCTACATAACCAATCAGTAAAGGCGTGGCCGAACTTACAAGGCTTTCGGCATTGTGGTGTTCCGAAATCCAAAAGCGTTTATAGCCTAATTTTTCGGCATGTTGGGCCAAAGCCACACTGTTCTCCATCGCCCTTTTATGGGAGCTGCCCTCAATTACGGGAACCAAATCCAAAATCGAAAACGGGATATTTATTAAATTTTCTTCTTTATTCATACTATCTTTTAACTGCAAACTCTGGCCAAACCTGATTTAAGAAAATCTATTTCGCAGCGCTTCGCATTTTTTTTTAGTTATTATTTGGCTCTTTGATATTGTAGCGGCCAGTTAACATCTACGTTTAATTCATCGGCGGCGTGAAAGGGTAAATAGGGATCTCTAAGACTTTCTCTGCCGTAGAGAATCAAATCGGCTTTCCCCTCTTTTAGAATTTCTTCAGATTGCGCCGCACTTGTAATTTGCCCTACTGCTCCTGTTAAGATA
Source organism: Aequorivita capsosiphonis DSM 23843 (assembly GCF_000429125.1). GTDB lineage: Bacteria > Bacteroidota > Bacteroidia > Flavobacteriales > Flavobacteriaceae > Aequorivita > Aequorivita capsosiphonis. The sequence goes on from NZ_AUBG01000012.1 coordinate 14,429, forward strand.
TTTGCCTCCTTTTTAATCTGAGCCGCAAATTCCACTTGATATCCTGGCTCACTGGGAATAGTTGCCTTTGGAACGTTTCCGCCAGAAGAAGTATCGATAAGATCAACGCCACGCTTTTTTAGTTCCACAGCAAGCTTTACAGAATCTTCAACAGTCCAACCTCCTTCAGTCCAATCGGTAGCCGAAATTCGAACAAATAAGGGTTTTTCATCAGGCCAAACGTCTCGAACAATTTCAGTAACTTCTAACAAAAGTCGGATTCTATTTTCAAAACTTCCGCCGTATTTATCAGTACGTTCGTTTGCCAATGGCGAATAAAATTGATGAAACAAATAACCGTGGGCGGCGTGAATTTCAACTACATCATATCCAGCTTTTTCGGCACGAATCGTGGCGTCTCTATAATCATTTTTTACTTTATCAATCCCTTCCGCATCTAAAGCAACTGGCGGAGCTTCGTCTTCTCTAAAAGGTAAAGCTGAAGAAGATACGGTTTGCCAACCATTTCTGTGATCGGGAGCAATCTTTTTAGCGCCATCAAGAGGTAAGTGATGACTTGCTTTACGACCAGCATGTGCGAGTTGGATTCCCATTAGAGCCTTTTGTGAATGAACAAAGTGCACAATCTCTCTGGGTTTTATGATATGATCGTCATTCCAAATCCCCATATCGCCATAAGAAATTCTTCCTTCGGGCGAAACGGCGGTGGCTTCCTGAATAATCAAAGCGTTGCCTCCCACGGCGCGGCTTCCTAAATGTACTAAATGCCAATCATTTGCATAACCATCAACGCAGCTATACATACACATTGGGGATACAACCATTCGGTTTTTAAAAGTGGTGTTTTTTATTTTTAACGGGGAAAAGAGGATGTTCATTTTTAATATTGTTTATTCTTTATTGTTATTATTTATTATTACTATCCATTGTGCATTTTGAACATATTTTGACAATATTACCCAAATCTAAAGGGAGCTAGATACGGCTAGCTATTAAATGTGTTCGAAATTCTTATCCTCCGCTTTAGGGGGGCGGGGGTCAAGACGCACCCCAAACCCCAAAGGGATTATCATCGAAATCTTTATTTCATCCTTTTGTCCCGATAGATTCTATCGGGAGAGGGAAAAAACAAGATTTTGTTCATTTACGTTCATTAGACTAAAATGCACAACAGGTTATTACTATTTTCTTTTACTATTATTACTTATTGCGGTTGACAATTCCACTTTGATAATTTTATTCGAATTAGATCTTTTGCTGTTTGTCGAATAAATGAATTAGGATTTCTGGTAAAGTCATTTTTTTTAAAATCGGCTCTAGTTTAAAATTGCTATTATAATTGCAATATCCAATTTTCGACATTTTGTTCTTACCCCATCCCTAAAGGGTGACAAAAGGTCAAAAATTCAATCAGTTCTACGCTGACTGTAAAGGGAATAATTGAATTTTCTTTGTTCGGACTAACCTGAAACCTCTGAGATATCAGTGTAAACCAGAACATCAAATCGCAACTAAATTAGAGCTTTTAAATTCTATAGATATTTCAAGAATCCGTAGAATTGGCGAGTCTTTAAATATTTTGGATTTTCCTCGTTTTGATATGCTTCCCTTTCAAATGAAATATTTCTATAGGCTTGGTTTCGGTTTCTATATTGAACCCAGCGAAACAGAAATTCTACACTGTACCACAAATAGAAAAAGATCAACAGTAATTCCAGTTGTTGACGCAGATGAATGCCTTCGTGGTTTAAGAAAACCGTATCCTCTTTTAAGTAATGATGTTTTAAAACCACAAAAGGCCAAAGGCTAATTCCAATGAAATTTTTACGGAGAAATCTAGGGCTTACAATTAGAATCAATGTTTTAGTTGTTTAGGCTTCGATACATTTTGAAAGCAAGCAACAGTTTTAAGTCAAACGAATCTCGGGATATGCTTTCAAAACACCTACCAAATAAAAGGCAGGCAGGCTCAGCCACCTTCAATAGCAATTCAAAATAATGAATACGCGAAAAGATCACTGAGTATATCCTCTGATAGATATTCCGAATCTCAAGTTAATAAGTCACCAATCATGAGTTAACGAATCTCAAAACCCGCATTCCGATTCAGAATCTATTTTTTTAAAAACTGTCGTAACACATATTGTAAAATTCCTTCGTTTTGGTAATATGCCACCTCAATTGGGGAATCTAATCTTGCAAGAACTTTGAATTCAATTTTCTTGCCATCATCGGTCTTGGCAGTTACAGTTACTTTCTTTAAAGGTGTTAAATCGCTTTCAATACCGGTAATACTGAAAACTTCTTTTCCTGTTAAACCGTGTGAACTGGCAGTTTCACCTTCCAAATACTGAAGTGGTAAAACCCCCATCATGATTAGATTACTTCTGTGAATACGTTCATAGCTCTCTGCCAAAACGGCTTTTATTCCTAAGAGAATAGTTCCTTTGGCAGCCCAGTCACGAGAAGAACCACTACCGTATTCCTTTCCTGTAAGTACAATAAGTGGGGTTTTGTCTTTAATATATTTTTCCGAAGCCTCAAAAACGGTCATTTCTTCCCCAGAAGGAAGGTATGTTGTATATCCGCCTTCTTTGTTGGAGAGTTGATTGTTTATACGCACATTGGCAAAAGTTCCACGTACCATTACTTCATCATTTCCACGTCTGGAACCATAACTATTGAAATTCTTCTTTTCTACTCCTCTTGACTTCAGGTATTTTCCGGCCGCTGAGTCTTCCGCAAAAGCTCCTGCTGGCGAAATATGGTCTGTAGTAATACTATCGCCAAGCATTAATAAAGCTCTGGCACCTTCAATATTTTTTAAAGGCTGTGGCTCATCTGAAAGGTTATTGAAAAACGGCACTTCTTTAATATAAGTGGAATCATCTTGCCACTGATAAAGTTTATCTTCCGGTACTTCTAGATTTTTCCAAATTTCATTTCCTTCAAAAATTTCATCATAATTCTTTTTGAAATCTTTTGGCGTAAGCACTGCGCTCATTACTTCATGAATTTCATCGTCAGTAGGCCAGATATCTTTTAAATAAATTGCCTTACCATTTCTATCACAGCTCAAAGGTTCTGTGGTTAGATCAATATCAACCCTTCCAGCTATGGCAAAAGCCACGACTAACATAGGCGACATCAAAAAGTTCATTTTTACCTGTGGATGGATTCGCGCCTCAAAGTTTCGGTTTCCGGAAAGCACAGAAGTCACAATTAAATCATTTTCTTCTACCGCTTTTGAAATTGCCGGCGGCAAGGGACCTGAATTTCCAATACAGGAAGTACAGCCATAACCAACCAAGTGAAATTGAAGTGCTTCAAGATCTTTAAGCAAATCGGACTTTTCTAAATAATCTGTCACAACTTTTGATCCTGGTGCAAGGGAAGTTTTAACCCAAGGTTTAACGTCAATACCATGTTCTCGGGCTTTCTTAGCAACCAAGCCGGCCCCTATCATCACAAATGGATTGGATGTATTGGTACAGGAAGTAATGGCAGCGATAGCCACAGCACCATCTGAAAGCATGAATTTTTCGTTACCGTGGGAGATCCATACTGTTTTTAATCCATCCTTGGTCTTAGCTTCTTCCACCTCAACATCTGGCAACGGATCGTGCGATTGTTCTACGGGTTGGCTTCCACCCTCTTCCCTCCATCTGGTAATAGCTTCTTCGCGTTCGGAAGGTTTTATGTATTCTCTTCCAAAGCCATTACCAAGTAAATCAATAAATTTCTCCTTGAAATCTTTTAGTAGTATTTTATCCTGTGGTCGTTTCGGGCCTGCAACACTTGGTTGTACCGTTGAAATATCCAATTCCAGAACATCTGTATATTCAATTTTGTCTTCATTTTCACGCCATAGCATATTGGCTTTGCAATAATCCTCTACCAACTGGATTTGTTCCTCACTTCGATTACTGCCCCGCATATATTCCAAAGTCTTATTGTCAATGGGGAAGTAAGTAATAGTACAACCAAATTCGGGCGACATATTACCAATAGTAGCTCTATCCGGCACGGAAAGATTATCCAGTCCAGGACCAAAAACCTCAACAAATTTTCCAACCACTCCATATTTACGAAGTAGATTGGCAATTGTAAGCACCAAATCTGTAGCCGTAGATCCTAAAGGAAGGTCGCCGGTAAGTTTTAAACCAATTACCTCTGGGCTTATAAAATAGATGGGTTGCCCCAGGATTGCAGCCTCGGCCTCAATTCCACCAACACCCCATGCGACAACTCCAATTCCATTTACCATGGGCGTATGGCTATCAGTTCCTACAAGTGTATCTGGAAAAACCATTCCGTCGCGCGCAATTGCGCCTTTAGAAAAATACTCAAGGTTTACTTGGTGGCAAATTCCCATTCCCGGTGGCACCACGCTGAAATTATCAAACGAACGTTGCGCCCACTTTAAAAAGGTATAGCGCTCCTTGTTTCGTTTATATTCCTCTTCCATGTTTTGTTCGTAGGCATATTGTGCGGCAAAATAATCCACCTGCACACTATGGTCTATCACAAGATCCACAGGAATCAATGGATTTATTTTTGATGCATCTCCTCCTTTTCTAGCCATCTCGGCACGTAGAGAAGCAATATCTACAACCGCGGGAACACCCGTAAAATCCTGCATAAGCACTCTAGCGGGCTTAAAAGCTACGTCTTTTTCGCTTTTTTCAGGCTTCCAATTTAAAACTGAATCCAGATGTTCCTTAGTTACCGAGAAATCATCATAATTTCGAAGTGCATTTTCAAGAAGAATTCTTATTGAAAAAGGAAGTTTTTCAATATTGTGTCCTTGTTTTTGAAGTTCTGGTAAACTATAATAGGTTGGCCTGTCTTTGGCGGTGTCGAGCGTTTTTTTGAGGTTGTAGATATCTTGTTGCATAGTATAGGAGATTTTATGGTATTAAAATTAATCATTAATATAGCTACCTCCACATAATGCATGTGGTTTAACAAGCCCTTAACAGGCAACAATTCGTTAAGAATTAAGTCTGGGTTTTTCTTTTCAACTGATTGATTTTATTTTAGTTCGTAGGCAAACCAATTCATTTAGTATTTTAGCATCATGATTGCCATCACCGCCAAACAGAAAAATCACCTATTTACTGCCACTAAATTTCTCGTAGTTGCAATCTCTTTCGGGTTTATCATTCATAAGGTAAGGAGTACTGAGGTTTTGAATCTCGAAGAATTTATTAGAACGATTTTTTCCAGGGGAATTGTTTCTGGATATCTCATTGTTGTATTCCTTCTTTTTGCAGCCGCCAATTGGTGTTTTGAAATCCTGAAGTGGCAGACTTTGGTTTCCTCTTTTGAAAAAATAGATTTTAAAACCGCAATGAAACAGAGTTTAGCATCATTGACTGTTTCCTTGGCAACTCCTAACCGGATTGGAGAGTACGGTGCCAAAGCATTATATTTTGAAGCGCAAGACCGAAAAAAAGTATTGCTGCTCAATTTTTATTCTGGGGCGATTCAAATGCTGGTAACAACCGTGTTCGGCATTATTGGCTTATTCTATTTGATTCAGAAATTCAATCTTTCACTCTCCTACGAAGGGATTTTAATTGTTGGTTTGATTATTGGCTTTCTTTTTGGAATTGGTTATATTTTAAAAGAAAAAGAATTGCTTTTCAAAGGCTTTTCAATTGGGAAAATAGTTCGTTTTTTTAAAAACACTGCCTTTTCGATAAAGCTGAAAGCAAGTCTTTATTCGATCATTCGCTATATAATTTTCAGTTCCCTTTTCTTAGGATTGTTAATATTTTTTGATGCAAATATTTCTATTTCCGAAGCTTACCTCTTAATTTTTGTCATGTATTTTTTGGTTTCCGTTCTGCCTACGCTTTTTATTTTTGATGTGGTAATCCGCGGCGGAGTTGCGGTGTGGCTCTTTTCTTATGTAGGAGTGCCAGAGTTGACTGTGCTTTCAACCGTCTTCGCAATGTGGCTTTTAAATTTTGTGATTCCTTCAATCTTAGGAAGTTTTTACGTTATCACTTACCAACCCACCATCCGATGATTTGGGCCTTTTTGACACTTTTTACTCTGTACTTTTTTTGTATGATGGCATGGGTTTATGGGTTTCAGAAAGTGCGCACATTCTCTTTCTCCGAATTGTCGGACAGGTCTGAAGGAATAATTCCCAAAACCAGATTTTCAGTTATAATTCCCTTTAGAAATGAAGCCGAAAATCTTCCCGACCTTTTAAAAAGCATTGAAAAGCTGAAGTATCCCGAAGCATCGTTCGAAATCATTTTTGTGAATGATGCTTCCGAAGATAATTCTGAAGCGATCCTTTACGAAGCAATACAGAAAAGTAAGTTTTCCATTAAAACTATTCAGAATAAACGCGTTTCCAATTCTCCAAAAAAAGACGCCATTTCTGAAGCAGTCCAACAAGCAAATTTTGAATGGATAGCAACCACCGACGCTGATTGTACACTTTCGTCAAATTGGTTAAAAAGCTTTGATCGATTTATTCAGCTAAACAATCCAATGATGGTTTGTGGTCCTGTGAAGTATGAATCTGCCGATAGTTTTATTGAAAACTTTCAGGAATTAGATGGGTTGAGTCTGCAAGCCGTTGGCGTTGGAGGTTTTGGTTTTAATAATCCGCTTTTGAGCAATGGTGCAAATTTGGCATATACCAAAAATGCATTTTTAGAGGTGAACGGCTTTTCAGGCAATGATCATATTGCAAGTGGAGACGATATTTTTCTGATGGAAAAGATGAAAAGGACTTTTCCTGGGAGGGTTCAATTTTTAAAATCTGAAGAAGCAATTGTTTCAACAAAGCCGCAGAAAAATTGGAAAGATGTGATAAATCAGCGAATACGTTGGGCTTCTAAAACTTCAAAACAGAAAAGTATAACGTCACTTTTTCTTGGTGCCTTGGTTTTTCTGGTAAATATTTCAATCTTGGTATTGCCGATTCTTATGATTTTCGATTCGGAACGTGCGCTGGTTTATTTGTTACTTATCGTTTTTAAAATAATCACGGATTTTGTTTTTATTCAACGATCTGCGCAATTTTTTAATGTAAAGATTTCCTTTTGGAAATTTCCATTGCAGACATTTGTATATGCTGCAGTGATATTTATAGTGGTTTTGGGAAGTTTCCGTGGGAAGTATTTGTGGAAGGGTCGAAGCATAAAAAAAATGACTTAAGACTGAATGACTTATGACGTAGGACATTCAACGGTGCACGAATTCAACTTTTTCCATTATAACAATGGCAGTTGCAAATAGATTAATTATTTATATTAGCCATAGCTTAAAGCACGTCCTTATGAAATCGTTACTTTCAATTTTTGTTTTATCACTTCTACTTTCAATTGGAAGTTTGCAAGCGCAGCAAGAATATTCCGTTGATGCACAGACTTATACATTGAAAACCGAAGTGGAGGGTTCACTCACCTTACTTTGGAATACCATTGATGGGGAATACCGTTATTTTTCAAAGAAAGATGATACTATTGTGGAACTTAAAAACACAAAACAAAATGGCGAATATCAAGAAGAATACAAGACGACTCTAAAACAACAAACCAGTGATGCCCCTGTTTCAACCGAGAAGGTAAAGCTGACACTACCAAGTTTACACTCCTTTTTTGCTACATACAACAAAAAGAGAGATCCTAGTTTTAAGGAGGATAAGGAATCTATTCACTTGCAATTCCGTCTTGGAGCTTTTGTGGGGATTACGAACAGTGTTTATACCGAGAACACCTACAATACGGCTCAAGCTTTGGCAGGAGTTGATTTAGAAATGATTGATGCCGTAAAATTGAAAAGACACGTTATGGTATTGCGTTTTAAGCAAACCGTAAAAGGTAACTCCTATAAATATTCAGCTTCACAATTATCGTTGAATTATCGTTTTAAATTTGTAAAAACACCAAAGTTCGATGCTTTCGTTAACTGTAAATTTGCGGCACTCACCTATTTCAAAAGGGAAGACACAAAACTATATGAGTTAGCGCCTCCAGTAACAACCACCACATCTGGCAGTGACTTTAACGCCCCAATAACCTTCGGGATTGGTGCAGATTACAAAGTGGGAAATGGATATATCACTTTTAACTACAATGATATTGTAGGTTTGAGCGTGGAAAGCAATGACGAATTTCCAATAGATTTCACACTCGGCTATAAATTCAATCTTTAGAAATCTGCCCGTTAATTTGTTTTTATGATTACCGGCAGAGTGAATTGCGTTTTCACAGGAATTCCGCGTTTATAGGCTGGAGCCACGGGTTGTAGCGAATCAATACTTTGCATAAGCCACTGCTCCAGGTGTGGAAATTCTTTTTGCAAGAGGGTATCAATTTCTATGTCACGAATGGAAAGCTCGCCTTTGCTGCTCACTTCAAATTTTACTTTTACGGTATCATAAATATCCCGTGCTGCCACCATATTTTCGTGACTTATGGATTTGTAGAGTTGTGAGCTAATTGTATTTATAAAACATTCTCGCTGTTGGGGTTTTTCTATCGCGTTTTCGCAGTTGGAAAAAGACGGATAGTTATCTACATCTTTCCAATTTATGGTGCCCATCTCCTCCTTAAACATTTCTTCCGAGGAAACCTTTTCGGTCTCAAAAAACTGGCAGGAAGTTGCCAGAAAAAGAATGGAGATACAGATAAACCAATGCTTCATTTGAGAATAAATTCTAACTTGAAAAGTACAAATTTACTCAAACTTAATCGGTTGCGAAATGAAGTTCTTTTTTTAAATCGGATACGCGTTGTTTTGCCAAATTTCGCATACGTCCGTTTTCAGAAAATTGCTTTAAATAATTTTGATAATAAAGCAAAACCGTTTTTTTATCTGCAAAATAATTATCCGCAGCAACCGCGAGCTTATAAAGAGCCATTTCGTTTAAGGGATTGTTGCGAAATGCTGCTTTTAAAGCTTCCATCTCCTTTTTATAATCCTGTTTCCAATTATAAATTGAAGCCATCTCCAAATACATGTCAGATAATGGAATTTCTTGAAGGGCGATAGCGATGTTAATATGACGTTGTGCTTCTTCATATTCTTTTAAGCTTCGGTAAACCTTGGCCACTTCGAGATGCCATTTAGGGTTTTTGTCATCAAACTTATTGAGCAATATTTTATATTCTTCCAATGCTTTTTCAAATTGATTGGTATAGGAATAACAAAATGCCAAATTCTCGTGTATTTGGATGTTGCTCTCTCCAAGAGCGGAGAGTCTCTGATATGTTGCAATCGCGGCAGGACAATCTTTGGTGTGAAATTGCTTTAATCCGCGTAAAGTTAGAAACCGAACGCTACTACTATCCACAGCCAAGCCTTTATTAATATATATTTCAGCGTCTAAAAACCTTCTGTTTTCAATATAATTTCGGGCGATTTTATAGGCAGCATTTATATGATTTGTATCCAAACGATATACTTCTCTATAAGCCTCTATCGCGGTAGAATCGTTTTGAGCTTCCTTTAGCAAGGCTCTCTGATATATAAAGTTAGGATTGCTTGGGAATTCATTTGTCAAATTTTTAAAAATGTTATCTGCTTTCTGGTACTTTAAAGATTGACCCAAGAGTTTTGCATATTCGAATTGTAGTTGAATATCCCCTTTTCTCTCCTTTCCAGGTGGATTGGTTTCTGAAATTGCTTGTTCATAATAATGTAGCGCCTTAGGAATATTCCCGATAGCGACATAAGCCTTTGCAATTTTCGTGGCAATTGCGGCATCCATCGTGACTTTCTTATAGTGTTTAATTGCATTGCTATAATCGCCAATTTCATAAAGGCTGTCCGCGTTTTGTAAAACAGAAGAAGCCGAAGCAGATTGGGCTCCGGCTTTAAATGATATGAATAGGGCAAGAAGTATTATTGCTTTTTTCATTCCACTATATCAAAAACAATAGGCAAGGAATAAAGCACGCTCACCTTTTCGCCTTTTTGTTCTCCTGGTTCCATATGCGGAAGGAGTTTTACAACTCGAATGGCTTCTGCCTCCAATTCAGCAGTATTTGAAAGTGAACGAGCTGTAACATCCACAACATTTCCGGTTTTGTCAATCTTAAATTGAACAGAAATTCGCTGTCTTCCCGAGAGTTTTAAATCATCGGCAACTCCAGTATTGAAATTGGAATTAATGGATTCAGCAATTTTCGTGGACATACATTTTTTCATCGTTTCATTGTCGCCAGAGCATCCAGGATAAGTGGGAACTTGCTCGATAGCGGAATAAGGAACATCCATATCTTCACCAGTGGCTAGTGTTGGAGGTGGAGGTGGAGGTGGAATAGGTGGAGGTGGAGGTGGAGGTGGATCCATTAAAGTCTGTTCCTCTTGCATCCTATCCATGGAGTCTGAACAAGAAGTATAAATCAGCATAGCTCCAAGAAGTGGAACTATCAATAAATACTTTGCTAAATTACTTCGATGTGATTTTGATTTTTGTAACATAATGATTCGTTTTTTGATTAATGATTGATTGAAAAATGTATTGATGAATGAAATTTTTTCGGTTTGAAATACTTCTGAAAGCAGGCTTTGATAATATTGCTTTTTATCGTTTTGGGCTGTAACCTCAGCATCGGCGATGAATTCGTGGAGGGTGGTCATTCTATTTTGAAAGAGATAAATCATCGGATTAAACCAAAACAGGATGCGAAGCGCTTCAAAAAACAGCAGATCTATCGTATGTTTTTGCTGAATGTGTATTTTTTCGTGCGCAATAATACTTGTCTTGTTTTCTTCGGAAATATTTTCACCTAAATATATGGTCTTATAAAAAGAAAAAGCAGTGTCCGTTTTCGGAAGAAGTATTAGTTTATAATCCGGAAGATTTTTTATAATTCCAGCAGATTTCAGTTTAGTTATTTTATATAATTTCCAACAAAAGAAAAGCGCGCTAATCCCCATTCCAAAGAGCCAAAGCCATAGTAAACCCGTGATCCACAAGGAAGTTCCATTTGAAACAGTTTCTGAAACCTCGCCACCAATAATAACCCCTGGCAACTGAATAATATATTCTTGCGGAATATATTGCTGAATAAAATCAAAACTAATAAAAGGTAAAATAAAGCCTAAAACTGGCGTGAGCAATAAGTAGATTCGGTTTAAATTGAAGAAAGTTTCCTTTTTCAGAAAAAGATCATATACCGCCAAAAACAGTACTTGAAATGTCAGTATTTGTAAGATGGTGTGTATCATTTTTTGGTTTTTTCAGAATTAATTTCCTTCATAATAGTCTCCATTTCCTGGATGCTGATATCGTTTTTCTTCATAAAAAAAGAAACCATACTTTTAAACGAACCTTGAAAATAACCGTCCATTAATTTATTGAGGGATTGACTACTATATTCGGTTTTCTTCACTTTTGGGAAATATACATGGCCTCTTCCTTCCTTTCGGTAATTGACAAAATCTTTGCTTTCTAAAATCCGAACTATGGTTGAAACCGTGTTATATGCTGGTTTCGGTTCGGGCAATTTTTCTATAATTGAAGCAACATTCGCTTCTTCCAAATCCCATAGAATTTGCATAATATCTTCTTCGGCTTTGGTGAGTTGTTTTGGTTTTATAGACATTAGATGTTAGATTTGAGATATAAGATGTTGTATCCTAGACTACAAATGTAACTAATTTATTAGTTTAAACTAATAAATTAGTTACAAATTTTAATTTATAAAAAAACCTGTTCGGTTTTTAATGGTTCTACCGCGCTATTTTCAGCTTATCGGAAAACCATAAAACCTAACAGGTCTCATTTTAATTTTTTACTTTGAACTTTGAACCTTAATTAGATCCAAACTGTTTTTTCTTCGATGGTGGATTTTCTAATTCCTTCTGGAAGTTCACCGTCATATTTTCCCATAAAGAAAAAGCCCAAACATTTTTCTCCTTCTTCCATCGGCACTAGTTCATTTAGGTAATTCATGGTGCCCGGAGTTCCCCAAAAAGCACCAATTCCGAGATCGTGTGCGGTTAGCCACATATTTTGTACGGCCATAGCTGTGGCTGCAACTTCTTCCCATTCCGGAAGGCTTCCCTTTGGTTCGCGTTGCATACAGATTGCGATTACGCAGCCAGATTTTGTGGGATTATCATAAAACTTCTTATAGGTAACGTCTTTAAAGTTGGCTGTAGTTTCCTTATATTTTTCGGCATTCCACGTTCCTAACTTTTCCTGAGCTTCCCCGTGGAAAACCTTAAAACGCCATGGCTCTGTCCGCTTGTGCGTTGGCGCCCAATTTGCAGCTTTTAAAATGGTTTCGACCTCTGCTTTACTTATTGGCTGGTCGTTATATTGCGCAGGAAATACTGCTCTTCTACTTTGTATTGTTTCTTGAATCATTGAATCTATGGGTTAGTGTTTCGAATTTTGAAATGTGAATTTATAATTATAATAGTCAAAAAAGAATCTGCTTGTAAAGCTAGGGCTTAACAGACAGATTATAATAATCTAAAACATAAAAAATCCCGCATTGAGCGGGATTTTAATTTTAATAATCTGATTAAATTTAATCAAACTTCATATTGTCAAAAAACTTATTGACGTTTTCTTTTGTTTCACCAGTCTTTTTTTGGATTCGACCTTTCAATTCGTCTTCTTTACCTTCTTCATAATCTAAATCATCATCCGTAAGGTCGCCCCATTGTTGTTTGGCTTTTCCTTTGGCAATATTCCAATTACCTTTTACTTTGTCTGAAAATGCACTCATAATTTGTTTTTCTTTAGTGGTTAATATTCAATTTTTTTTTCTTTTATAAAGATAGTAGAATAGCCTTTTGTAAAAGTGAAAATTGGGTTAATCTGTTGTTAATTGATGGTTAAAGGCTAGATTAACAACCTCAATTACTGCAGAAAACTTAAAATTTTGGGGATATCAAGATTGTCTGCTCGGGTTTGGCTCGACTCCTTGTTCGCCAAAAGTTATGTGTGAATTAAAATACCAAAGCTATCCTAAAAAAAACGGCTCCGCTCCAAGTCGGCTGCAGGATTTATTCATGGCTGCTTTATAAATGCACCATAACATCCAAGCTTTCAAAAAACCAGACATCTACCCTAATGATGGCAACCAGAAATCCCGCAAATATGATATAGCTGGTTAGAAACTACTGCATTTTACTGATTTCTAATAAACCTTTTGTTTCGCCTAAAGCTATAGATTAAGCCTTCCAACTAACTTAATATAAGAATAAGAAGATTTTTAGAATACTGTTTAGCTATTAATCTCGAAGGATATATAGATCACTCTATATATAGGTGTTGCTATTTAAAGCCACCTCATAAGAATCCTTCCGTAAGGGCTTTGTAGTTGTTTTACTACACACACTTACAACTTCTACTACAAAATAAACTGCAAGTGCGTTCTATCTTTGTAGTGTCAAAACAAAGTAAAAGACAAAATCAAATAATAATAATAAATCGTAAATCCCTAAATTATGAAAAAACAACTTATCATCGCAACCTTAGCTCTTGGAGCAATTGTATTTGGAACTAACAATGTACAAGCGCAAACCGCTACAACTGCAGTAAACATTATTTTGAGTGATGTAATCTCAATTGATGCTGGAAGTGTTGCCAATGGAGGCTCCGTTGCTTTTAATTATGTTACAGCAGAGGACTATAACACAGATACAACTGTTAACGTTCCTACTAGTTTAAAAGTTACTTCTACAAAAAACTTTGATGTAAAGGTAAAGGCAGATGGCGCAAACTTTACGGATGGCACAAACAACATTCCTGTGAACGTATTAACTATTAAAGCCGCAACTGGTGGAACTATGGCAGGAACACAAAACAACGTTGTATTATCAACAACTGATCAAATACTTATCGGAAATGCTCCTCTTGGTAGTGCTTTAACACTAGATTTGGATTACGAAATTCCTGCAGCCAAATCATCTTCCGCTGATATCTTAGGAAAACCAGTTGGCACTTATACTCAAAATGTAACTTATACTGCTACCGCTCTATAAGTCAAAAAATATTTAACGCAGAGTTTAGGGATTCCCTTGATTGCAGTTGCTGTAATCTTGGGAATCCTTTTAGTTTGAGGCTAATTTACAAGCGATTATCTTTTTTGACAATGGATCACAGACTGAACTTGACGGAACGACACAGCTTTAAATCTCTTAGTCCTAGTAGCTTTTTGGGTTCCTTTTCAAAATACGTCTCAGCACTATCCATATATGTTATTTATAAAAGTGCGAAATCGGCAATTTTTCCTAATGTTCCATTGTGTATTTTGAATAAAAGAAAAAAAATCGCCTTAAATTAATGAATACATTAAAAAAATCGACGAAGTGAAATAAAATCGGATTAACGGTAATAAAATTTGTTAATACTAGTTCTTTGGCCTACCTTCGGGTTTTATTTTTAACCCCAGATCGAAATGAACACCTACCTACTTTTTCACTACTTTAGGAGAATAGCTATTCTCATAGCTTTTACTGTAAGTCTTGTACTATTTGGAACCAATACCATATGGGCCCAGAATGCAACTACAACTATAAACCTCGTATTGGCAGATGTAATTTCAATAGATCCAGGAAGTGCAGCAAATAATGGAAGTGTAGATTTTCATTATGAAAATGTAAACGATTACAATTCCGAGAAAACAACCACTATTCCCAACAGTCTTATTATAACTTTTAGCAAACCCTTCGACTTAAAGGTTAAAGCCAATGGTGAAAACTTTGAAAATGGATCCAATAGTATTCCGGTGGATGTATTGACCATTAAACGCAACGAAAGTTCACAAATAACAGGAACCTCCTCTCCTATTATTCTGTCCACTCAAGATCAGGTTTTGATTAGCGGCGCAGACAGGGGAAGTAAATTAAACCTCGACTTAGATTATATAATTCCCCAAGCCCGATCCTCTTCTGTGGATATCCTCGGTAAACCCGCTGGTCACTACTCACAAAAGATAACCTATACTGCTACTGCGCTATAGTTTGACCAGCACGAATTAGCTTTCCCCTTCCATTAGCCATCATGACTAATAGAAGGGGATTTTTTTATGCTGGTACAGTTCTTCAGCTTTTCACCACGAATTCACAAATGTATTATTTTGAAATACCAAGTTTCCATGACGATTACCCACACCAAAGAAATACCAGCTACCTCCGCAACCTAAATCGCTTCTTACACAATTTTTGATATATTTATAGCATCCTCCCTTTCTTCCTTCAGCTTTAATACAATGCCTAATTAATAATCTCAAGACATGAAATTCGTCCTTTGAACAATTAGCGCATTCGTGGCAATCTTCCCTCCTGTAGATATTTTACTACACACACTTACAACTTCTACTACAAAATAAACTTCAAGTGCGTTCTATCTTTGTAGTGTCAAAACAAAGTAAAGGACAAAATCAAAAATTAATAATAAATCCCTAAATCCCTAAATTATGAAAAAACAACTTATCATCGCAACCTTAGCTCTTGGAGCAATTGTATTTGGAACTAACAATGTTCAGGCTCAAAACCACACTGCCACAACAGCAGTAAATATTATCTTGAGTGATGTAATTTCAATCGATGCAGGAAGTGTTGCGAATGGTGGTGCTGTAGATTTCAACTATGTAACTGCTGAAGATTACAACTCTACAAAAACAGCAACTGTTGCAAATAGTTTGATCGTTACCTCAACCAAAAACTTTGACGTAAAAGTAAAAGCAGATGGCGCAAACTTTATAAATGGATCAAACAACATTCCAGTAGATGTTTTAACTATCAAAGCCGCAACGGGTGGATCAATGGCAGGTACTCAAAACACAATTGTACTATCGACAGCTGACCAAGTACTTATTGGAAATGCGCCTCTTGGAAGTGCTTTAACGCTTGACTTGGATTACGAAATTCCTGCAGCCAAATCATCTTCCGCTGATATCTTAGGAAAACCAGCTGGCACTTATACTCAAAATGTAACTTATACCGCTACGGCTCTATAACTTCGGTTTTAACTCATAAAGATTCCCTAGATTACATTTTTAACGTAATTTTGGGAATCTTTTTTAATTCAAATCCCCAAAGTTCCAATGCGTACCTACCTGCAGTTTTCAATTCTTCTATTGCTTATACTTACTTGTGGTTCTTCAGCCATAGCTCAAGGAATCTCTATGTCGCCCACGCGATTGTTCTTTACCGGAAGTCCGGGCGAAACGGTTAGTTTGCCTGTAATTCTAAGCAACAGTTCCGATATCGATTATGTTTTTAACGTCAACACAAAAGATTGGAAAAGAGAAGAAGATGGCAACAAAGTATATTTTGACCCTAACACCTTGGAAAATTCAAATTCTTCTTGGGTTTCAACGATTGAATCTTCCGTCAATCTTCCAGCTAAAAATGACAAGGAGATTATGGTTACTATGAAGATTCCTGCAAACGCATCTACTTCGGAAGTGACTAACGCTATGTTGTTTTTCACACAGATAGGCAAGCAAAAGGATATTGCAGATCAACAAAAAGGGATTGGAATCATCACTTTGTTTGAATTTGGTCTGCACGTTTATTATACTCCTTTGGACAATACTAATCTAAGTTTAGACATTGTTAGTATTAAGAACATCACTGCTGAAACCGCTGCAGCTCCCAAAGTTGCCGTTGGAATAGAAAACGATGGCAATTTGGTAAACGATGCCACGGTAGAGTTGGAACTTACAAATACAAGCACAGGTGAAGAACTTAAATTGAACCCTATCAACATTTCCATGCTTCCCGGAACCAAACAAGTTGTAAACTTTCAACTTCCCGAAGGGCTTTCTGGATCTTACCTAGGAGTTTCTATCATAAAAATGGCGGGAACCAACGATTTAAGAGTCGGCGAAAAAACTTTTGAGTTTTAAAAATTAAATTGAAATCCCCTAATCGCATACCGTACCCTAACCTAAAAAACACAGTTCCAATTTTGGCACTCGTGCTTTTTGGCCTTTTCAATGCATATGCCCAAAACGAAAATCAACTGGGTTTTTATTTTGAAAAGGATACGCTTTCTGTAGAACAGGGACAAAGTTTTATCAATTTTCTTGTTTTAAAGAATTTAAGTGAAAGCGAGATTATTGTTGAAAACATCGCACCTCAAGAGAAATACCCAGGACTTCTTTTATCTTCACAATCCACCTATACCCTAGCAAAAGACGAAAAAAAACGCTTGCCTATAAAGTTTTTAGTGAATACGGATTTTATGAAAATGAAATCGCAAGAAATCAGCTACCAGCTATCATACCTTATTCAAGGAGAAAAGAAAAGCTTGGAAGCTTCGTTTTTTGTTGACAGAAATGAAGAAAAACACATTGCCCTATATTCCTTTTCGCGCGAAACCTATATCAATCCTGCGCAAGCTGAATCTACTATTTCTTTGTTTGTTGAGAACAGAGGCTACTCCCAACGTTCCATCAAGCTCACATTTCAAACCGTACCTGATGGCTTGGAGGTAAAGCCAAAAGAAATTACTCTTTCCTTGGAAGGACAAGAAAAAAGATTGGTCGAGTTTCGGGTTTCACTTCGGCATCAAGGAGATTTTTACCCAGATTATAATATCAGTGTAAGAGCAACCGATTTAATAAATAACGAACAAGTAGGGAACACCAATTTAAAGCTAATCATCTTGTCTAATAACCGGCAGGTAATGCGCGGCCCCGGTCTTGAAATGGGTAAAAATTTTGTAGAAGTTGGCTATAATGAACAGAGCAGTGGTTTCAATTATCTGCAATTAAAGGGTAATACCGAGTTTTTAATTGGAAAGGATATGCAAGGAAGGTTTAATCTTGCTACCGATTACTATTTTTCCGAAAACCAGTATAATTTATACGACACTTGGTTTGAATTGGAAAGAAAAAATTCCCTACTCCGCCTAGGGAATGTTTACGCAAACGATTACGATTATTCTGTATCGGGAAGAGGAGGATTGATAAAGACCAAAATTGGCGAAAACAAAGCTGTAGAGGTTTTCGCTTTAGACAATAACTACAATCTCTACGGGACCTATTTTCCGGAGAATAAAGGATCCAAAATAGCAGGAGCAAAATTCAGCTTTGGAGAGACCAATGAGTTCAACGGAAAGCTTTCCTATATTTTTGACCACAATCCGCGTTTGGAGACCGACACTCAAGTGGCAAATTTTGTTTCTTCCTTTGTGGGAGGTGCTATACATAATTTTAGGGTAGAAGCCGGTGCTAGCCACGAGAAAGGAAGCGTAAACGACGATCAGAATACAGGTATCTCGGCAGGATTAAATTACGAAACTAGATTTGGGAAATGGGAATTTCAATCCCTAAACGATATAGCGAGTAAAAGCTATGCAGGACTAAATCGCGGCTCTTTTAACTTTAATCAAAATATAGGTTATAAAATCTCTAAATTCGGAAGATTATTTTTGCAATACCAGAACTCCCAAGTACAACCTGAATATTTAAGCCTGCAACAAACCGGTGATTATGGCGGTCAGGATTATTATCCATATTACTTTTACAGCACGCAATCGTTAAAGACGGGAACACAGTTTTCGCTTGCAAAATGGAGTTTTACACTTTCTCCACAAATTGAAAGACAGAAAAGTATAAATACTTCTTTTGCACAGGAATTACTTTCGTACCGCTTTCGCACCAATATAGGAACCTCCTTTAATGGTCACGGCCTTGATATTTCCGCAGAATACTCATATTCTAGACCTTCAAATCTGCTCTGGTTTCACAGTCTAAAAACCACTTTATCTTATCGTTATTTGGGTTTTTCCCTAAATGCTTCTGCCCAGATCAATCCCAATGACGTGATTGATCTCAATTATTACAATATGGAAGCCAAGAATTTTTTCAATTATAATGCCTATGCCTCCTATAACTTCCAAACCATTAACAACATACTTACAGGAGCAATTTCAGCAGGAATTAATTATTCTGAACTATATAGTAATACTAACAAAACACTAAATGGTAATATAGAATACAAATTCTCCCAAAGCTGGGCTGCTACGGGCTATGGGAATTATTCCGAATATAATTCAACGATGAATTTTGGCTTTTCAGGAAGCAATTATCAGTTTAAGGTCGGGATTAAAAAATACTTTATAAAAGCAACAGCTGCAGGGAATCATAAAGTTAGTTTACAATTATATCACGACAAAAATTTCAACGGGGTTTATGATTCCGATGAAGTTGTCATTGCTGATGAAACGGTAAAACTGAACGACTTTGTTGCTATTACAGACAAGAACGGTAAAGTTCGCTTTTCAAATGTTCCCGATGGAACCTATACCATAAAAATTAACGAAACTGCCGGCTTGCGGATGATTACAGATGCAAGCATTATTGTAAACCAAAATAAAACCTTAAAAATTGGCTTGGTGAAAAAGAATATGGTAATCGGAAAATTAGTAGAAATAAAGCAAGCCTATGATAAGTTAGACACGTATGTACGCGGCGTAGTGATATATGCGAAAGACAATGAAGGTACTATAAGTAGTACCGTGGTAGACCAAAACAATGAATTTGAGTTTTTCTTAGGCAATGGCACGTACGATATCTATATTGAAAACAGCAAATATGAATACATTAATCCTTCCCAAAAAATTGTGGTAGAAAGTGCGGATTATGCGCGCCCTTTGATTTTTAAATACAGAAAAAAGGATACTGAAATTAAGGTGAAGAAATTTTAATAAAGCAAGAATATGAAAATTTATAAATTGATTATTTTAGGAATTCTTTTATTCTTTGGAACACTGATGACGGTGGAGGCGCAGGATGTAAATATTGTTGTGCCTGCTCATAATATTTTTAATCGAGCAGAATTCGTAACGATTCAAACTGTTATGAATGCCCAAAGAAATAAGAAGTGGGATAATCATAACGACCCAGCAATCTGGGCCATAAACAGTCAAAATTTTTCCCACACCACCCTATCGGGAGTTTTATTAACAAATTCCGTGCTTAATTGGCAATTTGATAGCATTGGAGGAGAAGATTCTCCACTCCAAGGGAAGGATGGATTACCCGGCTTCCAATCTTTCACTACTAGCCCGCAAGCTTGGTACTATCCACACCCTTCGGGAAGATATAAACAAGGAAACATAACGTTCAAATTTAAAATGCTTGCCGAAGCTTTTTTAAATAATGCCTTTGTAGCTGGAAATTACTCCTTAGTTGTTACGCATAATTATGATAACGATTTTACCCCAAACTCCTTCAATTTACTAATTTCCATTCCTCAGACAATTTCTTGGCTTACGGCCAGCAACGTCAGTTATAAGGAAATAAACTCTTTGGAACAGTTCAGAGTGGCCCCCCCAAGCGTTTCGAAGGAACTGGGCGTTTTTGCTCTAGGAAATACCGTCAACTTTAAGTTATTTGCTAAAAGTGCTTCCTCCAACATTCAGTTTACTTCATCAAAAGGAGTACAGGGAACGCGCAATATTTCCATGTTTAATCTTGGCGGCAACAACGCAAAAATAGCAACTTTACCGCTCACTGCTAGCTGGAAAGATTTTACTCAGGGCAATAGCTTCCATGTTGAAAACGGCAATAGAAATGAATTTGAACTAAATCTTTCCGTATCCCAATCAGATTTTAAAAATCAATTTTTCGAGGCGGGAACCTATAAATTTCAGATAAATCTAAATGCAAAAAGCACAGATAACACCACTGCTTCACAACAGAATATCGACTTCACATTAAAGGTACTTCCGCTTTCAGAAATAACCATTCCCACCTCGGGCAGTGCAGTTAATTTTGAATTTAACACCATAGCTCATTATCAAAATGGGCAGTCAAAATTAATTCCGAATCAATTAAGGATCTCAAATAATGAAACCTATGAGCTGTACGTTAAAACAGATGTACCTTTTTTTAGAAAATCTGGTGTCCAGTCTGATGTAGCATCCAGTATTTTGCAAGTGGGCGTAGAAGGAGAATCACCAAATGTTTCCCTGTCTCCTACTTCCCAAAAAATTATTGCCAATGGAACACCCATTCTCGATAAAAATTTGAATATTAAATATACCATTTCCCCTATTGCCGCCCAATCATTGGTGGCGAAGGAAAAAGACACTTATTCTATTAACGTTATATACAGTTTTACCGCACTATAAAATATTTCTCAAAAATTCATCATCCCAAAACAATGGCAAAACCGAACTCTCAGTCCCCAGCAACTCCACAACAGTTAATCGATCGATTCGAAACTCTTAGCGATCGCTATACAGACACCTTTCAGTTTTTAGTTGACTCTGTAGCAGAATTGACAGATGTCGCTTTGTGTACTGTTGTCTTTTTTGAGGAAGGCGATTCGTATGTTTTGGCCTCTTCCAACGATTCCGTTTTAAAAATATGGCCGAAAGGTTCATACAATCCTGAAGAGTTTATTGATAAGCACAACTTAGAGTTTAAACGATCAACTTCTACCTTGTGTGATATAGATGTGAAATTTTGGAAATCTCAATTTATACTTAATTCAGAAGACCAACACGTTGCGACACTAAACATCATTGACAACAAAGAACGAACCTTTACAGAATCTGATGACAAAACGCTTCAAAAAGCGGCAGCGCAGATTACAAAATGGATATTGAGCAAAGAAAAGGAACAGCGATTAGAAAAACACGATCATCTATTTCAACTTTCAAGCGATCTCATAGGGATTGTGAGCTTCGAGGGAAAGTTTCTGAAGCTGAACCCGGCATTTTCCAAAACCTTAGGCTGGACAGATGCAGAATTTATGGCATCGCCTTTTATCAATTTTATTGATCGCGAGGATAGAAGAGCCACTGTAGAAGTGATGCAGAAACTCACAACAGGTAAACCAGTTGTCAACTTTACGAATCGATATCATACTAAAGAAGGCGGAGTTAAGTGGATAGAATGGACCTGTATTCCTGAAACAGAAACTAAATTGATATTTGTTATAGGTCGCGATGTAACCGAATTTGTAAAACGCGAGGAGCTTCTAAAAAAGAGCGAGCAAAAGTTTTATCGACTTTTTAATAACATTGAAGGCATCTTGAGTGTTCACGACCTGGAGGGTAACTTTTTAGAGGTTAATCCCGCCGGACTTAAAGCCTCCGGTTATTCTCAAGAAGAAATGCAGAAATCCACTTTGTTTGATCTGATCGATCCTGAAAAACACGGGCAGATACAAGCTTATTTGCAGGCAGTACAACACTATGAACATGCTTCGGGAGAAATGGCTATTATCAAAAAAAATGGGGAAAAAGCGATCTGGTATTTTACAAGTGCCTTAGATGAAGATGCAGAAGGAAACAAACAAGTTTTGGCGAATGTGCTGGACATTACCGAGCAAAAGAAATTGGATTACGAACTTAAAAAAGCAAAAACCGAGGCAGAAGAAGCGAATAAAGCAAAATCTGAGTTTGTGGCGAATATGAGCCACGAAATTCGCACTCCATTAAATGGGATTATCGGGTTTACAGAACTTGCCCTCGCAACAAATCTGGATGACACCCAAAAACAGTATTTAGAGATCATTAACCAATCGGGGGTTTCACTGTACAGTATCATTAATGATATTCTAGATTTTTCCAAAATGGAAAGCAACAATATGAAACTTGCCATTGATAGAATTGAAGTGGAGGAAGTGGTTTCAGAAGCATTTAATATTGTGTCCTACGGAATAAATAAAAAAGGTTTGGAGATGTTGATGGATATTGATCATGACATACCTCAATATATCTGGGCTGATGCGATGCGGTTAAAACAGATACTGGTCAATCTTTTGGGCAACGCTTTAAAATTTACGGAAACCGGTGAAATAGAGCTCTATATTAAAATATTAAATGATCACGGAAACGGAAAAATGCAATTGCGATTTGGAGTTAAGGATACTGGAATTGGAATCCACGAGAACAAACAACAAGAAATATTCAATGCTTTTTCACAAGAAGATAGCAGCATCACCAAGCGTTTTGGGGGAACAGGACTGGGACTCTCTATTTCCAATAAATTATTGGCTTTGGCAAACTCTAAGTTGCAACTGGAAAGTGAGCAGGGAAAAGGCAGTAATTTCTTCTTTGATCTTGAATTCAAAGTAGAAAGT
Organism: Aequorivita capsosiphonis DSM 23843; assembly: GCF_000429125.1. GTDB lineage: Bacteria > Bacteroidota > Bacteroidia > Flavobacteriales > Flavobacteriaceae > Aequorivita > Aequorivita capsosiphonis. Next base: position 37,478 of record NZ_AUBG01000012.1, read on the forward strand.
GAGGAAATAGAGAATGGCCTACAGGAAATCAAAAAAGTACTGATTGTTGATGATAATGAAAACAACAGAAAAATTTTGCGACGGATGTTGGAAATCAAAGGTATTGAGGTGGAAGAGGCCGATAGCGGCCTCAAAGCTCTGCTGGTTATGATAGATCATCCAGAGTTTGATGTAATAATTATGGATTATCACATGCCCGTTATGGATGGCATTGAAACAATACGGAAAATAAAGGGTCTAAAACCCTCCCCTACCCATGAACAACCTTTTATAGTGTTATACAGTTCTTCTGATGACGATCAGCTAAAATTAGCCTGCGATGAATTGGAAATTGAGAGTAGGCTCGTAAAACCCATCCGCATGAAGCAGATGTATCAGATTTTGTCTGGACTCAAGAATGTTGCATTGGACAAAATCAAAACCCTTGACGAGATTCCTCTGGTGCCGAAAACTCCCGGTCTAAAAATTTTAATTGCCGAAGATAACGAAGTTAATATGTACCTAACAAAGTTGTTTTTACAAAGTCTTGTTTCTGAAGCCTTAGTTTTTGAGGCAAAAAATGGAGAGGAAGCAGTGGAGAAATATCTTCAAGAACAGCCAGACATCGTTTTAATGGACGTACAAATGGCAACTTTAAACGGTCTCGAGGCTACGCGAAGAATCAGAGCTACTGAAGCGCATATGGAAGTCCCCATAATTGCACTTACCGCTGGAAGTCTACCTGGAGAAAAGGAAAAATGCCTAGAAGCCGGAATGACCGATTTTTTAACCAAACCACTCTTAAAGCAATCCTTGGGTAATATGCTTTCAAAATGGTTGGGAGTGAAAATGAATCAAGGGGAAAGTTAAAAATAAAAAAACGAAAGTTTCGCATCCAAAAATCATAAGGCGCTACAACAAGTACAAAGAAGGGTAGCAGAAAAGATCAAACGAATATTTAAATAATGAAATCGGAAATAAAAAAACTATCCGCTGAAATAGAACGCTTACAGAAAGAAAACGAATTAAAGTCAGGTTGGATCTCACTACTTTCGCACGATTTTAAAGAGGTTTTTGGAAGTTTGATCTGGTTAACCGAAGCAGTGGAAAGTGAGACCATTGCTAAAGATGATTTTTTTAAATTATTGCCTAGAATACATCAGGATGCAAAAAAAAATCTCCAAACAGTTACAGATACAAACGAATGGTTTAAAACCCAAATGAATGGTTTTAAACCAGAAAAATCAAATCTTTTGGCTTTAGACTTATTTATCAAGTTGAAAACGAAGTTTGAAAAAAAGCTAGCTGCCAAAAAAATAAACTTCCAATTTCAAGGAGATGAAAGTTTGGTTTTTAAAACTGATCCATTTTTAATTTTTGCCATTTTAGAAAAGCTTTTAGACAATGCCATCAAATATTCACATAGAGATAAACCTATTCACTTTGAAGCTTTTAGAACAAAAAACACTACAACTCTATCTATAATCGATTTTGGAGCGGGGATGGAATTAGAGATCCAAGAATCTCTTTTCACCTTTCGAAGCCCTGTTTTTAAAGGTACAAATGGAGAAATAGGTGCCGGATTAGGTTTGAATATTGTCAGAAATTTCGTATCCTTGATGCAAGGAAAAATAGAAATTGATTCTACCCACAATGTGGGCACCAAAATCACTGTTATCCTGCCCTAAATCGAAAAATAAATTACCATGCACACTGGCACTCGCATTTTAGTTGCGGATGATCACGGTATAGTGCGTATGGGACTTGTGCAAGTTATAAAACAGCTTCGTCCCCACGCCCTATTATCTGAAGTAGAAGATTATAAATCACTTTCCGCTCTTATTTCCAAAGAAAGTTTTGAACTTGTTATCCTTGATGTAAACATGCCGAATGGTACCTTACAGCAGGCCATCGATTTTATTCATATAAAACAACCAAAATTAAAGATACTTGTTTTCTCTTCCCAAGATGAACAATTGTACGCCTTGCGCTATTTAAAAATGGGTGCGGATGGGTTCTTAAACAAACTTTCTTCCAAAGAGAAAATTGATGAAGCTCTTTCCGCAATGCTTCAAAAAGGTAGGTATATAAGTGAGGAAATAAGAGATTCCATGTTTTCACATACCCTTAACAAACCACAAAGCTCCTCCCCTCTTGAAACTTTATCAAACAGAGAACTTGAAGTTGCAAACAAGTTAGTTGAAGGACTGCCATTAAAAGAGCTCTCCAACCAATTAAACCTCCATACCTCAACGGTAAGCACTTATAAAAATCGGGTATTTGAAAAACTGGAAATACATTCCATTCCTGAATTAGTGGAGATTTTAAGGATGTATGCTTAATAAAAATGCAGCATTCTTCCTTTATAGCTCAATCCCAATTTCTAAGTAAACACTATAATTGGGGTTGATCACCAAGTAAAGCGTATCAAAAAAGAAGCTCAAGGAAGAAGAGTATGACGAAGAAATCTTTGTGAGAGGCGGCGTTTTTAAAAGGACCATTCCAAAAATAGACAACTATAGTTGCTGTATATCTGGTATGCGAGTAGAAACCACCAAAAACATTCAAATGATTGATGCTTGCCATATAGTTCCTTTCAGGCTTTCTAATGAAGACAACATTCCAAATGGCATCTCACTATCTCCTAACCTTCATCGCGCCTTTGACAGAGGCTTGATTACAGTGAACAATGAATATATTGTGAGAGTGTCACCAATTGTAAAAGACAACGACTCTAAATGGTCTATCTCCCAATTCGAAGGAACGGAGATTATTTTACCTTCAGATGCAAAATGCTTTCCTTCTCTTGAATCTTTAAGTTGGCATAATAAAGAAGTTTTCATTCTTTAAAATCTAACTTTCTAAAAAAATTGTTTGAATAGAAGTTATTTTTAGACAACTCGGCAACTGCAACCTTTTTATTTAGGACTGCAACCTTTTTGCAACCCTTTTAAATTTGCAAACTACCCGAAAACAAAAAAAGCCTCTCCGTGTGGAAAAGCTTCTCATCGGTCTTCCCGATAGCTATCGGGATCAAACCACATCCTCTGTCGCTAAAGCTTTAGAGGACAACACAACATTATTAAAACTCACTCTTGAGTGAGATGCCTTTCTTCAAAGGCATTAAGCGGTCTGGACGAGACTCGAACTCGCGACCCCCTGCGTGACAGGCAGGTATTCTAACCAACTGAACTACCAGACCAAATTTTCAATTAACCTTTTCAGGTAACCCCAACAACAGTTGGGCAAAGTGAAAAATTGTTACCAATACATTTTGGAAACGTGTTCCTTGCTGTATTAAGCGGTGGCAAATATACCACTCCATTTGGTTCTAACAAACTATTTTTTGAAAAAAAATTATATTTTTTTAAGCACTCCATTTTGAAGGGAATAAACCTGAATTAATTGCCCTAAACTTTATGCTTAAACCCAATCAAAGCCTATCCAAATAACTCACATAAATGCCATAAAGCCACTGTTTTAATAAGAATAGACTTCTCCAAATTTAATATCACCCTTTATTTTACCGCAACTTTAGCCTTAAAAAGTAATATACCCTCTACTAGGTATTTTACATTAAATATTCCATCAATACATTTGAAACTCACCTGCGATACGTGCAAAACAAAATTCAAAACCATGGAAAATTTAGTAAAATTATCGATAATGGCATTTTTTAGCATCTGTTTAATTTCCTGTGATCTTAGTTCAGACGATGAGTCCGACATGTCTGCTGGAGATTTTAAGGCTTCCGTTGCGGGAACTGCCATAGATTTTTCTGCAATGTCCGGATGCTATAAAGGCCTTTACGATGAATCTTCAGCGCTGTTTATTGATGGTGGCACTTCTGATTACAGTAACGAAATAGATATAATTCTAGTGAACGTGACAGGAATAGGTGATTATATAGTAGGTGACTCTACAGAAAATTCTGCCTCCTACTCTTCAGTTTCCGATGATGGGCTGGTAACTAGCTATTACACGTTTGGAGAAGGCACAGGCTTAGTAAAGGTTACAGAATACAGTGGCAACCGTATCGCCGGCACGTTCTCCTTCACCGCGATTAATAATTACGATGATGATTCTCAAATTTCAGTAACTAATGGAACTTTTAACCTGGAAGTGTCTGATTAATAAAAAAGTTCTAAACGCCCATTATCTTTGACAGAGTTTTGTAATATTTTAATCGGACACTAATGATTTCCAAACCAGAAAGTGCTAATACCTCAAGGGGATCAGAAGCTGAATAGGAAGTATTAAAGTAGAATCAAAAGTAATAATCTACTTGCCTACTTGCTAACAACTACTCTCTACTCACCCGAACTTCTGTCGTTCCACTAAGTACGTAGTCAAAATTTTATTAAAACTTTCGTTGATGTCGGTTAGCACATATTTTATTCTGTATTGGGCGCATCGCAATTGAAGCTCGGTAAAATAACTCTGTATCGCTTCTTCGTATTGCTGCTTAATATTGTCGGCATACAGATTTATATGCTCACCAGTTTCCACATCCACAAAACGCTTTGGCCGGTTAGTGAAGTCGAAGTTTACCTCATGTTTTTTATCAAAAGTGTGAAAGAGGATTACCTCGTGTTTGTTGTATTTTAAATGTTGAAGGGCTTCAAAAAGTTTTTCGGCCTCGGCATCACTTTGGAGCATATCGGTAAAAAGAAAGACCAAAGAACGACGTTTCAGTTTTTCGGCAATTAGATGTAGGTGTTCGTAGGTCTTCGTTTCTGATTTTTCATTTGAAGAAAGTAAGGCCTTGTTTAGATGTTGAAGAAGCATGTGATGATGCCGTTCACTCCCCTTTTCCGAAGCGTAAAATTCATATTTATCGCTATAAATACTCATTCCAACAGCATCGCGCTGCCGTTTCATCAAGTTCATAATTGCCGCCGAAGCCAATACCGAAAACCCAATTTTGTTCAAGGAATTTATATGGAACTGTTTCAGTTTTGGGTAATGCATGGAGCTGCTATTGTCCACAATAAGATGGCAACGCAGATTGGTTTCTTCTTCGTAACGTTTTGTGTAGAGCTTATCGGTTTTGGCAAAGAGCTTCCAGTCGATATGTTTGGTACTTTCTCCGTTATTATAGGTTTTATGCTCGGCAAATTCCGCAGAAAACCCGTGAAACGGACTCTTATGAAGTCCCGAAATAAAACCTTCTACCACTTGTTTTGCAAGCAGCTCTAGGTTTTTAAAACCTGTAATTTCGTTTATTCCTTTTTCAATATCCACGCTTCGATACTATTTTTATTAAATCGCTATGCGATTTAATCAAAATCACTCAGCGACCTTTGTTCGGTAACATTTTTTAAACTTTCTTACGGTACAACTTTTAATTAATCGCTATGCGATTTAGCAAAAATCACTCAGCGGCATTTGTTCAGAAATACTATTAAAGCTCTACAGCCATCCAATTAAACCAGTTTAAATGAGACTATAAATCTCAGATTCCCAAGTTATTTTCTTTTCTTCAGAATATACAGATCAGACATCTTGCGATTAATCATTTTTCCTTTGGCGTCTAGCATCAGCAATTGGTTTTCCCCTACTTTATACTTTAACTCGCTATCTCCACCTTTAAGCGTTATTTTTGATCCAGTAGCATCCCAAGTAAAATTTCCACTGCTTTTAAATTCATTATCTGTCTTAGACTTCCCAAGGTAGGTTTGGGAAAGTGTATAGGTTTTGTCGTCCTTGAGTTCCAATACGGTTTTAATTCCTTCACAATCTGCACAAGGCGTGGTACCTTGATATATTCCAGCCCAATCCAGTGCGATTCGGGAATTGTGATCATCGATAACTTGGGAGTCGTCGGTTTCTATGTCTTTTACAGTTTCTTCTGAAGTAACCTCCTTCTTTTCGTCATTCTTGCAACTAAACATAATAGTAGCTGCTAGCACAAATAATAAAGTTATTTTTTTCATTTTTCGAAGTTTAGATAGATTTCATTTATAAAAATAACAAATAGTCTTGTTGATGTTAAGTCCATAATTCGAGCCCGTCCAAGATCACGAACTTTATCTAACTTAGGGTTAAAATACCGCCACGAATAGCACAAATTAGATCAATTATTAAAACCAAGTATACAATTCATCACGACTCTGAATCTAACGAATGCAACAGACTTTCATTCTGTTTTTAATGCCATATCAATTTAGCAAAGAATGGTTTATACCTATACTTACTCAAACACAAACAATTGACCATTAATTTATTATAAAGTTAAATTGATTAAGACTATTTTTCAGCTATTAAATCGTCTGAAGTCTCACACCTGCCTGCCGCAGGCAGGTCTCAAGTCTCAAATTACAATCCGACGGCTCAAGTTTAAACTGGTTATTATTATTGAAACATCTAATTTTCGGCACTTTGTCACCCTTTAGGGAAGGGGTAAGAGCAAAGGGCCGAAAATCCAATTATTTTTACCCTAACCCTAAAGGGAATAATTGAATTTCCTACGTTCGAGCCAACTTGAAATCTCCAAAATATGGATTTGAAATTAATATCAACGCTCAATTAAACTAGAGCCAATTCGTCTAAAAAAGGGAGCTATTTCATTACTCCATCAACTATTCCGTACTCCACAGATTCTTCGGCATCCATCCAATGATCGCGATTAAAGTCTTTCATTACTTTTTCAAATGTCTGTCCGCAGTTTTCTGCTAAGATGCGTGCGCTGATTTCCTTGGTTTTTAAAATTTCCTGGGCGGTAATTTCAATATCGCTTGCAACTCCACGAGCGCCACCACTAGGCTGATGAATCATTACTCTGGCGTGTGGCTGAATAAAGCGCTTGCCCTTTTCTCCAGCTGAAAGCAAAATACTCCCCATGGAAGCTGCCAAGCCAGTACATATAGTTGAAACTGGACTTTTTATTTCGCGTAAGGTATCGTAGATCGAAAAACCCGAAGTAACATATCCGCCTGGACTATTAATGTAGAATTTAATTTCATCGTGACTAAGGGCATCCAAATACATCAATCTGTCAACAACGTGTCTTGCGCTTTTATCGTCCACCATTCCCCATAAAAAAACTTTGCGTTCCTCTAATAATTTACCATCGATTCTATCTTGTACTTTTTCTGTTTTTTTCATATTTAGGCCCGCGTAGACGGGTATCTTTTATAATTATTTCAAATTTTCAATGTTCTTTAGAGCACTCCCGATAACTGTCTGGAGTACTCGACCAGACAATTCCACTAAAATAACAAAAGGCCTAGCAATACGCCAAGCCTTTTATAATTTTATTTTTTAATCGAAATCTTACAAAAGCGTGTCAATTGCTTCTGCATAAACGTTTTTAGGAGCAACGCCTACCTGACGCCCTACAACCTCACCGTTTTGGAAAACCAAAACCGTTGGGATGTTTCTAACTCCATATTTTGAAGCAAACTCTTGGTTCGCATCTACATCTAATTTCCCTACAACGGCTTTGCCCTCGTATTCTTTGCTTATTTCTTCAATGATTGGCCCTACCATTCTGCAAGGTCCGCACCAGGCTGCCCAAAAGTCAACCAACACTGGCTTATCACTTTTTAAAACCATTTCTTCAAAATTCGCGTCTGTTATTTCTAATGCCATAATCTTGTTTTTAATTAATTCCCAAAAGTAAGAAATTTTATAAGATAATTTAGCGTGTTAATATATGTTTAGGAAATGGGGGTATTGTTTATTTCTATTGTCATTAACAATTAAGACCAAACAGGTCTCTCATTCTTCGCGTAAAGCTACGAATGTCGAAGTAAGACCTGTTAGGTCTCTCACAGCGTCAATTCAATCTATACCGAACTTGCTCTTTCTCCAGCTCGTCCAGCAATTCTTTTGAAATATTCACTTTTTGCTTTCTACTAGGCATGGTGAGTTTAATTTTCTCGTTCATTTCATAAACCACAAAAAACAGTTGTTTTTCCCCTTTATGTGTTTGTATCAAATCTTTAAGCGAATCAATTCTGCCATCTTCCAAATCGCCTAACGGAATTTGAAGGGTTAGCTTTTTTGAATTGTTTTCCATTACATCGTGAAGCAATTGAAAACTGTTATACTGAAGTCGCGGATCTCCCTTTTTACCGGTGTCACGATTTGTCCAGCCTTCTTTTACGAAAACACGGCCATAAATAAAGCTATTCGGAACTAAGAAATGGCGCCATTTTAAATAATCTTCTCCAAAAATCTTGAATTCATAACTGTCTTCATAGTCCTCTACCGCGAAAATAGCCCAACCTTTTCCAGCTTTCGATTCTCGGTGTTGCACATCACTTACTACGCCTCCAAAAGTCATTTCCTTGTTCAAGAAATGTTCTAATCTATTAAAATCTGAAACTTTACAATTGGTAAAACTCTTCATTTCTATTTGGAAATCGTCCAGTGGATGGCCCGAAATATAAACTCCAACCACTTCTTTTTCCTGCTTCAATTTTTTCATCGTGCCCCATTGTTCACAAGGTGGCACTTCTGGTTCTGGAATCTGAACTTCACTAGCTCCTCCAAACAAACTAACTTGTGCCGAATTCTCCGTTTCTTGATATTTTGCCGCATAGCGCAACACTTTTTCAAGAAACATAATCCCATCACCTTCGTCGTGTAAATATTGTGCGCGGTGGGTATCAAAACTGTCAAATCCTCCTGCAAGGGCTAGGTTTTCAAAAGCTTTTTTGTTTGCCGAACGAAGATCGATACGCTTAGCTAAATCGAAAATGGATTTGTATTTTCCATCTTTCCTATGTTCCACAATGGTTGCCACGGCACTGCTTCCAACACCTTTTACCGCGCCCATTCCAAAGCGGATGGCACCTTCATCGTTTACAGTAAACTTGTGAAAAGATTCGTTTACGTCAGGACCTAAAACATTCATTCCCATTCGCTTACATTCGTCCATAAAGAATGTTACTTGCTTTATGTCGCTCATATTGTTGCTCAACACTGCCGCCATATATTCTGCGGGATAATGCGCTTTTAAATAGGCGGTTTGGTACGCAATCCAAGCGTAACACGTAGAGTGCGATTTGTTAAAGGCGTAACTCGCAAAGGCTTCCCAATCCTTCCAGATTTTCTCTAATTTTACGGCATCGTGACCTTTTTCTGAAGCTTGAGCAATAAATTGCGGTTTCATTTTATCAAGAACAGCTATCTGCTTTTTACCCATCGCTTTCCGCAAAACATCTGCTTCACCTTTGGTAAATCCAGCCAATTTCTGCGAGAGCAACATCACCTGCTCTTGATAAACCGTAATCCCGTAAGTTTCCTCTAAATATTCCTCCATTGCAGGAAGATCGTATTCAATTTCCTCCTCGCCGTGCTTTCTTTTTACGAAACTGGGAATATATTCCATCGGCCCAGGACGGTACAAGGCGTTCATTGCAATTAAATCTGCAAAGACCGTTGGTTTTAATTCCTTCATATATTTCTGCATTCCGGCAGATTCATATTGGAAGATCCCAACGGTTTCCCCTCTTTGGAAGAGTTCGTATGTTTTTACATCGTCGAGCGGAAAAAAGTCTGGATCGAGGTCAATATCGTGTTTGTGCTTTACAAGTTTTACGGTGTCTTTTATAAGCGTCAAGGTTTTTAGACCCAAAAAGTCCATCTTTAACAAGCCTGCACTTTCCACAACCGAGTTGTCAAACTGAGTCACATATAAATCGGAGTCTTTAGCTGTGGCAACCGGGACGAAATTAGTAATATCACTGGGTGTAATAATCACTCCACACGCGTGAATCCCTGTGTTTCTAACAGAACCTTCTAATATTTTTGCCTGATTTATGGTTTGTGCCTCCAAATCACTTCCTTTGGAAAGATTTAAAAGCTCCTGCACCTTCGGAAGCTCGTCGCTACGGAAACGACTTCGCAATTCCGCATCACTAAAGCCGAAGATTTTATTCAGCTTGGTCATATTCGGAATAAGCTTCGAAATCCGATCCGCTTCATTCAATGGTAAATCCAGCACCCGCGCCGTATCGCGAATGGAAGATTTTGCCGCCATGGTGCCGTAAGTGATGATCTGCGCCACTTGATTACTCCCGTATTTGTTGATAACGTAATCCATGACCCTACTTCGGCCTTCGTCATCAAAATCGATATCAATATCGGGCATACTTACACGATCCGGATTAAGGAAACGCTCAAAAAGCAAATCGTACATAATGGGATCGATATTGGTAATTCCCAAACAATAGGCCACGGCACTTCCCGCTGCCGATCCACGCCCGGGACCTACGGAAACGTCCATTCTTCGGGCTTCGGCGATAAAATCCTGTACAATCAAAAAGTAACCCGGATAACCTGTATTGGCAATTACTTCCAATTCAAAATCAAGGCGTTGTTTTATTTCTTTAATCCGATCTGATGCTTCTTCTGGAAACTCAAAACTGGTAAGCGCTTCATAGGAAACCTCTATCAATTCAGGATACCGACGTTTAGCGCCTTCATAAGTTAAATGTCTTAAAAATGCATTCTCACCGCGTTTACCACCATCAACATCTCCGGGATCCAAAAATTCCTCGGGAATTCCAAAATTGGGAAGCAGGACGTCGCGATGTAAAGAGTAAGATTCAATTTTTGAAACAACCTCCTCTATATTTAAAATTGCTTCAGGAAGGTCTTTAAACAAGGCCTTTATTTCGTCCTGACCTTTAAAATAATACTCTTGGTTTGGCAAGCCGTATCGATATCCGCGGCCACGTCCTATTGGAGTCGCCTGCTTTTCGCCATCTTTTACGCAGAGCAAAATATCGTGGGCATTGGCATCTTCCTTATCTATATAATAGGTGTTGTTACAGGCAACGAGCTTTACGTTATTGCGTTTTGCCATATTGACCAAAACATCGTTTACGCGCTTTTCATCTTCTTGATCGTGGCGCATAATTTCCACATAAAGATCCTCCCCAAACATTTCCTTCCACCAAAGCAAAGCCTCTTCAGCTTGGTTCTCACCTATATTCAAAATCTTTCCGGGTACCTCGCCAGTAAGGCTTCCCGTTAAAACAATAATATCTTTTTTATACTTCTCTACTATATTTTTATCAATTCGAGGTACGTAATAAAAACCCTCCGTATAGGCAATAGAAGACATTTTTGCCAAATTGTGGTAGCCACTTTTATTTTTGGCAAGCATAACAATTTGGTAACCATTGTCCTTGTGGCTTTTGTTGAGATGATCTTCGCACACAAAAAACTCGCAGCCTACAATACCTTTTAATTCTTTGTCCTTATCTTCTTCGGAAAGAGATTTGTTATAATTGCTAACCGCCTGCACAAAGTGAAAAGCGCCCATCATGTTTCCGGTATCAGTCATTGCCACCGCCTTCATATTGTTTGCCGCCGCCGCCTTTACCAAATCTCCAGTACTAGACGTAGATTGCAAAATGGAATACTGCGAATGATTGTGAAGGTGAACAAAAGGTGCTTCCTCTAAAGTAGCAATGTTTTCCTTTATTTCTTCGGAAGAAATCTCTTCGGTATCCGAAGCGGCTTGCATTTGCTTCCGGATTTTTTCCGAAGCTTTTTTAAGATTGATATGCTTTAGCCCGATTAATTGGATCGTCTTCGGATTTACTTCTGAAAAATTTTCGAAGTAATCTGGCTGAACATCTAATTCTTCTTTTGTAAATATCTGACGTCGCACCAATTCCAAAAAGCAACGTGTTGTTGCCTCAACATCTGCGGTTGCGTTGTGCGCGTCGCCGAAAGTTTCGTTAAAAAGGTATTGGTGAAGTTCGGTTAAAGTTGGTAGTTTAAACTTTCCTCCACGCCCACCTGGAATTTGGCAAAGCTGGGCAGTAGTCTCGGTACAAGTGTCCAAAACAGGCAAGTTGGGCAACGGATTTTCCATTCCCATGCGGAAAAATTCCGCTCCCATAATATTAAGGTCGAAGCCAACATTTTGACCGACAAGGAATTTAGTTTTTGAAAGCGCAGTATTAAATTTTTCAATTACTTCTTCTAAAGAAATCCCTTCAGCAGTTGCCAATTCGGTAGAAATTCCGTGGATTTTTTCAGCATCAAAGGGAATATTAAAACCTTCAGGCTGCACCAAATAATCTTGATGCTCAATTAAATTCCCCATTTCATCGTGCAACTGCCAAGCGATCTGGATACAGCGTGGCCAGTTATCAGTATCGCTAACGGGAGCGTTAAAACGTTTGGGAAGCCCTGTGGTTTCTGTATCGAAAATTAAATACATTGAATGTTATTTATTGTTTATTATTATTGATTATTGCAATTGCTTACTGCCTATTGAAAGTTGGTATTTGTAAAGCTTTTGAACTTTCAACCTGAAACTTGGAACTTGAAACCTCGAAATTGAACCTTGAAGGTAAAAATAGAAAAATCCCTGTCTTTGATGAAGCAAAAATACGAGGAGTTGTTCACAAAAAAAACCATTCCCAAATAGGGAACGGTTTCATTTTTTCTTAATCATAGTTCTTAACTTCTAAGAAACTATCGCTTCAAAATTTTTGGCACTTTGCCACGCACTGTTAATGCTGTTGCGCTGATTGGTTAAAATTTTCTGGGTTGTTGGAGGCAATGTAGTATCTTTAATTACTTCATCATACTCTTCAACAGCGGCTTTTTCACCTTTTTGAACTTCGCCTAAAATAGTTTCTTCGTTGTTTGAAGAAAAGGCGGTTTCAATATCCATCCACGTTCTGTGCATGGTTCCAGTGGCACTTCCACCTTTCTCAGGGGTTTCGCCATAGTTTTTAATTTCAGTCTTTAATTCGTGACCAAAATCGTAACGTTTTTGAGCCTGTTCGGTAAAGAACTGCTTCATTTGAGTATTTTCCACTTTTTCGGCAGCTTGCTTATAACCCTTTTCGGCATCATAATTTTTCTCCAACAGCTCGTTTAATTTATTTGACATTTTTTCAGTAAACTTCATCATCTTTCGTTTTAAATTATACAGTTGTTTTTTCTTCATCATTCCTCTAAAGACAACTGCTCAACTTCATTCGGATATATCCTAATATAGCATTAACAAAGGCGTTCAACGAAGTATTAACCTAAGTTTAGTGTAAATTAACAAGGTTTAACCTTTTGAAGGGAGTTTTAAGAAATGGTGGGATTTAATAGGTTACATTGAAAGCACCTACCGTTATTTCAGATCTATTTGTGACGAAAGAAAAAGTTCCCTCAATAGTTCTTTCTGAAATATTGTGCTCTAGGATAGTTATCAATCCTTCCTCGGTTGTATCTAGCCCATCTGCATCTTGGTATTTTGCATTGAACCCTGATCTCGGAATTGTATATGCATCAGGCTCAACATTGGAAGGCATCGAAATTACAATTTGTGAATTAGCTCCTACTCCGGCAATAACGAGCGTGTTGCCTGTGTCGTTAGCTGAAACAGAAAGAGGCGTAAACGTGTCGCCGTTCACTTTTGCACTAAAAGTTCCTGCGTTGGTAGGATCTGTAATTTCTGCGCCAGCGTAAGAAATATTGTGCAATACACCTTTTGAAACATAAATGGTATCAATCCCCGGCAGAAAAGCATTAAAACGAAAAGTACCCGTGAGTGTTTTGTTTGCTTCATTCACTTCTGAAATAGTTATCATTCCTTCTCCATCAGGCCTAGAACTATACGTATTTCCTCCAAGGCCCTGAAAAACGGCGTAATTGGGGCGCCCTTCAGCGATGGTAAAATTACCTTCAGCCAATTGCGAAAGTTGCAAGGTTAACGTTTCTAGTTGTGTAAATCCCTGAATGGTAAGGCTGCCGTCGTCATTTAACGAAGCTCGCGCATCATTGGAAGCATAAAAGTTATTGTCAATATTTGCTTGAAGCGCCGGATCATTTTTTTCAATATCTTCGCAAGAGAAAAGCGACAATGCGGCTAAAAGGAAAAATATATATTTTTGCATTTTTGAGAGTTCGTTAGGGATTTTGACAAATGTAAAGAAAAACTTTAATTGATTGAGTTTCAAAAAGAAAATATACTATCTTTGCCGTCCTTAATTATAACCGGAGTCGGGAACTCCAAAAATTAATTCATAACATGCCTGTAAAAATCAGACTACAAAGACGCGGAAAGAAAGGGAAACCTTATTTCTGGATTATCGCGGCGGACGGCCGTAGCAAAAGAGATGGTAAATACCTTGAAAAAATTGGTTTTTACAATCCAACAACCAACCCTGCACAGATTGACCTTGATGTTGACAAAGCTGTAACTTGGCTTCAAAATGGAGCACAACCTACAGATACTGTTCGTGCGATTCTTTCTTATAAAGGCGCTTTATTGAAAAATCACCTTGCTGGTGGTGTTCGTAAAGGTGCTTTAACCGAGGAACAAGCAGAAGCAAAATTCAACGAATGGTTGGAGACTAAAAAAGGTTCTATTGACAGCAAAAGAGCAACACTAACTGAAGCTGAGGAGAAAGATAAAGCTGAAAAACTTGCCGCTGAAAAAGCAGTAAGTGATAAGCGCGCCGCTGAGGCAGCCGCTGCTGCTGCTCCTGCTGAAGAAGAAGTTGAAGCAACTGCTGAGGCTACAGAAGGTGAGTCTACTGAAACTGCAACAGAGGAAGCTCCGGCTGCCAAAAGTGCAATTGAAGAAGCTGCTGATGAAGCTAAGGAAGACAATTCTTCTTCTGCTAAAGCTACAGAGAACAAAGGAAAAGAAGCTTAAGTTAAATAACGATGCAAAAGGAGAACTGCTTCTACTTGGGCAAAATCGTTAGGAAATATAGCTTTAAAGGGGAACTGCTCGTAAAACTTGATACGGACGAACCCGAACTTTTTACTGAAATGGAATCGGTTTTTGTGGAACGACGCAAAAACCTGATTCCATTTTTTATTGAAGAAAGTTCCTTGCACAAAAGCGAACTTTTACGCGTGCGCTTTGAAGATGTAAACAATGAAGACGAAGCCGATGCACTTATTGGCGCGCATCTTTATCTTCCCCTAGAATTTCTTCCAAAACTTACCGGTAACAAATTCTACTATCACGAAATTATAGGTTATACAGCTGAGGACGAATCTTTCGGAAAGATTGGTGAGATAACTGGTGTAAATGATACCACCTCACAGGCTCTATTTGAAATAGACCGAGATGGAAAACAAATCTTAATCCCAATGATTGACCATTTTATTAAAAAAGTGGACCGCGAAAAGAAAACAATACTTTTAGAGGTTCCCGATGGTCTTATAGATCTGTATATATAGGTTTATGTAAGGCTTGGAATACTAAACCTACAATATGATTCGCAGTATATTCTTCATTTAGCGCTATCTACGATTTCTTATTGCATCTCTATATCATATAAGAAAGAGATCTAAACTTCAATTTGCATTTTAAACCTACATGAAGCATAAGTGCTCATATCTGTCTAGAATTAAAAATCCACTTTATAAACGCTCCTAAGATTCATAAGATTACTTGAAAGCTGCTATTTTTTTTAGAGGCTTATCATCTTAAAAACCAACACCTTTGTTAATACCTATTTAGAATTCCCAAGAATTATTTATCTTTAAGTTGAAAGAAAATTAACTTAAAAGAAATAGCTATGAAAAATTACAAAGTAGGCGATCATGTTAAATGGAACTCAGAAGCCGGGCACGTAAGCGGGAAAATTATTAAAGTACATCATTCAGATTTTAAGTATAAAGGTTATACGCATCACGCCAGTAAGGACGATCCGCAGTATGAAATAAAAAGTGATAAGTCTGATCATATTGCTGCTCATAAAGGCTCGGCACTTTCAAAAGTTTAAAATTGGGTAATGAAACTAAAAGTAGAAAAAGGAGATATAACCACGTTTAAGATAGATGCTATTGTAAATGCTGCAAACACCTCCTTACTGGGAGGCGGTGGCGTAGATGGCGCCATTCATCGTGCAGGCGGACCAGAAATACTCAATTCGTGCAAAAAGATTGTTGCCGAACAAGGCGGTTGCAAAGTGGGGGAAGCAGTTATAACTTCAGCCGGTAAATTACCTTCAAAATATGTGATCCATACGGTTGGACCGGTTTGGAACGGTGGCACAAATGACGAAGCTCAAAAGCTCGCCAATTGTTATATAAATTCCTTAAAACTGGTTATTGAAAACAATTGCAAGAGCATCGCTTTTCCCAACATCAGCACAGGTATTTATCATTTCCCGAAGGAAAAAGCTGCCGAAATTGCCGTTGAAACTGTAAATGATTTTCTTCAAGATCACAAGAACATTGAGGAAGTTATCTTTGTCTGTTTTGATGATGAAAATTTCGATCTCACCAATAACGAATTGAAAAAATTAGACCAATAAAATCTATTTTGCCAACTCGACAAGTTTTGCCATGGTTCGATGATTACGCGTAGTTGCCGCCACCTTTAGTTTTTTCTCAAAAAAATTATTGTTGCACTTAACTTCGTTATAGCCTTTTTCGGAAAAGAGATATACGCAATTTTCAGTTATAATAAATTCTTCATCTGGAAAGTCAAGTTTGCTAATTTCTTTGACCAAATCTTCTGAAGGTTTTTGATTTAGCAACGTGAAGAAGGAAGCCATTTTCTTCGCTTCGGAAAACGGACAAGCAGCAAGAATTGCTTCAACTTCTGAAATTTCCTTTACGAGTACTGGTACTTCAAAACCGTAAAGTTCTTTTATTCCTTCAGAAATAATTTCCTCAAGAATCAGTGCTTTCATTTGTGGTTCAGAGGAAGAAAAAAGTACATTTCCACTCTGTATATAGGTAGTAACCTCAGCAAAACCCAAACTCTCAAAAAGTAGTTTTAGGTCAGCCATTTTCAGTATTTTATGTCCGCCAACATTCAGGCCGCGGAGAAGCGCTATGTGGGTTTTCATATTAATAGGATTGGCTTTGGTGTATAACCCGGTAAACTTTTATCACGTCACTCTCGATTTCATAATGTATAGAAAAACGAAAATGCTCTAAAGCAACAATGCGCACGGAATCATATCTAATCTGAAATGCTTCCGGCATTAATTTCACCACTTCTAAAGTATTAAAGATATCATCTAAGAAAGCATCACCTTTTTGAGCAAGATCATATTGGCATTTCGTTCTATAAATATCACGCTTGGCATCCTCGGAGAAGAATATTTTATCTGCCATAGCTCTTCTTGATTTCTTCAGAGCTATACCATTTTAGCTTTCCCTCTGCATCACGTTTCTTTAGTATATCTATCATTGCCCTATATTCTTCACTCGGCTCTGCTAAACGTAGTGCGGTTTCCTCCAATGACCATTCAATAAAATTTTTAAGCGAACGTTTATTTAACTTGGCTTGGACTTCTAAAATGGCTAAAGTTTTATTATCCAGCTCGATCAATTTCTTCGTCTTTTCCATTGTATATAGATTTTATATAGTAAATATATGAAAAAATATATTTAATTCTACTATTCAGTCCCTCGTTTCAACGTACTAAGAGGACAAATTTTGAGCAACAATAAAGCCGCCTGTCCACGCATTCTGGAAATTAAATCCACCGGTAATAGCATCTATATTAAGGACTTCTCCCGCAAAGTAAAGATTTTTACAGATTCTACTTTCAAAGGTTTTAAAGTTTATTTCTTTTAAATCTACACCACCAGCAGTTACGAATTCCTCCTTAAAAGTACTTTTACCATTAACCTCAAAAATCCCAGCTGTTAATTGATTTGCTAAATTTTGAAGATTTTGGCGAGTGGCTTCAGCCCAAGTAAGACGTTCATCAATTCCCGAAGTTTTTACAAGACTTTGCCACAGGCGTTTTGGCAATTCAAACTGTGCGTATTTAAAGACAGTCTGCTTTCCTTGTGATATTTTCAGATCTTTTAAAGAATCAAAAACATCGTCTTCCGAAAGATTATTCAACCAATTTACTTCAATATTGAAATGGTATTTTAAAGGCTCCAATATCCTAGCGCCCCAAGCCGAAAGCTTTAAAATTGCTGGCCCGCTCATTCCCCAATGGGTAATTAATAGTGGAAGGCCCCTAACCCCCAAAGGGGGAACGCCTTTTGGCAATAAAACGTTTACACTCACAACTGCAGAAATCCCAGGAAGATCCGAAATTCTTTGGTCTTTAATGTTAAAAGTAAAAAGTGACGGAACTGCAGGAATTATACTGTGCCCCAGATTTCCAAGTAATTTCCAAATCTTCGGATTACTTCCAGTAGCAACTACCAATTTTTCTGCGGAAAAAGTTTCTGTGGCTGTCTGTATTATGAAATTTTCTCTATCCGTCTGAATTTCCTTGACCGATTGATTTAAAAGAACATCAATTCCTAGACGTCGGGTTTCGGAAAGAAAACAATCAATTATGGTTTGAGATGAATCAGAAATCGGAAACATTCTGCCATCTTCTTCAATTTTAAGTTCTACGCCTCGTTTTTCAAACCATTCAATAGTATCGCCTGTCATAAACGTGTGAAAAGGTCCTAACAATTCCCTTTCGCCACGTGGATAGTTCTGCGATAATTCCTTCGGTAGAAATTCGGCGTGGGTGACATTGCAGCGTCCACCACCAGAAATTTTAACCTTGGTGAGCACTTCTTTTCCACGTTCGAGAATTATTATTTTAGCCTTAGGATTCTTTCCTGCCTTGCCGGCAGGCAGGTCAGCAGCATTGATTGCCGTAAAAAAACCCGCAGCACCGCCGCCAATTATTATGACATCAGCTTGTTTCAAGAGAGGGCTTTTTCTTCAGCGAAAGATTCACAGAGTGCGATAGTTTCCTTAACATCATCCAAGGTAGTGCGTGGATTTATCAAACACATACGCAACACAACTTGTCTGTTCAAAACCGTAGTTACCAATAAAGCCTCTTTAGAATCTACAACACTTTGGGAGATTCGTTGGTTTAATGCGTCCAGTTTCTTCTCGGTAAGCTTGTTCCCAATCGGGTTATACCTAAAGTTGATTACCGCCAAAGTAGCTGGGGAAATCACCTCCCAATTAGAGCTCTTACGGAGAAATGCTTCCGTTGCTTCGGCAAGTGATATATTATATGAAATGGCCTTTCTGAATTCCTCCAAGCCAAAAGTCTTTATTGACATATAAAACTTCAAGGCTCTAAAGCGACGCGTCAATTCAATTCCGTGATCATAGAAGTTTATTTCTGAAGGATTGCCTTCAATATCGCGTAAATATTCAGGTTTTTCGGTGAAAGTTCCTTTTAGCCATTTGTGTTTTTTCACAAGTAGACATCCAATCTCATAGGGTTGGTAAAACCATTTGTGCGGATCGATAGTTAGCGAATCTGCTTTTTCAATTCCTTTTAAAAGTGGCTTTCCTTCTTCTGAAAGAATAGCGAAACCACCATAAGCGCCATCAATATGAAACCAAATATCTTCTTTTTTACAGATTTTTGCAATGTCTGAAAGTGGATCTACTGTTCCTGTATTTGTGGTACCGGCGGTTGCAATCAAACAAAATGGTTGCAATCCTGCCAAACGATCTTTTGCAATTGCATTTTTCAATTTATTCAATGAAAACTTAAATTCGCCGTCGGTTGGGATAATTCGAATTTGTTCTTTGCTAAATCCAAGAACGCGAATGGCTTTAATATTTGAAGAGTGCGCTTGGTCTGAAAGATAGATTATGGCTTTGCTAAAATCATCGCCACATTTCACGGTACGCGCGGTAACCAAAGCCGTTAAATTCGCCATAGAACCACCACTTGTAAAAATACCGCCTCCTTTTTTCTGTGGAAAACCGAACATCTTTAAAAGCCAGTTCATAGCAACGATTTCCATTTCGGCCGCCGCAGGGGAAGCCTGCCAGCCACCCGAAAATATATTGAACCCAGCCGTTAAACTGTCGGCCATTGCACTAATGTAGTTACTGGGTCCAGGAACAAAAGAATAGGACTTTGGGTGTGACACAATATTACTTTTGGTCATCACCTCATCTAAAACAAAATTCAAGACTTCCTTGGCATCTGTGGGTTTTTCCGGAGCTTCCTCCAAAAAAAGTTTCTCCATTTCCTGTCTGGATCCGGAAACTACCGGGAGTTTTTCGTTTTGGGTGGAAAAATGATCCACGATAGCGTCAACCACATCGTAACCGTAGCTTTTCATCTCTTCATGACTCAATTCCAGCGTAGCGTTATTCTGAATTTTCACGTTTCTTTTCTTTTAATTTTTCAAAGTGCAAAATTACGATTTTAGGAAGGGATTTACGATCTTTATTTTAATTAAAAATGCCTTGAAATTAGATCAAGGCATTTTGAAATTAATATGTCTGGTCAAGTTCTATCTACTTGTTTTCGAATACACTCGAGCTGACCATAAGATTATTCAACAATCATCTTCTTGGTCACCGTTTGTGTTTCAGTACTGAAATTCATAAAATAAACTCCGGAAGGAAGATTGATAGGAAGTATTTGTTGTCCTTCGGAAATATTTTCAGAAGAAATTAACTCTCCTTGAATTCCATAGATTTCAACTTTTTCAAAAGAAAAAATATTGTTGAAATTGATTTCGTTATTCACAGGATTTGGGTAAAAATTGAAATTAGCAGCTGTATTTCCATCAACTCCTAAAACGCCACATAAGAAAGGATCGAAAACAACTTCTCCTAAAGTTGAATCGTCCACTATGTGAAAGATCACGTCTTCAACTTCATCGGCTGTGCTTTCTTGACCTTCAATCCAGCAGTTGTGTTTTGCTGAAATTGTATGTGCCGTGTTATTGTAAAGCGCATAGATTTCATTATTGTTTCCATTTTCAGAAAAAATATTTTCACCCGGATTATCGACATCATCACCAAGGTTAATGCTAGCTTCACCAATAACAGTGATTCCCCAAAGGTTTCTTCGTATCTCATTTTTGTTGGCGATAACTTCATAAGGACCGCTACTGGCATTAAGTGAGATTCCACTGCCACCAATGGCAGGATTTCCCTCGGTATCATTATCTTCAATAACATTGTTTCTAATATAGGCAAAGGCATTTGCACCCACGACGGTTATTCCGTAGCGATTTCCTGTAATAATATTATCATCTATTGCGGCTAGAATATTTCCGCCAGTAAAATTAGAAACTGCTATTCCTCCCACTCTGGTCATTGCCGGATCACCAATAATAGTGTTTCTACGGATGATCAGCGTATCTGTGGCCATGGTAGTACCCATATTTATCTGTGGCCGGTTACTATTACTTTTATTATTTCCTTCTATATAATTATTGTAGATAAATGCCGAAACTTGACGGTTTGCCGCACTACTCACAGCAGGCGTCTCGTTAAAAGTAAAAGTGTTGTTAGTTATTTGTGGCTTTCCGCGTGAAAGAGAAACCACCGAACCAGTAGATACTCCGGAAACATTATTAGTAAGTGTAGAATTGTTTAGCGTAAAGTCTTCGTTTATAACCTTCAGGCCTCCGCCGTATTTAATGGTAGCATTTTGAATATTGACCACCGCGTTTTCTTCAAAACGGAAACCGTCGTAAGGGGCAGCTTCGTCAAGTGCCGTAATGGTTACGGCATCAGAATCTACTGTGAATGTTCCAAAAACGGTAACCCGCAAATCGGCATCTATGGAAAGTGTAAGGTCTGTATCTATAATTATTGCATCGTTTTCAGCGATGGTCAGATTTCCCAAAAGCGAATAATCAGTTCCAGAAACGGTAATGGTGGTTGGGCTTGCCGCCGCAATATCATCGAGCGTCCAAGTTACGCCCGTATTGGGCGTGGTGTAATCTTGCGCAAATGAAAACGCAAAGACGAAAAGAACAAAATAACTACTAAGAATAAATTTTTTCATGGGTTGAATTGTTTTGAAACGTAAAAGTAAGGATAAGCCTTAATCAAAAAAAATATTTATAGGCTTTCGCATTTTGAAAAAACTTAAATTTGACGGATGATTTTGCATATTCTAATAATTTTCTTCGTCGTTAGTCCATTTTTTCCGGCTACTGGCCTTCCCCATTGGTTTTTCCGTACTGCAGATTTTGTACGGCTTCAACTATTGTTTATTCAGTTTGTACTATTGGGTCTCTTTTTTTATTTGGAAAATGATTATACTATTTTCAGCTGGATTTTGCTAAGTACGCTGGTGGCTTCCATTTTATATCAGGTTTTTAAAGTATTTCCATATAGCTCACTTTTCCCCAGAAGAAGGTCTCACGATGCCAGCGACGGACATGTATCCATATTGGCAGGAAATGTTCTGCAGACTAATTCAAACTATCAAGATTTTATAAAGGAAATAAAACGTTTTGACCCTGACTTGGTTCTGGCAATGGAAACGAACAAAGATTGGGAAAACGGTCTTGCTCAAATTGAAAATAAGTATCCCTTTACCGTAAAAGCAACCTTAGAAAATTTTTATGGAATGCAACTTTACTCCAAAAAGAAGCTTGAAAATATAGAAGTGAGATATCAAATTGAAGATGATAAACCATCCATCTTTTTCGACTTTCCCACGGAAGGGAATCCACCAATATTTTTCTGTTGTCTCCACCCCGCTCCTCCCAGCCCCACGGAGAACGAAACTTCCAAAGAGGCAGATGCCGAACTGATGCTCACCGGAAAAAATATCAGAAATGAAGATAAACCTACCGTTGTTTGTGGCGATATGAACGATGTGGTGTGGAGTAGAACCACACGCCTATTTAAAAAAATGACAGGGATGATTGATCCGCGGGTTGGTCGAGGCTTCTTTTCCACATTTCACGCCGATTATTTCTTTCTGCGTTTTCCGTTAGATCATCTTTTTCATACGCGCGATTTGTATGTTGGGAAAATGATTCGGTCAAAAAACTTTGGCAGCGACCATTTTGCGATGTATTATGAGATTCACCATAAGAAGAAAGTGGAAACTCCAAAAAACCCGAAACTAAACGGAGATGAAAAAGAAGAAATTGAGGAGTTGATAGAAGAAGGAAAGAATTAAACGAAGCTATCTTTCTAATTATAAATAACTTCTGACTTTCTTATTTTTCTTTGAAATACCGTAAATATTCGATGAATAACTAGAACCATAGTTATGAGCTGACTGATTGAAACAAATGGGAGGCTATCTAAAACCAACCTATTTGATAAAGAACCCAAAATCAGTCTAGATAAAACCGAGAGTTTTCGTTTAATTCAAAGTTTTAGTAAATTACTAAGCTATGAAAAGATATTATAAAATAATCACACTTTTATTGATTGGGTTTCTTTCCATGCAAAGTTGCAACAGCTCAAATAGAAATAATAAAATGGCAAATCAACCCCAATCAAAATTGTTAAAGGCAGTTTCTGAAAAAGATGTTCAACTTGTTCGAGCGATTTTAAATTCAAAACCCGATTTAGAAATCCAAGATAAAAATGGCAGAACGGCTTTAATGATTGCAGCCTATAATCACTACAACAAAATAGCAGCATTGCTGATTGCTGCGGGTGCTGATGTAAATGCGCAGGATACTATGCAAAACAGTCCGTTTTTATATGCCGGAGCCGAAGGGAATGTTGAACTTCTAAAAATGGGTCTGGAAAACGGAGCCAATTTCAATCTTTACAACCGATACGGTGGAACTGCCTTAATTCCAGCGGCTGAAAAAGGACATTTAGAGGTAGTTAAAATTCTGACTAAAATTCCTGATTACCCCATAGATCACATTAATAAACTAGGGTGGACTGCATTATTGGAGGCAGTTATTTTAAGTGTAAAAAACGAAACCCAAACCGCCATTGTCAAAACCTTGATCGACGCAGGAGCAGATGTGAATATTGCAGATAATGACGGTGTAACCTCTCTACAACACGCAAAAGACAAAGGGCTGGATGATATTGTCTATATTTTATTAAAGTCTGGCGCTAAATAAAAATGAATTACAAACAAACATTCAATTTATTAGGCAATGTTGACATCTACGTCATCGATCAAATTTTAAAAGGTAGTTATCAATCTGGGCAATCTATCCTTGACGCAGGCTGCGGAAGTGGACGAAATTTGAAATGGTTTTATCAAAACGATTTTTCAATTACAGGAATTGATGTTGATGCGGAAAGGATTAAATTGGCAAAAGAAATTTACCCAAATTCTTCAGGAAATTTCACTGTTGGCACTTTGGATAAAATGCCTTATACCGACGAAGCTTTTGACCACCTTCTTTGTTGCGCGGTGTTACATTTTGCAAAAGACATTACCCATTTCACTAAGATGTTTACCGAAATATATCGCGTATTAAAACCGAGTGGGACTTTGTTGATTCGCGTGGCTTCAGATATTGGATTGGATGGTAAAAAACCATTTGTTCAAGATGGAATAAGCAAAGAAATGGGGAACTTTTATATCACGCGTCAGCTTATTTCGGAAATTGTAGAAAGCTTTTCATTAAAGCTCCTTGAACCCATTAAAACCACTAATGTTCAAGATGTACGGGCAATGACCACCTTGGTATTTCAGAAATGATGTAAATAAAAACTTGATTAAATACCTACTATAAATTGAGTCTCAAATGAACAGTGAGATGTTATCACATTTCGATAATTACTGTTTATTTTTATTAAAGAACGCTGATAGAAAATCTAATCTTAATTAACCATAGCAATGAAAAATATTGTTAGACATTCATTAATACAGGGAATGCGAACTGAAGTTATTTCTTCACTTTTTTTACTTTCTCTTTCAACAGATTTAGAAGTTCCACAGCTCGGATTAAATATTCATCATTTTCATCCTTTAGCCTTCTTAAAATCCGAACTGCCTTTTCTTGATAATATAGTGCTTCAGAAAATTGACTTAAAAAAACATATACCACAGTAATATTTTCATAGCAAGCAGCTAGGTTTATATCGTTAGCGCTTAAGGTTTTTTCACTGTAATGGATAATTTTCTTCTCATAAATTAAAGCGTGGCTATAGTCTTCCTTAAGTTGATACATTTCACTCAAATTTGAGTATATCTCATATAGCATTTCATCCTTTAAATTTGTGTAAGGTTTATCTGTAATATTTAATGCTTTTAGGTAGTATTTAGTTGCAGCCTCATAATCTTTCAATTCATAATAGGTGTTGGCAAGATTTCTATAGGACGTAAATAAACTCGGGTGTTGCGGTGGATATATCTTTTCCCTTCCTTTTGTAGCTTTAACTTGATATTCCAAAGCTTTTTTATAATTCCCCATACTGGAATAGGTAGATCCTATATTGTTATACGCAGTTAGTAACTCCGGATGATCAGGCTTGTATATTTTCTCAAAATCCGCAATACTTTTGAGTTGATATTCAAGTGCTTTTTCATAATTCCCCTTGGTATAATAGGTTGCACCTAAATTGCCATAAGCAGAAATTAGCAAAGGATCATTTGGTTTTCGGATTCGCTTTAAAATTTCCAATCCTTTTAAATCGTTTTCCAATGCTTTATCATATGCTCCAATATTTACAAAATGCACCGCTCTATTGCCATAAAGCACTGCTAAATTGTCCTCATCAAACTTTGGATCCTTCAAAAAAATACGAAGTGCTTTCTCATAATACTTATTGGTTTCTTCATCATTACCTAAATAACCATAGGTTCCTGCAATGGCATAATATGGTATTGCTAGATTTTTATTGTCTTCGCCATATTCTTTCTCCAACAACTGAATCCCTTTTTTTTGATATTCCAAAGCGGAGTTATAATCTCCCAACTCGCGATATGTGGCAGAAATATTAGTATAAGATTGCGCTAATAAAGAATCTTTACTCCTGTCTAAAGTTTTAATGATCTTCATTTCCTTTAATTGATATTCAAGTGTTCTTTGGTACATTCCTGCAAAGAAATAATTTGTAGAAGCTTTTTCATACCATTGAGGTAGTTTTGTATTATCTATATCAACTATAGAATCCTTATAAATATTGATGATGATATCGTATTGTTTTGCTGCCTCTTCATACTTGAATTGTAGCGATAATGTTCTCCCTCTTAAACCAAAGCCTTCTATGGTTTGTTCCATCAATAATAGACCTTTTTCTTTCGTTTGATTGCCGATTTCTATAAGTTGTTCTCCTTTTTTGATATCTAATTTAGCATCGTCAAGGCTCTTTCTTAGTTTTTCTTCATCTAGGGTTTCGATTACCTGTTCGAGTTTTCCATTTTTGAAATATTCATATGCTTCTTTATATAATTCGGATGCAAAATCTAGGTTTATGGTTGCTAGGTCAAGCAAATATTGGGGTAACTTAATTTTAAGCTCATCAGTATAGGCATTTAACAATGTTTCTGCTTCAAACCTATCTTTTATTTCTAAGTTTAATCGAGATTCCAATTGGGCTATAGCTGCTTTGCTCTCTTTCTCATTACCACGAAGTCTCCGTATTTCGGCATCTCTTTCAGCAAAAAGAGCATCTCTACTAACATTCAATAATTGCAACTTAGCTTCATTGATTTTTCCATTCTCCGCCAGATAAATTCGCAAGGGAACATTTCTGTTTCGATTCAAAATTACCTCCAAAAGATCCCTTTCATTTACAACCTCCAAACCTGATTTTTCGGCCTTGACCTTAACAGCTGTACCATCAGGGATTTCTACAAATTCTAAGGTAAATTTTCCTTCATTATCTGTAATAGCATCTTTGGTGAAATCGGCACTCATTACTGCGTTGTCAACATATATAATATGTCCGGTTTCGTATTTACTATTATGAATGGAAACCTGACCTGATAATTTTATTTGTTGGGAATTACAAAGCATCGGAAATACAAAAAAGAGCAAAAGAGCCGTTATTTTTCGCAATGCTTTCATCTATTTTTGTTTTGGTTTTAATGAAATGGGAAGTTCATCGTCCGTTTGCACCGGAACTTTTGAAAGTTCAAAGGGCTGATATCCTTTCTTTAAAGCACGTACGGTTTGAAACTTACGCTGCTGTTCTTTCGGAATGTCTAGCGTATATTCGCCGTATTGGTTAGAAAAAGTTTCAAGGCCCAGAATACTCACGCGAACGCTGTCTACTGGTTCTCCAGTCTCAAAATCCCTTACAACACCACGTAAATTATTTAGTCCAAATAGTTTCACCTCCAAAGAAATATACTTTCCTTTGGTTAGCATATAGACTGAATCTGGGTTTTTAGCGCGATAAGGCTCGCCTTCAGGATCTGTAAATAGAATTTCTACAGTTGCATCCTTTTCAAAAAATGCTGGCGGCACTTGTTTAAAAGTTGCCTCGCCTTTATTATTAATGGTTTCAACAACGTTGGCATCGCCATAGATCAATTTTACCCTTCCACGATTTGGCAAAACCAATTGGTCCTTGCCTTTTTCTCCATGCACCAATACAGTTACCTGGGAACTATTTCCAGAAGGACCTCCTTCATTATTATACAGATAAATGGAATATACCGAAATAGACCACACTAAAACTAAAATAAGAATAATGATAGTATAAGATTGCTTTTTGGTAAGTGTGGCAAAAATATTTTTACGAATGACTTCCCTAAACAATATAAGAAATACACCCAAGGCTAATCCTGCCAAGCCGGCAATTTTCCCCCATTCTGTTATAAATGACTCCATAGATTTCCGCGCGTTTTAATTATAAAATTGTTTCCAGCACTATAAAAGATCGCTGAAATTGCCTGAAATAAGAGATGGGGTAAAAAGGTTTGCCACAATAATGCCTAGTAAATATAGAAAATAAATTCAGAAATATCTTTATGAAACTACCTAATATTAAAGCTGTGAGATCTGAATACATTTAGCTAAGTTCATTATAAACACGGGAATTTATTTATGAGTTTGTAACTGGCATGATGATTATCTTAGAAAATATTCTCTTCCCTTTTTTAAAATCTTCAATTGTCCTGAAACAAAAAAAGTGATTTTCGATCAAAAAAAAAGAGACTGTTTTTTAAATTACAGCCTCTTTAATTATATATCTCAGAAAATAATTTCCTCTATTTCTTCAAAAGCTTATAAGTTCCAATCTCTCCCGCAATGCTTACTTTTAAGATATAAGTTCCACTGGCTAAACCAGAAATATCCAATTCTGAAGAAGTAGCATTCATCTTAACAGTTGCAATATTTTGACCTAATAGATTGTACAAGGAAGCGGTTTCAATATTTGACGTAGCTTTTAAATGAACAACATCCGAAGAAGGGTTTGGATAGAAAGAGAATCCAGAAAAAGCAGAACTTTCAGTTACACCTAAACTCTCAGTTACTTCAATAGAATAATCTTCGGTCTGTCCCCAAGATGAACCTGAATCACACGGATTTAGAAACGGTTCTTCATAGGTCTTTTTTACTCGCATTCTAGTCGTACCCAATACCGCATCAGCTGGTACTTGAATAGCATCGATAACCTGCTGTCCATCGTTTCCGGTTGAGTCGAATAGTTCTTCAGCAATCACATAAACTTCTCCAGCATCGTCTAAAACATCATTTTGGTTCCAATCTATAAAAACAACAAAAGCATTAGTATAAGGACCTGAAGTATTTCCTTCCAAAGCAATTGAATAAGTACTGCCCTGTTCCATTTCACCTACCACATCAACAAAATTTTCGTGGCTTGGACTTTGGTTTATAACGGCGCTTGAGGCATTACTAATACCAGCCACTTCTACCAAAGTGATTGGTTCTACCGTACCAAAAACTAATGGACCACAATATGGAGCTGGAAATGAGCCACCCGTTATATCTTCACAATCGGCAGTAAGAGAATACACGCCATCTTTAGTTTCATCGGGAATAATAAACCCATTTCCATCACTGAAGGCCAAGGGAAGTCCAATTGCCATCTCTGAGGTATATTCAATATAACCATCAGTATCATTGGAGGTCGTTACTTGTAGCGCAATCCAATAATGTATTTCAGCTCCCGCTGATCCAGACAATGTAATTGGGTTTAACTCCAATAAAACATCTGAGAAATCCATACCAAATTGAGAGCCTTTAAAGGTAGCAGAAGTTGGAGTGATGGTTTGTGGTAAACCAATAGCACTTCCCGGAACCCCGTTAGCATTGTTATAAACAGTGACAAGAACAGAAGTTGCAGTAACTCCGGCTTCCATACCGAAACTTGGTGTTATTGCGTTTAGCGTAAGGTCTTTATCGGCGGGCACGATGACATCGACAGCCACAGTCCAATTATTATTTGCACTGCATTGTCTTCCTCCTAAAATAGCAGTGGATTGTACGGCTGCATCGCAATTTCCTAATCCATTTATATTTTCAGTGGGAGCTTGCCCAACAACAGTTATGCTAAGTAATAATAGAAGGATACTTGTAATTTTTTTCATTTTTCGATTTTTATAGAATGATTATAATTTGTTCTTTTTAAAAATAAACAATAAAAAAGGCTCTCCTAATAAAAGAAGAGCCTTTAGCTTGTGCGGGCGGGGAGACTCGAACTCCCACACCTCACGGCACCAGATCCTAAGTCTGGCGTGTCTACCAATTCCACCACGCCCGCTTTTCAAAATTTGCAAAATCCTAGAAAAACTTTAGGAGCTTGCCCGCCTTTCCACAATAGTGCTTTGGCGGGTGCAAATATAAACAAGATTTTGGATTTAGAAATATTTATTTTTAGAAATTTTAAAATCTGCTAAATGTAAGTTAAACCCAAGCAGCATTTCCAGTATATAGCACGTTGTTCAAGAGGGGTTTCGTACTTTAGCATTTCTTCAAAACAACTTATATGAAAAGTGCAAAACCTTATATTGAAAAAAACAAGGATCGATTCTTGGATGAATTGATCGAACTCTTAAAAATACCTTCTATCAGCGCCGATCCCGCTTATAAAAAAGATGTTTTAAAAACAGCCGAAGCAGTAAAAACACAATTGGAAAAAGCAGGTTGCGATGCCGTAGAAATATGTGAAACGCCCGGTTATCCCATTGTTTATGGCGAAAAGATGATCGACGAAAAACTACCGACCGTTTTAGTTTATGGCCATTACGACGTGCAACCACCAGATCCATTGAACTTATGGGTGAATCCACCTTTTGAACCTACTATCAAAAAAACAAAATTACATCCTGAAGGCGCCATCTTTGCTCGTGGAAGTTGTGATGACAAAGGCCAGATGTATATGCACGTAAAGGCGTTGGAATATATGACAAAGACGGACCAACTACCCTGCAACGTAAAATTTATGATTGAAGGCGAAGAAGAAGTCGGAAGTGTTAGCCTAGGATGGTTTTTAGAGAGAAACAGAGAGAAGTTGAAAAACGACGTCATCTTGATTAGCGACACAGGAATGATTTCCAAAGACACACCCTCAATAACTACCGGCTTACGTGGTTTGAGTTATGTGGAAGTGGAAGTAACTGGCCCCAACCGCGACCTTCATAGCGGACTATACGGCGGCGCTGTAGCTAACCCAATAAACATATTGACAAAAATGATTGCCTCCCTTCACGATGAGAACAATCATATTACCATTCCAGGATTTTATGACGATGTAGAAGAACTTTCAAAGGAAGAACGCGCGAAAATGGCAGAAGCTCCTTTTAACTTAAAAGATTATAAAGAGGCTTTGGATATTGACGCTGTTTATGGCGAAAAAGATTTTTCAACCAATGAACGCAATTCAATAAGACCCACTTTAGACGTCAACGGAATTTGGGGCGGATATACAGGCGAAGGTGCCAAAACAGTAATCGCCAGCCAGGCATTTGCAAAAATCAGTATGCGTTTGGTGCCAGACCAGGATTGGAAAACGATAACAGAACTTTTCAAAAATCACTTTGAAAGTATTGCTCCAGAAGGGGTTCGCGTAATAGTAACACCACATCACGGCGGGCAAGCTTATGTAACGCCTATTGATAGCTTGGGCTATAAAGCCGCAGAAAAAGCCTATGAAGAAACTTTTGGAAAAACTCCGATCCCACAACGCAGTGGTGGTAGTATTCCAATTGTAGCTTTGTTTGAAAAAGAACTGAAAAGCAAAACCATTTTAATGGGCTTCGGACTGGACAGTGACGCCATCCACTCCCCCAACGAGCATTTCGGGATTTGGAATTATTTGAAAGGAATTGAAACCATTCCGCAATTCTATCACTTTTTTACGGAAATGTCTAAATAAAACCTAAAGACCTAACTAGTTTTAAAAACCTGTTAGGTCTATCTTTTTACTTCAATTTCAATAAATGTCTAATTGAGCGCAGTTAAGAGAAGATAGTTCTCGACTGCGCTCGAACTGACAGAATTATTATCTCTTAACAAAAGCTGTGCAAATAGCAATCTATGACGCCTTCCATATTTTGAGGATTGATTTCAAAAAAACAATCTGCTGCTTATCAAAATAATCGACCTTACTAGGCTTTATAAATATAAATTCAAAATATTATTTCGTTACCTTTAGGATTAGATTTTCTATCCAATAAATCTAAATTGTGAAACGAAAAAACAGTTTTTGGGATGAACTAAAACGACGTAATGTAATAAAAGGTGCCATTTCATATATAGTGGTGGCGTGGTTACTTATTCGTATAGCTGCGCTATTGGGCGACATTTTGGAAATGCCGCTTTGGATTTCAAAAAGTCTATTTTACTTACTTTTAATAGGTTTTCCTATATATTTATTGGGTTCTTGGATTTATGAATTCACTCCAACTGGGTTAAAGCGAACCAGCAAAGTAGCCGAATCTGCCTCCATTCGAAAAAAAACCGGGAAACGTCTCAATAAAATTATAATCGCTTTTTTAGTGCTTTTTTTGGCAGTTTTGGTTATTGACAGGTTTATAATTACCAATAAAAACGACGAAAATACTTTTGACACGGCGTCAATAGGGTCTAATTTTAAAACAATTGCAGTACTTCCGTTTCAAGATTTTTCAGAAAAAAAGGACAACGCGTATTTCGCAGATGGACTTACCGAAGCGCTCCTCAACCTTTTATCGCAAGTAGAACTTTTAAAAGTTACTTCGCGTACTTCAACATTTTCATTTAAAAATTCAGATTTAAAGATTCCCGAAATTGCTCAAAAACTCAATGTTACATACGTATTAGAGGGTAGTGTACGTAAATCGGGAAATTTACTTCGCATTACGGCGCAGCTTATTGACGCAAAAAACGACAAGCATTTATGGTCTGAAACCTACGACAGAAACTTGGATAATATATTCGCAATTCAAGATGAAGTTTCGGAAGCAGTTGTAAAATCGCTGGAACTTAATTTGTTAGATTCAAAACCACTCCCGAAGTCCATAAAAACTAATCCTAAAGCCTACAAACTCTATTTACAAGCTGTCCAGGCATCTCATTTTTCTAGCGATAAGCAAAAGCTTATAGAAGCGGTAGCTTTAGCAAAAAAAGCATTAAAAATAGACAACAACTATGTACCAGCCTGGCTGCTGCTATCAAGAGTTTATGAGACTCAAGCCAATAACGGGACCTTAGGGTTTGAACAAGGTTACACCTTAGCCAAGGCGGCGACAAATAAGGTTTTGGAAATAGACCCGAAAAACGCACTAGCTTATGCATATCTAGCAGATGATGAATTAAGTTTTGATTGGAATTTCGCCAAAGCGAAACAACTAAATGCAATAGCCCTAAAGTTAGATGGTTCCAATCCAGAAATAATAAGTCTTAGCGCTACCCTCGCTATAGCTTTGGGCAATTTGGAAAGCGCCCTGAGGCTTCAGGAATATTCAGCAAGTTTGGATCCTCTTAATCCGGATACATATTTCCAATTAATGAATGTTTACTATTGTGCGGACCAGCTTGAAAAAGCCGTGGAAGCTTCCAAAAAATGTATTGAACTACAACCCAATCGCTACGCCGTTCATTATTATTACGCGCGAATATTGCTTCAGCAGAACAAAATAGAAGAAGCTTTGGAAGCCATTAAAAAGGAAGAAGATGAAGGCTGGAGCTTGCAGATACATTCCGATATTTACTATAAACTTGGCGATATTGAAAAATCTGAGGAGTATATGCAGGAACTTATATCGAAATATACAAATGATATGGCCTATCAAATTGCCGAAAGCTACTCCTTTAGAAATGATACCGAAAATGCGTTTAAATGGCTGGATAAGGCATATAAAGTACACGATGTGGGATTAAACGAAGTCTTGTCGGAACCTCGCTTTAGAAATCTGCACTCCGAAAAAAGATGGCGAAAATTTATTCACAAAATGGGCTTCCCTAAAACTGAAAACGGCATGTAATGAACCTCAACGAATTTTTTAACGAGTTAAAAAGAAGGAATGTCTTTAAAGGCACGGTTTCATATTTGGTTTTTTCTTGGGTTTTGCTGCAGGTTATAGCAATACTTACTCCAATCATAAATGCTCCCGTGTGGTTTGGAAAAATGATTTTAATCATTCTGATAGTCTTGCTACCAGTGTGGATCTGTATTTCATGGTTTTTTGAAATTACTGCCGAGGGCATCAAAAAAACTAAAAATGTTCCCAAGGAAAAATCCCTTTCGCAAAAAACCGGACAAAAATTAAACACTTTTATTATTGCATTTTTAGCTTTCGCCATTATTTTATTGTTTGTAGATAGGTTTAGATTACGCGCCGAAAAAGATGAAAATGCCATTGCTTTAGAAAGCAAACCTGAAAAATCCATTGCCGTATTACCATTTTCAGATTTGTCACCCAATAAGCAACATGGCTACTTTGCCGATGGCTTGGCAGAAGAAGTATTGAATTCGCTTGTAAAAATAAATGAGCTGCAAGTTACTTCGCGCACCTCGGCCTTTTCTTTTAAAAACAAAGCGATGGATTTACACGAAATTGCAAAAGCACTACAAGTTGGCTACATACTTGAAGGCAGTGTACGTACTCAAGACAGTATTCTAAGAATCAGTGTGAATCTTATAGATACCAAAACCGACAATAATATTTGGACACAAACTTGGGAAAAGGAGCTAAAAAATATATTTAAGATTCAAAACGAAATTGCCGAAGCAGTTGCAGAAAATCTTCAGTTGCGCATTCTAGACAATATAATTCCGAAGGTAAAAGAATCAAAAACTGACGCCTATACGCTGTTTTTGGAAGGTCGCTATATTTATCACAACAATTTTGGCGAAGCAGGATTGCTACACTCTGAAAAATTATTAGAGCAATCGTTGGCCATAGACTCCACCTATGTTGCGGCATTAATTGTTTTGGGAAATATATACCATGCACAAAATAATTACGGAATAATTGACTTTAACGAAGGCAAGAAACTAACCTATCAAATTGCCGAAAGCGCGCTAAAAGCAGACAGCACCTATGCCGAAACCTATGCTTTTAAATCGTTGCTTGCCTTAATATATGAAAACGACATAGGAAAATCTGGGAAACTTGCAGATAAGGCTTTACTTTTAGAACCCAATAATGCTTCGGCCCTAAAGCGAGCATCAGAAGTAGCGCTATTGCAGGGAAGAATAAAAGATGCTATCGCAGTTCAAGAAAAATTACTGGCACTGGACCCCCTGAACTCTGATAATTTCTATAGCGTGGCCAATACCTATTATATGGCCAACAAACTAATTGAAGCCGAAAAATATATAGGAGAATCAATAAGACTAGAACCAGATCGAGGGGTGGCATACTCCCTTTACGCCCTTATTTTAATAGGACAAAAACGTTATAATGAAGCGTTAGAAATTATAAAAAAAGAACCATTGGAAGGGTTTAAATTGCATATTGAAGCAATAATATATCATTCATTAGAAGAACAAGAAAAATCTGATGCTGCTTTAAATAAGTTGATTAGTGAATATCAAAATTCGTGGAGTTATCAAATTGCCACTACCTTTGCAGTGCTTAAAAACGAAGAAAAAATGTATTATTGGTTAGAAAAAGCACGCACCAATAAAGATTTAGGCCTTATAGAACTTCCTCTAGAACCTATGTTTGAACCCTATAGAAATCAATCCCGTTTTAAGGCTTTTATGAAAAAACTTGACTACAAATACTAGCTTATAGTTTCTTCACAAAATCAGTGATAATCACAATTTGCTGACCATCCACTTTCCCTTCAATGTATTTTTCGTTTTCACGATCCAGGGAGATTCTACGAACTGCGGTTCCTTGTTTTGCAACCATGCTGCTGCCTTTCACCTTTAAGTCTTTTATTAAAACTACGGAATCACCAGCTTCTAGAATCACACCATTGCTGTCTCGATGAATAACAGCATCAACCTTTTCTTCTTCAACACCAGCTTTTGCCCATTCCTTTGTTTCATCTTCCAAATACATCATATCTAGCAAATCCTGTGGCCAG
This sequence comes from Aequorivita capsosiphonis DSM 23843, assembly GCF_000429125.1. Classification (GTDB taxonomy): domain Bacteria; phylum Bacteroidota; class Bacteroidia; order Flavobacteriales; family Flavobacteriaceae; genus Aequorivita; species Aequorivita capsosiphonis. Next base: position 72,524 of record NZ_AUBG01000012.1, read on the forward strand.
CCTTCTGCCTTTAATCTATTCAACATGCGCCAAGCCATAACTTGAACGGCAGGAACCGTACTCCACATACTGTCATTTAAACAACGCCAGTGGTTTGGATCCACTTTTTCGGGATCTTCAATCTGCTCTTTGCAAGTGTTGCATGTGAAAATAAAAGATTCCACTCCTTCCATCGGGGAATTCGGTATTTCAAAAACACTCAAATTTTCTGCGTTTCCACATAGTTCACAATTATTGTTACTTCGTTGTTGTAGGTCTTTTTCTAGGCTCATGTTTTCATATTTTTACTCCTTAGACAAGGCTTTGGAGTATCAGGATGCAAAGATAGTCTAATTGACAGATATACCTACAAAGAGGTTGTTTAGTGCCTCGTAATGACATCAGGGAAGAATGAATTTGTTGTGATTTAGAATTTATCATCTTCTACATTTGTAGAATTAAAATATTTATTCTACGTTTGTAGAGTTAATTATAATTTAAAGCAGATGACCTTATCAAATTCCGAAGAACAATTAATGCAACTCCTCTGGAAACAGGAACGTGCTTTTATGAAAGATCTAGTAGAAGCCTATCCAGAACCAAAACCAGCCTCTACTACAGTTGCAACGCTTTTAAAACGGATGCAGGACAAAAAATTTGTAGGTTATAAACAATTGGGCCGATCGCGCGAATACTTTCCAATGGTGCCGCAGAAAGATTACTTCTCTAAACAATTCAAAGGGCTCATTAAAAATTTCTTTAATAACAGTCCTTCTCAGTTCGCTTCATTTTTTACTGAAGAGACCAATCTTTCTAGAAAAGAATTGGAAGAATTGAAAACTTTAATCGATTCCGAAATTAAAAAGAAGTAATTATGGAAATTTACCTTTTAAAATCGACAATCTGTCTCGGCCTATTCTTCCTATTTTACAAAATGCTTTTGGAAAACAGTTCCATCCATCATTTTAAAAGATTCTATCTACTTGGAAGTTTAGCCGCAGCATTTCTCATTCCGATAATAACGTTTACAACTTATGTTGAAGCATCGCCAATTGTTCCTATTTACACTTTAGGAACTGAGCAAATAGTATTGACGGAAACCAAAGAAAGCATCAATTATTGGCCCATTGCCTTATGGATGATTTACGGCCTTGGAGTATTATTTTTTAGTGTGAAGTTTTTCAGAAATATTCACTTTTTAGCTCAAAAAATTCATCAGAATACGAAATGTAAAAAAAGTAGTTTTATACACGTTCTTTTAAATGAAAAAATAATTCCGCATACATTTTTCAATTATATCTTTTCGAACAAAAAACAGTTTGAAACGGGGGAAATCCCTGCCGAAGTTATGCTTCACGAAGAGGCTCATGCTAGCCAAAGACATAGTTTGGATATTATCTTAATCGAAATTTTAAAAATTATATTTTGGTTTAACCCGTTGTTTTACTTCCTAAAAAAAAGCATTAAACTAAACCACGAATTTCTAGCCGATCAAGCAGTTTTGAAAAATGGGATTGAAATGGCAGCGTATCAAAAACTATTGTTGTCATTCTCATCTCCCGACAGTTTTCGGGATCCTATAACGCCTTCATTGGCACATTCAATTAATTATTCATCCATGAAAAAACGATTTTCAATTATGAAAACAAGCACCTCACGTCACACCATTATATTTAGAAGCATATTGATTTTGCCATTGCTATCTTTTTTAATTTATGGGTTTAGCACGACCCAAGTTGTAACCAAACAAGCCGAACAAAACACTATTTCTACCACAGATACTATTCAGGACATTTTGATTGATATCGATGGAGACTCAAAAATAAAATTGAATGGAATTTCAGTTAAACTTAATGATTTAAAAGCTGAAATAAACAAATTAAACACCAATCTTAGCATTGCGCAAAAACAAAAATATCTCGCTGCTAGCATTCAGTTCGGAACTGAAAACAACATTGACACCGCAGAAGAAATTAGGAGCATTTTATATACCTGTAATATAAAAAACCTCAATGTCAATATTTTAAAGAATCAAAAGGACGCTGGTCTTAAGCACTTTCCACAAAAGAATCCCATGGCTGGAAAAACAGTAGAAGAAGCTGAAGAAATATACCAAGCGCATTTACAGGAAGTTGAAAAGTTTAAAAACGCACAAGCAAATATAAAAAAAGATGAAAATAATCCTTGGTCGGTTCAAGTTAAGGAAGATGCCGAAAGAGATGAAACAACTGGAAAAATAATTCAACAAAAAGCCACCAAAGCCGAAGTAAAAGAATACAACAAACTGGCTAAAAGATACGATGCGGTTGCTATTGAAAAGCGCAGCATTGAAAAGAAAGATTTGGAGCGTCTGGAAAGTATTTACAAAAAAATGAGCGATGCGCAGAAGGCGAAGGCTGAGCCATTTCCAAAGTTTAGTTCTTCTGCAACATCGAAAAAAACAAGTATCATTTTCAATAAAAATATAAATACCAATATTCCAGCGCCTGCACCTCCTTCGTTTTATAATAGTGATAAGGACGTAAAGTTCGTGGGTTCTACGATATTTATGTATGAGAATAAGGTAATTACCACTGAAAAAGCAAACGAATTACTCCTTAATAAACAAAATAAAATCTTCACTTTCGTCAGTAACGAAAACGGGCAGGACGTTATAAGGCTATCTAAAAGTGCGATGGAAAACGGAAAAAAATACGATCCCTTTTATCCATTACCGTCATCTTTAACCTTAACTGATAAAGGTTTAGATTCCAGTAGTGGAATAAGTGATGCAACCTATTATTATAATGACAGGGTCATTACTTCAGAAAAAGCAAATGAGCTGCTTGAAAACAACAGTGAGTTAAGAGTTTATATAAATAAAACAGAAGATGGTAAGGGAACTATAACTATCTCTGAAAAACCAATTTCAAACGAAAATAAAATTGCCCCACCTACGCCACCATCACCTCCCGTTCCAATGAAACCAACCTCATCAAATAGAAATAATTGAGATTTTTACCCAAATGTGACTTTAGAGTAAATTAGCCATATTCAAAAAAGAATGCTTCTGAAAAATTAATTTTTCAGAAGCATTTCTCTTTATATTAAATTGGAACTATTGCTTATTCCAAGTATCATTCAAAACATTCACATCCGGTAACATTTTGTTTGGATCTACCACAACGCGTTGTACTAGTTTCTTTGTTTTTAAAAGATGGCTCCAAACATTCCCACGTTGCCAAATTTCTACTGGAAGTGAAATAGCTTCAGTTGTATTATCTGTATAAGTAACCAAAAGTTCAACCGGCATAGGTATTTCTCCATTATTTTCAACTGTAATTAAATAGTTTCCTTTATAAGGTTCTACAGACGTAATTCCCAAATCGATATTGCCATTGCCATAAAACCAGCCTTTCCAAAACCAAGATAAATCTTCCCCTGCCACGTTTTCTATATGGTTAAAAAAGTCATTTGGCTGCGGATGTTTGTATGCCCAATGACGGATATAGCTATTGAAAGCATTATCAAAGCGCTCGTGACCAAGAATATATTCACGAAGCATATAAAGGCCAGCGAAAGGCTTGTAGTAAGCAGTATATGCCAAGTTTCGGGCATTTGCAATTTCAGGAGAAGTATCTATTCCTTCTCTAGTTTCAGACGTTAGGTAAGGTATCAAAGTTCTAGGACCATCCATTCTAGTACTGAATTCGCCATTGTTAAAAGCTTCGGTACTATAGTGATTAATAAAAGTATTCAAACCTTCATCCATCCACGGGTAACGGCGTTCGTTGCTGCCAACAATCATCGGGAACCAGTTGTGGCCAAATTCGTGATCCGTCACGCCCCACAGACTTGAATCAGTGCTTTTGTAAGAACAGAAACTAACTCCGGGATATTCCATTCCTCCAACGTTTGCTGCAACGTTTATTGCGTTGTGATATGGATAAGGAAAATATGTTTTTGAATAGAACTCAATAGATGCTTTTGTAAATTCTGTTGAACGGCTCCAGGCATTTTTCCCATCGCTCTCCTTTGGATAAACTGATTGCGCCAAGCCTGTTTTTCCGTTGCCAAGATTCATACGTGCGGCATCCCAGATAAATCCTTTTGAAGAAGCCCAAGCCACATCACGTGTGTTTTCCATTTTGAAATGCCACGTAAGCGTACCATTGGCTTTAGCGTGTGCCGCTGGTTTTCCAACTTCATCTGGCTTAATGATATAAACCGTTTTATCGCTTTTCTCAGCCTGTGCAAAACGTTCTTGTTGTGTTTTGGTCAGCACGTCCTTAGGGTTTTGCAATACTCCAGAAGATACTACAGTTTGATCTGCTGGGGCGGTGATTTTTACATCAAAATCGCCATATTCACAATAAAACTCACCGGCGCCCAAATACGGCTCTGTATTCCAACCCACAACATCGTCAAATACTGCTACACGTGGATACCACTGTGCAATGGCATAAACGGTTCCGCCTTTGGTTTCCAATCTTCCCATTCTATCCATTCCTTCCACAGGAACTTTGAATTTGAAATTCATTTTTATAGTAACTTCCCCTCCTTTAGCAGCAAGTGGTTTATCAAGAAAAACTTGCATCCGGGTATCACTAATTAAATATTTTGAAGAAGTTCCTGTTTTTGTTTTTGCGGAAACATTGGTCAATTCAAAACCTCCTTCAATATCGCCACTATAACGACTCCCTTGAACAGGGGTGGTTAGTGTGCCACGCGAGTTTTCGGTGAATCGATCCTGTTCCAAATAAAGCCATATAAAATCCAAAGTTTCTGGGCTATTATTGGTGTAATGAATGGTGACATTACCAGAAACGCTGTGGTTTTTATCGTCTAATGATGCCTCCAAATTATAATCGGCAGCATTCTGCCAATATTCTGGTCCTGGTTTTCCAGAAGCGGTTCTATAGACATTCCCTTGCCTATAGGTAAAGTCATCAAAAAGATGTTGATTGTCCTTTTTTGCTTCCTGTGCATTCAATGCGATGGAAAAAGTGGAGAGGAGCAGCATAATCCATAAACTGCCGTTGAAGTATTTCATTATATATAATTTTTTATGAACAAACGCGAAGTTAACAAATGCAATTTAATAACGCTGTTAAAAATCCACCATCACGTATTCCCTTCGATATAAAATTAGTATCTACAGTAGAATTACAAATTTAAATATTGGATTCCCGTAAATACATTTCATCAGGTTTATGTTAAATAATTAAAAAACAATCACTAAAACAAAGTAGTACTTTGTAAATTGACATTATTAATAACTAAAAAAAGACATTATGTTAAAATGGTTTGTTATTTGTATCGTCATTGCAATTGTTGCCGGAATTTTCGGTTTTGGAGGAATATCTGAAGCGGCTGCCGGTATTGCAAAAATTATATTTGTGATCTTTATAATTGGAGCTATTATTACCTTCTTATTGTTTAAGAAAATCTTTTAATAGCCTCTTAAGAGAAATCGTGATGATTTTTATAACATGATTTCTCAATAGAAGAATTTAGATTTCATAAACTCATTCTTTATGGATGGTAAAGTCTTTTATAAAAATTTGTGGATTTCAATTATAAAAACCGTTTACGAATATTAATAATATAGAAGCGATAGTTCAACTTGAAAAGCTATCACTATCGCTCTTCCTTAATTTTTTCATCGGAATAGTGTGATTCGAAAATCCTATATTTAAAAAGTCCCACAACCACCGCTCCTCCTATACCATTTCCAGACAAGGTCAAGAATAGAAACCACAGGTAATCTGAAATTGAGATAGCATCGGTATATAGAAAAGCTCCAAAAACTTCAACATTGCCCACAATACTGTGATGGAACCCACCAAACCCAATAACCCCAGTAATCATAAAAATAAGCAAAACCCTAGTCAGGGAATTGATAGTGCTATTCAATAACCAAGTTAATAAACCCATGAGCCATCCTGCGGTAATAGCGCTTAACAGAAGCACCCACCAATCATAGTTCAAAACATGAGTTCCCACTTTTACCATGGTTTCGTGGGTAAAAAGATGCATTTTAGGAGCGAGGTTTCCTATAAAATAGGCGAAAAACATTCCACCAATAATATTGCCAAGAATTACTAAACTCCAAACCTTGAAAAGTTCCCAAATACTCCGTTGTCCATTTAAAACAGGGAGTGCCAAAACCGAAGTTTGCTCGGTATAAAGCGCAGATTTTCCGAGAATGACCAGAATAAAACCTACTGGATAAACCACACTAAAAAGTTTTAATACCACCTGCTCATCCAGACTCCCTCCTAAAAGATAATAAACGGAGCAGACCAATAAATAACTGAAGCCTATTTCCAATCCTGCGATTATCGCACTTAAAAACATGGCCTTGTTGTTTATTTTAAAAAGCTCTTCCCCTTCGTGAATCACGCGACTCAGAATGTCGCTATACTTTTGGACGCCCTTAACCTCATTAGATTTTTTTTCTAAATCCTTCTGATAGTCTTCTTGATCTTTTTCTTCTTCTTCCATCTTTATTCGAACTGAAGTTCTAATATTTTTTTTATCGAATTATCTGCCGGATTATCTAATGAACTTTGATTTTATCTGCAGTAATAGCTTCTGGTTTTTGCGTGGCTCTATGTAAAACAAAATATCCTAGTAATCCACTTAAAATAGAAGCAACTAGAATTCCCATTTTAGCTTCCTCTCGCAAAACTGCATCATCAAAAGAAAGGTTAACGATGAAAAGCGACATGGTAAAACCTATACCGCAAAGTAGGGATATCCCAAAAAACAGCTTCCATATTTCTGGTGTTTGAGGCATGTTTTTGTAGAAAAACTTTAAAAGAATCCAAATAGCGAGCATTACTCCTATTGGTTTTCCAACAGACAAACCTAAAATAGTTCCCCACGTAATAGGCAAGTGAAAAGCTTGGCTTAACACCTCGGAATCAAAAACAATTCCTGCATTTACAAAAGCAAAAAGTGGCATTATAAAGAAATAAACAGGTCCGTGGAGTTTTCTTTCCAATCGCTTGAGTGGTGATTCCATCTCCCGTTGTGTTTTTTCAAGATAATAATGTGCTTGTGGACTGGTGGTTGCAAAAGTTTTATCGCGAGCCTGTTTAAAAAGACTGAAGCCACGCCGAGCGAAAGCTTTTACCCTGTCAAGGCTCCATTCGCGGCGCAATGGTATGGTTAAAGCCAAAATAACTCCTGCAATAGTGGCGTGTATGCCCGAAGCCAACACGGCCCACCACAAAACAAACCCAACGGCAAGATAAGGAGTCAATCTATTTACCCTTCTAAAGTTAAAAACGAGGAGCACGGCAGTGCATATTCCTGCTATTCCCAACGCACTCCAATGTATTTCATCGGTGTAAAAAAATGCGATAACCAATACAGCTATAAGGTCGTCTACCACGGCAATAGTGGTTATAAAAACCTTTGCCCAAGAAGGCATTCTAGAACCGAGCATGGCTATGATACCAATAACGAAAGCTATATCTGTAGCCATAGGGATTGCCCAACCATTTATGTAATCAGTGCCCTGATTGAATGCAAAAAATATAAGCGCAGGAAAAACCGCACCACTTATCGCAGCGACAACAGGGAACACTGCAGATTTAAAAGAATTTAATCTACCGAATTTAAGCTCACTCTTAATTTCAAGACCTACCAAAAGGAAAAATAGTGCCATCAAACCGTCATTCACCCAATCGTGTAAGGGTTTGGATAGATTAATGTCCTCAAAACCCAAACCAAAGGTAACTTGCATCATTTCCTGATAAAAACTTCTCAAAGATGTATTGGCGACAATGAGAGCGAGTACTGTGGCGAAGATCAGGAGGATCCCAGGAGCAGAATCTTTCTTAAAAAATGTATTTATACTTTGGGTGAAATTGCTCATTTATTTTTGAAATTTTTGAACGCCTAAGATACAATTTCGTGTTTAATTATCTCTTTTATTAAAAAAACCTTAACTCTATACAGGAAAGAAATTCAGGTCAAAGAAAAAACAGCATTTTACCAAATTGCGTTGTGAAAATACTGCTTATTTAAAAAGTTACTAATTATCCTTCCTTTACCTGTTCTAATGTGCTATTGGCGTTTTCTCCAACCATAAGGCCTTGGGATTGTCCTTTTCCGAAATAGGCACTTGTCCAATTCCACATAGTTCTAAATCGGTTCCGATAACTGATAAGAAGAAAGAGATGGACAAACAACCAAGAAAACCAGGCTAACCAACCTGTAAGGGTAGTTTTTGGCATATTGAGATCTGCGACTGCCCTACTTTTTCCTATAATTGCCATGGTACCTTTATCGTTGTAATGAAAAGGCTTTATATCTTCTCCTTTATCTTCGCTATTTTGTTTTTTAGCTATTACTATTAGATTTCTGGCTAAGTTTTCACCTTGCTGGCTTGCAACACTTCCCAATTGCGGATAGCCTTTCGGAAAATTCGGGTCGTTCATTTGTAGACAAGCATCACCAATTGCGAATATAGAGTCGGAATTTTCCACCTTATTATATTCATTCACATTAAGTCTATTTCCCTTTCCATATAAATCATCAGAAAGACCCTTGAATTTCATGGCAGTAACTCCCGCGGTCCAGATAAGGGTTTTGGTTTCTATAGACTCTCCATCCTTAAAATATACCTTGTCATCCTTATAATCGGAGACCATTTTGTTAAGCTTCACTATAATTCCCATCTTCTCAAGACTTTCTTGGGAATATTTTTGTGATTTTTCCCGCATAGGAGGAAGTACCGTTGGCGCGCCATCAACTAAATATATGTTTAAAGGTGTATTGGAAAGCTCCGGGTAAATATCTGCCAAGGTTCGGTTTCGCATTTCAGCAATCATTCCAGCCACTTCTACTCCAGAAGGACCTGCACCGGAAATTACAATATTGCGCATCTTTCTTTTTTCAACTTCATCTTTGCAATAGGTATATTTTTCGGCTTCTCTAATTAGGAAATTCCGCAACTTTACGGCATCGTCAATGGTTTTCATTGGCAGCGAATTTTTTTGGATGTTTTCCATTCCAAAATAATTTGCCTTAGTTCCAGTGGCTATCACTAAATAATCATAAGCCAATTCCCCCGTAGAAAGTTTTACCTTATTTTCTACAGGAATCACTTCCTCCAATTCCCCCAAACGAAAATGAAGGTTCTTCTTTCCACTAAAGAGCGTGCGGAAAGGAATAGATATACTTGAAACATCCAGCATCCCGGTAGCCACTTGGTAGAGCAAGGGTGGAAAAAAATTATAGTTATTTTTATCCACAAGAGTGATTTGCACCCCTTTTTTTCCGCCCATCTTTCTCGCAAGATTTATTCCCGCAAAACCACCTCCTATAATTACTATTTTCTTGTCTTTCATCTATTTATTTTTATGATAGTATCCATTTCGATAATCCAAACAGCATTCAAAAAACCAGAAGTTCGGATTACCAAAAAAAAGCTTGTATTTATCTCAATTTAATATCGCCACCATCTGCCATAAGGGTTTGACCAGTCATATACTGACTATCATCGCTCAATAAAAATGCTACTACTGGTGCAATATCCTTTTGTGGATTTCCAAAATGACTTAGTGGAATTTGCCCTGCTACTTGATTATATTGTACTGTACTGCTCTCTTTCCATTTTGCAACTCCTTCGGTCAAGGCCAACGGACATACAACATTAACTCTAATTTTATCTTTTCCCCATTCATTTGCTGCTACACGACTTAAACCGCGAATTGCTTCCTTGGCGGCTGCATAACTCGCCTGTCCTTCTTGCCCGTTCAATGCGGCGCCAGAGCCAAAATTAACTACAGAACCTTTAGACTTTTTCAATTCGGGATAGGCAGCTTTCATAAAATGCAAGGTTGCATTAAAGCCTGTGCCAAATGACAGTGACCAATCTTCTTCCGTGAGATCGATAAGTGGTTTTTGCTTGGAAGCGTGTGCATTGTTGACGAGCCCATTCAGTTTTCCAAATTTTGAAACCGCCATTTTAACAGCTTCTTTCGCCACAGATTCCTTAGAAACATCTCCTTTTAAAAAAGCGATTTTATCAGGATTTTCCTGTACTTTTTCTTTTCCGGCCGCTTCATTTATATCAACTGCAACCACGGATGCACCGCGTTGCGTTAATACGGTTGTTATTGCACCACCAATTCCTGCTGCACCACCTGTTACAATTACTACTTGATCTTTTAAATTTTTCATTATTTTTTAATTTACTGTTTTTATAAAATGTCTTTATGGTTATTCCTGTTAATTATATCCTAAAAATAAATCGTTTAATTATAACACAAAGGTATTGCACATTAGAGGTTTATATAATGTTCAAAAAGATTGTATTAATGTCCAGATAGTACATTTAACCAAGGTTTAACTTTTGTAAAACATGAGGGTTTGTAAATAAAAAAGAGTGATTCTTTAAGTATCCAGCAAATTGACTATCAAAATAGCCTAACGCAGCATTTTCCTAAATTTTCCAGGACTATAGCCGCTATGTTTTTTGAAGAATTTTCCAAAACTATACGCATCGCTAAAATTGAGTTGTTCTGCAATCTCGGAAATAGTAAATGGTGTTTGCATTAACTGTTCTCGGGCAAAGTCCATGGTAGTTTTTGCAATAAAGTTACTGGGAGAGGCGCCTGTAGTTTCCCGAACACAATTTGAAATATATTTTGCGGTGAGGTTTAATTGTCCAGCATAATAGTTTAGATTTCTATTGTTTTTGAAACCTCCTTCCACCATTTCTAAAAACTGCATGGTTATAGCTTCTTTACGATGGTTAAAAACTGTGGTTTTATTTTTCTGCTTAAAAATAATTTCTACAATCATATAAACCAATGCGGTATATAGACTTTTCACAATGCGTTCCCTAAAGCCTTCCCCAACATCTTTTTTCCAATATTGACTGATGGTATCAATATGCTGCCAAGTAATTTGGAATGTCTTCACATCCAGCCGCATGCCTCCTTCCAGAAGTTGCAGGGTTCGGTAGGCGTCATATCTACTAAAACCAACCACCAAATCTAAATTCAATTTAGGACTTGCTTCTAGCATACATATTTCAATATCTTCAGAAAAAGCCCTTAGGCTGAAAACGCTCCCTTTATTGATAAAGAACACCGATGAATAATTTATCTCTTGCTCTTTCCCGTTCACTTTAAGAAGCAGTTTACCCCTTTTTAGATATATGGAAAGATTTTTTTCAGGGTAATACTTTTTATTTGGCTGTATGGCATCAATAAATTTCGAGGTGTTTAAAATATTGAGGAGTCTTTCAGCCATATAAATTTAAAGATACGGAAAGCTTAAACTCTGCGCGTAATGAAAATTACAAAATAATGTTAAGCCACTTATATGCAGAAAATAGCAGATGGCAGGATCGACATTTAGCAATTTTAAAAAGGGTTTCGCCCTAGGATTCCAGCATTATGAACTATTTTCTTCAAAAGGAAGCGGAAATCTTTCCTATATTTGTTAAGCAACAATAAAAAAATTCTCTCTGACATCCTGAATACTATGAAATACTCAATATTTCTTCTTTCTTTATTTTTCCTTTTTACCCTTGGGTGTGATAAGCCTATTCCAGCCGATCAAACCGCCTTAGGCTCTAAAGAACACGATCTAAAAAAATCCATAGCAGAAAGAGATAGTGTGCACAGTACACATAAAGTTTATGTTCCTGTTTACTCTAATATGTATCAACGCACGAGAAATGAACGAACATTATTAACCTCTACCTTAAGTATTCACAACACCAGTGAGACAGACACGCTCTACATAAACCGTATTGATTATTACAATACTGACGGGAAGTTTGTGAGGAAATATATAGAATCCACCATTTTCCTTAACACCTTTGAAACCTTAGAATATGTAGTGGACGAAAAGGATGAATCTGGTGGTTCTGGGGCCAACTTTGTTATTGAATGGTACGGAAATAAAAAATTAAACCCATTATTCCAAGCTGTGATGATTGGTGGATTGGGCAATAAGACGTTTTCGTTTACTACGGAAGGGGTCGAGATTTATTGAGCAAAGATTCAATTGGAACAGCTATCGGACGATATGAAGCGGTGTTGAAATTAAATTCAATACAATTGCCCAAGCGCTCAAGATCCCACATTAAAGACTCCAACCCAAAGTGGTTCTTATAATATAATCATCATAAGACGTGCCCTCAGCTGGCTTGCTATCATAGTTGTAATTAAAACCCAGTTTCAGAAACAAATCCAGTGGAAGATCGTATTTAAGGTCCAAATTAAAATCCGCTCTCAATCTTTCTTTTTCTGTTAAACTAGGATAAGCAGTTATTCCGGAAGCCAAACTGAATGCATTGAAATCGAAGAAATTCACTTCCAACGCTACAAAAGCTTCACCACTGTTTCTATTTTCATCTACAGCACCGTCATATTCTTCATTATTCCAAGCAACTCCCATGTTTCCGCCGAAAAACATTCTATTATTGTGAATAAAATACTTTCCGAGACCTACCTTATTTGTCATTCTTAATTTCAATTTTTGCTCGCTATTTGATAAGTACTCCGATTGAAGAATTAAGAAGTATTCGCGTCCTAAAAAATAATTGAAGGCCAGTTCACCAGAAGTCCGCTGTATCTCTTCCACATCATCTTGATTGCTTCGAACGGCACTAAAGCGAGTTGCAATACTATAGTAATCTGAAGTATATCCTAAAGCTGCAGCCACTGTTAGTTGACTTGCATTACTAGCTTTGGTAAAATTATATCCAAATGATAGGGAAGCGTTTAAACGAGAGACAAAACTATCCTTTTTAAGGAGTTTGATGAATACAATTTCATCAATTCCTAAAACATTTATATCTTTAAAGTCAAGAGTATCGTTTGCACTATTCGCGTCTAATCCGTCAATTTTATATCGATCTCCATCCTTTGCCGTTATTAAAAACCTTTTGGCGCTTTTTACGGATTTTACTTTTTTCCATTTTACTTTTAAATCACCACTACTATACGGTGTACTAAAATTTAAAACACCGCGATCCATTTTTTTAATCTCACCAAGAATTTGATCTCCATTAGAAAGCACTAAAGTATCTTTCTGTGAATATGCGCTTAGCGAGAGCAGGAAACCAAAACAGAGAACTATAAATTTTAAATTCATTTTAATAACATTTTACTTGTCAATCTAAATCAAAAAAATAGGCTTGAATACATTCTTGTAACACGCTTTTTAAATCAGTCCTTTTTGAAAAACAGTTAACATTTAAGTTGTTTAAAGTAAAAAAGACCTCACGTTTCTGTGAAGTCTTGATTTTTTTTAGTTGCGGAATCTGGACTTCCTTGGACTCCTAAAAACATTTCGGCTACGCCCTACGCGTCGCTTGTTGTCCCGAAGCATTTTCTATAATCAAAAAAGCCATAATTTTTAGATTATGGCTTTTTATTTAGTAGCGGGAACTGGACTCGAACCAGTGACCTTCGGGTTATGAGCTTGAAGTCGTCCTCAAACAAAACCTACCAAACACCAACAAACTAAATGTTTTTCAGCGTTTTACATTTTTTCAAATACCTTATGAAATCAATTAAAATCAAATTATTCTGTACTTATTCTGTACTAAGTGATTTTCAAATTGATTACTTTTGTATTGCACAAAACTAATAGATTATGGCGAGTATAAAAATTGTTTTGAGAAAAAATATGATACGAAAAGACAATACAATACCCCTTGCCATTCGTATCAGTGAAAACTATAAAACCAACTACAAGTGGCTTGGTCAGTATGTACTTGAAAAAGATTGGGATAAAAATGCGGGAAAGGCGAAAAGAACGCATCCTTACTCAAAGAAGCTAAATAACTTCCTAATGAAAAAGCTTACTGAGGCTAATGATATTTATTTCGATTCCAAGAAAGAACTCACAACTAAGCAAGTCAAGCAAAAATTAAAGGGTGCAGGAGGTTCGAAATCATTTTTTGATGTTGCCTCAGATAGAGTGAAAAACAAATATGAGCGTGGCACATTTTCCGTTGCAAAATCCGAACTGTCTATCCTTTACAACTTAGAAGAATTCTTAAACCTAAGCACAGCTAAGGAAAAAGTCGTCATTATTCACGAAATCAAGGAACGCCGAAAAGCGCGAATAAGTAAAGGACGGAAGGGCGAACATTCATTTATGGATTCCGTAGCGTATTTTAAAAAGAATAAAACATTAAAGTTTCAAGACATCAATGAGTCCTTTTTAGACAAATACAAGGACTTTTGCCTGGTCTATCTTGGGCAAAAAACACGTACAATTACTAATCAGCTTATTTTTATTCGTACATTATTCAACAAAGCTATCAAAATTGGAGTTGTTGATGTGAAATATTACCCTTTCGGTGGAGAAAAAGAAAAAATTCGCATAGGGTCCAGCCATAAGATTGGTCTTACCTCTAATGAAATAGAAAAGATTGAAATCTTGGAATTAGAACCAAATACTTCTATTTGGCATACCAAAAACGTTTGGTTAATTGCTTTTTACTTTGCAGGAATCAGAATTTCCGATGCTGTGCAATTAAGATGGTCAGATTTTAAAGACGATAGACTTCTTTACATAATGCATAAAAATGAAAAACCTGTTAGTTTAAAAATACCGGAAAAAGCAGTCAATATCCTAAGCCAATATAAAAACTGTATAGCCGAAAACCACGGCTATGTATTTCCATTTCTTAACACCACGAACATTTCTGACAACGAGGAAGTATTTAAAAAAACAAGAAATGCTACTAAACTGTTTAATAAGTATTTAAAAAGGATTGCAATTCAATGTGATATAGATAAAAATCTTTCAAACCACATTGCACGTCACAGTTTCGGGAATATTGCAGGAGATCGCATCCATCCATTGATGCTTCAGAAATTATATAGGCATAGCGATTTGAAAACTACCTTAAATTATCAAGCAAACTTCATTCACAAAGATGCAGATGAAGCTTTAGACAGTGTAATTAATTTTTGAAATTGATAATTTATTCTACAAAAATTTATCAATAAGTGGATAATATATCTCTAACTTCTAATTGATTAATACAGATAACTTCATTTGTCTAATTTTACTTTAGTGTATAGTCTGTTTATTTATTCTAAATTAAAACACCTACCTTTATGTAGTAAAAATAGCAAAATATTATGATAGCTATATTAACTACAGGCGGTACAATTGAAGGTCTTGATTATATTGACGGCAAAGGAAAAACGAATTCAAATATTTCAATTAAAGATTTTCTAACAGCTGCCAATGTTGATTTTGAATATACCATAGAAAGTGTATTTAAAAAGGATAGTCGAGCAATAAATGAGAGCGATAGAGAACAATTAGTCAGTAAGATTGTTGAATCTGATGCTTTAAAGATATTAATAACTCACGGCACTTTCACAGTGGAAGATACTGCAAAATATATCGGAAAGAAAGACCTGAACAAAACCATTGTTTTGGTTGGTTCTTTCATATTAGGTTCATCAGCTGACACAGATGCCCCTTTTAATTTAGGGTATGCAATAAGCTCATTGCAATTTCTAAAACCGGATGTTTATATTGCTATGAACGGACAAATTTTTCACTGGAAAAATGTTACCAAAAATTTAGAAACTAATAAATTTGAGCGCAATGAATAGGTATATAAATGTTTGGAACTTCAATACATTGGACAACGTTCTTCTATCTATTACTGGATACGGTTATAGTATTGCTTACACTTTACCTTTCAGTAAAGAAACCGAGTAGTAACTTTAAGCGGTTTCTAATTCTTGGTTTATTATTTGTTGTCTATAACGCTACTGGCGGATTTCTTCCTACTGATAATTTCCCTGGACCATTTATACTTCAATACATCATAACATATAGCGTGGCAATCACATTGTGCGTTTACATTGTATATTATCTCTACAAGGAGTATGATATTGTCGTTCTTAAATTTAATTCTTCAATTCGGAATCTTGCCATATTCGCGACTGCTAGTTATATCATTCTATTTTTAGTCCCCTATCTTGTCACAGGGTCTTTGGACTCGGCCAGAATTCTCTTTACCATACCAATTTCAGTAGCTGCCTTTGTTTTTCTATTTATATTTTACAGACGAATTTCGAATCCAAGTAATCCGAATGCCTTTATTTTAAGGCGTAATAGATTATCTATCATAAGTGTGGGAAGTATCGCATTGTTACCTATTTGTACAGTTATTGGAGATTATCAATGGTTGACCTTTACCGTGGTGAACTTGGCTTTCTATGCCATAACCACCATTGAAGTTGATAGGTATTTATACTTTATAGAAAATAATAACCGAATGTACGAAGTGTTCGCCCTCAAAAAAAAGCAAAAGGTCGAAGCGATCGAACGTAAGATTTTTTATGAAGATTTGACAAGAAGAGAAATTGAAGTTGCTCTTTCCATTTTAAGTGATTTAAGCTATAAAAATATTGCTAAAGATTTATTCATTGCTGAAAGTACCGTTTCAAAACACGCTTCCAATATCTTCAAAAAAACAAGTGTGAAAAATAGGCGGGAATTCTTAAAACGATTTCGTAAGAAAAAGAAATAATTCAAATTCAGTCTAAAAACGTAGTGTTTACAATATATCATAAAAATTCCGTAGAAAAATACGGTGCATTCCGTAATTAAATACGGAAAGTTTTCCTTTCATAATTCTTGTTTAAGATTATCTTACTAAAGTTCTACAAAATACACTAATAAGCCACAAATTTTATGAATTACCGTGGCTGTTACTGAAGTTTTCAGAACAATTAAAAAAGCAACTCAACCTTATCAATTAAATTAAATAACTATGGTCTCAAAATTAAATCTACCTACTTATGGATTCTCAAATACTATCGAAAATACTGCTTCAGGACCTTGATGAAATAAGAAATCAATATGATAATATTTTAGAAAGGGCTAACCGTTCGATAAGGGTTTGTCGTAATTTATTGACAACCTATAAAAAAGAAATTCTGGATAAAGAATTCCAAACTATCAAGGAAGAAATAAAATTCTTTAAAGAAACCAAACAAATTCCGCTTATAAACTTAATTTACTTTTCAGAAATCCATTCTTTTGAAGTTCAGTTTCCAAAAGGAAATAAGGAAAACCAATTAAAATTCATTAAGAAGAAAATCAATAAGATAAATAGATTTTTCCTTATCAATATAGATTTTGGACGTTACGTCAATTCTGGGGCTACCCATTTTGATAAAGAATACTACACACGAGATTACCTTGAAACATTTCACATTACAACCTCAAAATTCTATTTCCAAGATCCTGAATTTTGCACACCTCGGGATATGCTTCTTGGCAAGTACAAGGCTTATGATTTATTAGTAGTTTATTTGGATGAGAAAAAATTCCAAATCCGAAAAGGTTTAAATGACAAACCGAGAACCACTAAACCAATAGAAAAAATCCAATGGCCATTTTCAAATACGGATTACGTGGAACTACTTTATGCGCTATGTGCAAAAGGTTTAGGAAAGCAAGATAATCAAGGCATAATGCAAGTTTCTAAAAAACTGCAACAGATATTTGACTTCACACCAAAAGACATTTACAAAACCTTTCAAGAGATCAAAAACAGGAAAAATAGTAGAACACTCTTTCTAGACCAGCTTTCCACATCCTTACTTATAGAAATGGATAAAAGCGAAGAGTAATCCTCTTATACAATCTTTCATCTCATTTTTAAACCGTTAAAAAAAGACCGTACTAGGGTTGACCTACGGTAATTGAATCCTGTATCTGTTTTCCATAAAATTTAATATGGTTTGAGGTTTTAATTTTGCAAAAACCATCTCAAAACGAACCAAAACTTCCCAAATTTCAAAACGTTAAATTTTGACCGTAGTACGGTCGTACTGGGGAATAAAATCCAGTAAACCTACCCAATTTTGTAGAACGAAAGTCAAATCAGGTCAGGGGCTATCAAATTAGTTGACAGCGATACGATAGCCTCTTTCCATTAAAACCGTTCTATTATGCCAACAAGTATTATTACCACAGACGACCTTCGAGAATTCAAAATGGAATTACTCGATGACATTAAAAATCTTTTATCAAAACAATCGAAAGGGAAACTCAAGAGATATCTCAAATCTTCCGAGGTTATGGACTTGCTACAAATAAGTCCAGGAACTCTTCAAAATCTTCGAATAAATGGCACTTTACCCTACACAAAAGTGGGCGGTATCATTTATTACGATGCCGAGGAAATTCAAAATTTAATGACTGCAAATCGCGTGAATCACGATCTAAACTCTTAAATGATGAACTACATAAAGCTACTTAATGCGGCTTTTGAAAAGTTCTATTTCGATGACCGCCTAAACCCTACCCATATCAGCTTGTATATGGCACTGTTCCAAGAATGGAACAGTAGTCGCTTTGCAGACGAATTTTATGTAAACCGTAGAGATTTAATGCGCTGTTCCAAAATAGGCTCAAAATCCACTTATCATCGATGCGTTACAGATTTAGACTCGTGGCTTTATCTATGCTATTTCCCATCCAATAATCCTTACAAAGGCAGTAAAATCAAGATGTCCATTATCGGGACAAGTGATGAACCTGTTACGGGACAGTACAATCCCATATTAGAACAACTTGCGGAACAGTACCGTCCCAATGATGAACCAGTAGTGTACCAGCACCATCCCATTAATAGACAAGCTGTGGACTTGCACCGTCCCACCAGTGGACAAGCATTGGTATCTACTATAAACAATACCAAACAAGTAAACAATTTAAAACAACCAAAGGACTGGCAGGCCGTTATTGATTTTTTTATTAAAAAAGGTTTTAATGCTGATGAAGGAAAAAAATTCTTCGAGCATTATGAAACTCGGAACTGGCAAACGAGTGATGGAAAAGAAATTAGAGATTGGCGTGCCTTGGCAACGAACTGGATGGATAGAACAGAGTTATATGCCGAAGAAAACAAACCAAACAAGAAACAACCGTCCCAAATCAAGGACAACTTGCGAACCACTAAAAACAAAGATTATGGACAACCCCTCTAAAATTACCGAAGGTGGCGTGGAATACTCGCTCGGAAAATTTGATGGCAAAAGCGTGTTATACGATTTTGATAAAATCTTGATTTACTTGGATGCAAAGGGAAAGTTACTCTTTGGTAAACAATTTAGAATCTATGATGAGGATACGATTATCATCCGCAAACTATGTCACTATTTCATCAAGGACAAAGAAAATTGCCTGAAAGATGATATCGACCCTGACAAGGGTATTCTTCTTTCCGGACCTGTGGGTTGTGGAAAGACCACTTTGATGAAACTACTGCGATATATCGTACCAATGCAACGACCCTATGAAATGATTCCCTGCCGGAATGTAGCGTTTAGTTTTAACCATCTTGGATTTAAGACTATCGAGGAATTTGGCAATACCAAATTCTATTGCTTTGACGATTTAGGCGTCGAACCTGCTGGAAGATTCTATGGCAAGGATCTGAACGTAATGGGCGAAGTGCTCTTGTCTCGTTACGAATTATATCTGCAAACCAAAAAGAAAACTAAAACCCACGCCACCACCAATCTCAACGCTGAAGAACTGGAAGAACGCTATGGCAACCGTGTTCGTAGCCGAATGCGGGAATTGTTTAATTTGATTGCTTTTGATAAAGGGGCTGGAGATAAAAGAAATTGATTCATTAAAATTACGCTATTAGTCTAATAATTACATAAATAACAAATAACATCACACTTTGAAGCAAAAATATTACGATTATTGGTTTCTGTATTACGTTTTTAAGTATATTTGTCACAGTTAACTATTAGAATATTTCGAGAAATGTATACAGAACTCATTAAAATAATTGAAGGTGGCCTCAATCAAGATGCAAATAAGGTAATTAATTATTCAAAGCATTTGGTAAAAAAACTTCGCGAAGATGGAGAAGATAAATTGGCAGATAAAATTATGAAGACTATTGAAAAGGCCAATGGTGTTCCGGTTTATAAAGACCAGTTATTTGATGCGCCGGTTGACAACGATACAAGGTTAAATATCGCTGACATTATTATGCCGCAAAATATTAAATTGGATATTATCCTGTCTGACAGTGTAATTGAACCTATCAATCAGTTTATTTCACTTGTTAATTCTAAAAACATCATTAAAAGTAAAGGGTTGGATATTAACTTATCCCTCTTATTATACGGTCCTCCTGGATGTGGTAAAACTACCTTGGCAAAACACATTGCCAAAGAATTAGATATACCAATCATAATTGCCCGCTTTGACTCTTTAATTTCCTCTTTATTAGGTAATACGGCAAAAAACATTAGAAAATTGTTTGATTATGCTAAAAGCAAACCCTGTATTCTCTTTTTAGACGAATTTGATGCCATTGCTAAAGCAAGGGACGACAACCAAGAGACTGGAGAGTTAAAAAGGGTAATAAATAGCTTATTACAAAATATTGATGAATTTAGTGAAAATGGTATTCTCATAGCGGCTACAAATCACGAACAGTTGCTTGATAGCGCCATCTGGAGACGTTTTGAAAAAATTATCAATGTCTCAATTCCTAACAATTCTGAAGTTCAGAATTTGGTAAGGCTATATTTTGATAAGATTGATTCGGAATTGGATGTTGAAGATAAAAAAATAGAGATACTTTACAATTATTTGAGTGGTTATTCTCATTCGGAGATTGTGAAAATTTTAAACAGCGCATACTACAATTCAATCATTAAAAAAGACGAATACGGTTATGAAGATATTTTTATGGAGTATTTAAAATACAAAACCAATAATCGTTTTGCTCAAGACGAGGCAATACGCTTTCTACACGAAAGTAATATTACACAAAAACAGATTTCAACATATTTAGATTTATCAATAAGACAAGTTAGAAACGCATTAAATTTAGAATAAAATGGCAAAGAATTTACCCATAAAGATATTCCAAAAACGAAGATTGGATGAAAGAAGAACGGAAGGAAGCGGTTCAAATACCCCACCAAAATGGCAACTGAACGATGCGGAATTAGCAGAAAGAGCAGCGCTTTTACTTGAACCATTCGACCAACTTTTTGATGAATTCCGGACACGTCCGAATGCAAGGGATTTCATCCCTGCAACTTTAAAAGTTTATATCGATGACAATGCTATTGCCAAATCACACAGGAAAGACATCCAAAGTCTTTTCAATGGTAAAAGGACTAAAAACAATGTGATTGGATTTATTGATTCAAACAGTTTGTTGATAAAAGTAGAAAACTTGGAAGAAGGTCAATCTATTAGACGAAACATCGAAAATTTCAGAAAAAATTCCAAATCGATATCTGCTATCGAAGGAATAGAAGTATTTTCCCCTCAGGTTGTTGAATTCGCCGAAGATGTTCTCAAAGTATCGTTGATTGATTATCATAATTTCGAACTAAACAATGCCGTCAAAGTAGCATTCACTAAATTTTGCCAAGAGCTAAATTTAAAAATCAAGGAAATTCGATATTCAACAGGACTAATCATTTTTAAAATTGAAGGTGCAACACCAGCAACTTTAGACCAACTATCAGATTTTGAAGCGTTAGAGGCAATTGATTTTATGCCAAAATATAAAATTGTTTTGGACGCAATGGACACCGAAGATGTTTTGGATATTTTGGAGCCAAAAGAAGGTGTTGACTATCCCATAATTGGCGTTTTAGATACAGGTATTTCAGATAATAAATATTTGAAACCTTGGCTTACACAAGATAAATTTTCTACATACCCAGATGAGTTGATAGACACTTCTCACGGTACAGGTGTATCGAGTGTAATCATTTACGGAGACAAGTTGCAAAATGAAATGTTATCTGGCAATACGGGTTGTATGCTCTTTGATGCCACCGTATTTCCCGACAGTAGCAAAGAATCGATTTATGAAGATGAATTAATTGAGAATATTAGGGAAGCCATTAAAAGTCAAAGAGACATCAAAATATGGAACTTGTCTTTAGGTACAGACCAAGAATGCGATGTTAATGATTTTTCAGATTTCGGTATTGCTTTGGACAGTATTCAAGAAACTTATGATGTAATTATTTGTAAATCCGCTGGAAACTGTAAAAATTTCATAAACGGAAGGCCAAAAGGCAGGGTAGCAAAATCAGCAGATTCCATTCGGGCACTTGTAGTGGGTTCAATTGCTCATAACAAAAATGGATATGACATTTCTGAAGTGAATCACCCATCACCATTTACAAGAATTGGCCCTGGTCCTGCAAACAGTATTAAACCAGATTTGGTTTCAATTGGTGGGAACGCTGGTATGAACGATGGTAGAAGTACACAAAATGGCATAAATGCCATTGCGCCAGATGGTAGAATTGTACAAATTATTGGGACAAGTTTTTCAACGCCTCGGATAACGGCACTTTTGTCTGAACTAAATTTTAAAATTAGTGAAAATTTTAACCCAACGCTTTTAAAAGCTTTAGCAATCCATTCGGCAAAATATCCAAGTATGCTCACACTGCCAGCCAGTGAGAGGGTAAATCAAATGGGTTTTGGTGTTCCTGATTCTGCGGATGATATTATTTACAATGACCCACACGAAATCACGCTTATTCTACAGGAGAATATTGTTAAAGGGGAATTTATTGAGATTTTGGAGTTTCCTTTTCCAGAAAGTTTAATAGACATTGACGGGTTTTTTTATGGAGAGGTAAAGGTAACTTTGGTTGCACAACCAGTACTTCGGGAAAAACAAGGTGCTGAATATTGCCAATCGAATCTTGATGTAAAATTCGGTACGTATGATAATATAAAAGATAGAGGTATTGAAAAAACCAACATCCTAAACGAATTTGGTCCCGACGATGCCAAAAATGTATTATTGGATTCGAATTACAAAAGTGCATTTAAAAAAGACACTGAAAGCGATTATGCAAGAGAAAGGGTTTTATTGAATTATGGTAAAAAATATCAGCCTGTAAAAAAATATTCTGTCAATCTTAATGAAATGACGAATTCTAACAAAGAGCATAACTTGGAAAGCACTCGTAAATGGTATGCCAAAATAACAGGCACGTATAGAGACTTTGCTGAAACACTCGCACAAAAGGATGGCGAAATTCTTAATCAGGACTTTACTTTGGTTGTAACCATAAAAGACAATAAGCGTCAATACAATATTTACGATGAAGTAACACAGTTATTGGAAAATCGCAATTTTTTACATTCCAACATCAAATTAAGGGAAGAAGTACGTATTCGTTTGGATAATGACATCAATACTGAAAATATTTGAAATCCAAGATAAATATCTTCAGTATGGGTGTAACTATAAAAATGCCATTGACGTTCGAATCTTGCTTTCCGCAAGAAAAGCAAAAACCAATAGATTATTATTTGAAGGATTTGGGAAAGGATATGCAACTTTTAATGGGTTCATTCCTTTTAGGTATTAAAAATAAAGATTCTAAATTTTCTGGTCTTACAGGTTTTTTGCCAGAATATTTTTCAGAAGCTAATTTTGAGTTTGCTGATTGTGTTTATCGACGAATGACTATATATGCAAAGGAAAATGATTTTGAGATGGATAGCTTTGAAGTGCCATATCCAATCAGTAGTCTTAATTATTTTGAATACGTCTACGACAATCCTGCCGCATTTGAAAAAAAAGATTATACACGGGAGGAATTTTTAGATATTGAAATCAATTTTTTTAAGGCATATACCATTTTCAATCAGAAAAGTATTACCGAAAGAGGAAATGAGTTAGCACAAAATTTTAAAAAACATAATATACCAGAAACTCTTGACAATTTTTTGGTTGGCAACCAATTGCACAGCTTTGATATTACAGACTATCAAATTGACAAAGTTTTTATGTGCCAATTCCTAAAGGCGTATAGTTTCTTTGAATTTTTAGAAGATTATAAAGGTAGTACTCATTTAATTACTGCTTTCTACAAACATTATAATGTAAAAGATTCTAATGAATATCTTCATAAACTTCTGGGTATTGTCTTTCCTGTATTAACTGCAAAAAAGGAGGCACACACGGAAATCCATCTCGATGCCGATAAACAAGAAGAGCTATCTTTATTCATTGAAAAACATATTTTGCTGGATGATGAAACGTTGGCGGATTTTGATTTTACCAAAACCCGAAGCTATCCGCTTTATAAAATAGAAAAAAGTAAATACAGAATTATCTATCCATTGTTTGTTGTGGAAATGATTTATAAAGGTTTGTATTTTAGATTTAAGGCTATTAACGATAACCTGCCAAAAAACGAACAATTAAAAAATCTGTACGGAATCAAGAACCTGCAATTTTCGGAGCAATATTTATTAAATCAAACCCTGAAAAAGCTATTTGGCAACAGATTTTTACAAAAGTCAGGACAGGAAATGGATGTAAATTTCAAAGGTGCGCCGGATTATTATGTGCGTAATGGTAATAAAATATTCTTATTTGAATCAAAAGATGTTCTGTTGGGGAAAGAAATAAAACAATCGATCCAATACAACGAGATTTTGGAAAAACTTAAAATAACATTTGTTCAAAATGAGGAAGGAAAGCCTAAAGCAGTTTTACAGCTTGTAGAAACTATAAGGAAAATACTAACAAAATCACTTGCATTCGATACCAATGCACCATCCAATAGAGCTATAATTTTTCCTATTCTTATAGTTCATTTCAGAATGTTCAATACGCCAGGAATGAATAAGTTGATTAATAATTGGTTTAATGATGAATTGTCAAAACTTGATGATGAGGGATTAAATACTTCTAATGTCAAAAGTCTCATTATAATTGATATGGATACTCTTCTTTACAACAGTCATTTTTTCGAAACAAGTAAACTTATATTGGAAGATTGTTTAATGGAGTACCATCGAAACTATTTGAATTTGGATTTGAAACAACATAATATCAAAAGTCAAAAACAAGCTGACGAAAGGATAAGTGAAAGTTATACATCATTTGCCTACTATATAGATAACAAAATTGATAAAAATTTCAGAAGACCAAAACCAAAACTATTGTTGGAAAAAATGATTAGTGTAGTCACAAAATAAATTAATTATTATGAATTATGAATACCGTATTTGTTGCTTTATCGATATTTTAGGTTTTAAATCTCATATCGATTCCACTGTTGATAGTTCTGGTAATGACGTCGAAGATAAAATAAGGAGTATAAAGAGGGTTATTGATATTGCCAATAAAATTCTAATAGATTATGATAGTGGGATTTCGAAATCCAAAATGGTTACACAGTTTTCTGATTCAATAGTAATATCTTTTAAAATTGAGGAAAATAGTGAGGTTTTTTATTCTATAATAGATTTACTTCATATATCCTTTGAATTGGCAAATAATGGCTACTTGACAAGGGGTGGTGTAAGTGTTGGTAAATTGGTACATACTGATAAGCACATATTTGGGCCTGCACTTGTCGATGCATACATCCTTGAATCAAAAAAAGCAATCAACCCAAGAATTATCGTAAGTGAAGAAGTTATCGAAATTGGTAAAACATTTCGTTTACCTATCAATTCAGTTGAAGATGAAGCTGAAAGTATAATGAGTTGTATTTCCAAAGATGATGATGGCTATTATTATATTGATTACATAACCCAAGCAAATGATGAATTAGACGAGCCAAATTATGATTTGCTTCCATATTTATTAAAATTGAAAGCTTTGATTGAAAATGGCTTGTCATCAGGTTCAACAGATGTTATTTCAAAACACGAATGGTTAAGGATAAAATACAATAATTACATATCACAAATTCAAGAAAATATTAAAGATTGGAAGCATATTGACAACGACCCACAATTGTTGGTTGCATTTAAAAATCTCACTTTGATAAAATAGATTAATTTTTTAATTGTCCTTGGTTTATCTCTGAACTGCTTCATTAGGAAAATTGAATGAAATTTTTCATTGTTTACAAATTAAATAAAAAACATAGGAGTAGAATTCAACCAAACACTCACCAAATCTTTTTTTGCATAAAAAATTCACATATTTTAATAATGATTTTTTTGATTATCTTGATTATCTCAATTCCCAACTCTTCCATAACCACTAAAATTTTTGTCTAAACCTTCCAATAATACCTTTGCCATAATCACAAAATTTTCAGAGTTTTGGAAAAATTTGCTCTCATCCGCATTACTCAAAAATCCCAACTCCAAAAGCACCGAAGGACAATAACCAACTGTTTCTCGCAACACTTGGAAATCCGCAAACTTTACACCCCTAATCTTATAACCAATTTGGTCAGAGAGAGCCTTCTCAAATAAATAGCCGATATAAACAGATTCTTTAGAATAAGTGCTCTGTTTTCTTGAAGTATAAACTTCAACACCAACTGCACTTTCATTATTGGAATGATTGCAATGCAAGGAAACAAACAAATCTGCATTCAATGCCTTTGCCAATTTCGTTCTATCCGATAGCGAAATGAGCGTATCGCTATATCTCGTCAAGTAAATGTGGAGTGGCATTTTTGACTGCTCGTTAATTCTTAAAATTTCCAAAGCAATCTTTATTACAACATCCTTTTCTTGAATTCCATTTACTCCTATTGCACCAGAATCTTTTCCACCGTGTCCAACATCAATAATTATTCTTTTTTGGACGACAGTTTCTTGTCCAAAAATGAAGCACATTTTTAGAAGCAAAAAGACAAAACTGACGTTTTTTAGCACTTTTTTCATTTTCAATTTCCAGGTTATCAACAACTCTACTTGAAAAATCCATAGAATTTGATGTTAAATAATAACATTCTAATTCATTTGAATATAAATAATATTTTATTCACAAATATCTGATTTACAGTAATTTATAAACAAATATATGTAAATTTCTAACAACGAAAATGAATTAAAAATCTAAACTTTTCCGTTATGAAAAAATCACTCTATTTGGCAACATTTCTATCACTGTTATCCACTTCGCTTTTTGCCCAAATTGGTGGCATCGAGGATTCTGTAAACGACGTAGGTGACACCATAAGAACAATCTTTCCAATCTTACTTGGTGTTATCTTCCTCGTCGGCTTTTTATTTAATGCTGGACACTTCTTCGGAGAAAACGCAGATCTCAAAAAAGGGATCACTCGTGTTCTCGTCTTCGTCCTTATTGCTGGGGCTGTTGTAGGAATATTTACATATCTAATCGGGATTGTAGTATAGCAATGAGAACCTTCGAGGTCTATAAAAACATCAGAAAACGGGCAGTCATTTTTGGACTGCCTATTTCCCTGTTTGCAGTAATGATGATCGCCATACTTGCTTCGCTTCTGGTTATCATCTTTTCATTCAGTTTCGGGATGATTATAGGCGTGCTCATAATCAATGCTGCACTATACATTGTCTTGACTCGAATAAATAACAACCCACAGATCTTTCAGATGGCGAAGGCTTTCCCAAGAATAATTAGTAACAAAAGAAATTCCGGCTTCGATTATGAACAAGATTAACCTTTCAGCATATCAACCCATTGCAGATATTCAAGACAATATCGTCTTTGCCAACAATGGTAATGTGGTATTGTGTTATGAAGGGAAGCTACCAGAAATCTATTCCCTATCAGAAAAGGACTTTGAGGATATACACGGTGCCTGGTTTCAAGCTTTAAAATCCTTACCTGTTGGAACTGTGATTCACAAACAGGATATCTACCTCAAAAAGTCTTATTCTTCAGACGAGCTTCCTAATAAAACCTTTTTGGAAAGAGCCACACACGACCATTTTAAAGGACGTGGACACATTGAACACAAATGCTATTTGTTCTTCATTTTGACCAAAAACAAAGCACTCAACAATCCAAAATATGTCAATCCGTTCCGAAAAGTTTCAAAGGGAATTGTACAGGAACTGGACGACAACATTAAAAGTTTTGTCAACTCAGTAAGCGACTCTGTTTCTTTTATAAACAATAGCCGAAAAATGGCATTTCTTCCGCTTAAACCAGAAGAGATTCAGAAACTTACTAGTGGTTATTTTAATGGCTTTAATGAGGGTTTTGACACCGATATTTTATTGGATAAGAAAAGCGTCAATATTGGCGAAAACCATTATGATGCCCTTGCCATCAATAGCGAACTGTGCTTTGGCGAAAGTGTACAGAGTAGCAAGACCAATGAGAAATTCACTTCTGACGATTTTGTGTTTCATCAAGGGTTTATTGATGGCTTAGGGCTTACGCTTAACGAAAATCATATTGTCAATCAAATTCTATATCTCGATGACAAACAAAAGTGGCGCAAACTGCTCGATAAGAAAATTGAGGAACTGAATAAAAGTTCCAATTTTGGCTCGCAGAACAAAGTGGTACTTGGTAAAATCCAGCACATCCTTGACCAAATCAATGCGGATGATAATGCACGTATTATTCGTGGTCATCTCAATATTGTCTATTGGGCGAAGGAAGCCAAAGAACTTGACAAAATCACCTCAAAGATAAAGACAGAGTTTAAGGAACTGGATATCATCCCGTATTATCCACGAGGCGAGGAACGGAAAAATTATATACTGAACAGCTACTGCTGCTTCTCTTCCAATTTCTCAAATAACGATTTATATGTTACCGATTTAAAACACGCACTTTGTCTGTTCATTAATAACACCAATTACAAATCGGATGCTACCGGAATCATCTTTAATGACCGTGAACATAACATTCCCGTTCTAAAGGATGTTTGGGATGAGCGCAAAAAGAGAATCAAAGCCCGGAATTTTGCCATCTTCGCACCAACAGGCGAAGGCAAATCCTTTTTGGCGAATAATATTCTACGCCAATATTTTGAAAGCGGCGTTCGTTTGGTCATTATTGATTTGGGTGGTTCCTATACCAAATTCGCCAAACTTTATCCCGAACAATATACCGTACTTCGTTATGAGAGTGGAAAGAATCTTGGCATCAATCCATTTTACATTAGCGATGTCAATGATCTGACCCCAGAACGTCTAGAAGATTTATCCGTATTCCTGTTTGAATTATTTGCTTCGGACTTAAAGGTTACCAAAGCACAATCGGTTTCCATCAAGAAAATACTGCGCTATTATTACGATAGTACCTCCGAAAATCATTCTTTGGAAGGTTTTTATGACTTTATAGAATGGAATCAAAAAGACCTTTTGAAAACCCTTAAAATCCATCCCGACTACTTCAATATTACGAGTTTCTTGCACGTAATGTCCGAATACGTCGGCGATGGTCTATATAGTTTTCTGTTTGAGGTAAGCGAAGATCAGACTTATAAAATCGAGGACAAACGATTGATAGTTTTTGAACTGGATGAAGTTAAGGATAACAAAGAAATCCTATCCGTGATGTTAAAGCTGATTAAGTCAGCTATCCAAAGAACCATCTGGAAAAATCGGGCCGAGAAAGGTATTATCCTTTTTGACGAGTTTGCCAAACAACTGAAGTTCGAAAACGTATTGGAAAGCGTGGAATTCTACTATCAAGCAATCCGTAAACAAAACGGTGCGATTGGGATCATACTACAATCCATCAATCAGCTTCCGAACAATTCTACTTCCGCAAGCATCCTTGAAAACACTCAGGTAATTTATAGCCTGAACAATGAAAAGGGTTATGACGAACTGGTTAAAAGACTCAACCTCTCAACCCACGATCTGAACCAATTAAAGTCCATCAAAAACAATCTTTCCGGACCACGAAAGTACACCGAAATGTTTATCAAAATCGGTAGAGAAAGTAACATTTTTAGGCTTGAAGTTCCCAAGGAAGTTTATGCCGCTTACCTAACAGACGGACAAGAAAACGAGGAAATAATGAAGCTCTACGAGCTACATCACGATATGAAAAAAGCAATAATTGAATTCACATCTAAAACATAATATTATGAAGACAAAAAATTTAGTACTCGCAATAGCATTGCTGTTCAGCTTAAACATTAAAGCCCAAGGAATGCCCACTTATGACAATACCAATTTTATCAGCTTGATAAAACAACTGATAGAATCAGGGAAACAAACCTCGAATATTATCAAGACGGTTCAATTTATGAAAAAAGCGAAAGAAAACATTGAAAAGGTTAACGATGTGGTTAAACAATTAAAAGCTGTCCGCGAAATTGGACGGAATAACCAACGTCTTATAGATGTGTTGCAGGATGACTTGAGAGACATTCTTGATAGTCCTTACATCAAACCTGACGAAGTTGCAAGGGTGTCACAATCGTTCACCGCCATAGTAGAAAATTCTTTGGACACGATGGATTTTATAGATGAAATTTTATCGAGTGATTACCTAAAAATGAGCGATGCCGAACGTGCTGAAATCCTAAAACAAAAGGAATTGGAGTCGAAAGAGATGGTTTCCAACATTACCATCAAGACAAAACGCTACAAGGACATTATCTCTTTCAGAAAAATGCAGGATAAAGTCAATAACCGTGAAACCGAATATTAGAGATGACTGCAACCATCATTTTAGGAATTGGATTGGAATATATCGATACCGTTTTCCAGACGATACAGAACAGCAGTTTCTCGCAATATACTATTGCGGGAATGAAAACGCTTGCTGTGCTATTTTTTCTGATCAATATCCTAAAAAAATACAATGAAGGAGTTGCAGATAAAGACGGTTATTCGTGGGGATTGAGTCCAGGAGAACTTGCCAAGAATTTTGCAATAGTGCTATTGGTTATTTTTTCAACACAAGTATTAGGATTCTTTGATGGTATTTTAGTTGCAATTGAAGGGCAATATCGTGGTACTGCACCAGCACTATTACCCTTACAGATGCAGGACGTCCCCATAGAAGAGGATGTTAACTTTATTGAAGCTGCACAAGCTGCTATGGCATTGCTCTATGAAGCCTTAATAACGCCTCTATATGGCTTCAAAATATTCGCTTTTATCATAAGTCTCTTTCTTTGGATTATGGACTTATTTATTTACCCGCTGTTTCTAGCAGAACGTTATTTCTTATTGGGCATAATGCAAGCATTTTTTCCATTGGTCATAAGCTTAGCGGTATTTGAAAAGTTCCGATCACTTGCATACTCGTTTTTCAAGTTATATGCCGCAGTTTATATGCTTGTGCCAGCCTTCTTTTTGGTCAACATATTTATCAACGCAATCTATACCGAAATAAATACAAATTTTTGGACAAATCTTTTTGGAACAGATGTAGGTCAAGGCTTTTTTGCACCTGTGGTACAGCTCGGATCTGTTGGCTTCATTGTATTTCTGAAATTCAAATTATACAGGCGCGCCACGTCCTTCACGCTCAGATTGTTTACTAGCTAATTTAATAAATAATGAAAACACCATATAAGAATATCTATAACGTCTTAAAATTGAATCGATTTATCGTTTTGGCAGTTGTTGTCTGTGCCTTG
Source organism: Aequorivita capsosiphonis DSM 23843 (assembly GCF_000429125.1). Taxonomy (GTDB): domain Bacteria; phylum Bacteroidota; class Bacteroidia; order Flavobacteriales; family Flavobacteriaceae; genus Aequorivita; species Aequorivita capsosiphonis. Next base: position 103,840 of record NZ_AUBG01000012.1, read on the forward strand.
CTATCCAGCACTTTATCAGTCTGGATGGCATTTAGCACGAATAATAAAGCGCTGAATAGTGCGTTCGCCATCAATACCGATGGCAGTATCATTCCGCTGAAGCTTGTTACCCAAAAAGAGAATTTCAGGGTTGAAGCTTTATCACATTTGGAACTTTTCCACAGTTACTTCTATAACATAGATGCTAGTAACTATGAAAGTAATTTAAAAAAAGCACTGTGGTTAGGTAATAGTTCCGTGGATAACCTGTATCGCCAGAAAAAGGCTGATGGAGTTTATAATCGATTATTGCAGTATTCCTTGGTTCAAAAAGTACTTAGCATCGATTCCAAGTTAAGCGAGAATAATGGTTCATATAGTTTTACTACAACAACTATTTTCGAAATCAATAGAGGGTCAATAGTTGACACCTATGAATTGATTTCCACGGGGAATCTTATTATGGTTGACCGAAATTTCCCAAACAATCCGCACGGACTATTGATTACCAATTACTTTGAAAACACCTTAAAAAAATTGAATAATGAAAATTGAAAAAAATAAAATTGTCTTCGCAGCGGTATTGGCCGTGATATTCATATTTCTGATTTCCTATTCCGTTATGGTAATGGATGGTGATGAAAGTGAAAGTAAAAACCTTGAGCAAACATTGATACCTGATTTGGAAGAAAACCAAAAGGAATACAACTCAAAATTGGATGCTATCAATGATTTGAAGGAAGTTCGCGAAACCAACGCTCCCAGTATTTATGATGAGAAACTGATTGACTCCTTAGGGTTTTATGATCCGGATCTTCCGAAACGTGAAAAAGAACGTATTGTAGATAGCATTTACGATTCAGGAAGGATCCAATATTCAGAAAAGCGTTATCAAAACATCGGAGAAAAAAGAACCTCTCGAAGCAAGGTACAGCAAATTGATTCAGCTGAAATAAAGAGAGGGCAAAAAATTGAAGCCAAGGAACTTGGTCTGGAACATCAACTATTTTTCGCTGCTTCACCAAGCCCCAATGAGATTTCAATAATCGGTAATACAGACAAAACTATTTATGTGGTGGTCGATGGCGACCAAGTAGTGCAGGCGAATACTAGATTGAGAATGCGACTTACCAAAGCTGCAACAATCAACAGTAAAATGATGCCAAAAAATACCCTTGTATTTGGATTCATCAGATTTCAGCCTAATCGTGCTTTGATTGAAATTGAGAATATCAATCATCATCCCACAAAGCTCAAAGCATTCGATTTGCAAGATGGCAGTGAAGGAATATATGTTGAAAATAATTTTCAAGCTGAGGCAACCAACGAGGTTTTGACTGATATTATTGATGACATCAACATCCCATCTGTCCCACAGGTTAGCGGGATAACTAAGGTTCTTAAACGTAGAAATCGTAAAATAAAAGTGACCGTATTGAACAACTACAAACTAATTCTAAAACCAAAGCTATGAGAACATTTATTTTAATATCAGCTATACTAATTTGCAGTTTTGCACCTCGACCTTGCAATGCACAAGCTACAGCGCAAACAACTAAAAATCTGGACACTATCTATGCCAATGAGACCAAAAATGTCGCACTCTTCTTCCCTGAACCCATTCGACAGGGAATAACAGGTTCAGATAATTTTGTGTTTACTTACAATCGTGAAAAAGAACAGTATTTCGGACTATTACAGGCAAAGCCGGGGAAAGAAAGTAATCTTCTGGTAGTCAATAGAAATGGATCAATTTTTTCCTATATTGTAAGGTATAAAAAGCAGCTTTCAAAGCTTAATTATTTCATTCCGATATCCAGTAGCATTGGGAATGAAAAACCAAAAGTGAAGGATTCAATTCAGACTGAAACTCTTGAGAAAAATGTTGATTATGGAGAATATTACTATGAGAAATTCTGTTCTTATCTTCTTGACAGAAAACAACACATCGGACGGATTAAGAAACAGAAAGAAAGCATCATTTTAAGTGTTGAAAATGTTGTTTTTGATAAGTCAGCCCTCTACTTCGTTATCCAAATCGAGAATAATTCTACTTTGGATTATGATTTGAATTTCTTAAAGCTTTCGGTTGAAACAAGACAAAAAGGAAAAAGGAAATCGTTACAGCGGCTGTATCAAGAACCTCTTTTTAAGTATAATTTGCCTTCTAAAATCGTAGAGAATGAAACAGTACGATTCGTTTATGTGATGCCCAAGTTTTCATTATCTAATGACCGCAGAGCAATTTTGGAACTGAACGAAAAAGATGGCGAACGTAATATTGAATTGAAAATATCACATAAATATATTAATAATCCAAACTGATACTGATATGAAACGAATATTCATTTTCTCAGTCATACTTTTATCTATTTCCTGTTCTCAAGATAAGAACCTTTCACCTGCTGAAACCGCAAAAATAGTTCTAAAAGGCCTCTACGAAAAGGATAACACTACTATGAAAAAGCACACTACTGCCGATGGTTATAGCGGGCTTTTAATGATTCAAGATATGGTGCCGGAAAATAACAAAGAAGTCACCGTAGAAATCTTAGATGAAAGCGTCGATGGCGATACAGCTTGGGTTAAATACAATACTTCTTATGACGAGAAGCCTGGTGTTTTTAAATTGGTTAAAGAGAATGGCCAATGGAAGGTTTCTAGTAAAGGACCTAGAGAAAGAGGGCCATTTTAAAATAAAAAATTGGTTTAAACATAAAGTCATCTATTGAGCTCCGCCAAGTAATAAAAGTGTTTAACACCACATCTGCTTTTTTTGAGGAAATACGCATCAGCTTTAACTGTTTGGTAAATCATCCTTTGTATTTACTTATCTCACGATGCACGATTTCTAGTGTAATTTCTCTGTCTACCGTACTCATTTTATTGTTCTAATTACTCTTCCATTATTTTCAAACTTAATATTTACGGATCCTATTAGGCTGTGATAGGTAATGATGTTACAGAATCCATTTGGGTCATTCAATAAATCTATTCTTAAGATTATTTGTTTTTAAAATATTACACAAGCATAATTTGATGAATTTTAATTTTGTTAAAGCAAATTTTCTATATTTACAATGAAGACAAACTTTAATTTTTATTAAACTGAATATGCTTAAAGAACTTCTCGAATCAAAAGGAGTAAAACAAAAATGGCTCGCCAATAAAATTGGTGTAAGCCAAGTTTCTGTAAGTAATTGGGTAAAAGGTAAGAGTGAGCCTAGCCTAAAAAATTATCAGAAAATCAGTGAATTACTTGATATACCTTTAAAAGAGCTAACGCATCAATGATTGCAGAAAAGACATATAATTTTTCATTTACTGCGGCTTCTCTACGCACGAGAGAATTTGTGCTTGTAGCCAAGCATCTATTTGAAAATCCGGTTGAAGATATTGAAAGCATCCTAGGTAACGGCAAAAGAGCTACTGGTAGACGTTATTTTAAAGAGATGTGTAAATGGATTGACACCTTAACCAAGAGTCAGGTAAAAGCGTTATTAGAGGGCAGCTATAAGGTTCAGAATGAAATAACATTTATTGCCGCTTGTAAACATTTCCATTTCATTCGTGATTTTATTCTTGAGGTTGTTCGTGAAAAATACCTCGTATACGATTACGAAATCACAGATGGTGATTACATCTCTTTCTTTCGTCGCAAAGCAGAATACCATTCAGAAATGAATAAACTAACCGAAGTTACACAAAAGAAAGTAAAGCAAGTTACCTTCAAAATATTAGAACAAGCAGGACTGATAAACAATGTAAGATCAAAAATGATACAACCACAAATTATAGAATCTGAAACACGAAAAGCCATACTTGCAGACAACGCGGAGTTATTCAAAATTTTCTTATTGAGTGATTTTGATATTGAAAATTTAAAAGCTTAAGTATGGGGAATCTTACACATAAATTTGAACATTTGTTCAATGTCATTTCTTCATCAAATTTTCTGAACAAGGAATCTTTAGGGGGAGAAATTCCCTTTTTCATTTCCTCTTACAAAGCTGAAGAAGAAATTGCTTGTAGAGAAGAAATACGTTTACTGAAAAAGAAGTTAGAAAATAAAGGAGTGCCCATTTTAGAGTTAAACCTTTACCATCTTGCTTGCGAGATTTTAGAATCTAAAGGTGGAATGGAACGAATGTTTAAAGTTGAAAAAGCAAAATCTAAAGACAAGTTTTTAAGCGCATTACAATCTTCTCTTAATATGCATCAAGTACTGATGCCACTAATAAAACAAAAAATAGAATCTAATAATGCAAAGGTGTATTTCTTAACAGGAATAGGTCTCGTATTTCCGTTTATACGGTCTCATAACGTACTTAACAATCTTCAAAATATCGCAAAAGAAGCACCCACAGTTGCTTTCTTTCCTGGAGATTATAACGGCCATACATTAAACCTTTTTGGTCTATTAAAAGATGATAATTACTACCGTGCATTTAATATGGATAAAATAGAAGCTAAACTATGATAAAACAATATTTTGAAAAACCTATAGACCGTCCTATTGAAACAGTTATTAAGGCAGATGACCGTGATAACATTTCTACAGAAGTCACTGAATATGTCATTACTAATGAAATAGGAAAGAAAATTAGAGACTTCTTTCAAGCCTATAACGATTATGCTGGTGCAAATGGTGTTTGGATCTCTGGTTTCTTCGGAAGTGGTAAATCCCACTTATTGAAAATCTTGTCTTACGTATTAGAAAACAAAGAACACGATGGCTGGAAATCTGGAGAGTTGTTTGCAGAAAAAGTAGACAACGACGAGATGCTCAAAGGTGATATCTTAAACGCCACACGTATTCCATCCGAGTCTATACTATTCAATATTGATCAACAAGCACAGATTACCAGTAAGGAAGATCCTAATGCGATTCTATCTGTATTCTACAAAGTGTTTTATGATCATCTGGGATATTACGGCTTTCAACCTCACGTAGCAGAGTTTGAAATGTGGTTGGATGGAAAAGGAAAATATGAAGCTTTTAAAACTGAATATAAAAAGGTAAATGATACATCTTGGGAAGTAGATCGTTTAGAATATTTCGTTTTGGAAGTAAAAGATATTTTAGCGACTGTATTTAATGAGAGCCCTGAAAAATATGAAAATATTCTTGACGAATTAGAAGATAAAAACAAACAGTCCATTGAAGACTTTTGCAATCGCGTAAAAACTTATATTGATTCAAAACCTAAAGGTTTTAGGTTAAATTTCTTTGTAGACGAAGTAGGTCAGTACATAAGTGACAACACCAAGTTAATGCTGAACCTGCAAACCATTGCTGAAACATTAGCAACCAAAACAAAAGGTGATTCTTGGCTTTTAGTTACCTCTCAAGAGGATATGGAAACCGTGGTAGGCGATATGAACAAGAGCCAACAAAATGACTTTTCCCGTATTCAGGCACGATTCAAAATAAAAATACCGCTTACTTCTGCCAACGTGGATGAAGTAATTGAAAAGCGCTTGCTCGATAAAAATGATAAGGCACAAGAAGAGTTAGCCAATGCGCATAAAAAGAATGGCCCTCACTTAGAATCCCTATTGTCATTTTCTGAGGCTGGAGTTCAGTTTAGAGGCTATAAGGACAATAATGATTACGCAAATAAATTTCCCTTTGTCCCATATCAATTCGATTTATTTCAGCAGTGTAGAATTGCATTATCAAATCATAACGCCTTTCAAGGAAAACACGCTTCCGTGGGAGAACGTTCTATGCTGGGTGTATTTCAACAGGTAATTAAAGCCATTCAAGAACGCGATAAAAATGCGCTGGTAAGTTTCGATTTAATGTTTGAAGGTATTCGTAATGAATTACGTGGGGAAATCCAGCAATCTATCATTCTTGCCGAAAAACAACTGGACGACCGCTTTGCAGTAAAGGTTCTTAAAGCATTGTTTCTGGTAAAGTATTTTGGAAATTTTAAAACAACAAAACGTAATATTTCGGTATTGCTCATAGACGATATTAACGTTAACCTTAAAGATCACGAAGCAAAGATTGATACGGCATTGACTATTCTTGAAAATCAAAGTTATGTGCAACGCAACGGCGATATTTTTGAGTTTTTAACCGATGATGAAAAGGATGTAGAAGAAGAAATAAAAAACACGGATATTGATGAGCAAGCAATTACTCAGTTGCTCAAAGAAATCCTTTTTGATGAAATCATAAGAGATAACAAAATAAAATATCTAGAGAACAAACAGGATTATGATTTTACTAGTAAAATAGACGGTAGTTTCTTCGGTCGTGAGAAGGAATTGGAAATAGAGATTATTACCGATAATTATCAAGATTATGATAATGAAGCCTTCATACAATCCCAAACTATGGGAAGTACCGGTATGAAGCTAGTTCTTGCTTCTAACGCGACTTTTATGCACGACGTAAGAATGTTTATCAAAACAGCCAAATATGAAATGCAAAATAGAGGCTCTGGAACAAGACCTCAAGTAGCTCGTATCCTTCAAGAAAAGTCGATGCAAAATGTAATCCGCAAGAAGAATTTGATTCTTATGGCCAACAAAGCATTAGCAGAGTCACAAGTATTCCTAAACGGAAGTAAATTGGAGATGACAAATTCCAGTGACGGAAAGACTCGCGTTATCAATGCATTTCAAAAACTGGTTGCTATAGTGTATCCTAATCTGCGTATGCTGAAGTCTGTTTCTTTTTCTGAAGATACCATTAAGAATACCATTCGCACAGCACCAGATGCGCTGTTCACAAATGATGACACTACTATTTCTGAGGCGGAAGGAGAAATTTTAAGTGAGATTTTAAAGCGAAAAAATCGGAGCGATCGTACAACGCTCAATGATATTAAAAATGTATTTATTAAAAAACCGTATGGCTGGTATCCAAATGCTATTTGGACTGTTACGGCAAAGCTCTATAAAAGAGGAAAAATTGAAGCAAAACAGGATTCTAACCTTTTAGAGAACGAAGCATTTTTAAACGCACTCCTAAATAGTTCCCATCACGGTAACACCATTCTAGATCCGCAAGCTACTTTTGATGCAACCGCTGTTAAAAAATTGAAAGACGCATACAAGGATGCCTTCGATGAAAGTTGCTCCTTGCGTGAGGCAAAAGATGTTGCTTCAGCCTTTAAGGAAAGACTTATACAAATGCGTATCGATGTAGATCAACTACTGGCTCGTAAACAGTCGTATCCATTTCTTAAAAGTCTGGAACCATTTTCAGAAAAATTAGACCGCTGGTCAAAGAAGGAGTATAGCTATTTCATCACAAAGCTTTCTGAGTTTGAAGATGAATTATTAGACACTAAAGAAGACATACTCTCCCCCATTCAACGTTTTATGAATGGAGAACAACGTAATATTTATGACGATGTTAAAGCACTGTTAGAGGGCAATACCGCAAACTTCGATTACATTCAAAGTGATGAGCTGGACACACTCAAAACGCTAATAGAAAGCGACACACCTTACAAAGGAAGCGGTGTGCAGCTGGCAAAAGCTGCAAAAGACGAATTGTCTAAAAAAGTACTTGAACTTATCAAAGAGGAAAAGACTGGTTTTATAGCTGCGGCAGAAGAATATATAGATGACATAAGTAATCGCCCTGCGTTTAAAACACTCGATACAGATCAGCAATTGAATGTCGTAAAAGTTTTAAGCGATAAGAAAAACGCCATATCAAATGAGCGCTTTATTGCAAACATCAGGCAATCTAAACAGCAATTATCTCAAATCCATACAGATGCCTTAAACCTTATGGCCAATATGGCTGCACCAAAAAAAGAAGCAGGTAAAGCGGCAGAACCCATAGCAAAGTATATAAGACGCTCACAAATTCACGTCGATTATGAAAAGAATGAATTAGTGTCTGAAGATGATGTAAACGAATATGTCGAAGCACTTCGAGAAGCTTTTTTAAAGCGTATAAATGAAAACATTAAGATCAACTTAAAGTAGATGACCAAAAAGGAACTCATAGCAAAGCTAAACGATCTGGAATGGGAAGATTTTGAGGTAAAGGAAGCTAAAGCGTCTGTACCAAAATCTTGTTGGGAAACTGTGAGTGCTTTTTCTAACACCTCTGGTGGTTGGCTTGTTTTTGGGATTAAAGAAATCGGTAATAGCTATGAAATTCAAGGCGTCACCAATGCCGAAAAGATAGAACAGGACTTTTTAAATACCCTTCGAGGTGAGAAGTTTAATGTGTTTGTAGATACAAAACAACAGCGTTATGTTATTGATGGCAAAACAGTTCTGGCATTCTACATTCCTGTTTCGGCCCAAAAACCTGTGTATTACAATACGCAGGCCAATACGTTTATTCGCAGATCAAGTAGTGATCAAAAAGCGCGTAAAAATGAAATAGATGCCTTTTATAGAGACCAAAGCTTTGGCACGAAAACATCTGAACTGGCACCCAATACGTCTAAAGATGATATTGACGTTACATCGCTCAAGCAATATCGCGATTATATGGCGCGCTTTAATCCAGACGTGAGCTACAACCGTTTTGATGAAGATGTTTTCCTTTCAAAACTGCGTGTTCTGGATGATGGGCAACTCACCTACTCGGGACTTTTGTTTTTAGGAAAGCGAGATACTATAGAAAAGCATTTTCCAGATTTTAGAATTGATCTCTTAGAAATAGAAGGTAAATCCATTTCCGAAGCAAGCTCAAATTATAGTTTCCGCTTAGGGGAATTTGAAAACCTTTGGGATTATTATTTTGAATGTTTTAAACGCTTAAAACCAGAGGTTGATGTTGAATTTCAATTAACAGATCAAGGTTTTGGCCAAGAACTCTCTCCCGGTTTAAAAGCCATACGTGAAGCATTGGTGAATATGCTAATGCACGCCGATTACTTTGCGCCTGCGCACTCACGCATACGCATCTTTACAAACCATATTGAGTTTTATAACCCGGGCGGATTGCCGAAACCAATTGAAGAGTTAAAAGCAAAAGATTTATCCTTACCACGCAATCCACTCATCACAAAATTATTTAGAATGGTACGTCTTGCAGAAAACGCTGGTTATGGTTTTGACCGCATAGAAGCAAACTGGAAAACATATAACAATACAGCGCCCGAATACGACATTAGTTTTGATGCGACTATTTTAAAATTATATACGCATCAACAAGAGGAAACTGTGAAAACTTCGGAAACCGAGCTCAAAGATTTCACAGCGGCTTTAGAGAGACTTCAAAACGAATTAAATGAAGAGCCTGCTGACTTAGAGGTTGTTATGACTATTCTATCTGATAACTATGAAGGTTTTAAGCAATTTATTTCTGAACAGTTTGGGAACAGTTCGGGAACAGTTCGGGAACTCTTCGGGAACACTTCGGAAACACTTCGGAAACACTTCGGAGACAACACAGTGATTTTACTATTACTTATCATTTTTGATAAAAAAATTACCGCAAAAGAAGCAGCAAAAACAATAGGCGTTAGTTCGAGAAGTATAAAAGATTATTTTACAAAACTGAAAGATGCAGGTGTGATAGAACGTCAAGGAAGCCCAACTTTTGGAGGTCATTGGATCATAAAAATTACTTAGTATTAAATCTAAAGCACCCAGATGTTTATGGAATGTCTGAATTAGCATTATCAGCAATTTAAATAACTTGACATACATTCTTAAGTAAGGATTTATGTAATAGTTAGTTAAGGAGTTGGCGAAGAAGTTGGCGAAGGAGTTAGTGAAGGAGTTAGTGAAGGAGTTGGTGAAGGAGTTGGTGAAGGAGTTGGTGAAGGAGTTAGTGAAGGAGTTAGTGAAGGAGTTAGTGAAGGAGTTAGTGAAGGAGTTAGTGAAAGAGTTAATGAAGCCTAAGTACAAAATAAAAATAACATATAGAATACCAGTTAAATGAACACCAACCAACTAAAACGCTTTGCGCAAGACGCCCGCGTAAAACTCATAGACCAGATAGGTGCAAAACTTGAAAAGGTTTTGACTACGGATAGTGTAGAATTACGCGAAAAAGCTGGCCATTTAAAAAAGTTACAAGAAGCCATTAATAAAACGTCTAAAGCTGAAGTGATAGACACCGTCGCCTACACTTGGTTTAACCGCTTTGTAGCCTTACGGTTTATGGATGTGAATGCTTATGAACCTATAGGGGTTTCTGTAGTAAGTCCTATGGAAGGTGGAACGCTACCCGCCATATTACAAGAAGCCAAACAAGGTAATATCCCTGAAGAATTGCCGGTACAACACCAGCGGATTTATGATTTACTCGACGGAAAAATACCAAGTACCGATGCTCAAAATGAAGGGTATGCAGCGCTATTGGTTGGGGCGTGCAATCATTTAAGCAAAATACTTCCTTTTCTGTTTGAAAAGATTGATGATTATGCAGAGTTGTTGTTGCCGGACGATTTAATTTCTAGTTTTTCTATCATAGAAGATATTAGAATTGGGATGAAGCCAGAAGATTGCGCAGAAGTGGAAATTATAGGTTGGCTCTATCAGTTCTACATTTCAGAAAAGAAGGATCAGGTATTTGCCAGTAAAAGCAAAGTAAAAAAAGAGGATATACCCGCAGCAACGCAATTATTTACACCGCGATGGATTGTAGAGTATATGGTTCAAAATACCGTGGGTAAATTGTGGATGCAAAACAACCCACAATCTAAGTTGCGCGACTATATGCCCTATTTTATAGAATCGCCCAGCGTTACGGCAGACGATTATCTCAAAATTGATAGCGTAGAAGATATCACACTACTGGACCAAGCTTGTGGTAGTGGCCATATACTCGTTTACGGTTTTGAATTACTTTCTATAATTTATGAAGAAGAAGGCTATAACAAAAGTGATATCCCAACACACATTATAGAAAAAAACCTTTTCGGTTTTGAAATAGATACGCGTGCAGCTCAACTTGCAGGATTAGCATTAATGTTGAAAGCAAGACAATACTACCGTCGTGTGTTTACTAAGGATATTACCCCTAATATTCCCTGCTATCAAGACTTACAGATTACTGAAGAAGATATAAAAGCAACTTTTAGTGCAGTAGATGAAGCACTAAGTGATGCCTTATTGCACGACCTGAAAACAATGCAACAAGCCACTAATCTTGGGTCGCTTATAATACCGCATACCAATGCTAAAGACTTAGAAAAAGTAAGAATCTCTTTAGCAAATAAAGCGAATAATACTGACCTCTTTCATAGACATAATCTTAGAGGTGTATTACAAGCTATTGTTCAATTAAGTGCGCTTTCGCGAAAATACCATTGCGTTGTAGACAATCCTCCATATATGGGTGAAAGTAAAATGAATCCAGTTTTAGGTAAATGGGTTAGATCAAACTACCCGAAAAGCAGAGCTGACTTAATGGTTTGTTTTATGGAAAGAGCTCAATTTCAGTTATTTGAAAATGGATTTGTAGGAATGATTAATCTTCCTTCGTGGATGTTTTTATCCTCATTTGCTGACTACCGAGTAGAAATGCTCAAAGAATATAATATTGACAGTCTTCTACATTTAGGTAGAGGTGTTTTTGGTTCAGACTTTGGATCAGTTGCTTTTACTTTTAAAAAAAATAAGGATAATCATTTAAAAGGTGTTTATAGAAGATTATTTAAAGAGCACGTAAAAGTTCGTACTGTTGAGAAAATAAAATCCATATTTCTTGACTTTAATTATGGCTATTATTCAACTGATCAAAGTGGTTTTAACAAAATAGCTGGAAGTCCAATAGCATATTGGGCTAGCGAAAGAGTAAAAGAGATTTTTGCTAAAAGCAAAACTGTCATCGATGTTGGAGATACTTTTCAGGGCATTATAACTGGTAGCAATGATTATTTTTTGAGATTTTGGCAAGAAGTTAAATTAGCGACAATAAAATTTGATGCAGAAAAAACTGAGGATGTAATAGTAAAAGAAACAAACTGGGTACCCTATAATAAAGGCGGTAAATTTAGAAAATGGTACGGTAATCAAGATTATATAGTCAATTGGTCTTCCAAGGGTGAAGATTTTACTAGAGGAAAAAAAGGATTTTCAAAATATTTTTTTAGAGAATATCTAACTTGGACTTACATCAGCGCTAGTACACTTGCTACAAGATATTTCCCAAAAGGATTTCTATGGGATGTATCAGGCTCTGGAGTTTTTCCTTATGAAAGAGAAGATATTTTCTATTTACAAAGTTTAATAAGTTCTAACGTTGGACTAGCTTTATTAAAAATGATAAATCCAACAATAAATTTTCAAGTTGAAAATATTGCTGTAGTTCCTGTTATTTATCCAAAAAACTTAGATGAAAAGAAAAAAATAGTAAAGCTAGTAAATGAAAACATTTCATTATCTAAGAAAGAGTGGGATTCAAGAGAAGATTCTTGGTTGTTTTCTCAAAACGAACTCCTTAGGATTAATGGCCAAGATATCGAGGAAGCTTATGACAGTTATTGCAAATATTGGCACAATAAATTTTTTCTATTGCATAGAAACGAGGAAGAAATTAACCGTCAGTTCATAGAAATTTATGAATTAAAAGACGAACTATCACCTCAAGTACCGTTAGATGATATAACAATTATAAGAGAAGAATCAAGTATTACAGATGGGCAATTAGTCTTTCGCGAAAGCGAAATTATGGCGCAGTTTATTAGCTATGCAGTAGGCTGTATGTTTGGGCGTTATAGCTTAGATAAACCCGGTTTAATTTTGGCGAATCAAGGAGAGACACTCGAGGATTACCTTGAGAACTTACAAAAATCAAATTCCAAATTCCAAACGCTGGATGACCTTACCTATATTCCTGACGATGATAATGTGATTCCTATTTTGGACAATGAGTGGTTTGAAGATGATATTGTAGGTCGTTTTTATGCCTTTTTAAAAGCTACCTTCGGTATCCCCCATTTTGATAAAAACCTAGCTTTTGTAGAAGACTGTGTAGGCGATATACGCAAGTACTTTTTAAAGACTTTTTATACAGATCACGTAAAGCGTTATAAAAAACGGCCTATCTACTGGATGTTCTCATCGCCTTCTGGCGCATTCAACGCGCTAATCTATATGCACCGCTACACCCCAAACACGCTTAACACGGTACTCAACGGTTATCTCAAAGAATACCTAGAGAAGCTAAAAGCGCAAGACAAACAACTGGACCACGTTAAAAATGTGGGTACAGATAGAGAAAAAGTCAGCGCAGAAAAAGAACAAGCCCGTATCAACAAAGTAGTCATTGAACTACAAGAATACGACCGTGAGTTATTTAAACTAGCTACAGAACGTATCGCCATAGATTTAGACGATGGCGTGCTTGTGAACTATAATAAGTTTGGAACTATCATCAAACCAGTATCCGGGTTAAACGATAAAAAGGCAAAGGATAAAGTGAGGAAGTTTGATTGGATAGATGTAACAGAAATACAATAATTATGGATACAATAGATATGTTTTCAACACCGCCAGAACACGGCAAGCCTGTTAAAATACAGAATGGGGAATATATCTATTTCCCTGATTTCTATGATAAAGCCACCGCGGATAAATATTTTAAGCGACTGATAGAAGATATCAAATGGAAACAAGAATCTATGAAAATATATGGTAAAGAAATTCCATTCCCAAGATTAACAGCGTGGTATGGAGATAATGATAAACCCTATAGTTTTTCAGGTATTACATTACAACCTCACTCTTGGAGTCCAGGCTTAATAAAAGTTAAAAATGATATTGAACCCAAAGCCAATGTTGTTTTTAATAGTGTATTGCTTAATCGCTATCGTGACGGAAGTGATTCTATTTCGTGGCATACAGATGCCGAAAAAGAATTGGGACAAAATCCAGTAATTGCTTCTGTAAATTTTGGAGCGGAACGTAAGTTTCAGTTAAAACATAAAGATTCTAATGAACGTATCGATATCCTTTTGCAACACGGTAGTTTACTAATTATGCAAGGCGAATTACAGCATTTTTGGAAGCATCAAATTCCAAAAACAAAGAAACCTTTAGGTGAACGGGTTAATTTAACTTTTAGAGTCATAAAATAATGTGGAAAAAAATAGACATACAAAATGATGAAGGTGAAGTTGTCAGCGCACAAGCACCGGTAATTATATCCGCAAGTCGCTCTACCGATATCCCTACATTTTATGCCGACTGGTTCGTAGAACGATGGAAAAAAGGCTATGTAAAATGGATAAATCCCTTTAATGGAGTTCCTTCATACGTCGCTTTCAAAAACACAAGATGTGTTGTGTTTTGGACAAAAAATCCAAAACCGATGTTCAAGCATATTGATTTTTTAAATGAGAATGTGCAAAATTACTATTTCCAATATTCTTTAAATGATTATGACAAAGAAGGTTATGAGGGTAAAGTGCCTAGATTGGAAAATAGAATAAAAACCTTTATTGAATTATCAAATCGCATAGGGAAAGAACGGGTGGTTTGGCGTTTTGACCCAATGATTTTAACAGACGAAATTGATGTTGAGGAATTGCTTCAAAGAATTAAACATATAGGAGATCAACTTAAAAACTACACAAGAAAACTAGTATTTAGTTTTGCAGATATTGCTATATATAAAAAGGTAGCAATTAACTTGAAAAAAGAAAATATCAATTATATAGAGTTCACAGAAGGAACTATGCATCAATTAGCAATGGGACTTCAAGAATTGAATAAAAGTTGGAATTTAGAATTAGCTACCTGTGCAGAAAGAATCCCATTAGAGCAATATGACGTTAAACACAATAAATGTATTGATGACGACCTTATGATTGACTTGTTTAGTGAAGATGAACTATTAATGAAATTTCTAGGCGTAAAATTTGAAGAAGCGACTTTATTTGATCCCTCAATCAAAGTCAAAAAAACAAAAATGCTTAAAGACAAAGGCCAGCGTGAAGCGTGCGGTTGTATTATGAGTAAAGATATTGGGCAATATAATACCTGTCCACACGAATGTGTATATTGTTATGCAAACACTTCTAAGGAACAAGCATTAAAAAACTATAAGAAACATAAAGAGAATCAATTCTCAGAAATGATTACGGGAAATTAATATTAATAAATTTTGAGTATGGCATATAATTTTCAACTACCAATAATTACTGATTTAACACCAGATCAACAAACGGTGTTAAACTATCCTGGAGCTGTCGCTGTTTCTGGCGGACCTGGAACAGGAAAAAGTGTTATTGGTTTATGGCGACATATACGTAATTACGACACAGGTAATAAAAGAAGTCTTTTAGTTACCTATACCAAATCGTTAGAACGGTTTTTAAAAGAAACTTGTAGAACTATAAATGCAGATGCAGCAACAAATGTGGACAGAACGTATCGATGGAGTAATAATCCAACCGGAGGTTATGCAGAAATTATTGTAGACGAAGCTCAAGATGTTGAACTATCTAAATATGATGTTTTGCGCAATCACTGCCAATCAATTTCCTATACTACAGATGATAATCAAATTCTCTTTCCTGAAAGGTGTAGTAAAAAAGTTGATTTGCAAAGTAAATTTAATAACAGAGAATTTACACTTCATACCAATTTTAGAAACACAAGAGAAATCTCAAGATTTGTGAGATCTGTCTTTCCAGATGAAGTAAGGCAGGATGGTAATAGAACTGGACAAAAGCCTCAACTTATTAATATTGGTAATGATGATAATCAACAGATTAATGCAATTATCGGGATTATAAATAATTTCTCAGAGGCTACCCACAATATTGTTATTCTAGCGCCTTATCAGAGTAATGTTCAATCCATTTATACTGCGCTACAAGACAGAGGAGTTGCTTGTACAATGTTTAGTTCTGAACAACAGATTCTAAATAGAATAGATAGAGTTCACGTTACAACATTCAAATCCTGTAAAGGATTGGAATTTGATACCGTAATTATTCCGAATATCCACAGTTATAATTTTTGGAAAAACAACGAATATAACATTGTTAACGATGAAGATTTATATGTTGTATTAACCCGATCTAAAAGCAACATATTTTTATTAAACAACAGCCATACTTATTACGAGAGAGAAAACCTAGCCTTTTTACAAAATGCTCTACGGCACGGAACTTTAGAGGAAGAAGATTATGTAGCAGATAACAATAATGTAATTACACCTTCAAGACCCAATACTAACAATAATGTTGTTGAAGATGACGATTTACCATTTTAAAAATTATGGAAAAAGCAACGAAATTTTATATACATACAGAGTCGGATACACTAGCGCATTACTTAGTGAGAGGTATTTTTTGTCCTTCTCGATTTTTAAGTAACAAGAATCGAGATATTCAAGATCAATATGAAACCTTTCTATTATTGTCTGATAAACAATGGAACGCTGATAGTGATTGTTCAATTGAAGTAACATTAATTGAAGAGGATATCGCTAAATTAATACAATTAGAAGATCACTATTTTGTGTACGCAGATTGCTTACCTATTTCGCGATTAAGAAAAATTCACTTTGCAGATAAAAAGAAAGCTGAAAATGTGATTTGGAACATCAATCAAGGTGCAGCTTTTGTTCCTGAATGGGCTATTTCTTATGAATATAAATCAAAACAAGAAACGGTTAAGCTTAAGGGAAAGAATAGTTTTCCGGAAACTTATTCTGAACAAAATTTGAAGACTAAAATGGAACGGTATGATCGTTTAATGGGTGGACTTGCATTTATGAAAATTGGTTTATTAAATTCTAAATTTAGAGAACTTGATATTACAACAGACTACTTATCAGCTACTGCTTATTTTAACTCGTATATTACAAATGAAGTTGAAAACGAAAAAATTTCGATAAACACAAATATTCAAAATATTTTTTCTGGAAAGAATGCGATTTTCAAATACTTAGCAAAGTCTATCTCAATTGATGACGTTAACGAATTAGGTAAAAAGGAAAAGCAGAAAGTACAGAAACAATTCAATGCTATAAAATTTGAGTCGATTGACCCTAAATCCCTAACCTATAAGTTAGCGATACTGCACACCTATGGGAAAGGGAAAGTAAAAAGTGATAATGATCTTGTTTCTGGATTATTATCATCCACAGCGACAACCCTAGTAGAAGAATTGGCACTTGTATTCGGACTTCATACAGGATATACCGCTTTACGCAACAGTTATTCAAATAAAAGTGACAAAGTAGATGTTAAGTTTAAACTTAATTGTAAGCTAGAATATTACCTTATTGAATCATTATTCAACTATGCTTTTAAAGAGCATAAGATTAGCTCTAAATTTGAATTTTTAGAAAATATCGCACAAGCAAATCCAGGTGTAAAATCTATCACCAAATTTAATTACATCAGTCTATTAGGTGAAAGCTATGCTTATGAAAAACAGGAAGAATTTACTCTAGAAAAAGACTCATTAACTTCTCTTCTACTAGATACAATAAAAAGTTGGTGTCAAAAAAATAATGCTCAATGTGAGGAAGAGCAATTACTAACCAAATTGAGCAAGTCAATCATTCCAGAAATACGAACAACGATTACATCTATCAAAAAAGATGTTAAAATTGAAACGCCTGTATCACCAACATCTAATACAGATAATGCTAGTAAAATCGAGAATGAAGTGTTACCTCAAAAAGAAACTCTCAAATCAAATAACAAACAAAACGAGAATAAGATAAGTTCAGTTAACGAACCTACACTTTTTACAGACTTACAATCAGCCGATATTGAACAAAGTACAGACAACGATAATGATTTTACATTTGCCAAGTTAGGAAAATATTCATTTTTAGATCTTAAGGCATTATGTAAAGAAAAAGGCTATAAAGGGTATTCAAAATTTAATAAGGAAGACTTAATTAAATTTATTTTATCTCAATAGTTTATGGCATTTTTAGACGATTACAAAAGCGCGCTATTATCTGAGACACTGCTAGAAATATTCATTGATGAAAGGCTTGATGAGCTATATGACTACTATAGCCTAAGTAATTATGAAGCAATTATTGAGGATAAGTTATTCTTCAGGAATTTGCCAACCTATCCTAAAATTTCAGAATTAGACTTTTTACAAACTAAAAACGAGGCATTTCTTAACCTCTTATTGGCGACTGCTGTTAGGCTAAATGAGCCATTCAGCTTTGGTTATTTTTTGGATATTCTTGAAAGAAAAAATTTAGAAAAATCTAAAATTATTGAGGCATCGACAATATTTATGAATTGTCGTAATGCAACTGAATTAATAGACGGTTATATTCCTCTATTAGATTTATTAGAAGAGTCCTTTTTAACTCAGTCTGATGGGCAAAAAGAACCTTTAACCGTTTTATTAAATTATTACGCTACTGCCGTTGTACATTTTGCAGAGTTTAACGGAATTCGTCTTTATGAAATAAGACAACTTTTACTAGAAAGCTACGAGAATAAAAGTAAGACATTTCTTCAAGATACCATTTTAAAAGATGCTCTAGGTTTAAGTATAAAATTTGAGGATAATCCTTATAACGAATTACAAGAGCTGATAGATATATATCTTGAAAGGAATCTTATTACCGTACCATTTGTACCTGGTTATCTAATTGAAAGTGGTACTGCTTATGCAGATTTAATAGCCGCTAATACATACAATATGGGTGAAATTTGGGAACTCAACAGAGAGCTCTATAACAACTTATTATACACAGATTCAATTTTTAAATCATTAGGGCGTGGAACAGCTGTACTTACTACTGAAGATCAGCTTATCACATATATGTCACAACTCGGAAAAATGCACTTTGCAAAGTTAAAAGATGCTTTTGATGGATTACCAAATGATTTAGAAAACATACATTTATTTGATTGGGGATGTGGACAAGCACCAGCTTCTAAAATGTTTATTGATAGATTTTCAAGTGATAATATTAAGTCGGTAACATTAATAGAACCTTCGCAAGCTGCTCTTAAAAGAGCTTCTTTGCACGTTTCAAAAGACACTAAAGTAATAAGAACAATAAATAAAGATTTTGATTCTTTAATAGATGAAGATATTGTACTTACGAAAAATGCTGAAGACATAACCATTCATATTTTTTCAAACGTAATTGATATGGACTACTTCCAATTACATAACTTAATAGGTTTACTTAGAAGAAACTCAAGTGGTTTAACATACTATATCCTTGTAAGTCCACTTATTTCAACTACTCAAACACAACGACTAGAGACCTTCCTTGAGGAGGTTAGTAATGAGGTAAATAACGAATTATTACTATCAGATAATAAGAAAAGTGGAACTTGGTACCGAGGATGGTCGAAAGTAATTAGAGTATTTAAAACAATAATATAAAGTCTGAAGACTAAATGAGCATCAAAATACAAGAAGCATTAGAGAAAAAATTCCAAGATCACGATGTGATTTTTTGGTACGATGAGCGTAATGAATTAAAAGAAAGCTTTGATGCCCTAGATTTAAAGGGTGTTGAAAAGTGCCATATACAGGGCAATGAATTTGAAATAAAATATAAGATTACTTCGAATACCTCTAAAATTAAATTTCTTGTCTATAGCAATATTCCTAAACCTAAACCCAATGAAAATTGGTTACTAGATTTAGAACTGGCATATCATATTTTCCACACCGACCAAGAAGCTATTATTCTTCAAGATTTAGGTTTAGAGTTCAGTTTTAAGGAATTAGTTGCAGAACACATCTTATTTTTTAAATCAAAGGAGCGAATTGATAAATTAAAAGAATTATTAGGTAAAGGAGATTCCCATAGGGACATTCGTTACAAGATGGTTGCAGTAACGTTGGATACAGACTACGTTAATCTCAATACGTTTATTCACGCCCACGGAACGGCCTTTGCCAATGGCAATGAAAAGTTGCAACGGGATTTAGAGCGTTATGAACTATCTGGTTTTTACTGGACCCAAATTCTAAACAAGTATAAATACACAAGTAAAACGCCATCGATCTATGATTTTCTTCTAGAGGCTTTTTCAGATAACTTTAATGTAACCGCTGCTCCTAAGCTTTCTAAAGAAACAAGACTTTTACTTTCCTTATGGAAAGATACCATCACATACAGAGACGGTTTTGATAAAATTTCTTCGCAAATAGCAAATGATCTTCAAATAGAAAGTATTCTCAATACCCTGCCATTAGAAAAGGCAATAAACGATGAATTATTTAAACTCACAGATAAGAAAATAATTCACGATCTCGTTCAGCGCCTAATTACAAATGAAATTTCAAATGAGACCTTACAAAACATTGTAAAACAACGGGAACATACATTTTGGTATAATCCGCATTTTGTGGCATTCTACGAAAGTGTATCTTTTGCTTCACAACTGCAATATCAGATTCAAAAACTTAAAGTAGCATTTACCTCTCTTGAAAACGGTTTAGAGCAATACACGACGTCGCTTTATGAGATTGATTATCTATATAGAAAATTTATTTTAAACTATAGAAGATCCAATCAAGACAAGATATTAGGTGGATTGGCTCAAAAAGTAGAAAAAATGTACACCAATGATTGGTTACTTCATTATACTGATAAATGGCAATCTGTAATTGACAATCTATACACTTGGCCTGTAAAGGAACCCTTTAGTCAAAGACAGTTTTTTAAGAAACATATTAAACCGTTTGTAGATAAAAATCAACGTGTCTTTGTCATTATATCCGATGCATTGCGCTATGAGTGCGGCGTGGAATTAAATAAACGATTAGCGCAAGAAAACAGATACGACAGCGAACTTGAAGGATCTATAGCCTCACTACCTTCTTATACACAGTTAGGTATGGCTTCCTTACTTCCTCACACAGAATTGTCAATAAAAAAAGGCTCTGATTTAATTCTCGTGGATGAAATGAGTTCAATGGGCATTCCTGCGCGATCAAAAATTTTAACTAAAAATTCCGGGGCTCGTGCCACTGCAATATTAGCAGAGGATTTTATGAAATTTAGCGCAAGTACCACAGGTAGAGACTTTGTAAAACAATATGATGTTATATACATCTATCATAATGATATAGATGATACTGGTGATGACACTACAACACAGGACAAAGTGTTTGAAGCCGTTGAAAGAGAGTTTGATTATCTGATTGATCTATTAAAGAAGATCTCTAATATGAATGGTAATAATATGATTATTACTTCAGATCACGGTTTCTTATATCAATATCAAACTCTAGAGGAAAGCGATTTTACTGAAGCTGAAATAAAAGGCGAAATAGACAAATTGAATAGAAGATTCGTTCTTGGAACTGACATAAATGGTAATGAAGCAGTAAAGTCCTTTTCCCACAACCAACTTGGTTTAACCAGCAACGGAAATGCACTCGTTCCAAAATCTATTAATAGATTACGCGTAAGTGGATCTGGTTCTAAATTTGTTCACGGAGGCGCCTCTTTACAAGAAATTGTATTACCAGTATTAAAAATCAATAAAAAGCGCCAGGATACCACAGCTCAGGTAGAAATAGATATTATTAAATCTACCGATAAGATTACTACTAACCTACTCGCTGTTTCCTTCATTCAAACGGAGCAAGTAGATGACACTATCTTGGAACGGAAAATTAAAGCATCCATTCAAGCAGAAGATGGCACGTTGTTAAGTGATCAGTTTATCTACACCTTCGATATTACAGAGGAAAACCAACGACAGCGAGAAGTTAAAAACAGATTCCAATTAACTGCTCAAGCCAGTGGTAAATATAAAAATCAACGTGTAAAACTGGTACTGGAAGAACCAATGGATCGCGCTAACAAATGGAGAGTCTACAAAGAGTATTACTATACCCTTAATATCTCTTTCACTAACGATTTTGATGAATTTTAAGAGTCTGTTTAGTAATTTGTGATTAGAGTTTTTATAGGATATTTTTGATGCAGTATGAGGCAAAATTTTTAAGCATAGCCTAGTTACGGTTCAAAATTTTAACGAAATAATGCGCAAAAAGAGGCATAAAAAATAATTGACAAAATATTAAACAGATTCTACAACCTATGAACGCACTCAATGTAAAAATAAACGAGCACTTTGCAGGTAAGGTAGTTCGTAAGGATTTAACCAAATTAGTAAAAGGTAACGCCATAGTTCCTACCTATGTTCTCGAATACTTATTGGGACAATACTGCGCTACAGATGACGAAGCGACTATTGAGCACGGCGTAGAAACGGTCAAGAATATAATCGCAAAACATTTTGTGCATAGAGATGAGTCTCAAATAATCAAATCGACTATAAGAGAAAAAGGATCTCATCGAATTATAGATAAAGTGGCTGTTCAACTAAATGACAGACAGGATAGATATGAAGCATCATTTGCGAATTTGGGGTTAAATCGTGTTCCAATTTCTGATGCACTTATCAAAGAACATCAAAAATTACTCTCTAGCGGGGTTTGGTGTATTTTAACTTTGGGGTATTTTCCTTCAGAAGAAAGAGATCACACGCCTTGGATGGTTGAGAGTTTAAAACCTATTCAAGTTTCCAATGTTGATATTGAAGAATATAAAGGCGCTCGCAAACATTTTGACAAGGAAGAATGGATGGATGTTTTATTGCAATCAATTGGACTTAATCCAGAAGAATTTACATTTCGTTCAAAACTGCTGCAACTAACCAGACTTGTTCCATTTGTAGAGAACAACTATAACTTAATTGAACTAGGTCCAAAAGGAACAGGAAAGTCGCATATTTATTCTGAAATGTCGCCACACGGTATTTTAATTTCTGGTGGAGAAGTATCAAAAGCGAAACTATTTGTAAATAATAGTTCAGGTGATATAGGGTTAGTTGGGTATTGGGACGTTGTTGCCTATGATGAATTTGCAGGAAAAACAAAACGAGTAGATCGTGGCTTAGTGGATATAATGAAGAATTATATGGCTAATAAATCCTTTTCAAGAGGAACTCAAGTATATGGTGCTTCTGCTTCAATGGTATTTGTTGGAAACACAGACCATTCAGTAAAATATATGATGAAACATAGCGATCTTTTTGAGGCCTTGCCTAAAGACTATTATGATACGGCTTTCCTTGACCGTATGCACGGATATCTTCCAGGGTGGGAAGTTCAGAAATTACGAAATGAGATGTTTACTTCGCAATACGGTTTTATCGTAGATTACCTTGCTGAAGTATTAAAGAACCTAAGGAAAGAAGATAGAACGCACGATTATACAAAATACTTTGAATTATCGAGTACCATTACTACCCGAGATAAAACGTCAATTGCCAAAACATTCGCTGGTTTAATTAAAATAATATACCCAGATAATGATTTCACTGAGGCTGATGCGAAAGAAATTTTAGATTTCGCTATTGAAAATAGAAAACGGGTTAAGGATCAACTTCGCAAAATGGACGAAACTTTTGAAGAAGTGGATTTTAGTTACGTTAGTAAAACAACAGGAGAACATTTTCCAATCCTGACACTAGAAGAGATTGAAAATGAAGTAAAACCTACTATACAGCAAACGGAAGTTGCTGAGAACAGTCAATCGCAGAAATCCGAAAACGTTAATTTATTACTAGAACCTGGGCAAAAAATAATTAGAGATAATCAGTCTGGTATTTCATACGATAATTTGTTTGGAGCTTATTTATTAAATGCCACTGATTTTAATATCACAGACCCATACATTAGGCTACCCTATCAATTGCGGAACTTTATGGAACTAGCAAAACTGATTGGCGAAAAGAAAGATCCAGACACAGAAGTTAAACTTCACTTAGTAACTAGTAATAATGAAGAGTTTATTGAAAATGCCAAAGATGCCTTTGAACAGATGCGTTATTCATTGGAATCAATGGGTATTTTATTTTCCTATGAGTTTGACGATTTTATTCACGACAGATCTATTGAAATGAATAACGGATGGAAAGTGATTTTAGGGAGAGGACTAGATATTTGGCAAAAAACGGGTGGTTGGTATGACATCAATGAATACATCCAAGAACGACGAGTTTGTAAGGCTTGTGAAGTGACTTTTGTAAGAATCTAATCAAATTGAAAATAAAAAGACTGAAAAATAAAACAAGTCGCTAATAATGTTCTTACACTTAAATAAAATGTTCAATAACTTATTTCTAGGGAATAAACAATAGTCTATGTATTTAAAGAATTTAAAACTTTGGAACTTTAGAAAATATGGAAACACCAATCCATTTGATCTTAACCAACCGCAGTTAGATTTAAATTTCACTAAGGGTGTAAATGTGCTCGTAGGAAAGAATGACTCTGGCAAGTCTGCTATAATCGATGCTATAAAAATTGTTTTAAAAACGCATAGCTATGATTGGTATAAAATTGATCAAGATGATTTTTTCTTTGACTCTGAACGACTTAGGATAGAAATAGTCTTTGACGATCTGCATCCTGAAGAGGCAAAGCATTTCACCGAATGGTTGGGCTGGATCAAGGACAGTGAGGGTAAAGCTAAATGTTATTTGAGACTGATACTAGACGTTCGAAGAAATTTAGCTAATAAAAGAATTTTTCCATCAGATGTAAAGGCAGGAATAGACCCAGTAGGTTTTCAATTGAATGCGGAGGCTAGAGAATATCTAAAAACTACATACTTAAGACCTCTTCGCGATGCGAAATCAGAACTTGTTCCTAGGAAGAACTCAAGACTCACACAAATCCTTCAAGCCCACGATGCTTTTAAAGATAAAGATCTAGATCATTTGCTCGTTGGACTTTTTAAAGATTTCAATGATTCTGTGGAACAATATTTTTTGGGTAAAAATAATGAAGGAAAGGATTTATCTAAAGATGAACTAAAAGGAAAAGAACTTAAGTCGGACATTGATAGATATATCAAATCCTTTTATGATGATTCAAAAGAATCTGCATTTGGAGTTAAGGGAAATAACCTAAAAACAATCCTTGAAAAATTAGAACTGTCCATAAAGGGTGAGATCAATCCAGGACTTGGAACGCTTAACCGTCTTTTTATGGCTACGGAGTTACTTCATTTACAAAAAAAGGATTGGTCAGGATTGAGATTGGGATTAATTGAAGAACTTGAAGCTCATTTGCATCCGCAAGCACAAATGCAGATTATTGAGGCGTTACAAAAACAAAAAAAAATTCAGCTTATTCTTACTACCCATAGTCCTAATTTGGGATCAAAGATCAAATTAGAAAATTTAATACTATGCTCAGATAATTCGGCCTTTCCATTAGGCCCAGAGTACACAAAATTAGAATCGGATGAATATTCATTTTTGGAAAGATTTTTAGATACTACCAAGGCAAATCTATTTTTTGCAAATGGTGTTATAATGGTTGAAGGTTGGTCTGAAGAGATTTTAATTCCAGCAATAGCCCAACGACTTTTTGAACAAGGAACAATTTCAAAAAATTTAACGGAAGCAGGTGTTTCCATCGTTAATGTTGGCAATACGGCATTTCAACAATATTCCAGAATATACCTACGATCAGATGCTTCCAAACAAATCAACATTCCCGTCTCAGTTGTAACTGATGTTGATGTGAGAGCTTACAAATTACATATAGACAAAGATGAAGACGGAGCTATCGTTAAAACCTACATTAAAGAAGATGAAGTTGAAGTTCAGGATAAATCAGAAAAGAAGAAATCTGTAATTATAACGAAATATAACGATCAGAATGTTAAAACATTCGTCGCGGAAAATTGGACTTTAGAATATGCTCTATTAAAATCCACATCGCTTTCGAAACTCTTTTTAGATGCATTCAAGAAAGTGCATCACCAAGTTGATCTTGATAAAAAAGAAGAAGAACTTGGAAAGAAGTTAATTAACAAAGGTTTACATAAAACTCAAATTGCCTACGAGATTGCTGCCAATATTGAATTGAATACCATCCTTCCAATTATTGAAGATGATGCGAGCATAAAGTATATCATAGATGCAATAAAACACGCTTGTAATGATTAGCATTACTGAATCAGATATCGCTTATGCAGAAGAAATACTTTTAGAGTCAGGGAAAGTATTTGATGACGAGCGAAGAGCCTTTATAAAAAATTTCAATACTATAGATTTGCAAGCAGTTCCTGGTAGCGGAAAAACTACTGCACTCCTTGCTAAATTATTGATTCTTGAAAAAAAACTACCACTATTTGGTAATAGAGGTATTTTAGTCATATCCCATACAAACGCTGCTGTAAATGAGATAAGAGAAAGAATTGGACATCACTGCCCCAAATTGTTTTCTCATCCCAACTTTGTAGGCACCATTCAAAGCTTTGTTGATACTTTTTTGGCTATTCCAGCATATCTTCTAAAATACAAACAAAAACCTGTACGTATCGATAATGAGATTTATAATGAGACGATTTCGAAATTCTTCAACTATGGTAAAACTGGATTTTCAAAACAAGAAAAAAGTAACGCAATCTATTACAATAAGAATTTCAACGTTCTTCACAGTTATCGTTTTCAGTATTCAAAGAATGGCATATTATTGATAGACAAAATCAGTGGAAAAGAGCTAATCGTCAAAACACCAAATGCAAAGAAAGTAAAGTTTACACCATCGGAAATTTTAAGAATTGAGCAGTGGTTGAGAACAACTAAGGAAGATACGTTGAGAGCGGGAACATTATGTTTTGATGATGCGTATTTTCTAGCCGATTTACTATTAGCGGAAATTTTAAATTACGATAAATTGCTTCAAAAAAGATTTCAATATGTATTTGTAGATGAGATGCAGGATATGGAAGTTCATCAAATGAACTTAATTGAAAGATTGTTTACTGGTCATAATTGTGATACCAAGTTACAACGACTGGGTGATATTAATCAGAGTATTTTCACAAGTAATGTTAACGCAAAGTTGATATGGAATCAGAGACAAAAAAAATTACTTTTTAAGGGAAGCCATAGATTGAGCAAACCCATAGCCGAGATTGTTAAAAGTGCTTCTTTGACACAAACTGAGGTCGATGGTCGTGGTACCGATGAAAATGGAAAAGCAATTGACTTAAAGCCCCTACTATTGGTTTTCAATGTAGCTGATGCTGATAAAGTAATACCAACGTTTTCAGGTAAAATCAAAGAGCTTCAAAAAGATGGATTACTTCCCCTAGCCAAGCAAAATTATCACGCTTTTGGATGGCGAAAGGAAACTGACCAAGACCATAAGCTCTGTTTAAATTCATATTTACCCGCTTTGAAAAACAAAACAGGCACTAACTCATTAGAATTTACAACATTAGAAGATTATCTACTATTCTTTCCAAAAGAAGACCACTCTTTGAAGACATCTAGGAGTGCCATTTTAAATGGATTGGTTAAAATGCTTCGTATTGAAAACGTTAGAGATGAACACAGTAGATATTTCAGTCCTAATCGTCTGCTGTATTATATCAAGAAACTTAATCTTCATAATTACGAGCTACTGAAAAGTAAAATTTTAAAATGGAGTATAGAGCTCATAGAGTTTAAATCAAATGATGTTCTACTAGATATGAGGATTTTTGCTCCTGTTTTATTTGGCTGGTTGAGTTCAGAGATAAAGTATTCTCAAAAATTTATCGATACACCTTCAGTTGATAAACCTGCATCTAAAGAGGAAGAAGTTAAAAATTATTACGATAAGGATGGTTTCAAAGTTCAAGTTGGAACAGTACATAATATTAAAGGACAAACTCACACCGCCAGTCTTTATCTAGAAACCTTTTGGAATGGAAAGTATGAATCTGAGCGCTTAAAAGATCAATTCTTCAATATTTCCATAAATGAATCGCTTCAAGGTCTGACGGATTCAGCAAAAGAAAAGTTACGACAAACTGCTAAAATGGTATATGTTGGATTTTCGAGGCCTACGCATCTATTAGCTTTCGCAGTTGAAAAAGATAGATTTGAAAAAAACTTAAAAGACATCGATAGGAATAAATGGCTGATTATTGAAATTTAAAAACAAAACGACGAGTACGCAGATAGTTAGTATTATATAAATAGTGTGGTGTGACATATATAGAGAAATACATAAAGAGCAAAGGTGGTATTCTGTCCGGAGACCTAGCACGGTATATACAGAAAAAACAAGGCATAACCAATGAAGCAGCACGTAAACGTGTTCAAAGACTTAGTAGTCCGATTCATAAAATAGCAGGGCTTTTTTCTGATAAAA
This sequence comes from Aequorivita capsosiphonis DSM 23843, assembly GCF_000429125.1. GTDB lineage: Bacteria > Bacteroidota > Bacteroidia > Flavobacteriales > Flavobacteriaceae > Aequorivita > Aequorivita capsosiphonis. The sequence continues at coordinate 131,905 of NZ_AUBG01000012.1, forward strand.
AAGTTTTTGTCTATCACTCTGACAACTTTCAAAACTTGGACTATTTTACAGATTTGGTGGAGTCTTTCAAGACTGATGGTAAGCGGTGCTATTCAATTATTAATGCCATTAAATACCACCAGGGTCTAGTTCCAATTGATGAATTAGCTAATTACTCAATCAGTCCTGTAAATTCAATAAAGGGCCATATGAAGTTCTCTTCGGTTATAGAACTTCTCAAAAAGCATAATTTGATTCGTGAGACAAACACTGGAGAATTTGGACTACACATTTCTGTATCGGAAAAATTAAGCCCAAATGTTAGACATATAAAGGGAGTACAAATTTCTAAACGTTTAGTAATCCAACAATTTGAAATCTGGAGTAAAAATATTGGCCTCGTCTCTTTTAAAAAAGGTAAGAATAATAATATAGTCGGTGGATTTCAATTTGCCTTTACTGCGCCTACATATATAGATGGTCTTGTGGGTTATAACAATAAAATAAAAAAGCCGGGGTTTCTTGTTACCGATATTCTAATTGGAAATATAACTGATGAAAATACAGTAAGTTTTTTTTTAAGGAAAATTGCGGCTATAAAAGCATCAAATCCTTCCTTAAAATTATTCCCTGTATTAATAGTCGATGGTATTTCATCTGAAGGTCTCAATCAGCTAAAGAGTAAAGGTGTTCTTGTGGCATCCATAAAAGAACTTTTTGGCAAAGATTATAGTGAATTGCTTAAAAGCCTAATTAATACTGTAACCAATGCTGGTGCAATCTTAAAAACCGAACCAGAAAAATATTTGCAGATGATGGAAAAACTCACAAAGTTGATTGACGGAAAAACAAACAACTTAAGGGGTGATTTATTTGAGTTAGCTGTAGGTTTCTATTTTAGTAAATATTCACAATCACTGGACATTGGGAAAAGAGTACCTGTAACAGATTCTAATCGAACAAGAGAAATAGATGTTCTTGCCCGAAATGAAAACGAAATATGCATAGTGGAATGTAAAGGCTACAACTATCCTGTTGACATAGAATATATTGAAATTTATTTATCAGAAAAAATTAAAGAAATTAGAGGATGGCTAGCTATTACTCATTCAGACAAGAGACATCGATTTGAGATATGGAGCACTGGCGGATATACAAAGGAAGCTTTGGTCTTACTTAAGCAGACAAAAGATAAAGTTAGAAAATTTGATTTTGATTATCTAGACCAAAATGATATTAAGGAAAGGGCCAATAAGTTGAACTCTGAAAAATTCAAAGAAATCTTGAGAGATTATTATTTGAAAGAAATAACTTAATTTCTGTATTCAAAAACTCATTGTTTTTAAATGTGAAAATTCCTATATTTCATTATTCGAATATTGATTTTGCCTCCTTATAAACCTGTTCAAAATTAGCCTCTAAATCAGCTTGGGTAAACTGCTTTGATTCCTCGGGAAGCTGTCGCTGTATTTTCTGCAATTTAAACCGCACCCTTTTATCCTTCCCATCAGCATAAGTAATAAATTCGCCCTGTTTTAAGGGAAAGAAAACATCAACACGGATTTTAGTGATTTCCTTTTTCTCCTGTGATAATTCGCATCAAAATTCAGTTCATGTTTTAGACTCCTATTCAAAGTTGGTAGATACATTAAACAAAAGATTCAAAATTTTGCTATTTTGTATATATTTATCCCAATATTTTTAATTGAGAACTATTATGTGTTTTAAATCAATTAGTAAGACACCCATAACAAAAGATAACCCCATAAAATTGAAGAGGTTGTAGTTTTCAATATGTTTTTAAAATTATCAAACACTTTTCCAGAACCAACATACAATAGAACCTTTTATAATGAACAGAAGAAAATTTTTTAAAAACGGGTCGCTCGTAACTTTAGGCACTGCCCTTCTTAACCCTTTCCACTCTATTGCGAGCAACATTGAATATGAAACGGGGAATAAAAACAAAAAAGCAAAGAACATTATAATTATAATTAGTGATGGAATGAGCAATGGCACTTTAAATATGGCCGATTTATATCTATCAAGAAAAACAGGGGCAGGTTCTAACTGGTTACAATTATATAAGGATAACAAAGTAAACAGAGCCATAATGGATATGGCTTCTGCTAGTTCCATTGTAACGGATTCTTCGGCGGCAAGCTCTTCTTGGGGTGGAGGCGTACGCATAAATAATGGTTCTTTGAACGTAAGTAAAGATGGCGAAGAGCATCTTCCAATTTGGCAAAAATTTAAAAAAGCCGGAAAAAAAGCAGGTTGCGTTACTACGGTTCCAATTACCCATGCCACACCTGCGGGATTTTGTATAAATTCCAAATCTAGAAATGCCCAAGAAAAAATTGCAGAAAATTATTTGGAACAAAAATTTGATGTGATGATGGGTGGTGGAGATAATTATTTTTCTCCTGAAAAGAGAAAAGATAAAAAGGATATGTATCAAGCCTTTATATCCCAGGGTTACGAAGTAGTAAAATCAAAAAACGAAATGCTTTCTACACAAGCTGAGAAACCAATTTTAGGTGTGTTTGAGAGTGATGGACTTCCCTATTCTATTGATGGCATGAATAATAAAGAGTTTCTCCAAAGAGTGCCAACCCTAGCTGAAATGACTCAAAAGGCTATTGGCGCAATGAAAGATCATCCCAATGGGTTTGTATTACAGGTGGAAGCAGGAAAAGTCGATTGGGCTGCACATGGTAATGATATTGCTGGTCTTATTTATGATCAAGTAGCTCATGATGAAGCCATTCAAGTAGCCATGGATTTTGCAGAACAAGACGGACAAACATTAGTGATAATTACTACAGATCATGGCAATGCAAATCCAGGAATTATTTACGGCAAAGAAGCAAATGATAATTTTGATTCTATTCAGAATTACAAACATTCAAATGATTGGATTTTAAATGGTATTGGAAAAGAAACTTCCATATCACAAATAAAGGAAAGAGTAGACTATGCCAATAGTTTTGCTCTTACTGACCAACAGGCACAACTGTTATTAAACTATTATACTGATCTAAAAACAGAAGATGGACTTTACAATCCAAGGCATCTTCCATTTAAAATCTTGGCCGACATACAGCAACAACATAACTCTGTGGGATGGATAAGCATGCAACATTCAGCAGATTATGTTGAATTGGCAATGTATGGGCCTGGAAGCCATCTCTTAAAACCCTTTATTAAAAACACAGATTTGCACTACCTCATGCTTGAAGCCGCAGAAGTCACTAACACATTTTGACCTTAGTATGCCAATTTCTTAGGCTTTAAAATATAAAGCTTTTTATGGAAGAAAAAATAGTCCACATCGAGTCATTGATTTATTGAGCCAACTTACTTTAGAGTGTATTCGAGAAATGCAGGGATTTTAATCAGATAAGTAATCTAACAATTTGTTTAGTCAACCTCATTAATAGTATCTGGCTCAATATGAATCAAAATATTCATTAATTGGGGGAGTTCTTTATGCAATCTATCTTTCAGTTTATGTGCAAGGTCGTGTCCTTCTTCAACACTTATTTTCCCGTAGACGGTGGCGTGTAGGTCTAAATGGAATTTCATCCCTGCTTTACGGACAAAGCATTTCTCCGTGCCCAATATGCCATCAACTTTTAGCGAAACCGCTCTTATTTCTTCTACCAAATCATCATAAACGTGTTCGTCCATTATTTCCCCAAGAGCTGGTCTGAAAATAAGGTAGGAATTGTACAAAATAAAGGCCGATGCAAAAAGTGCTGCCCAATCATCGGCATTTTCGTAACCTTTGCCAAAATACAACGCTATACTGATTCCTATAAAAGCAGTTACGGATGTAATGGCATCGCTTCGGTGGTGCCAAGCATCAGCTTTGAGCGAAGAACTATTAGTTGCCTCCGCTTTTTTGGAAACATACCGATAAGATCCTTCTTTCCAAATGATGATTAACCCTAACACAATGAGCGTCCAAGCTTCAGGAACTTTATGGGGCGTTTGTATATTGATGACACTTTCATAAGCGATAATGGTTGCAGATGTTACCAAGAAAGCAACTACCAAAAAGGTAATCAAAGGCTCTATACGAGTATGACCATAGGGATGATTTTCATCCGGTGGTTTTTGTGCATATTTCAAACCCAAAAGGACAAAGGTGGAAGAAAAAATATCAGCGGTAGATTCGATACCATCCGCTATCAATGCGTATGAATTACCTAAAATACCCGAACCAACTTTGATTAACGCCAATAAAAAATTACTACCTATGCTAAAATAGGTGGTTTTTACGGCAGATTTTTCGTTTAAATTTTCCACGGATTATGCCACATTATTTTACAAATTCAGAACAATCGGATGAAGGTTTGTAAGTTCCAGCTCCTTGCTGATAAACCAGAGAGGCACCTAAATGCCCTGTATAAAAAAGACCAATAAGACCGGCAGCCAATAAAATAATAGAAAAAGTCTTGGCCAATGATAACAACTTCGCGGGTATAAATCGAAACCCTATCACCAAAGCCAAAGCAACGGAATAGGTGATCAAACAGGCATAGCCCCACCATTGATGCTCTTGAAGCACTTCGGGATCACAGATTTTCCGTACCTCAATATCATAAGCCAATTCTCCCGTATAAATTGCGATCCACCCACTTAACACTCCAATAAACAACATTACAAAGGTCGTTTGACCTAAAAAAAGTCTATGGCCATCATTAGAAAAAAAAGGCTTCAATAATGCTGCTATTGAAGCCAATAATAAGGTAACAATAGGCAAATGGACAAGAAAAGAATGCCACAATTCTTCCCTCCATATTGAAGGAATATCCGCCATTAAAATCAGTTTAGGATTTTAACCGAAATAGGCACGAGCTTATTACCCTTTTTCTCAACGGTAACTTCTACTTTGCCATCTTCTTTTAAACTATCGAACGTGGTGGAACTACCGTCTTTGGTAAGGGTCGTTTCATCGGTAAAATAGAGTTCCAACAATTTATCATCTGAAGTCCTAACATAAATTTCTCTCTCTCCTGGCTCTACTTTTTCGGCAACACCCTGATAAGTACCTGAATCTACAATATCGGTTTTTTGATTTTCGCCACAGGAATTCAATAAAAATAGGCAGCCGAATAATACGGTAAAAATTAATTTTTTCATCTTTTTTAGATTTTTATTTTTCCAAAGTTACTAAAATCTCGTTCAAATGTTTATCAATATAGAGAATAGATTGATGAATTTTTGAAAGCAGTAAATAATAATTATAGAAGAGAAGTATAAGAAATATATTGCGTTAGAGGTTTTTTTAAAACCTCTAAAATAATTTAGAAAAAAATTGGTTATCATCGTATGAAAAATTGGTTATTAAGTGTAAGTTTTGGTTTGCTTTTTTGTTTTTACTCAAATGCCCAGGATATTTTAGGAAAATGGAAAACATTCAATAGTCACACCGGCGAAGTTCGCTCTATCGTAGAGGTCTTTCAACAAAACGGAAAATTATATGGTAAGGTTTTACGGATTATGGATGAAGAAGACCGGGACAACCTTTGCACCGAATGTGAAGGAGAAGATAAAAACCAGAAAATAGAAGGCCTTGTTTTAATGAAAAACTTTGAGAAGGATGGAGGGGAATATGTTGACGGGACAATTACCAATCCCAATGACGGAAAAATTTATCGGTCAAAAGTATGGATTGATGAAAATGACCCTAATATTTTGAACGTTCGGGGCTACATTGGCTTTTTCTATAAAACAATGGAATGGGAACGGATTATTGAGTGAAAATAATTCATAACTTCAATTTTCAAATATTGATCGCGCCTCCTCGTAAACCCGCTCAAAATTAGTTTCCAAATCCATTTTAGTATATTGTGTTTCTTCGGGAAGTTGTCGATGAATTTTCTGTAGTTTAAATTGCACCCTTTTATCCCTCCCATCTGCATAGGTTATAAATTCGCCCTGATGTAATCGAAAAAATACATCGGCCCGAATTTTGGGAATCTCCTTTTCCCCAGTTGTGATTCGAGTGTCAAAATCAAGATTATGTCCACGACTTATACTCTTGGTCGGGTCTTTAACAATCTCAAAAAACCGCTCATAATATTTTGCGGTGTCTGGGTCGTTGACTTTTCCAAAAAATTGATAAGAAAGATTGCTTAATATCGCTTTGCTTGCTTTATCGCCATACATCATATCATTTTGGATTTTGTCCTGCATCACATAAATCGTAGAAATATTATAGCTTCGAAGTGTCGCAGGAATACGGTGCATATTCAATAAGCGAATAGTCGGAGCTTCTTCCATCAGAAGAAATGAAGTTTCGCTATTGCGTACGCTCATTTGCTTGGTAATCGTGTGGATTATCGTTGCAATGACAGGAGAATACGAGGTTTCAAATTTCGGATTATTTACAATTGAAATTACACAAGGATTTTCTGGACTATTTATATTGAGTGGCACTTCATCTGCGGACAATGCCATAAAAATACGTTGGGTGCTAATTCTCTTTAAAGCATTGGCCAGGGTGCTTTTTACACCAGCAGTTTGTCTTTCAGAATCTTTTCCGCTAATAAACGCATCTGCCATTGCTCTAGATGTTGTATTGGTTTCCAAAAACTGTATCAGACTATCGGTGTCCAGATATTGATAAATAGCTATTAAATGCGGAAGCGTACAGAATTGTGGATATGTAGTTTTCAACTTCCAAATCAACCCACCTATCAATCCTTCTGCTGCATCATTAAAAAATTTGGTCGTCCCTGTAGTTCCAGATTCCCGTTGCTCCAAAAGGTTTTCGATTAACACCCTTGAAACCTCATTTACGCTTTCCTCGTTCTCTAAATAGCGTGGTGCGATCGGATTTACCCTATGGATGATTTTATCGAAGGAAATGACCTTAAATGGGATATCCCCATCCTTGAAAAGTGGATAAGCCATTTCGGTCAGTTCAAAATCTTTATAGTCGTGAATGATTCCGCAAAAGCCTTCTTTACGGAAGTGTTTTAGAAAACCGTAAACTATACTTTCAGTCTTTCCACTTCCCGCAGAACCGATGACCGATGCACCGCGTTTTATATTGACAAGCTTGAAGTTTCCTTTAGTTGTGGCAAAGTTGACCTGATATTTTATGCTCCCTTTTTTTGCGGTGTCAGTTTTATGTAAAAACACATACATTCCTATATTAACTAATATCAGAGGGCAAACTAAATAGAGTGCTACCAGAATCAATCGTATTTCATTATTTAAAGAAAACAATAGAGCACCCAGCAACAGAAAATTAAGAATAAATGCATACCTGCTAATTCGGTACATTCCATAGAAAACAGCACTGGCCAAACCAATAATTAAAAGCGCTGTTAATGGATTGTCTAATTGCATAATTCTAAATTAGATTCCAATGGAACTTGATTTGATGGCCACTTCTGCACCACGTCTTAGCCTGTTAAATATTTTCATTGCCAGTTGTGCTTGTGTGACTGGAATACTCGGCATCATCGGAATGCCAGCTTTACCCATTATTTTGAACGCTAATGCCTTTTCATTGGTGGGCAATTTCATCAATGATGCAAAATAGATTTTTGGGTTTTTGATAAAATCTTTCCTGGCCTTATAGGTTTCTGCAAAGTTTCTTTGGTAGCCAAAAGTTTTATCAAAAGTTTTCTCGGCACTCTCAAAAAATTTATCTCGATCAAAACCACGTTTCACGTTCTTACCGTGCATCTCAACTTCCGAGGCTTTGTGTTTGCTTCCTGGAGAAAGGCTGAACGTATTGGAAGCATCCTTCCGACTTACAATGATATGGATATGACTTTGGTTTCCATCCTTCGGCATTCCTTGAACAATTCGCTTACCGTTTTGTTGATGTGGTGCTTGCATTTCTAATTTTAAAATTTCCTTTTCCATATGTTTATTATTTCCCTCAATTGCTCCACTCTCAATTTTACGGATGTCATTTTTTAGCTGAAGTATTTTCGTGGCATAAGGTTGGTTTTCTTTTATTTGTATGTCAGTTCCTTTAAAGGTTCTTTGGTGTTCAATTTTTGCATAATATTTTATGTCGTCTATGTTTATTGGTCGTCCATTGATTTCACGATTGAATGATGCCACATAATCTTTCATCAGCTCACGGGTGTATTTTTTTAAATCTTCACTATTATTCTGTAATCTGTTTAATTCGTATTTTGAAGGACTGACCGTAATGGTATAAAACTTAGGTTCGATTTTTTTGAGTTTTGCACCATTTCCATCAATATCCTTTGCCACTTCCTCTGCGGAAATCTCATCGCCATATTGATTAAAAAAGTGTTCCATTTCTTCTTTTTCCAGACCTTGATTTTCTTTCTCCAGATAGCCCACAAAATCGGCTGAACTCTGGGAGTATGTGCCTCCTAATTTTTGAGGTGTGATTGTGATATACATAGCTCAGAAATTTAAAGTTCGTTATTTGGGTTTTCCTTTTCTCGAAAGCCTGCCTCGCCGGCAGGCAGGCGTACTTCCTTCTTTTCCGTGATAAATTTTTTCTCTAAGATCAAAGGTTTTTTTGTTGTGTCTTCGGTCTGAAAAAGCGATTCTATCATTGCGACCGTAGGCTTGGTTTGTGTCTTTTCCATATCTCGCATTATGGCAATCACTGCATTGATACGTTTCTTAATAGAAGCCTCGATGGTTCTACCGGTTGGACCCAATTTTTCCTTTGGCGAGATTTCGTTGTAGAAGAAAAAATCAAGCATCGTAGCCATCGCCTCGGTGTGTGATTTAAAGTGTGTTCTTGAAAATTCCTGAAAACGTTTTGCAGTTTCCTTTTTGAATCTAATACCAATAAATGAGTCCATAATTCGCCGATTTGTCGCAAATCATCCCCTGAAAATGGGCTCTCGCAAAGCGTTTGTCGCAAATCGCTAAGAGTCAAGAAATTATATATTTTTCAAGTAGCTGTATATCAGCATTTTGAAAACGAAAAGGAGTGCTTAACATCGCATCGCGTGTTACCCTCTTGCTACTCCTTTTCGTTCGCCACAGGCGAACAAAAATTTCGTACAATCTGGCTATCCCGATAACTATCGGGAGCCAATTGCCATTTTAGGAAAATAAATTTCCGATATGTTATTTTTCGATGGGTACGGTTATCGGCGAAAGTCGAAAAATGGATAACCCTACGTAAAATTGAATGCTGATTTTCAGCGAAATAAAGATACGGTTTTTTATCGAACTGGAATTAATCTAACAGAAAAACACCTCCAAGATTTAGAGGTGCTTTAATTATTAAGTTTAGAAAATTAGATGTTGAATATGAAAGTATAGGAATATAAATTTCGTAATGCTTCCTCCTCTACCATCGTTTCAAAACAGGTATAATTTTCTCTTACGTATTGCCGAATACTATCGCCAAATTTTCGTTTCACATCCTTTTTAGAATCTTCTAAAAGCCGGTTTTGAGCTTCTTCGCTCAGATCCGTAAAATTGAGATATACCATAGCTTTAGATATTAATATTCACTTGGCAACATCAGCGTATTATTTACAAAAAATAACCGCAATTCATCGAGTGGAAAATCAGTCACTCTATACCCGTGCTTTTCTAAAACAATATCATTGCCATCGGTGTATATAATTTCAGCTTCGTATCCTGTATAATCCTGTTCATCTTCGGATAATCTTTTAAAGTCTATTGTGATAAACTCACTTCGGTTCATTAGACTTTTTGCAATTACAGAAGTGTCCGTAATGAGCCAAAAACAATCTGCCACATTAGCAAGATATTTTAGTCCGTCCGTAAAACGTGTTCTTAATAATGGGATTTGATAAAACATTTCCGTTCCGTGAAAATGTTGCAATCCTTCTTTGATTTCGTTAACTTGTGCTTTCATTGTTCATTTATTTTATAAGTGAATAATTAAAAGAGGGCACGAACTAATTGAAAACTGGTATCTGTGCCCTCTTGGATTTTTATGATTACTTGTCGTTTTTGCTTCCGAGTAATAGGATTTCATCGGCTACAACTTCCGTTACATAGCGTTGTTCGTTATCATCAGTTGTATAGCTTCTTGTTTTTAGTTTTCCCGATATTCCAACTTCTTTGCCTTTTTCGACAAATTTCTCAACGATTTCTGCAGTCTTGCCCCAAGCTACAACCGTATGCCAATTGGTTTCTGTTTGCTTTTTGCCTTTGGCATCCTTGTAATATTCGTTTGTTGCGAGTGAAAAACGGGCTACTTTTTTACCGCTTTCAAGGTTTGTAATGGTTGGCTCTTGTCCAACGTTTCCGATTAACTGTACGTGATTTTTTAAAGTGCTCATAATAAAATATTTAAGAATTAATTAAAATTGCTATCTGAACTATTCAGACAGTTTATTGTTATATTTTTTTGAAGTGATTTACTTATTATATCTTGAGCGTTTTCCTTTTTTGTTTTTTTCGGTGCCGCTTCCTTTTTGATGTTTTTGTAAGATTTCATAAGATTCATTTTAGATTTACTTCCCATAGCGCCCTCGCTGTTACCTTTTTTTGTTGCTGATACATTTTCAATATTTGGAATTGATAAGGACTTATAAAAAGTGAAGCGCAGCGTAGCGGTTTATGCAGTCCGTTCAACTTCCAAATGTTGGTATTTTGCTGGCAATAAAAGGGTATAACGGCGAGGGTGCGGATGGAGGTTTAAAGACTTTTGTGAAGTACGAAAACATAGGAAGTGGCACCAAATGATTAAATGGAATTCCGATTTGGCGGACTCCGTTCACAATTTCGGATTGGGAATGAAGTGTCCCGTTCCAGTCCCGATAGCTATCGGGACGGACCGGGTTAGCGGAATGGAAAGTAGAAATTGGGGATGGTGTCCAAGACTTTTGTAGAGAAGCTCTTTTCCCGAAATAAAGCTTTTCGCGAAATGTAGGGAAATGGGCTGAACGGATTATGAAAATGGATTGCCCTAATGCTGTAGGGTTTAAAGCGGACTGAACTTCAAAGATGGAGATTAGGAATGAAGTGTTTCTCGCTTTTTTGCAGGATTAACGTAATGGAAATCGGAATCTTTGGAGTTTTGTCCAAGACCTTTACAGGGAAGCTCTTTTCCTGAAATGAAGCTTTTCGCGGAATGTAGGGGAATGTGCTGAACGGATTATGAAAATGGATTGTCCTAATGCAGTAGGGTTTAAAGCGGACTGAACTTCAAAGATGGAGATTTGGAATGAAGTGTTTCCCGATTTTTTTCGGGATTAACGTAATGTAAATCGGAATCTTTGGAGTTTTGTCCAAGATTTTTTTAATGAAGCGCATTTACCGTAATGGAGTTTTTTACGGAATGCAGGGGAATGGGTTGCAATGGCTTATGTAAACAAAATCTATAAAATGAATTAGCTTTTTGTCTTTCTTAAAATTTGTCATTCTTATTTTTACAATCTAAATAATTTTTTCATAATGGCCAATAAGAAAAAACAACACTATGTCCCGAAATTTTATTTACGATACTTTAGTTTAAATGATTCCACGAAAATAATTAAGCTCTGTCTAAAGGATACAGGTAGAATCATCCATAAAGCAAATTTGGAAGGACAAGCCCAAGAAGATTATTTCTATGGCAAGGATTTGGAAAGGGAAGAATGGTTTGGGACTATTGAAAATCAGAGCTCATTAATTCTAAATAGGGTGGTTCAAACAAAAGAGTTGCCAAAGGATAAATCTGATAATTATTATCTTATTTGGCTATTTATCCTTCTTCAAGCGTATCGCACCAAGTCGAATGTTGAAGATTTTAATCATATGATAGATACAATTATGAAAACGGCAATGAAGCTCGAACCTCAATTTAAAAATTTTGATTATGATACTCATTTTTTTGCATACGAAGATGCAATAGAAAAAAAACTTGACTTACTTCTTAATAGTCTACCTATGATGATGGATATGCAAATCAAGCTGATTCGAAATACTACTTCAAATGAATTGATAACAAGCGACAATCCTATTTCGAAATATAATCAGTTTTTGGAATCAAGAAAATTTCCCTTCGGACACAATGGAATGGCAAGTAAGGGATTACAGATTTTTTACCCATTAGCACCAGATTTGCTACTTATAATGTATGACCCAAAAGTCTATAAAATTGGAAATAAAAAACAATTCAGTAACATTCCTATGAATGAAAAAGATATTGAGTATTTAAATATTTTAACTTGTTTGTATGCTAATAAATCTATTTATTCTACGGATAATGTAACTGATTTTCAGCTTGAACAATGGGTCAAAGAATCGAATATTTATAAAGAACAAAAGAAACTGGAAGTAAAACATTTTGACCCCATACAAAGTGAGGATGATGCTGAATCGGTGATTGTACAACATCATCAAACGCCTTATATGATTAAACTGACCCTATCCTTTGTTAAGCAAACACAGCACGCCAAATCGTATAAAATGTCGGGCTATTATGCTGAATTTAGGGATGAGCGTATTCGAAATAGAGAGCAATAGATTATCTTGTTTCATTACGAACGAACATTATGAACATTATAGTCTATACAACAGTTAATGTTTATGAATATTCCCTTTTACCACAAAATAGTACAATAACAACGCGGATATTATCACAAATAATATTGCAAGAATACCATTGAACTTATCTTTCCTTGTGATTTGATTATTGGATTTACCAACTTTCTTATTTCTTTTTTTTCTTTGTTTTTGATACATCCTTTTTAGTTATTTCTAAATAACCCTCTATAATAGCTTTGTATCTAAATAGTTATAAAGTATTTCAAGAAAAGCAGGAATAGAATAAACAAAACAAACAATACAAATATGATTATAACACCAATCCATATTATTTTATCCCTTTTAGAAATGACAGTTTTTTCAGTTTGTACTTTACTTTTCTCTTTCAGACGTCTTTTCCTTCGATTTTCTGACATATACTATTGTTTTATTTATATATCTATTTCTTCCATTCCATCTTCTGTAACCTTACGGCATTCAATATTGCCAATAAAGCCACGCCCACATCTGCGAAAACCGCCTCCCACATCGTTGCCAGACCTCCTGCACCCAATACTAAAACAACTGCTTTTACTCCGAATGCTAAAATAATGTTCTGCCAAACGATGCGACGTGTGGATTTACCAATTTTTATAGCCTTTGCAATTTTGCTCGGTTGGTCTGTTTGGATGATAACGTCTGCAGTTTCTATTGCCACATCACTACCCAATCCACCCATTGCAATACCTACATCGCTAACCGCCAATACGGGTGCATCATTGATGCCATCTCCAATAAAAGCTACTTTGTTGTTGTTTTCGGACATCAGCTTTTCGACTTCTTTCAATTTATCTTCTGGAAGCAAACCCCCTTTTGCCCAATCTACACCCATTTCTTTTGCGACTTGTTGCGTAATAGAATCCTTATCGCCCGAAAGCATTATTATTTTGGTAATTCCTGATTCACGGATTTGTTTGATGGCTTCGTGAGCATCATCCTTCAACTCGTCTGCAATAATTACATAACCAGCAAATTTGCCCTCAATGGAAACCATCACGATAGATTCTACTATGTTGTCGGTTTCAGATGGAACTTCGATGTTGTTTGACGTCATCAATGGTTTGTTACCTACCAATACGGTTTTACCGTTTACTGTTCCCTTTAGACCTTTTCCTGCTATTTCAGTTACTTCGGAAGCTTGAAAATCTTCGCCATCGGCTTTATATTCCATAATTGCCTTGGCAATGGGATGGGTAGATTGTTCTTCCATCGCCATTAGGTATTTCATAAATTCAGGCTCATTCCAATCAATGGCTTTTATTTCCTTGATTTTGAACACACCTTTGGTCACGGTTCCGGTTTTGTCCATAACAACGGTATTAACCTTTGTCATTTCATCCAAATACGATGCTCCTTTAAACAGAATGCCATTTTTTGAAGCTGCTCCCAATCCTCCGAAATAACCTAAAGGAATAGAAATAACCAAAGCACAAGGACAAGAAATCACAAGAAAAATTAAGGCTCTGTATAACCAATCGCTAAAGATATAATCGTCCACAAAAAAGTAGGGTATAAACGTCAATCCAATCGCAAGAAAGACAACAATAGGTGTATAGATTCTTGCGAACTTTCTAATGAACAATTCGGTTTTCGATTTACGAGCTGTTGCATTCTGCACCATATCGAGAATTCGGGCAATGGAACTGTCCTTAAATTCTTTGGTGGTCTCAATTTCAATCACACCATCCAGATTGATACTTCCGGCAAACACCTTTTCGCCTTTTGCAATAGTATCAGGTTTACTTTCCCCTGTCAAGGCTGCTGTATTGAACGAGCCTTTTTTTGATAGCAACACCCCATCCAAAGGAATTTTTTCGCCCACACGAACCTGTACTTTTTCGCCAATTTCAACGGTTTCAGGATTTACAGAAATGTAATCGTTGTTTCGATAAACCAAAGCTTCATTAGGTCTTACATCGAGCAAGGCTTTAATATTGCTTTTGGCTCGATTGACCGCTGCGTTTTGGAACAATTCGCCCACTGCGTAAAAAAGCATTACTGCCACACCTTCGGGATATTCGCCAATGGCGAATGCTCCAATGGTAGCAATGGACATCAAAAGAAATTCCGTAAAGAAATCGCCTTTTATGATGCTGTTCCAGCCTTCTTTTATCACGGGAAAACCTACTGGAAGGTATGCTATTACATACCAAACGATACGTACCCAATCCTTAAAAAATGCAACATCAAAATAGTCCATAGCGATACCGATAATCAGCATCACAAAACTGAAAATTGCTGGTAGATAGGTTTTAAATTTTCCTACACTTTCCGGGTCGCTATGGTTGTGGCCATCGTCGTGTGCGTGTTCTCCTTTATGTTCTTCGGTATTGATATCACGAAGATTTTGTTTTTTCTTGCTCATTTTATTTTATTATAAATTTATCCATTGCTTGGCTTGTTCCTTATCTTTTAAATCAAAATATCTTACCTCTGAACCGGTAAAGAAATCGGTTGCCTTGGCAGCCCATTCTTGCCATTTCCTTTCGCCCACAAATGCCATTTTGCCATAATCGGAAAGATGGGAGTTGTCTACTTTAATATCTGCCCAAAGACCTTGCAGGTCGTAACCGTGGAAATCGTGCATTTCAAAATAGAAATCAACCTTCTGGTTGCTGTTCAGGATTTCATCAATTCGGGAATGTATCAGTTCTACATCGCTTGTAGATATTTTGCCTTCCAATTTTGCGGCAATTAAATTTTCGTTTTTAGAATTTACAAACTGTATCATAATTTTATTTTTTTATCAATTTAATGAAATATATAGTGCTATGGAAGTGCATTTATTGGCCACTTCATATATCGCAGATTATTTAATTTTAAAATATAATTGTCACTTATTATCGATATTCTTTTCCATTTTACCTAAATAAAAAATCAATGCAACACTTGCACCTAACAGTCCAAACAGAATATTCTCGACAATTTGATTCCCGTTTATATTCAAAATTTCGACTAAATTACTTTTCAAATATTGCAGCCAATTAATTTCATTAGCTTGATTTCCATAGTTAAAAATAGTGATTCCCAAGGGTTGAATAATAAATACACCTATGGCGAACCCTACTAGTATGGGAATTGATAATTTCTTAATTTTTATCATCTATTTTAAAATTAAAGGAGTCCAAAATTTTAAAGATTAACCTTCCAAATCATAAAACCATTCTTCAGCCATAACAATTGCTTTTTTGATGGCTAAATCTTGTGAAAGACCTTCCTTTTCTATTAAGTCATTCGCAATTTCGATTGCCTTTTTTCGTACCGCTGGATTAAGGGTGTCAAGCTCTGTTCTAAATTCTTCAAATGTCCAGTCCATAAAAATGTATTAGTGTTTAAACAATTCATTTTCTTTTTCAGCATCTACGTCTTTTTTCGGTCTTTTATCCAAAAAATAATCGAGTATTATTCCCACTATTATCGCACCTACAAAGGCAGCGTAAACCAATCCATCATATTGAATAATTAGAGTAAGGCTAACCAATATGGCCAAAATGGGCAGTACTGGAACTTTACCGATGGACAATGGCACTCTAAAAGGTCTGTTCTGTTTTGGTTCTTTAAAACGCAAAATTATAAGTGCAATATTTACGGCAACATATACAAGTAGCGCACCCAAAGAAGACATCCCAGCTACAATTTTAATATCGCCCAATAGCAAAAAACAACCCACCGCAGCCATAACCACAAATGTGGTTACCCAAGGTACTTTTTGTGCATTTACTTTGGTCATAAATTTTGGAAGCTCGCCCACGATTGCCATTCCGAACAACAACCTGCTTATGGAAATAATACCGCTAAACGCTGCATTGGCCTTGGCAAAGAGAGCAGCAACAGCCAAGACAACAGGCAACCAAGCATTAAGGTTGGATGCCGCCAAAGACAATGGCGAATCTACCTTCGAAATAGCTAAAGGGTCAGCTATGTTAAGCACCGTAAAAGAAATGAGTAAATAAAAGATGGTGGTAATTACCATTGTCAATAAAAAAGCACGAGGAATCGTTTTTCCAGGATTTTTAACTTCTGAACCCAAAGATGCCATATGCTCAAACCCTGTATAGACAAAAAACAAAGTCGCTGTGGCCGCAAGTGTCCCAGAGAATGACTTTATTTGAAAAATTTCAGCTTTTGGCAAGCCTGTTTCTTTAAGTCCTATAAAGATAAGAATGAGCAAACCCAACAATTGAATACTGACCATAATGATATTAGCTGTTGAAGACTTCTTTATACCTGTAACACTTATCAAAGCAAGCAACAGTAGTAAACCATAACTTATCAATAATCCCGGTACTTCAAAAAAAGTATTGAAATATCCCGAAAAAGCCAATAGTACAGCGGCAATTGTCGCCGAGCTATGGAAGGCAACCGTCCAACCCGTAAGAAAGGAAGGAATGTCGATTTTTGGAAATGCTTTCCTTACAAATATAAATTCTGCGCCAGCATTTGGATACGTAGAGGATAATTCGGCATAGGACATTGCGGATATACTGGCGGCAATGGCCGCAAAAATAAAACTCAACCAAATGTCTGTTCCTGCCTGACCAGCAGCCGCGCCAATTACAGTGTAGATTCCTGCCCCCACAATTGTGCCAACGCCATAAAACGTAAGCCGAAGCGTACCCAATGATCTTTTTAATTCTGCCATAGTAATCTGCTTTTATTTAAAGAATCATTTAATTAGTATTTTTTTACATATTTTGGTTTGAAAAACACTGGCTAATTACCACTACATTTTTCGCATATCCCTTTTACTACGAGGTTTACATCTTCAGCTAAATAACCTTCGGGCAAATTAATGTGGGGAATTTTATGTTTTGTGAGACAAACCGTTTCATTGCAGTTTGAGCAATGAAAATGAAGGTGCAAGTCCTGTTCTATTTTGCAATTACACCCTTTTTCACAAAGGGCATATTTTGAAATTCCCGTGCCGTCATCAATTTGGTGGACAATTCCGTTTTCCTCAAAAGTTTTAAGGGTTCTGTACAAGGTAGTCCTGTCTGCTTTTGTGAAAGCATTTTCTATATCTGTAAGGGCGACTGCAATTTCTTTTTCGGCCATATACTTGTAAATCAGGACGCGCATTGCCGTAGGGCGAACTTTTTTGTCTTCTAAAAATATTTCTATTTCTTTCATCGAATTATCTATTAATGAATATGTGGCTAACAATTAGGTAAACCGCCAAAATCCAGATTAAAGCAATTATTACACCTGCCACTATACTTTTCTTTTTATCCCAACTGTATGTTCGGGCTCGCTCCCTACATTCTTTAATAACCTCATTGGGAATGAGTTTTATCGCCCAATAAATACCCAAAGGCAATAGGATGATATCATCTAACAGACCAAGCACGGGAATAAAATCGGGTATCAGGTCAATGGGGCTTAAGGCATAGCCGATAACCAAAATTATTATCGCTTTAGCCGTCCACGGTGTTCTTGGATGGCCATAGGCAAGATGTAGCACCACAAGTTCCTGCTTGAGTTTTTTTGCTTTTTCCTTTATGGTTTTTAAGAATCCCATTAGTCTACAACCCTAATCTTTCTTTAGGGAATCTCCTGTTTTTATCTGAAAAGCATCTTCAATATTTGCTATATAAATAATACCATCTCCTGGCCCGTCGGTTTTGGCGTTGGCTATAATTGTTTCAATGGCCGCTTGGGATTCCTCGTTTTGACAAACCAGTTCCAACTTAACCACTGGACTATCTGTCACGTGAAAATCCAGCGACGGTCTTGCACCTTTTGACTTAAAGGCGCCAGTTCCTTCTGCTTGTGAAAGGGTCATACTTTTAAATCCATTATCAGATAGTGCTTCAATGACTCTTTGGATTCGGTTCGGTTTTATAAATGCTTTTATTTCCTTCATATTATAAATTTTTAAAATGTTAATCGATTTTGAACCGAGCCTGCTTTTTAATTTTTAACTAACTAATTAAGACGGTAACAAACTCGGAATCAAAACCTTTGATTATTATTGAATTAATGTCCGTGTTCCAGTTCGCCTTTAACCATTTCCGAAGATAGATTATAAGCTCCTTTGATAACCACTTTAGCATCTTTTGAAACTTCGGCAGGCAGATTGACTTCAACAAAGCCTAAATCAGTAATACCGACCGTTACGGGTATCATTTTAAACTTCAGTTTATTCGCTTCCATTTCTCCATCTTCATCCAGAATAAAAATAAAGGATTGCTCGCCTTCTTTTATAACGGCGGCTTCCGGTACGGCGAAACCTTTTTTCTCACCTTGCACTATTCGCCCTTCCACGTACATACCCGGCAATAGGTTTTTATCCTCGTTTTCAATATCTGCCAGAACTTCCAAAGCTTTTGGGTCGGTGTTAAATGTTTTACCCACAGACCGAACGGTTGCTTTAAGCAGTTCATCTGGACGAGAGGCCGTAGAAAAATATATCTGTTGTCCTTTCTTGATTTGCTTTATGTCCTTCTCATATATTTTGAAGTTGACATAAATCTTTGAATTATCGCTTATTGAGAACATTTTGGATTGTTGCGCCACGTAATCGCCAAGGCTAATCATTACTTCATCCACATAGCCACTTATGGGTGTGGTAATGGGAACAGCGGAATATATTTGGCCTTCAGCCACTTTGTCCGGATTAATGCCCAACAGTCTCAATTGGGACCGCAAACCATTGACGCTGGATGTTGTGGAACGAAATTTTGACTGCGCCATCTGAAATTCCTTTCCAGAAGAAACACCTTTGTCATAAAGAGTCTGCTTGCGCTCAAAATCCTGTTTCAAAAAGACCAGTTCGTCATTTTTTTCCTGATATTCCTGTTGCATTGCAATGATATCTGGGTGTTCTATATATGCCAATACCTGTCCTTTACTTACATTATCTCCAGGTATTACTTTTATGGAACTCACATTTCCACCAACAAACGGACTGATATTCGCCTTATCCTGTGGGAAAAGTTCCAGCGTACCTGTTACCTTAATGTTGTTCCCTAAATTCCGTTCCTCCAAAGATTTCATTTCCAAACCGATGGTTTCAGCTTGTTGCTTTGTAAGTTCTACAACGCCTTCTTCCTCGCTGTGACCACCTTCTTCCTCTCCTTCAACGTGGCCTTCTTCGCCGTGTGCATCTTCTCCAACTTCATTGGTCTTTGATACACCTTCGGCTTCATTATGTCCAAGTTCAGATTTTTGGGCATCATTACAACTCATAAACATAAGTGTAAATAATACGGTACTAACTAATAGTATATTCTTCATTTCTCTTTTTTTAAGGTTATAAATTGCCCAATTGATATTGCATATCAATGGTCTGCTGGTTATACTGATTGATGTATTGTAAATGGTTTTGTTTAATACGGATGGCACTATTAAGAATGGTGATATAATTGACGTAATCTATTTCGCCTTCTTTAGAAGCCAACTGCGCTGTGGTAATTTGTTCTTCTGCCAACAATAGTGCGCCTTCTTCGTAATATTGCAAAATCTTCTTTGTTTTTTCGAGTGATTTGGTCAATTGTGAAACACGACTTTCTGTAACCGCTTTTTGCTCCAAATATTGATTCTCTGCTACCATTGCGTCTGCCTTGGCTGCCTTAACCCTTGACTTCTGCGGAAAAAACCATAACGGAATACTAATACCTGCCTGATAGGTATTAAACCCTGAAACATCATCCACAACCTGCCTGCCATATGATAAACTGAATTTCGGTAGGAATTGCGATTTTTCAACGCCCACATTTGCTTTACTTACTTCGGCATTTTGCAAGGCATATTGCAACATTGGGTTATTGGCAACCGAAGTTGAATCCAATGTCGCCATAAAATCCAATGGCTCGTAAAAACCATCTACCGTCTCGATGGTTTCATCCGTTCCCAAATATTGTTTTAAGGCACGTTTGGCAATTTCAATATCATCAAAAGCTTGTTGCCTCAACACTTGAATCTGTTGAAATTCGGAAGAGGCTGAAATAAATTCCAACTTGCCTGTTTCTCCAGTGTCATACCGAAGTTGGGCAGCGGACTTAAAATTGGCATAAATACTGTCCAATTGGTCTGCAAAACGCAACTGTGCCTTGTAATAATTAATTTGGTCATAGGCTTGCATCACATTGCGCACCAACTGTTGTTCACTGGCCACATAAAACTTTTCTCCCAAGGCAATGCGCTCTTTATAAAACTTCGATTTTGAAAATCCTGAAAGCAAATCGATATTGCCCTGTTGCACGCCAACGGTTGTTTGCACTCCAGGAAGATTATTGCCATATTCTTCTTTGCCCGTGAAAACTTGTGTGCTACCAAGGTCAAAACTCGTTCCCTTTAGTGCCTTTTCCCGTTCAATAAATGCCTGACTTTCCTTAAGCGATGGATAATTCTGTTTTGCCATAGCAATGGCCTCATCTACAGTCAAGGTTTTTGGCATTGTTCCATTTTGATTGGTGTCTTGGGCAAAAGCAGTTCCAGAAGCCATCAAACCGCCAACCATCAATAATACGGTTACAATGTTCGTTGATTTGTTGACATAGCTTACACCTCCATCGTTATTGTTTCGTTCCTTTCTCGATTCAAGCCAATAATAAAGAATAGGAATAACCACCAAGGTCAGAAATGTTGCCGTAAGCATTCCTCCAATGACTACTGTCGCCAAGGGCCGCTGTACTTCGGCACCACCAGAGGTAGAAATCGCCATTGGGATAAAGCCCATAATTGTTGTAATGGCTGTTAATAAAATTGGACGTAAACGTTCGTGCGTAGCTTCATATATACGTTTTTTTAAATCTGTCATTCCACTGTCTTTTAATTCATTGAACTTATTTATGAGTATGAGTCCGTTTAATACGGCAACTCCGAAGAGCACGATAAATCCGACTCCCGCGGAAATACTGAAAGGCATTCCACGAATCAACAAAACGAAAACGCCACCAATGGCCGCCAAAGGCACTGCCATATAGATCATCAAGGCTTGTGTAACTGAATTCAAAGCAAAGTAAAGCAGAACAAATATTGTTAATAGAACGATTGGGACTACAATCATCAATCGGTCTGATGCTCGTTGTAGGTTTTCAAATGATCCGCCGTAGGTTACAAAATAACCTGGTGGCAGTTTAACATCCGTTTCCAATTTTTGTTGAATTTCCTCGACCATCGATTTTACATCGCGCCCACGAACATTCACGCCCACGGAAGTACGACGAGAGGTATTGTCTCTTGAAATCTGCATTGGTCCGGGTTTATAGCTGATATCTGCCACCTCCTTTAATGGTACTTGTGCACCGTTTGGCAGGTCTATATAAAGGTTTTTTAAGCTATTGATGTCTTGTCGATATTCCTCTGCCAAACGAATGACCACATCGAACCGTTTTTCCCCTTCAAAAATGACTCCTGCCTGTTCTCCTGAAAATGAAGCACTTACATAATCATTCAGCTTATCAACGGTTACACCGTATTGTGCCATTTTCGCACGGTTATATACCACCGTCATTTGTGGCAAACCACTTGTAGCCTCCACATTAATGTCAGCCGCTCCGGGAACGGTCCTAATTACTGCCGCGATTTCCTGTATCTTGTCTGCCAAAACGTCCAAATCTTCTCCGTACAATTTGATGGCCACGTCTTCACGGACACCAGTCAGCAATTCATTAAAACGAAGTTCTACAGGTTGTGTAAACACAAAATTTACGCCGGGAACTACTGAAATTTTTTCTTGAATCTTTTCTATGAGTTCTTCTTTACTATCTGCGGATGTCCATTTACTCTTGTCCTTTTCAAGAATAATATAACTATCGGCAATATCCATAGGCATTGGGTCTGTTGGTATTTCAGCCACACCAATCCTTGAAACTACTGTTTTTACTTCCGGAAACTCATTGATTAAATTCTGAAGTTTCTCTGAGGCCTCAATAGATTCTGAAAGACTGCTCCCTGGTTTTATCAATGCTTGAAATGCAATATCGCCTTCATCAAATTTAGGGACAAATTCTGCTCCCATATTGCTAAAAATAAATCCTGCAATCAAAAGCAAGGCAACCGCGCCTATAACCACACCTGCCCGAAAGCGAAGTGCAAAATTTAATATAGGCAGATAGATACGATTCAGAACCCCCATAATTTTATCACTGAACCTATCAATCTTGTTTTCAAATTTGGCAAACCAACTATTTTGATTTTTAGCAGGTTTTAAAAATAATGATGACATCATTGGTACGTAGGTAAGGCAAAGAATAATTGCCCCTAAAACGGCAAAACCAAATGTAAATGCCATTGGTCGAAACATTTTCCCTTCCACACCGGTCAAAAACAGAATAGGTGTAAAAACTATAAGAACAATTAGTTGACCGAAGAAGGCAGAATTCATCATTTTACTTGAAGAGTCATAGGCGATTTCATCCATTTCAGCTTGGTTAATGGCGGTTGTGGATTTTTTCATCCGTTGATGAATGTGGAAAACCGCTCCTTCCACGATAATCACCGCACCATCTACAATAATCCCAAAATCGATCGCACCCAAGGACATTAAATTTGCCCAAATGCCAAATTGTTTCATCAAAATAAATGCAAATAATAGGCATAAAGGGATTATCGACGCTGCTATCAAGCCACCACGGAAGCTTCCTAAAAGCAAGACCAAAACAAATATGACAATAAGGGCACCTTCTATTAGATTTGTTTTAACGGTACTTGTGGTTGCCTCAATAAGTTCACTTCGACTTAAAAAAGCATCAATATAAACGCCTTCCGGCAGGGATTTTTGAATTTCTACAATACGCTTTTCCACATTTTCGATCACGTCGCCTGGGCTTTCGCCTTTCAGCATTAAAATTTGTCCGCCCACAGATTCGTGTCCATCTTGGGTAAAAGCGCCATAGCGTACTTGGCTGCCATATCCAACCTTTTCAGCGACATCCCGTATTAAAACGGGACTACCGTTTTGAGTAGTTACAACTGTGTTTTCCAAATCGGCGATACTTCGGGCCAAGCCTTCGCCACGGATAAAATTGGCTTGGTTATTTTTTTCTATATAGGCACCTCCAGTATTGGCATTGTTCACTTTAAGGGCTTCAAAGACCTGGTTCATTGTAATACCGAAACTTTTTAGCTTATTGGGGTTTATGGCTACTTCATATTGCTTCACAAATCCTCCAAAAGCATTTACCTCGACGACTCCTGGAACTAATGCCATTTGGCGTTTTACAATCCAATCTTGGATGGTACGAAGCTCCATTGCATCGTATTTATCTTCGTAGCCTTCCTTTACTTTTAGGCTGTATTGGTAGATTTCGCCCAAACCTGTGGTAATTGGGGCCATAAATGGCGTGCCGAAGCCTTCGGGGATTTCTCCGGCAACTTCGGTTAATTTCTCTTGCACTAATTGCCGGGGAAGATATGTGCCTGCCTCGTCCTCAAATACGATAGTAACAACTGACAATCCAAAACGAGACACCGAACGCAGCTCGATCACGTCGGGGAGGTTGGCCATTGCCAATTCTACGGGAAAAGTTACAAATTGTTCAATATCCTCAGTTCCCAAATTGGGAGCAGTTGTTATAACTTGAACTTGATTGTTGGTAATATCGGGTACAGAACCCAAGTTTATAGTGGCCATAGACCAAATACCAGTACCTATAAGTACCACTATAAAGAGCCCAATAATAAATTTATTATTAATGGAAAATGAGATGATTTTATTAATCATAAATATGTATTAATTCAGTTGAAAACTTACGATGCGTATAGGTGCAACGTATTTATAAAGCAATGCCTACTTTGAAAAGCATCACGTTAGGACATAGCTGTCCTTAAAAAAACTGAATTATACTTTTGGGGGTTGGAATGGGGATTCCAGATATCTGGAATTTAATTGGAAAGTGTAATGATTATACTGATTTTTAGCCTCGGGGGAAATCGTATTTATTAACGTAGGTTGAAAAGGTGTAAAGAACACAAAGTGTTGACAACATTGGTGGTTTATATGTACGGGTGCATCATCGTGTTCCGAATCTGGATGGTGGTTGTCCACTTTTCCATCGTCGTTTATATAATCTTCATAAACATATTCAAAAAAAGAATATCCATCATCTTCCTTGTGGTCTTGATAATGCGCAATAAAATGCGATATTTCTTCAATCTGCTCACAAACTTCCATATTGGCCGCTATTCCTTGAAAAAGGAATAGGAACGACATTGATATGGAAACGAATATTTTCATAAAGTTTGACAAAGATACAAAATAATGGATGCACAGGTTGTGCAAAGAAAGAATGTTCACCTTTATATCCAAACACTATTTAGATATTTGATACTACTTATTATCAATAGAAGGCAAATGAGCATAAATAGAATTGAATTTTGAAAATAGGAATATTCTGTACTTATTCTGTACTATTGGAAATAAAAAAAGGCCTCACATTTCTGCAAAGCCTTTTCTTTACTAGTAGCGGGAACTGGACTCGAACCAGTGACCTTCGGGTTATGAGCCCGACGAGCTACCTACTGCTCTATCCCGCGATATGGATTTCCAAAATTTCAACTTTAGCTTTTAGCTTTCGGTTCATAATGCCGATAGAAATATTGGACTGCAAAGATAAGAAGCTTTTTCGACTTCACAAGCAGTCTTGCATTATTTTTTATAAGTATTATTCGATTAAAAATCACCCCGTATATCTACGGACATTTATTTAATCGTGTTTTCTTGATTACCAATATTTTGCCCTACTTGGGCGGGTGACCCTTAGACATTAAATAGAGTTGAAGAAAATAGAAATCCTCCAAAATCGAGTCCAAAATGGCAACATAAAATATCAATTAAACATTTAAATGGTATGCAATGCGGTTTCCTAGAGTGCCCCGCCAATATTACGGGGCCACAATAATTTTTTACAAGTATTAAATAAAATTCTTTTTGAATTATTTTCTTTAGGTATCTTTAAATTATGAACAAACACCTAAGAAAAATAAGCTACATCATTCTTGCTATTGGTGCTGTATTTATTATCGCTACCATTTCAATAAACATAATCCTGAAAAATAAATTAGAGACATTTATTCAAGAGCGTTTACCAGAAAACATGATCCGCTCTTATGACGATATTACCGTGGAATCTTTTGGTGGTTCGTTATCAATAACGAATGCTTCACTAATTATAAAAAACAAGGTGGACAGTGTGGAACACACTTTTATAAATGTTGAAAAACTAAAAATCTCGCATATTAGTTATTGGGATTATTTGTTTAAAAATGAAATACATATAGAAACTATTTCGCTGGAAAGTCCGATTATGGCCTATTATAAGGATCGGGTAATACCGAACCCGGACACCACTCAAAAAGGTGTTTTTGAAATATACAAACCCATTCTTGTAGACAAAATACGTATAAACAACAGCAAATTTGCCATCTATGAAAAAGCCGAAGACTCTACCATGCTTTATTCAAAAGACCTCTCTCTAGAATTAAATGGAATTAGAGTTGACGACGAAACCATTAGAAGAAAAATTCCCTTAGATTTCAAAGATTACAAAGCAAAAAGTGATTCTGTTTTTGTTAAAGTGGGACCTTATGAAAATCTATCCGTGAGCGACTTTTCCATAAAAGATCGCAAAGCTGTATTTGAAAACATAAAACTTAAAACTAAGTACTCCAAAAAAGAACTTTCAAAAATCATAGAAAAGGAAAGAGACCACTATAATCTTTCGCTAAAATCACTATCACTTGATGCAATTGATTTCGGTTTTAACGACAATGGCTTCTTTGCAAAAAGCAAAATGGTCTCCCTAGCCTCCCCTTCCGCAGAAATTTATAGAGATAAGCTTGTGGCAGACGATCCCAAAATAAAACCACTTTACAGCAAGATGCTTCGGGAACTTGACTTTGAGCTTACGATAGATTCCTTAAAAATTAGCGATGCAAATATTACGTATGAAGAACGCGTGAAAGTAGACAATATGGGAGGTTCCATCGACTTTAAAAATTTGGACGCGGCAATTTCAAACGTTAGCAACACCTATACAAGCCCCGATAAAACCCATTTAAAAATAACAGCCGATTTTATGGAGAAAACTCCAATTTCCGTAGATTGGAATTTTGATGTGCAGAATGAAAGCGATCAATTTTTATTTATGGCGCAAATTGGCTCTCTAAATGCAAATAGAATGAATGGTTTTACCGAACCCAATTTAAAGGTTCGTTTGAAAGGCCATACCAATAAAACGTATTTCACCATCGACGGAAATAATGATACCTCCTCGACAGATTTGAAAATAAATTATTCCGATTTTAAAGTCACTATTCTGAAAAAAAACGGGAAGGAAAAAAATAAATTCCTCTCTACGATTGCCAATATATTTATATCCAAAGACAGCGAGAAAAAAGGAGATATTTACAAAGAAGGAACAGCAAAGGCTACTAGGAACAAAACCAAATCTATTTTTAATTTTCTATGGATAAGTGCAAAAAGTGCGCTAAGTAACGCTATGCTTTAAAGTGCCTAAATAGACTTATCTATTGAATAGCCGCAATGCTTCTTTAACAAAGCATCAATTCTTATTTCTCCCTAAAAAAATCATGATGACTTTTATAATGAGTGTTCAACCATTTTTAAAGATCAAATCTCTTATCCCATCGTAGCTGAAAACCCGACTAATTCGCCAACTTCAAAAGAAACTTCCAGTTCAATGGGGTTGCAGCAAACTTCGCAGTCTTCTATATATTTTTGATGCCGAATGGAAGTATCCAGCAGCATCGAAATCTCTTCCCAACAATGCGGGCATTGAAAAAAATGTTCGTGCATGATTAATAATTTAGATGTGAGACGTTAGATTTGATATGATAGACAAAAAATCAATATTGAAATCTATTATTTTAAAAGATCATTTTCTCCCAATTCCTCTTTGATAGTTTCCTTTACAAATTTATAACCTGCGCTCCTGATATAAAAGAAATTGGCCATAAAAGAAAGGAAGCGGTTTTTCAATAAATATTTCACTATCGATCCTATTCTATTTTTTATTTTCTTTTTATACTGCTTCTCAAGTTCTGTAAAGCTCAGTTTAGGGAAAGGTAAAGCTTTAATTTCCGCATCCACACCGTATTTAGCTGTATCCACTTGATTATTAAAATTGCGAAGTACCCGCATATCTGGAATTATAGGGAAGAATTTTTCACCTTTAATATCCATTGCCGGTACAGCAAACTGAAACCGTTCTTTAATCACATCATTCGGGATTATGTTTAATCGATTTTCTATATTTTCTGAAGAAACGGCAAAATAATACCTTAAAAATGCCTGGCAGTTCTTTCTTCCCAGCTGAAAATCGTGCGCCCTAAAATCACGGCTCAAAAACCCAGCAAAACCAGCGATCGGAGCAGATGCCATATCACTTTTTGGCCGAACCCATTTGCCGTTCACTTCTATCTTTCGCACTGGTTCTATCATAAATTTGGTGCGGTCACTTAAATCCAACGCGTCCAAAATTCCCTCTTGATTAAACATTACTTGATCGCGAAGTGCCCTTAAAAGTCCTTTGGCAATACTCAGAATATCCTTTCCACTTTCCGAAACATCGTGATCTTTATTGGGAAACGGATCAATCATAATCACGCCATATCTATTCTCCTCAATGTGTTTAGGATTCTTTTCTTTCAAAACTTTTAGGCCAATGCCATAAGGTTCATTATTAATAATGCCTCCATCAACAGAATTGAATTTATAAACAGCTCCTTCTGGCAACAATGGCTCAATGCCCTTGGACTGATTAAACAGATATTTTGGATATCGTTTTATGTATTCGGAAGAAATAGAAACCTCCCTTGATCGCAATCCAATGGGGAAAGCGGCGGTACTTAAAGTTGCGTCCTTTAAATAGCGAAGATGTTTTTTTTTGGAAATATCAAGAACATAATAAAGTTCATCTTCACTTTCGGGAATGCCAGCTTTGAATTTATCATTTTTAAGCTTATACCGAAAAAAGCCTCCGTGATTTGTAATAACAGTTCCTTGTGAAGCATCTCCGCGTCCGTCAAAGTTCACCAGAAAATTTATACCGCGTAGGTTGGTCGTTGTTAGGATAATATCTAAGCTATCTGAAGCATATTTGGGTATTTTACGGGGTTCGCGGATTCTTATTGCCTCATTGGCTATACTATCAATTGCCGTAGTGTTTAAAAGCGATCTCACTTCGCCAAACTCTTTTAGATCGTTATTTTTTAAGAGCTTGTCCAAGGTACTGCTTCCGGATGTATCGGCCATATCCACCCAACTTTCGTAGAAAATATTGTTTTTCCCGGAAGGATTGTCCTTATTGTAACTCTTGAAATCTTTATCTGCCAAGGCCAATAATGTGAGCGAACTGGAAATTCCTCCTGCGGAAGATCCACTCATAACGTCAATTTCCACCTCGTGCATCGGGATAGAATGATCGTAATCTGGATGATCAACCCCTCTACTTCGGTTTATTTCTTTGGCCTTTTCCCAAAGATCAAGCGTTTCAATCAAGTAATCCATAACGCCGGCAGTATATGCTCCCGCAGAAACAGCACCGGCCATGGTGATACATAGTTTAAAGGATTTTTCGTTTTCCATAAACCTTAGATTAGATAATACAAACTTGATATTAACAAGTTAACATAAATAATCGAAAGCGTTTATAGTTTGATACTTTTTAGGAAAGCGTATCCAAAGTCTCCTGAAGCATTTCCCAATCCTCCATTAACTTTTTGAGCTTCTTTTTCTTTTCTTGATATTTATCGAAAAAGTGAGGTTTTGCAATGGTTTCTTCGTAATTGATTAGTAGTTCGGTATCGATCTTGGCAATTTCCTTTTCCAAAGAAGAAATGGACGCTTCTACATTGCTCAATTTGTTTTTTGCAGATTTTAATTTCTTCTGAATTTCATATTCCTCTCCAGCGGTTCTTTTTTGTTTTCCTTCGTAAGGAACTACGGTTCGTTTTTCAGCCTCGCGAAGATTTTCAAGATTCCGTTGCTCCAAGAAATAATCAATATCGCCTAAATATTCCTTGATGTGACGATCTTTAAATTCGTAAACCTTATTGGTCAATCCCTGCAAGAAATCCCGGTCGTGAGACACCAAAAGGAGTGTTCCTTCAAAACTCTTTAAAGCGTCCTTTAAAACGTTCTTAGATTTGATGTCAAGGTGGTTTGTAGGCTCATCCATCACAAGCACGTTGAAAGGCTGCAGAAGTAATTTTGCAAGAGCCAAACGGTTTCTTTCGCCACCACTAAGCACACGCACATATTTCTCTACTTCATCACCTCGGAAAAGGAAGGAACCCAGAATATCGCGAACGCGACTTCTATTTTTCTCGTTTGCGGCATCAATCATTGTATCAAGCACCGTTTTAGTACCATCCAGATAATCTGCTTGGTTTTGTGCAAAATAACCGATTTGCACGTTATGACCCAAAGTTAGTTTTCCCCTATGTTCTATTTCGCCTACAATTATCTTTGCAAGAGTTGATTTCCCTTGGCCGTTTTGACCTACAAAAGCAATTTTAGCTTCCCGGTCTACCAATAGATCAACATCCTTTAAAACATTGTTGCTTCCGTAACTTTTTGAAATTTTCTCTGCCTCAATTACTACTTTTCCGGGAGTAACAGAAACTGGAAAACGCAGTGTCATCACACTATTATCATCTTCATCAACTTCAATACGATCAATCTTATCGAGTTTTTTAATAAGTGACTGCGCCATAGTTGCCTTGCTGGCTTTTGCGCGGAATTTATCAATCAACTTTTCAGTCTGTTCAATCTGCTTTTGTTGGTTTTTTTGCGAAGCCAATTGTTGCTCACGCAATTCATTCCGAAGTACTAAATACTGTGTGTATGGTTTGTTGAAATCATAAATCTTTCCAAGTGAAATCTCAATGGTACGGTTGGTAACATTATCTAAAAACATTTTATCGTGCGAAACAATCACCACGGCACCAACATAGCCTTTTAAAAACTCCTCCAACCAAAGGATTGATTCAATATCTAAGTGGTTTGTTGGCTCATCCAAAAGCAATATGTCGTTGTTTTGAAGTAACAGCTTTGCTAATTCAATACGCATACGCCAACCACCAGAGAAGGTTTCTGTCAGTTTTGTAAAATCCTCCCTTTGAAAACCTAAACCTTGTAAAATACGCTCCGTTTCACCTTGATAATTATAACCGCCGTGAATTTCGTATTGATGCTGAACATCGTTTAGATCGACCATTAGTTGGTGATATAAATCACTTTCATAATCAGTACGTTCGGCAAGTTGGGTATTTATATGTTCAAGCTTTTTTTCCAATTTTTTAATTTCGGTAAAGGCTTCATATGATTCTTCCAATACAGTTCTTCCCTTTTCAAAGTCGATATCCTGTTTTAGAAAGCCTATTGAAACTTCCTTATCCATGGCTATTTGTCCCGTATCGTATTCCTGTTCACCAGCGATAATCTTCAGCAAGGTAGATTTACCGGCACCATTTTTCCCTACTAAACCTACTCGATCGCCAGGTTTTAGTTGAAATGTGATTTTCTCGAATAAATAGTCGCCTTGAAAGGAAACGGAAAGATTGTGAATATTGATCATTTACTTTAATTAAGAATTGTAAAAAATTGAAAGCTATTTTGAAGTGTAAAGCTCGAAATATCTTTTATTCAGGATATAGCCTCAAAATTTTTGCAAAGATGCTTAATTTTGCAGCGTTAAAAAAACTGGCAATGAAATTAATAAAAGGCACAAAACTCTACAGTATCCTTACAGGAACCTGCCCCGTGTGCCATAAGGGTGATATGTATATGGAAAACAATCCGTATAAAATCACCAAAATCATGAAAATGCACGATCATTGTAGCAATTGTGGCAAAAAGTACAAAATAGAACCTTCCTTCTTTTTTGGCGCCATGTATGTTAGCTATGGTGTTGGTATCGCTATTGCCGTAGCCGCCTTTATTATTGCATTCTTTTTCATTGGTTTAGACAGAAATTATACTTTCCTCGTAATTATTTTAAGCCAGGTAATACTATTCCCATATATCGTAAGAATCTCTCGTAATATTTGGATCAATGTATTTGTTGATTACGATAAAAAGATTGCCGAACGTTGATCTATTCAGTTAAATTTTTTTCCAGGTTCTTGCCCTTTTAATATTCATTTCTTTTAACAACGGCACATCATCTTCTAAATGCTTATAAAGAATTACTGCCAACAAGGGCGCCATTAAAAAGCCTCTCGACCCTAGGCCATTAAAGAAAACCAAATTTGAATGTTCTTCCCAAGCTCCAAGAAGCGGTCTGTGATCTCTCGTGGTTGGCCGTACTCCAGCGGTTTGCCCTACTACTTCAAAAGAATAATTGATACATGTTTTCAGTTTGGATAGTATTTCGTCTTTAGCACTTTCCGTCGGGTTTAAGCTATAATCATCACGACTGTAAGTTGCGCCCACCTTATAGATGTCATTTCCCATAGGAATAACATATACCGGGCCTTTTAGAAGAGCTTCCAAGTTTAAGTCGGGAGCTTTGATAATTACATATTCGCCTTTGTTACCAACGATTGCATGTTTTGGAAAAAATGGATTTTCAACAACTTTTGCACCTTCTGCAAAAATGATTTTTGAAGCAGAAAAATCCTTATAAAAAACCTTGCTCTCTTTCTGTTGCAACAATTCATATTGAAAGGTTTCCGAAAGCAATACATCTTGGGCATTTAAAAACTCGCGGTAACCCGAAAGCAATTTTTTCGTTTTAATTTGCCCCGTTCCCAAAACTTCACCAAAACCGAATGGGGCTTCAATAGCGGAATTTGAGTTTTTTAAAAATTCCGAAGAAAGAAAGTTTTGCAGCTCTCTTTTGTCGGTTGCAACAGACCAATTGTTTTGTTCTTCAACACATTTAAAAATTCTTAAAACTGGCGTTTCTTGAAGTATGTGGCTTTCTAAATTTTCAGAAATGGTTCCATAAAATTTCTTTGCTACTGGAAAAAAGGCGGCAGCATTCCAAGCCGCAGTAAAACGTTTTAACACCGTAGGATTAAAAACTCCTCCTGACTTTGCAGTAGACCCGTCTTCACCACTATCTATAACTATAAACCGTTTATCATTTTTTTGTAATTGCTCGCAAAAGCTGATGCCCGCAATCCCCAACCCAACAACAATATAATCTAACTGCTTCATTATAATTTAATTATTCAAAATCTACACGCTTGAGTCAATAGGCTCCCAGTTTCGTGGGAATAAAAAACCCTTCAACTTCCTGAATGGAATGTGAAGGGTCTTTGCTAAGAATTAATTTATCTATGGATTAATAATTCCACAAATCTAATTCAGTATTACGTATTTGTTCCTTGATTCTATCAGACTCCAACAACTGCATTAATGCATTATCATTAATATAGTCTTTCACATCTCTGTCTCCTTGAACGTTATCTTCCTTGTATATTACACCGTTAAAACGTCTTGAATTCAACAAATGGTCAAATGAGACTGGTTGTGAGGTATTCTTTCGGTTAAAGGCTTTGGCTTCGTGCAAAACTTCACGAGCGGCTGGAAACCAAATCCAAAACAATTCCACTTTTGCATCAAGTCCATCATCTGGGAAAGCTTTAGAACGTGCTTCATTGGCAACAGGACAAATACCCAGCAACCTATATCTAAGCTCGCCTTGGCGCTTATCAATATACCAATAGCCTCTAATGTGATATTCTGAAATATCACCTGCGTCCAAAGAAAAACGACGAACGTATTGTGGATCTACCACACCTTCGGCATTGAATTGTTCAATCCCTAAGTCAGTGGTATCGCTATAGACCAGTGAGGCTTCAATATCCTTTAACGTACGTTTCTCAGTAAAATATGAGTCTGAATACACGCTTTCAATCTTTCCGTTTTTAATGTTTTTTACCAAAACATCATAAAGAGATCGTCTGCTAGCACCAATATTATTGGTATCTATGGGATAATACAAGGGGAAATTTACCCTCTCATCTAGGTCTATGATTTCCCAAGTTGCTTTAGACCACATAACATAGCGGTCGTCCGTATATCCATAAGGCAACGGCTTATCATTATCATAGGCAATCTGCGCTTCCGTCTTTTTGCCTATTTCTTCTGGTGTTTTGGCGTTAAGAATGTTTACCTGTGCATTTGCACCAGCCATCATTCCTAAACCAAAAACACATAAAACAAGGTTTCTCAAATTCATACCTAAAAGGGTTTTAATACTAATTTGTCAATTCAATAAATACCGGAGAAGTTCTTTTTAACTTAACACTACTTCCAGAAATGCTTGTATTAATATCGAATATCTGAACGGTTTCTCCACGACCAGCTCTTTTTAGAGCAGATTTTGCAGCTCCGTTCAATTTGTTTCCGTTTACTTTTACCGTTGGTTGGCCAGAAACTTTAAAGCTAAATCCAGTTACATTCAATTTCAGTGCAAAATCGAAATCTTGCAACGCGGCACCAATACTTGAAATCTCCAATCCTTGACGTTCCATACGTACAGGACCTCCATTACCATCTTCCCCACGAACGGTTCCAACTGGGCTAGGAATATCCTTGATACGGAATTCAGATTTGGAGCCTACAGGTTTACCATCTGGCAAAGTTCCATTGGCACTTATAGTAACAGTTCTTCCAGCTCCAGGACGCATTACATACTTGCTACCAGAAACTTTTGAAAGTCCAGCTGCCGAAGCGTTTACTTTATTGTCTGGAATTCCAGGAATAGAAACCGTCATCGGGTTGTCTACACCGCGATATACCACGTTCATTTTATCTGCAGCAATTACTGCCGAGTTAGGCATTGAAATGGTTGCAAAAGAGCGATCCACCTTTACTTCAGTTTCATCACCACCTTCACCATAGTACAAGTTTCCTTCAATCTTATGATCTCCAGGAGAACCTGCGCTCACGCTTAATTTAATTTTACCTCCTTCAAAGGTATAATCAGTTCCTTCCACCAATTTTCTGCCATCTAAAGTAAGTTCTGCTCTCTTTGGTTTTGTACTTTCATCAGTACGGCCTAAAACAATAGAACCATCAAATTGCTCCCCAGCATAATAAGCTGATTTTGAGGTTTCCAATAAAGTTGAGTAATTACTGAAAGATAATGCAGCTGCTTGTTGACCCGCTAACATTCTTTGTAAAACCTCACTTTTAGTGGTTTTAATATCTGCTTGTATCTGTGTCAATTTGGTTAAAGAGGCTACTAATGGAAAACCTTCGTAGTTATAATTTAACCATTTTACCTTTTTACCGTTGCGATTTGTAACTTCGGAAGTAGAAAAATTTGATTCGATAGACGCTTTGATTTCCTCAACACCAGCAACTTTAGCTAATGCAGGATCAGACAAAACCGAAATCATCTCTGTACGGTAGGTATTTATTTTATCTAAAAATTCCTGCCCTTCTGCTTTATATTTATCGCCTTTGAAGAAACGCTGATCAAAGAAATCTGCCTTATCCATTACTTCGTAATCTGACGGATCTTTAATTTTAGAAATGGATTCAGATTTAAGCGTTGTTAAATAGTTGTCCAATTCATCAGAAATCTGTGAAATTTCATCTGCCTTTGCTTTTACAGCAGCATATTGTGCTGGTTCGTCAGATGCTTTAACAGCCAATCCGTCCATAAAAGCTTGGTTGCGCTCTCCAGTTGCTACATTGGCAACTGTTATTTTTTCGTTTAATAGTCCAAAAGCCGATAAGACTTCTTTAGACATGTTAAGTGCTAGCATTGCAATGAAAACCAAATACATCAGGTTAATCATTCGTTGCCTTGGGGATAGTTTTCCTCCTGCCATTTTTATTCTTTTTTAAAGATTAATAATTAAGGTGAGAACCTATCTTAGTTTTTTGGTGTCATTGCAGTAAGCATACCTCCGTAAACTCCGTTCAAAGAAGAAAGGTTGGTAGCTAAATGCTTCATTTGTTGCTTTAATTGCTCTGCATTTTCAGCAGCTTCAATATTGGCCTCCGTTTGACGGCTAGTTGACTCGATTTGAACTTTGTAAAGGTTGTTCAATGAATCCATTTGTGCAGCTGCAAGCGCCATCTCTTCGCTATATTTTTTAGTAGAGCTCATTGCTTCGGCAGTAGGAGCCATGCTTTTAGTTGCTCCCTCAAAAGAACGAATGCTGGTTGAGAGGCTGTTCATAAGATCAGAGTCTATACGAGCATCTTTAAGCATCTCATCTAATTTTTTAGACAAAAGACCTTGTGTAGCTTCAGGCTCCTCTTTTACTAATCCTTTACGGGTAGTTCCAGCACCTCCTGACAATTCAGGATAAACCAAAGACCAATCTAAATCGTCATCAACTGGTTCAAAAGCTGAAATTGCGAAAATAATAGCCTCCGTAATAAGACCGATTGCCAAAAGAAGACCTCCGTTCAATGGGCCTAATTCCCAGTGAAGAATTTTGAAAAGTGCTCCCAAAATTACAACGGATGCTCCAAGGCCATAGGCCATATTAAATAGTTTCTTTGATGATTTTGCTTGTGCCATAATGAATTGGGTTTTTGTTGAGAGTTTTAGTTAAGGTTATTTTAGTTAAGTAATTACGAAATTAGCGAGCGTCGCCAAAATTTTCATTTAAGGTTACATCAGTTCCCATATAATCCTGAACAGTTCTAAAGCCAATATAGCTTCTTGCAGAATCTGCATATTCAAAATCACGGGTACTCACTTGAAGATAGTATGCTACATCTTTCCAAGAACCACCACGAACAACTTTTCGCATATTCTCGGTGTCGTTCACATTTGGATTCATGGAAGAAGAATAATCATAAGAAGCGGGATCGTAAGAGGAAGCTACCCACTCGGCAACATTTCCAGACATATTGTAAAGGTTATAATCATTGGCCTCATAAGATTTTGCCTCTACCGTGTAAAGCGCCTGATCTGCGGCATAATCTCCACGAAGCGGCTTAAAGTTTGCCATAAAGCATCCTCTATCGTTTTTGGTATAAGGGCCACCCCAAGGATATGTAGCAGATTGCAATCCACCACGTGCAGCATATTCCCACTCAGCTTCACCAGGAAGACGGAAAGCGTTTACTTGCTGACGTTTTTTAGATTTTTGATATGCATTTTTGTATAAAGTTCTCCAAGCGCAAAAAGCCTTGGCTTGTTGCCAGTTTACGCCAACTACAGGATAGTCACCATAAGCATTATGCCAAAAATAATCATTGTGCATTGGCTCATTATATGAATAATTAAAATCTCTAATCCAAACTGTAGTATCTGGATAAATATTTAATTCTTCTTGTTTTATGAAATCTTTTCTTCTCTTAGACTTATCGCGAGCAGCAGCTTCAATATCCATATAGGTATATTGAAATTTTAATTTGGAAACATCAATTGTTCTTTGACCGTTATACGCTTCTTCAGCAGGAATGTACATGGTATCCATTACTTCAGAATAGTATTCATCTGGATACTTCGAGGTGTCCCATATTAATGGAATTCTATCATTAAGCTTTCTTCCAGCATAATAATCTTCACCCATTCCAAAATAATTGTCATACATATACTGGTCGTATGGAGTCATCTCTTCATTTTCTTGGTCCACAAAGGCAAAGTCCCCAACACCACCATCTCCAGGGGTTGCCCCTACCTCATCGGCCATAATAGCCAAACGAAGTCTCACGGTAGAGTCTCGCACCCAATGAACAAATTGACGATACTCAGAATTGGTTATCTCTGTTTCGTCCATATAGAAAGATCGAACCGTAACGGTTTTTGTTGGCGCATCATTAAGGGCAACAAAATCATCGTCACTTTTCCCCATAATAAATGATCCACCTGGGACAAGCGTCATTCCATAAGGTTTTTCAGGAAACCATTTTTTACCTTTAACCCCAACCAGTTCTCCCCTGTCTCCAGAGTTACAACTGAATAAAAAGGCAACGATCGCAGTCAATGCAATAAACTTCTTCATAGGTATTTAGGTTAAATTTCGGGAGTTATGGGCGCAAACCTATCTATAAAATTTCTAAAAAACAATTTTTTTTTTGAAAAATCATAGAACCCGGTATTAATTGTATTGTTTGATTATACTTCGTTTTTGTGGCGGGCTTTTAGCCACCGTTCAGGAATTTCCTGATCACACGCACCCAAATATTCGCCATAAGTGCAAGGTAATAACGTTCGCCTTTTTAATTTATTATTAACATTTGAAAGAAAAGGCAAAACAATCCACCACCTTTCTGTTTTATTACTCTTTTTAAACTCCAATACCTCATCATCAATAGGAACTTTATAGGAAGTGAAGAGCCTTTCATTTTCAAAATCATCATCTTCCACCCTAAAATTGAAACCTTCAATAAAGTACCAGACTATTTGGGCAACCAACATGGCGCCACTCTTACTCTCAATAGAATCGCTAAGCTCAAAAACACCAAAAGACTTCACGCTATTGCTAATGCCGGCATAACGAGAAATAGCACAAATCTCACGACCGTCAAAACCATTTGGACTTTCGTTAGTTTTATAACTTAATTCTGCGCTTTTTATTGCTGTAACATCTAAGGTAACCATATCTGCATCACGCAGTAAAGGTTCTACAACAGTAATATCTGCGGTAACTTCCCCCAATCTATAAGCATCAAAAAACAACTTTTCCATTAAGGCTATTTCCTGAGGGGCATTAAAAAAAGATTGGTATCCAAGTACGCTATAATTAAAAAGATTATAAGGTTGTTCCACCACCATTTTTCCTACATAAGACTTGTTTGAAATAGGCAATTCAGCATTTCCAAGATCAAAACGGTTGTCTATATTAACCACGTTAACCATTTCTCCCCTTCCATCATAGGCGCGATATTGTGCAAAAGCCAAGTCCTGACTCCCACCGAGAATTAGAGGTACTATATTTTTATTCAACAGAGCCGCGATAACTTCTTTGGCGGCAAAGCGAGTATCCTCAGGAGTTTCCCCTTTTTCAATATCACCAAGATCAATTATTTTGTAATTCCAATTTCCTGGATATAATGCATACAAGGCTTTTCGATAGGGATCAAAAGAGATGGTAGCACCCATAAAATCGAGATCTGCGCGGTTTTCCTTAATACCAAGGATTGCAAATTTAACCTTCTTTAAATCGGGTAATTCACCTGCTTTTGAATGGACTTCAATTTGTTTTCCCAATGTTCCCAATGGCAAAAATTCACGATGGGCTAAAACTTTTTTAGAAACTGGTGCTAAAAATTCTATCATTATTTTTTCTTAGCTGTGGTTTTTTTCGTTGTTGTGGTTTTCTTCTTCGCCGTGGTTTTCTTTTTGGCAGCAGTTTTCTTCTTTGGGCTTTTCTTTGCGAGCATTGCTTGTGCTTCTTCCAAAGTGATTTTATCGGCTTCCGTATCTTTTGGCAGTTCTACTTTGGTTTTCCCTTTAATCACATTAAAACGTCCCCAACGCGCTTTCTCGATTCGAATTTTCTCCTCTGGCCACTCGTTGATCAATTTATCAATTTCCTTCTGTTTTTTAACCTCGATGAGCTCTACAATGTCTTCATCAGAAAGATTATCAAAGTCGTACTTTTTGTTCACATTAATGAACATACTGTTCCATTTTATAAAAGGACCAAAACGACCAACTCCCTTTTGAACCGGCAGATCCTCATACATATATATAGGCGCATCCGCTTTTTTCTTCTCTTCGATAAGTTCTTTTGCGAAAGCCATATCAACATCCAGGGGATCCATTCCCTTTGGAAGCGAAATAAAGGTTTTTCCTAAACGTACATAAGGACCAAAACGACCGTTATTCACCTCCACCTCTTCATTATCATAAACTCCCAAACTTTTCGGCAGTTTAAAAAGATCCATTACCTCTTCAAAGGTTACCAAATGCAATTGTTGGTCTGGACGAAGACTGGCGAATTTTTTCTCTTCATCGTCTGGCGCACCAATCTGTGCCATGGGTCCATATTTACCTAAACGCACCAAAACAACTCTTCCAGATTCAGGGTCTTCACCAAGAATGCGCTCTCCACTTTCTCGATCGGCGTTTTCTTCCACATCTTCAACGCGTGGATGGAATTTTGCGTAGAAGTCCTTCATCATCTTTGTCCATTCCTCTTTTCCTTCGGCAATATCGTCAAAATCCTGTTCTACTTTTGCAGTGAAATTATAGTCGAGAATATTTTCAAAATGCCCTACTAAAAAGTCATTGACAATCATTCCAATATCTGTAGGGACGAGCTTTCCTTTATCTGAGCCTACTGTTTCCTTTAAGGTTTTATCTTTAACAGCATCTTCTTGAAGCGTTAGCTGTAGATATTTACGCTCTACACCTTCAATAGTGCCTTTTTCAACATAATTTCTGCTGATGATCGTCGAAATAGTTGGCGCATACGTAGACGGTCGGCCAATACCCAACTCTTCCAATTGTTTTACCAGCGAAGCTTCCGTAAAACGATACGGCGCACGAGTAAACCTTTCGGTTGCCGTTATATAATTATTTTCAAGTGCATCGCCTTTTTTCATATTAGGCAACATTCCCTCTTGCTCTTCTTCCTCAAAATCGGTTCCTTCCAAATAAACTTTTAGGAAACCGTCAAACTTTATCATTTCACCATTTGCACTGAAATGTTCTGAAACTTTCTCCTTCGAAAGCACATCAATTTTTACATTTGTACGCTCTAAT
Source organism: Aequorivita capsosiphonis DSM 23843 (assembly GCF_000429125.1). Lineage (GTDB taxonomy): Bacteria > Bacteroidota > Bacteroidia > Flavobacteriales > Flavobacteriaceae > Aequorivita > Aequorivita capsosiphonis. Next base: position 172,005 of record NZ_AUBG01000012.1, read on the forward strand.
TGCGCATCGCTCATTTGTGAAGCTAGGGTTCGTTTCCAAATTAAATCGTATAAACGGGCCTGATCGTGATCGCCTGTTATGGTGTGCTGGCTCATATCTGTAGGGCGAATGGCTTCGTGAGCTTCTTGCGCACCTTTAGATTTCCCTTTATAATCGCGGGGTTTACTATATTCTTTTCCGTAGGAAGTAGTAATTTCCTTCTGCGCCGCACTTTTAGCGTCATTGGAAAGATTCACGCTATCGGTACGCATATAGGTTATAAGTCCAGCTTCATAAAGACGCTGTGCTATTGTCATTGTTTTTCCAACTGAAAAATATAATTTTCGAGCGGCTTCTTGTTGTAATGTTGAAGTGGTAAAAGGCGCAGCAGGCTTTTTGCTTGCAGGCTTTTTCGTTAAATCTGAAATTTTATAATCAGCACCCAAATTCTTCCGAAGAAATTCACGTGCTTCTTCTTCTGTATCAAAATTCTTAGGAAGTTTCGCTTTAAACTTACTCCCTTCCAATGTGGTAAATTCTGCATCAATTCTGTAAGAACCTACAGGGTTAAAAACTTCAATTTCCCGTTCGCGCTCAACAATTAATCGCACTGCAACAGATTGCACACGTCCGGCGGAAAGTCCACCTTTCACTTTTTTCCAAAGTACCGGGGAAAGTTCATAACCAACCAAACGATCCAAAACGCGACGCGCTTGTTGTGCGTTTACCAAATTGTAATCAATTTGACGTGGATTTTCGATAGCTTTTAAAATGGCAGATTTCGTAATCTCGTGAAAAACAATACGCTTGGTTTTGCTTTTATCCAATTTTAATTCTTCAGCCAAATGCCACGCAATAGCCTCACCCTCGCGATCCTCATCACTCGCTAACCAAACCATTTCAGCTTTTTTAGAAAGTGCTTTCAACTCGGCAACCAACTTCTTCTTGTCGCTGCTAACTATATATTTAGGTGTGAAATCTCCAGCTACATCTACACCCAACTCCTTGGACGGAAGATCTGCAATGTGCCCAAAACTGGAGGACACCTTAAAATCTTTTCCAAGAAATTTTTCAATGGTTTTCGCTTTTGCGGGGGACTCAACTATCACTAAATTCTTTGCCATATCCTATCTTATTAAGATTGCAAAAGTATGTGAAATTTTTAATACGAAAGATTAAGCTTGTGAAATTTGAATTTGCTTTTGCGGTTTTTCACCGCGAATACACTAATAAATATAGGAAACAGCTTCATATTTTACACGATTTTTAAAACCCCTCCCACCCGAACCTATCAGTCATGAGACAGATACGAAACCTATTTAAGTAAAAAAAATCATTCGAGCATTCGTGGCAAACTTTCACCCACAATTAAATTATCCAAAAACAAATCTGCCACTTTGTCACCGTTAGCAATTAATTGTATCTTTGCCAGTTCCATGGCTGAAGTTTCAGATTTACATTGAAGATTGATTTTTTATGAAAAAGGTACTAGACGAAAATACACAAGGAAACACGCTAACTTTAGAAGCGCGTGAAAGCAATTCCAAAAAATTATATTTAGAAAGTTACGGCTGTGCTATGAATTTTAGCGACAGTGAAATTGTGGCTTCCATTCTTGCCGACGATGGTTACAATACCACCAATATCATGGAAGAAGCAGATTTGGTTTTAGTGAACACCTGCTCCATTCGTGACAAAGCCGAACAAACCATTCGCAAGCGTCTGGAAAAATTTAACGCTGTAAAACGAATCAATCCTAAAATGAAAGTGGGTGTTTTGGGCTGTATGGCGGAACGTTTAAAGGAAAAATTTCTAGAAGAAGAAAAAATTGTTGATTTGGTGGTGGGTCCAGATGCCTATAAAGACATTCCAAATCTTTTAAAAGAAGTGGAAGAAGGCCGCGATGCCGTAAACGTCATTCTATCTAAGGAAGAAACCTATGGCGATATTTCGCCAGTGCGATTGGGAGGTAACGGAATCACAGCTTATGTAAGCATCACTCGTGGTTGTGATAATATGTGTACCTTTTGCGTAGTTCCTTTTACGCGTGGCCGTGAACGCAGTCGCGATCCACATAGTATTTTAAACGAAGTGAACGATTTAGGCGAAAAAGGCTATAAAGAAATCACGTTGCTGGGTCAAAACGTGGACAGCTATTTATGGTATGGTGGCGGCTTGAAAAAAGATTTTAAAAATGCTTCGGCAATGCAACAGGCAACGGCAACCGATTTTTCACAGTTGCTCGCTATGGTGGCAGAAGCTCAACCGCAAATGCGCATTCGTTTTTCAACTAGCAACCCACAAGATATGGGGGAAGATGTTTTGCATGTTGTAGCCAAATACGAAAATGTTTGCAACCATATTCACCTTCCCGTTCAAAGCGGAAGCACGCGAATTTTAAAGGAAATGAATCGTCAGCATACTCGTGAGGAGTATATGAAGTTGATTGACAGGATTTGGGATATCATTCCTGATTGTTCCATTTCGCAGGATATGATAATCGGTTTTCCTACAGAAACAGAAGAAGATCATCAAGAAACCTTGAGCCTGATGGAATACGTAAAATACAGTTTTGGCTATATGTACAAATATTCCGAAAGACCAGGAACTTCGGCTGCCAGAAAGCTGGAGGACGATGTTCCCGAAGAAACAAAAAGCAGAAGATTGACCGAGATTGTAAACCAACAACAAAAACATAGCGCCATTCGTACAGCCTCCTTTTTAGGAAAAACCGTAAAAGTTTTAATTGAAAAAGAATCGAAAAAAGATAAAGATGAATGGAGCGGGAGAACAGAACACAACAATGTTGTGGTTTTCCCGAAGGAAGACTATAAAGCAGGAGATTTTGTACTAGTGAAGATAAACGATTGTACTACTGCTACCTTGATTGGTGAAGCGGTGGGATATTCATAAAACAATTTAATATGAAAAAAATATTTCTTTTCCTTTTCACCTTAGTATTAATTAGTTGTTCGTCTGATGATTCGCCCAGTGAAGAGCAATCTGGCGATGAAGATTTACATATTTCCAAATTAACGGAAATAAGCAATGACCGTGTATCTATAAGATATTATAATGAAGATGGGACTATTATAAAGGAACTAGGTATGAATGTTGGAGACAACGAGGATGACAGGTTCTACACGCGGTATGAGTACGACAATCAACAAAATTTAAAGAGTCTTAAATTTTATTCCGCAAATGATGAATTTATTAGAGACTACCGTACTTATGAATATGATAGTAGCAACAGGCTAATAAAGCTAATAGATTTTGGAGATGGAGCTCACGATCCTTATATTACGAGCTTCGTTTATAGTAACAATAGAGTAGATTTTGAAGAAACGATAACTGAAAAAGTTGGTTCAATTTTATTTGACATAAACGGTAGAATTACTGAAACAAGACATCAGTCAAGTCCATCTGGTTTAACGATACATTTCATAAGCTACAATTCAGACAATCAAGTAACTGAAATAAGCCAGCCAAGCGGAACATCATACACTTTTGAAACTAACACTACCACAAACCCTTTGTTTCAGTTTTTCATTAGTAAGCCTATGCAGTATATGCTTACCGAACATTATTTATATGATATCGATTTCACATTTGACACATCATACTCCGTAAATAATGTCACTAAATTTATTGAAAGTCAAAATAATTTTCCAGTGGGCACGGAGGAAACTACTTTTCAATTTAACAACAATAATTATCCTATTAGCTCAACTACAATTAGAGTTAATGGTTCAATCATAGAAAGGACATTTGAATATTATTAATCACACAAATTCCCCCTTTGGGGGTTAGGTGGCTTATGGAAAACATACAAGCAACAAAACAACGTTTCGGAATTATAGGTAACGACCCAAAACTAAACCGGGCCGTGGAAAAAGCAATACAGGTAGCTCCTACTGATATTTCGGTACTGGTTACAGGTGAAAGCGGCGTGGGAAAGGAAAGTATCCCAAAAATTATCCATTCGCTTTCACACAGAAAACATGCAAAATATATAGCTGTAAACTGTGGGGCAATTCCTGAAGGAACTATCGACAGTGAATTATTCGGTCACGAAAAAGGTTCGTTTACAGGGGCCACAGCAGCCCGAAACGGGTATTTTGAAGTGGCTGATGGCGGAACCATCTTCCTTGATGAAGTTGGAGAACTACCACTGCCAACGCAAGTACGCTTACTTCGCGTCCTGGAAAATGGAGAATTCTTAAAAGTAGGATCCTCCCAAACCCAAAAAACCGATGTACGCATTGTGGCTGCCACCAATGTGAAAATGGTGGATGCTATTGAAAAAGGAAAATTCCGCGAAGATCTTTATTACAGGTTGAGTACAGTGGAAATAAATCTTCCTCCGCTGCGCGAAAGAAAGGAAGACATACACCTACTTTTCAGGAAATTTGCGGCAGATTTCGCGCAGAAATACAAAATGCCAACCATCCGTTTAGATGACCGCGCCATAGATTTATTACTTAAATATCGATGGAGCGGAAACATCCGTCAGTTGCGCAATGTAGCAGAGCAGATTTCGGTTTTGGAGCAGACTCGTGAAATTACGTATGAAACTTTAAAACATTATCTGCCAGACATGGGCAGTAACCTTCCGGCAATTGTAAATCAAAAGAAAGCCGAAAGCGATTTCAGTAGTGAACGCGAAATTCTTTATAAAGTGCTTTTCGACATGAAACGGGATGTAAACGATCTTAAAAAACTAACTTTGGAATTAATGAAGACGGGCAATGCAGCCAAGGTGAAAGAAGAGCAATCCTCACTGATAGATAAAATATATTCTGAAGAAACTGAAGCGGAAGAAGAACTGGCTTCCATAATTGAAGAAGAGAACAACGGTGACGATAACGACGTAGAAGTTTTTAGCATTCCCGAACACTCTTCGGAATCCTACGGCTCCGTTCAGGAACCCAAAAGAAAAGACAAATATGAATATGCAGAGGATATTGAGGAAGAAGAAAATCTTTCGCTTCAGCAAAAAGAATTGGAGCTAATCAAAAAATCCTTGGAGAAATACAGCGGAAAGCGTAAGGATGCTGCCGATGAATTAGGCATTTCTGAACGAACGCTTTATAGAAAGATTAAACAGTATGACCTTTAGTAGTCGGTAGTCAGTAGTCAGTAGTCAGTAGTCAAAAGTCAATAGTCAATAGTCAATAGTCAATAGTCAATAGTCAAAAAAAAACATATAGTTTTAGATGTCAAAAATAGTTTCAATTTTATTTTTTATAAGCCTCGCATTTTCTTTTCAGAGTTGCGGGCCCTATTCATTTACGGGAGCGGATATAAATTACAGCACCACCAAAACGGTGCAGGTAAAATATTTTCAAAATAATGCACCCATTGTAGAACCAGGAATCGGACGCGATCTCACACAGAAATTACAGGATTTACTCCTTAATCAAACAAGTTTAGACCTTGTTAACAGCGGAGGCGATTTGGTGTATGAAGGTGAAATAACACAATTTTATATTTCACCAATCACGGCAACTTCTAACAGTACCGCGGCGCAAAACAGGCTCACCATATCGGTAGCAGTTCGATTTTTTAACACCAAAGACCCACTGAAGGATTTTGAGCAACCCTTTAGCTTTTACTATGACTACGACGGACAAACCCAGCTAACCGGATCAAAACTGGACGCTGCAGTGGATATTGTGTTTGAGCGAATAACACAGGATATTTTTAACAAATCGCTTGCGAATTGGTAGCATTTTTTAATTAACCTAGCTTAAAGAGAAAAAGATCCCAGCCCAAAGAGAGCGAATTGCAGACTCCCCTTTAGGGGCTGGGGTAAATTACAAAACATTGAAAATCAAACATTGAACATTGAAAACTACACATATCTTTTAGCAAATCCACAGAAAATAACTTCTGGGGACTTATCGACGTTGGAATCTATCATTCAAAAATATCCTTATTTCCAGAGCGCGAGGGCATTGCAACTAAAAGGCTTGAAGAATGAGAATAGTTTTTTATATAATGACGCCTTAAAGCTAGCCGCCGCGCATACAACAGACCGGGATATTCTTTTTGAATACATCACTTCAGACCGATTTATACAAAACGAAATTTCGCAAAATATACTCCAGCACGATTCATCTGTGAATGAAATAAATGTAGTTTCCGAAGATATTTCTGAACAAGTTAGTGCAGCAAATGATCAAGCCGAAATGAAAAAGGCCGAGGATATCTTGAATCCAGGGCTTTTCCAAAGAAAAATTCAATCTATTACTGATCTAGTTGAAAAGAAAGAGGAGGAACCAGCGGAACTTCTACAAGTAGATAAACCTTTGGAGTTCACAAAAAGCGACACCCATTCATTTTCTGAATGGTTAAAGTTGACAAAAGCCAAACCCATTGCGCGTATAGAAGACACAGCAGCATTGGATTTCGAAAATACAGAAGAAGCAAATTTATCCCAAGAGAACTCGAAGCAGGACCTGTCCTCCGAAACGTTAGCGGAGAAGGACTTGTCCACCGAAGCTTCAGCGAAGGAGGAAGCTTCAGCGAAGGAGGAAAAAGAGCGGAAATCGAAACTTATTGACAGGTTTATCCAAGAGCGACCTAAAATAATTCCTACAGAATCACCCGTGAAGACTGTTAAAAAGGATGATTCCACAAATATAGCCGCAGCTTTCGCACAAAGCTCAGAGTCGCTGATGACGGAGACTTTGGCTAAAGTTTATTTACAACAAAAGAACTATAAGAAGGCAATTCAAGCATATAAAATATTAATTTTGAAAAATCCCGAAAAAAGTGGTTTCTTTGCAGACCAAATTCGAGCAATAGAAAAATTGATTAATTCAGAACAATCATGAGTACGTTTACAATATTTTTAGTTTTAATAATGATAGTGGCCTTTTTGTTGGTCGTAGTGATAATGGTTCAAAACCCAAAAGGCGGTGGACTTTCTTCGTCGTTTGGCGGTGGTGGTGGTGCACAGATTGGTGGCGTGCAGAAAACGAGTGACTTTTTAGATAAAAGTACTTGGACCCTTGCAACCATTATGTTAGTGTTGATTATGTTTTCCAATGTTTTTGTTATGGGAAATAGCACGATGCGTTCTAAAACATTTGACGAAAATGCAATTCAGAATACCATTCCTGCGGTTCCTACAACTACAGATACTCCAGCACAACCAACAACGGATAATCAAGAATAACATTCTTTTATAAAATATTTGAAGCACCATTCCTCTTATTGAAGAATGGTGCTTTTTTCATGTACAATATCCTGAAGATGATTTTATTTTATGATTTACTCATATTATAATATTTAAAGAAAATTGCTGTCTGCCACCTTGCTTTTGTCCAGCCCGCTTAGGGTGGTATTGATCTGCGTGGCAAAAGTAGTGTTGACGGTTTGGGCCGTTAGGTAGAAAAACGAGCCAAGACATAGTAACAGTAAAGCTACCGTCTTTTTTAATTGTAGGTCCATAGATAAAGATTTAGGGTTAATATAATTTAATTATTGTTTCATTCTGTAAATCTCATATCAAAACGACCATCACGTATTTCGTGTACAACGCCCGCACTATCTTTCACATCAAACCAAAAAGTACCAGACACGATATGATTGTCAAAATCAAGTTTGGTTATTGTTAACTCTCCGGAGTGGACAAGGCTTGTATAAGAAAAATTAAGGTTATAAAAATAAGAACCATATGCATTTTCATCTATATTTTCCAAGAGATTATAGGTTTCATTTTGTTGTATCTCCTTTCTTTTTGTATTAAGAGAAATTCTTATTATATTATTATTAGAATCTCTTTTGCTACCTTGTAAAGAAAGATAATAACCACTATTTACATATTGATAAACACAATCCATCTTATTAGGTATATTACCTGGTAAATACACCTCCCCATCCAGCAAACAGCCAAAAGTACCAGCTCCCGTTTGGGTAGCAGGAGGCAGTTGGTCCACGGGTTCTGTGGGTGGGTCATCATCGTCATTTTGCCAACAGGAAATAGTGGTGGCCAGAAAAATGAGCAGGATGTATTTTGGCAGCATAATTAGTTTAGAAAAGTTGTTTTTCATATTGGGGCAATTTATGGGTTAACTATTGGATTATAAATGTAGTAAAAAAAGACTAAAAAGTATAGTTTAAAGCATACCCAATTGCTTTGGAGCGACAACGGTCGTGTTTTCGGTTTTATTTATCGTAAAAATACCCCAGCCTTAGCATCCATTCTTAAGGAAAAATATTTAAAACCCTTACTGAAATTATATCGGCTCTGTTGGATGTAGTTCGGAAGCTACTAGATCATGTAGTTTTTTCGTAATTCAAAAAGTATTATTTCCATAAATATTAGGTTGTTTCTGACAAGCTGGCATTTTTATTTTATAAACTGTCAGTTTATAGGCAGTGGCACAATTTCTGCCCATTAGCAATCCGAACATTTGAACATAAGTTTAACAATAGATTCCCGCCTGCGCGGGAATTACAAAAATAAAATTTTACTATGGCATTAAAAATTCAACCGCTTGCAGACCGTGTATTGGTGCAGCCAGAAGAAGCAGAAACTAAGACTGCATCTGGTCTTTATATTCCAGATTCCGCAAAAGAAAAACCACAGCAAGGTAAAGTAATGGCTGTTGGTAAAGGAAAGGAAGACTACAAAATGACCGTAAAAGTTGGTGACACCGTTCTTTACGGAAAGTACTCCGGTAGCGAATTAAAGCTTGACGGGAAAGACTACCTCATTATGCGCGAAGATGATATTCTCGCCATCATTTAAATTCCAAACCCCAAACACCACATTCCAAAGTTGGAATTTGGAATTTGTTTTTTGGAATTTCTTCAATAGTCAAAAAGTTTAAAATTTATAAATATTAACCTGAAGATTCCCAGGTTCAAAAGGGAGTCACAAAATAAAAATTTATGGCAAAAGATATAAAATTTGATGTAGAAGCCCGCGATGCAATTAAACGTGGCGTTGATGCATTGGCAAACGCAGTAAAAGTAACATTGGGGCCAAGAGGTCGTAACGTTATTATAAGTAAATCATTTGGTGCACCTCAAGTAACTAAAGATGGGGTGACCGTTGCAAAAGAAATTGAACTTGAAGATGCGCTGGAAAACATGGGTGCTCAGATGGTAAAAGAAGTTGCTTCAAAAACCAACGATCTTGCTGGTGATGGAACAACTACCGCTACCGTTCTTGCTCAAGCAATTGTAAAAGAAGGCCTTAAAAACGTTGCAGCCGGTGCAAATCCAATGGAGCTGAAAAAAGGTATAGACAAAGCTGTTGCAGCAATTGTAGCAGACCTTGAAAAGCAAACTACAACAGTTGGAAACTCTTCTGAAATGATAAAGCAAGTTGCTTCCATTTCATCAAACAACGACGAACTGATTGGGGAGTTAATTGCTAAGGCTTTCGGAAAAGTTGGAAAAGAAGGTGTAATAACCGTTGAAGAATCAAAAGGAACTGAAACTTATGTTGATGTTGTTGAGGGAATGCAGTTTGACCGTGGATACCTTTCTCCTTACTTCGTAACCGACTCTGAAAAAATGCAAACTGAATTGGAAAACCCAATGATTTTGCTTTACGATAAGAAAATCTCTTCAATGAAAGATTTGCTTCCAGTACTTGAGCCAGTGGCCCAAGCAGGAAAATCTCTTTTAATCATTGCCGAAGATGTTGACGGCGAGGCATTGGCTACTTTGGTAGTTAATAAACTTCGTGGATCATTAAAAATTGCTGCTGTAAAAGCTCCTGGTTTTGGTGACAGAAGAAAAGCAATGCTGGAAGACATTGCAATCTTGACAGGTGGAACCGTAATTTCTGAAGAGCGTGGCTTTACCTTGGAAAACACAACTATTGATATGTTGGGTTCTGCGGAAACCGTTACAATCGATAAGGACAATACAACTATCGTAAACGGTGCAGGAGAAAGTGATAACATCAAAGCTCGCGTAAACCAAATCAAAGCTCAGATTGAAACTACAACTAGCGATTACGACAAAGAAAAATTGCAAGAGCGTTTAGCTAAATTGGCTGGCGGTGTTGCCGTTCTTTACGTAGGTGCAGCTTCTGAAATTGAAATGAAAGAGAAGAAAGACCGTGTGGACGATGCCCTTCACGCAACCCGTGCGGCTGTAGAAGAAGGAATCGTTGCTGGTGGTGGTGTAGCTTTTGTTCGTGCTATTGCAGTACTTAAAAAGCTTACTACTGAAACTTTAGATGAAACAACAGGAGTTCAAATTGTGGCTCGCGCCATTGAGTCTCCACTTCGTACTATTGTTGAAAACGCAGGTGGCGAAGGCTCTGTAGTTATTAATAAGGTTTTGGAAGGCAAGAAAAACTTCGGTTACGATGCTAAAACAGAAACCTATGTTGATATGCTAAAAGCTGGAATCATCGATCCTAAAAAAGTAACTCGTATTGCACTTGAAAATGCGGCGTCAGTTGCTGGAATGATCCTTACCACTGAATGTGCTTTGGTTGACATCAAAGAAGACAGTGCCGGTGGCGGAATGCCAGGTGGTATGGGTGGTGGAATGCCAGGAATGATGTAGTATATCGTTGAGACAAGGCATGCCTTGTCTGTACGCAGTAAATTAGTAAAAACCCAAAGGTCTTCGAGACCTTTGGGTTTTTTTATAATTGAAACAACTTCAAAATCACTTGCTTTATCGCTCGATCGGGCAAAACTCACTTTCGCTTCCGCAACGGATCCTGGTTGGTGTTGAAAACAGAATAAACAATTACCGCTTCCTGACTTACCTCATATATAATGACATACGGAAATCTTTTTAAGGGAAGCTCTCTAAAGGAAGGTTTTTTTTTAATTCAAAGGTTGGAATCTCGGTTTTTAAAGTTTCAAAATAATCATCGAGATAAATAAAGAATTCAATACCTAAATTTTCTTTCTTGGATTCATAATAATCCACAGCTTCTTTGATTTCAAAATCCGCTTCTTCTTTAATTATCAATTCAAGAGCCATATTTTTCTCTAATATCGCTTTTAACTTCCTCCCAAGAATATGATTTTGATTCGCCCGACAAATGTCTCCGTCTTCGTGCCTCTACCTCTTTCCAATGCCATTCAGGAACTTGTGAAGAGCTTGCTTCTGTATTCAGATTTTCAAAGATGCGTTCCAAGTACTCGAGATTTTTATCATCCTCAATAATTTCTGAGAATTGAGCTTTTAGTTTTTCCCTCAATTTTGTAGTTTCCATCGCTTGTCTGTTTTACTCAAATATAATTCAAAAATATTAAAATGTAACCTCAACTTCCTTCAATTCCCCATCTCTTTGAATAGTTACTATTTCAGTTTTCCCCTTTTCAAATTTTGAAAGACTCTCCATGTAGCTCATCATATCAGTTACAGGATACTCACCCATTTTAACAACTACATCTCCTTTTTGAAGGCCTGCTTTTTGGGCAGGTCTATCTTCACTCACACCATCAATCCGCATTCCTTTGCCATTGAAAAGATAATCGGGTACAACACCCAGGGTAACTTTAAAATCAGGAACCACTTCACTTTCATTTTTTGTTTTTCTGAAAGGAAGCTTTTTCTGACTATCCAAATCTTTAATTATGCTGAAAATATAATTTGAAACCATTTCCATCCCTTCAAAATTCACTTTTTCAGTATCGTCACTTGGTTTATGGTAATCTTCATGCTGTCCGGTAAAAAAATGAAGCACCGGAATATCAGCTAGGTAAAATGAAGTATGATCGCTTGGCCCAACTCCACTTTCGTTTTCAATAATGTTTAAATCCCCAGCATTAGCATTGACTGTTTGCTTAAATATAGGCGAAGTTCCCAAGCCATAAACCGCCAAAGTATTTTCAGCGTTAAGTCTTCCCACCATATCCATATTGATCATATATGTCAACTTTTTAGTATCGATAGTTGGGTTTTTTACGAAGTAATTGGAACCCAACAATCCCTCTTCCTCTCCAGAAAAAGCGATAAAAAGATAATTATTATTTCTCGGCGATCCATCTTTTCGCAAGGAATCAGCCAGATGAAGCATCATTGCCACTCCACTCGCATTGTCATCCGCTCCATTGTGAATTGCTGGCCCTTCCCGATATAGCGAACCTTCGCCACCCATTCCCAAATGGTCGTAGTGCGCGCCGATAACCACGGTATTTTCGGCCTTATTATCTAAATAAGCAATTAGGTTTTCCGCAGTTTCGGTGCTATCGCTTTTCTCTGAAGTGAATTCGGCTTCTCGATGTGGGTTTTTACTTGCTTTAAATGTAAATTTTTGAAAGTAACCATCGGTTCCTTTCGGTTGAAGTCCAATGCTTTTAAATCTTTCTGCTATATAGGAAGCTGCTTTTTTCTCATAGACTGAACCTGTTTTTCTACCTTTTAAACTGTCGTTAGCCAAAACAGAAACGTCGTCTTTCATACTTATACTTACAACTTGCACTTTTGTTTCCTTGCAGGAAAGAACAAGCATTGCTAGAAATATCAATAAAATTGCACGCATATCATTACTTTTACGTAAAAATACATTAAAAATGAAAATCTTATATGCGATAATCATGGTTTCCTTTTTTGTAGGCTGTAAAAACGAAGTGAACTCCTCGACTTCGCTCGGAGACCTAACTGAAAAAACTTCAGCTTTAGTTCTTGATCCTGAAACAAACGATACTTTAATTTATCCAGAAGAAAAACACTTTAAAAATATTCGCCAAGTAACTTTTGGCGGCGATAATGCGGAGGCTTATTGGAGTTTTGACGACAGCCAGCTTGTCTTCCAAAGCAACAACAAAGACTGGAGCGTAAACTGTGACCAGATGTTTTTGATGGATGCTGATGAAACTTTTAGGGATAGCCAACCACCAATGATAAGCACTGGAAAAGGACGCACTACCTGTAGTTATTTTTTGCCGGACGGAGAGCATATTGTTTATGGAAGCACACATCTTAAAGACGAAAACTGCCCAGAAACACCTTTAAAAAAAGAAGGAAAATACGTGTGGCCTATTTATGAAAGCTATGACATCTTTGTGGCAGATCTTAAAGGAAATATAACTGCGCAACTTACTGATGAACCCGGTTACGACGCCGAAGCCACCGTTTCGCCCAAAGGAGATAAAATTGTTTTCACATCTATGCGAAGTGGTGATCTGGAACTTTACACTATGGATATTGATGGCAAAAACGTGAAACAAATCACGAATGAATTAGGTTATGATGGCGGCGCATTTTTCTCACCTGACGGGAGCAAGCTTATTTTTAGATCCTCCCGTCCAAAAACCGAAGCCGAAATTCAAGAATACAAAGATTTATTATCCCAAGGTTTAGTGCAACCTACAGAAATGGAACTATACATCTGCAATGCCGATGGCAGCGAACTTAGACAATTGACGCATCTGGGCAATGCCAATTGGGCGCCATTCTTTCATCCTTCCGGAGAAAAAATATTGTTTTCAAGTAATTTTGAAGCAGAAAGAGGATTTCCATTCAACCTTTATTTAATTGATCTCGATGGAAAGAACCTTGAACGCGTAACGCACGGCCGAACCTTTGATGCCTTTCCAGTATTCTCAAACGATGGAAAACATCTGGCTTTTTCAAGCAACAGAAATAATGGTGGCGGACACGACACCAATTTGTTTATTGCAGAATGGCAAGATTAATAATTCCTGGGAAGGCAGGAATCTTTCAAATTAAGCTGTTGAATTTCATTAAGCTATATAAAATCCCCTTACTTTTTGCGATAACTTCTATCGCATTCTACCTCAGCTTTGCATACGATTTGGAGCGAAGTGATTTCGCAAAGTTGATATCACTCTTCGGCGCACTTTTCATCATAGCTTATCTCTGCATTCAAAATTTCAAACTCAATTTCTGGTTTCTAGCCAGTTTAGGAATTGTCTTTCGATTACTTTTCATTCTAGCTATTCCAAATCTTTCACAAGATTTTTATCGTTTTCTATGGGATGGACGCTTGGTAGCCCAAGGAATAAGTCCGTATCTCTTTACTCCAGACTTATACTTTAAGGAGTTATCAACTTCACTCGGAATAATAATTCCGCAGGCGAATGAACTATATCAAGGTATGGGTTCGCTAAATGCAAGCCATTTTAGCAATTATCCACCTGTAAATCAGTTCTTCTTTGCCATTGCTGCGTTTTTTGGAGGGAAAAGTATTTTAGGTTCAGTGATTATACTTCACACAATAATGATTCTTGCAGATATTGGAATTCTTTACTTCGGAAAGAAAATATTAAAACAGCTAAACCTTCCAATTAGAAACATCTTCTGGTATTTTCTGAATCCTTTTATCATCATAGAACTTACTGGAAATCTCCATTTTGAAAGCGTCATGCTTTTTTTCTTTATTTGGGCGCTGTATTTACTATTTAAAGGAAAATGGTTATGGGCTGCAGTTTTATTTGGTGTATCGGTTTCGGTAAAATTGCTTCCGTTGTTGTTTTTACCGTTGTTTTTTAAATATTTCACAAATAAAAACAAGACTTTACAGGTTTTAGAAACCTATGAGATGTCTAAAAAAAAAATACTAGGATTCTATTTTATTACGGGAGCAACTATAATAATTACTTTTGTACCCTTTTTTTCTTCGGAATTTATTCAGAATTTTTCATCGACCATTGCACTATGGTTTCAGGATTTCGAATTTAATGCAAGTATTTATTATGTAATTAGATGGATCGGGTTTCAGGTAGTCGGATGGAATTTGATTAAAACAGTTGGCAAGATTCTACCTATTTTGGTTCTGTTCTTTGTTCTGGGAATCGCTTTCATCAGAAAAAATAAAACACAACAACAGTTAATAACTGCAATGCTTATTGCGGTTTTCTTTTACTTCCTTTTGTCAACTACAGTTCACCCTTGGTATATAGCCACGCCACTTTTGCTTTCGGTATTTACAAAATATAAGTTTCCAATCGTTTGGAGTTTTATGGTAATACTAAGTTATTCAGCCTATGGAAAAGATGGGTTTGATGAAAACCTTTGGTTGGTGGCTTTGGAGTATATTGTGGTGATCGGATTTGCAATTTGGGAATTATATCCCTCTAACTTTTTTCTGAAGGACAAAAAGTTGACTCCCCAAAATGAGGAGTAACAATCAGCTTAAACTTTTTGGAAACCTATTTTTTTACCCGTTCAAGTCTATAAAAATCCTTTCTTCTATCTTTCAAATTCCTAACGGCGCCGAAAGTGTGCAATTCACGAAGTAGGTCAAGATCCACGTCGGCAACCAAAATCATTTCGGTGTTAGGTGTGGCCTCCGCTTTAATTCCATTATTTGGGAAAGAGAAGTCGCAAGGTGTGAATACAGCGCTTTGCGCGTATTGTATGTCCATATTGTGAACTTTTGGAAGGTTTCCTACACTTCCTGCAATGGCAACGTAACATTCGTTTTCAACGGCTCTAGCTTGAGCACATAATCGAACTCTAGAATATCCATTTTGTGTGTCTGTAAGGAAAGGAACAAAAAGAATATCCATTCCTTCATCCGAAAGCAATCGGGAAAGTTCAGGAAACTCAACATCATAACAGATAAGAACACCAATTTTTCCACAATCGGTATCAAAGGTTTTCAGAACGTTCCCATTCTGCATTCCCCAAACACGTTCCTCATCAGGGGTAACATGTATTTTTTCGAAACGTTCTACACTTCCATCGCGACGACATAAATAACCTACGTTGTATAGTTTCCCACGCACAATTTCAGGCATACTTCCCGTAATAATATTAATGTTATAGGAAATGGAAAGTTGCGACATCCGTTCTGTAATTTCCTTCGTGTGTTGGGCCAATTCACGAATTGCATCAGGTTCGCTCATATGGTTGTATGCCGCCATCAACGGAGCATTGAAGAATTCTGGAAACATTGCAAAATCACAACGATAACCGGCAACACTATCAATAAAATATTCTGCTTGGTGCATTAAATCTTCCATGCTGGCATAACTTCGCATCTGCCATTGGATTAAACCAAGACGAACCACACTTTTAATAGCGGAAGGTTTCGGTTTTTTCTCAGGTTTGGTATAATAAATATTATCCCATTCCATCAAAACAGCAAATTCCCCCGAAGCTTTATCTCCTTCCAGATATCCCTTCAACACGCGTACAGGGTGAAAATCATTAGAAACTTGAAAGTTTAGCACGGGATCATCAATTTGCTTACGCTTCACCTTTTCAATGTATTGCTTAGGAGAAAGTTTTTCGGCATGTAAATGATAATTTGGCATTCTTCCCCCAAAAACGATACTCTTCAAGTTTAAATTTTCACAAAGTTCTTTTCTGTAATCGTACAATCTTCTTCCAAGACGAAGGCCTCGAAAATCTGGACGAATAAAGACGTCTATTCCATAAAGCACATCGCCTTCAGGATCATGGATTTTGAAAGTTGGATCATCCGTAACATTTTTATAGGTATGCTTTTCTCCCAACTCATCAAAATCGACTATAATAGAAAGCGCACAACCAGCAATTTCTCCGTCGGCCATAATTAGTACTTGGCCTTCAGGAAAAATATCAATGAGATTTCCAATCTCGTTCATTTTCCAATAGCTATTTGGCATTCCGCCATAAGACTGAATTGTTGCCTTTTTTAAAGCCTCATAGTCTTTTAAATTCAAGAATTTAAGCTCAATATTTTCAATTTTCTTTGGTTCCATATAGTTTGGAGTTCAGTTTCTATTTAAAAATTCGTTCGTCAAAAGGAAAGTCGGTAACTTCAATAATCTTAATACTCTTAATATCCTTGTGGTTGGGGTTCAGCAGATAATTGAAATCTCCCTTTACCACTGCAGAAGGCACTTTGAAAACGCAATATTTTTTTGAATGAATAAAACCATCCCCAATAATTTGTGTGTTAGATCGAGGTAGGTTGACATTCCAGCCTGTATCCAAATATTTAAGATCCAAAACCTGAATGTTAATAGTTTCAGGAATCTCTATTTCAATCATCATATAATCATCAGGTAACATTGCGAGGCTTAAATGCACGATTACTTCAGCCATTGCCAAGGCTCTACTCTCGGCAGTATAAAGCATCTCTATTCCTTTAGAATTCCATCGGTTTACAAACTTGGCCGCGCCCTTTCCGCTTAAGTCTTCGGCATATTTCTTTCTGGATAGCCTAAAAACTCTCATTATGCAAAAATACCGTGTTCAATTTTGTTAAGCTCTGCCATTACCATTTCCTTTCCGTAAGAATCTTTGACAAGGTCTCCAGGTTTCAAGCCATTTAAAGCATAAGAAGGTGTGTTTAACCATCTGTAGAATTTTTCGGAAGAACCAAAAACTTCAATTCCAAAATTGGTTACCTCAGCGAGTTCAATGATTTTTTCGGAATGAATGGGCTTAAAGAAAAAATCTTCATCATCCCGATACCTTTGCAAGGTTTTAGAGGAAAGATCTAAATACTCAGCCCAATCTGCATCAGTAAACGGAGTAAACAGCTTTATTTGATTGAAAATTTTATAAGGAAGCCCTTTTCTAATTGCTTGAACTATCAGCATTTTATCAAGAAAGAAATCTGCAAAAGAAATCTTTCTTGATATATTACCAATGTTCTTTACGTACACACTTAAAGGTTCATTTACTTCATTAATTGCAATATGTTGTTCATCATAACTCATAACAAGTATATTTGTCTTCAAAGTTAAGACATTTGTCTTTATCAAAAAAACATTTTAACGCAATTTTCTACATATCAAGTAAATAGGCGAAAATCAATGGCGCTACAATAGTTGCATCACTCTCGATTATAAACTTTGGAGTATCTATATCTAATTTACCCCAAGTTATTTTTTCATTAGGAACCGCTCCAGAATAACTACCAAAACTAGTGGTTGAATCACTGATTTGACAGAAATAGCTCCAGAAAGGTGTGTCGGGACGCTCCATATCTTGATAAAGCATTGGCACTACACAAATTGGGAAATCTCCAGAAATTCCACCACCGATTTGGAAAAATCCAATTCCATTTTGGGAATTATCTGTGTACCAATCTGCAAGGAAAGTCATATACTCAATGCCGCTTTTCATCGTAGAGGCTTTCAATTCTCCTTTTAAAACATAACTAGCAAAAATATTTCCCATAGTGCTGTCTTCCCATCCTGGACAAATAATAGGCAGGTTTTTTTCGGCAGCTGCATACATCCAAGAATCCTTTAGATCTATTTCGTAATGTTCTTCCATTACTCCGCTTAAAAGGAGTTTGTACATATATTCGTGTGGAAGATAGCGCTCGCCTGCAGCTTCAGCTTCCTTCCATATTTTCACGATGTGCTTTTGAATTCTTCTAAAGGCTTCTTCTTCTGGAATACACGTATCCGTAACTCGGTTCAAACCTTTCTCAAGCAAATCCCATTCATCTTGTGGCGTTAAATCACGATAATGAGGAATGCGTTTGTAATGGCTATGTGCTACAAGATTCATAATATCTTCCTCAAGATTTGCACCGGTACAAGAGATAATTTGTACTTTATCTTGACGGATCATTTCGGCAAAAATCTTACCCAATTCTGCAGTACTCATAGCACCACCCAAGGATACGAGCATCTTTGAACCTTTTGCAAGTTGCGCTTCGTAGCCTTTAGCAGCATCTACCAATGCAGCTGAATTGAAGTGTAAATAATATTTTTCAATAAATTGGGAGATCGCTCCTTTGTTAGTACTCATCTTCGTCTGTATTAAATTTTGAATTTGGTTTTTTGCCTGTCTCGGGTGAAGCCGAGAGATTAAAATTATTTTCGTATTCGGCTCCTTCTTCTGTGCCAGCGAATTTATAGGTCAACATTTTATAATATAGTTTTGCCGCAACAAAGTCTGAGGCTTTTTCATCTTCATTTGGACAAAGCTCTACTATATCAAAGCCCACAACGTTTCTTTCTGCAAAAACCTCTTTTAAGAAATCAAGCGTTTCATACCAAAACAATCCACCTGGTTCAGGAGTTCCTGTAGAAGGAAGAATTGATGGATCAAAAGCATCAAGGTCGAAAGTAATAAATACGTTTTCACCTAAAGCTTCAATTACTTTATCTATCCAATATTCGTCTTTCGCCATATCGTGAGCAAAAAATACTTTTTCCTCATCCATCACCCGCGTTTCAGCAATATCCATGCTTCTAATACCAACTTGAACTAAATTCGTGGTTTGACTGGCTTCATAAACAGCACAAGCGTGATTGCATTTTGTTCCTTCATATTCTTTTCGCAGATCCGCGTGTGCGTCTATATGAAGCACCGTAAGATTGTCAAAACACTCGTTGAATGCGCGAATGGAACCAATAGAAATACTGTGCTCTCCGCCAAATAAGGTGACAAATTTATTGCGTTTTATGTAATCTTTGGTGGTTTTGTGCACTTCATCGACCATTGCTTCTGGCGAAGAGTTTTCCGTAACTGCATCTGCTAGATACACGCCTTGTTTATAAACCTCAGTCTGCGTTTCAATGTCGTATAGCTCCATGTTTTCCGAAGCGTCTAAAAAAGCCTCTGGACCTTTGTCTGCACCTTTTTGCCAAGTGCTGGTTCCATCATAAGGAACTGGGATCAATACAATTTTTGATGTTTCCAGGGCCGCATATTTCTGCGGGATGCCTGCGTACGTTTTAGTGCTCATAACCTAGAATATTTAGCAATTGCTCGCTTGTTTGTTGTTCTGAAAAAAGTTTGGTTGTAATATTATTGTTTTCGTCTCTATCTATTAAAATATGTTTTGGCTGTGGAATCAAACAGTGTTGAAGGCCACCAAAACCACCAATACTCTCTTGATATGCTCCAGTATTAAAGAAACCAATATACAAAGGCTTTTCCTTTCTAAATTTTGGCAGATAAATGGCTGCCATATTCTGTTCAGAGTTGTAATAATCATCGCTATCGCAGGTCAGCCCGCCTAAAAGCACACGTTCATATTCATCATTCCAACGATTTATTGGTAACATAATAAACTTCTTACTAATGGCCCAAGTGTCGGGCAGAGTGGTAATAAAAGAAGAATTTATCATATTCCACTTTTCCCTATCGTTTTGTTGTTTCTGATAGAGGATTTCATAGATAGCACCACCGCTTTCTCCAACGGTAAAACTTCCGAATTCAGTAAAAATATTTGGTACAGGAACATCTGCCTCGGCACAAGTAATACTTATCTGGTTAAGAATTTCATCAACCATATATTGATAATCATACTCAAAGTGCATAGAGTTTTTAATAGGAAACCCACCTCCAATATTTAGGCTATCCAACGAAGGACAGACTTTTTTAAGACGAACATAAACCTTTAAACACTTTACCAATTCATTCCAATAATATGCGGTATCACGGATTCCGGTATTGATAAAGAAGTGAAGCATCTTAATATCCACTTTATCATTATTTTTAATTTGATCTTCGTAAAAAGGGATTATGTTTTTATATCCAATTCCCAATCGAGAAGTGTAAAACTCAAATTTCGGTTCTTCTTCGGAAGCAATCCGGATTCCTACATTAAAATGATTTTCGATACTATCTGAAAGCAAATCGATTTCTTCGTAATTATCAATAATAGGAATACAATTCTCATGCCCGTTATTGATTAGTCGCGCAATATTTTCGATGTATTGCTCCCGCTTAAAACCATTGCAAATAACATAAGTTTTATCTGTAATTTTCCCTGTTAGCTTAAGGTTTTCAACGATATCAATATCAAAAGCAGATGATGTTTCAATATGAATATCATTCTTTAAAGCCTCATCTAAAACATGTTTGAAATGCGAACTTTTAGTACAATAACAATAATTGTAAGTTCCCTTGTATCCATTTTTTTTAATAGCTTCAGCAAACCATTTTTTAGCCAAATTGATGTTTTCAGAAATCTTTGGAAGATATGTGAATTTTAATGGCGCACCATATTTCTCTACTAGTTCCATAGTATCTACTCCATGAAACTCAAGGCCCTTCTCACCTAAGCGAAATTCCTCCTGTGGGAAATAATAGGTTTGATTAATTAAATCTATGTATTTGGTGTTCATTCTTATATTTTCGTTGAAAGTGTAAATTAAAAATCTCTGTCGATAATTCCCCGATAAATACGGGGTATAACAAAAAATTAACTTGAAGATTAAATATGAATAGGCAATTCATTTAATATGAAACTTTTGCCTTGAACCTGCTGAATCGCAGTAATTGGAAGTAAAAATGTGTTGTTCATTTAAAGCTTATGTTCTTGAAAATTTCAAAAACCAACCATTTTAAAAATATGAGTCATTACTATTTATTATACAAATGAACGAAAAAAAATCAATATTTTATGTATCGATTCTATTTTCATTAAGCTTAAAGCATACTAAACATGCTCAGTTCCTTTTCAGTGAGCGTTCTCCAGCGGCCACGAGGTAAATCCTTCTTGGTCAGTGGCCCTAGTGTAACGCAGTCTACACGCATAACATCATAGCCTAAATCTTCAAAAATAGTTCTGATCACGCTATTTCCCGTATGTTTTATCTTTAGACCTACTTCACTTTTTGGCGCATTATCTACGTAACTTATTTCCTCTACAGCTATTTCTTTACCCTCGATTGTAATGCCTTCCTTGATTTTTTTAAGATGTTCTGCTTTTAGATTCTTGTCCAATTCTATATGAAAAAGTCTTGGAATCCCTTTTTTACTGAATTTCTGAACGAATTCATCATCATTTGTAAAAAGCAAAAGACCTGTCGCATTTCTACCTAAACGGCCAAATGGCTTAATCTTGGCAGTAGTGGCATTGGCAACCAAATCCATAACGGTCATTCCCTTTGCGTTACTATCTGTGGTAGCAAACCCCTTTGGTTTATTCAACAAAACATAGGTGTTGGGTTCTGGATTTAAACGGCGACCGTCAAAACGAACATCATCGCTGAGCTGAACTTTATAGCCCATTTCATTAATGATTTTTCCGTTAACGCTTACCAAACCAGTAGCTATAAAAGTATCAGCCTCGCGCCTTGAGCACACGCCGCTATTGGATATGTATTTATTCAGGCGAATTCCGTCAGCCGGATTGCTCTTCTTTACAACTTTAGCAGGCACATCCCTACGGCCAATTTCCTTTCCAGTTTTGTCAAATTTCAACTTGGGTTTTGCTGTTGGCTCTTTTGGGTCTTGTGGCCTTCCTGCTTTCTTTGGTGAAGTTTCAGATTTTAAAGGAGCATTTCCTCGTGCACTACTTCGGTTGCGCTGGTTGTTTCCACCACGACCTGAAGCTTTCCCCCTACTTTGATTGTCTTGTCTGCTCATAATTAAATTTTTGCAAATATAAGAAATGTACCCATAGTATTCGATATGTGAATTGGCTAATGTGAAAATAGAATTAGAGGGTTAAAAAATGAACCTCTCAAACTAAATATTAACACAACTAACTAAGACATCTGCTCTCAATCAGCCAATTACTTCAATATATTTTTTATAGTTTTGGCCGCTCAACTAAATTAATTTTAAATTTTATTACGATGAAAATTATTAAATTTCTTTTACTAGGTTTATTTATTATCGGGCAAGTTTCCTGTTCCAGCGACGACGACGGAGGCGAATCACTTGACCTTGTTGGCAACTGGAGTATCCAAGAGGGGTTTATTGAGCCTGGCTCTGTTGTTTTAGATATTGGAGGAATGGATGTTACTGTAGAATACTCAGGAAGCTTTGTAAATATAGACGAGGACAACAGAATTATTCTTAAAGACGACAATACTTTTTCTTCTATCACCGGAAACATTTCATTGGAAATGGAAATGGTCGTTATGGGAATACCGCAAACCCAATCTGTTGAAATGTCCGATGTATTTGGTGAGGGCACTTGGGAAGTTAATGGTAGTGATTTTATTGTTCACAATGCAAACGGAACAGATGTTACCTATCATATTGACAGCCTTAATGGAGATAATTTAGAATTGAGTGCTAATGTTAAAGACATGGCGCTTGACAGTGGATCAAACCCAATGTTAGAAAGCATGGACATCATCGTTAAGATGAAACTCAAACGCGTTTAGTTTCTAAAATCAATTACTAAAATACAGCGGGAATTATCTCGCTGTATTTTTTTATAAAAGTTTAAATCATCAAGAAACCCCTGAAAATGTCTAGGATTTCGAAAATTAAATGAAGAAGATAGGCTTCAGAACCTACCTTAGCTTAGCTTCCCAAAATTTCCTTTAATACCCTTAGATAATCGGCTCTATTCTTTATAAAATCCATTTCTGAAACATCAATAATCTTCATATTTTCAGAATGTTGATTTTTAATAAATTCCAAATAACCCGTGTTTAACTTTTGTAGATAGCTAGCTTGAATACTTTGCTCATATTTACGGCCACGTTTTTTTATATTTTCTAATAACCGATCCGTATTCTGGTATAAATAAATATACAAATCAGGCTTTGGCACTTCTTTGTGCATTACCTGAAAAAGTTTTTTATAAAGCGCGAATTCTTCTTCTGGCAACGTGATACCGGCAAAAATCAAGGATTTATTTACATCATAATCTGCAATAACCGATTCTTTAAAA
Source organism: Aequorivita capsosiphonis DSM 23843 (assembly GCF_000429125.1). Classification (GTDB taxonomy): domain Bacteria; phylum Bacteroidota; class Bacteroidia; order Flavobacteriales; family Flavobacteriaceae; genus Aequorivita; species Aequorivita capsosiphonis. The sequence goes on from NZ_AUBG01000012.1 coordinate 195,484, forward strand.
AGATCGAATTGCGTAATGTCATCCACCAATTGCTGATAACGATCTGCTAAAAAAGACATTTCCAATGGGAAAGCATAACGCGCGGCATCTTCATAAAATTTTGGAAGAAATGGATTGTCTTTAAATCGCTCCAAAATGAGTTTTGCATTAAAATCATTTGCAATCTTCGTAACTAAACTGGTTTTACCTGCACCAATATTTCCTTCAATCGCAATATAGTTGAATTGCGAAATAGTATAATCCTTCATGGGGTTACTTAACCATTTAGATTGCTTGTGAAGTACGCTTTGATCATTAGTTTCGGCGAGTAACTCTAAAATATTTTTCTTGGACAGCGGATGTATTAATTCCGAATTCAAATCTAATAAAGGCTGCAAAACAAATTTCCGTTTTTCCATTTCAGGATGCGGAACGGTGAGTTTTTCTGACGCTATAATCAAATTATCAATAAATATAATGTCAATATCTATTGGACGGGAAGTGTAGTTTTTTGAATTATTCCGCTTCCTACCTAACTTCTTCTCTATCTCCAAAATAATCTTTAATGTTTTTGAAGGCTTTAGATCCGTTTGAAGCCAAACAGCACAATTCAAGAATGGATCTCCTTGAAAACCCACTGCTGGAGTTTCATAGAGTGCAGAAATCTTTAAAATACTTCCAACTTCCTCAAATAGGAGGTTAATCGCATTCTGAAGGTTTTCAAAGCGATTCCCCATATTGCTGCCAAGAGAAAAATATACGTTATAATGCGGTTGAAGCGGATCCAATTGTTAACATTTAAGACGAAATTAAGGAAAAGAAGAAGACTTCCAAGTAAATTTGCCCGCTGATATAAATTTTACCCAAAACCAGTTTTTAAGAAATTGTTTTTAAGGGAATTATAAAAATTAAATTTTTAAATTGTTTATGAAAAAAGCACTTAAAATTGTTGGAATCATCCTTGGAATTATCATTCTGTTGCTAATTGCATCTCCTTTTCTTTTCAAGGGTAGTCTCGAAAAAATGCTTAAGCGTACCATCAACGAAAATCTAAACGCCACCGTTACTTGGGAGGACTTGGATTTGAGTCTTTTTAGCAGTTTTCCAGATGCCTCACTTAGGTTGAATAATTTTAGTGTTATAAACAAAGCTCCATTTGAAGGGGATACACTGGCCAGCGGAAAAAACTTAAAGCTGGATATGGGTATTATGCAACTTTTTAAGTCTGAAGATATTAAAATTGATGCGGTAAAATTAAACGGAGCCTATATCAATATTAAGATCGATTCTCTAGAAAACGCCAATTATGATATCGCAATTAAAAAAGATGCGCCTGCAATTACTGAAGGAGAAGATTCTAATGGCGGATTTACATTTGAATTGAAAAAATACGAAATCGAAAATTCACGTATCAATTATTCAGATGAAGCAGCAAAAATCTATTTATCGCTAACAGAAGTGCAACATCAAGGAAGTGGCGATCTTTCAGAAGAAATAAGCAATCTGGATACGCATACAGAAGCGCTTGCTTCTTTTAAAATGGATGGAAGCGAGTATTTAACAAAAAACCGAATTTCCCTAGATGCCATTTTTAAAATCGATTTAAAGAACCAGAAATATACTTTTCTAGAAAACGAAGCAAAAATAAACGAACTTCCTTTAACTTTTGATGGCTTTGTAAAGTTGAACGAAGACAACAACGAAGTTGACATAACTTTTAAAACACCATCTTCCGACTTTAAAAACTTCCTCGCGGTTATTCCTGAAGCTTATGTGAAACAAATAAGCGATGTAAAAACCACAGGAAATTTCACCGTAAACGGAATGCTAAAAGGAATTGTGGACAGCACCCATATACCTATGATGGATATAAAAGTGGCGAGTGATAACGCCTCATTTAAATATCCAGATTTACCAAAAACCGTTGATAATATTACGATTGACGCGCAGCTAAAAAATGAAACGGGACTTCTAAAAGATACTTATTTAAATATTCCAAAACTAACGTTTACTATAGACGGTGAACCCTTCCGGATGAACGCGAGCATTAAAAACATGACCGAAAACCCATTTGTGGACATGGAAATGCAAGGCACGTTGAACCTGGCGAACATTGAAAAAGTATTGCCGGTTGAAATGGACCAAAACCTCAGCGGAATTTTTAAAGCAGATATTACCGCCAAGTTCGATATGGATTCTGTTGAAAAAGAACAATATCAAAAAATAGACGCTCGAGGAACAGCTAGCTTGACCAACTTTAATTATGATGCTGGCTTTAAAAATGATTTAAAAATTTCCGACGCAAGTTTAGCACTACAACCTGGAGTTTTCACATTAAAGCAATTGAACGCCACAACTGGGGAAACAGATATTAAAGCTTCAGGAAACATCAAAAATCTAATTCCTTTTTTGATGAGTAAACAACAGTTAAAAGGAAGGTTTGATGTAAAGTCAAATACATTTAATGTAAACGACTTTATGGCTACAGAAACCACTACATCGGAAACAGATGCCGATAAAAAAGGGAAAGCTTCACAAAAAACGGCAACTTCTGAAGCAATTAAAATTCCTGATTTCCTGGATGCAACCTTAGATTTTAATGCAAATAAGATTATTTATGACAATATCGAATTAAAAAATGCCAAAGGAATAGCAAAAATCGAAAATGAAACCATTAGTATCAGCAATTTTACTTCTGATGTTTTTGGAGGAAAAATCGCGCTTTCGGGAAATGTTTCAACTAAAAACGAAACCCCCACTTTTGCCATGAATTTGGATTTAAGCAAAATTGATATTGAAGAATCGTTCAAGGAACTAGACATGTTTCAGTTTTTGGTGCCAATTGCCAAAGCATTGCAAGGAAGCCTAAATACCAAATTCGAGTTTAATGGACAATTGACAAATGATCTTTCTCCAAAAATGTCTAGTCTTGCTGGAACGGCTATAGCGCAAATAATTACCGCGGAAGTCGATCGAAAACAAGCGCCTTTGCTATCGGCTCTTGGCGATAAAGTTGCGTTCTTGAATTTGGATAAATTAAGTCTGCGAGATGTGACTACCAATTTCGCTTTTAATAATGGAAAGATTGAAGTAAAACCTTTTAATTTTGATATTAAGGGAATTGATGTCGCGGTTTCTGGAACACACGGTTTAGATAAATCGATAGACTATAACTTAACCATGGATGTACCTGCAAAATATTTGGGTAGTGACGTTACGAAATTACTTCAAAAATTAGACCCTAAGGAAGTTGATGAAATGAGCGTTGCCTTACCAATTGGACTAAAAGGAACTTTTACGAACCCAAAAATTTCATTAAATACCGAAACGGCTATCAACGAGCTTACGAAAGAAATTTTGGCAAAGCAAAAGGATAAACTAATAAACCAAGGAACCGATATTTTAGGTGGCTTGCTCGGTGGAGGAACAAAAAAAGATTCTACCAAAACAAACACGAATAATCAACAGCAGGACTCGACAAAACAGCAAACCACGCAACAACAAAATACTCAGAAAATAAAGGACGTACTAGGTGGTCTTTTGGGCGGTAAGAAAAAGAAAACTGATTCTATAAAAGCCCCCTAGCCCCTTCCTCCGGCAGGCAAGCCAAGCCCAAAAGGGGGAATTAGCACTTATTTAATTTACAGTAATGCGCACAACAAATCCTTCATTACTTCTGATATTAAATACGGTGTCATCTTCAAATATTAAGTATTGTCCTTTTATGCCTTTTAAAACACCTTCATAAAAGGGATTTTTTGTGAGGTTAAGGGATTTTGGTTTTTCGGGATATTTTAAAACTGGAAATTCTAAATTAGTTTCAGAGTTGTTTTCGAGATAATACTCGGCTGCCTCCGCAGGAATATATTGTTTTAGTTTGTTTCGCCATTCCACTAAATTCTCATCGGTTACATCATTTTTCAACATCGTGCGCCAATTGGTTTTGTCGCTCACGTGATCTTTTAATGCAACCTCAGTAATTCCGGCGAGATATCTGTTGGGCACCTCTACAATTTCAATGGCCTCGTGGGCTCCTTGGTCAATCCAGCGAGTGGGAACTTGCGTTTTACGTGTAACGCCCACTTTCACGCTACTGCTATTGGCTAAGTAAACGATATGTGGCTTTAACTGTACACTTTCTTCGTAGGCAAGATTGCGATCTTCTATACCTAAATGCGCTTTACTAAGCTCCGGATTTATGATCCAATCTGCAGCTTGAGGGATTTCAAAAAAACAATCATAACAAAAGCCCTGACGGTAAATTTTTTTCTGAAGACCACAATTTAAACACTGATATCTCAAAAAATTGATGCTCACCTTCTTCCCAAGCAACTGATTCATATTTAAAAAATCATTTTCGAAAACCAGATAATATTGAATTGGCGATCCGTTTTCAGTTTGCATTTTTTTTAGTACACCCTCGTAATTCATTAATTCAAAATTATTTATGCTGAAGAAGTTTCCAAAGAAACCCCCTTCAAGTCATCTCGTTACAAAATATTTAAAACCTGCCATTGCGAAGCAGGTCGTAATTATAAAATTGTCTATTTTTATAGCATAAAGATAGTAGAAAATTATGCCAATCCCCATTGTAAATTCCATTGCTTCGTGGTTTTTAAAAAAACGTTTTCATCAGATAGACCTTTTTTTGAAATACCCTATTGAAGTCCAGGAGGAACTTCTTTTCCATCTAATTCAAAAGGCGAAAAACACTGAAATTGGCCGTCAATATGATTTTGGAGGAATTAAAACATATCGTGAATTTGCCGAGCGCATCCCCATAACTACTTACGAGGAAAACGAGCCGATGATTGAACGCGCTCGAAGAGGGGAAAGCAATATCTTTTGGCCAACACCCATAAAATGGTTTGCAAAATCTAGCGGTACCACCAATGCAAAAAGTAAGTTTATTCCCGTTACCAATGATTCCTTAGAAGATTGTCACTATGCGGCCAGTAAGGATTTGCTGTGTATGTATCTTAACAATAATCCAAATGCTGAATTATTTCTTGGTAAAAGTTTACGGCTCGGCGGAAGTAAAAAGTTATACGAAGAAAACGGTACCGTATTCGGCGACTTATCTGCAATCTTGATTGATAACATGCCTTTTTGGGCTGAATTTAGCAGCACACCCAGCAATGAGGTTTCGCTTATGGGCGATTGGGAAACCAAAATGCAAGCAATCGTAAATGAGACTATTAAGGAAAATGTTACGAGTCTCGCTGGCGTGCCTTCTTGGATGTTGGTGTTGTTGAATAATGTTATGGAAACAACCGGAAAAGGAAACCTATTTGAAGTTTGGCCAAATTTGGAAGTATATTTTCACGGCGGCGTAAACTTTGACCCATATATTGATCAATACAACAAGTTATTGCCGAAAAGTGATTTTAGATATTACGAAATTTATAATGCTTCGGAAGGGTTCTTCGCAATCCAAGACAGAAACGACAGTAAAGAATTAATGCTGATGCTTGATTATGGCATTTTTTATGAATTTATTCCGATGGATGGTTATGGCACTCTTGAAGAAAAAGTTATTCCACTTAGTGAGGTGGAAGAAGGAAAAAACTATGCAGTAATCATCACCACCAATGCTGGTCTTTGGCGTTATAAAATTGGAGATACCGTTCGGTTTACCTCTACCAGTCCTTACCGAATAAAAGTTACAGGCCGAACAAAACACCACATCAACGTTTTTGGAGAGGAATTAATTATCGAAAATGCGGAAATTGCATTACGAAAAGCATCACAACTCACCAATGCTGAAATAGTAGATTACACTGCCGCACCCGTTTTTATGAACGGGCGGGAAAAAGGAGCACACGAATGGATTATTGAATTTAAATCTCCACCGCAGGATCTACAGGTTTTCACCCAACTTTTAGACACAGCTTTACAAGAAGTGAATAGCGATTACGAAGCGAAACGTTTTAACAATATCACATTAAATGTTCCAAAAATCCATCATGCTAGGGAACGACTCTTTTATGATTGGCTAAAAGAGAAAAATAAACTCGGTGGACAACATAAGGTACCTCGACTTTCAAACACAAGACATTTTTTAGAAGAGCTTTTGGAACTCAACAAGTAAAGGAATCTCATAAGTTTATCAGTGTAAGACTATTGAAAATAGACTTATAATTGATATTTTTAATATCGGGTAAGCTAGATTACTAATCTATCCGATAAAATTGTATCTTTGTGGTATGTGGAAAATAGACTTGACATATAGAGAACAACTTCAACCTAGCTTTGATAGGTTATTTGAAAAAAGGGATGCGCTTCAAAAACATAGGCCTTTATCTGGTGTAGCTTTGACAAAAATCAAGGAAACATTAGCTATTGAATGGACGTATAATAGCAACAGTATAGAAGGCAATACTTTAAGTTTACGCGAGACCCAGATGATTCTGCAAGAAGGTGTCACGATCTCAGGAAAGTCACTTAGAGAGCATTTTGAAGCTGTGAATCACCAAACAGCTTTGAAGTATCTTTATGAGTTGGTATCTAAAGACCGTTCAATTTCCGGCAAAGACATCCTTTCTTTGCACGCACTTGTTTTGCGAAATATTGAAGATGAGTTTGCAGGAAGGTTGCGAAACGCAGGCGTTAGGATCGCTGGCGCGAACTTCACACCGCCAAATGCAATGAAGGTATCTTCATTGGTAGATGAGCTCGTCGCCTTTGTAAATGAAAACCCTTTGGGCTTAAACATTATTGTACTGGCTACCGTATTCCATCATAAATTTGTTTGGATACATCCTTTTTTTGATGGTAATGGACGTACGGTACGTTTGGTAATGAATCTTTTATTAATGAAAGAAGGCTTCCCTCCCGCAATTATTTTAAAAAATGATCGCGCAAAATATTACGCAAGTCTGAATAGTGCCAATAAGGGAAATTATCAAAAATTGACTCTATTAATGTCACAAGCGCTGGAACGAACTCTTAATATTTATCTTTCAGCAATACCTGGAAATGATGCAGAATACACTGAAATCTCAAACCTTGTAAAAGAAGCAGATTTACCATATAGCCAGGAATACATAAGCTTGTTGGCGCGTCAAGGTAAAATTGATGCCCATAAAGAAGGTAGAAATTGGTTTACTACAAAAGAAGCTGTGGAAGAATACGTTAAAGCCCGCAAGCGAAAACAATAACTTGGTTTTACAGCAATTTAGATTACAATTTAAAAAGAGAAAGCCTCGGGGAATCCCCAAGGCTTTCTAATATAATTCATATTTCCTTAAGAAACTGCTTTTAACTTTTTAAGGGTAGACTTGTTTAGTTTTTCCTCAGCATAGTCTTTGGTTACTTCCACTGTTTTTTCATCAGTACCTGGCATTTCATACATTGCATCAGTCAGCACCGCTTCGCATAGGGAACGGAGGCCTCTTGCACCAAGCTTGTAATCAATGGCCTGTTCTACAACAAAGTCCAGTGCTTCTTCTGTAATTTCGAAATCTATTCCGTCCATTTCAAACAGTTTTTTATACTGTTTTATAATGGCGTTTTTCGGTTGCGTAAGAATTGCTCGCAATGTTTCTTTGTCCAGCGGATTCATATAGGTCAAAACAGGAAGACGTCCGATAATTTCAGGAATCAACCCGAAATCTTTTAAATCCTTCGGGATAATATATCGAAGCATATTGTCCTTTTCCATCTGGTTTTCCTTTAAAGAGGCTGTAAAGCCAACTGCTTGCATATTTAAACGTTTTGCAATATGACGTTCAATACCATCAAAGGCACCCCCTGCAATAAAAAGGATGTTTTCAGTATTTACTTCAATAAATTTTTGATCGGGATGTTTTCTTCCTCCTTTTGGCGGTACGTTAACTGTTGTTCCTTCCAAAAGCTTTAATAAAGCCTGCTGAACCCCTTCTCCACTAACATCTCGCGTTATGGAGGGATTATCGCTTTTACGGGCAATTTTATCAATTTCATCAATAAAAACAATTCCGTTTTCTGCTTTTTCTAAGTTATAATCTGCAGCTTGAAGCAAACGCGTTAAAATACTTTCAACGTCTTCCCCTACATAACCAGCTTCAGTTAAAACGGTAGCATCTACAATGGCCAATGGCACATTCAACATTTTTGCAATGGTTTTTGCAATTAAGGTTTTTCCTGTTCCCGTTTGACCAACGATTATGATATTACTCTTTTGTATTTCAATATCGTCATCACTCTTTGGCTGTAGCAATCTTTTATAGTGATTGTAAACTGCAACTGACATAACCTTTTTGGTAAACTCCTGACCAATTACATATTCATCCAAAAATGCTTTAATAAGCTTAGGCTTCTTCAGCATTAAATCTTTGGATATTTCACTATTGTCGGCATGTAGGGCTTCCTCGACTACAATTCCGTGAGCCTGTTCAATGCAACGGTCACAAATGTGGGCGTCCAAGCCTGCAATTAGCAGATTGGTCTCCGACTTTTTGCGGCCGCAAAAGGAACATTCTAAATCTTCTTTCGACATATTATTCTTTTTCAAAAAAATCAATTTAAATTATTAGCAAAATGGACGTAGGACTCATGCTATTTGATAAAGCAATTATTTTCAAATGGCAAATTTATTTGTCTTACCTCTTAGGTATTACTGTCCTTTGTTCCATATAAATTTCTGAACTAACAGTTAGTATTATTTAATTTCGTGTCAATATTTCATCAATCATTCCGTATTCCACGGCGCGATCTGCTTTCATCCAATAATCGCGATCGCTGTCCTCATAAACCTTTTCATAGGTTTGCCCAGTATGCTTTGAAATTATTTTATAAAGCTCTTCTTTTAAAGTGATTATTTCACGGGCAGTTATTTCAATATCGCTTGCTTGACCTTGAGCACCACCCAAAGGTTGGTGGATCATAACACGCGAGTGCGTTAAACCACTGCGTTTTCCCTTTTCACCTGCACATAAAAGTACAGCTGCCATGGAAGCGGCCATTCCGGTACAGATAGTGGCAACGTCCGGTTTAATGAATTGCATGGTATCGTAAATCCCAAGACCTGCATATACACTTCCTCCAGGAGAATTGATATAAATTTGAATATCGCGTGCCGCATCGGTACTTGCCAAAAATAATAATTGAGCCTGTACAATGTTTGCAACTTGATCATTGATTCCGGTACCGAGGAATATAATTCGATCCATCATCAAACGTGAAAACACATCCATCGCCACGGCATTCATTTGGCGTTCTTCAATAATGTTGGGTGTCAAGTTTGTGGGATTCATGCTGCTTATGATTTTATCATAATACATATCATTTACACCTTGATCTTTTATAGCAAATTTTCTAAATTCGTTACTGTAGTCCATAAATATCTTTAATTTTCTTTTTTAATAGGCTCGAAGATTCACTTCGAAAATTTTTATTTAGCTCCACTTTTCAGGGGAATGAAAAAGGCGTTAAATCAAAATAATTCAACGCCTAAAGATAACTATTTCCGCGCTTAATTAAGCGTAGGCATCCTTAATGAATTTATCATAAGTAATCTCCTTAGTCTTCAATTTAGCATTTTCCTTAAAATAATTAAGAAGTTTAGCCGTATTTAATTGTTCATTTAGGCGCTCCACTTCTTCTCTATTAGAAAGAATACGTGCTGCAATCGACTCCAATTCCTCTTCAGAAGGATCTGTTTGTCCAAATTGGGCCATTTGCCCTTTTATCATGTTTTTTGAATAGTCTTTCAACTCATCAAAAGTAACTTGTAGGTTATTTTCGGTGCGAAGCTTTCCTTCTATCAACTGGTAGCGAAGTCCCTTTTCACTTCTTTCATATTCCGCTTTTGCATCTTCTTCTGAAAGTCTTTTTTCACCACTCATTGCAATCCAACGTTGTAAAAACTCCTTTGGAAGATCAAATTTCGTGTTTTCGATTAAAGATTCAACCACATCATTAAGCAATTTTTGATCACTTTGTTGTGCAAATTGCCCTTCTGCATCTTCTTTAATTTTCGCTTTTAATTCTTCTTCGGAAGTAACGGCAGCTTCCCCAAAAAGCTTGTCGTAAAGCTCTTGGTCGAGTTCAGCCATTTCACGCTGGTTCACTTCCTCTATTTTTAAAGAAACCTCGATATCCAAACCGTGTGCATCCTCGTGTTCAACACCAAAATGCTTTTGATTGTCGTGATCATCAGCGAACATACCTTTTGTTTTTAAAGTAACAGTATCGCCAACTTTTGCGCCAAGCAAGCTATCAAGTTGCTTTTTCCCTTTAATTTCTTCGGTAGTAAAAGTGGTTTTCTTTTCGATTTCCTTTCCTTCCATATCGGCGGGCAAATTAGAAGAAGTAAAAGTTCCAGTGATTTCATCACCTTTCTCAACTTTATCTTTAGAAGTCAATTTCCCGTATTGCTTGCGAATGGTCTTAACTTGGTTGTTAAGCATTTCATCGTCCGCAACAATTTTATATTGTGTAATTTCTTTTCCTTTTACGTCTACATCGAAATCGGGAGCAAGACCTAGATCAAATTCAAAAGAATAATCATCAGCATCCCAATTGATTTCTGATTCATTCTTCGGAAGTGGATTTCCAAGAACATTTAATTTCTCTTCGGTAAGATATTTTTGAAGTGCTTCTTGTAAAACTTTATTTACTTCTTCCACTAAAACTGACTTTCCGTATTGTTTTTTGACCATTCCCATTGGGATATGTCCTTTCCTAAAACCTGGGATATTAGCGGTTTTCCTATAATTATTCAGTACTTTTTCTACGTTACCAGAATAATCGTCTTTTGATATTTCCACTGTAAGAACAGCGTTCAATTTATCAATGTCTTTTTTTGTAATGTTCATGTTTTCGTTTCTGAATTTCGGGATGCAAAAATACGTATTTTTTGCCTAATCCAAAAAACATTCACAAGGTGTTATGATTAAAAGACTTATGATCACTTCCTTCTTCTCCAAATCACGAAGTTGCTAAAGGCTTTAAAAGGCATTAATGAAGACAACAATTGGCTCCAAAAGCCATAAAGTTAGAGGTGCAAGCAGTTGCTAAATAATGTGCAAGCTAAGCAACTTCTCCTGCAAAACACGCTTGCCATCAGTGTCTTGACTAAAATTTGCCACGAATAGCATAAAATTTACAAATCCCATCATTGGTTATAAACAGACAGGTTATCCGCATTTTTTTAATTTCACAATGTAACAGACTTTAGGTCTTATTTTTCTTCCGGTAAAAGTGAAAATAGTACGGACTGAAAAAGAGATAGCAATAAGCTAAAAAGAAGTGCCCACCAGATGCTTGCAACTTCAAAACCACCTACAAAGTACCCTGCCATTAAAATTATAATTGCGTTGATTATAAGTAGAAAAAGTCCGAAAGTAAGTATCGTTACCGGTAAGGTTAAAATTATCAAAATGGGCTTTACGATCAATCTTAACAATGCAATTACAATCGCAACGATAACCGCCGAACCATAACTTTCAACCGCGACGCCAGATAGAATTTCGGATAAAACAACAACGGCTAAAGCGGTGAGCAATAATTTTATTATTAGTTTCATTTTTTTTTAGATGTTAAATGTGAGAGTTGAGATGGGTGCTAAAAATAAATTAGTTGTCAATTCAAAAAGCTACAAATTTAAAGATAAAGATAAAAAAAACCGTCCCCAAACGGGAACGGCTTTTAAACACACTTAATTTCTAAATATTAATTGTTTGTTAGTGTAATCGTACCATAGTTACCGATGTTCACCTTTGGGATTGTTGCGTCATACGTGTTATTTATAGCCTGAATAATCATATTTGCGGTATATGCATATCCTCTTGGTGTTGGGTGCACTCCGTCTAAAGAGAAAGCCCCCCCGGTTACAAACTGTGAAGTTAAGATACCAGCATCAAAAGGAATTCCGCCGTTAGACAATTTTGCCAATTCTGACTTCGCATCAACATAGGCAAGACCTTTTGCTGCCGCTAATCCTTGGATTGTTGCATTATATGCCATACTTGCAGTAGTTATACGTGCCTGTTCAGTTTTAGACAATACAAATTCATCGCCTAATGGAATACTAACCCCCACAACTCCTTGCGGATTGTTAGGATCTGGAGTAGAACCCAATTCAGAAGAAGCCGTCAATACAATTAGATCATCAGCCTTCACTTGTCGTAGCTTCCCTAATAAAGCTGCCGTAGAAGCAGGAAGACTAAATGGAGGTCCTTGTAAAATATCAGTAAGATCTGTTAAATCTTTATCAGCGGTAATTGGAAAGTTTTGACCTGCAGTAAAGTTAAGCATACGAAATGCAGCTTCTTCTGGAGATATTACACCCATACCGGCTAAGCCTGGCAATATTTGCGTGTTATATGCAGCAAACTGAGCATTAAGTGCTCCAGCAGTTGCAGCATCCAATGGTATTGCTTTGGTAGGCACTGTTGTAAAGTAAGGTATTGAAGTTACTTCAGGAATATTTACCAAAACACCTTTGGCACCTTGACCGGCTAAAATTTCTACTTGTGTACTATAAACCGATGCGAAAACATTTGGATCTGTAATGTCGTTTTCGCCATAAGTTGAAGGATCTAAATTTCCCGTTTGATCAACTCCAGAACCACCAGAGGTAGCATAACTTAAAATATCATTGTTTCCAATCCAAAGACTGAAAAATGAAGCACCTTGGTTAGAGGCATCCACAATAACAGTTGTACTTTCATTACTAGCAAATCTTGCAAAGTAAGGGTTCGCAGTACCCGTAGCTACTCCGGCAACATTACCATAACCTGGAGCTACTAAATGAAAGCTCTTCGCTCCTGGAACGCCCATATTATTAAATGGGCCTGTCAATTTATTGGTGATGTCTGTTGTAGGAGTTCCTACCAATCTCACGGGTCCTGGGTTTCCATCGGGACCAACAGCAAGAACAAATCTGTTTTCAGTAATTTGGTTACCGCCTAAAAGCAATCCACCAATATTATCGTTCATCAAAGGTTGTGTAAACTCACCACCACCGGCAAAACCAAATTGTTGTGCCATAATGTTAGGATAGCTATTTTCCTGTCCTGTAATATAAAGTGCACCACTTGCATATCCTGCAGTTAAAGAGTTTCCAACAGCAACATATTTTGAAAGGTCTGCCGTGCCGCTACTGTAAAACCCGCTTTCGGTTACAGGGCTGTCAAATTCAGGTTCGCAGCTTACGAAGCCTAAAGCTATAACCGCGAATGTATATTTTAGTATATTTTTCATCTTTCTGATTTTTTTTCAATTATAGTTTATAAGTAAGCCCCAATCCAGGAATTAATGCATTGGTTTTATAAGTTCCCTTAAATGGAACCGCAATCCCGTCTTCATAATAATAGTTATAAGAAGCATTAATTTCTTTAAAGTGTGAATAAAGGAAAGAAGCATCTATTTGTAAGTGCTTACCTATGTTCATTGTTAAGCCTGCCGTAAAGTTATTACTGTCATTTCGAGGGGTTTCAGGCGCAAAATAGCCTTCTCTAACTGGCGATTCATCAAAGTAATAACCTGCTCTTAAGGTAAACATTTTTGTAGCGTCATATTGTAATCCAAAACGATATGTAGATGAGTTCTTGTAATTACGAGGGTTTTTGGAATCTGGAATTGCTGGATTGGCAAAATCTATATCTAATGATTTGTATGCATCCCAAAAAGTACGGTTGAAATCAAAAGCAAACAACCATTTCTCGCAGAAATCGTAGGACAAACCAACGGTCATTTCCGCAGGCAATGGCATTGAAGCATCAATACTTGTATTCTCAAAAGGAGTTAATGGTGAGTTTGGAATGTTTTCAAAAGTCGCATCTCCATCTTCTGCTTCTAAAACCATTTCCGAACGGTACGTAGCACCCATTCGAAACTTATCTGTAAAATTAAACATGGTGCTCGCTACCCAACCCCAGCCAGTTACGCCACTAGCGTCAATAGTTACATTCGAACGATTTCCATCAAGATCTGTAAGAGTTCGATTTAGGTTTCTGTTAAAGTTTACAGAACCATTTACGTAAATAGGTCCACCACCAAAACTCAACTTATCGCTTACCTTAAAGGAAACTGTTGGCTGAACATATATTGCCTGCAGTTCAATTTTATTTACCAAGTGAGAACCTACCCAGTCTTTTTCATACTCTACCGTACTACCGTAAGGAGTATATATCCCTAAACCAACGGACAACCAGTCTGTTGCTTGATAAGCGGCATATAGATAGAAAGGTGTCCCTAAAAGACTTTTGGTTCGGTCGTTTGCACCGGTCATTGGATCTTGGTATGCGATGCTAGCAAAAACACCGTGAACACCAGCAGAGACACTAAATTTATCTTCCGAAAAAACCATTGCGGCTGGATTAAAAAATACCGATTCACTATTTACAACCGCAACACCCGTATGGCCCATGGCCAGTGCTTTATTACCCTGCAAACTTACGCGGTAACCTCCTGCATAAGTAACCGCGCTCGCAAGTGCAAATACGGCAAGTACTAATACTTTCTTCATAATTTTTTATTTATTTGAGTTAATTTCTTAGATTTAAATTGTTGAAGGAATCTGATACTATAATACTATTTATTATGCATGCATAATAAATAGTATTACAATATTATAAAAAATTCATAACATTATCATAAAATTCTTCGGGATTTTCTGCGTGAAGCCAATGTCCCGCCTTTGAGATGGTTCGGATTTTAGCTTTTGGGAAATGTTTTTTTATCAAAAGTTCATCCATAGGTTCCATATACCCACTTTTTTCGCCTCCAAGAAAAAGCGTAGCTCCATCAAAAACAGCATCTTCTTGTAGTGCTCGCCCTACTTCTTCAATTTTTTCCGAAAGAATAGGTAAGTTTATACGAAGACCGTATTCACTTTTATTTTTACGGTAAAGATTTTTAAGAAGAAATAATCGAGTGCCTTTATCTTTTATATATTCTGAAAGTATAGCTTGCGCTTCGCCTCGAGATTTAATTTTTGCGAAATCCATTGCTGAAAGCGCTTTTAGAATATCCTGATGGTGTGGCGGATAAGCCTTCGGCCCAATATCCGCAATGATAAGCTTTGAGACCATATTGGGATAAGTTACGGCAAATTGCATCGCGACTTTTCCACCCATAGAATGACCCAGCAGAACAATATCTTTTAATTCGTGTTCGTCACAATAATTTTTTACATCTTCAGCCATTATTTCATACGAAAATACATCACTGTGAAAACTCCGGCCGTGATTGCGCTGGTCTAAAAGGTGTACTTCATAGCCATCTTCAGCCCATCGGTTGCCGAGGGTTTTCCAGTTGTCGCTCATACCGAGGAAACCGTGAAGGATTATGAAAGCTTGGCCATTGCCGAATATTTGGGAGTGAAGTATCATATTATAGGGGAGTTTTTGGGAAAAAGTTATTTTCCATAATGATATCGGCAAGCTGCAATCAGCAAAGATTCACTTTCATATTTATAAACTAACCGATGTTCGTGGGTTATACGTCTTGACCAATATCCTTGTAAATCGCCTTTCAGAGCTTCAGGTTTTCCAATACCTTCAAATGGGGTTCGCATTGCGCTTTTAATTAATTCATTAATGCGTTTCACAATTTTTTTATCCGCTTTTTGCCAATATAGATAATCTTCCCAAGCAACTTTGGCCCAAGTGAGTTTCATTATTTTTCAATTAAATCTTTTTGAATACCGTCACCTGCTTCTAGTTCTTTAATGGAGTTTAACAAAACATCTCTATTCTTTCCTGTTAAAAGATAGGCCGTTTCCTTTAATGAATTGTACTCATCCAATGAAATCAGAACTAAGTCTTTTCCGCCTTTTCGTTTGATAACAATATCTGTGAGATCATTGACGGCACGATCAAACCAATGTTTTAGGTTTGATCTAAATTCAGTATAATTTATAGTTTCCATTTAACAAATATAGTCAAAAAGTACTTAGTTCCGTACTTAAGTTATAAAGCAAAAACATTATGCAAGCTTTCTTAAATATCCCACAACAACTTTCTCCAACCCATCATAAAGCGCTTCGCTAATAAGTGCATGCCCAATGCTAACCTCCAAAAGGTTCGGGATGTTTTCCTTAAAAAACTTAATATTTTCTAGTGAAAGATCATGGCCTGCATTGATTCCAATATTCAGTTTGTTGGCAAGAATCGCACATGCAGTATATGGCTTTATGGCTTCTTTGTTTCCCAATTCATATTGGTCGGCAAATTCTTCGGTGTATAGCTCAATTCTATCTGTTCCGGTTTCGGCAGCGCCTTCAATCATTTTTAAGGTTGGATCTACAAATATGGAAGTGCGTATTCCATTTCGTTTAAATTCAGAAATAACTTCCTTTAAATAATCTTTGTGTTTTACGGTATCCCAGCCTGCGTTGGAGGTAATCGCATTTACCGCGTCTGGAACAAGAGTAACCTGCGTGGGCTTTATCTCTAAAACCATTTTCGTGAAATTATCCATTGGGTTTCCTTCGATATTGTATTCTGTGGAAACAATAGATTTTAAATCATACGCATCTTGATATCGAATATGGCGTTCGTCGGGTCTAGGATGAATTGTAATTCCTTGTGCCCCAAATCTCTGTAAATCCTTTGCGACTTTTAAAAGATCAGGCACATTCCCTCCACGGGCGTTTCGCAACGTGGCTATTTTATTTATGTTTACGCTTAGTTTTGTCATATTATCTTCTTAATTCGGGATTTGTTGATTCGCTAAAAACCCCACCTCTCCGATAGGTAAAAGGATTTTTAACAAAAATACAAACCTTCAAGATGTGAACGAACCTTTATTTTAAGTAATTTGCGTTAAAAATAATTTGTGATGGAAACCCTTAATTATATAATTAACGATATTGAGCCTTTTGACGTTTCAACAAAGATTAAAGACGTACAAATTGTTTTCAATCAGCTTACCTATTCACACGTACCCGTGGAAAAAGATGGACATTTTGCAGGCTGTGTTTCCGAAAATGACGCTTATTGTTTTGACAACAACAAAACTTTAGCAGATTTTCAATATGCCTTAGAGCCTTTTCACGTGCTGGAAGACACCAACTGGTTGGATATTCTGGAAGCTTTTGCGTTAAACAAAACTAACATTATGCCCGTTTTGGGAAGGGAAAATAAATATTTGGGATATTATGAATTGGGTGATATTATGAGTTTTTTCAACAATACGCCTTTTTTGAATGAAACTGGTGGAATCATTGTAGTCCAAAAAGGACTTCAAGATTATTCTTTTAGCGAGGTTTGCCAAATTGTAGAATCTAATGGAACAAGGATTTTTGGCGTATTCATTTCAAAAATGACGGATGAAAACGTGCAACTCACCGTAAAAGTTGGACATACCGCAATGAACAGCATTGTTCAAACTTTTAGAAGATATAACTACAATGTGATAAGCCATCACGAAGAAGACAAATTTTTAGAAGACCTAAAGGAACGCTCGGAATACTTGGACAAATACCTTAACATCTAAGTGGTCAGTGGTCAGTGGTCAGTAAAATAAAAAAATAAAAAGAGCAATAGCATCAACTTTTAGTGAAATGAAAATAGGAATTTACGGACAATTTTATCACGAAAACGCGGAAATCTATATCCAGATGTTATTGGATGCGCTTCAAAAGCGAGCTGCAGAAGTGCTTATAGAAGAAAATTTTCTTGAAATTATAAACCGAAATCAAGATATCACGAAAAACTTTTCGAATTGCTCCACTTTTACAAAATTGGACAAAAGCTTCGATCTATTTTTTAGTATTGGTGGAGACGGAACTATTTTGAAAGCTGTTACCTTTGTTAGAGACCTTGGCATCCCAATTGTTGGTATTAATACTGGAAGGCTTGGTTTTTTAGCAACAATTCAGAAAGAAGAAATGACTGAAAGTCTCAATCAAATTCTTGAAGGTGAGTATGCTATTTCTGAAAGGACTTTGCTCACGGTAGAAACCGTTCCAAAGAGTGATGAAATACAATCGCTAAGTTTCGCATTAAATGAGGTTGCCGTTAATAGACGTAATACTACTTCTATGATAAAAGTGGAAACCTTGGTAAACGACAAACATCTTACTTCTTACTGGTCTGACGGTTTAATTGTTGCAACTCCCACAGGATCTACAGGTTATTCCCTAAGTTGCGGAGGCCCGGTTATTGAACCACATACCAATGCTTTTGTAATTACCCCAATCGCTCCGCACAATTTAAACGCTCGTCCGTTGGTAATTCCCGATTCCAGTATAATCACTTTGAAAGTTTCTGGACGTGAAAATAGCTTTTTGGCATCCATGGACTCCAGAATCGCCACCTTGGAAGACGAGACGAGTATTATTATAAAAAAAGCTCCTTTCACAATAAAGCTACTTCAACTAAATGACGATAGTTTTATAAAAACCCTTCGCAAAAAACTCTTGTGGGGCGAAGACAAGAGGAACTGACAAAGCACCAACTTCTATTTTTTATATTGAATAGTTTAATTAACTTGTCATAAACTAGTTGCATATTCTCGATAAACAGACAATAAAATGCGTCAAAAATTGTTAATCAACAGAGACAATTGCGCTTAGAATTCTGTCAAGCCAAGTTTATTATTATATTTGCAAACTTTTAAAGTATATGAAGTATTTCGCAACTGCATTTTTAATACTCTTAACGGTATTATCGGTCCAATCACAAACCTATGAAGTAGGTGTAATGATTGGAGGCGCCAACTATATTGGTGACATAGGTAATACCTCCTACATTAACCCCAATGAACTAGCCTTAGGTGGAATCGTGAAATGGAATCGCAGCCCAAGACACTCTTTCAGAGCTTCATTTCTTTATGCTAAATTAGAGGGATCCGATTCAAAAAGTAATAACAGTCGCAGACAACAACGTGACTATTCATTTGAAAATTCAATAAAGGAGGTGTCCATAGGTTTAGAATATACGTTTTGGGATTATAATGTGCACAGCGGTGGAGCCATCTCTACACCCTATCTATACACGGGTCTAACTACCTTTATATACGATGATTCCGGCCAGCTAGATAAAGGCTTCGGACTCGGTATGGGCGATGGCACAACACCAAAAGAAAGCGTTCAAAACCAAATAACCTTTGCCATACCCATGGTTCTTGGCTATAAAGCTCGACTGACCCCAAATGCCTTTATGGGTTTTGAAATTGGCGCACGCTATACTTTTACCGACAATTTGGACGGCAGCAACCGCGCTACAAGAAAGAACAAGAATCCAACTGGACAATTTGGTAACATCAATAATAACGACTGGTATGTCTTTACAGGAATAACCCTTACTTTCGCGTTTGGTAGACTACCTTGTTATTGCGATTTTTAAAAAATATGACTTCTAAAGACACTATTGATAAAACTAAACTTCCACAACACCTAGCCATCATTATGGACGGCAACGGCCGTTGGGCGAAGCAAAAAGGTCTATTCAGGTCTATCGGTCATGAAAATGGAAGCAAAGCGGTTCGGGAAATCGTGGAAGGATGTGCCGAAATCGGAATTCCATTTTTAACGCTTTACGCCTTCTCTACAGAAAATTGGAATCGGCCTAAATTAGAAGTTGAATTGTTAATGAAACTTTTGGTATCCTCTTTAAAAAAAGAGATAAAGACTTTAACAAAGAACGACATCAAACTCAACGCTATTGGCAATCTCGATGCTTTGCCGAAAAAGGCACATAAGGAACTCCTTGACGTAATTGCTAAAACGAAGAATAACAAGAGAATGACCCTCACCCTAGCCCTAAGTTATGGTTCTAGGGAAGAAATAACAAAAACCATAAAAGAGATTAGTCTTAAAGTTAAAAATAACCTAATTTCGCCGCACGATATTGATGAAACGGTAATAAATAATCATCTTTACACGCAAAATTTACCAGATGTAGATTTATTGATCCGCACCAGTGGAGAACAGCGTATCAGCAACTTTCTGCTTTGGCAATTAGCATACGCCGAGCTGTATTTTACTGATACACTTTGGCCGGATTATACTAAAGACCATCTTTTTGAAGCAATATTAAATTATCAAAACAGAGAAAGAAGATTTGGAAAAACCAGTGAACAAATTAAAGAATAGTTCCCTATTGCATATTTACAGAAAATCTTATTGTATTATATTATTTACAATACTTTCCGTTTTTACACTACAGGCTCAGCAAAAAGAACTTGACAGCGGTCGAAAATACACCATAAACGAAATAACCGTTACTGGGGCGCAAAGCTTTAACGAGCAGACCGTCGTGGCATTTACTGGCCTTAAAAAAGGTGACAGAATCTATATTCCAGGTGAAAAACTAAGCCAAGTAACCAAAAAACTTTGGGAGCAAAACTTATTTAGCGATATCGCTTTCTATGTTACCAATATTGAAGGTGACAATGTAGATCTCGAACTTTATATCGTAGAGTTACCAAAACTTAATGAGGTAACTATTATGGGTGATGGTGTCCGTAAATCAAAAATAAAGGAAATAATTAAGGATAATGACCTTAAAGCAGGTAAGAAAATCACCGAAAATCTTGTAACGACAACAAAGAACTATGTTGAAAACAAATACAAGAAAAATGGTTTTTATAATACAACAGCAACCATTACCACTACTCCAGAGCTAGATTCTACCGGTGTTGAAGTTTCAAAAAACATGATAATTGCTGTTGAAAAGGGAAAACGGGTAAAGGTTAAAAAGATAAATTTTGAAGGAAACGAACAATTCAGCGACAGCAAGTTGCGTCGTTTTATGAAAAAAACAAAACAAAAAAACTTCTTCCGTGTTTGGAAACGCTCAAAATATACCGAAGAAGGCTTTGAAGAAGACAAAGAATCACTTCTTAAAAAATATAAAGCCAGCGGTTACCGAGACGCGAGAATCGTTAGTGATACTCTAAAAGTGCTCGACAAAAAGAACGTAGTGCTTGATCTTTCACTTGCCGAAGGAGATAAATATTATTTCGGAGAAATTAAATTTATTGGAAATAGTGTTTTTACCGATGGCCAATTGCGTCAAGTACTCGGAATTACTAAAGGAGACGTTTATAACGGCGTTATGCTCAAAGAACGTATTCAAGATGATTCTGCACCGGATGCCGAAGACATCACCAATCTTTACCAAAACAACGGTTATCTTGCTGCAAGAATAAACCCCGTTGAAGTGGCGGTAAGAAATGACACCATCGATTTTGAAATTAGGATCATGGAGCGTAACCTTTTCCATTTTGATCATGTTACAGTAGTAGGAAATGACCGCACGAACGACCATGTTGTTTACAGAGAATTAAGAACGCGTCCAGGTCAGGTATACAGCAAGCGTGATGTAGTAAGAACCATTCGTGAATTGGGACAACTAGGATTTTTTGACCCAGAACAACTTTCACCCAACTTCAAAAAGGTTGATGAAAACGCGGGACTTGTAGACCTTGAATATTCAGTAGTGGAAAAAGGTTCAAGCCAAATAGAACTTCAAGGAGGTTATGGCGGTGGAGGTTTTGTAGGAACACTTGGTCTTTCCTTCAACAACTTTTCTCTTCGCAATCTTTTCAACCTTAAGGCATACAAACCTCTTCCTATGGGTGACGGTCAAAAGCTATCGCTACGTGCCCAAGCGAGTGGATATTACCAAACCTATAGCCTATCACTTACCGAGCCTTGGTTGGGGGGAAGAAAGCCAGTACAGCTATCTACTTCGTTCTCCCATACTATTCAAAATTTTTACGATTACAACAATAGACGTGCAGACAAATCAAGAAGCTTTACAATTACAGGTGGGTCTGTTGGTTTAGCGAAAAAAGTGAAATGGCCTGATGATTATTTCGTATGGTCCAATGCCATTAGCTTTCAGCATTACAACTTGAATAATTATAATACAGGTTTATTTACATTTGGCGACGGTTACTCAAACAACCTAGCCTACACCGTAGGTATTAGTAGAAACAATACAGCAACCAACCCGATCTACCCTACATCAGGTTCTGAATTTAGTCTAACTGCTAAGTTAACTCCCCCTT
Source organism: Aequorivita capsosiphonis DSM 23843 (assembly GCF_000429125.1). GTDB lineage: Bacteria > Bacteroidota > Bacteroidia > Flavobacteriales > Flavobacteriaceae > Aequorivita > Aequorivita capsosiphonis. Next base: position 217,414 of record NZ_AUBG01000012.1, read on the forward strand.
TTTCTGCATTGAATAACGTAGATTATAAATCACTTAAGAACGAAAGAGCAGATCTTCTATTAGTTCCTAGCGATGCACCTAATTATGTAGATGCCAATAAAAGAATATCTGAAATTGATCAAGAGCGCTTCAAATGGTTAGAGTATTATAAGGTTAAGTTTAAAGGAACTTGGTACACAAGACTAATTGATAAACTCGTTCTTAGAACCAGTACTGAACTAGGATTTTTAGGAGCCTACAACAATGATCGTGGCGTACCTCCATTTGAAAGATTCTTTTTAGGTGGTGATGGTATGGGAGCTTATAGTTTAGATGGAAGGGAAGTGATTGCATTACGAGGTTACCCCAATCAATCACTATCTGATGGAGACGGAAGTACGATTTACAATAAATTTTCGTTAGAGGTAAGATATCCTGTAACATTAAAGCAGATGGCATCCATATATGTTCTTGGTTTTGTAGAGGGTGGAGGAGCTTATAATAAATTTAAGGATTACAATCCTTTTGAGCTTAAGCGTTCCGCTGGTGCAGGATTACGTATATTTATGCCAGCATTTGGGTTATTAGGTATCGATTTTGGATATGGATTTGATCCTGTTTTGGGCGGTAATGAACCCCATGGATGGAAAACAAGTTTTATAATTGGACAACAATTTTAAAACTTGGCACGATATTTTCTTAAACAACAACCAAATAATATGAAGACAAAAAAATTACTATTTCTCACACTTACTCTTTTTTGCTTCACCTTCATGGCAGAAGCACAACGTGGTGTTCGAATTGGATATATTGATATGGAATATATCTTGGAAAGTGTTCCCGAATACAAAGAAGCCTCCACACAGTTGGAAGGAAAAGTTCAACGTTGGAAAAAAGACATTGAAAAACGACAGAAAGAAATCGATCAAATGAAATTGAACCTTGCCAATGAACGGGTTCTATTAACTAAGGAATTGATTGATGAAAGAGAAGAGGAAATTCAAATTAAAGAAGACGAAATGCTTCAATATCAACAAGACCGTTTTGGTCCAAATGGTGATTTGATGATTCAAAGAAGGCAGTTAGTTCAGCCTATCCAAGATCAGGTTTTCAATATTGTTCAGGAAGTTGCCGAAAATAAAAAGTACGATTTCATATTTGATAAATCGGCAGATGTCGTGATGCTATTCGCAGCAAAAAGAAATGACGTAAGCGATTTGGTTCTTAGAAGTATTGAACGCGCAGGTAGAAGAGTTCAAGCTGAAAATAAAAAAGAAAAACGCGAAATAGAACAACGCGAAAAACTATCACTTGAAGAAGAAGGAGCAGTTACTGAAAGAGAACAAGCCATTCTAGACAAGAAAAAAGAACGTGAAGAGATAGTTGAAACTAAAAAGAACGAGCGCGAAGAAATGATGTCGCAGCGAAAAAAGGAACGTGATTCAATTAGAGCAGCGAAAAAAGCTGAATTTGAAGCACGTCGTCAACGTTTAATTGAGGAGCGGGAAAAAAGAAAAGACTCAATTCTAGATGCGCGTCAAAACCGAAAAAACACACCATAGGTTGAAGAATAAATTAAATTAATAATCAATAATTTTACACCTTTAAAACAACACTTAAATTAAATACACTTACAATGAAAAAAATGAAAACGTTATTAGTTGCAATGGTCCTTTTTGTGGGAGCTACAAGTTTTGTTAATGCCCAATCAAAGATTGCTCATATCAATGCACAAGAATTAATTGAAGCTATGCCAGAATACAAAGCAGCGCAAAGCCAGTTAGAAAAAGTGCAAAAAACGTACGATACAGAGATTAAGGCAATGGCCAAAGAACTTGACACCAAAATGAAACAATATGATGGCGAGGCGGCTGGAAAATCTGATGAAGAGAATCAAAAAAGAGTAGAAGAAGTTCAAGGAATGCAAAACAATATTCAGTCTTATAGACAGCAAGCCCTTCAGGACTTAGATAAAAAAAGAACAGACATCTTTAAGCCTATCCTTGAAAAAGCTCAAAGTACTATTCAAAAAGTTGCCAAGGCCGAGGGATATCAATACGTATTGGATTCCACTGTAGGCAGTGGTGTAATCCTTGCCGATGGAAAAGACCTTATGGCTGATGTTAAAAAAGAATTGGGAATGTAATTCTTTTTAAAACTTATTTTAAAAACTGTCACTTAATTAAGTGGCAGTTTTTTTTTGCCATAATTTGAACTTATTAGTTAAATTTACGAAATGGATAAAAATAGTCCAATAGGTGTTTTTGATTCGGGAGTTGGTGGCTCTTCAATATGGCAAGAGATCCATAAACTTTTACCATTTGAAAACTCCATCTACCTTGCAGATAGTAAAAATGCACCGTACGGAAATAAATCTGAAGCCGAAATAACCGCTCTTAGTATTAAAAACACCGAGAAACTTTTAGAACAAGGTTGTAAGATTATTGTAGTTGCTTGCAATACCGCCACAACAAATGCCATTGAAACCTTACGCGAAAATTATGAAATTCCAATAATTGGTATCGAACCAGCCATTAAACCAGCCGCGTTGCAAACCAACTCAAAGAGCATAGGTATTTTAGCCACAAAAGGAACGCTCAGTAGCGCGCTTTTTAGTAGAACAACTCAGGCATTCACAAAAGATATAAGTGTAGTGGAGATTATAGGAGAAGGACTGGTAACATTAATAGAAGCAGGAAAACTCGACAGTCCCGAAATGATTTCTCTGCTGAAAAAACATACCAAACCAATGATTGATGCAAATATTGATTTTTTGGTTTTGGGCTGTAGCCATTATCCTTATTTGATTCCTCAATTGCAAAAAATACTTCCTAAAAATGTAAAAATAATCGATTCTGGGGAAGCAGTTGCAAGACAGACAAAAATTGTTCTTCAAAGTTTAAACCTGCTACGCGAAGAAAACATAAAACCAAGGCTTCAGTTTTATACCAATGTAAAAACGAATACCTTAAGATTTCTTCTGAAGGATTATTCTGAAAGTATTTCCGTAAATAAAATTGAATTTTAATGAAACTATTGACTACCCAATAATCACTTCCTTTTATTTAAACCATTCCGAATACATCACATAATTATTCGCAATACGTTCAATTTCATCTTTAGAAAGTTCTGGACTAATGTCTTTTATTTTTTTTGCAGGAATCCCAGCATATATACTACCACTTTCAACTTTAGTATTTTTTGAGACCACTGCCCCCGCTGCTATTATCGTGTTGCTTTCAACGATACAATCATCCATAACGATACTTCCCATTCCTATGAGTACATTATCGTGAATCGTGCAGCCGTGAACTATTGCGTTATGCCCAATGGATACATTATTGCCAATAGTCGTGGGAGAAGTTTTATAAGTTGCATGAATCACCGCTCCATCCTGAACATTCACCTTATCTCCCATTTTTATAGAATGAACATCCCCGCGAATTACTGCATTGAACCATACACTACATTCACTCCCCATAACAACGTCACCAACAATGGTAGCATTTTCAGCGATAAAACAATCTTTAGGAATCTGTGGTTGTTTGCCATTTACACTTTTAATTATCATTTTCTACTTTTTAGATTTTGAAGATTAATATAAATAATTAATCAATAATAGGTGCATTAGATTCTTGATAAGAACAAATACCAACAAAAGGCTTATTTGGTATAGAAATAGTCTTTAAATCGAAAAACCTGAAGCATTAAATTGCATCAGGTTTTAATATTATTTTCAAAAACACATCAATTTATCCCAGGGCAGTTACATTGATACGGTTCCCCCCTTCCGCCAAAGTCATAACCCAGGGTAATCTGGTGGTAGCCGCCGTTATCGAACCTTACGTTGCCGCTCTGGTAGGAATAGGTATAGGCAAACAAAAAGTTCTTGTAGTTGATGCCCAGCACCGGGGTAATGTAATTAAGCTTCTGCCCCTTGGTCTCCATCCCGCTGCGATATTCGGCGCCGTCCAGGCTCCTTCGGTAGGAAAGCCCGCCCCAGAGCTCTCCGAAGTCCATTTTCCGATAGGCCTTAAAGTTGATGTCCACCGCCTGTTCCCCCATTCGTTCGCTCCACTGGAAAAGAAAGGAGGGCTCATAGCTCCAGTCCGCATCAAAGCTGCCAATGGCATAGGCCGCCGACAATAGGTACTTCCGCTGGTTGTTGGATTCATATTTCTCCGTGTAGATGGAACGGTTCTGGAAGATGATGTTCTTTACCGTAAAATGGGCCGAGAAGTCCAAAAAGTTATAGGATACCCCCGCATCCACATTAAAATAAGAGGTGCTCTGGACGATCCCCGCGATC
>NZ_AUBG01000013.1 GCF_000429125.1 Aequorivita capsosiphonis DSM 23843
AAAACCCCCGCTGCTTGCCATGATTTTTCCAATAGACCATACCCTGAGAAAATTCCAACATATGATTATCCATCAACCATGAAAGTGATGAAAGTATGCCAAAATGCATCCCTGCGGTGGAAGTCATATTATTGGGTATATTTAACTGCTGGACTTAAGGGCAAATACGTAGGAGTTGAAGATCAAGGAAACGGAATTTGGAGAGTATTTTATAGAGACGTATTTTTAGGTTACTTTAATGAAAATAAAATAAGAGATAAACAAGTATCAATTAGACTAAGTCAGAATCTAGTGTAAAGCATGTGACTTTAACTTTGTAAACTATGTGCCTTAACGAACATAAAAAATGAAATACGAATACATAATAATAACTCTTTTATTTTCTTGTCTTCAGAATAGCTTTTCTCAAAACGTGGAAATCTATCCTGATTATGTTGACTTTGGTAACAATAGAAAAACTACTATTATTAAGTTTCTCGACAATGTGACTGATTCTATTCGCAGAGTTATATATTTCGATAGTACTGGTAGAATTACAAAAGAAACTTTTAGCAATTATATGCCAATTTCAGGAAAACATAAAATTGATGGAACTTACACTTACAAGTATTCTGACTTAAATAATCCATACGAAAGATTTTACACTAACATAAATGAGGACACTTTAAAAACAATTTTTGAGTATAATACCTCTGGACTTTTAAAGAAGAAAATTAGTTGGGAATATGAACGCAAATCTAAATTAAGAGAGGGCGCGCCAGATTATGGCATTGATAGTTCAATTGGTTGTATTCCTGCGGAAGAGGATATTGTAAGATATCGAGAATGGACTATCAGACAGAAAAAGAAATATAAATATAAAAATGGTAATTTAACTAAAGTGAAAGTTCCTTATGAATGGAAAATGGAACCAAGAACTTGGCTGTTTAATTATGACCGAAATTCTCAATTAATTAAGATAAGAGAATATGGATACAAACGAAAACCGTTACGGTGGATTGAGAGTTTTGAATATTCGGGCGATAAAACCATTAAAACTAAAGAATATTTTGTAACATATTGGGATAAAATCCCACCAAAAGAAATATGGACAACAATCGAAAAAGGCATAAAGCCAAGTATTATTAGAACTGATTTCATTAATTCTAATAATAACAAACTCCTTGAATTTAATTATGAGAATGATAAATTGAAAGAAATTAAAAAAACAATAAATGACGAAATTAAGTTTGTCTATCGTTTAGAGTATGAATGAATTACGGTTGCCAACAATGTATAAAAAAAATAGGGCAAGTAAGTGCTAAACCCAATGTTTCAGGCACATTTGCGAGGTCGCCAAATCTTTTGATTTGGTTTTTAAAACAAAAATATAAAACAAAATGCAAAAGATTTGGCTTGTAGATAATCCGAATGGTAATTGCTTATTTACAGCCCTACTTCTTTTATACTAGACCGTCAGACTGTCTAATAACTTCTTGATACTTTTCCAAATAACTTCATGGTCATCTTTTAAGGTTTCCGTATCTTCATGCTATGAAATTTATACTTGGAAAAGACCGAAGACAGACCTGCCTTTTTCCCATTTCCCTCGAAGATTCGATAGAAATGGACAACAGTGCCAGGGCTATTGATCAATTCGTAGACTCACTCAATCTGGCCGAGCTTGGCTTTCGTTCAGTTTACACCGAAAACGGGCCCCCGGCATACCATCCCGCCATTTTACTTAAACTGTATATCTATGGCTATATGAACCGTGTGCGTTCTTCTCGCCAACTAGAAAAGGAATGCCGCAGAAACATAGAAGTGATGTGGCTTCTGGAATCGCTAGCTCCCGACCACAACACCATTAGCAACTTTAGAAAAGACAACACCAAGGCAATTAAAAAAGTGTTTTTCGCAACCGTACAGATTGCCCGTAATTTTGGGCTTATTGGCGCAACACTCATAGCTGGCGACAGTACCAAGTTAAGAGCGCAGAACAGCAAGAAGAACAATTTTAACCAAAAGAAAATACAACGGCACCTAGATTATATCGACAACAAACTAGAACAGTATAACAAGGCATTGGAGCAGAGCGAGCGTGATGATGAAAAAGAGGAGATTACAAAAGATATTGATACTCACCAAGGACGCAGAAAACAATATGAACAACTTGAAAAAGAGCTCAAGGAATCTGGGGAAACACAGATCTCGACCTCAGACCCCGATAGCAAACATTTAATAATACGCAACAACATTACTGAAGTAGCGTATTGTGTCCAGACCACCGTGGATGCAAAGAACAACATCCCTTTTGATTATCTGGTCACCAATAAGAACGACTCCAAGGCGATGGGACAGATGCTACGGAGGGCCAAAACCATTCTGGGAACAAACACTTTTACGGCGCTCTATGACAAGGGATACCATACAGGGAGTGAATTTAGGACAGCAGACAATCTGGGCATAGAAACGCTCGTTGCCATTCCAGGTATAGGCAGGGCATCACAGGCACCTGATCCCAATTACAACTCAGAACATTTTAAATACAATCAAGAAAACGACACCTATACCTGCCCGCAGGGAAACACACTTAAAAGTAATGGCAGTACCTATAAAGGCCGCAATTATCGCTTCAAACAATATAAAACAAACAAATGTAAAACCTGCCCGGTGAGGGCATTGTGCACAACCTCCAAAGTAAATGGAAAGGTGATACAGCGAAGCGAGTTCCACCAATATATAGAAGCCAATGCACAAAGAGTATTACGGAGCCCGGATGCTTATAAAAAACGGCAAGCTATTGTTGAACATCCCTATGGCACTATCAAACGACAGTGGAGTTTTGACCACATCATCACCAAAAAAACCATGCAAAGGGCCAGTGCAGATGTAGGGCTTATATTCATCGCCTATAACTTGACAAGGATATGGAATATCCTTAAAGAAGCTAACTCGTCTGTTTTCGAGGCTTACACGGCCTTTATTACGTTTGTAGAATCAATTCTAATACGTTTAGAAGTATGCTGCGAACTAAAATCAAAAAAACAAGTCGTAGCGCATAACTAATTCGAAAAACTGTATTTTAGTAGAAATATATAAAATGGCGATAGGTTATTAGACAAACTGCCGTTAGGCACAATTTGACCAAGATTGTAACAAAGTCTCATTTTTATCGTCATCTAAAGACAATCATCAATCAAAAATCATAATGAAATACCTAAAAATTCTAATTCTAATTGTCACTATTAACTTCAATTTAAACGCACAAAACCAATCTCAATTAGATACAAATGAACAAGAGAATATCACATATGTCATAAGAAATGTGAACATAATTCCAATGACAGAAAACAATAAAGTCATTGAAAAAGCTACTGTCGTAATTCAAAATCAAAAAATTATTTCGATTAATGATACAATTCCACCAAATGCTAAAATAATCGACGGAACTGGAAAATGGTTAATTCCAGGACTTATTGATATGCACGTTCATAATCTTGCGGACATAAGAATGAGTTCAAATTATCCTACAAAAGGTGCTACCTTATTTATAGATAACCAAGATTTTATGTTGCTCTACGTTGCGAATGGAGTTACTACGACTTTTGAACTTAGTGGTCGAGTAGAACATTTCGGACAGAGAAATGAAATTATCAATGGTAAAGTCATAGGACCTCGAATTGCTTTAGCATATTTAGTAGATGGTGGCGACTCTGGAAATACTGCAAACACGCCTAATGATGGAAGACAAACTGTAAGACTTGCTAAACAACAAGGCTATGAATTTATTAAAGTTTATTCTAATCTAAATATTGAGACTTATAAAGCTATTGTTGATGAGGCAAGTAAACAAAATATGAAAGTTATTGGTCATATTCCAACAATCTTTAAAGGAAACACTAAAGAGGCTTTTGTACCTCATTTTGGAATGGTTGCACACGCAGAGGAATTCTCAAGTCAGACTGACGAGTATACAACTGAAGTAGCTGAAGAGTTTGCAAAACTAGCTAAAGACAATAACACTTGGGTGATACCAAACCTTTCAAATTTAGTATATATAGCAAAACAAGCACGCTCACTTGATAGTGTGAGGAATTTACCGAGTTTTAAATATGTGCATCCACTTATGCAAAGTAAATGGATAGTGTCAAATCAATACTATAAAGGTACATCACCCAAACGAGTAGCTTATTTTGATTCTCTGGTCAATTTTCATATTAGTATAGTAAAGGCTCTTAAAAATGCTGGTGTGCCAATGGTTGCAGGTACAGATTCAGGAACCTCGGGAATAGTTTGGGGATTTTCACTTCACAATGAACTTGAACTTTTAGTTAATGCAGGTCTTACAGAAGAAGAAGCATTAGTTTCGGCTACGAGATTACCAGCTACTTGGCTTGAAATTGAAGATAAAATTGGAACAGTAGAAGTCGGAAAATTTGCAGATCTTGTTTTACTTGACGCTAATCCGTTAGACAATATAAATAATACACGAAAAATATCTGGTGTTTTTGTCAATGGTAAATGGGTGAACAAAGAATGGATTGACAATATGCTATCTGAATTAGCAGAAAAAAATAATCAAAACAAAGATAAGTACGATTGGAATAAGAGAAGAGAATACTAAAAAAACTGTGCCTAACAAAGTACTGTGGTAAAAAACAAGTAAAAAAGGATTAATTTTTCACTAAAGTACTTCTATAGGTTTCCTCGTATATTAACCCTGATTTTGCTATTGCAAAAGCTTGTTTTAGCAGCTTATTACAGACAGCAATCAATGCCAGTTTTTTGCTTTTTCCCTTGGCTACAATTCGCTCATAAATTTCCCGGCAAGCCTTGTTGTATTTACAGGCATTAAAACTGCACATAAACAATAAATTCCGAAGCTTTTGATTGCCTATCTTACTTATTCGGGGCCGTCCTTTTACACTGCTTCCACTTTGCCGGATTATTGGGGTCAGACCTGCATAGCTACACAATTCACTTCCACTTTTAAAACGATCAAATCCATCTGTTAAAACCACTAACATTATAGCTGTCTTGTCACCGATCCCAGGGATGCTTTTTATACGTGTCAGAACATCCTGATGCACTTGTTTTACCAATAGCAATAGTTTTGTCTCTATGGTTTCCAGCTCTTTTTTAACATGTTTTAAACTTCGTTTTAAAGAACTTACAACCGCTTTGCTTGGGTTTCCCAAAACAGTCTCTCCGTGCAGTTTGTTTTTTAACATCGTGCTCTGTTTTGTATATACAGCAAGGAGCCTGGTCATTTGCAGGCATTCTATTTGATGCTTTGAGTTACCCTGCCAAGGTTTCAATTCCACCTGTTGGGCATACTCGCAGATAAGTTTTGAATCACTTTTATCGGTCTTGATCTTCGAGAGCTTCATCTGGATAAATCGTTTTACCGCCAATGGGTTTTCTACCGAAACCTGGATGTTGTTTTCCAATAAAAAATAGGCTAGCTGATAGTGATAATAACCTGTCGCCTCCATCACGCAATGGCTTTCTTTGTCCAAGAGTTTCGCAAACTTTTTAAAGCCAGATGGATTGTTTTTAAACTGATTGTAATTGCCATTGGAGTCTGTAACATCAAAGACTAAGTGACTAATGTCAATTCCAAAATAATTGATATCTTTATTCATAGGTAAATGTTTTTTGAAAGGACAAGCTACGCGAGTTTCAACGACTTAAAATCGAGGTCCAAAGCCTCATAGAACTGTACGAAATCTGTGTAGAAAAGAGCAGGGATTTTCAATGTTGACGAGATCTAGGTCTCTGCGTATATAATAACCTTATTCCGCTCTTTTGTTCTTTCTTATTTATATGCCTTAATTTAGTGTTTTAAATAGAAATCAAACTTAAGCCGTATATAAAATATAGTGTGAGTCGTTGCCAACACGAGGGTTCGGGCATATTTTCGAGGTCGCCAAATTTTTAAATTTGGCTTATTGAGAAAAAAAATAATAAGTAAAATTTAAAAATTCGGCTTGTGTTAAACCGAAAATTATTGCATATCAACCCGTAACTGCGGTTATACTAAACTATGTGCCTTAACGAACATTTTTTCAATAGTATCCTTGTAAATACTTTTCGCGTTTAATGTTTGTAAATAACCGAAATTCATACAAAGTAATTGATTTTCATACTATATTTGTAACTGTATTTCATAAAATAGAATCATGAGTAATCAATATTCACATAAAATAAATGTATTTCACGGACGATCTACTCCTGAATCTGGATTTCTGGCTGGCTACGCCTTTTTAATAGCGGAAATTGAGGTAAATACTGACATAATCATCCCATTACCTGATATACTTTCCATTGTTACGGAAAAACATCAACGTTATAATACCGCCCAATGGCAAGTATTTACAACAAGACATCGACCCGATAAGGACCTTGTGAGCCATTTAATCTTTGCTTTAAAGTATGAGGGTGTCGATCTGTACATATTGAAGAAGCTCTTCCAGTTCACGAAAGAGGAGCCCATAATCAATATGTTAAATAACCAGCCAACGAGCCAATACAGTAGAAGGATATGGTTTTTATATGAATGGCTAATAGGTGATACCCTTGAGATACCTGATTTAAAGACAGGAACCTATGTTGAAATTGTCAATCCAAAACTACAATATGTTGGTTCTTCCTTAAACTCTACCCGTCATAGGGTCAAAAACAACTTGCCGGGAACTGTAGAATTCTGCCCCATGATAAGAAAAACCGAAAAGATCGAAGGTTTTATAGCTAGAGATTTATCAGGTTTGATCGAGAAAGGTTTGGATGGTAGGGATAAAGATCTCATCAGACGAACTGCGGCATTTCTACTATTGAAAGACTCCAAGGCTTCTTTCGCTATTGAAGGGGAATACCCTCCAAACGTCAGGGCAAGGAATTGGGGGAAAGCTATTGGGGAAGCGGGTAAAAAACAACTGATGCTCGAAGAACTGGAACGGCTTCAGGATATTGTAATGGGCGCTAAAAAGCTCAGCAACATGGGCCTGAGAACGGAGGAAGGATTTATCGGGGAGCACGATCGGGAAACTCTATCTCCATTACCGGATCATATTTCTGCCAAGGTCGTGGACTTGCCTTCTTTAATGAAAGGACTATTGCAGACAAACAATCTCCTACAAGAGTCTGAATATGATGCTGTTTTAGTTGCTGCTACAGTGGCATTCGGATTTGTGTTTATTCATCCTTTTGCAGATGGTAATGGTCGTTTACACAGATATATAATCCATCATATCCTAATTAGGATGGGATATACTAGAAGAGGGATGATTTTTCCTGTTTCTGCGGCTATTTTAAATCGTATTGATGAATATCAATCAATCTTGGAGTCGTACTCATCGCAAAGAATAGATATAGTAGAATGGGAACCAACGAAAGATCATAACGTTAAGATTTTAAATGACACTATTGATTTATACCGGTATTACGATCTCACTGCACAGGCAGAATTTTTATATGAATGCGTAGCGGAAACTATTGAAAAAATAATACCAGCCGAATTGGATTACTTGGAGAAATATGATCGAATGACCAATTATATAAACAGTTATTTATCCTTGCCTGACACTAAAGTTGATTTGCTAATTAAGCTTCTAAATCAGAATAAAGGCAATCTCTCAAAGAATAAAAGGGAAAAAGAATTTGATGACTTTACAGATGAAGAGATTTTATCAATTGAAGAGAGTTTTCAATCCATTTTTGAAATAGTTGAGAAATAAAGCTAAACTGTTTTATTACAATTTTAGGATTGACAAGTCTAGAGATTTTTTTTTAAAACTTTAAAACAACAAACCTGGAGGCGGCGTTTTTTCAAGAATATAAGCTTTATTGGTATCGATGCTTCTTCTATAAAGATCGGTACTCACGGGATGGGCATTGAATTCTTTTGAAGTGAAGCCATTCGCGATTAATTCCAGTACATTTTCTTCATTTAGATTAGAATTAAACCATTCGTCATAAAGACCTTCATCCAGAACAAAGGGTTGCCGTTTTTTTACATTATGTACTTCAGTAAAGAAAGGGTTGGCTTCCATTACTCCGGAATAGCCTTCCAGGAGTTTATTACTTATGCGGATGGGAAGGATAAAAAGGTACAGTTTCAGTTACAGATGATTCAAAGAAGTTTGCCAAAGGGAGTGAAGGAGTATTCTACGGCAGACTTGGAGGATAATTTTGAACGGGTTTATGAGGAGGCAAGGTCTATCTTTAATTCCTCAAAAGAATAATAATGCCTTTCTAAATTAATAAGTTTTTTTTCTTCTCTAAAATGTGTTATGTCTTGAATTAAAGAGATAACAGTTATGTTAAAAGCGAGAAACATAATCTTGTTAATCTTCAAATTCTTTTATGGATTTTATCGGCTAAATTATGAATTTCGCCTGCTTCTCGATTCGTAAGAATTACGATTGTTAGTTTTTCTTGCGGAAAACTCTTGATGATACATTCATAATTATTTGAGTTGCCATGATGAATATGACTTTCGATTTTATTACCGTTCCATTTTAAATGACCTAACGGAGATTGAGTGTTAATTTCAGGTAAATCGAGAAACTCTTTAGAAAGCGTTTTTAGAGACTTTTTACTTATGACTTTAAAATTTTCTAAATGATGAAACCAATTATAAATATCTCTAGGAGTACTACTCAACAAAACAAAGTCAATCGCTATATTGTAATGATCTTCTTTATACTCTGAATTGAAGGGAATTGCCATTTTAGTCCTATCTATATATGGATATTCTGATTTAAAGACGGTTTGCTCCATTTTTGCTGGAGCCAATAAATTCTTTTCTGCATAATCTGAAAATTTTTGACCCGAAATGGCTTCCACAATTTTTATAAGCAGTACTGGGTTGTATGTTGAGTATAGGTAATTTGTGCCGGGTTTAAATTCAAGATTTTTTATAGAACACAACGAATTAATTAGATGCTTTTCTTTAACCACAGTATTATTTTCAAATATATTTCCCCAAGTTACATTTGGCAATCCACTGGTATATTGGAGCAGGTTTTTTACGGTTATATCTTTTGACCAATCAGGAAGCTCCTTTAGATACTCATTAATAGGATCGCTTAACTTCAATTTCCCCATTTCTTCTAATTGCATTATCGCTACACCTGGAAACTCTTTAAATACAGAACCTAAATTAAACCGGTAGTGTTTGTTTAAAACCTGAGTCTTTGAACCATCCACATAGCCGTAAGATTTTTCAAATATGATTTTTTGGTTTTTAACTACCAACACGCTACCATTCAGGTTTCCTTTTTGATTTTCAGCGGTTAGTATGGAATCTAATTCGGTCTTAACAATGGAATTTTGGGCAATTCCTGAGCTATAGATACTTATACAGCAAATAAATGAGATTAGTAAAACACGTAGATTTATTAAGATAGTTGAAATCATAATGATTAATTTTCTATAACAAAAATGCAAAAAGGGTTTGATATTCTAATCAAAAGCTACAAAATAGACCTTTTGACTTATACATTGGCGGTTCTTTGCGTCTTGTTAAATTTGTCATCTTTGTTGTTTTATTCATAGGGAGAAACAACGAATTCGTCTTCAAAAGCACAATCCATTGTAAAAAATAAATTATTTTAAACGTTTTAAAACTTATGGTATTTATCAACTAACAAACATTTCAAGGTTTAAAAAGCATATCCTTTTTTGGTTATTTGCTTTTTTCAGTATGGTAATAACCGGAACTGTACCTTTAGAGGACTTTCCAGTTGTGAATGAATTTTTAGTAGATAAATTTAGGAGAATTTTTTTTTATGCACTTACCTTCATACCTTTTCAGATATTCGCTACTTATCTAATTGCATACATCATTATCCCAAAATTCATACTCAAAAAAAAATATTTATGGGGTGCAACTATAATTATTATAAGTGCTTATATATTGTCGGTAACATTAAGAATCACAATGGTTCATCTTACAGAACCACTTATTAGAACTCCACCCTTTTCCAAAGAGTCAATCACTGAAATCCTTATTAACGTACCCTTCTTATTCTTTAAATATACAATCAGATTATATCAGATTGTATTCATATTTTTACTCATAAAATACTTTTTAGATTATAAAAAGCAAAAGGAGGAGAACTTATTGTTAGATAAAGCTAAAATAGAAACCGAACTAAAAATGTTGAAAATGCAACTCAACCCTCATTTTTTATTTAATACGCTCAATAATATATATTCTTTGGCCTTAATTAAATCAGACCAAGCTCCGATTGCCTTAGAAAAGCTCTCGAAAATCCTTGATTACATTATTTATGATGGTGAAAAAAAATATATACCCTTAAAAAAGGAAATTGACCTAATTGAAAATTTTATCGAGTTGAAAGAATTGAGTTATCCATCTTTAAAAGTTACTTTTGAAAAAAATGTATCTCAAAATTTACAAGTTGTACCCTTGCTTTTACTGTCGTTAGTTGAGAATGCTTTCAAACATTCAGCAACTAAAAAAGGGACAATTTCTACTGTTGGAATTGAACTAAAATCTTCTGGGAGTAAAATACTTTTCAATATATGGAATACGAAAGGATCAGATTTGAAAATAAAAAAAAGTGAGTTAGGAAATAAAAACTTGATTAAACAATTAAGTTTAACTTATGGTTCAAATTCTGAAATAGAGTTTGAAGATATGTGTGACCTATACCGAGTTAAATTAACCATAGATACAAATTTATGACTACTAAATGTTTAATTGTAGATGATGAGCCTTTGGCAATAAAACTAATAGAAAATCATTTATCCAAATTCAAAACTTTTCAAGTAGCTGGAACTTGTGATTCTGGAATTGAGGCTTTTGAATTTTTGAAAACAGAACAGGTTGATCTAATTTTTTTAGATATTAATTTACCTGAATTGAGTGGATTGGATTTTCTGAAAAGTTTAGAAAATCCACCTAAAATCATTTTAACCACTGCATATCGAGAATATGCGGCTGAAAGCTATGAACTGGATGTTGTAGATTATTTGCTAAAACCAATAACCTTTAAAAGGTTTCTAAAAGCAATTGACCGTTTCAGTAGTAAGTTGAAAACCAATAATGATGAAACAACTAACCTTAATTCATCCGAATATATAATTTTAAAATCGGGCAATGATCATATTAAGATTGTACTTTCTGAAGTCTTATTTGTTGAAAGCTTTAAGGATTATATAGATATTCAAGTGAATGAAACTAAATATACTGTAAAATATAAGATAGGAGATTTTGAAAAAAGGCTAAATAAGCACCCGTTTCGTAGAGTACATAAATCATATATTGTGAATGAAGGAAGAATAACCTCATTTAATAGAAACCACTTGATGGTCGATAAATTTGAAATACCTATTGGTATTAGTTATAAAAGCGAAGTCTTTAAGTTATTAGATAGAATTAAAAGTAAAAGCCAGTAAATTACATTCTTAAAAAACATTGTTTTACAAGTTGAACCCAATTGAGATGATTAAATGAGCATTGAAATTAATAGACAATTAAATCAGTGAATTTTAAATTGCGATCTCAATTTTGAAAAAATTGAGTAACCTTTCCTATCAATTCTCCCGTAAAGTCAAGGCTCCGGACACTGCTAAATATTACGAACGCTTTTTTGAGATTGTTAAAGATCCAACCAAAAGTATAAGTCGGGGCCATAAGCTCGATTTTGATACACGAATTACGACAGGAGAGAAGGAGATTCCAAAAATTCCAGCAGATATCTTTTTTCGGTTGAAGCAGGGAGAGTTTATTACTTATTCCGATGGAAAGGATAAAAAGGTCCAGTTTAAACTTTCAAAAATTGAAAGGAAATTACCTAGCAAAATTCATACTTATACAGAGGCTGATTTAGAAGGAAATTTTGAACGGATTTATAATGAGGATCGGTCGATTTTTAGATAAAGCACAATTCAGTGCTAACAATTGTCAATAATTTTTTCTTTAAAATGGGGTTATAAAAACTTATATTTGTTTGGATATATATAAATATAAGTAATGCAAGAAACCACTTTTGATAAAATATCAAAACTAACAGGAATGAATTCAAAGCTATCGGAAATGACAAAAATATCCAACCGATTTGTTATACCCTAAAGTTTGCACCAAATGATTGAGACACAAAACAAATTCAAAGCCCTTCTTCCGGAAATTGACATTCCTACATACAATTTCCCAAAATTTGATTTTCCAGAGTTTAAACCATTTATGAATGTTGAATTTCTTGAAAGTTTAAGGGAAATCGGAAAAATTGGCGAGCGATTAAGAAATAATCCTGAATTGCAATTTGGATTTATAACTGATTTGGAAATTCTAAATTTGAAATCTGCCGAGGAATTTAAAGCGAGTTTAGTTTGTGATTTGACCGATGAAGATATAAATGCCAAGGAAGAAATTTTGAGTGAAAATCTCATTCCATATTTACAAGAACTTGGACTTGAAAATCTTTGGTTCGGCGCAAATTATGCCCTTGAAAGTAATTCAAATCCTGACAGGTTAAGACATTGTCTAATTTCTTTGCGAACAATTTTAGAATATCTAATCGACGATGTTTTGGCACCAATTGCGATATTGAAAGATTCTGAAATGTTTGAAAAAGAATTTCGTAAATACAAAAATGGCAAACAAAAACTAATCCGCGTCCGAATAAATAGAGAACAAAAAATTGAGTTCTTTACATCACAATTTCAATTTGGAATGTTGGAGGACTTTACTAAAAATGAAATAAAATATGTATGTGATTGCTATTCAATTTTATGTAACGTTCACCAACCAAATATTGGTATTACCGAAAATCAAGTAAGAAGTCTAAAAGTTAAAACTGGAATTACAATTTGGTTATTGGCATATTTGAATGAAATAATAAATTGTGAAAGCACCACATACAATGGAGACCGCTCCAAGTAAGTTTTCAACAACTTAAAAAGGAGTCTTTTTAAGCAAGCAGGTCAACCAGTTAATTACACGAATCAAGATTGAATAAAATCAATGAGTTACAATCCCACTGATATATTTACATACGACGAACTGAAGAAAATCATCAAATCGAATGAAATCAATGAGGACGTTATTATTAGAGGCGAAACTATTAAAAGTCTGGATGATGTAGAAAAAGTAAACGGGTTTCTTGGATTTAGTGATGCAGGCATTGAAAGTCTCGGAACTTTAAAAGAGGTCAAAAATAATTTTTTCATCAGCTCATTTACCACATATTCTAACCTCAAATCATTGAATGAGTTAGAATTTGTAGGTGGAGATATGATTTTACGCTACTCAAATATTCAAGACTTGGGTGCATTAAAAAAAGTCGGTGGAAAAGTAAGTTTAAGAGACACCAAAATTGAAAATTTAGGCTCATTGGAATTTGTGGGCGGAGATTTGTATCTGCCAAAAAGGATTGAGAAAGAAGTTGACCTTTCAAAAGTAACAGTAAAAGGAAAAGTCAAATTTTGGAATGACTGTAAAAAACGAGAAAAATTAGTTCCAAAAAGCGAAATGGGATTTTATGATTATGAAAGTCCAATTCCACACTGGAATCATAAATATATTTACTCATACAACGAGATAAGGGAAGCAAATCCCGGACAAGCAAAATTCTACAGAATCTACAAGCAGCATTTTCTTAATCATCAATACATTGATGTGAAAGGAAATGATAACTACACGTTTATTCTCTTTTTCGATTTGTTGCAAAACCATAATTCTAACACTAAAGAGGTGCAGAACCATTTAGATAATCTTGTAAAGTATTATCCAATAACCAAATCGTATGGGCAGTCTGCAATAATTGAACAATTGGAAAGTGCTGATAATTATGAAAAATCTTGGGAGCTGATCAATCAAAATGAATATATCAGTATCAAAACGATACTTGAATATGAACAGAAACTTAATCGTGAACTTCTCAATGGCGAACTTATAACTAAACTTGGTGGATATAGTCACTTAACCGAATTCGGTCAAAACAATATTAAAGACATCAAACCATTTGCAGGCAGGCAGCTTGAATTGTATAAACAGGAAAAAGGAAGTAGGTTTTTCGATTTATTCTTTGAAAATGGCCAGCCTATTAAAATTAAAAAGGAAGTTGACTTAGCGCCAAAAAAATCACTTTTAAGTTTTTTGAAAAAGCAAAAGTCAGAATTTATCTATGAGTACAGCTCTGAATATTATAAAAATTTCTTTTTGTCCAATGCAGAATATGAGCATTACAAGGGGATAGATGATTATCAGGCAGAATCCGGTTATATCAATTCATTACCTCACGTAGTTGAAAAATCGATTTTTAATCAATTCCGACTGATATTGAAACAAGCAGAAGATGTATTTCGTGAAGAAATAGGAATGCCAAAAGTAGGGGAAGGTTGGATTAGCGAAACAGAACTTTTTTATAAAATCTCAGATTATTTTAAAGCGGAAGAAGTTATACATCACGCTTCACCGAAGTGGCTTGGTCGCCAGCATTTGGACATTTATCTTCCAAAGCTGAATATTGGAATTGAATATCAAGGTGCTCAACATTATGAGCCAATTGAAATTTTTGGTGGTCAAGAAGCCTTTGAAAGAACTGTAGAAAGAGACATAAGAAAAAAGCAACTTTGTGAAAAACATAATTGCGTTTTAATCTATGCAGACAAAGGATATGATTTAGATGCAATTCTTAAAACAATTGAAGGTATAAAGAATAGCGAAGAAGATTAAGATGTAGACAAACCTTTTCTTTCTTTAACTAATAACTTTCCAACAGTATAAAGACCTAATAATGTACATAGAGAAACTAATAATGAAACAGTTATTGTTTCTATTAGTCAAGTAAATAATGGAAAAAACTTGACAAATAATACTTAAAATTATTATCTTTGTACTATTAGAATTATGAATATAACAACATCCATAAAAACTAAAGTTGCTCGTATAGATACTGGAGAGGTATTTACATACGATACTTTGTCTATTCCTCAAAGTGAATTTTCTGCTGCAGCTAAAGCTTTAAGCCGATTGGTTGCTAATGGGGTTATCAAGAGATATAAAAATGGGATGTATTATAAACCCAAGCAAACTGTTTTTGGAGAACTAAAGCCAAGAGAAGATGTATTGCTGAAAAATTACCTCTTCGAAAACGATAAACAAATTGCTTATATAACCGGAGTTCGATTATACAATCAACTTGGCCTAACCACTCAGGTTCCTAACGTTGTGAGATTGGCAAGTAAGGATAAAGAGATAAAGACAAAAATTGGAAGCCTTATTATAAAACCTGCCAAGAGTTACGTTCCTGTTACGAAAAAGATTGTACCATTATTGCAGCTCTTGGACGTAATAAAGGATTTTAAGAACATTCCAGATATGGATCAAAAGGTAGGGATTGATTTTCTAAAGAAAAAGATTGATAACCTTTCGGATGAAGATAAAGAAAAGCTGACCAGTTTTGCGAAAGCATACCCACCAAAGGTTAGGGCTTTGTTGGGAGCAATTCTTGAAGTTCTTTCACTTGACCAATTGAGCGAATCCCTAAAAGAAACCATTAATTATTTAAGCAGTTATGAATTTGGAATATCTCAAAAAACACTGTCTACTATCTCAAACTGGAACATCACCTAATGAAATTACACAACTATAAAGATGCCTTTGAGGGTGCTATCGTAGCAACTGCACAACATTTTAAAATTTCCGAAGTCTATATCGAAAAAGATTACTGGGTAACTTTCGCACTCAAGCAAATCTTTACGAATGCTAATTCCAAGGAAATCGCAGTTTTTAAAGGTGGAACTTCTCTTTCCAAATGCTTCGGTATTATCGACCGTTTTTCAGAAGATATTGATATAGTGGTTATCAAGGAAGAAGACGAAACGGATAATTCTTTAAAACGAAAACTAAAAAAAGTAACCAGTGTTTTAGAAACAGTTATGACGGTAATTCCCAATCATCCATTGGAGAACAAACGTGGAAAAATTAGAAAGATAGTCTATGGTTATGATAAAGTAGGAGTTAAAGGAACGTATGGCCAAGTGAGGGACCAAATTGTATTGGAAGTTTCAAGTCTTGGTAATTCACATCCTTCTGAAAAAGTCGAAATACATTCAATGATTACAGAATTTATTGCCACAACCAATAATCCAGATCTTATCAAGGAATACCAACTTGAACCTTTTAAGGTAAATGTAATCAGTATCGAGCGTACTTTTTGCGAAAAGATAATAAGCCTGGTCAGGTTTTCATATACTGAAAACCCTTTGGACGATTTGGCTAATAAAGTCCGTCACACCTACGATTTGCATCAATTGCTACAGGAAAAGAGAATTTCTTCATTTTTAAAATTAGATGATTTTGAAACGATGCTTATACAAGTTGGAAAAGATGATGATAAAGCGATACCCAATGACAAAGAATGGCTGTCCAAACACCCATCAGAATCGTTGTTCTTCAGTGAAACGGAGAAAGTATGGGATACTGTAAGCAAGACTTATACCGGCTCGTTTAAGGATTTGCTTACCGGAGAATTGCCTGATGAAAAGGATGTGCTTGAATCTTTGAGGATGATTGGGTCAAGGCTAAAAGAGATAAAATGGAAAATCTAAAAGTAGCAATAGAATGAGCAAACAGTATACGATCTAATCTGACCAGTAATGATAAAAATCATATAGACGTTACTCTATCAAAGCTCATTTACATTATTAAACTGGAAACTCACGAAATAAAATTGTTTAAAATTATGGGTGTAACAATTAAGATGCCATTGACTTTTGAAATCTGCTTTCCGGATGAAGAGCAAAAACCAATTGATTATTATTTGAAAGACTTGGCTAAGGATATGCGCTTATTAATGGGGTCTTTTTTATTAGGCATAAAGAATAGAGGCTCTGAATTTTCTGGTCTGTCCGGTTTCCTACCAAAGTATTTTTCACAGGCCAATTATGCCTTTGCCCAAAGTGTACATAAACGTATAATAATTTATGCAGAAGAAAATGATTTTGAGATTGATACTTTCGAAGTAGTATATCCACTAAGTAGCCTTGTTTATTTTGAATATGTTTATGACAATCCTGCTGAATTTGACAATAAAGAATACAGTAGTGAAGAATTTTTAGATATTGAAATTAATTTCTTTAAGGCCTATACAATTTTCAACCAACAAACTATTACAGAACGAGGTAAGGTTTTAGCCAAAAATTTCGAAGAATATAATATCGATAGCACACTTGATAATTTTTTCGTTGGAAACCATCTGCATAGTTTTGATATAACAGACTATCAAATAAACAAGGTTTTTCTTTGTCAATTTCTAAAGGCATACAGCTTTTTCGAATTTTCGGTTAATTTTGAAGGCAGTAACCATTTATTAAAATCTTTTTACCATTATTATGAAGTAGCAGACTTTAAAGAATATCTTCATAAATTATTAGGGATTATTTATCCTGTGTTAACAGCCAAAAAGGAGGCGCATATTGAAATCCATCTTGATGCGGACAAGCAGGAAGAACTTTCTTTATTTATCGAAAAACATATAAAAAAGGACGCCGAAAGACTATCCGATTTTGATTTCACAAAAACCAGAAGCTATCCACTTTATAAGTTTGAAGAAGGAAAATACCGAATAATCTATCCATTGTTCGCAGTAGAAATGATTTATAAGGGTCTTTATTTTCGTTTTAAGGATAGAAATGAGGTGCTTCCAAAAGATCAACAGCTAAAAAATTTATATGGTATAAAAAACCTTCAATTTTCAGAACAATACCTCTTAAGCCAAACACTTGAAAAAATATTTGGTAATAGATTTATGCAACGTTCTGGAAAAGAGTTGGACGCAAATTTTAAAGGTGCACCAGATTATTACGTTCGTAATGGTAAAAAGATTTTTTTATTCGAATCAAAGGATGTTCTATTGGGCAAAGAAATAAAGCAATCCACACAGTATAATGAAATACTGGAAAAGCTTAAAATAACTTTCGTAGAAAATGAGAACGGCAAGCCAAAAGCAGTATTACAATTGATTGATACAATCGAAGATATATTGACAAAATCTCTTGCATTTGATGTGAATGCACCTTCTGAAAAAGCCATAATTTATCCAATATTAGTAGTACACTATAGAATGTTCAATACGCCAGGCATTAATAAAATCATTAATGGATGGTTTACGAAAGCCCTTTTAGAGATTAAGGAAAAAGGTTTATATATAGCAAACATTAAAAATTTGGTAATCATTGATATGGATACGTTAATTTATAATAGTCATTTTTTTGAAACACGTAAATTGGACTTGGACGTTTGTTTATTGGAATACCACCATAATTATCTAAACTTGGATTTAAAACAACACAATATCAAAAGTCAGCAACAGGCCGACGAAATGATAAGTGAAAGCTACGCATCTTTTGCACATTACCTCGACAATAAAATCGATAACACTTTCCATAGGCCGAAACCAAAAGAACTTATAGCTAAAATGTTAAGTGTGGTAACAAAATAAACTGTTTCTTATGAATTATGAATATCGAATCTGTTGTTTTATTGATATATTAGGCTTTAGTAATCACATAAATTCTACGATCGACGAGGATGAAAAAGATGTAGTTGAGAAAATTAATAATATAAAAAGGGTAATCGATATAGCCGAATCAATTTTAATAGAATATGACAGCGGTCTTTCTACTTCAAAAATGGTAACGCAATTTTCTGATTCATTTGTAGTATCATTTAAGATAGAAGAACGTAGCGAAGTGTTTTATTCAATTTTGGATTTTCTGCATATTGCTTTTGAATTTGCCAATAAAGGATACTTAACCCGAGGTGGAATTAGCGTTGGAAAACTTCTCCATACTGATAAGTATGTTTTTGGACCAGCATTAGTCAGTGCATACAAATTAGAATCTAAAATCGCCAATTTTCCTCGTATAATACTTGATCCTGATGTAATGGAAGTTGCAAAAAACTTTCCTTTGCGAATAAATTCCTCTGAAGAGGAGATGGAAAGTTTAATGGGTTGTTTAAATTTGGATAGCGATGGTTATTATTACATCGATTATATTGAAAGTACAGTAGAGGAACTGGATGAACACAATTATGATTTAATACCTTATTTAACGAATCTTAAAAAACTTATTGAGGAGGGTTTGAGATCTAAAAATAAAGATGTTTTAATTAAAAATCGATGGTTGAAGGAAAAATACAATAGCTATATAATAAAAATCCTTGACAATATCAGTGATTGGGATGATATTGATGGCGATGTAGAGTTGTTGTTATCTTTTAAAAACCTAACTATAATAAAGTAGTTTAAGCAAGACATTCCCCATCTACGGCACTTCCCTCATTCATTTGTTTCGTTCTAAACTCCGCTTTTATGAGCAATTGCACACACAGGTTCAGCTATGATATGGCCAATAGAGTTGCATTAATATTTGAATATATATTGAGTAATCGCATCTTGGAATGTTAAAGTAATTAAGTTTAAGCTGCAGCATAGCCGAACCTTGCCAGCCCATAAAAGATAAGTTCTCTCAAGTCAGTTACCACATTGATCACATTTCTATAAACGTTAAAATTCGTCCAATTCATAAAAATTTTGCTTCAAATGCCAACTGCTCAACAAATGCGCCAGCCCTGTGTTAAAAATAGCCGTGAGCGCCTTGCATTCGCCACACAATAAAATCCATAATTAATTTGAAATGCAGTACTTAAATTAAACAACTCATTATAGGCAACCACTCACGACACCCTTGCTCAACTTGCAGTTGGCTTGCGCCTTGGATTACCTGCCAAAGAAACATATCTTTGAATATGGATAAAAATTTTAGAAATTTCTTTATTCGATATAATTATAATGATGAGAAAGGATTTACTTGCCAAATTCCTACTTCAGAAAAAAACGTTCATTTATCAATTGCATTTAACAATAAAAGTAAGGAATTCAATATCCATTTTACAGATGATAATATTAAGAAAAGTGGTGCAAAAAGATATAATTTTATTTTAGTAATGTCAGCCTTTAGATTTTTCCTGTTAATAAATCGGTTTGAAAAACTTTATGATTTCAACCATCTAAAGGTAATTCGGGAATCAAAAACCAGTCTTGGAAAATTAAAGAAGAATGGTTTTATGATTTTTCATTTGCCAGTTTCGGTCTTGGAAACCAAATTGCTTCATATAAGTCAACAAGGAAAAAAAATAAGATTCAGAAAAAATTCTGATTTGAATGCTTTAGCAGATGGATTCCATCCAGTCACTAACATTCACTCATACAATACTACAATTTTTCAAGCCTACAAATGGAAAGGAGAGCATTTATCTTTTCAAGGAATTATTTTCAAACCAAACATTTCAGGAAAATTATACTTTGTTCCAAAGAAAAAATACAATAGGTTTTTGAAACAAAGTGCCATAGCTTTTTACAATTACATCAATAAATATCCAACACCCGAAACCTTGGAATTTCGCAAAATAGCATTCGATAATTTAAAACATCCCTATCAAATAAGTAAATGAACAACTACATTTTTGAAAATCAATTTAAGCAAGAAATTCATAGAGAGGCAGCCAAGATAGGTTTCAAAATTTCTGCATCAAAATCGTTCACCGATACACTTCTTGATTTTTTGACGGTTCGTATGAAACTCATCGATAAAAGGCCAAGAGTTGCGATAATGAGTCCACCATTGTTGAATGATTTTTTCACACATCCAAAACGAAAAGAAATTGAATCCATTTTTAACATTGCAAAAAATGGAGGAGACTTGAATAGATTTCAAAGTAAAAAACTTCTTGAATCTCGATTTCACGACCACTTATTAAATGAATGGAATATTCATCATTTTCATTTATCTCTTAAAAAAGTTGGCAAATCAAAACTTGAGAGTCGTGGAAATGAATTGTTGTTTGCTTATATAGATGATGAGCAAATATTATTTTTAGGTCTGGCTAAACACACCCCAGGTATTTTTGCCGACACAAAATGGATTGAAATTTTACAAGATTATTTCCCTAAAGTTCTTAAGCCCTTTGAAATGAAAAATTGGAAAGATATTTATCCAAAGGTAAATGCGAAAGAAAGGCAAATGCTATGGAACAAAGGCTATACAATCGGTATGACCAAAGTAAGAGAAAAAGTATATTTTAGCCCCGGTATGGGCAGAATGACTTCTGGTCACGGTAACGATGTTGTTACATTACAAGGAAATATAATTCGTTGGATGCATAAAATAGATTTACAAATTGTTGAATCCCTAAACGAAATATGTAATTATCTAAAAATCCCAAAAGACAAGATTAAATTTATTATTCGTTTTGGCGAAGAAAACTTGGAATTATGTGAACTTTCTTCCCGTATGAAAATATTGACTTATGATGAAGAAATTATTCCTAAAACAGAAATTATGAATAAAATAACTGAATAAGCATATCAGATAATCAATATAATAAAATGGCAACAAGACTAGTTAGCTTCTCAACATTGGCGGCTATCATCCTGTAAAGCTCGAGTCACTCGTTTCGAAGAAATAGTACGCCATAAAAATGTGTAGACTTTCCAAAACGATTACCGAGCAAGATTTTTTCCAAAAAAGACTTGAAGGCAAATTGATTCCACCTTCACACTTATATTGAAAATAATAGGTAATAAAGAATCTATCTAATGAAGTTTATTGATAGCCAACTTTTGATCTAAAACAATCTTATATTGAACTCTCTAATAGTATTTCAAATAAATTATTTTTAAAAAGACCCTTTCTCCCGCAACCCCTTCTCCGCAACTTTCCATTGGCCATTTTTCTTAATAAGCTTGAAAGTCTCAGGCTTTTTCTCATAGGAAGTAGAAAACTGAACCCAAGCAATATCCCCATCCACCTTTTCCTGTAAAACTTTAAAATTGGATTTGCCAGAAGTGTTGGCGGTCATTATATCCTGTATGGATAAAAAAGATTCAAAACTTTCAGGAGTAGTGTGTTCTCTCAATTTTTGATTGTCTTTATTATAAAAACTTTCCACAACAACCTTGACAGTTTCAGTAGGGGACAGGTCTTGTTGGGAGCAGGCGGCACCAACAAGAAGCAGGAGTATTAAGGCTAGATTTTTCATATCAGTTTCAATTTGGGTTATTGATAAAATTATTTGATACTTTCAATTTTAGATTTCGCTCCCCATTTTTTTCATTCAGTTCTAAAATGACCATTTTATCATTACCTAATGAAAACTTAGGAAGAACATAAACCATTCTTTTTATCTCTTTCTTGACAACTTTGTTCGGTAGATTAAATTTAAAATTTGGAAGCTGTGAAATTCGTTGTAATGACTTCTTTTTACCCTGTTTCCTTGTCTGTACCGAAATATCCAAGAAGTTCAAATCATAGTCCAACGTAGATTTGTTTTCAATTTTGATGACGAAATAAAGCTCTTCCTTATCGAAAACAATATTTTCCAAACTTAGAACAATGCCATTCTTACGTTTTTGAATACTACCGATTCTTTGTTTTCTGTTCAACAGAAAAGAGCAAAACCTTTCGTAGTAAAACGTTTTGTCTGTGAACAGATTAGCAACATTGGTAGAATCAGATTTCTCTGTAAATTTTGGTTGTTCAAAACCAATGCTCTGCGATTGAGGCACGAAATAGTTTAGCTTTTCTAGTTGCTCTTTATAACTTACAATATACGAAAAAATCGAACCATCTGAGTTGACTATGAGTAAACTACTTGCGTTTCCAGGCTTAGCCTGTAGCAACCCAAAGTACTGTTCTTTTTCCCGGTTGTAAGTGAAAACGAAATTCTCCGAACCTACTATACCTTGACGAATTGGATTGGGAAAAAATAGAGAAACGTTCTTTTGATCGTTTGCGAAAATAGTGTCAAGTGACGAGTTGCTTTGAGCCTCTGCGAAGAAGCTGGCAAGAATTACACTGGCCAATAGAATTGAATTTTTCATAAGCTTGGTTTTAGGATAAGTTTGTAATTATTGGTCACGGTTACTTTGACCGTTCTATAGTTTTTTCGAAATATTTTTTGGATCCCGCTTACTTGTGGTACTCCTGCAATATTGATATCTCCAACAACATCATCCACAACTTCTCGAGTTGCATCCGCTCTGAAACTGTTTTCCACATAAATTCCTTCACTTCCGTCTTGAAGATCGAATGCCTTTAATTTTACAGGTCGGTGATTAATATTTTCGATTTCAATCATTGCACGATTTGGCTTGAAGCTAATAAAACCGAAGATTGGTGTGTTTTTTTGAACTTTTACTCCATTTATTAGAGCATCTTTAAGTAGGCGCATCCGTAAGCGATAATTAGTTTTCACTACTTGGTTTCCGTCAACCTCCACATATATTTCAGTGTCAGTGTTTGCAAGACTTGTCTTCGGATTGGCTATTGGATCTGAGGCAAAAAATAATTGCTGTTCCAGCCCCAACTCTTTAAGTTCAATAGTTACTTTTTTTTTGGTAGGGAGAGAATCTTCTTCAACCTTTTTCTTTTTACGGTAACGTTCGGGAACTACATACTTACTTTCGGTGTAATTGATCTTGTTGTGCTTGTAGATACTATCTACAATTCTGATTTTCTCTTTATCACCAAAATTAGGATCATAAAAACCTAGGGAATCGATATTCTTTTCATCGTAGATACTCGGTGCATTTCGTTCTCTAACTTCTTTTAAGGCATCAATGGCTTCCAGTTTAGTTTTGTACTCTTTCTGGTTTTCATCCAGTTCTGGTACGGCAGTCTGAGTTAGACTCTCTACTTCGTTTTCGTCGCCAGACATTACCATTACTGAATATGTAATTATAAAGATCAATACTACCGCGAGCACGGAACCAAATACTATTTTATTTTTTTCAATTTTCATTTGTCAGTTTTTTAAGAGATTTTTCAAAATAATTGGTAATCAAAAGTCCGTGAGTGTTTTTTGGAAAATTTCGATCTACAATTATTAAATTACCTGTAGAAATCAATTCATATTTGTCCACGATGGTTCCACGATTAATTTCAAAGATGGTCTTGGTTTGGAATTCATAGGGAACGCTCTGCAGGTCAAGTTGTGATTCAATGCTCAATACCTTCTGAACTAGTGAATATTGAAGTAATCTGTTATACACCCCGTCGGCTTTTTTTTGTCGGTATAGATTATCTACTGAGCTATTTCCCAACCATAGCGCTTTCTCTAAATTCTTTTCATAATTGCTAGCATCTATATTGTAGAAATAGGAGTGGAACAGTTCAAGATGAGCTAACGCTTCTACTTTCAGATTTTCTTTTTGAGCAACCCATTTTAGGGGAATTACAGATCCATCTGTATTTATGGCGAAAGCATTATTTAAAGCTTTATCGTTAATACTAAAAACTGAATACACAGCAATGGCACTCGAAAGGAATGAGAAAGCTATTACCGCAATTACAATGAAACGATTTGTTTTAAGGACGGTGTATATATTTTTATATGGTGTTTTCATAATTTATAATCTGCTTTAAGCGGTAAAAAGTCTTAGGGTGAATGAAGTGGCGCGCTTGTATAATTTGAACTTTAGAAAGACGATAAACCCTATGGAACCTAATTCCACAACTGGTGCAAAAAATCGACTTCCAACATCGGTCCCAAAAAGATTTACCCAAAAGTTGGTATTGATTTCCGTATAGATCGCATTGATAAAAACGTTGACCAGAAAGAAGGCTGGGACCAACATATAAACTGCTGCATAGAGCTTAAAAAAATTGTAAGCCAGTGTGCGGAATTTTTCAAAAACAGCTAAGCTGATTACAAGCGGAAAGAATGTGCGCATAATTCCCAAAAGAAAGAATCGTTCAGCCAAGAACAGGGGATAAATGAAAATATCTAATATCCAGAGAAAGAGACTTATGATAAATGCAAAAATTTTAAATCCATAGAGTGGAGTTACCAAAGCATCATATAAGAGCGCCATCGCTTTTTTGGCGGCTTCCAATGCGCCCACATCCTGTTCCAATGGAATATCTTGCATTTGGAGCGGGAGGAGCGCAGGAGCCGTATTGCGGTATTGAGATTCTATAGCTACCAATATGCCATCAAAGAACCCCAATACCTGAGTTGAAAAAATAACCAGGATTACGATTACAAAATTTTTAATAAGATCGCCAGGACTAAGTCCCCAAGTATATCCATCCTTATCCACCGCGCCTTCATTATATTTTTTAAGAATATTGATTAGAAAGAACAGCACTGCGAGCGTTTTCATTCCACCAATAGTGTATTGTGAAAAGTCGCTGTTCTGTATAGTTTGGTAAACCGTGTCAATGTATTCCAAACCTATTCCCAATGAGATTGCGGCAGTCATCTTAATATCCTGTTTCTCGGTTATTTACTTTGTCCTGCATTTTTCTAAAGGAAATAATATCCTGATAGCGTTCGGTCTTCTTAGTGATTTCAGCCACCATTTCTTTTGTTTGGATTTCCTTATCCTTTAAAATGGTTGCTCGTTCTGCATCGGTCATTTTCATATAATCGCTGGAGAGAATTTGATCTATAAAATCAAGATTGTCGAGAGAAGTATCGATAATAGAATTGAAGGAATCCGAAATCCGAGTAATTTCATCCGGTTTGATAAATGGAGAATTCAGAATATCCCTTAGATCGTCATTTACAATGTCAATCAATCGTTGATTGTTTCGATTGATTTCTTGCACAGCCTTTAGCTGCTTGACCACGTCGTTAACTTTTTCTAAATTCTCCTTTTGCGTTTTTAAAAATTTAACTGTCTTAATGAGATTAGAAGTCTGTTTGCCAGATTCCAAAAGCTGTTTTATCAAGCTTATAAAGCTTGTGTTGTCATAAACGGGCATTCCTTGAGCCTTTATATTTAGGCTGAACAGTAATGCCATTGAGAGGATTAAAATTTTTGTTTTCATAATTGTTTTTTTAAGATGTATATTCAGTGATTGCTTTTTCCATATTGTGATGCTTTTCATAAAGCTTCATTATTCCCTCATTTTCAGCCCCATCCGTTAAGTAGGCCGCATAAACCTCCTTGGGAACTTCAAGTCTGAAAATGTTGCTTTCCTTTCCTATTTTGATAAACATTTCCGTGTACTTTCGTGGTCCGGAAAGATTGTTTTTAATTGATTTCAACTGATTTAAATCGTGGCTAGAGAGATTTAATCGCTTCTGAAGCTCATCGTAGCCTTTTTCATTATGAAGGCTATAAATGACCTGTGTGTTCTCCAAAATACTTGCTGATGTAGAATTGTTTGGAAGTTGATTAATGGACTGAAGAATGATTCCAATAGCGCCGTTCTGCTTTCTAATAGCTTGGTAATAGAATTCTACGCTTTCCAGTACGTTTTCAAATTTGAGCTGTTTTGCAAACTCATCAAATAAAATGATTCCTTTTTCCGCACGGTTCTTCCAAATGGTTCTTTGAATGGCTGATTTTATAAGTTTCAGCATAACAGAAAGGATTTCCTTGTTGTCCTTCACTTCATCCAGTTCAAAGACAATCAATCTTTTATCCTCAATTTTATAGGTTTGATCCTCACTGACCTCAAAAAGGAAGCTGTATAGGCCATCCCCAACATATTCTGACATTATGTGGAGAAAATTGGTAATGTTGAAATAATCAGAATGGATTTTCAACTTTTTTAAAAGTGAATCCTGATTGGCTTCAATAAAAGCATAGAAACTGCTAAGCGAATGATCGGTCTTGATTTGCTTATAATAATGACGTAAAATTTTCTTAACTGATACTGATTGCGCTTTGGTCACTTTTAAATCCGAAGCAAATAGTTCAAAAAGGAATACAGAAAGATCTTCCAAACGTTCGGGAGTCAAATCTTTGAGATCACTTATATAAAAAGGATTTATACCTAAATTCTTTCCACTTTCATAGCGGAGCACGGTATATTGCTCTGGATAGAGTTTTGCAAATTTGGTGTATGAGCCTCCCAAATCAATTATGACAAGACGAACTCCGCTCTCAAAATATTGCCGCAGGATATTGTTGGCCAAAAAGGATTTTCCTTCTCCGGTAGGAGCGAAGATGGCGAAGTTTCTAGCTTTAATACGTTTCTTTTTATCGTCCCAAACATCTTTAAGAACTGGAATGTTATGCTCCCGATCATTGAAAATAACCCCCGTTCCATCCGATTTATAATTGGTATTGTTGACCAATAGGCACAAAGCGTGTTTTAAATCTGTGACATATAAATCGTCATTTGAAAAATTGGAAGAAAAGCAGCAATAGCTGTTGAGGATATAATTCTTGCGTTCTTCACCACGGGGGTAATAGGGGATAATGTCCAGTTCCTTGAACTCAGTCTTTATTTTGGAACTGATTTTCTCTAAATTTTTCACTTCTTTATCCCAATAAATAATATTGAAGTGCCCTCGAATCACACGGGCATTATCATCAGCATTTATCTGATCCTGGATATATTGGATTTTCTTTAGAACCACTTTATTTTGCGACCCGAAATTGGAACTTTTGTTCAATTCCTCAATTTTCTTGTCGAGGATCTTACGCCACTTCTGTTTGTCATCCAAATAGATAATTTGGTTTACGATATGGTTTTCGTTTAGCGTAAGCCCAAGCCCATCAACAAAGCCTTGGTGGAATACAAAATCGTCTGAAGTAAAATGTTCGTTTGTTTTGCTGCTCTGTACGTTTTCGCCAAAACATAATTCACTATTGATGGATAGTACATCAAAATAGTTTTCTCCAATGTTCAATTCCTTTTTTTCGAGGATGATATCCGTGTCGAAGCCTTCATTAAATCCATTGAAATACCCGTTCGTTAAACTTTGAATTTCATTTGAATCCAAAGGAGTGAATTCCATTTTTCTACTATTGTTTATAAAGGAAACCGAATCGCTAACCGCTCCTAGAAAACTGTGCATAGTATCGTCCATTTCTGGAACAATGGTTTTGGTCACTTTTTTGAATGGGTTGATATATTTTGAGTTGTTGAGCGCCTTGTTTTTGGTAAGAATATAAAACAGATAACATTTATGCTCCATATATTCTCGTCCCTTAAAGTGATTGTGTGTAGCTTTTTCTAGAAAGGTTTTGTTCGGCAAAATTTCTGATGAAAACTTCCTTTTTAGATAGACATC
Source organism: Aequorivita capsosiphonis DSM 23843 (assembly GCF_000429125.1). Classification (GTDB taxonomy): domain Bacteria; phylum Bacteroidota; class Bacteroidia; order Flavobacteriales; family Flavobacteriaceae; genus Aequorivita; species Aequorivita capsosiphonis. The sequence continues at coordinate 28,055 of NZ_AUBG01000013.1, forward strand.
TTGTTTGTGGACTACACATCCGGTCGGGAGAGATTTGATGGCCTGAAACCAAGCTCCGTGAATATCCTCGAAATCTTTTTCAGAAAGCGAATATATCTCGGGCAGATTACCAGAATAGCAAAGAACGACATTGCCATTATTGGCAAAGATGACATTCTCTTGAATATCCACGATTGGATGATATGCGGCCAGATTAATCTTCTTCATAATTGAAAAGTGTTGGTTTCTTGTTGCTGATTATTTGAGGGAATGGCTTTGAGAAATGAAACAATTGCGGATTGTTTGTGATTTTTATAAGTGCTATAAACAAACCCACATTCAAAATGATAACCCCTATGATAATTCCAAAACTGAAAGAGAAAATGATAATCAGGAGCGACGCTATAATAGAAATCATCATTATTGCAAATAGGGAGATGGGCAGTCCAAAAATGACCGCCCGTTTCCTGATGTTTTTATAGGTTTCGTACTGTTTCATCTGTTTATAATATTTGTTTTTTCAAGGACAGATGGAACATCCATAATAGATATTCCGCTGTGTGTTTAAAAATTATTCTTAGATGTTTCATTAGACTACGATTCCAATTAAATAAGTAAAGATTCCGACCACGGCACCCGCGATCAGTACGAATACCAAAACCCGTGTAATCCCTTTTTTTAAATCTGCATTCTCGCCGAAAAAATGCCCGGCATTGAAAAGGAATCCAACGAGAAAGATGACTCCAAGAATAATAGGAAAAACGGTTCGAATGGTTTCGGAAACATCCTGTACGGAATCCTCGATGCCACCAATCTGTGCGAAGCTTTGTGAAACTGTGAACAAAAGAGCTGTTAAAATGAAAGTTGATCTTTTCATAACTGTGCATTTTTATAAACCTAAAATAGGTTGGTTATTAAAACTTTGCGAAATCTATTGTGAAAAGAAGGGAGGGAAAGAAAATCTTTAAACTTTAACGTGAACCGCTGTTAAACTTTGAAAGATTATTAGAAATGGAAATGAATCTTTAAATTTTGTTCAAAACAAGAAGTTATTATGACTCAGTTCAAGGTTTTAATTTCGATCATTTTAGTCTTAGAATTATTTGGATTGCCAAGCCCAGTTTTAGCACAAATAAACCAGCCTAGAAAGCAGATAATTGTAATTGATCCTGGCCACGGCGGAAAGGATTTTGGTGCAGTGGGTATAAATGGTATTCTGGAAAAAGATGTAGTTCTAAAAATTGCGAAGCAAATCATAGAACTAAATGAGACCACTTTTAATAATCAATTTGAAATTTATCTTACTCGATATATGGACACGCTTATTTCATTGGGGGATAGGACCAAGTTAGCCAAGAAACTGAAAGCAAATATTTTCATTTCCTTTCATTGCAATCATTCGGACAATCCAAATGCGAGAGGTGTAGAAGTTTATGTTTCTAAGAAACAAGGCAAATACTCACAGGAATCAATATTGCTGGCTTATGATCTTCAAAAGGGGTTAAAGGAGAATCTTGGATTTAAGAGTAGGGGAGTGAAGTTTGCTGATTTTCAGGTTTTGAGGGAGACTGTTAATTGTTTTCCTTCAGTACTTTTAGAATTGGGGTTTTTGAGTAATAAGGAGGAAAAACAATTTGTATGTGATTCTGAAAATTTAGACTCATATGCTTACTTAATACTTAATCATCTCATTAAAGAGTAAAGATAATGAAAGACTTTTTTAATAAAGTATTCCAGAGTTTGAAGAGTTTGTTAAAAACTTTATTGCTTGAGTTGAAGGTTATACTGAATATTATTAAAAATCTTCAGAAAAGGTAATTTAGAAATTTTCATATTTTTTAAATTTAGCAAGGTTGGGGCTAATTGTAATTTTCAAATAGGAAATCTTAACATTACTTCTCAAAAGAATTCATCGGGCAACACCTAATAACGTATTACCAATCTTAAGATTAATATATTCTGTAAAACAAAAAGTTCGGAAACTATTAACTTCTGTTCTTATCAATTCCAATACTAAGAACTATATTTTGTGAAGAGTCCCCCACCCAAGACAAGAAAATTGTAATCAAAAGTTATAGTTGACGGTTGCTGTTCAATGTAAAAATAAAACAATGATGACGGAGGAATAGTCTCTTCGGAATACGGTATTGTGAGAGAAGAAGTTCAACTCCCTTTTCCTACTCAACACAAACACGTTTATGCAAATCTGAATCCTCCTGAATAAACACTGCAACCCTTCAAATAAACAACTTATTTTCCTATTATCTCATTTCTAAAATGAATGCCCCAACTTATTAACTCGTCTAACATTTTTTCCATTGATAACCCCAGTGGTGTTAAAGAATATTCTACTGTTACAGGCATACTATCATAAAGGGTTCTATTGATAATTTTATTCATTTCCAAAGCCTTTAATTCCTGTGATAGCATTTTTGGAGAAATGTCTGAAATGTCTCTTTGTATTTCTCCAAATCGTTTGTTGCCATGGATCAATGAAATTATGATTGGTAATCTCCATTTCCCCTGGATTACTTCGAGAGTATCTCTCGAAACCATCAAATTGTATTTACACGCTTTCTTCTTTTGACTCATATCTATCTGATTTTTAGTGTGCTTACTTACAGGTAACTACTTACCATATGGTAACTACTATACTTTAGATAGTAAATTTAGTTAATTTTACATTACAAATAAATTAAAAAAAACATGAAAAATTCAACAACATGGGCAATCGACCCACTGCACTCTGAAGTGTTATTTAAAATTAAGCACTTAGTTATTTCTACCGTAACGGGTTCGTTCAGGAAATTTGAAGGAAAAATTATTACTGAAGGAACTGGTTTTAACAATGCAAAAGTATCTATTGTAATAGATGTAAAAAGTATTGACACTAATCAATCACAACGTGATGAGCATCTACAAAGCGGCGATTTTTTTGAAGCAGATGCATACCCGAATATCACTTTTGAATCCACCTCGTTTTTAAAAACAGATGGAAATGATTATTCAATGATTGGCAATTTGACAATGAAAGACGTCACGAAACCAATTAAATTAGATGTAGAATATGGTGGTTCGCAAGATAATGGCCACGGTATCCTAAAACATGGTTTTGAAGTAACTGGAATAGTCAATCGAAAAGAATTTGGGATGACCTGGAATAAACTCACTGATACAGGTGGATTGGGGTTAGGTGAAGATATCAAACTGATTGCAAATATTCAAGTCGCACAATTAGTCGAAGAATTAAATTAATTATAACAAAAGAAGAAAGCTCAGGTAAATTGGTTAATAACCTTTTGGCCTGGGCACTTTTTTTAACAAAGAAAAGCTAATAGCTAATTTCGCGCAAAAATAATATGGCTTCGTTAAAAATACGGGGCATATGTAATCAATTGAACTACCATTTCGCGGCAGAGGAAAAGGCATAACCATAGTTAAGCTATATTGCCCTTATACTCAATTCTCCTCCCAAATATTTCAGTGATAGTTTAAATAACTTTGTAGGACAAATAGAAAAGCAGATTATTACGACGAGCTTAGAGAAAAAGCCAAAGACATATCTTCAACTACAAGCCATATATTGATTTGATAGCGAAGTGCAAGTAAACGCTGCAATTTTAGATTGGTAGAAATTCTTAAAAATCAAAAAATTTATATGGTAAATTTTTATTTCTTAGAACTTCGTTTCTATTCCAAAACAAGACGAAACTAGCTGTTACGGCATAAAACGAGCCCCTTGGGATCCTTTTTTAAATAGTGAATATTGGCGAACTCAGTGTAAAATTTACCTTTAAGAAGGATTTTCTGCTGGGATTCTAAATCTGATTTTCCCATAGCGGCGAGTCCTTGATTTAGGGTCTCCGCTACCTTGCCTTCTAAGCCAGTAAATACCTAGGAGTGAGTCATATATATATATATATAAGAGAGTGCTTCATTATAGGGACTCTTATATGCTTCGGTCTTTTCTTTATAGTGCTCCGCTACCAGTAATAAATTTTTAAAATCCCCTTTTAGCTCATAATAAATACAGTAGTTTTTTAATAGAATCAGTTCTGCACTCCCATCTTTTGATTTAACGGACTTTTCTAAAAGTATCTGCATCTTGACAAAAGCTGTTTCCGAATCACTATAAAACTCGTGCGTATTGTCATTGGCCTGAACCCATAATGATGGTTCTTCCCCAGGATTTTGGGAAAAATAAACACCACCATAGATAAAAGATAGAACCAATATTATTTTAATTATGGGTAAAAAACATTTATTTTTAATAACTTTCTTTCCAAAGATATGTTTTTTATAAAGTATTGTCCAAAAATTGCAAATTTCCCCAAACCCCAGGATGCCCACTAGCCGCCTGGTTCTTATTATGTATAGTTGAATAAATCCTCCAATTAGGCCGCTTCTCTGGCCAAACTCCTTTCCGGTTTAAACCACTGCTTTTCACATTTGAAAAAAGCTCATGAGATAGCAACAAATAATCTTCTTGCTTAATATTTACTCCCATTCGGTAAGCACCCAATCGAAAGTAAGTGGCGTCTTTCCCTTCATCAAAATCAACATTAAACGTTTTGTTTTTGCTGATGTCTTTTAAATCAGTTTCTTGAAGTAAAGGAGCCAAGGAGTTGCAGTAGGAGGGAGCATTCAAAGTTCCAGCGATAACTATATTGGCTTTGGCTTGCATCTGTAACATTTTATATATCACTGAGACTTGATAAGCTTGATTTTTTCTTATTTCAAATGCTTTTTCTTTATCGAGTTTGTTCTCATAGAAATAGGCTGAGAGTAAATGGATACATTTTCCTTTCGGAGTTGAAATTTTGTATTCCAATAATTCTTGTGTTGCAGTTTCGGTTTCATCAATTGTATGGATTTTGATGGTTTCCAATTGATATCCGTTTTTTAATAATAATGCTTGATTGCGGCCTCTTCCTTCAGAATTTGGAATCAGAATAATTTCTGAGAACGGCTCGCAACTAAACTTTGCTAAGATGAAATTATTAAACTCATCCAAAGACATTTTATCTTCAACTTCCTGCATCACCAAAATATCTGGATTGATTTCCGAAATTACCATCGCTTTATGGTTTGTAGATTCTGGATCAATAGGTACAGTCCGCACCTTGATCCAACCGTTCCAATCTGTAAGTTCTCCTGATTTGAGCTCTTTGGAATAGTTCATTCCTTTTAAGTAAAGTTCTCCAGCCTTCTTTCGCATTACCACATAAGGGTTTTGATAGGTTTTGTCAAAATCCAACAGGAATGATAATTCCTTTAACCGTTCCGTATTCGTGGAACATTTTTCTTTAGTTAGCAGTGTGTCGAACTCCATAATCCAATCGGAAACGCATTTCCCGACGGTTCTTTGAATCAAGCTTCTATCTCTATGAAATAGGTTTTGGACATTAAAGGTGGCTATTTTCATAATCTTAGTTTTTATTTTCTTTTGTCCTTCGCATTTTTATCAAAGGCAATTAGGTTAAACATTTCACGCATTCTACTGCGTACTCGGTTTCCATAGCGTTCCTCCAGTTCTTCCGCATTCAGGTTGGTGGTCGCGTGCGTTTTTAGCTTACTCTTCAGAAAAAGCTCATATCGCGAAAGTAAGATCTCTCCCATCACATTGCAGTCCTGTCCGTAGTGCCTTCCGATGGGTTCAACGCCCAAGTCATCAAAACAGAAAAGACTACCACTTCCATAATCTTCAATGATTTTATACCCGAGGTGATTAAATGCAAAAACAATATTCCTGCAAGGAATTACTGAGTAGGAGCGCTGCAATGGAACGATGAATTGTAATAATTTCATTAAAGATGTTTTGCCACATCCTACGGGTCCAGAAATCAAAAGCCCTTTGTCAGGATCTATTCCTGCCTTTTCGCATTTTTCCGTATCCTTTATAAAATAATTGCTGAGTTTGTAGATGATGTCTTTGTCGTCCTCGTAAATTTGGAACTGTTTTCCAAACAACAATTTTCCCTTGGCATCCAGATAAATCAAGATCTTCGGAAAATCATAGAACATTTCAAACCCATTGAATCTTCCAATCGAATACTCAATGCCACCTTCGGTTATTTTAGAGGGGTTGACCATAATTTTTGGTTTTACTGGTTTTAAGGTTGTCCCGTTTTTGAGACGTTGCTTTTGCCATTTTAATTTCTTTGGATTTTAGCATCCAGTTTTCAGCTGTTGAATGCCAATCTGTGATTTCTATTTTTCCGCCAATTTTCCATCCGATGCCGTTATAATGATGGAAGAATTTTTCTCCTTCCAGTTCTGGCCATTTTCGTTTTTTAAAAAAAATTAAAACTTCATTTTTATCTTTTGGTAGCTTAGCTTTATTTCTGTTTGTTATTTGTTTGTTTATGTTTGTATAAGGTACCAATGCTTGTCCCTCTAGTTGTTCAGTAGATGTCCCGATAGTTGTTCTAGTATTTGTACCGTAGCTTGTTTCACTACTTGTATCAAATTTGGGTATCCTGATTTTGCTTCCTTTATATGGATTATGCGAGGGTAGATAGCGGATATATTTCCAGGTATTCAAACTTTTTAGACATCTGTGATATGTGGCTTTTGAGCCTATTTTGGACATCTTCATAATCTCTTCCCGGTTTATATAAAACTCATCTGGAAACCGATTGATATTCCAATATTGAAACAAGGCCATATAAAGACTTATGTGCGTTGGGTTCAATCGGGAATCCATTGAAAACTGCTGAAACACAGCATTGAGATGTTTTATATAGTTCATACATAATTATTCTTCTGAATATTCAACACGATTCTTGGTCATCACTTTTTTGATATCCTCAATATCATAGTAAATGATCCCGCCCATTTTGCTATAGGGCAGGGTGCCATTTATTCGAAGATTTTGGAGCGTGCCTGGACTTATCCGGAGCATCTCCATAACCTCAGAAGATTTTAGATACTTTTTCAAAGTGCCGAAAGCTTGTTTGTTGAGAATTTTTTTAATGTCATCGAGCAATTCCATTTTGAAATCTCGAAGATCGTCGGTGGTAATAATACTTGTTGGCATAATAGAACGGTTTTAAAAGAAAGGGACTAAAAATTATTATCTTTTAATTTGATAGTCCCTAACTCGATTTGACTTTCGTTCTACAAATTTGGAGGTCTTTATTGAATTAAATTCAATAGTCAATCCAGAGGTGGGAAAGATTTTCGGAAATAAAATTTGGATAGTTTTGGCGTGAAATGGAGGTTATCGATTTAGCCATGGACATTAATTCGATCTAAATTTAATTGAAAACTTTGTAAAGGTTGTTTTCCCAACTTGGGAAGAGGGTGGGTTAAGCGTCGGATTCCTCAAACCTTCTCGTTAATGCCTCTTCTAGCTTATCAATAAACTTGGTCTTGCTGCCTTTTCTTGCCCTTATCTCAATAAAAGTGTGATAGTAATTACCGAGGTCAATATTAAAAATTTGTTCAAATAGGGACGCCATTTCCTTGATATCTGCCGTGCCGCTATTAATAGCACCACTGCTCTGTAAGGCATAAATCAATTCAATCAGTTCTGTTTTATTGCCTGTCCAAAAAAGTTTTGATGAATCCTTCATTAAATTAATATTTTGGTTGTCGTTGTTGTTTTCGAGTTTTTCTATTTCCTGTTGTAAATACACAATCAGCATGTCATAAGCCATGATGGTAGCTACTGTCCCGTCCTGGCAGGTAGAAAACTGCTCATCCACATAAAAATTAAAAAAATCGGTAGCCGACCGAAGATCGGACTTTCCTCTGAGGAAGTATTGTTCATCAAGTGATGTCGCCCCCCGTCGGTAGTAATGGTAGAATTCCAGATTATCATTGAAGAAAACCTGTAACCTGTTAATTTGATTGTTGAGATATTTGATCTGGAACTTAGAGCTGCTTCTTGGCCTTTTGCTTTCAATATTAAATAATTTTACATAATAAATCAGTTTGCTGAAGATTTGCGGCTTTATATGTTTAAAGAAAAATATCTCCTCCTGAATTGAATTAAAATCGTTTAACGCCACTTCATCTCGAAGTGTCTTTATCCATCTTTCTGTGTAAGAAATACCGGTTTCTGCCCTGTATAAAATATCTTCTGTACAAGATTCCAGAGACTCTAACTTGGCCTCAAACTCGGATATGAACGTCTGATATTCCATGCATATATAAAACTTTTATTCGTTCTTAACTGGATTCCAGTACCCCCATCAGCTCTAATGTATAATTATCAGCTGTTTGAATATAGGCAAATTTCTCATATACATTTGCACCCAATTTTCGCTTTTCAAATGAAGCTGTGAGGCCCAAAGCGATATGTTGGAAGTCCAGTTCAATAGCCCTCTTTATAGTTTGATATAAGAGTTGTCTGTAAATATGAAATTCGTTGAGATAGGTATAATTCATTCCTACATAAGCTGGAATATAGGTCCTATGGATATTTTTGTAACACAGCATAATCCCAATCAATTTTTTGGGATCTTTGAGTGAGCTTATTATAATAAACTCCCAGTTGGGGTGTGAGGATATGTTTTCGAAGAGTTTTACCGGAAATGAAAAAGTGTTCAATCCCAAATTATTTTGATGGACATTGGAATACAGTTCTTCAATCTGCTTTAATTGATCTTTTGTACAATGGTCTAAAACTACTATTTTGAGCAACGGCTCCGTCTTCAAAATTTCTTTTCTAAAATGCTTTCTATTTCTTGAAGAAAGCTGAGATACAAATGTTTCAACATCTTTTATCCCATTTAGATCAATGTCTGAAGAGTCAGGCATTTTAATCCTGACAAAACCCTGTCCCTGAAGATAGGAATGCAATGTTTGATCATTCGAAAAATCGCGTAGCACAATCATTTTCGATTTTAAGGTTTCCTCAATATTCTCCAAAGTCTGAAGCATTGCGGTTAAAGCCTCTTTTTTTAATGGATGTTTGGTATCAAGAAATAAATGATCCCCTTCCGTAAAAATGGAACCTATACTTAAAACTTTAGACGTTAAATAATAGGGATCGGATTTACGTTGAGCTTCTATGGTCTGCGATGCCCCAACATTGGCAAGCATATCGTCCTTCCAAAGGGAGTTGGTCAAAAAAGTTGCCAAAATGGGGCGTTTCCCTTGATCATAAATAATAAGATATCTAAATTCCCAATTGTGCTCCTTCAAACTATTATTGCTAAATGTTTGCTCCAAAAACTTTAATCCTTCCCAGTCGTATATTCCATTTTTACCAACCAAAGCGTTCCAAATTTGTTTATCTATTTTTAAAATAGAATCTTCCAGCTGTATGTTTACATTGGAATTTATAATTTCATTTTTAGGCGATTTTGTTTTTAGTTTTAAATCTAATTTAAATGCCTGAAAAACCCGTCTAGAATTCGTGTGGGTATCCTCAAGGGCTTTTGGGAAATGATATTCCATTGCCTCCACCAGTGCTTTGATTTCCTCTTTTTGATTGTGACGAGAAATTGTAATTCGAACCCCTGTATTCTTGACTGGAACAGCAGGAAAGAGCCCCAGGTTCACATAAAAGCCTTCTTTCATCAATCGGTTTACAAAATTATAACCGGTTTTAGGTGTTCCCGTTCCTATATAGAAAACCGGAGAAATGTTCTGGTCAACCAAGGGAAGATCTGTTTGCTGGAGTAGTTCATTAAAGTAATCCACTCGTTCTCTCAACTCTTGTTGTAAAATATATATTTCGGGGGAGAGATGAATCTTTGCAGATGCAGTTGCAGCAGCCACGGAAGCCGGTTCCAATTGTGCCGAGAAAGTCAATGGCCCTCCAAAAGTCTTTAACTCATGGTGCATTTTTTTATTGGAACATGCCAGCAAAGCACCACTTGCACCAAAAGTCTTGCTCAAGGTTCCGAACAAGAGAATGTTTTCAGAAAGTTCCTTTAGCTCGCTCAGAACATAGCCAGTACCATTTTTTCCTATCCAGCTCATACCGTGGACATCATCATAGTAAAAATTCAATTGGGGGTATTTTAGACTAAGGGTTCGGAGTTCTGAAACAGGGGCGAAGTCACCGTACATAGAATAGATCCCATCGGCCATATACCAGATTTTTTTCCGTTTATCGGAATAGGACTTTATTTTATCCTCCAACATATTTAGATCATTATGTCGCACCATATCAATCGGCACACTTCGGTTTTTTAATACTTTTGCTGCACTTTGTACGCTCCAATGTACTTGATGGTCCAAAATAATAGCATCCTGATCCTTAACCGCACTGGGAATTACCCCCAGATGTCCTAAAGTGCTATTCTTGGTTATGATAATGGGGTTTTCGTACATCTGCGTAACCTTCTCCTCTAATTCCTTGTAAAGTGGGTTGGAGATGTAGGATTTGGATAATGGAAATTGCGTCCCGTATTTCCTTATTGCATTGATAGCGGCCTCTTTTAAACGAACATCTTGTTCAAGCCCTAGATATCCAGTAGTTCCAAAATGAAATAATTGGCGGTTTTTAACCCCAATGGTTCTCCCGGAAAACTCGTCGCCATCCGCATATAAATGTATAATGCCTTCTTTTTTGGCATCTGTGAATACCTCATTTACGGTGTCCAAAAAATTGTGATGTTTTATTTTTGCCATGTCTCTATGTTTTAGAACATAGAATTTAGCGGCATTTGATGGAATATAAAAATGCAAAGTTGTTATAATACTTTACGGATAAGAGTTATTACTCAATAGGCAAGAAAAACTATGAATTCCGAAGCCACTTTAACTGCAGAATGAAATAGTCCATTTAATATTTTGTAAATTTATATAATTAAACCAGTTTTTGATTTTGAATTATGTTGAATAATATCGAAAATAACTATGCTTCTTATAGATTGAACGATAATATCGTTTATATAAGATATCATATCCAGGTAACAATAGATATAGAGGCGGCAGTCAAAATTGTGGAGGATCGACTTACTCTCCAGAAAGGAGAAAGTTTTCCTGTACTATGTGATATTCGTGGTGTAAAAGAAATTAATAAATCCGCCAGAGATTATTTGGCCTTAGAAGGTTCATTGTTCGTAAAAGCGGTTGCATTTATTGTGGACAATCCGCTTTCAGGCACTATGACTAAATTTTATCTTAAAGCAAATAAACCTCCAGTACCTACCAGGGCTTTCCTGACAATTGAAGAGGCAAAAGTGTTTTTAGATGAATATCGATAATTTATATTCTCCGCTTATATTATTCATTTTGAGTCTTTGAATATTATAACAAAAAACAATAAAATTATGTCCCAAACTAAAAAAAAACGGTTCAAGCAGATCCAGAAGATGCTTATAGAAATGGGTTCCGGAAACTTTTTTTATAAAGTGGAACGTTCTGTAAAAAATGATAATGTTGAAACGGTAGTGGCCAATTTAAACATGGTGGCTGAGGAATTCGAAGCGGCTATGGTGCATCAAGGTTATGTAAATGCGAACGCAACAATAAAACATATAGTTTTAATGAGCTTTGTTCTTGATTCCCGCGCTTATATTGAAATGGTCACTCAGCGAGCTTGCATAATTTTATCATATCTGTGCAAGGATATTATTGGAAAACCTTTTGAAAATTTTTTGGACGACCCTTCCTTGAAGAAGTGGCAAAAATCATGGAAGCAATTACAGAGAAAAGAGTTTTATGACACCTCACTAGACATTACCTTTAAAACAAAAGAGGATTTGTTGGTTCCCAGTGCCTGTTATATAACAACGTTTATTGGAAAAAATGGGGCTAAAGGAAATACGCTCTTAACAGTGGTAAAACATTCCAAAGATAATTTTGATCCGGAATTGGATCTAAAGCAAGGTTTCGTCCAATCAACTAATGCTCCTAAAGATCAATTGGAAAAAACTTCCGCGCAACCAAGTAAACAAAAAGTTCAATTGAGTTATGAAGATATTAGAAAATTGAGGGAAGCTGGTAATCTGATGCTCAACAATCTTGAAAAGGATTTTCCATCATTAAAAGAGTTTGCTCTCCAACTAGGCACAAATACGTTTAAATTAAAATATGGTTTTAAGGAACTTTATGGAATAAGTGTTTATCGATTTTTAAGGAACGAACGCCTAAGAAAGGCCAAGATGTTGGTGCAATATGGCGATAGATCTTTCAAAACTATTGCCCACATGACTGGATTTAAAAGTGTACCCCATTTTTCGCGTACTTTTAAAAAACAATATGGATATACCCCAACAGAACTTAGAAAAAAGTCATCTTCTGATGATAAATAGAAGCTTTTTTATAAGATTTTCAAAGTAATACTTCTCAGGCAAGAACTACTGCCAAATGCACAAATTTTAATACCGAATTTTATCATATCAATTCAAATGATATGATACGCACTAAAGTCTCGGAGCTAATTACAATTAAGATAATCACATTTCTATATATGTTGCTTTTTGTATATGCAGCATCTAGTAAGCTTTTGGATTCTGAAACATTTGTATTGCAGTTGGCACAGTCACCACTTCTGAGTGCATATGCAGTAATTTTTGCTTGGTTGGTTCCAGGGATAGAATTACTTATCGCCTTATTATTAATAATACCTCGTTGCAGAACTATGGCATTGTATGGATCATTTTTATTGATGGTCATGTTCACCTCCTATATTTTTATAATCCTGAATTTTTCTGACTTTATACCCTGTTCTTGTGGTGGTGTACTTGAAAACCTGAGCTGGTCTCAGCATCTGATATTTAATATAGTCTTTATTATTTTGGCTGCAATAGCCATTCTATTAGATCGGACAAAAGTGATTAAAAGGACATTTTTCTTACTCCCATCGCTAACCATTATAGGAATTGCGACGGTAGGGGTATTGTTTTTATTTTCGGAAGAAAAGATGCATCGCAACAACGCATTTCAGAGAAGGTATATACCACATATCCTTGAAAAAATTGGTGAATATGACCTCAAAGCTAACTCCTATTATATTGCGGGAATAAACAAAAGCACCATCTATCTGGGTAATTATGGTGCACCACTTTATTTAAAGTCGGTAGACACCAATCTAAATCATATTATAGATTTTACGGTTTCTATATCAAATACCAACTTACCCTATAGAAGCGTGAAAATATCCGTGAAACCTCCCTTTTTCTATTTAGGGGATGGTACAGTACCTATCCTATTCCAGGGAGATATTAAAAACTGGAATGCCATTCCGATTTCCTACAAAGAAGCTTATTTTACGCAATATAATGTTGCAGATTCCCTGAAAATTGGTTTTATCACAACAAGTAGTAATACAGGATCAAATGCACTTGGACTTTTTAATAAACAATATGAAAAAGAAGCTTTGAAATTGGATACAATGACACTGAGTGAAGGTACAAACGGAAAATTTGAAACAGATGGTAAACTTCTCTGGAATGCCGATCATGAAAAATTTATCTATCTATACTTCTATAGTAACCGCTATAAAATTTTTGATAAAATGCTTAATTATAAAAATACGGGCAAGACCATTGACACAATTGGAACGCCTATACTCGATGTAGCACATTTCACAAAAAGTGATGAATTCAGACTTGGCGGGAAATCAGTGATGGTAAACAGGCAAAGTTCGACCAACGGTGATTATTTACTTATACATAGTGACCGATTGGGTAATTATGAAAATGACAAAATATTAAAAACTTCCTCAATCATTGATGTATATAATATAACCAACCATAGTTATGCCTTTAGCTTTTATCTATTCCATCAGCGGGATAAAAAACTAACGGAATTTCAGGTTCATAAAAATTTATTAATAGCCATTGTTGAAGATAAACTGTGGCTATATAGATTGAAGCCAGCGTATTTTAGCACTGGCCACAATCCAACACATACTGCGCAGTATCAGGACTAAGACCGAACACCTGTAGAAAAAAGTAGGTCGCTAATTACATAAAATTTATATCATGAAAACAAAAATTTTAAAATTCGGTATGCCCTTGATGGCATTCTTATTGGCAATAGTGTTTGCTTTTGCCTCCAACTCTAAAACGCCATCGGAAGATGATGCATTGTTGAGCGGCTACATTTTTAAGAACGGAAAATGTGAGAACGTAACCGTTTGCAGTGACATTCCAGGTCCGCTGTGTATGTCCAACGGTGTTGTTGCCCGTACCAAGATCAATGAGACCCAATGTGGTTCTCAATTGTATCATTGGAGCAATTAATTAAAAGGGCTCTCCAATACGAACACTTATGTATTGGAGGGTTTTTTATTTTAAATAGGAATCAAACCACTTTTTTATACGTTTTGAAAGATCTAATTTATTTGTGTTTTTGTTTAAAATATGGCCTTCATTCTCATAGTAATAAAGCATTCCTGGTTTTCTTAGCCGTCTTAAGGCTAGAAATCCTTGCAGGCTTTGGCTGGGATTCACGTTTGAATCTTCCTTGCCTGCCCATATAAAAAGTGGTGTATTAATGTTTTTAGCATGTTGCAGGGGGGAATTGGCCAAATATGCATCGGGATTTTCAAAGTAAGAGTTATCCATTCTAAATATTGATTGCTCCACCCGCGCCATTTCGGAATACCCCTGGGTTTTATATATATCAAAATAATAGCTCACTAGATTATGTATACCGCAACCTGATACCGCCGTGGCAAACATATCGCTTTGGGTAACTATAAAGGCCGCTTCATAACCACCTAGGGAATGCCCGATAAGCCCAATTCTTTTTTCATCAATAGTGGCTGCTTCTATTGCTTTTTTAACAGCTTTCTCTACACAAACCGTAGCCGAAATGCCAGGTGCATTGTTTTTGAACTCAATATCTGGCAGTAACACGAAATAACCATCTAGGGCGTAATTCATAAAATTGAACCCAGTTTCATTATAATTGGTAGGAGGTGTAAACCGATGATAGTTTGAGGACTGTTCCTCATATACATGTACCACCATGGGGTATTTTTTGGTTGGATCGTAATTGAGAGGATAGATTAAGACCCCTTTTAGCGAATCCGCTATTTCAGTATTGTATTCAATAAGTTTTCTTTGTGGCCACTTGAACTTGTCCCATTCTGAGTTACTTTGAAAGATTGTATTCGAGAGTTTTGTCTTTAGATTCGTCAGTTCAATTGACTTAGGTTGTGTAAAACTCTGCTCTTCAAACAGAAAACTGTCTTGATCCACCTGCAACAATTGTGATAGGCGTTTATCCTTCCAAGTAATTTGGCGCATACTATTTTTACTAGTCCAATGGTAAAATCCCATTTGAAGATTTTTCTGGTTTTTGGCGCTGAGCAATAGACCATTTCTATCATCAATACTATAAGTATTAAACCCCGTTGAACCATAGTTAGTCATATTATCATTTGCTCTTTTAACAATTCTGAATAGGGTCATATCATTTCTGCCCTTGGTTATTTTTTCTTTTTTTAAACCGTCGGTGCTAATTTTCCACACATCGTATTCGTCGTAAAGAAAGAGAGCGGCATCATTCGATGTCCAGCCCGCTAACCCATAAGGATCTGGGGTAGTAGTGCTAGGAGATTTACTATTATAAAAATCGGTCGGAAGATCTTTCGTTAAATTAATGTGCTTTCGTTTTTGAATATCATAGAGCCACCAATCATATTTTTTGAAATAGGTAAGATATTTTCCATTTGGAGAGAAATGGATAAAATTCAACCCAATATATTGGTTAGCAAGAACAAATTCCTTTGTACCGTTATTTAGATTAATCGTATAGACATCCACAAAAGTATTTGAGCGAAATTGAGGCTCTCTAGCAAGGGCATCAAAGTTTAAGGCATAATCCGTATTTGCATTAAAAACTACTTGCGGCATTTCCTTTGATCCTAACGGTATTATTTTACCATTATGGGGGTACCAAACGGTTAACCATGGTCCTAGTTTCCCGGAACTGAAAAAATTCCGCCGTGGATAAAATGAAGTTTCAAACGTATCCCATATCTCAACCCCCTCAGGTTCCTTTGCCTCCTCTGTATCAGGACTGACATAAAAAAACACCCTGTCACCCACATCTGAAATGGAAAGCTGGACGTTTGCTATTGAAACACCTTTTTTTAATAAATATTCTTCTGCACTTAAGAATTGGGTTTGGTGGGTTTTAAGGTCGAAAAGGCCCAGATTATAGGTCTTTTCCTGATCACTACTATATAAAAAAGCAAGCTTATCCCCCGTGACGTTCCAAGCAAGCTTTTCGAAACGTATATTTTCTTCCCCTAAAATCTCCAAACTTTTAGATGTTTTAATATCATAAAGATGAAGCGCTTCTTTATTGTCATATACAATAACCGCTGCTATTATGGCTTTTATGGGGTTCATTTCAATTATTCTACTTTTTCCAGCGTTATAAACTTTCTTGGAGTCAAGCGCAATAAAAGAGAGGGAATCTTCCGTGGACTGTATTATCAAATGCCTACCATCGTAGGAAAAATAATTGATTTTGACATTCTGTATGGTATCCGTCAGACCCTCGTTCAGACTGGCAACGATTAAAGAATTGGACTCTGAGTGAATTGCAAACCATTCATTATTGTTACTAAAATTTCCCCAATATCCATCAGCAAAACTGAAAGTATCGTGGGTTTTCAAATTTTTTACGCAGGCCACTCCTCTTCCATCGAGATACGAGTTGGTAAAGTGCGCCCATTGGCCGTTGTTGGATGCCTTAATTAAAAAGGTGTTGTACCAATTATTTTCATTGTAGTGATCATTTTGTTTTTGCTGGCCGTGCAATACCGTTACTACAAAAAACAGGATTCCGATCACTGTCTTTAATATTATTTTGATGTGACACATTTGAATCTTAATTTTTGGATTAATAACCAGGGTTCTGAGGTTCCAGATTTGGATTCAATAATAGTTCCGTTTCGGGAATTGGAAGCAATACGTCCGTTGTTTGCCATCCGGTCTTTATTGGGGCTAGTATTTGATCTGCCACCCCAAATCTGCGAATATCAAACCACCGATGGCCATGTTCCGCAAACAGTTCAAAACGTCTTTCTTTCAAGATTTCCTGTTTTAATTGTTCGGACGTATTGGCCTGTGTATTATCCAGCCCTGCGCGCAGACGAATGGCATTGAGATCCTGTTGTGCCCCCAAAGTGTTGTTTAGATTGTTCCGAGCTTCAGCCCTAATAAGATATTGTTCCCCTAAGCGAAATACAATGGAATATTCCATACTGCTGCCAGTGTTGAGAAACTGTTTGTACTTATTGGCAAAGTACCAAGTCTGCGAGCCGTCGCTGATCTCGCCCACCCAGTTAGTTCTTCTGAGATCGTTGGGATCCATGCTCGCTACCAATGTGTTTGAAAGTGCGACAAAAGGTGGGGGAGTGGAGACAAAAATATAAGTTGAGCCTTCAAGGGCGTTGGAGCCCTGAGTTTGTGGTTTTAGCTGAAGGATGGCAGAGCTGCTTTCCTTTAAAAACACTTTGTTTAGATCCATTTCCAGATTGAACAAAGAGCTATGGTCAATAATCCTGCTACTTTCGGTTTGTGCCTCTTGCCAGTGCCCCATGTATAGGTAAACCCTAGCGAGCAGGGCAGAGACCGCCCAAGTGTTTGCGCGTGTTCGCTCCCTTGTAGGATAATTTTCGCCCAAGAGCAGCTTTGATTGGTTCAGGTCGTCTAATAAGGTATCGTAGACCATTGCTATGGATATTTTTTCTATTT
Source organism: Aequorivita capsosiphonis DSM 23843 (assembly GCF_000429125.1). GTDB lineage: Bacteria > Bacteroidota > Bacteroidia > Flavobacteriales > Flavobacteriaceae > Aequorivita > Aequorivita capsosiphonis. The sequence continues at coordinate 45,661 of NZ_AUBG01000013.1, forward strand.
GAGTATTCAATTGGTAATTAGTGGTCTGGGGATAGGGTATCTCGCCAAATAGGTTGACTAGGTAAAAATTCACCAAAGCCCTGATAAAAAGAGTCTCACCCTTTAGTTGTTGATTAAGTTCCACTGGAAGTTGCTCTGCGTTAGTTAAGCCTTCAAGCGCTGCATTGCACATATAGATTAGGCTATAGGCATTGTCCCAAATGCGCTGCACAGCAGAATCTGCAGGTAGGACTTGGTGGAAGTAAAATGTTTGTGAGGTATCCCAAGGCATACCGTAAAAATCTAGTTCATCTGCATAAAGTCCCATAAGTACGCCCATACCAGTATTGGAACCAGAGACCATAACTTCATCTCTTAACCTTCCATATAGTGCTGTTACTGCTGCTGTGGCGGTGGCTTCATCGGTAAATACTTCCTCGTGAGGTATTTGTTCAGAGGGATCATCCACTTCTAAAAAATCCTCACAGCTGGGGCAGGCCACAGAGAGAAACAGGAGCAAAAAAACCGATTTTAGCTTTAGGGGAGTTACCCTATTTTTAATTGTATTTATTTTCATAATTCGTTTTTTTTTTAGTTTATATGTTCAGCAGAAAACCTAAGGTTAAGCGGGTTAAAGGCGGGAGGAAGCCATCCATTTGTTCAGGATCTCCACCTTTAAATTTGGTGAATGTGAGCAGGTTTTGACCTGAAAGAAATAGGCGGCACGAGCTATTGTTCTCCTTACCCATATTAAGGGTATATGCAACTGTCATTGATTTTAAACGGATAAAAGACGCGTCTGATATAGTACCGCTACTTTGGAGGAATTGGTAATAGGCAAGAAATGCCTCGGGATCAGCTCCAGAGGTGAAACGTTGCATACTCGCAAGATCGCCATCTTGCTGCCATCTATCCATTACGGTTGCGGGTTGATTGGATAGGGTTCCTGCGGGTTCGGTAGTTCGGTATTGATTGTAACCTTTTTTCTTTACAAACTGAAAGAAAATGTCGAGATCCCAATTTTTATAGCTGAGGGAGTTTGAGAAGCCGCCGTAATATTTGGGAGTAAAATCGGCTATATATTCTCTATCCTCACTTGCCGTTATCTGCCCATCATTATTGTAGTCCTCAAATTCAAAAAGACCCGTTTGGGGGTTTACGCCCGTAAGCTTATAAAGTTTTACGATTGCCAAAGGACTTCCGATAACGTATTTATGGGAATAGGGAGAGGTTTCCAGCCCTGGGAATTCGAGGAGCTTATTTTTTAATAGGGAAAGATTTAGGGAAGTGGTCCATTTGAAATCTGCTGTTTGAAAGGGAACTGTCTTTAGGTCAAATTCCCATCCTTTGTTTTCGACTTTCGCATCTAGATTTGCCAAAATGGATTTAAAACCCGTAGTGGTGGGCAAGGAATAGTTTATGAGCTGGTTGGAGGAACGGTTGTTGTAATGTGCAACTGAAAGCATTACGCTATTTTTAAAAAAGCCAGTTTCTAATGCAAGTTCACTTTTGTTGTTCTGTTCCCATTGAAAGTTTGGGTTGTACAATCTGGATGGTTCCAACCCAATATTACCATCGTAGGATTGACCGGTAATTGTATAGGTCTGTAGATATTGGTAATCGCCAATCTTGTCATTACCTGTAATGCCATAGCTGCCGCGAAGTTTTCCGAAACTCAGCCAGTCAATTTGCAGATCCTCCGAAAAAATATAAGCTGCCCCTAGGGCTCCAAAATTTCCATATTTGTTACCGGGACCAAAACGGCTAGATCCATCGCGCCTTCCCGTGAGGTTCAGGAAAACTTTGTCTTTATGAGCATAGTTTATTCTTGCGAACCAGGATTGGGTGTTGTACTGTGTTTTTTCTTCACTATTAACCAAGATCGTGGTAGCGGCACTTAAGTTGTTAATAAAACGATCAGATTGAAAGCCTATGCCGTAAATACCGAGCTTATTGTATTGTTGTTTTTGAAAGGTGCTTCCCAAGAGTATATTTAACTTTGCATTTCCAAATTTTCTTTCCCAATGCAGTTGTGGCTCTAGAATCCAGTTATTCTTGTTCCCTTCATTTATGGTGACCATGGAATTGGCGCTTGTCATACCATAGGCTGGGTTAAATGCAGTATGCGGAGAAGTTACATGGTCTTTTAGCTGGTTGATGCCATAGCCCGAATTTAGTTTTAGCTCAAGACCGCTGGTTATTTCATACGATAGCACGAGACTTGAAAACAGAGTCAGGGCATCATTTTTATATTCACCCTCAAGTGGAGCCACGGGGTTGGTCCATGTACCGTCCTCCCAGTTTAGGGTGCCATCTTCATCGTAAAGGGCGGGAGCATTTGGCGCTAACTTTAAAGCATTAAATGTTAAGTCGTTGCTGGGTAGTAGATTGTCTTCTAGTGAAAACACAGCATTAAAATCCATTTTAAAATTATTCCGCGCGTTTCTGTGTTGAATGTTTGTATTGAATGAGATGCGGTCATAATTAAAATTTCCTGGGTATACCGAAGTTTCATTTTGGTAAATTCCAGCCAGCAAAAAAGATGTTCTTTCTGAACCTCCCGAAATGGAGCCCTGTACTTTTTGTGAATTTGCGGTATTTCCGATAAGCACTTCCTGCCAATCGGTATATCTATTTATATTCCAGGTTCCGTTTATATCGTATGCCGTTTCGGGATAGGTTGTAATCCCGTCATTGGCAAATGCCTCACGGCGCATTTCAATATATTGCTCTGTTTTGAGCAGCGCTCTCTTTTTGGTGATGTGTGCGATGCCAGTGCTGTTACCGAAGGAGAACTGTGTACGACCGGCCTTTCCCTTTTTTGTGGTTATCAAAACAACGCCATTTGCCCCACGGGAGCCATATATAGCTGTTGCATCGGCATCCTTTAATATTTCTATGGATGCAATAGAAGCAGGGTTAATGGCATTGAGGGGACTTATGATTCCCCGAGGAATTATTGCCCCAGAGGAAAGATCTGATCCGAGGGTTTGTGAATCGTATGGAATACCATCAATAATATAAAGAGGTTCGTTACCTGCCATAATACTGTTTTGGCCCCGAATGCGAACATTGAAACCACTGCCCGGAATTCCAGAGGTTGGGGTAATGTCGACTCCCGATAATCTGCCCTGCATCGCTTCTAGCGGATTATTAACGGGTTGGTTCTCAATATCCTCAGCAGTAATCCGGGAAATACTCCCCGTCTTTTCCCTATCAGTAACCTTATAATACCCCGCATTAATAACCACCTGGTCCAAAGCCGTGGCATCAGGTAGCATGGTAACATTTAGTATGGTTTTATTGCCCACGGCAAGCTCCTGCAGTTTATACCCCAAATAGCTAAACACAATTGTGTCAGTATTGTTTGCGCTAATTTCATAATGCCCATCCATATCACTTTGAGTCCCTCGTGAAGTGTTTTTCACCAAAATATTTACACCAGCCAAACCAATACCTAGGGAGTCTGTTACAACTCCCTGTATTTTGCCTTGGGGCATTGCTTTGCTAATTCGGCGGGTAATGGTCAGGTAATTATCTTTGGTTGCGGTAATATTAAACTTGGATGGGGGAAGGCATTGCTCTAATAGCTCACTTACCTTGATGGTGCCCTTTTTTAACTCTATTTTGGGCAGGTCCTTAAAAATATCCGACTGGTAGATGAAGGTACATTCGGTCTGTTTTCCAATTATTTCAAAGACCTCATAAATGCTAACAGTCCTGTCATGATCAATTGTGATTTTTGGATTTTGAGAATTCAGAGAATTTGATGAGAAACCAAAGATGGCTGTACAGCTTAAGAATAGCATGGTTCTTAAGATAATTTTCGGGAGGTGCCTCGCTTGAAATGCAAGCACCGTTATTAATTTAATTTTCATAAATTTGTAAATTGATTGGTTAATAATCCAATTATATAGGGAGTTGAGTTTTATACTTTCCAGGTAGTCGCTCTTCTCCCTTCTTTTTTATCTAATGGTTATGGTTTTGTTCTTTATCTCATAGGCGTTTATACTGTTAGTTTTTTGTATTCCGTTCAATATTTCTTCTATTGTTTGTTTTTTACTTAAAAGTCCGCTGAATTTTACTTTCTGCAGTTCTGGGGAGCCGAAGTAAATCTGTACATCATACCATCGGGACAAGACTTGAATAATCTCACTTAACGGCTTGTCCTCAAAGTAAAAATAACCCCTAATCCATGCAGTGTCGTGATTTACATCCACGGAGTACTTTGACAATTGATTGGTGCTATAATCCCAAACAGATTGTTCTCCGGGATGTAGTTCGGCATGTTTATCCTTGGCTGCTATATGCACCTTTCCTTCCACCAAGGTGGTATATATTCTTTCTTCATCGTTATATGCTTTCAGATTGAAGGCGGTACCGATCACTTTTACTTCTTGTCCTTTCGCGATAATTTTAAAGGCATCTCCTTGGTGTTCAGAACTGGGGGAAACAACCAAATAAGCTTCGCCATATAGCAATTCCACAGCTCGTGTTTCACCAGGCCGAAAGGCGATGGGATATTTTATCTTGGTATCCGCATTTAACCATATTTCAGTACCATCTGCAAGTCTTAATTGATATTGCCCTCCTCTCGGCACGGCCAAATAATTAAATACGGTGTGTAGCTGAGCGTTTTCTTGTTTATATTCCAATCTATCCCCCTTACTTTGTGCAACTTTATTTTTGAAAGTAGTCTCAGGGCTTAAGACTACTTGAGTTCCGTCTTCTAGAATTAAAAGAGCCTTATCAGTTCCTGGTTCAATAGCGAGCTGCACTGGAGCTTCTTGCTCAGTTTTTGGAATGTTGTTGTAGGTGAGGTATGAGACAGAAAACAATAATAAGGCAATGGCGGCCGCCCTATACAGTCTTGGCATTAGGGTTCTTGACGGTTTTTGTAATCTTTCAGCCACTTTTGCCCAGTCATTCTCAACATCAATTTCTTTCAATTTTCCCAGTTGCTCTTCTACGGCTGGCTCGGAGAGATTTTTCCGAATATGGTTCTTGGTTTCCTTATTTAAATAATCTACCTCCTTTAAGGCGGCAGACTCTTCACCTATGGAATGGCTTTTGGCCAATTTGTTTGCCAAGGCAAACAGACGTTCGTAGATTGTCATCGTGGTATCTTTATACCTCTAAAACAATTAAAATGTTGAAGTGTCTAAAATTAAATTGGAAAAATTGAAAATAAATATTTTAAAGGGGCCAGTAGGATCTTTAATTTTTGATAGGCCAGGCTTTTTTGAGTTCTTACCGTACTTGGGGTGATATTGAGTTCTTCGGCAATTTCATTGTTGGTATACTTGTTTAGCGAGAGCGAAATCACTTTTGCAGATTTTTTCGGTAGCTTTTCTATAGCCTTGTAGAGTAGGGCATAGGTTTCTGCAGTAACCATTTCCGAAAAAAAATAGTCCTCGGACTGTTGTATGGACAAGTCTAGGGGGGCGGCATTGACTATAGTTTTATAGTGCTTGCTTTTTAGGTAATTAAGACAATGGTTTTTAACGGTGGTATAATAGTAGGCTTTGGTAGTGTCGTGGTGTGTAAATGTTGGCTGCTTCGCCCATATTTTAATAAATACCTCCTGAACGATGTCTTTAGAAGTATCCATATCGTTGAGATACTTATTGGCAAATAGGCAAAGAGGTGGATAGAGGGCATCAAAGAACGATCTATACTCCGCTAATTTTTTGAGATGTGATGTACCCTTAGGCATAGCATTGCGATTTTTAAGGGAATGAATTTTTCCAGCGCTGTCTGCACCGTCTTACCTTCTTAACAAGGCAGTTGAATCAAACTACACCACAATACTATCTGGTTTTAAAAACCCATAGAAAAAAGTGGGCGCGGAACTCAACTTATTGTACTAGAGGTACTGGTATACCGTGCAACAATAAGAGAGCCCACGCCCGGGTCGTGAGCAATCTGCTTATCGTCTCGTTGCACAAAAATTACCAGTTTTCTAGTACGAGATTCAAAGCGAAAGCTTCTAATGTTTTGCTCTTAGAAGAATCGCAAATTTAAATAATTGAGTGCAATATAATAAAAATATTTATTCAATACAAATATGTATCGAACAAATAATAAGTTTTTTTCAAATTTTACTGGATGACAAAGTATAGCGAAATAGAACTCAATCTTATAAATATTCAAATAGGTTGTGTTATAAGATTGGCTAGACTAAAGAGAAATTTGTCTCAGCATGAACTTTCCCTAATAATAGGTACAAATCCAACTATGGTAGGAAGGGTTGAACGATTCGAAAATGAAAGTAGTTGGAATAAAATATATTGTATAAGTCAACAATTAGAAATCAACTTTTTTGATTTATTTGTTTTGAAGAGTAAAGAGGAATTATTGAACATTGTTGACGAATCATTAAGTCTTGAGGAAAAACTTACTACGGTCAAAAGAGATTACTACTTTACACTACGTTCAACAATTACAGCCAAATTTAATTCTTTGTCAAAAGATTAAAGTAGGGTTTATGTTTTGCTGCACTATCTACCTACCATCTACCTTAAAGGATTAAAATACTATGTGCAACCAAAATAAAGTTTATATAAAACTTGCATTCAACTTAATATAACTAATCTTCCCATCCACAAAGTGTCCGACCACCCTTCTTTGCGTCACTCAAAGAAACAGAGTAAATATCTGTCGAACAATTTTTAAGACCTCTACAGTTTTTTTTATAATGCTATCTTTTATTTTTTGGGCCTTTGCAGATGTATACTTCAGATACATCGACAGAAAATGAGGTGAGAAATAAAAATGTTGGGCCACCACTAAATATTGTTTTGTTTTTTTGTCGTTTATAATCTTTAAATGGGGAGGATATTCAATTATGATAATTTGTCTATTAGATTCTTACAATTTATTAAGCGAAAGAATTGTTTATTTTGTATTCTCCATTTTGGCACCACAGCTTTATGTGAAGGTTGGTCTATTAAAAAGCATGTACTTGCGGTTTTCTGTAATGTAGTTATCGTGGATTACCTTATATTTGAATTTATATATAATTAGGAACAAGTTCGGTATATGCAATTTGAGATTGAGTATATAGAAATGCAATCCCACCTCCATAGAATTAAATGCAAGAAGATGCAAAATTTCTACTGAATGAACAATCAATAAGATTTAAAGCCCTCTACAATGAGACGACAATCTCAGATTTAGGTGAAGTCATTTGCACCCTCAAAGGTATCTCTCTCATTCCTATCAGTGCATCTGTTGCACCCTTAACTATTAAAGAAAATTTCATTCATAAAATAGATGAAAATAAAACTGATTTGGAAACAAAACTTTTTCAAGGGCAATACTATTTAAACGTTGTTGATTATACACTTGGAGAAATTGCATTTGCCGCCAATTTTCATTGTACTGAATGGCTTGCTCAGATATGGAAGTTTCTGATTAATGATCCAAGAACAGATGAGATAACCATAACTCTCACCGATGAAAGCATAAGAAATTATATTCTCGAAGCAAATTCTGACTATTTCAAATCTACCGAGCAAATTGATGAATTTTGCATTCTGTACAACATTTCGATAAAAGACCTTGTTCAATCTGCGAGATTTACTCAATTAGAAATTCAGTTAGCAAAAATCTCCGCGCGACTTTCCTCCGAAATATTCTTCTTTCGAACAAAATTATTTTCGGAACTGCTAATACAAAATATTAACAAAACCATTTATTATTATGAGGAAGATGGAATCAAGAAAATAAACTCAGAGAATAAAATGGTTTATGAAAAATGGAAAGACTCTCAACTTGAAAAAATTCAATTAGCACAAAAATACACCCATTCTCCCTACGTATTTGATGATTCCGAACAATATCAAAATTTCGAATCACTTAGAACATATTCCCCAAGTTACAACTTGCCACAAGACCTATTATCCGAAACTTTTTATTGGATTGACAGCTTTCCCAAAGTAAAAGATAGGTTTAAAAGAGCTACGGATTTATTTAAAAAAGGAGAAGATCGCAGGGATTGCTTAGATAATCTGAGGTTATCATTGGAATTATTGATTAAAGACATTCTAAAAAATAATAAAAGTTTGGAAAATCAACTTGGAGGAATTGGAGCGTACCAAGACCAACTTGGAATAGGAATCGAAATTCGGAATACGTTTGTAAAAACAATTGAATATTTCAATAAATATCAAAATGAAAACGTAAAGCACAATATTGACATCAAGAGCGATCACGAAGTCGAGTTTATCTTCGGTTTGACAATGATATTTATAAGAATGTTAATAAAACCAAATAGAGAATATAACAAAAACATGATATAAAAAAGGTAACTATTGTAATCCATAATTTTTTAAAACCGAACTAATATAGCTTGCTTTGAGCGGCTTTGTTTTTTAATCTACCTGAAAATCTCTCCGGTTAAAATGCACGTTGTTACGGTTTTTAGTAATGATTGGGCTTGCGATTGTTATATATTTGAAAAGAAATTAATCCAACAATAAAACGAAACAGTGTCTGAATTAACTATCAAATTAATAATCATTTTAATTCCTGGGGCAATTGCAACTTTAATTTTTGGTAAGTTAATTTTACACAAAGAATGGAGTAGTTTTCGATTTGTACTATATTCAATTCTTTTCGGAATTATTTCATATTTATTTTTACAGTTGATTATAAACGGATTGAATCTTTTTTACTTTGTTGATTTACACGATTTGACAATTTGGAGTACTTTAAACAATGCTACACTAATTCCATATCAAGAGGTAGGTTTTGCATCAATCGTCTCAATATTAATTGCATTAATAGCTTCAATGATTGAGAATAGAAAAGTGATAAATAGGGTTGCAGGTTTTTTCGGAATTTCGGCAAAATACGGTGATGAAAATCTTTACTCTATGTTTCTCAACTCCAAAAATGTGCAGTTTATATATTTAAGAGATATAAAAAATCAACTTACTTATCACGGATGGGTAAAATCATTTTCTGAGAATGACGGTGTTTCCGAAATCCGACTTGCAGATGTGGCGATTTACAATTATTCTGATTCTAAATTTCTGTATGAAGTTAGTGAAATATATTTATCTTTAAATAAACATGAAATAATAATAGAAATAGCAAATTTAAAAGAAAATGGACAAAAAGCAACCAAACAAAAGTAATGGACAACAGGGCGAATCAAAGAATAGCTCAAATAAACCTAAACCAACAATTTCAAGAGTGGAAACGAAACCACCACCATCACCTAAGAAGAGTAAATAACTGTTGGGACAGTTAAGAAATTAATCATTTGATCTTAATATAGAATCCTACGAAAATGCCATGTTGACTGGACGGGAATCTCTCAGATTGTCTTTATTGGCGAGGGAGTCGCTTACCCCAATATTGCACTTTTGTCCTTACTGAAGCAGGTTAAGTGGAAAGCGTCTTTGTTTTTTGTTACATTGTAATGCCAATGATCGGTTTTTTAAAAAAAAAGCGAAAAATCCTTATGTTTGATATTCTCTCTGGCTAAAACGCACGCTGTTACGGTTTTTCGTACTGGGGGGGATAGCGTTTGTTTTAGAGGTGAAAATTAATATTTCATTAAATTTAATTCTTCTATCCTAATAGCCATAGCTTCGGTGGAAACATTAAAAAGATTTGATAGAGAGGTATGTTCTCCATTGTCAAATAATTCTGTTGAAACTACCATTCGAGAAAATTCGTGAAGGTTTTTGAATTCTTTTTTCATACCTGCTACACTTCGGCCTCTAAATTTAAATGCAGTATCGTCATCCAAATTAAGAAATTTCGTTTTAAAAATTTTTTCGAATTCCATAATAACCAATTTTTTAGGCATAAGAAAATTCGTGGCAAATTTATCTGCTTGGATTTCTGTAATGCTACGAGTTTTTCTATTTTGTGAACAATCTGCAGGAATATCTCGATGCATGATGGGCTGTGAATGCATAAGGGCATGACCTAACTCGTGAGAAGCCGTAAATCTCTGAACTTCATTAGAATATTTTTTAGAAACAACTACTAATTTATTCGTCTGGTCAATTAAACCCGCAACTTCATTAATGTCCTCATCTTCTGTTAGAACACCATAATTTGATGAAGAAAAATAGTCATAACCTAGTACTCGCTTTAAAATTATATCTGGGTGTAATATTTGAAGGTGATTTTTTGGGGTATTATTTCTCCATATTAATTTTCTATTTTTCCATATAAAATTTTGTAATTCCCTCGTACATTCCTCCACATCAATATAACTTCTATTTCGATACTTTTTAAGTATTAAATTTATACCTTCAAAGAGTGGTATTTTCTGGTTAAATTCATTTTTTAGTACTTCTATTTTTGAAGTGGCGAGATTATTAAGTTCTTGGTAATCAATATCTAATTGATCTACTTTATTTACAACTGAATTTGTATAATCATATTCATCCGAATTAAAAGATAAAACATTTAGTCTAATTATAGATATACAACCCGAAATAGCAGATATCGAGCCACTTAAGCCAACTTGTGAATCACCTCGAGCTGACTTGAAACCCTTATCAAAAACTATTGCTGCGTATTCTGCTAGTTCTTTACAATTAGATGCGATTTGAAAGGGTATAGAGATAGAAATTTTTAATTCTCTAAGAGCCTCAATTCTTAATTGATTTTTCTTGATTTCATTTTCTTCGTTGTCTCGAGCCTTTCTTAACTTAATTGTCTTATCAAATTGTTCCGAATCGAATTGGAACAAATCTTCTAGAGAAGGATATATTCTTGAATCTATCTGTTTTTGAATATCTAAAAGTTCAAAAATATTATTAGCATATATATGTCTTCTTTTTTCCTCAGCCGTTAAACTAATAACAGTCGAGATTAATTTTGCGGAGACCATACCCTGAAATGCAGCCGCGCTTCCAGAACCAGGTTTATGATTACCAGCTCCAAATTTATGCATTAACTCCCTCACGGTTTTATCTAATAAATCAGATTCCATAGTAAATTTATAAGCGGTAAATATAATCTTTTAAATGTAATTAATTATTTATGAGTGTGCTACATACAGTTTTCCAGCATAAGTGTGTGAGAAAGTGAAAAAGTGATATATTTGGTATTCTCCCCCGATTAAATGCAGGCTGTTACAGTTTTCTATAATGGGATTTATTAAGGCACTTATTTGCTAAATTGAAAATATAATATGGAATTAGTTCAACAAATAATAAATGACTTAATTGATGATGAAAAATCATTAAATTCCGCTCTTCTAAAAACCAAAGTCCTTGCAAGCAGAATCCAAAATAGCGAACTTCTAACTTGGGTAAACAGTGAATTATCAGGATATAAAAAATATGAAGATTTACCTGATTATAGAAAAAATATTTTCAATGATTTAAAGGGTAATTTTTTGAATGGAAGAATGAAGTATGTGAATACTCAAATTCCTACTGTTGGATTGGAAGAGGAATTCGAAAGTCAATTGAGAACTAGTGAATTTATGATGAGTATTTCTTCTCTAGAAAAGCTCATAAAATCTGAAAAATCATCTATTCTTACTTCTCCAGTTCGAGCAGAAATTGCTGCAATAATAGAAGATAATTGGCAGAATATGGGTAATCCTTATTTACAAATCATTTCTGTCTACAAGGAAATGTCAAAAAATTCCATTGTAGAAATAATTAATAATGTTAGAAACAAATTACTAGATTTCATGCTAGCAATTGACGGGAAATTTGGAGATCTAGCTACAATTTCAGATTTAAAAATGAAAAAAGACGAAGTCAAGTCAATAGTAAATAATACGATTATTCAAGGGGACGGTAATGTTCTTAATACAGGTACGAAAGTGCAGATAAAAAATTCGCCGAAAATTAAAAAAAATTCAAAGAAGGATCTAACAAGTGAACTAAAGAAAATTGGTGTTGAAGATGAAGATATTGTCGAACTTGCAGAAATTATAGATGCTGAGGAACCTGATATTGACAATAATAAATTTGGAGTTATTGTAAATAAATGGATAGGGAAAATGATTCAGAAATCAATTGATGGAAGTTGGAATGTTAGTATTGGAGCCGCTGGATCAATATTATCAGAGATTATACAAAAATATTACGGAATGTAAATCGTCATCTTCTCTCTTAAAGTTTAAAATAGATATTATCAAGCAAATATTTTATATCGCATTTAAAAGTTTTATAGGACAATGGCTGCTCTGTGATTCTTCTCAGTTCATTGGATGCTCATAAATTTGTCTGCTATAGATTGGGAAAGCTATAATGAATTTTAACGAAAGATAGTGCGATGAAAATGGCACATAATAGATATTAGAAACAAAAATCTATTTAGATTTCTTATCTTTCGACGCTGATTCATCGTTGAGCCGTGATTTGTACTTCGCCATTTCGTCCATCGACTTAACCATTGATTTGGTTTCAAACAATAACCCAACATACATTGCGAAATCTTGCAATAGCGATACCACAATTTTAAGGATTTGGGGCAACACAATAACCAACCCTATGTAGATATACCAATATTCTCTTAGTGTTTCCATCTTTACTTTAATATTCAGATTATATTTCATATTGGCGAAAAGGTAATTAGCCAACATTTCAATCAGTGTGACACCTATTTTTACATATCATAAAAATTCAATTTCGGCATTTTGTATTTGATTGTTTTATAGTAGGTTGTAGTTCGTTCAAATCTTTTTTAGAAAAATTTGGGCACTTTTGTCACACTGTCACTTTACCTCCATAATCAAAAAAAAATCAATATCATTAACTTTGTAAATTGAAGGTAAGAGCTAGCCTTTTAATAAAAAAGGACATCGTTTTAACCCCTTGGACTTGCAAGTTGCGACATTGTTGTTTTATAAAAAATCACAGTTTTATAATTGCTCTTTTCTTCTAAAGTTAGAAGGGCTCGTTGTTAACTTCATCTTTCCTTAAATAGGAAACGGTAATACAGCTTCCGCTGGCGCAGACGTGAAGTCTGTGACCTCCAAATTGTCTCGCCCTAGAAAGTCCACTTAGTTTCCCGCTGCAATAATGTGTTAAATAATGGTTTTAAAGAGAGACTCTAACATCTCTGAATAACGGGCATTATAGGGGAGTAGGTTAGCATACCCTAGTTTACCATGAACTTAACCAAAAAGAGAAGTTATCGCCTTGAAACGCAAATTGAAAAGTAAAAAGTTAAAATTCACCAACAAATAATGTCTTGTCTGATTGCATTAGTGTAGTGTTCAAAATTATGTATATATAATTCAGAGCGTAAGTATGTACAATTTAGGCTGCTTCCATCTATTGTTCATGTACCTTTCAAGCTACTCGAGTGCTACGTTTATGCTAGTGTTTCCTTAATCAACCCCTAGTATCATGCTACTATCATAATAATTGTCTGCTATATTTAGTCTGCAAAACTATCTTCGAGTTTTAAAGAAACCCCTCATTATCAAAGTGAGTTAGTTCTTGATCTCACGCGGAAGAAGGCCTCTGGCCCGTGTAATGGCGGTATCTTTTTTCGTTTTGTTTTAATAGCCTATAATATGCTTTTATTAAAGCCTACTCAAAGTCTAATATAGGCCTATTATTATTATTATTATTAACTCGTAGATATTAACCTCAGGTAAAATGCAAACCATCAGCAGGATAGGTTTGGGTATAAGAAAAGTTTAAGGCTTTTTATTACATAAAATTGCTTAAAATAGATGCCCTTATACGTTTTTCATATTCTTTTGATTCATAATAATGTAAAAGTTCATCAGCATTGTTGAGCTCATCTTTCAGTTGATTAATCTGCAGTAACAACGCGCCATCTTTTTCATTATCGGGAGAACGGGAATGCTCTGCATCGCGTGAATAAATCTCCGGTGCTTTAAAAAGTTGAGGTTTTTCCTTAATATATACATCGTACGGTGGTTTGGGAGCGGTGATGGAAAAGTAAAGCGTCATGAAAATGGAGGTCAACGCAAGAATAGCAGAAATAGATAATGACCAATAGGCAATTCTAATAGCTTTGGTTGAAGATTTTTGAGCAACCTGAGCCTGTTCTCGTGCTTCTTTGAGCTCTAAATAATCCAGATATTGTTTTACAGTCTTCCCCTTTAAAAAGTAAGTTTTATTCGAAAAATCTCTATAGGCTTGTAAATTTTCTTTATCCCTAAGATCCTTTACTAATACACTATAATATTTTTTCATAGCTGCAGAACCCTGAATAGGCATTAAGGGTGCGTCAAAATTTTTTATAAACCACTTGATAAAAGTATATTCTCTTCGACCTTCTATGGGAGCTAATGTTTTCGACTGTAATAACCTTTTTAAATCTTTATAAGTAATACCCTCATTGTGGGAATAACCTATCTCCATTGCCTGAATGTAGATATTTGTTTCCATTTGAAATTTATTTGGCAAGTCTAAAATAATCAAAATTTAGAAAAGCGTTGTTTGATTACTTACTTATAAATCTCTTTTGCCAACATTGGCGTGTTATTGTAAAGTGTGTATATTTTTTAGTGTGTTTGCAATGTCATTTGCATTTTATAAAAAAACAGAGGAAATCATTATATTTGGTATTCTCCCTGGTTAAAATGTTCGCTGTTACGGTTTTCAGTAATGGGTGGGTTTTACAATGAACAATTTACCTTTGGCCGCGATTCCGATTTGGGGGTAATGTAATTTGATACCTTATGGACAGCCGAAATGAAAAAGGCCTAAACAATTCGAGCCAGAAAGAGAATTTGGATTTTAAGAGATTGGTTGATATAATAAGCAACTATCTCTTCACCGAAAAAGAACCCTTGCGTGATGAGGTTATTGCGGTAATGAACGAACGGCCAAGCTTATAAAATAGAGCAAATTCATCAGAAGGGATAATTACAAAAATAAAAGACTTTATCAATACCTTTATGGAGGGAATGGGGCAGGAGCCGATAAAACAAAGCCTTCCCAATGAATATTAATTGAAGAGGCTTGAAAAAAACGGAGTTTGTTGGGCCCCCATAGAAAATATATAGATAACAAAAATTTGTTGAGAAATGATTAGAGCTTATACTACAAAAAAAGGGACAGGTATTGCGATTTATGGAGATTATACCGATTTAAGTCTCCTGCATGAAGTTATTCATAAAATTGCAATGGCACTGGATGCAGATAATGATAGTCAATCTGGAAAGCATCAGCTATTAATGAACTTTGCATACGAAATAAGGAAAGCGAAGGAACAGGCCCGACTAATTGAAAATTTTGATATTAATGGAGAGCAGGTAACTCTTTACGGAACACAGATAGTTTGGCCGGATATTCTAATTTTCACCAATGTGTTAAGACAATATACAGGCTATCTTGCAATAGATAAGTTGGAACAATCCATGCTATATCTTTTGGAGTATTCCATTGAAAAAGCTATGCTTCAATACGATGAAGTAGGAGCAAAGGATTTAAAAAAATTGATAAGTACAGGCTTATATATAAACCAGCCATATATTTTTCAGCTTTATCAGTATGTACATTCCGATTTTACTTCCCAACCCCCAGGTAAAAGGAGGTTTAGAAAACTATATGGGATGTTGCGGGAATACCTTTCACCTTTTTCCGATTTAAATGAAAGGATAATTTCCGATCTAGAAAAGAGTGCCCAGAAGCTCAATTGTAGAGTTACAGATATTGAAGTTGGCAATTCTCCTAATGTTGAATGGTAATAATCTTGGCACTATCCAAGTGTATATTATGGTATTTAAGAATTAGCTTTTATGTTCTACAAAGTTGTTATGTATGTATGGATTCGCTCCAACAATTTTTCAAATTCAGGTTGGCCGCTATAGTAAAGGGATGCAGTTCCATTATATCTTTTTTTAAAGGATTCCCTTGTCTCTTGATTAGTTAATAAAAATGCCTCATTTTCAAAAATTGGAATTTCAAAATCTATCTTGGGAAAGCGCGCCTTTTTGTGCGCTTTATAATCTTCCGTTCCAATAAATGCCAGTACTTCATCATTTGCCAATAAGCTGTACACATCATAATATTGACGCACCAAATTGGGGTGTGGTTCTGCGCTATTCTGCTCTAGTCTATATTTTAGTAGCGATTACTTTATCGCGAACTTCAGCATTAATTAAAGCAAGAGTCTGGTCTTTAGCTTGCCCACTAAGTTGGGCTCTTGGGGTGTGCTATTATCATTGGTTTTAGCTTGAGCATTAGGTTGGTCTATAAATTGTTTAAACTCTGTAATCTTATCAAAAGAAACATTCTCATTATTAACTATATGGAATTTATTAACGGGTAATACTATTTGGTAGAAATAAATACTCTGTATATTTATTTTAGAATGCTATTTTCAAATGATTTCCGACCCTAAATTTACTTTTAAGAATACTTATCTTTGAGGGCACAAAGATTACATCTTTACATTATCAATTAAACGGTTATGAATAAAAATCTTACAACTTCGAATGTTCACAGGAAAAATATTCTGAACAATAGGTATGCTCTTTTAGAGATTGAGAAAGAGGTCGCCTTTCCGGGTATTTTATTTGAGGCCACCATAAAATATACTAAGAAACAAATTTCCGATTTTTATGAAATAGATGTAAGAACTATTGAGCGTTATATAGATCAGCACGAAGAGGAGCTTCTTGCTAATGGTTATGAGATATTAAGTGGTGAAAGACTTAAAGCGTTTAAAGAGGCATATTCATTTATAGTAATTAATAGAGACGATCGAAAACCTATTAATGGGGATGTTACCGACATTGATGTCGGAGACATATCTAAAGCTCCTAAACTAGGAGTATTTGACTTTAGAACTTTCCTAAATATAGGAATGCTTTTAACAGAGAGTAATAGAGCTAAACAAATTAGATCTCTAATACTTGATATGGTTATAGATACAATCAATGCCAAGATTGGTGGTGCTACAAAATATATCAATCAAAGAGAGGAAGAGTTTCTGCCAAGTGCAATCAGAGAGTTTAATTACAGAGCAGCTTTTACCACGGCATTAGATGAATGTATTGTAGATAATAAATGGAAATATGCCCAATTTACTGATGCTATTTATAAAAGTATATTTAATGAAAATGCCAAAGAATATAAGCAAATATTAAAATTAAAAGCTACCGACTCTCCCAGGGAGACTATGTATTCAGAAGTATTAGACCTTATAGCTGCATATGAAAATGGTTTCGCGGACGATTTAACAAAGAAGTATGAAGAAGTAGGAAGGAAATTAACTATCCCTCAAGCAAATTTACTCTTTAAAGAATTCGAATTAAGAAGTCAATCCCTTTTAAAACCACTTTTGGAAAAGGCAAGAACATTAATGGCCAGTAGAGATATGGTCTTTAGAGATGCCTTACATGAAAAACTCAATAATTATGTTACCCATTTGAACGAAGCAGAATTTGATAAGTTTTTAGGTAAGCATAGCATATCACTAGAGGAAAGATTAAAAGATAATATAGACGTGTTTAAGAGACTTAAAAATAGGTAAAAATGGGAGTCAACTATTTTACCTTGGAATACGCGATTAAAGAGCACGACTTTATTATTGAAGAATCAGGTGGTGCCCAGGGTATTAACGCTATAGGTTTATTAGAAAGTATTTTAGATCATATACAATACGATCTATACTATCCCGAATTTGAAGATAAAATCACTCACTTGGTTTTTTCAGTAAATAAAAACCATGCCTTCAGTGATGGAAATAAGCGAAGTAGTATAGCATTAGGTGCATATCTTTTGGAAATAAATGGTTTGGAATACTGCATCGATAAATTTATTATTGAAATGGAAAACATTAGTGTCCAGATCGCAGATAATAAAATTGGAAAAGATTTACTTCATAAGATTATTTACTCAATAGTAAATGAAAATGAATTTAGTGAGCAATTGAAACTTGAAATTATTGAAGCAATAGCTTAATAATTTTAATCTAATTAAACACTGCCAAAATGCTCTCTATGGCGATCAAGATATCCCAGGTTGTGGACCCTCAATTTGCTTATCTTTTCTGTACCATACTCACCTAATTTTTTGATAGTCTTGTTTTTTATGGCGCTTGATAAGATGATTTTGCCTGTGTTTTTAAAAGTTATTAGATGGCAGTCGAAGAGGGTGTCATAGGTACTTCCCTTTTCAACAAATTTTGAGTTGGAATGTTTTTTATGTTTCAGGAACTCAAACAATTTCTTCATAAATATATCGCTTTGATGTAAGGTTAGTTTATGGATTTCTGGTTTACTTTATCGATACAGTTTAAATCGTCCCACTCTTCATAAATTAAAACTTTACGGTTCTCCTTTTTCAATCACTTCCTTGGGGTAGCGCATCGTTTGGTTTATCCCTCATTTTGGCTGTAAATATGGTTTGACTTCCGAAATGTTTTGAAAGTGTCAGCAATGCTTTTTCTGTTCTTCTGGGGATAAAGAGTAGTCCCAGAAAACAAATCATCCACTTTAAGAACTCAAATAATCCTAGGATCGTTTTGGGTAATGCTAATGCTACTCCTAAGATGATTCCGTATTTAGTGATTGTATTTTCCATGTGCTTTCGTTTAATACTTAGTAGTTCCTGATTTGTAAAGCCAAGCTACAATATGGGTTTAGGATTCATTGTGACAACTGTTTTTACACGACATAATAACTCAATTTTTTTGTTTTGTATTTAGTTGCTCTACGGTAGGTTATAATTCGTTAAAATCGTTTTTAAAAAAGTTTGTAGCTTTTTGTCACACTATTATTTAACCTCCTTATCCACACAAAAAATCAACATCATTAACTTTGAAAATCGATGGTAAGAGCTAGCCTTTTAATAAAAAAGGACGCCGTTTTAACCCTTTAGAAGTGCAAGGTGCGACATTGTTGTTTTATAAAAAATTACAGTTTTATAAATGCTCTTTTCTTCCAAAGTTAGAAGAGCATTTTTATTGTTTTTAAATACCTTACGGTGCTAAGGCAAAATAAAGCCCTTAACTCGTCGACGGCCTCTTCCGTAAAATAATTTAGTATTAATAAATATTTAAGATAATTGAGGAATCCCTCAATTGAATGACTTTTTGTTTTTGTAAATTGTCCAAAATTTGTCAACTAAAGGTGGAAATCCTAGATATGATAGGCGAACGGATAAGAGAAATAAGAGAGGCTAATGGTATTTTGCTGCGAGAGCTTGCTGGTGAGGTGGGTGTGGATCCCGCGGTGCTTAGTAAGATGGAGCGTGGAGAACGTTCGTTTAGGAGAGCGGACATTGATATATTGGCCAAAATATTTAAGCAGCCCAAAAAAGGTTTGATAACCTTGTGGCTGGCAGATAAAATTTTAAAAACAACTAAAAACCAAGAGTACTCAAAGGAAGCGCTGCAACTTGCAATGGCTCGATTTGAGAACTAAGTTAATACCCATTATGAGCGATACATTAGATATGACGAGCCCAGATCTCGTTATCCAGAATTTTGAAAAACTTGCTGAACTTTTCCCTAATTGCGTCACTGAAAGTGCTGCGGGCAGAGCCATAGACTTTGACCTGCTGAAGCAAGAGTTGAGTCACCAAGTTATAGAGGGCAATAAGGAGCGTTACCGTTTGGAATGGCCAGGAAAACGCGAAGCTATTGTTACGGCCAACTTACCTACAACAAAAACCCTACGACCAATCCGTGAGGATTCTGTAGATTTTGATACTACAGAGAACTTGTATATAGAAGGGGATAATCTGGAGGTATTAAAGCTTTTACAGGAAAGTTATTTGGGCAAGATTAAAATGATCTATATAGATCCGCCTTATAACACTGGAAAGGACTTTGTGTATAAGGATAATTTTACGGAAGATAAAGCCGAGCACGAAAAAGAAAGTGGGCAACGGGATGACTATGGCAGACGTTTGGTAGCCAATCCAGAAAGTTCTGGGCGGTACCATAGTGACTGGCTTACAATGATGTACCCAAGATTGAAGCTTGCGCGAAATTTATTGACTGATGATGGGGTGATTTTTATTTCGATTGATGATAATGAGGTTCACAATGTTAGAAAGCTGTGTGACGAAGTTTTTGGTGATTTGAATATTGCAGGTCAAATAATCTGGCAAAAATCTAAGAAAGGTGATTCTAAATTAATTGCTAAAACGCACGAGTATGTTTTGGTTTACGTGAGAGATAAATCTTCTACCCTAGAAAATGGTAAATGGAGGAAGAAAAAGGATGGGGTTGATGATGTTTTAGATTATTACAGAAAGCTAGTTAAAAACCTAGAGGGTGAACACGATGCTATTTCTGAAGCAATGGTTGAATGGTATAGAAAAATGAAGGATTCCGATCCAAGGAAGGATCATAAGCATTATCGAAAATCTGATGACAGAGGCTTATATTTTCCATCTGATTTTGCAGGCCCTAATGATGGTAGAGAATCTAGACCACGTTATGATATTCTGCATCCGATAACAGGGAAAAGTTGTAAAAAACCATCTACAGGTTGGCGTTGGGATGAAAAAAGAACAAAAGAAGCTTTGGAAGCAGAACCTATGAGAATTCATTTTGGTGAAGATGAAACTACAATTCCCTGTAGAAAGAGTTATCTTAAAAATACCGCCTATGAGCCTTTTAGCTCGGTCTTTTATAAAGACAATAGAGGTGCTTCTAAAGAAGTTGATGATCTCGTGGGTAAAAAGGTATTTGATTTCCCGAAGAATACAGATGTCTTAAAAAGTCTAGTTGAGTTGGTAACTAAAACAGATGATCTCATTTTGGATTTTTTTAGTGGCTCTGGTTCTTTGGCTCACGCAGTATTAGATTTGAATGCTGATGAAAATGAAAACCGAAAGTTTATTCTTGTTCAATTGCCCGAGCTTACTGAAAATAAAAGCTCAGCTTACAAGGCAGGTTATAAAAACATTTGTGATATAGGCAAGGAGCGCATCCGCCGGGCTGCCAAGAAAATCAAAGGAGAAACAAACGCAGATATTGATTACGGATTTAGAGTGTTTCGCTTAGATGAAAGCAATATGCAAGATGTGTATTATAAACCCCAAGAGTATGACCAAGGGCAACTAGATGCTTTTGCAGATAATGTGAAACCAGACCGTACCGCAGATGATTTGCTGGCACAGATATTATTGGATTGGGGCTTGCCATTATCCTTGCCTATTGAGCAAGCAACTGTTGCAGGCAAAAAGGTGTTTAAGGTGGCTGGAAATTCACTCTATGCGTGTTTTGATACTGATATAGATGAAGACTTTGCAAAAGCAGTGGCAGAAGAGGCGCCGTTGCGTATTGTTTTTAAGGACAGTGGGTTTAAAAATGATACGGCCAAAGAAAATGTAAAGCAGTTGTTGAAGCAGTTGAGCCCAGAGACGGAGATGAAGGTGATTTAAGTTGAAGGTTGCAGGTTACAGGTTGGAGGTTGCAGGTTTCAGGTTGGAGGTTGCAGGTTGGGGGTTGGAGGTTGCAGGTTGGAGGTTGCGGGTGGAAAAAGGAATATACTTAATAAATAATAATTAAAGAGTGGCACTACCAATAAATATACGTGACTTAGTGCACGGGGAAACTGTAGAATGGGAACGTCTTGAGTTTAAACAAGGATGGAATCCAGAGGAAATAGTTCATACTATTTGCGCTTTCGCCAATGATATTAATAATTGGGGAGGTGGGTATATCGTGGTAGGGATTGGAGAAAATAATGGACAGCCCGTATTGCCGCCAGTTGGCTTACAACAAAACCAATTAGACCATATTCAAGGAGACATTGTAAGATTGGCTAATCAATTACAGCCTAATTATTTCCCCATAACGCAGCCTTATGTTTTTGATGGGAAACACATTATAGTTTTGTGGTGTCCTGCGGGAGATAATAGGCCTTATTCAGCACCTTCAACGCAGGGCGGGAAAGCGCAGCGTCACAGATATGTGCGCTTTGGGTCGCACAGTATTGTTGCTAGGGGTGTACTGGATGTTCAGCTTACTGAACTTGCTGCGCGTATTCCTTTTGATGATCGCGTTAATAACCAGGCTAGCATAGATGACCTAGACCTTGGCACTATCCAAGCTTATTTGCAAGAGATTAAAAGTGAGCTTTATGCCGAGAGCACGCGGATGTCGCTCACAGAGATTGCACGCGCTATGCTCATTGCCAAAGGCCCTGATGAAGACATACGGCCGGTAAACGTCGGATTGTTATTTTTTTCTAAAACGCCGGAAGCGTTTTTCCCAAGAACACAAATAGACCTTGTTTGGCATAGGGATTTCACTGGTAAATCTTTTAAGGAATATATTTTTAAAGGCCCTTTGCACGAACAATTGAGAGACACCTTATCCTTTATAAAAACCAATATTATAAGTGAGAAAGTAGTGAAACACAAGGATAGAGCTGAGGTTGATCGTTTTAATAATTACCCATATACGGCCATTGAGGAAGCTTTGTCTAATGCAGTTTACCATAAGAGCTATGAAATTGGAAGTCCTATTGAAATACAAATATGGCCCGACAAAATAGAAATATTGAGTTATCCAGCGCCTAAACCGCCGGTAACCAACGATATTCTGGGGAGTAAAAAACGCATTATAGCACGGGATTATCGAAACAGACGGATAGGGGATTTCCTAAAGGAGTTACACTTAACGGAGGGTAGGGGAACAGGATTTCCTTCCATTTATAATGCAATGGAAGAAAATGGGAGTCCATTGCCCATATTTGAAACAGATGATGAAAGTTATGTTCTTGTAACACTTCCTGCTCGAGGTAATGACCAAGCTAGTGACCAAGTTAATGACGGAGTTAATGTTCAAGTTGAAGCCCCTAAATTCAATACATTAGAAGATGTTGTTGCTTTTAGTAATGGGGTTAATAGTGGAGTTAGTGACCAAGTTAGTGACCAAGCTAGTGACCAAGCTAAAGAGATACTTAATAAGGAGCTTCATACCAAGATTGAGGCCTTGTTAAAAGCAGTTTTAAACTGGGAGAAACGTAGCGAGATAATGAGGACTTTGGATTTGAGTAATCATAGTTCAAATAGAGCGAGATACTTAGATCCTCTACTCGAGATAGGTTGGGTGCGGATGGAATATCCCGATACACCCACAAGTCCAAGACAACGCTATAAAATAACTAGCGCAGGAAAACGAATTTTAGAACTTATTACAGCATAATGAAGTTACAATTTAAAGAACAACAGTTTCAAGTAAATGCAGTACAGGCGGTGGTGGATTGCTTCGAAGGACAAGCGTTAAAAACCAATACGTTTACCTTAGAAAAAAGCCAGGAAATACTGCGCAGGGCCAAGCAAGCCAATACCAGCGAGTTTACATTGGAACTGGATCAGGATCTTGATGAGGCCATAGGCTATCGCAACAGTACTATACAGATCACCGAGACTCAAATCCTCAAAAATATTAATGCGGTACAGAAGCAGAATGAGCTTTTGGAAAGTGAAAAGCTAGAGCGGCCCAAAGGTATTCGACTGGGCTATAACCTTACCATAGATATGGAAACAGGTACTGGAAAAACCTATGCCTATATCCGTACAATGTACGAGTTGCATAAAAAATATGGGTGGAGTAAGTTTATTGTTATCGTTCCGAGTATAGCGATACGTGAAGGGGTTTATAAATCTTTTGAGGTGACGCAGGATCACTTTCAAGAAAAGTATGGCCATAAGATAAAGCCGTTTATTTATAACAGTAGCCGGCCGCAGGATATTGAAAATTTTGCATCTGATAATCGAATCAGTGTTATGATTATCAATACCCAAGCATTTAACGCGAGAGGGAAAGATGCTAGGCGTATCTATCAAGAATTGGATGATTTTGGAACTAGAAAGCCTATTGAAATCATTGCGCAGACCAATCCGATTTTAATTATTGACGAACCACAGTCGGTTGATGGAGTGCGAACGCTTGAGAGTATGCAGGATTTTAATCCTTTATTCACATTGCGCTATTCTGCTACCCATAAAGTTGATTACAATAAGATCTATCGACTTGATGCACTTGATGCGTACAATAAGAAACTGGTTAAGAGAATTCAGGTAAAAGGAATCAATCTTAAAGGTTCTACAGGAACTACGGGCTATGTGTATGTAGAGCAAATTTCATTGAGCAATACGAAACCGCCAGTGGCGCTCATTGAATATGAGCAACGCAGTGGAACAGGGGTGAAGCGTGTTCGAAAGAAATTGGAGAAAGGAGCTAATCTATATGAAATATCGGGGAATATGCCCCAATATAAAAACTGTACTATTCAGGAAATAGATGGGTATTTCAACAAGGTAGTTATAAATGGGGAGGATATTTATGCTGGGGATGCCATAGGGGATTTGAACGAAAAGGATTTTAGAAGAATTCAAATTCGCGAAACTATTTATTCGCATTTACAAAAAGAGAAGGAGCTTTATGGGAAAGGGATTAAGGTGCTTTCGCTTTTCTTTATAGATTCGGTAGATAAATACCGTGTGTATGCTGATGATGGAGAACAACTACTGGGAGAGTATGCCCAGATTTTTGAAGAGGAATATAATATAGCACGTAATGAGTTTTTGGATCTGTTTAATCAAGATTACAATGATTATCTAAAAGATACAGATCCTAGCACTATTCACAAGGGCTATATGCCTGGAAACTATGGTGCTTATTTAGGGCGGGACAATCCGGAAGATGTACACGATGGTTATTTTTCGATTGACAAAAAGAAAAAACTGGTAGATCCTTCTGTTAAACGAGGTGCCGAAGATTCTGATGATATTTCGGCATACGATCTTATTATGAAGGATAAGGAACGGCTGCTCAGCTTTAAGGAGCCCACGCGATTTCTGTTTTCGCATTCAGCGTTAAAGGAAGGATGGGACAACCCTAATGTGTTTCAGATATGTGCTTTAAAAAATAGCGATGCTACCATACGACGGCGGCAGGAAGTGGGACGTGGTATGCGTTTGTGCGTTAATAAGAATGGAGTTCGGCAAGATTTTGATACCGTTGGGGAGCAAGTGCACGAGATTAATAAATTAACGGTTATTGCCTCTGAGAGCTATGAAACTTTTGCAAGAGGACTGCAGTCTGAAATTGCCGCAACCTTAAAGGGCAGACCGCAAAATGCCGATGTTGAATATTTTGTTGGAAAACTTGTGCAAAATGAAAAGGGAGATGAGCATAGAATAGATCCTGTACAGGCTAAAAAATTGAACAAGCATCTTTATAAAAATGATGTTTTGGATGATGATGATAAAATCACAAAAATAGGAAGAGAACTCATAGACCAAGATAAGGTTCCGCTAACAGAAGAGTTGGAAGATTTTAGAACCAGCATAACGCAACTTCTAAAATCGGTTTATACAGGGGAAGTTTTAAAACCAGAGGATGACAGAGAAACTATTGTAGTACGTACTAACAAAAACTTTAAAAAGAAGGAGTTCCAAGAACTATGGAACAAAATTAATCTCAAAACTATTTATGAGGTTAATTTCAATACCGAAAAGCTAATAAGGGATAGCATCATAAAAATCAATGCCGACCTCAACATTGCAGATCGCCATTATGAAGTGAAAAGTGGGGAGTTGGAAGATGGTTCTATGGCTGAAATGCAGGAGGGTACTCTTTTTAGAGAAACAGGGCGGAAGTTGGATAAGATTAAGACCGACCTTTATACCGATACCGTTTATGATATTGTGGGGGAAATTGTGAATGGCACGAATCTGACTCGGAAAACTATTGTAGCTGTTTTAAAAGCCATCAAGCAGGAGAAATTTTTACTCTTAAGAAAAAACCCAGAGGAATTTATCGCCAAATGCGCCAAGTTGATCAATGAGGTGAAGGCGAGTATGATTATCAATAATATCGTCTATCACAAAACCGAAGAACGTCACGATGCACACACCGTATTTACGAACGATAAATACAGTACGCGTCAATCTGATACCCTAAAGAAACATATTTACGATTACCTCACAACTGATTCGGGAGTGGAAACCCGTTTTGCTGAGGCCTTGGAAAATAGTGTTGAGGTTTCTGTATATGCAAAGCTTCCGAAGAGTTTTTATATAACAACGCCTGTGGCCAATTACAGTCCAGACTGGGCCATTGTGTTTGACAGGGAAAAGGTGCGTGAGATTTATTTTGTAGCCGAGACCAAGGGATCAGATTCAGATCAAGATTTACGGGAGATAGAGAAGCTCAAGATTCATTGTGCTACTGTCCATTTTGAGGAGATAAGTAATAAGGAGGTGACGTTTAGTAGGGTGAGCAGTTATGAGAAGTTGTTGGAGATTATTGAATTGAGGTAGGGGATGAAATTAATCGATAACGTAAATAGTCGTTTAGGCGACGACCTGAGGGAAAGTATTAAGAAGGGCAGTAAGCTAAGTATAGCGGTTAGTTCTTTCTCTATATATGCTTATGAAGCCTTAAAAAAGGAATTGGGAAGCATCGAGGAGCTTCGTTTTGTCTTTACCAGACCGACCTTTATTGAAGAGAAATTCCAAAAGCATTCACGACAGTTTTATATACCTCATATCTATAAGGAAGCAGATTTATGTGGGGGTGATTTTGAGCTTCGATTAAAGAGTGAATTGAATCAAAGAGCTATAGCGCGGGAATGCTCTAAATGGGTTAGGGACAAAGTGGTTTTTAAATCGAATGTAGATAGCACGAATACCATTAACGGGATGATTCATCTTGAAAATGGGGAATCGGATGGGGCTGCATATTCTGGAATCAGCAGTTTTACTTCTTCTGATTTGGGGATTACTCATAAAAAAGGATTTCCAACCCTTATTCAGAAATCGGAATTTCCGCAGAGTAGCGCATATTTGGAATATTTTAACCAAATATGGGAAAACAAAGAAGATCTTAAAGATGTGACTCTCCAGGTGCAAGAGTATTTTGAAAATGCATTTAAAGAGAATAGCCCTGAATTTATTTACTTTATTACGCTTTATAATATTTTCAATGATTTTTTGGATGATATCTCTATGGAGAATCTTCCCAATGATCAGATAGGTTTTAAAGAGTCCGTGATTTGGAATAAGCTTTACAATTTCCAGAAGGATGCGGTTATAGGGGCAATTAACAAACTTGAAAAATATAAGGGATGTATTCTGGCCGATAGCGTTGGGTTGGGGAAGACATTTTCAGCATTAGGGGTAATTAAATATTACGAAATGCGTAATAAAGATGTTCTGGTATTGTGCCCAAAAAAGTTGGAAGCGAACTGGAATACCTATCGGCATAATGATAAGAACAATATTCTTGCGGGAGACCGCTTTGGGTATGATGTGCTTTTCCATACTGATTTATCGCGTGAACGTGGAATGAGCAATGGGCGGAATTTGGAAAGTGTGAATTGGGGTAATTATGGGCTAATCGTAATAGACGAATCTCATAACTTTAGAAATAACAATACGGTTGTCGGGAAAGAAAATAGATATCAGAAGCTGCTTAGGAAGGTAATACAGGAAGGTATTGAGACTAAAGTGATGATGTTGTCTGCAACGCCTGTAAATAATAGATTTAATGATTTAAGGAATCAGCTGGCCCTGGCTTATGAAGGAGAAGCGGCTTTAATTGATGAAAAACTAGATACGGATAAGGGAATAGATATTATTTTTAGAAGAGCACAACAAGCTTTTAATGTTTGGTCTAAATACGCGACGGAAGAGCGAACGACTGAGAAATTGCTTGATATGTTGGATTTTGATTTTTTTGAAATCTTGGATTCCCTTACGATAGCACGTTCTAGAAAACATATAACCACTTATTATGATACGACGGTAATAGGGAAATTTCCGAAGCGTGAAATACCTGTCTCCATCAGAAGTGCCTTAACTCAAGATAGCTCCATAACCTATACAGAAATAGCCGAAAAGTTGACGTTATTAAATCTGTCGATATACACGCCCCTGAATTATATTCTGCCCAGCAAGATTCAGTTTTATGCGGATCTCTATGATAAAACAGTAAAGGGCGGCCGGTTAACCCAAATGGATCGGGAGAAAAGCTTACAGATCTTGATGCGAATCAATCTTCTAAAGCGGTTAGAGAGCTCTGTTGACTCCTTTAGAATAACTTTGGAAGGAGTGATGAGGCAAATAGAGGCTGCTTTAAAAGCTATTAAGAATGGAGAGAACGAGGCTTACTCTGGTATTGAAGCAAAGATGGACAGTGAAGAGTTTGATTGGGAAGCCAATTGGGGAGATGAGGAGAATGTGATCGGTAAAAAAATAAAGGTTCACGTATCGGATGTTGATGCCAAAAGATGGAGTGAAGATTTAGGAGAGGATTTATATGTTTTAGAACAATTGCACAAATCTGTTTCTCATTTAAAAGGCGAAAAGGATTTAAAGCTGCAATCTCTTAAGGAACTCATAGAGAAGAAAATTGAGAAGCCCTTGAACGGCACAAACAAAAAGGTAATTGTTTTTACTGCTTTTGCCGATACCGCGAATTATCTATACAGGGAGCTAGGGAAAGATTTGAAGAACACGTATGGATTAAATACGGCCTTGGTGACCGGCTCAAAAAGGTCTTGTACTACCAAGAAAATACCAACTCAATTAAATACGATACTGAGTTGTTTTTCTCCCATTTCAAAAGATAAGGATCAATTGTACCCTTCCATAAAGGAATCTATAGATATTTTAATAGCAACCGATTGTATTTCAGAAGGTCAAAACTTACAGGATTGTGATTATTTGGTGAATTATGATATACACTGGAATCCTGTTAGAATCATTCAACGTTTTGGGCGTATTGATAGGATCGGCTCCAAAAATGACAGTATTACAATGGTCAATTATTGGCCTGATGTTACTTTGGATTCTTATATCAATTTAAAGCAGCGAGTAGAGAGTAAAATGCTCATTAGCAATATGGCGAGTACCGGTGATGACAATATTCTGAATTTGGATGAAAAGGATCTGGACTATAGAAAGGTTCAGTTGCAACGACTTCAAGAGGAGGTAATTGACTTAGAGGATTTGCGCGATGGAGTAAGCATTACAGATTTAGGTTTAAATGATTTTCGAATTGACTTATCCAATTTTATAAAGAGTTATGGGGAGCTCAAAAATATTCCAGAAGGGGTGCACGCGGTAGCACAATCCAATCAAACATTTGCGCCGGGAGTTATTTTTGTTCTTAAAAACATTCATACGAGCGTGAATATTGACAAATTAAACAGGCTGCATCCATACTATCTTGTTTATGTAAAAAACAATGAAGAGCTGTTTTTGGGTCATATGGAATCGAAGAAAATATTGGATGCAATGCGGATGCTCTGCAAAGGAGAAAATGAACCAATTCTAAATTTGTGTGACGAGCTTTCAAAAGAGACTAAAGAGTATTCGAAAATGGATACCTATTCACACTTACTTAAACAAAGTATTGGGAGTATTCTTCAGACCGAAAAAGAGAAAGATGTACAAAGTCTATTTAGAACAGGTGGGACAACTGCTCTTAAAGAAAAATTAAGGGGAATTGAAGATTTTAATTTGGTGTCATTTTTAATTATCAAGTAGTTGAATATCTATAATTTACCACAAAGCACTATTGTTAATCGGAATGTTCCTAAAAATGCATTCGATGAATATTCTAATTCCAAGCAAAAGAGAATGTTCACGGATTTAATATCCAAGATAACCTGGAAGCATAAAATATCTTCAGAAACGATTAATCTATCGGGAATAGAAGTCCAAGAAATTCAGTTATTTGAAATTCAATTAAAGGAGAAAAATAGTATTCGTCCTTTGTTGGATATTATTGATAAGGCGATTCCGTATCACATTATTTTTATAATCGTTTTTGAAAATGAAGTCCGATTTAGAACGGCGAAAAAGCATCTGAATCCTTTAAATGAAAACAATGCCGTCATCGATTGGGTTTTTGAGACGGAATGGGCAAATCAGGGAGATTCCGCATACGGCTTGGAATTAAAAAAGAATATCGACTCTGTTTATTATAACTTCTGCTCTGAGATAACGGGAGAGGATAAGAAATTTGATTCGATTGCGGAGATGATTTCGTATCAGAGTGAAATAAAAGAACTTGAAACCAATATTGAGAGACTTAAATCTCTAATCAAGAACGCAAAGCAGTTTAATAGGAAATTAGAATTAAATGTTGAATTGAATAGGGTTGAGGGGGAGCTTGAGGGGGTTATGGGGAGGACTAGATAGAGATGAGTGTTCAATTATAGAGTTGATTTTAGGTAATTCAGATTATTTTGGTTGAGATAATTCTAATTCGGTATAAATTTTTGGAGTTGTAATCTCGAAATTTATCAAATTATAAATGTTTAGATAATCAATTATGTTGGGAAAAGGGGAGAATTTAGAAAGGCACATCAAATTGTTTTTTGGGGAACTTTTAAAAGAATGTGGATTCACCGTAATTAAAAATCGACAACAAAAAAGTGGTACCCAAGATGGATTTGACAATGAGATTATTGTAGTAAATGAATTTTATAAACGATTTAAAATCTATATAGAGTGTAAAGATTATTCCACAAAACTCAATTACTCGGAAGCCTTAGTAAAGATCCCTCAAATAATTTCTTCATATAAACCTGATCTGTTCATTTTCATTTCACCAAAAGAACCTTTCAGCAATCCATACAATGATAGTAGATTAGAAGATTTTTACAATGAATTTGAAGTGCCAATTGAGTTTTTAACTCCCGATAATCAAGTTGAAGAGCTTTTGTCCTTAGATAGGATGGTGTATAAGGCTATTTATAATAAAGAACCTTTAATTAAGGTGGACAGAAGTGAAAAAATTGAGTGGTTTAAAAAATTTGTATTATCGACAAAACCTTTAAGAAAAATTATACTTGATGAAATTGAACGATACAATTATATAACTCATATAAGCTTAACGGACAATTATATAGAAAGGTCTATCATAGAGCCCAATCGAAATTTACAAACCCAAGACTTATATACTCGAACTTGGAAAGGTTCTTTTGAAGACAATATTAACTATCTACTTAACAATAATGATAAAATAGGAGTGGTCTTACTAGGTAATCCGGGTAGTGGAAAATCCTGTGAGCTCAGAAATATTGCAATAAGCACCTGGGAAAATAGAGATATAATAGGCTGGATTCCCTTTTTTCGAGAGATTAGAACATTTACTCTGAACAGTTCCATCGAAGATTATCTCCCTAAGAATTGGGACAAAATTCCTCAACTGTTGATCGTTTTCGATGGATTAGATGAGATTTCTCAAAGTCAAGAATTTGGCTCTAAACTTGAAAAGTTTATCCTTGATAATAGGAATTCAAATAATAATATAAAATTTGTTCTTAGTTGCCGAACAAATATTTTTGAGAATGTTATAAGAAAGATTTCGAATTTTGAAATGCTTTTTTTAGATAGCATTAGCTATTCCGCGGCCATTGCGTATTTGGAGAAATTATATGGCTTATCACCAGAGGATTCCTTTGCTCTAAGGTATAAATCTCATAATGAATTCTTAGAAAACCCTTACTATCTGAGGCTATTTGGAGAATATTATCTAAAAGAAAAGAAGATTCCTAAAAATAAGGCCGAGCTCCTGGATAAATTTGTGGAGAATCGTCTTGAAGATGATTACAGAAATAAATTTAAAACTCAAAGATTTGACAAGGCATTGGTGGAAATTCATTGTAAAAAATTAGCACTAACAATGGAGGCTATGCAAATAAACGAAATTGATGAGTCCCATATCTTTTCTTTATTTGGTGCAAATAAAAATGTCTTTACCGAATGCTGTTTTTCTCAAAAAGTTTATGATGAAAATTCCTGGAAATTTGAACATAGGAACCTTCAGGAGTATTTTGCAGCAAAGTCTTTACAATATCTTTCTTTTGAGGATGTAATTGAATTTATAAGAATTGGTGTAAATGAATTTAAAACCCATCCCTCTTGGCTAAATACAATCTCCTATTTATTAGGAATGATTGATCAAAAGTCAAGCCTCTATAAGCAAATGATTGATTGGTTAATAGAAAATGACCCAGAGGTACTGTTTAAGGCTGATTCTGATAGATTAACTAAAAATGTCAAGTTTAAAGTTTTCAAAGATTATTTTACTGAGCGTTGTTTGAAACAAACATTATGGATCAGGACTTATGATGCTGGAGTACTCGAACTTGCAAAATTTGCTGATTCTGAAATGAGCATCGAGTTTTTGTTAAGTCAATTAAAAAATAAAGACAACAATCGAAGAACCAGGATCTCTGCAGCAGATCTGTTATCCTATATGTCCATCAATGAAAGAGCAGAAGAGGTTATAGATGTAATAATCAAATTACTAAAAGCTCCTTTAGAAGAGGTCGATTTCGGTTTTAAAGCAGATGTTCTTCACAGGTTCAAACAATTAAATTACCATAAGGAATCCAACTTCATAGACAAAGTTATTGAAGCATTGGGGGAGATAGACCATCATCAAGTCATTAGTGCTTTACTTTATCTAATAGAGGATTCCGAACCCGATAAGTATGGTGCATATATTAAGAATCACTCAATCAAAATAATAGATGAACGTTGTAGAAAATATAAAAAGAGTGACAATCTATCCACAGGAGAAGAAGCTACATTCCTTAGAATACTGAAGAAATTTAATGACACCGAGAATTTGATTTTTGCCTTAAAATTCTATTTGAAAAATCCATTGCCATACTCTCGTGATGAAGAATTAGATAGAAACATTGAAATTGTAATTAACAAGCTAGCATTAAATTACCTTCAAGACGAATCTGTCTATATGGAGTTTTTGGAGATCATTGACAATGATTTATATGATTCAGGTTTCAGATTGAAATATGAAGAACTAATTTTTCAATTCTTCAAAAAGACAAATACCATCCAAAGAGCTTTTAATGATCTTTATAACAAAAGCATAAATATTAGCAATAAAAGACATTTTTTGGTTTTGTTTTCAGACAGCGAAAATATTAAGGTATTTGTAAAGGATTTTTTATCTGAAAAGATTGAATTTAATGAACTTATATATTTTAGAAACAACCTATCCTATCATAATTTTGAACTTGCTTTGGAGTTCCAAAAAATGGTTGAAGAGGAAACCTCAATTAATTTTCCAGATAAATTAGAAACTTCTAACCAACGTCAATGGGCGGAATTTCATAAAACTAAATATCAAGTTGGTTTTGATTTGTTGTTCAATAAATCCCAATTAGCAAGATTGACTAAACAGTATTTTCGAATTCATCCGGACCAAATAATTACTTGGGATAATAATAAAGAAACCAAGGTAGAATATCGGAAAAACTTACATCTTCAAAAAACCTTTCCTCAGACATTTATAAATATTATAAATGATGCGCTTAGAGGGAATAAGGGGAAAATCATTGAGCAAGACGTAATAAATCTACTTAATACAAATTCTTATCTTTTCTTCAAGATAAATGAAGAAGTTCTTTCCTCTCACTCTTCAAGCTTCGAAATCACAGTTGGTCATAAAGAGAAAATTTATAAATGGTGCCTTAAAAACCTACCTCATTGCGATTTTAATGGGTATTCTGAAAACTCAAATAGAGAAAATAACGTCAAATGTGAGTTAGTCTGGAGATATAGGAATTTATTTGACTTTGAATATCCTGAAAAATTTCTTCTCGAAATGTTATTCATAGATGGCCAGATGAAAATGAATGGAAAGTATTTTGGATATGAATACATAATTAATTCGGTATCAAAGGATAAACTTAACGAAAGGATAATTTGCAACTTAAATAGCAAAGAGTTAGAACATACGATTCTGCACAATCATATAATGTACGCATTGGATAAAAATTTAAGCGAAGTATTCCATCATATTGAGGAGTACTTATATGATGATAATGAAGCTAGGTATATTAAAAGCACCATCTTAAGGAAGTATTTTGAAAAAACAAAAGATATTGAGTTTTTAAAACGATTAATTAATAATTCTACAGAAGAATCAATAGAGAGAAGTCTATATTGTGAGGTATTAAAGTTACTCATTGAAAATAAGGAAGCTAGTTTTGTAATCGATAGTCTATTAAAACTTCGCGATAAATTCCCTCAAGCAAAGGACTCTTTATTAATCATAAAATTTTTAATTAGAGGCAACTATGCATTAGCGTTTAAACTTTATAATTCTTGGCTACTTAAAGATTTATACGCTTCAAGAGACGTACGTGGAACTATTGAAAAGGAGGACTATTCAGTGTATACTAACAAAGAAGGCATAAATGATTTAATGGATTTATTTGAAATTGGTTGTAACCAGTCCTTTAAATTTGATATTCATTACCATCCAAAACGTATCGCTCATGAAGCTTTGGAAAGCATAAGTAAGATGAATGGGGAGGGCTGTGAATTGATCCTTGGTAAATTAGAAATTTTTAGAGAAAGCCTAATTAAAGTGAACGGGGAACTTTTCGAAGTAAATACGCTTATTAACGACATTACTAGACAATATTTTAATCATAAATCAAAACCACTTTCCTTCAGGGGGATCTCCCAAAAGATTGAAGAATTTAAATATGAAATTCTTTGAGTTTTGAACTTTTTTATCTAATAGGACATTATTCTATGAATATGGAGTTTGGATGGCGAATGAAGCAAAGCATTAGTCTAAAATTAAAATTATATTCTTGACTGGGAGCTGGGTGAGAGCTTCGCTAGGTTGGCAACTAAAGGTTTTCCAAAAAGGATGATACTTAGGTAAACGCTCATCGTTGAAAACATCTAAGGCTGCGCCGGTAAGTTGGCCATCTTCAAAAAGAGAATTGTTTTCTCCAGCCATTAACAGAAATGTACGTGTTATATCACTTTCTGTTTTTGTTAAAAATAGAACCCACAATTTATTCTGTAACATTTTCAAGCTTTTGTATCTAAAGGGAAACGAAACATTATGAAAACAAAATGTATTTTAGTTGTGGCTTTGGTTTTAAGCTTAAATCTTTATGCCCAAAACGAATTTGAGGTGTCTATTTCAGGAAATGGCCAACCGGTTTTATTGTTTCCGGGCTTTACTTGCACGGGAGAAGAATATCAAGATTTGGTTGGGGAATTGTCTAAAAACCATAGGGTTTATAATTTCACCTTTGCTGGTTTTGGAAATGTTCCGCCAATCGAAAAACCTTGGCTGCCAAAAATCAAAGAAGCATTAGAAAATTATATTGCAAAAAATAATTTAGAACAATCGGTCATTATTGGTCACAGTATGGGTGGAACGTTGGGTTTATGGCTAGCTTCTGACAATCCTGATCTTTTTTCAAAACTGATTATCATCGATGCGTTGCCAGCAATGGGTGCTTTGATGATTCCAGATTACGACAGTCAAAACATCCAATACGACACGCCCTATAATCGGAAAATATTGTCAATGGATGATACAGCGTTTGAGACAATGGCCACACAAATGGCTCTTGGAATGACCCAAAATACGGAAAAACGCCAACAACTCACAGATTGGATTATAAAAGCCGACCGCAAAACTTTTGTTTATGGTTATACCGACTTATTGAAACTAGATTTAAGGCCGGCGCTTTCAAAAATTAAAATCTCTGTGACTATTCTAGTGGCAACGGAACCTTATGGTCAAGATATAGTCGAGAAAAATTACGGCGAACAATACCAGAACCTAGACGATTATTCGGTTTATATTGCTGAGGGTTCCTCACATTTTATTATGTACGACAAACCTGATTGGTTTTTCAATCATATTAAATCTGCTTTAAGAACGAAATGAATACGGAGACCTATTTTGAAAAGATCTATACTGAAAACTACCAAAAAGTTTTGGGGCTATGTCTGGGTTATTTAAAAGGCGATGAGGCTTTGGCAAAAGACTTGGCTCAGGATGTTTTCGTCAAGGTGTGGTCAAATCTGAAAAATTTTCGACAAGATGCAAAATTCTCAACCTGGATTTACCGGATCACTGTGAACACATGTTTGCAGGAACTCCGAAAAAAGAGGGATTTGCCATTAGAGTTTGATCTTCAAGAAGAAATATCCAACAAAAATTCATCGCAAGACGAATCCCGTTTAGCCAAAATGTATACCTGCATCAATCAACTTTCGTTGCAAAACCAAAGTATTATCCTTTTGGAATTGGACGATGTGCCCCAGGCCGAGATTGCTGAAATCCTTGGTGTTTCGCACCAAGTAGTTCGAACCCGAATTCACCGTATCAAAACTCAACTCTCAAAATGTGTAAGACATGACTGATTTTAAAGACCTTAAAAAAGAATGGAAGACGCGAGAACTTTCCAAGCCCGAACACTCGCATAACATCATTATCGCGAAAATGCGAAAACTGAAAACCCAACAGACGATAGGTCAAATTGTGTTGTCAGTTACGGCAATCATTCTAATTGGTTTTTTCTTTTATGTTTCTGCCTATACGGATTCCCGAGCAACTCTGGGACTACTTTTGATGATAGGCAGTTTATTGCTGCGAATTATCATCGAAATTTTTTATAAACTAAATAGTAAAAAATTCGATTTTTCCCAAAACGCAAAGGAATTGCATCGAAAATTAGTGAACTATAACAAAATCAGATCGCTAGTAAATTATATATTGACCCCCATTTTGTTTATAACCTATATCATAGGATTTGTTGTGCTTTTACCAGTATTCAAAGCAAACCTATCCCAAGGCTTCTACACTTATATTCTTTGGTCTTCAGGTTTTATATTTGCTTTTTTGGCGCTTTTTATAGGCTATCATGTCAGAAGGGAATCTCGCGAACTTCGGGATATGAAAAAGGTTTTTGAAGATTGATTATTTCGTCTTTCATTCTTTTCCACAGAATGTAAATCTAGAGTGCGCCAATTTTTTAAAAGTTTTTGATTTATAAAACGTAAACGCCTTCTTAGGATTATTTTTCAAAGATTCAATTAAAATCGTCTTTCCGACGCTCCAATATGTTGGGCTTCAGGTAGAAGTTTTAACACCTTTAGACTTTCCAGTTCTTTTGGATACAGGAGGTTTTGTGGTTTCTAGCTCTTTATTGATATGGTGGTTTTAGATTTTCTATATGTAAAGAGAATTAGTTTTTCTTTACACGTTGTTGAATTGTGTTAGGTTTCTTGAATTTTGTGATCACGCTGTTTTTATGTGGGAAGAAAATTGAGTTTGGTTACTTGAGGTTTGTTGGTTTAGTCTTCAATACTTTTTGAAAGCAACAGAGTTTCCTTTGTTTTATTGTGCTTTCTTGACTGCTTTCAAAATACCTTCCTTCGGTGGCAGGCTCAACCGTCTTTTACTATGATCAGTATTCCGAGTTCAGTGGCAGTAGGCAGTAACAATTTGCAGTATCATAGTTGCAGTATCATTCCTTCGGTAAGTCCTGAGGTAAATTTGGAACACTCAGACGCCTTTCTGGTTATGAGTCATGAGTGATCAGTGTCAATGAGCAGTATTCAGTAATTAGTCCTTCGGAACATCATCCTTCGACGGACAGTCTAAGGCGGCTTTTACGTGTTCTTAATCCAAAGCTTATTATTTCTCTTAGCTACATCAAAAACTATTTCTAACTTTATGGATTAGAATAAAACAATCAATCTAATGTCAGAAACCATAGCTGCCCGGCAGGTATTTTCGTTGTATGGGGTAACGCGAAGTATTGAGAAAGCTATTGCATGTCGGTATCAACAGTCTTATTGGATAAAGACGGAGGTGAACAAGCTGAACCTGTATCACGACCGGTGGTTTTTTAAGCATCCGTTTTTTTGCTTTATAATCTTGGAGCAGGGCTTCAATCACATTAATTATTTGTTATTATTCCTCTTAAAACATAACGCAAAAGTCTGCAAACCTTTAATGTAGTCTCCCTAAACTTAACATTCCAATTTTTAAATAATTTTAGATAAACGTATGGAAAATTTTTCATGAAAATTAGAAATACCAAACAACCTAATAAATATACCATTCGTCGGATTATTACTTTAATTTATAATTGATCAAAGAAATCTTTAGGTTTTGATATTTGATAATAATTATGTTTTAATTTATGTAAATACCTTTAAAATAAATGCTTATGTAATTAGTAATATAATTTTTAAGAAAATTTAGTTGAAATTATACTGAAATCATTTAACATATTATTTGCATTTTATAAAAATATGAGTTATGTTTGAAGAGGAAGTTTGGTTTTTAGTCTGTTATATTGAAATTATAATTTGAAATTAAGTTAAATGCTTAGACAAATTTTGAAAGAATTGTCATTGGTGAATTTAGATTCTTAGATCGATAAATTAAATAGTTAAGAAGAATTTTGATTAGATTCTCTTTAGAAATTTCAGATTTTTTAAGATTGCCAAAATGTGGAAATTTAGTGTATTTGTATTAAGAAATCTTAATAGAATTAAAGATTTGCAGGAAATGATGAAAACTTTATTTTTCATCGGAAATACGTTTTGGTTTAAATTAGTTTAAACATAGTATGAAGACTTTTCAGAAAAATATTGCTCTCTTTTAAATATATTTTGGAATACCGGATAAAAGAAAATTTTATTTACATAAAGATTAATATAACTCTTTACCTAACCTTAAAATTAAAATAATATGAAAAATTCACTACTCATTTTATTGTCAATGATTACATTGACCTTAGCAGGTCAAAACAAAGATCAAACAGGCTATTACTATTATTTTCAGGATACTAAAATTTATTTGAATCTGGATACTGAAAATTTTTATTTGGATGCAGACACTAATCTTGATACAAATGAATTAAAGGAGCCGGATTTTCTACCATTTACATTCAAGAATGATAATTATTCTGGAATTACCTCAAATAAGTGGGCTGAAGTAAAAATTAAAACTAAACTTTCAGAAAATGTATATTTTCAAAAATTGAATGACCTAAAACGAACTTCATCCAAAATAATTTCGGTACAGCCTTCTTTTATAACGATGGAGGGAGATAAGATTGATATGTCTAGTTACTTTTATGTCAAACTCAAAGATCCGGGGGACTTTAGTAAGTTAGAGAATGAGGCCAAAAAAAATAATGTACTGATTATTGGTCACAATGAATTAATGCCCCAATGGTATACGCTTAAATGTACTAAGGAAACCAAACTTAATACACTTGACATTGCAAATCGTTTTTATAATACAGGTCATTTTGCATCTTCTGAACCCGATTTCTTATTCAACGATTATCTAAG
Source organism: Aequorivita capsosiphonis DSM 23843 (assembly GCF_000429125.1). Taxonomy (GTDB): domain Bacteria; phylum Bacteroidota; class Bacteroidia; order Flavobacteriales; family Flavobacteriaceae; genus Aequorivita; species Aequorivita capsosiphonis. The sequence continues at coordinate 84,714 of NZ_AUBG01000013.1, forward strand.
TTGCACAAATGACACAGATTTTAATAAATTATGGGGTCTTAAAAACAATAGTAATCCAAATATTGATATTAATGCTTGTGATGGATGGGGAATAACTGAAGGTGCTAACATAAAAATTGCAGTTGTTGATACTGGAATTGAGATTTCTCATCAAGATTTGAATTCAAATATATCTAACCTTAGCTTTGACACTGAAACGAATTCTAGCCCAAGTCAAATTCATGAACAAGCAAAAAAGTATCATGGCACTCATGTTGGGGGTACTATTTCTGCAATTAAGGGTAATAATAGGCAAGTTACTGGAGTTTCACCTCAGTCTAAATTAATTCCTATTAGTGTTTTGTTTGGGACTCCTCAAACTACAGCTAAGCTAGCTAATGGTATAAATTGGGCTTGGCAAAATGGAGCTGATGTAATAAGCAATTCTTGGGGAGGAGGCCCTCCTTCAGGATTAATTTCTGATGCCATCAGTGATGCACTTGCTCAAGGAAGGAATGGGAAGGGTTGTATAGTTGTATTTTCTTCAGGAAATAATAATGGAAATGTTTCCTATCCAGCTAACTCAAACCCAAATATTTTGGCCGTAGGCTCTATTACTTCTAACGGATCTCGTTCCAGTTTCTCAAATTATGGAGGTGAACTTGATGTGGTGGCTCCTGGTAGTAATATTTTTTCTACTCTTTTAAATAATCAAACCGGTTATCTTAGTGGTACTTCGATGGCTGCGCCTCACGCCTCTGGGGTTGCTGCCCTAGTTCTTTCAACCAATCCAGCTTTAACAAATCAGGAAGTAAATGCAATAATAGAAAACACCTCTCAGAAGGTTGGAAGTTATTCTTATGCTAATAATGGGAATAGACCAAATGGGACTTGGCATGTTCAGATGGGCTATGGTTTAATAGACGCGCATCAAGCTGTGATTCAAGCTCAAAACTCACTCACTCCATTTATTGCTGGAGCTAATCTAATTTGTCCCTCTGAAGGAAGATCACGGTATTCTATTCAAAATGCCTCTCCTACATATAGTTGGACGAGTTCGAGTAATTTGACGCTTTCTGCATTGGGTACTGTGATCAATGGAGGACTTAGTGCAAAAACGGTTTTTGCAAAAGCGACGAGTTTTAATACTAGAGGACCTGGTTATGTACAGGTTTCACATAGTAATGGAGTAACGCGAAAAGATATCTGGATTGGCAAACCATTGCTAAATGCTGAATTAACACCCGACATTAGTCTACCAGAAAAATTTGTTGATTTTGATTTAATTAGCAATCATCGTGATAATCAAGAGATATCTGAAGTAATCTACCAAAAGACTGGTGGAAATGGCAATCTGCATGTGTATGGAAAATTTCACGGAAAAGGTTCGGGTCCCGTTCATCGCCATTGGTATATTAATGTTACCGCACAAATTACTAATTCTTGTGGCACAACCACATTGGATTTTACAATTGAACCACCTGCACCTCCATTAAAGAATGTGGTTCCTGTTCCTAATTCGGCCGATGAATCTTTTTCTTTAGATTTTTCTGAATTACCTGATGATACATATGAAATTGAAATTTACGATGTTTATTCAAGAAAGCATTATACTGGGCAGAGTGTCAATTTTGAAAAAATTATAGAAACTTCAAATATGCCGACAGGATTGTATATAATTAAAATTTCTAATTCAAAAGGTGATATGAGCGAGAAGAATTTACTTATACATCATTAAAATGTGTTTTAAAGCTCTAATAATATTAATAGAGCTTGAATTCTAATTTTATATTCTCAGTTATTACTTTGAACTTAAAATTTTAATTGTTAGATGGATAACTAATTATATTGTTATTATCTATTAATCCTTTCCTTTGAATCCTTCAAATTTATTATTGAAAGTAATTATAATATGTGGGGCATTAATTTTGAGATTAATGCCCTATTTTTAGTGATAACTTTGCAAGAAGATTATTATCTGTTCAAATTTTGATTTAAAAGAAGAATGAAATGAAATAATCATGGGATGTGAACGAAAATTCCTCGATTTAAACGTTAAATATCCCGTATCCGTAGATAATCAGTATTCATTTTCATGCGTATAATTTAGCGATATGGTTTAGTGTATCCAAGGCATTTAAGCCCATTATGATTGTTATGTCTATTTGGAACGTATCTTTGCGAAGTTTTTAACAGTCATACCGAGCTTGAACTGTCCCGAGATTTTTTGTTTGACCTTGATGTTTCGTACCGCACATTCTGAAACATTATTGTCTGGTGGCATGTGTTATATGAAAAGAAAGATAATGAGGTTTTGGTGTTATCTTTTCAGGCGTTTGTAGAAAAAATAGAGTTCTTTTTGATCTTTGTTTGGCGGGTCGTTTAGCAGATGTTCCAAATTTTGAACAATACCCGTTCTGTTTGTTCAATATTCTTGCTTGTCCCAATTCTGTCTATTTAATATTAGTGAACTTTTCAAGAGTTTAAGGAAGTCTTTTACCTAGCTGGTAGAGTTGTATTTTTCCTTCAGATAATTAAGCCTTCACAGCAAGTTGGGCATAGAGAGATGATGGTTTGCTGCCACTGTCGGAGCTTGGGCATGCCATTCTTCCCGCATTCAGTTGTTCCCTGGGAACCCATCTGATAACTCCCTATCCATTGTAGCCCTGCCACGGTCGCTGGAATGAGCTATATATGTGAGTTTTTGGCTCTGTTCGGTTCAAAACCAGTTCTTGGTGTTGCCTACCCTGGTATCTGTCTCATTCTTTCCCAAGATGTCACTGGTGACTATGCGTTTTTTTTCTCTTGGTAGATAGGTGCCGTTTTTTGCGAGAATCGATCAAGTAAATCCTGATTATCGTCCTCACTTATCCTGAGCCCAAAAATATCATTGAACCTTTGCTATATTCTTGCAAAGGGAAGGTGCTGCTTAACATAAAAGTAATAAATAAGACTTGTAATCCGAGAGCGATAACTTATGGGAGAATTGACCCCTTTCGGGAAGATTGCTCGATTTTTGCACCACAGCTACAGATGTTTGTGTGTGCCATGTATTCTGTGAAAACAGCCTTGGGTATTGGAAGGTCAACACTCTGGCGCGCGCTCATCTCAATTCCCTCAAACCCTGATGACGCTGGCGATCCCGTCCGTGACCTCCTAGGTCTCGTCAGAGAAAAGCCTACTTTATTGCACGCCGCAATAATATGTTAAATACTGGTTTTAATAAGAGACTATAACATCTCTGAATTGCGGGCTGGCTACTGAAGGAAGGAAAGGACCGCTATAAGCGTTAGTTTACTCTGGGTTTGACCATTGAGAGAGATTATTGCCTTGAAAGGCAAATTGAAAATAAAAAGACAAATTCACCCACGAAAAATGTGTTTTTCAATTGCATTAATGTAGTGTTCAAAATTTTGTAAGTATAGTTCAGAGTGTAATTATGTACCGTTGAGGTTGGATCCATGTATTGCTCTTGTATCTTTCATGCTACTCGAGTTCGAGTCTATTCAATTAAGTGTGTCAATTTATAATTTAATAAATTAGACATATGAAAAATACAGAAAGTAATTTAGATATGGAAGCTCTCATAAAACAAATGGGAGAAGAGCTTCGATCTGGAAAACCACTTACGGGAACCGGTGGTGTTTTCACTCCCTTGATAAAAAAAGTCATTGAATCCAGTCTGGAGGGTGAAATGGATGCCCATCTCAAAGAAGAAGGCAAGACATCAAAGAACCGTCGCAATGGGCGGGGGCGAAAAAATGTCCTTAGCTCTTCCGGTGGGCTGGAAATTTTTTCGCCGCGTGACCGCAATGGTACGTTCGAGCCCCAGACCGTAAAGAAGCGGCAGCGCAGACTGGATATGGACCTCGACAAGAAGATTCTGTCTCTTTACGGTCGCGGGATGAGCTATCGTGATATCCAGGACCAATTAAAGGAAATGTACGATGTTGAGCTGTCCGTAGGCACCTTAAACTCCATAACCGATAAGAGATATATTGGAATGGCAACAACGTCCCTTGGAGAGCGTATATCCGGTCATGTGGCTTGATGCCATGCACTTCAAGGTACGGGAACACGGAAAGGTCGTTACAAAAGCTGTTTATAATATCCTGGGAGTCAATCGGGACGGAGAGAAGCAGGTTTTAGGTATTTATTTTGGTGATAATGAATCCAGTAGTTTTTGGAGAAGTGTCCTTCACGAGCTTAAACAGCGCGGTGTCCAGGACATATTTGTAGCCTGTATTGATAACCTAAGCGGTTTTGGCGATGCTATCGAAGATATCTTTCCCCAAACCGACGTACAGTTATGTTTGGTTCATCAGATGCGAAACAGCATAAAGTATGCATCGCACGTTGATGTCAAGCCTTTGGTAAAGGATCTGAAAAAGATATATACAGCTTTAAATGAACAAGCAGCCGCCCAATATTTGGTGCAAGCTGAGGAAAAATGGGGGAAGAAGTATAAGGTTATATTCCGGAGCTGGAACAATAACTGGGTCAGACTGACCAACTTTTATAAATATCCACCAGCTCTCAGAAGAGTAATATATACCAACAACCCGATCGAAAGCTACAACAGGATGGTTCGCAAGACAACAAAAACAAAAGGAGCTTTTACATCAGAAAATGCAATCGTAAAACAATTGTATCTTGCAACCGTAAATGCACAGACTAGATGGAATGGAACTATGTTTGCATGGACATCCGTTAGAAGAGACCTTGTAGATTATTTTGAAAACAGATTTTTAACCGATGACACACTTTAATGAACACTCCCTCGAGTTCTGCGTTTATACTAGTGTTTCCCTACTCAACCCCTAGTATCATGCTACTATCATAATAATTGCCTACTATATATATATATATATATATATATATATATATTCTCTACTAAACCATCTTAAAGTTTTAAATCACTCATTTTCAAAGTGCACTAGTTCTTGAAACCCATGCAGCGAAGACCTCTGGCCCGTGTAATTCCATCGTTTTATATCTTTTCCTTTAATACCTATAATATGCTTTTATAAAAACATACTCAAAGCCTAGTAAAAGGCTAGTGAATGTCTACAATTTCCCTTAGCTAAAACAAAAACTAATTTCCTAACTTTATAAATTAGAATAAAACAATCAATCAAATGTCAGAAACCATAGCTGCCCGACAGGTATTTTCGTTGTATGAGGCAACGCATAGTATTGAGAAAGCTATTGCAAATCGGTATCAACAGTCTTATTGGATCAAGGCGGAGATGAACAAGCTGAATTTGTATCACCACTCCGGCCATTGTTATCCAGATTTGGTAGAGAAGCGGGATGGGAAGCTTATAGCCCAACTGCGTGCCATCTTGTGGCGAACCGATTATGAGCATATCAATAGGCGGTTCTTGGAGGTCCTAAAGGAGCCGTTGAAGTATGGTATCAAAATATTGTTTTTGGCAAGGATACAGTTCCATTCGGTTCATGGTCTCTCCTTGCAGATAATGGATATTGATCCCAATTTTACTTTAGGCGATCTAGAACAGGAAAAGCAGGAAACCATCAAAAAACTGCATACGGAAGGTGTTATTAAACAAAACAAAACACGAAAGCTGGCACTAGTACCGCAACGCATTGCTATTATTTAAGTAGAAACAAGCAAAGGATATGAGGATTTCTTGAGCATATTGACCGGGAATACTTGGAAGTATAGTTTTTTTACTTTTTTATTTCCTTCCATACTGCAGGACGATAAGGCCGTAACGGAAATAATCAGGCAATTAGCACGGATTAAAAAACTGCGGCATCATTTTGATGCTGTTGCTATTATTCGTGGAGGAGGCGGCGATATTGGGCTGTCAAGTTTTAACCATTATGTACTCTCAAAAGCCATAGCAGAATTCCCGCTGCCAGTATTGACCGGAATTGGGCACACTGCCAACGAAACGGTAACAGAAATGGTTTCCTATTACAATGCCATTACGCCCACAAAGCTAGCTGAGTTTTTAATACAGAAATTCCATAACTTCTCAGTGCCGGTGAAGGAGGCCGAACGGAAGGTTGGGGGATATGTTTTTACGATTGCTGCAGGATACAAAGGCGACCTTTGGAAATACACTAAGACTGTTTCGGGCTAGTACGCAAAGTTTGGTAAAAGAACATAAGCATCGTGTGCGGCAGTATAGTTTGCGGCTACAACAGCACAGCGTGTTTCGATTTAAAAACGAACAACAAGTGCTCCGTAACTTCAATGAACTATTATTTCCTGGGGGAGGGCAGAAGCTAAGGGAAGAACAGCGAATTATAGAGCAGCTGCAAATAGACTTAAAACGAGCTAGTGTGAACCATTTAAGTACATCCAAGCAAAGGTTTAGTACGCTTGAGCGGGATCTGGACACCATGCACCCAAAAAATGTTCTAAAACGGGGCTACAGCATTACAACTTTAAACGGGAAGGCAGTAGCGAGTATTAGCAGTGTCGTTATTGGCGATAAATTAGAGACCCAGGTTTTTGATGGGGTTTTAATTAGTACGGTAAAATCTAAAAATAAAAAAATTGATGAGTAAGGAATTGACTTATAGAGCAGCTTTCGAAGAGCTACAGGAAATCGTTAACGAAATTGAACAAGGGGAGATATCAGTAGATGAACTTTCAGCCAAGGTAAAGCGTGCTTCTGTATTGATCAAAATATGCAAAACAAAACTAACGACTACGGAGGAGGATGTTGAAAAGATATTGAAGGAGCTGGAAGATTGACTAGTAGTAGGCTTGCTATTAGTAAGTTTTATTGGAATTTGACCATACATCTCCTTGAAGCATATATATAAATCGTCTCTATTTTATGATTGTATCTGGAATGCCTTAACCATGCTTTCAAAACCACCAAATGATTATTTGTGATATTCCCTTTATAAGGTTCGTTGTAATAGAAAAAGATCTTCCCAGAAAAGATCTATGCATCTGCGGTAGATTAACTCTCTCTAAGCCTAGGTTCACCCGTATATAAGCCTAGTCAAAGCCTAGTATAAGCCTAGTGTAAGTCTATTATAAAACCCACAGATGACTCGGAGATATAGGTTTTTGCCATATACCTAGTACGAACCATAATCTGAGACAACTTGAATACTTGGATTCTATTGGTGTCAGTAGTTTCGGTTTTATTATTCTGGGCATTCCGTTTCAAACCTTCTAGTTCCTCTGGACAAAGAATCATATTCCCTTAAATAAAGAAGCCCACGTGTTGGACGCGGGCCTCATTCTACAAAGATTCCCATTGCTTCTAATTACCAGTTTTCGACTTGAGAATCAAAGAAAATTGTTTAATGTTTTGTTCTGCATTCCCAGAAAGAATCCAAATTATATCAAATATATTCAAAATGATCCTATTTGGGTATATATACCCAAAAGAATTTTCTTTATTTCTTCCAAATTGTCATTTCTATATACAGGGAAATGAACGATTCAGAAGCATTAAATGAGTTTCTAGTAAAATTTGGAGAAAAGGTTAAAAAAGAGAGAGAATCAAAGGGGTTAACTTTGGATGATCTTGAATTTCATTCTTCGATCGATTCGAGCGATATCAATAAAATTGAGCTCGGTCAGCGTAATATTACATTTAAATCATTTTTGAGAATCGCGAATGGCTTAAAAGTAACTCCGCAAGAACTGTTGGATTTCGAACTTAATATTACAAAATAAGATATTCAAACATAGTCCAGAAAACAGCATTTATCCCAAAGCTTTCCTCCTCAAAAGTGAATTATTTTATTTTCTTAGCAATTATGTATTAGCTTTTCCTACTAGTAGAATAAAACCCCCTGCCACAATTTTCCTTAAATATTTAAAAGTGCAATAAAGCACACTTTTATCTAGGAAACCACATGTTATTCATTAAATACCTTGGTTAGTGCATTTTAATACACTTTTTTGTTGTAATACAATAATTTTTAGTATATTTGCATCAAATAGAGCTTTATAATGCACTTTAGTAAACTAATAGCAACAATAAAAGAACGCAGAGAAATGCTTCAGGTAACCCAAGAAACCTTGGCGCAACTATCGGGTGTGGGGTTGCGGACCTTAAAGCAATTTGAAAGTGGAAAAGGCAACCCTACACTTACCACTTTACAAAAGCTTGCTGATGCCTTGGGAATGGAAGTCAATCTAAAAATTAAAGACCTATCCAGTAATTCATGAGAGCAGCCAAGGTACTATATAAAGATGCGGAAGCAGGAGTAATAACGCAACACGATGATGGTTCATTCACATTCCGTTACCATACTTTATGGATAGAGGATAATAGCAAGCCAGGAATCAGTCTTACATTGCCAAAAACCCATCAGGAATATAATTCCAAAACATTGTTTCCTTTTTTTTACAATATGTTACCAGAGGGATCCAATAAACAAGTGGTGTGCAAGTACAACAGAATTGATAGAGATGATTATTTTGGGTTGTTAATGACAGTAGCAAAGACCGATAGTATTGGCGCCGTAAGGATCCTTAAAATAGATAATACATGAGCTTGCCCATAATAACACATTGTCCGGGAACATTAGCCGAAGGCTTTCACACCTACGGCAGAACCTGTCTAAACAGAGTATTCCATGGCAGAAAAGTAGATCATGTCTTGCCTTATGATTCCCCGGCATCCAATCCGGAAACGGACGAGCTTTTTGAGGAAAACCGAAAGCGTATGTCCATTTCAGGAGTACAGGAAAAATTCTCCGTCCTGCTTGAAAAAAACAACCTGAGGCTTGTCAATGAAGGCGAACGTGGAGGTTATATACTAAAACCCATTCCGGGAGCTGGAAAAAAACCGGATCAAATGCCTGCCAACGAACACTTGACCATGCAGATTGCCCGTCAAGTTTATGGGATAGAAACTGCGGAAAATGCCTTAATTTTTTTTAAGGATGGCACCCCGGCATACATCACCAAACGGTTTGACGTACAAGAGGATAAAACGCTCCCTGTTGGAAAAACAATTAAATTGGCTCAGGATGATTTCGCCTCCCTGGCAGAAAGAACCCCTCAAACTCATGGTGAGCATTACAAATATTTAGGAAGCTACCTAGACCTTTTTCATTTAATGGAGAAGTATATACCTGCCTACAAGCTTGAATCGCCAAAATTGCTGAAGCTTATTATGTTCAATTACCTATTTTCCAACGGGGATGCCCATTTTAAAAATTTTTCAGTCCTGGAAACTCCAATGGGGGATTTTCGATTGAGTCCTGCTTATGACTTATTGAATAGCCGTATTCATATAGAGGATAAGGATTTTGCTCTTGATGACGGTCTATTGCCCAGAAATCTTGCCCAAGGAAAATTAAGTAGCCAGTTTCGTGTTTTGGCAAAAGAGGCGGGTATCAATGAGATAACTTTCAATGGTATTTTATCATTAATGTCGAAAAAATCAGACGCCGTTGAGAAAATGATAGCTGCGTCTTTCCTGAATGATTCGACGAAAAGAAATTATTGGCAAGCTTACCAAGGACGATTAAAGCAATTGTCTAAAGCTTAAGACGACATAATACCAACATGTCTTTGTCTTCCCAAGTCTTCTACGAACATCCTAGTCATTTTAAGATTCTCAAATTTCGCTCGTAATTTGGTTCTACACTTTAGACCCGATTTTTAAAATAACTATTTGGCAGATTTATTTTCACCAAGTACGTCGATGACGGGAGACAGGGAACTAAAAAAATTTCAATAAGTAATTATTGGGCATTTCCTATAATGAGATGATATATAAAATTAGATACGCAATATAATTCGCTTAATCAGTGTCTAATAATGCATTGCCAAAAAATAACTAAGATTGAGAATTCAAAAGCTTATCCCTTAATGCCAACATATCATCGCTCACTTTTCTATCTAAGATCTTAGCGTAATGTTGCGTAGTCTTAAGAGATTTATGCCCCAACATTTTACTGACCGATTCAATTGGTACTCCATTAGAAAGCGTAACCGTGGTAGCAAAAGTATGACGCGCCAAGTGAAAGGTTAGATTTTTATTGATTTTACACAAATCTGCTATTTCCTTTAAATAGGCATTCATCTTTTGATTGCTTAACACGGGCAATAGAACATGGTTTTTTTGAACTTCTGAATCTTCAGCGTATTTTGCGAGTATGGCCTCAGCAGTCGGTAGGATCGGGATATTACTTCGTGTGTCTGTTTTAGAGCGATTTATTTTTATCCACTTTCCGCCATCAATACCAATTACCACATTGTTTGAAGAGAGCTTTTTTACATCCGAGTAGGCTAATCCCGTAAAACAGCAAAAAATAAAAATATCCTTAACCTGATCTAATCTTTCCGTATGCAGTTCCTTTTCGACCATAGCCTGAATTTCTCCCACTGTAAGAAATTCTCTATCAACTATTTTGAGTCTCGCTTTCCAATTAGTAAAGGGATCTTTAGTTATCCAATCGTTAGCGTATGCAATGCGGATTATTTTTTTAAAATTGGTAATATATTTTATGGCTGTGTTATGTGCGCAATTTCGCGTTGTTTTGAGGTAATATTCCAAGCCTGAAATAAACTTGTGGTCAACATCACTAACTGGAACGTCCTTTACATGATATTCCATTATGATATATTCTTCAACGTGCTTTCTGGCAGTTTTATAACGCTCTGCAGTACCAGCGGCAAAATCCTTTCCGATTAAGCTTTCTACTTTATCATTGTGCTCTTGAAAGATTTCCAATAGCATTTTATGGGTCTTATCCTTACCGAGATAACTATTTTTAATTCTTTTTGCTGTAATCAGGTCTCCATTTTCAGTCAAGTCCTCTTGAATTCTGTAGATTTTGTTCTGTATAGCGTTCATATACCTATTCAATTCTCGAGCTTCAGACGACGTACCTTTAATTTTTCCTGCAACAGAACTCCATTTTTCTAGTAATACTTTTCGCTTAATGCTAAACTCACTTCGTTTCCCATTTACGGTAATTCGTGCGTAAATAGGAGCATTACTGTACTTATCGACATCATTACCCCGAGGATAAAATATTATGGAAAAGCTTGATTGCATAGGTGCGTACTTTTTATTTACATTAAATGTACTAAAAAAGCCCACAACAATAAAATGTTTAACATCTGCAAAGTGCTGTTTAACAGTGTTTCAAGGCTCATTCGGTGCGTAAAATGAAATGGTAAAAATACGCACCGAATGCCGCACCTTTTATTTGATATTGGATGATTTTGTTTGATATTGAAGAAAATGAAAAAACCCGCTAAACATTGTGTTTAGCGGGTTTTAGTGAGATTTGATGATCTCTAAGCGGAGAAAGAGGGATTCGAACCCCCGGAGGTGTGACCCTCAACAGTTTTCAAGACTGCCGCATTCGACCACTCTGCCATTTCTCCAGTGGTATGCGTGCTCTAAGCGTTTTGCTTAAGAGACTGCAAATATAAAAAGCTTTTTCAAATAACCTATTCCTTTTTTGAAGTTTTTATAAATCAAATGACATTAGCATTCCTCTCTATAAAATAATCTATATTAATGTTTTATAAGTCAGTGTTTTGAAATTGTTTTTTATGTTGCGCATGGTATAATTTTAACATTCAAATAACCTAAATAAAATTGCTGAATTTGATATTCTTTGTTTTATTGTCTGCTTATTATTTGCAAAAAACAGCAATCGATAGCTAAGAGTTGAAAAATACAAATTTAAAAAGCTCACCATTAAATAGTTAAAATTTTTTTTTCGTTGTGCGTAAAAAGTTATCCTCTTTTGTTTTTTTTGGCCTAAATCAAATTGATAAATCTTTTATTGATTATTTAAATATGGTTATAGGATTGTTTTTCTTATTCTCTTTAGTCTCTGAAAATTAATTGCTTACCGAATTCTAAGCAAACTACCCCAAATACTAATTAGGTCTTATGCTCTTGATAAAGGCCAGATACTTTTGAACCAATTAAGGTTTTCTATTTAAAGGAAAACCGACTAAAAAATAATTTTTAATAAAAGAAAATTAAAGAAATCATGAAAGTTACAACGAAAATTATTGCGATACTTTTAGTGTCAATCTTGGTAAGTTGCTCCTCAGATGATGACAGTAGTGAACCAGAACTGGAATACAATTTGGAACAGATTCAAGGAAAGTGGCTTAGAGTAGGAGGAAACAATCCTTCAAATAATGGGATGATTGTTAATGTGATAAATGATCAAGCATTAATCGTGGAACCGGCTGAATCCGGATTCCCAGTGGATCAAGTTAAATGGAAGGATATTCTAGCCCAAGACGAAACACACTATAGATATGGGGAACTGGGAAGTAATTATGAATATTATCCGTCTTCCATAAGATTTGGAGTCGATGATACACTCCGAGTATCAGTAGATGCCCAACCAGGTGACGGTTATATACAAAAATGGGTGCGTCAATAAATCTTTTTCAAGTTTTTTAAATTATAGCCAAATGAGTAGCGATAAGAAGTTCAAACTTTTTATCGCTACTTTTGCATTTAATACTAATTCATTTTGCTAGATGTCTTCTAATACTATTGAAAAACTAAAGTGGCGGTACGCAACAAAAAGGTTTGATTCCTCAAGAATTCTTTCTGATGAAAAGCTGAATATTTTAAAGGAAACTTTTAATCTAACCGCAACGTCATTCGGACTTCAGCCATTAAAACTGGTAATTATAAACAAGGCGGAATTAAAGGAGAAATTAATGCCGTTCACGTTCAATCAGACACAAGTTCGGGATGCATCCCATGTTTTTATCTTGTGTATAGAAAGAAAAATAAATAAGGAGTTTATTATAGATCACTTCAAGAGGGTGGAAGGAACCCGCAATACGCCACGTGATATCCTGGAGCCATTTGAAAAAGACCTTATCGCTTCCTTCACTGAAAAAGATGCGGGAGAAATCCGCGATTGGATGATCAACCAACTCTACTTAACCCTTGGAGCGCTGCTAACCGTATGTGCTGTTGAAAAAATAGATGCCTGCCCCATGGAAGGTTTTCAGCCTGAAAAGTATGATGAGTTTCTCGGCCTTGATAAAAAAGGATTAGCGTCTGTAATCGTTTTGCCAGTAGGTTATCGCGACGAATCGGATTTCTTTATAAATATGAAAAAAGTGCGTCGCGGGGTGGATGAACTCATTATAGATCTGGACTGATCTTTTTGATTTAAAATCCGTTCTGCCAATCTGTCCAAAAATTAATATTTCATTAAAACTCTTTCTTAAAGGTTTCATATATCTCTTCCTATAAGTACTTTTTTAAGAAGCAAACTCTTGTTTTGGTATTTAAATTGTTGATAAATAGACATTTGCTTTTTATTAAAAAGCTAGCCTTTGTTATGAAATAATTACGGACAGTAACTTTAATATTTTATAAAATGAAAACAATAGTCTTTGCGCTCGCAGTTGCTTTATGTTTATCAAGCTGCCATGCACAAGAAAAAAAAGGAGATGCGGATAACAGCACCGCAATGAAAACTCAGACCGAAATTCAAAAGGAGTCCCACGGTACCCGGAAAGTGAACAAGGAAGTGGACGAAAATGGAAACCTTGTTCGTTATGACTCTATTTATAATTATTCCTATGGGGATATTAATGGGAAGCAGGTTTCACCTGAAAAGACTGACAGTTTAATGGCATCTTTCCAAAAATATATGCAAGATAGAATGCCCGGGTTTTCACAGGAAATGATGAATCCGCTTAAGAGTGATTCACTACACGCTGATTTCTACCAAAATGATTTTTTTCTGAATCATTGGGAAGATTTTTTCCCTGGCATGAAAAACCAGTTGAAAGAGATGGACTCCTTACATCAAGGATTTTTTCAACAGACTCAACCAGGACTTTTCCCACCGGAAGAAAAGAAGAATTAGTCCAGTGCTAATTTGTAAAAAACTCAAATAATTAAAACCGCTCCTTTGTAGCGGTTTTTTTATGAGCGAAACTTTTCAAACAAAGCCACAACTCTTATCTTTGAAATCGAAGTTGAGAAATTGGGAATGGTTTTGAAATCAAAGCTAACCTCTAAACTTATAGACTCATCTACTTCATGCGAAGTTGAGAAGAGTTTTAAATTTGAAACGCATTTACCACTCGCAATAAAAATAATAATAAAAAATAAAGAATAAACCATGCCCGGATTTGAAATTTTTGGCGCCGAAGAGCGTAAACAAGTAAACGAAGTATTGGAAACAGGTGTGTTGATGCGCTATGGTTTTGACGGAATGCGAAATAACCACTGGAAAGCAAAGGAATTTGAAACCGCTTTTGCCAAACGTATGGACGCCGAACATTGCCAATTGGTCTCCAGTGGAACGGCTGCTTTGACTGTTGCGCTCGCCGCTGCAGGCATTGGAGCAGGAGATGAGGTCATTATGCCAACCTTTACTTTTGTAGCGACCTTTGAATCTATTTTGGCTTTGGGTGCCGTTCCTATTTTAGTTGATATTGACGATAGTTTAACCCTAGATCCAAAAGCAGTGGAAGCAGCTATTACCAAAAACACCAAATGTGTAATGCCAGTGCATATGTGTGGCTCTATGGCCGATTTAAGAGCGTTAAAAGCGATATGTGATAAGCATAACCTGATTCTTCTGGAAGATGCTTGTCAAGCAATTGGAGGAACTTATGAAGGAAAGGCTTTGGGAAGCTACGGCGATCTAGGCTGCTTCTCTTTTGATTATGTAAAAACAATTACTTGCGGTGAAGGTGGGGCTGTTTTAACCAACAATAAGAAGTACGCACTAAACGCGGATCATTATCAGGATCACGGCCACGACCACGTAGGCAAGGACCGTGGCGCTGAAACGCATCTTTTTTTGGGATATAATTTTAGGATCTCTGAATTGAATGCTGCCGTCGGGTTGGCGCAACTTGACAAGCTAGATGGAATCTTAAAAATGCAAAAAGAAAACTATACGATTCTTCGCGAAGCATTGGAAAACATCGATGGTGTTACCTTCCGAAGAGTTCCTAAAGGCGGTGAAGAGAATTATTCATTTTTAACTTTCTTCCTTCCTACCGAAGAATTGACTCAAAAGGCACATAAAGCTTTATCAGAAGCAGGTGTTGACGCTTGTTTCTATTGGTACACCAATAATTGGCATTACATCAATGGTTGGGAACACTTAAGAAATTTAAAATCTCTTGGAAATCTTTCTTCCGAAGTAAAAACCCAAATGCAGGATTTAAACAATACCGATTTTTCAAAAAGTGATGCCGTTATGGGAAGAACGCTTTCATCACTAATTAAAATTGGTTGGACTGAAAAGCAAGTGAAAGATAGGGCGGAGGCAATGAAAAAAGCCATTGTTTCTGTACTTAAATTCAAAAAATAAAACTAATTAAATGATCTTTTTACGAACGCATAATCTGTGATCGCTTAGAATACATTAAAAAAATGCAGCCGTTTATAAAAATGACTGCATTTATTAATTGGGGGTAACCTTTTTTTCCAAAACTGTACTTTCTGAAATATTAATTTTGGTTAACCGTTGAGGCATTGTTATTGCCCATTTGAGCCACGTTACTCATGTTTTGCATTCCATTTTGGTTTACTGTATTCATGTTTTCATTACCATTTTGCATCACGTTGCTCATGTTCATTTGTCCATCTTGATTCACCATAGAGGTGTTTTGACCTCCTGTTTGGAAGACATCACTTTCATTGGCAACGCCGCTTTGCATTACAGTGGAATTATGACCAAACCCGTTTTGCTCCACATCGCTAATATTACCATTACCACTTTGATTGACCGAAGAGGTTTCTCCAGCTCCTTTTTGAAGGTCGCGGGCTTCGTTGTCATTACCATTTTGTGAGGTGGAAGAAACGTGGTTATTTCCTTGTTGCTCTGTTCTTACAAAATTGTTGCTGCCAATTTGATTCTGTGACACCAAAGAGTTGTTGGTCCCATTTCCAAATTGTGATGTCTGTACAACATAGGCTTTGTTCAGGTTACCGCTTTGGGTTTGTGTGGCTTGATTTCCACTTCCACCATCAAAATCAGCTCCTTGTATTACATCAGCTAAATTTTCATTACCAGATTGTGTTTGTGAAGAAATCTGGCTAGCACCTCTTTGTCTTGCCATCGCCATATTTTCGTTTCCGTTCTGTACCTGTGTTGCGGTAGAACTGCTAAGTTCATCATCCTGATCAATATTTGCATTGTTCAAATCACCTGTTTGTGTTTGTGATGCAGTATTGTCAAAATTGGCGTTTGCAAAACTGGTATGCTGCGTGGCATTGGCCATATTTTCATTTCCGCTTTGTATCTGTGAAAGTGAATTGTTATCGCCTTGTTGGTCTGCATTGGCTACGTTGTCATTACCAGACTGATCTTGAGTGGCAGTTGAATTTGTTGTTTGAATAAACTGCTGAGCCTGTGCGCTATTGTTATTACCATTTTGAGTTTGCGTAATCTCATTATCAAATGTTGATATTCCACCGCCAGAACCCTGAATCGCATTGGCGTTATTTTCGTTCCCAGTTTGGTTTTGGATAATAATATTTCTAGCAGCACCGGTATTTTGATTCGCATTGGCCACATTGTCATTTCCAGATTGGTCTTGATCAATTAGGTTACCGCTTCCTGTACTAAAAAAGCTACCACCACCTTGTGTTCCAATAGCCATGTTATTGTTACCAGATTGGTTTTGATCTATGGTGTTATCTACGCTTTTTGTGGTTTGAGTAAAGAAACCGAAATCTCTAAAACTTCCCTGCTTGGCGTTGGCAGTATTTTCGTTCCCATTTTGGGTTTGAGTTACACTGTTGTCATCTCCAATGGTATTTACTGTTGCTTGGTTGCTTACGCCCGCTTGTGAGACAGTTGCACTGTTGTTATCGGAATCTGGTTGGGAAAAACCCATTACTCCTTGGTTAACAGTGGCAAGGTTTGTTTCACCGCTATGCGATACATCGGAATTATTTCCATCTCCTTTTTGGCTAATAGCTGCTGAGTTGTTAGGCTCTATATTGCCAGCGCTTCCGCTTTGTGAAATTACCGATCCGTTTCCGTTGCCGTTCTGTGCAACATCCGATAGGTTAGACGAACCATCTTGAGTTATTCCAGAGTTGTTCATATCACCTAATTGGTCGACCATCGAAATGTTGTCGTCACCGCGTTGGGTAATATAAGAATCGTTCATGGTACCATTCTGTACAACTGTCGCTTCATTATTGGCATTTTCTCCGACTCTTCCGTCGAATTGGCGGATGGTTGATGCATTTGCAGCACCTAATTGATCTGTATCTGCCTGATTGCTGTTGCCATCTTGTTTTACGTTGCTATTGTTATCATCACCTTCCTGTCTCACGGCAACATTATTGAAGGTTCCGTCTTGGTCCACTTTTGCAATGTTGTCACTATCATTTACCGAAAAGCCTTGATCTATTTTTGATTTATTGTCCGCCCCATTCTGTTCTATACGTGTATCATTGTCACGACCCAACTGGTCTATCTCTGAATCATTGCGCACCCCATCTTGGTTCACTTTTACAAAGCCACGGAATCTGTTCTGTTCCACATCGCTTTTATTTTCTGTACCGTTTTGGGTAATAAAAGCATCGTGCTGTTTGTCGTTCTGCAAAACCTTAGAGTCGTTGCGTGTACCTGTTTGAGTAACCTTGGTAGTCAGATCCTGTCCAACCATATCGCTGTCGGTCTGATCTACGTCGCTCTGGTTCTCTAAACCAGTTTGGTTAACTGTTGCTTTTAAGTCGTTTCCCTGTTGGTTAACGTCGCTGTTGTTCTGTTGTGCGAACATCATTGCTCCACACATAAGTGCCGCGGCACTCAAAATCACTTTTTTCATAGAATAAAATTTAGTTATTAAATAATTCTTTCTTGGCATTTCTTAACATGCAATAGCTGTGAATGCCAAAATTTCACAACCAAGATTTCTAAACATATCTAAAGTGAAACCATTGAATTTCACCCTAAAAAGTTTAGATGTTATCGATGAATAGAAATTTGGTAAAAATGGATGCCACAAGGCACCTAATTCTTACCTGTAAAAAGGCGAGCGTTTTTATTAGAGGAAATCTTCCATGGAGGTTGGAATTTTGATTCCACTGATATATTTACGATAGATGATGGTGTCAGGTTTTGAAGGCACAATTTTTGGAGATCAGCTTTGTGATATATGTAAGAAAACACCTGTTAATGCTTTTTTTCAGAAGACTTTTAAGCATAAAAAAACCGTTCAACTACAAGATGAACGGTTAATTGACGATAAGTTAATATTATGTTAAAGAAGCATAATTCTTCTAAATGTTATCCTCAATTCAATAACTGACGTATTCCATAATCTCCAAACCATAACCAATCATGCCAACGCGTTTGGTTTGTTCACTATTGGAAATAAGACGTATTTTATGAATTCCTACATCGTGTAGAATTTGAGCGCCAATTCCAAAATCCTTGGCATCCATGTCTATACGAGGAGCCTTGGCGATTTCATTCGGGGTTTGATTTTCCTTTAATTCTTTTAAACGGCTCAATAGGTTTAAGGATTGGCTTTGTTGGTTTACAAAGACAAGCGCCCCTTTCCCGTCGCTATTAATTACATTGAACATATCATCCAACTTTTGTTCCGCGTTATTGGTAAGGGTTCCAAGAATATCCCCATTGACCAAGGTAGCATTTACGCGAACCAAAACTGGCTCGTTTTCCTTCCAAGTGCCTTTGGTAAGTGCTATATGAATTTGGTCGTTGGTAGTTTGCTTGTAGGCTCGGAGTCTAAAGTCTCCGAATTTAGTATTAATTTTGAAGTCTTCTTTCTTTTCAATCAAAGAATCGTGCTCCATTCTATATTTCACTAAATCTTCAATGGAAATCAGCTTTAAATCGAATTTCTTTGCAACTGCCATCAATTGCGGAAGCCGTGCCATAGTTCCATCTTCGTTTAGAATTTCAACAAGAATCCCGGCTGGTTTTAATCCAGCGAGACGAGCTAGGTCTATTGCAGCTTCAGTATGGCCAGTTCTCCTTAAAACCCCGCCTTCTTTGGCGCGTAAAGGAAAAATATGTCCTGGTCTTCCCAAATCTGAAGCTTTGGTTTCTTCGTTAACAAGAGCCTTAATGGTTTTAGAGCGATCGTGTACAGAAATTCCCGTGGTACAACCGTGGCCTATCAAATCTACCGAAACCGTAAATTGGGTGTGGTGTAATACGGTGTTGTTTTCCACCATCATGTTTAAATCTAATGCGTTGCAACGATCTTCTGTTAAAGGGGCACAGATTAAACCTCTCCCGTGAGTAGCCATAAAATTTATCATTTCAGGAGTGACCATCTCGGCAGCGGCAATAAAATCGCCTTCGTTTTCACGATTTTCGTCATCAACTACAATAATCATCTTTCCATTGCGGATGTCTTCAATGGCTTCTTCTATAGTGTTCAAGTGAACGGAATTTTCTTTCGGTGTAGAAATCATAACTTTTTTAATGTGGTGCAAAGATATAAAATGTAGAACTGTAATTGGTTAAAAGAAGGTTTGGATTGTTGCTGTGCTAATTGGTAGAAGGAACTTAGAATATTTAAATTTTTATAGTTTTTTTATTTTATAAATACCTAAATCAAATTACTTTTCTTGGTTGTATCAATAGAGTGGAGAAAAAATTTAATATATCAATTTCAATTCTTCCTTCATTTTTTTTATGTGGTTTAAGTAGAGGAAGACATAGATTATGGGACCAAGCAACATAAAAACTATCCAAGATCCAGTTTCCTGTTCTTTTCCTAGAATTTTATAAAATTTTGAACTACTTAAAAGTGACTTAAAAACTAAGATATAGAATACAATTAAAGAAATGATCTGAGCTATTTGAAATATGAGTTTAAGTTTTTCGGAGAATGTTATATCAATATTATTAAAAAGGATCATTCCTATTAGGCAACTAATAGAAATAAAATATGCCACTAATCCTTTTTTAGAAAAACTTGATGCTTCTTTAAAACTTTGTAAGGCTGCCGTATACTTTTTATTTTCAAAATTATCACTCATTTTGAGCTCTAATTCAGAGTATCCTTTCAACTTTAATTGTTGTAAGGCCGCTTTTCTTACTTCTTCTGAGTAACCGTATTGCCGATAATTTTTAACAATGTCTTTAAGTTGCGTATCTGTTCTAGATAAGATTAATGCTTTTTCTTGCTGTGTAAGTAAAATAGCTTTTTCCTCATCTAAAATCACCTCTTCGGCGGTTTTTTTTCCAAATAACCTTCCAATTCGCTGCATAAAAGAGTCAAAATCAATAATTCCTTGATCAGTTGTTGCCCTGTAAGTGAGCCATATACTTAACGGAAGCATAATTCCGGTGCTGAGCCAAGTTGCAATAAACGGATGCAAAGTACCATCTTCAGCACTGTTTTTCGCAAAAATTCCGATAAAGTGATAGGTTAAAAACAGTAAAATAGCTACAACCATAGGTAAGCCCATTCCTCCTTTCCTAATTATGGCGCCCAAAGGTGCCCCTACAAAAAAGAGAATAATGCAGGCAACTCCAAGCGCGTATTTTTCATGAAGCGCTATTTCCGTCTTGTTAAGCCGTTTGGTTTTTCCTTTAAACTCAACCTTTTTAGCGTCGATAGTTTGGATTGTGCCCTTGGCGTTATTGAGGGCAAGCTTTACAATTTGGATTTTGTGGGTAGGATTGTAAATATCCAAAATAGTTTTTATAGCTGTTGGCCTTGCCGTATCACTAATTTTGTTTTCATTAAACTTCTCCACGCCACTTCGGTAATACATGTTTTTGGTATAGGAAGCAATATCATTGGAAAAACTTTTGGAAAGCGAATCTATTTCAACGCGCAACTCACTGATATTATACATATTCTGGTTGTCCAGATTGTTGTCTTTATCAACATCCTTATTGTTGAGTTCAGTAAGATCGATATTGATAGAATATTCATCAAAATAACTCTTCGCGAAGGGTTCGTTTTTTTGTTTTGCCGGATTTTTAGTTTGGATATCTTCGTAATAATTCCCTTGTTTCAAAATTAATGAAAGGGTATTACTGCCTTTTTCACTGGCAATTTCACCATTATCCGCAATGATAACGGTATAGTTTCCATTGGGTTTGGATTCGTTTTTCTTATGAATCACCACATCTTCTAAAAATTGGCCACGATCGCCGGTCTTTTTTTCGACTTTAATATTGAAGCCGTCGTCAATTTGGCTAAACTGTCCCTCGGCAATAAACATTGCGGGCTGAAATTGTGAAATATTCCTACGTAAATTTTGCCATTTATATTCGGAATAGGGGATTACGTTATTTGCGAAAAAGAAAGCGGTAATGGAAAGTAAAACGATAAAGATCATTACACTTCCCATGGCTCTTTGTAGCGAAATACCGGTGGATTTCATTGCGGCAAACTCATACTTTTCAGCAAAACTTCCGAAAACCATCAAGGAGGTAACCAGAATTGTAAGTGGTAAAACCAGTGGGATTAGACGGGGGGAGACGTACCAAAGAAATTTAAGAATGATCCAAACGTCCAAATCCTTTCCTGCAAGTTCTGAAATGTAGAGCCAGATAGTCTGCAGGACAAATATGAACATTAAAATAATGAAGACGCTTAAAAACGTCTTCAAATAAGTGACCAATATGTACCTATCCAGTATTTTCAATTGCCTGTGCTTACAGCCTGTTTAAGTAATAACCATCTTTTTTATACTTGGCCTCGTCAAAAGTAAACAAGGTTTTTGACACGGGTTGATTTGTTTTGAACGAATTCACGGTAAGCGTATATTTTGTGCCTTTTGAATCCGTCTGGATCAACTTGTAAATATGTTTGGTCTGTACATCAACCCCTAAGAGAATGTCTTTTATTTCGGCTTTGGAATCAATCGGGATCAGTTTTATAAACTGGATTTTTCTCCCCTTTACATTTTGCTCGATATCCATTTTATAAGTATAGCCTTTTTCGTAAAAAGTGAGCATTTTTGAGGGAGTGATATCTTTATCATCCTTGGGATTATATGCTGAAATGGTCACCTCTTCGTCTTCTGGGACAATTGTATAAATGTTTTTGCCATCAAAAATCCGTGTGGTTCCTAACATATTCAACACGTATTTATCACCTTGAAGGGTGACATCGCCACGAGTTTCTTGGTTTACGTTTTCTTTGGAATTGTTTAGGTTATATTTAAAGTCGATTGTAATATTATCGTAGCTTTTTACTTTATTAGAAACTTCGTTCAGCAAAGATTTTGCGTCTTGAGCCTGTGTGAAAGTGGAAATAAAAAGAGCGATTAAAATTATACTGATGTTTTTCATCTTAATTTTTGTTTGTTTTATCCGTTTTTAATATTTGATAAATAGGAAAATAGAATGCCAAGCGTCTTCAGTTAGTGTGCTAATTATTTGTTGGCATTTCGTTTTCTAAAAGTTGGTTTAATGCATCAATTGTAGGAACTAAAACCTGCCGTGCTTTGCTGCCCTCAAAAGGCCCAACAATGCCTGCCGCTTCCATTTGATCAATGATTCTTCCGGCTCGATTATACCCAAGCTTCAGTTTTCGTTGTAACAATGAAGCGGAACCTTGCTGCGCAATGACCAATACTTCTGCGGCGTCACGGAACAGTTTATCACGTTCCGCTATGTCATTATCAAGAGTTGTGCCACCTTCCTCACCAGTATATTCTGGAAGTAAATACGCATCTGGGAAAGCTTTTTGTGAGCCAATAAAATCGGTTATATCTGCAACTTCTGGCGTATCAACAAAAGCACATTGAAGTCGAGTCAATTCATTTCCTTGGGTATAAAGCATATCCCCTCGACCAATAAGTTGATCTGCACCCGAATTGTCCAGAATAGTGCGTGAGTCAATTTTACTGGTTACCCTAAATGCTATACGCGCGGGGAAGTTAGCCTTTATGATCCCTGTAATTACGTTTACCGATGGACGCTGGGTAGCAACTATTAAGTGGATTCCGATGGCACGAGCCAGTTGTGCCAAACGGGCGATAGGGGTTTCAACCTCCTTGCCGGCAGTCATAATTAAATCGGCAAATTCATCTATCACTAAAATAATATAAGGTAAAAATCGGTGTCCTTCCTCAGGGTTTAGCTTTCTATTTTTGAACTTCGTATTGTATTCTTTTATGTTACGGACCATGGCGTCTTTCAGCAAGTCGTAACGCGCATCCATTTCAATACAAAGTGAATTTAATGTATTGATAACCTTATTGGTATCAGTAATGATGGCTTCTTCTGAATCCGGAAGTTTAGCCAAATAATGACGTTCAATTTTGTTGAAAAGTGTCAATTCCACCTTTTTTGGATCTACCAAAACAAATTTTACTTCCGCGGGATGCTTTTTGTATAAAAGCGAAGTTAGGACAGCGTTTAAACCAACGGATTTCCCTTGTCCCGTAGCTCCAGCCATAAGCATATGCGGCATTTTAGCCAGATCTACTACAAAAGTCTCGTTGCTGATGGTTTTCCCGAATGCTATGGGTAGTTCCATTTCTGCATTTTGAAATTTTGCCGAACCAATCACCGATCGCATGGAAACAATTTTTGGGTTTTTGTTGGGAACTTCTATACCGATCGTACCGCGCCCGGGAATTGGGGCAATGATACGAATACCCAAAGCAGAAAGTGAAAGTGCAATATCGTCTTCTAAGTTTTTGATTTTTGAAATCCGAACTCCGGCATCAGGTACAATTTCATAAAGTGTCACGGTTGGCCCAACAGTAGCTTTAATGTTTGCAATACCAATTTTATAATTGTTAAGTGTTTCAACAATACGATTTTTATTTTCCTCTAGCTCTTCTTGATCAATGGTGATTCCCGCGCCAATGGTATGATCGCGCAATAACTCTATACTTGGGAATTTATATTTGCTCAGCTCTAATCTAGGATCGAATTCTCCATAATCCTTTACCAGTTTGTCACTTAAATTCTCTACCTCTTCCTCATCGGCAGTTTGCTCTACTTCCATAGCAACATCTCCTTCCACATCCGATTTAAGAATTATTTTTTCAACAGAAGGTGGGGGAGTGCTTTTTTTCTCTTCTACTTTAGCCTTTGGTCTCTCTTCCTTTATTTCTTGATTGCTATCAAAATTTGTTTCAGTTATGGGCTTTTTGTTGGTTTCGGCTTCATCTTGCTTTCTTGAATCGAATTCGGCGGCAATTTGTTTCTTCGATTTTTTAACTGCATTAATCGCCATTTCGGGCGTAAGCTTTAAACGAACCACTAAGTAAAAGATTAAAACAAAAGTCATCACCAGTATAGTTCCAACTAATCCTATGTAATCCTGCATAAAATCGTTGGACTCAAAACCAATAATACCGCTGAAAATGGTGAACTTTTCTCCGAAGAAACCAAAAAATACTGAGATCCAAAGCATCAATAACAATCCCCAAAACCAATATTTTGTCAACTGCTTTTTTGTATAATCGAAGAAATAGTAAATGCCAGACATGATCACTAAAAACCCAAAAATAAAAGCAGAGACCCCGAAGCCGTTATAGATAAAAAAATGGCCAACATTGGCTCCAAATTTATTGAGCCAGTTTTCGGTTTGTAATTTCCGCTCTGTAAAATTCCCTAATTGACTTTGGTCGCTTTGCCATGTAAAGAAGTATGACACAAAGGAAAAAACCAATGCAAGACCCATCAAAAACAAAAAGCTACCCAAAAGTATCTTCTGTTGTTTGGACAACGAAAAACTAATTTTTTTACGCGGAGTTTTTGAGGTTGTTTTCTTTTTCTTAGCCATTAATTATGGGAACAATTGTCTTTACGGCAAAAATACAAATATCAATGCGTAAAATTTCAAATTACAAAAAACAAATTTTAATTAATAGTATAGCGGTTGCAGCTACGTACTTTAATGCAATATATTTCACGAATATAACAGACTTTTAGTCCGTTACTTATCATTAAGCTACTTTATTACAAAGAATGGAGTCTAATCTTTAAAATAGAATATTACAAAATTAAAACTTCGGAATATAGATAATGCATCCAATAACTATAGCCGTGATTGCTGCAAAGAAAACGGCTCCAGCTGCTACGTCTTTAATAAAACCTATTTTATTGTGAAAGTCAGGGTGAACGAAATCTGCAATTTCCTCAGCAACTGTGTTCATCCCTTCAATACTTAACACTAGGCCGATAGCAAAAATTTGAAACATCCATTCGGTTGTAGAGATTTCAAAATAAAAGCCAGCAAAAATCATAATAATGGAAATAACGGCCTGAACTTGGATACTAGCTTCATGCCGCAATAATAGTAAAGCACCTTTAAAGGCGTAAACAGTGCCCTTAAGGCGCTTTCCTAAAAAAGTATTCATCATTTTAGAGAAGTGGTTTTAATGCTGAAAGATAATCCGGCTCTTCACCAATTTCCGGCACTTGTTGACTATAAATTACTTTTGCGTTTTCATCCAACACCACAACCGCTCTTGAATGAAGCCCTTTTAAATCACCAGTGGTCATTTCTACGCCGTAGTTTTTTCCAAAACTACCATCACGGAAGTCAGAAAGATTTGTGACGTTGTCAATTTCTTCATCACTAACGAAACGTTTTTGCGCAAAAGGAAGGTCTCTCGAAATACAAAGCACTTTTGTGTTTTTCAATCCGGTTGCTTTTTCGTTGAATTTCCGTACTGAAGTAGCGCAGATATTGGTGTCTATACTCGGAAAGATATTCATTACTACGCGCGAGCCTTTATAGTCTGATAGTTTTTTTGAAGATAAATCTTCTGAGGTTAAATTGAAGTCGGGGGCGGTGTCGCCCACCTTTGGAAGTGTGCCAATTGTTTCTATATCGATTCCACCTAATTTTATATGTCCCATGTTTTGTTTTTTTTAAATGAAGCCTAAAGATAAGTATTCGTTCTATGTTAATGTGTCAATAACTTCTTAAAGAAAGCTTCTAGCAAAATTAAAAAAATCCCTCTACAAAATTTGTAAAGGGATTTCTCAATTGGGGAATTATAAATTTATCTATCTATGGATCCCAAAACTTTTTGTGCAAACGCATTCGCTGCATCTCGTTCTGGCATTCCGTCTTCAATCATTTGGTGAACTTCCACGGCACCGCAAAGGTTGGTGATTAGTTCGCCAATGATATCGAGTTCTTCATCTGTGATTCTATTGTATTCCGTGTACGATTCCAAAACCTCAATACAGTTTTCAATCTGAGCTGTGGAATTGTTCCGTTGAAAGTGTCTAATTACTGGCAACTTCATCTACAAGTCCTTTTAAGAGTTCAAATTTGTTGGTCTGTACTTGATTTACCAATTTTCCATCTTTAAATGTAGCAAAAGTGGGTAGGTTATCAACACTGGCCATTTTTCTGCTTTCTGGAAATTTTTCTGCATCAACTATAACAAATTTATAGCCTTCAGTTTCCGTAGCCAATTTTTTGAACTTTGGTTTCATCACTCTACAGTTGCCGCACCATCCGGCAGAAAACTGTACGATCACGTTTTTTTCTTCCTCGATAAGCTGTTGTAAGCTATCGTCTTTTAGTTCCAAAAACATTATTTTAGTTTCTTAAGTAAGTTGCTACACCTTCACGAGTTGCGAACATAGCTTCTTTTCCTTCTTCCCAGTTTGCTGGACAAACTTCACCTTTTTCCTGAACGTGCGTGTAAGCATCAACTAGTCTAAGGTATTCGTTTACATTTCTTCCCAATGGCATATCGTTTACACTTTCGTGGAAGATTTTTCCTTCTTCATCAATAAGGTACGTTGCACGGTAAGTAACATTGTCTCCTTCTACAGTGTATAATCCAGTTTCTTCGTCGTATTTTTCATTGGCAATATCAAGAATTCCAAGTGCGTTAGAAAGATTTCTGTTTGTGTCAGCCAATAATGGGTAAGTTACCCCTTCAATACCACCGTTGTCTTTTGCAGTGCTTAACCACGCAAAGTGAACTTCTGGGGTATCACAAGACGCTCCAATAACTATTGTATTTCTATCTTCAAATTTTGAAAGAGCCTCTTGAAAAGAATGAATTTCAGTTGGGCAAACGAAGGTAAAATCTTTTGGATACCAGAAAAGCAATACTTTTTTATTGTTTTTTTTAGCTTCTTCTAAAACGTTTACTTTAAAAGTGTCTCCCATTTCATTCATTGCATCTACTGAAATGTTTGGGAATTTTTTTCCTACTAATGACATAGTTTTTATATTTTATTTTGATTAATAATTTTCTACTGCAAAGATAGAAACAAGCTTAAAATATAGTAGGATTCTTGAATGGATTAATTTATGAGTCGATAGGTTTTAACAATAGGTTAAATTTTTAACAATAAATAAAAACTATGACTGAAGTTATTTACGTACATCAGAGTTTGACAACATTAATTCAGGTTAAAAATGAATCTTGTCCAAAAGATCATTATGCTTCTTATTCTGATAGTTTTAGTGAAGCAATAAACTTTAGATACTTAAGATTTCATCTAATTAAAGGTTTGTGGAACCTTGGATCGCAGAAATCATGCACTCTTGGGAGAAGCTAATTCTCTAATTTTTATTCGGAAAGCAGCAAACAGTAAAGTCATAAACGGACTCAACCAATTAAATACGGCATAACCGGCATAATGAAGCGTATCAACACCCAAGACGCCGCTATGGTATGCGCCACAGGTATTCCAAGGAACTAATACTGAAGTGACCGTTCCACTGTCCTCAAGCGTTCGCGAAAGGTTTTCGGGTGCCAATCCTTTATCCTTAAAAGCTTGTGCATACATTTTTCCGGGAATCACAATTGCCAAATACTGATCGCTGGCAGTAACATTTAACGCTAAACAGCTTACAACTGTACTTGCAAAAAGTCCGAAAGTGGTATGAAATAATTTTAGTAAAGCGCTGCTGATCGCTGCTAAGGCGCCAATAGCATCCATGATTCCGCCAAATACCATCGCACAAAGGATTAGCCAAACAGTGTTCAACATTCCGGACATTCCTCCAGAGGAAAATAGATCTTTTAAGGCTTCGTTTTCCGTTGGGATGGCGCTGTCCACCGTAATTGCATTCATGATACCCTTATAACCACTTTCGAAAGTTAAAGAAGTGCCACCGCCAATGGCGGCCACAATCTCTGGTTGAAAAATTAGCGCGGCTACCCCTCCAAGCAAGGAGCCAATTAATAAAGCGATAAGTGGTGGTGTTTTTTTTATGATCATCACAATAACTGCGAGCGGCACAAGAAACAACCACGGACTTACATTGATAGACTCTTTTACTGCGGCCAAAATTAAATGTGTGTCTGCCGTTCCTGAAGGATCTATGTTCAAGCCAATAATTATAAACACTATTAAAGTAACAACTAACGTAGGGATGGTGGTGTAAAGCATATACTTTATGTGAGTGAACAAATCTGTACCTGCCATAGCCGGTGCCAAGTTTGTAGTGTCACTTAAAGGAGAGATTTTATCGCCAAAATAAGCTCCTGAAAGAATAGCTCCAGCTGTCATTCCCAAAGGAATGTTCATGGCATCTGCTATTCCAACTAAGGCAATCCCTACGGTTGCTGAAGTTGTCCAGCTACTTCCGGTTGCTATTGAAATGATTGCACAAATAATTACACAGGAAGCTAAGAATATTGTTGGATTTAAGATTTGTAGGCCATAATAAATCATGGTGGGTATGATTCCGCTTATAAGCCAAGTTCCCGCCAAGGCTCCAACCATTAATAATATTAAAATTGCACCCGCTGTAGATTTTACGTTTACGGCAACTTCCTCTATCATTTGGTCAAACTTCACTTTGTTGAAGAACCCCACGATTGCGGCAACGGCACCACCCATTAAGAGAATAAATTGGTTACTTCCGCTCAAAGCATCATCACCATAGGCAAAAAACACATTGTAGAACAACATTATTATAAGTGCAACGACAGGAATTAGCGCTTCCCAGATATTCAATTCAACATTTTCTACAACTTCGTCATCTTTGGGATCTGTAGGCTTAATATCTTGACTTTGCATAGGGAGTTTTTATAATGGATTGTAATGTTACGATTTTATGGAAAATTGTGCAACTAACATGGCAATTATAGCTCCGATAGCCTGATATAAAAATTATAATGATTCATAATCTTAATTATATGCACTTTAACCTGTGAAAAGTGAATATTAACGAGAATATGGATCATTATTGCTTAATATTAAATATTTGCTATTCATTTGCACTTGAATTTTACAATTTTAATAATATTTGAATGAGAGATATTTTTCTTCTTTTTACATTTTTATTTTCTTTATCCATTGCTGCTCAAGTTGGAATAGGAACGACCAATCCAGACCCCTCCAGTATTCTGGATATTTCCTCAACAAATAAAGGATTGCTAATCCCGCGAGTTCAACTTACAAACACTACAACTAAAAACCCGGTTTCGAATGCTGTTGAAAGTATATTGGTTTACAACACCAATAACGTGGGTGATGTAAAAAAAGGATTTTATTATTGGACTGGATCTGAATGGAAAACACTAACTCCTGCTGAAGGTGGGGGTGGTTCTGAAGGTTGGAACCTAGAAGGTAATAGTGTCGGAAATAATGATTTTTTGGGAACTACAAATGACAAACCATTAGTTATAAAGACTCATAATATAAATCGAACAAGAATTACTACGAAAGGTCAAATTGAGGTTTTGAATACTGGTAACTCAATTTTCTTGGGGCAAGAAAATGGACTTAATGATGATTTGAATAATCGCACCAATATTTTTATAGGATATCAATCCGGAAAGAATAATAGAGGAAGCAATAATATAATAATAGGTGAATTAGGTTTAAGTGAGGATCGCGGAGCAACTTCTAATATTGGAATAGGCAAAAATGCCTTAAAAATGAATGGAGGGTCCAACAATATCGCTTTTGGTGAGTTAGCTTTGAGTTCAAATCAAAATGCCAGTTCAAATATTGCGATTGGAAAACAAGCGGGACAACAGAATTCAGGTTCAAATAATATTATTTTAGGGGAATTAGCGCTAAGTGAAAATCGTGGTTCAAGCTCGAATATAGTAATTGGGAGAGAAGCCGCAAAACAGAATTCTGGCACAAATAATATCGTTTTGGGAGAATTAGCTCTTAGAGGAGATCGAGGCGCAAGTTCAAATATCGTCATTGGAAAAAAAGCGGGGGAAATGAATTCCGGTTCTAAAAACATAATTATTGGCGAAAATACTTTGATTGCAGATCAAGGTGGATCTAATAATGTTCTGTTAGGTTTTGAGGCTGGAAAAATATTAGCCGGAAGCAACAATACATTTTTGGGATATCAAGCTGGATCAACTGCACAATATAGTATAAGTAATTCATCAGCAATAGGTAATGGAGCCATTGTTACTGCCAGTAATCAAATCGTACTGGGGAACTCAGCTGTTACCCAAGTTAGAGCATTTGGAAATTTAGTTGTAGGAGGTGCCAATCCATATATTCTTCCAAACACAAGAGGTAACAATGGGCAAGTTTTAAAAATTAATGGTCTAGGAATTGTAAGCTGGCAGCCAGATCTAGTTGCAAGTCCCCGTCCTGAAAACAGTGCAACTCTTGAAGATATTGAAAGTCTGCGTGCATTAATAACAGAGCAGCAAAGAGAAATTAATGAACTAAAGGATATGTTGCAACAAGTTTTATCTTCAGAGAGAAATTAAAAAGAAATACTTTATAACTAAAAAGACTCCTAAAAATATATTTAGGAGTCTTTTTAGTTAGTAGAATTAAATTTTACAACACCCCAACCTCAACCATACATTCGCGCATCATTTTGTAAGTACGCTCAATATCATTGTCCAAACCAATGGAAAAGCGAATCAAGCCATCACTAAGTCCCATTTCTTTTTGTTCATCTTCAGGTATTTCAGAAGAAGTAGAGGAGCCGGGCGCGCTGAAAAGCGTTTTATAAAATCCTAAACTCACTGCTAAATAACCAAGGTTTCGTTCTTGCATCATCTCCATTAACTCATTGGCTTTATCAATTCCGCCAACGTCAACCGTTAACATGCCACCGAAACCGTATTCTTTGTTCATCATTTGTTTGAAAAGCTCATGACCAGAATGTGACTTTAAGCCCGGATAAACGGTTTTTAGACCATCCGCTTCAAATTTTTCGGCTAGATACAATGCGTTTTCACTGTGCTGCTTTACACGAATATGAAGTGTTCTAAGGTTTTTTAAAATGGAAGCTGCTCGCAAACTATCCATGGCTGGGCCAAGAAGCATATTTGCGCCGTCGTTTACACTTCTCAGGCTATCGATAAATTCCTGGGTCCCACAAGCTACTCCGCCCATAGTGTCGCTACTCCCGTTGATGAATTTTGTTAAACTGTGTAAAACTACATCCGCACCCATTTCTGCAGGAGATAAGCTTAGCGGCGAAAAAGTATTGTCAACCAACAACTGAAGCTTATGCTTTTTTGCAATTTTTGAAAGGCCTTCGATATCTGCGATCTCCAAAAGTGGATTGCTCACAGTTTCACAGTAAAGTATTTTAGTGTTTTTAGTAATTGACGCTTCTACTTGCTCGAGATTGGTAATATCTACAAAAGCGGTTTCAATGTTTAAGCGCGGTGCGAAGTTTTTCAGAAAAGCATATGTACCACCATAGATGGTTCTGCTGGAAACAACGTGATCTCCGGCTTGACAAAGCTGTAAAATAGCAGGAGTTATTGCGCCCATGCCACTGGCAGCAACGTTTGCCGTTTCTGTACCTTCCATTGCGGCCAATGCTTGCCCCAAATGTAAGTTTGAAGGTGTAGAGTGGCGGGAATATAAATAACACCCATCTGCGTTTCCTTCAAAAGTGTCAAACATTGTTTTTGCTGAAAGAAAAGTATATGTGGAAGAATCTGAAATGGAAGGATTTACACCTCCAAATTCGCCAA
This sequence comes from Aequorivita capsosiphonis DSM 23843, assembly GCF_000429125.1. Taxonomy (GTDB): domain Bacteria; phylum Bacteroidota; class Bacteroidia; order Flavobacteriales; family Flavobacteriaceae; genus Aequorivita; species Aequorivita capsosiphonis. Next base: position 116,504 of record NZ_AUBG01000013.1, read on the forward strand.
AGTATTGTAAATCTTGAATTTTGTCTGCTGGTTTGAATGCCATGATTGTAGTTTTATCGTTGTATGGCAAATTTGCGAAAATTAAAAGAAGTGGTCAAATTTATAACAACTCCTTTTCTAAGATTTAATTTTCTAAAGCGAAATTATCAGTTAGGGGTCCATTAGAAGACCTAAGCTGATTTAATCTCCTTCTCGTATCACAAATATTAAATTTTCATAATATTTCAGAATTAGAGTCATAATCAAAGCCTAAACCATTATATCTTTTTTCACCAATAACTGAAAATGAAAAAATTACAAGAAATTTTTCCCCCTTCAATAGAAATAAAATATGATATTTCAGAAATCCAAAAATAGTACCTTCAAAACTTCAATTCAACTGTCCTAAACACTTTTTATACCTGTAAGCTTCTAACGCAAAAACTCCTTAAACTTTTAAACTCCTAAACTTTTAAACTATTAACCAGTATTGTACCTTTGCAACTTCATTTTAAAAAAGATAAAGATGGCAAAATATGATGTAGCAGTAATTGGTTCAGGCCCCGGTGGCTATGTTGCCGCAATTCGTTGTGCACAATTGGGTTTGAAAACCGCAATCATTGAAAAATATGATGTTATGGGGGGAACTTGCCTTAACGTAGGTTGTATTCCCAGTAAAGCCTTGCTGGATTCGTCACATCATTATGAAGATGCAATAAAACATTTTGAAGAGCACGGAATTGAAATTCCAGGCGATATAAAGCTAAACTTCAAAAAAATGATTGAACGTAAAGCCTCTGTTGTAGATCAAACTACCAAAGGAATTGCGTTTTTGATGGACAAAAATAAAGTTGATGTTTTCACAGGAATGGGTGCCTTTAAAGATGCAACCCATATTGAAATCACCAATGGAAAGAAAAAAGATACCATTGAAGCAAAAAACACTATAATCGCTACAGGAAGTAAGCCTTCAACACTTCCATTTATCAAATTGGATAAGGATCGCGTTATCACTTCAACTGAAGCTTTAAGTTTAAAGGAAGTTCCAAAACATCTTCTTGTAATTGGAGGAGGCGTTATTGGGCTGGAACTTGGGCAAGTATATCGCCGTTTAGGGGCAGAAGTTACTGTGATTGAATATTTAGATCGTATTATCCCAACTATGGATGCTGCACAGAGCAAGGAGCTGATGAAAGCGATGAAGAAACAAGGTGTGAAATTCAATCTTTCACATAAAGTTTCGGCAGTTTCGAAAAAAGGAAAAGAGATAACCGTTACGGCTACTGATAAAAAAGATAAAGAAGTTACTTTTAAAGGGGATTACTGTTTAGTTTCCGTAGGAAGAAAACCTTATACCGATGGTTTAAAAGCTGAAAATGCAGGAGTGAAAATCACGGAACGCGGTATGATTGACGTTAATGATCACCTTCAAACCAATATCAAAAATATCTACGCTATTGGCGATGTAGTTCGCGGAGCAATGCTTGCCCATAAAGCTTCGGAAGAAGGAACGATGGTTGCAGAAATAATAGCTGGACAAAAACCACATATCAATTACAACTTAATTCCTGGTGTGGTTTATACTTGGCCTGAAGTTGCATCTGTTGGAAAAACAGAAGAGCAATTAAAAGAAGGGAATGTGGAATATAAATCAGGTCAATTCCCGATGCGTGCATTAGGAAGAAGCCGCGCTAGTGGAGATTTAGATGGTTTTGTAAAAATACTTTCAGATAAAGAGACTGATGAAGTATTAGGCGTTCATATGGTAGGAGCCAGGGTTGCCGATTTAATTGCGGAAGCAGTAGTAGCGATGGAATATCGTGCAAGTGCTGAAGACATAGCTAGAATGAGCCACGCACACCCAACCTATGCCGAGGCAGTAAAAGAAGCCGCACTTGCTGCAACTGAAAATAGACCTATACACATTTAATCAAAAATGGGTTTTAATTATATAAAAAATGTCGGCAAATTTGCCGACATTTTTTTTGCTTAATAAATCATGGGAATTTATTCAATAACTCCTCCACAAGCTACGCGTCCACCAGCATCACCAGTTGGTTGCGTTGTAAAGTCATCTGTACCCGCGTGAACAATTACCGCTTTTCCGAGTATATCTTTGTTTTCGTCACCACAACCTATACACCATTCGTCGGTTTGCATAGAGATACTTCCGTTACCATCTGCATCAGCTTCAAAGTTGCCAATGTCTCCTTTGTGATATCCGTCTGAATCACCCCATTTCCCATGTTTTTGATGTGTAGGGTTCCAGTGTCCGCCAGAAGATTTTCCATCTTCAGAACTACAATCGGCTTTTTCGTGAAGGTGAATTGCGTGGGTTCCTGGCTTTAATCCAGAAAATTTCGCATCCATTTTAACCATTCCATTTTCTTCGGTAAAATTGACCGTACCCTGAGCAGTGCTTCCGCTTTTTGGTTCCATAGTTACAGAAACCGTTTTTGGTTGCATATCGTTTTGATCAGCAGTGTCGTCCATCTGAACGGTGTCATTCATCTGGTCCATATTATCTGCATCTTTTTTTTCATTTTTACAGCTTACGAATGCAAAGATCGCAGTAGCTGTAAGTAATAATCCTAATTTTTTCATTGGAAGTTCTTTTAGTTAATGTTGATTTTAATAATAAAGGTACTGTTTCGGTTTTCTCTGAACAAAAATTTTAACAAACCTTAGCATTTCAGATTTTGAAGCCAAGAATAATATATTTCTTTTCAATTAATCAATAAGCTTAGTAATAACTTGGGTTTTAGAATGAAGCGTTTTGTGTACGGGACATTTATCTGCTATTTCTAGCAATCTGTTTTTCTGTTCATCTGTTAGATTTCCCTTAAACCTTATATCACGATTAAAGGTGTCAATTTTAGCGGAATCTTCTTCACAGTGTTCACAATCTACGGCGTGATCTTTTGAGTAATTGATGTGGACAGAAACATTTTCAACCTCCCATTTTTTTCTTGTTGCGTACATCTGAATCGTCATTGCTGTACAAGCTGCAAGTCCAGCAGAAAGAAATTCATACGGGGAAGGACCAAAATTATTACCGCCGAAAGTAGTGGGTTCATCTGCAATAAGGTAGTGGTCTCCCAACTTTAAATTTGTAGTGAAATTTTCATCTTTATTTAAACTTGCAGCAACTTTGCTCTTACTCTTTAATTCTTCCTCTGGTGGAATCTCTACATACCGAGACGCCCAACCAGCAATAACTTCCCCTACATATTTTGAGTCTTCTTTTTTAGAGAGCAAATGGTCAACCCCATCTAAGCTGATAAAACTTTTGGGATGATGGGCAGCTTTATAGATTTCTTCGGCATTTTTAATACCCACTATTTTGTCTTGTGGGGAATGGAGTATCAATAATGCTTTTCGAAAATCACTGACTACATTTGAGAGAGATTTATTTTTAAGATCGTCCAGAAATTGCTTTTTTATGGTGAAATCAACACCGCCCAAATTCACTTTAGCCTTTCCATTTTTTGTGATTTCCTGTTCGCTATCTTTTAGCAAGTGCATGACATGGGAAGGACTACTGGGAGAATTAATTACTGCTACAGCTTTTATGGAAGGCAATTGAGTGGCCGCAAACATAGCTGCGGCACCTCCCAAAGAATGGCCGATGATTAGCGTTGGCGCCATAAAATTTTCTTTAAGAAAATCTGCCGCTTCAACAAGATCCTCTACATTTCCTGAAAAATTCGTGTTTTCAAAATCGCCTTCGCTTTCTCCCAAACCTGTGAAATCAAACCTTAAAACACCAAAACCTGCGTTTGTAAGTGCTCTTCCCACATTTCTTATAGCTGTAAGGTTTTTGGTACAGGTAAAACAATGTGCGAAAATTACGTAATTATGGGGTTTCCTGTCTAATGGAAGTTCAAGACGGCCAGCAAGCTGCTCTTTGTCTTTATTGGTAAAATTTACTTTTTGAATATTCATGGATTCGTTTTTGTTGTATGTAAATTACAGAAGTTTTGAGGCACTGCCACCAAAAGTTTTTCTTTTTCTATTTTAGCAATAACCTCTCTAATTTCACCCATAAACTCGCCGTCAACTTGGAAGGGAACTTTATTTTCACAGCTTATCTTCGCATAACTTGAAGAAATAATATGTACAAAATCTGAAGACATTTCAGGCTTTTCCTGCATAGTCTTAAAGATCTCAAAAAAATCAAGGTTTTTAAATATAAGGATTTCAAATTTGCCATCGTTTATCCTACCATCAGGGTTAATGGTAGCTCCAGTTCCGAATTTGTTAGCGTTGGCAATTGCCAGAAGAATTCCGGTTTCCTTCTTAATTTCTTCTTCTGTTTCAATAGTGAAGTCAAATGGAGAATCTGAATTTAAAAGAGTGGGTATGGATTGAAGAAAGTATCCAAACTTACCGCGAATACCTGAATCTTCATAGTTTTTGACTAGTTCGGCATTTATTCCTAGATCAGCAATATGCAGGCATAGCTTCTCATTAATATATAATACGTCAATTTTCAGGGTGCAATCTCCAAGAGCTATATCAATCTGTTCGGGAAGCGTTTCAGGTATATTAAAGTTTACTGCCATGCCGTTTGCAGAACCTGCAGGGATTATTCCTAAGCAAATTTCTGTTCCTATAATACATTCTGATACCAGAGAAATAGTGCCGTCACCGCCAGCAACTAATATCCGGAGCGGCCTTTTTTTATCAATTATCTCTTTTATATTTTCGATATCGTTCTCTCCTGAAGTTTTATAGAGGAAAAAATCTAAATGTTTCTTAGAAACTTCGGCTTTCACCGAGTTAATAATAGATTGCTTATCGCTGTCGCCAGAAATGGGATTAATGATAAGCAGGATATAATTTTCTGATTTCATTAGTAAAGATTAAATTTAAAAATAAGTAATTTGAAAATGTTAAACCGTTAATAAAATCTCAATAAGTGAAGCTTGACTTAAAACTTTATCGTGGCTATGTGAATAAAGAAGAATTGGTGGTCTTTGGCCACGTCTTTAAATCTTGGGCGCCAGACAAATATCGTATGGATCGGAAGGGAATTAGGCACGCGGTTTCCGTAATCCATATGTTCCGAATTAAACCTTTGGAAAATGTAGCGGTGAAACTAAAGTTTAGAAATATTGAAGTTGTTACCAAAACCTTGTCTGATGGGTATTTTCGATTTACAATTCCATTTTCTGAACAGCTTGAAAGTGGTTGGCATAAGTACGAAGTTAGTTGTAAGATTTATGATTTCGGAATTGTGGAATATTCTGAGTTCTTGAAGCCTTTTGAAAGTAAAGTAGGAGTGATTTCTGATATTGACGATACTTTCTTAGTTTCCCACAGTGGAAATTTTTTTAAAAAATTGTATGTATTGCTTTTAAGAAATATCAACAAGCGTAAGGTTTTTGACGATGTGGTGTCGCACTATCAGGCCTTGAGCAGAGCAGGGCAGGAGGATGAAGGTGCTCGCAACTCTTTTTTCTATGTTTCCAGCAGTGAATGGAATTTATATGAATTTATCGATTCATTTGTCAGACTTCACAACCTTCCGAAAGCAGTTATAAAATTAAAAAAGATCAAGACTGGAATTTCCGATTTTCTGTTTACCGGAAGAGGAAGTCACGATCATAAATTTGAAAAAATCAAGGATATAATTATGTTTTACCCCAATCTTGAATATGTTTTGTTGGGAGACGATTCTCAAAAAGATCCTTATTTATACGAACGCATCGTCAAAGTATTTCCTGAAAGTATAAAGGCAATTTATATCAGGCAAACTTCACATCATAAGAAACCCAAAGCAGTGGAAGTTTTAAAGAATATTGAATCTATGAATGTCGCAACCTGTTATTTTCAAAGTAGTGAAAAAGCAATAGCACATTCCAAAAGTATCGGTATTATTTAAATAAAAAGGAGGACAAAACTGCCCTCCTATATAATCAAATCACTATACTTTTATCTTTTAGAGTATCGATTTCTGTCAAATTCGTCACGTTCATAAAATTCATCATCCTCATAAACCTTAGTAGGCGGATTTTCTCTATTATATGAATCTAATACCGCTGTCTCATATTCGCGATTGATAGGATCTCCTTTGTGATAGCGTTTTGTTTCCGCAAAGGTACGATGGTCAATTCCGTGAGCCAAAACCGTATTATGATCTGGATCTAAATTCACCATTCCAATGGGTATAATAACATGACTATCACCATCCTTGTTTACAAACTCACGTATTTCAACATTCTGTGGTCTGCCGTATGGATCGTGTTTGGCGTCAATGATTGTATTGTCAACTTCTACGTCCAGATAGACTACACGTCTTGCAGTTTTGTTTACCAATAAATTATCTACTTTCCCAATCACTCGATTATCGGCATCGCGTACTTCCCAGCTGCGTACATCTGGATCATCACTCGCTACCTTATAATCTGATAATTCGTCTAAATTGTATAAATGTTTTTCGTCGTTTTTCATAGTGGTTGTATTTATTTGTTTGTTTCTTCGCTTTGGTACATTTTATGAAGTAGGATCGCTGCTTTATCAAAGAAGGGATTGATGTCGCTTTTATCTTCCTCAATCGTTCCACGAGCATCAATGTTATTGGAAGCAGTTTCTACTGCATTAGTTTCTTCTAATAGATCACTAAAACTTTCCTGCTGTATTTTTCTAAGTGCTTTTGAAACATTTTCCGATGTCATCCTAATCTTATCCGTTTTTTGGTTTGTAGCTGGATCATTAGTTAACATTTCAGCATTATTCATTGCAGCAGAAATATTTTCAGTTACATCAACGTTTTTAATTTCTGACTCGCGTTTTGTTGCGGTAATAAGTTTGAAAAAAGCTGAACGATAATATTCATTATCGGTTTCTTGGTCAATATTCTTATCAATATCAACAAAGTTTAGATAATCCGCAATAGCCTGTTCATCTCTAACAGTTCCATAAGTTCCTGAATAGAGTGCAGTGGATTCCATTGCTTCGTTATCATTATAGTTGTTCGTTTCGTCTATTTTCGTAATGGTATCATTTTCCATTAATCGGTCATCCGTATTATAATTATTGTCATTATAATACCAAAAAAAGTAAATGGCGGCGAGAATAATTAGGATAATAAGAATCCAAGGCCAAATAGGTTTTTTCTTTTCAATTTTAATTTCTGCCATAATATAAAGTTTAGAGGTTGATTATTAATTGCTATAAAGTTAGGGATTACAAGGACGTGCTAGCTATAACAAACTGTTAACTAAATTGTTAATAAATGCTAATTGACTTAAACCGCTAATTTATTAACTCATTTGCGATTATTTAGATCTCTATATTTGGTATTAGTTTAACGTTTCTCCTTTTTTTATAAACAAGGATTGGCTTACTTTTAAAATATGAAGAAAAAGATAAGTAAAAGTGGATTTGTCTTTACTAAACACACTCCAAAAGATCAATCTCCTTTCGACAAACTTTTTGAAGTTTTCCAAGAACTAATTACCCACACCTCGGGCGATTTCGACGAAGCGATGGATTGGCTAGCCCAGTTGGATAAGGAATATGAACTTACTACGGAAGATTATTCTCTAGACGATTTTGTAGAAGACTTAAAAAAGAAAGGCTATCTGCGTGAAGAAATAAAAATAGATGGTAAAAGTGGCCTTGCTATTACTGAAAAGACAGAAAGAGCAATTCGAAAACGCGCACTGGAACAAATCTTTGGAAAACTTCGAAAAAGTGGGGTAGGAAATCATAGAACAAAACAAACAGGTAGAGGAGATGAACAGGCCGGTGAGTTTCGGGATTACCGCTTTGGTGATTCCTTGGAACAGATATCGATGACCGAAAGTTTTAAAAATGCCCAGATTAATCACGGAATGGGAGATTTTACACTTTCTGAAAATGATTTGGTGGTTGAGGAAACCATGTATAAAACCCAAATGAGTACGGTGTTGATGATAGACATTAGCCACAGTATGATACTTTATGGGGAAGATAGAATTACACCTGCTAAAAAGGTGGCTATGGCACTTTCAGAATTTATAACTACACGTTATCCGAAAGACACTTTGGATATACTAGTTTTTGGAAACGATGCTTGGCCTATAAAAATAAAGGATTTACCTTATTTAAATGTCGGTCCTTATCATACCAATACTGTTGCCGGACTTCAATTGGCAATGGATTTATTGCGACGAAAACGAAACACCAACAAACAAATTTTTATGATTACCGATGGCAAGCCCAGCTGTGTAAGGCTTCCCGATGGTCGCTATTATAAAAACAGCAACGGCTTGGATAGTTATATTGTAAATAAATGCTATTCAATGGCCTCGCAAGCTAGAAAACTGCATATTCCCATTACAACCTTTATGATTGCCGAAGATCCTTATTTAATGCAGTTTATTGAACATTTTACTGCTGCAAACCAAGGAAAAGCATTTTATACAGGATTGAAAGGATTGGGGGAAATGATTTTTAGTGATTATGAAACGAATCGTCGTAAACGCATTCGGTAATGGTAGGGACAGGTCGCGACCTGTCCGTACGCTGGGTCGCGACCTGTCCGTACTACGTATTTGTGGTTAAAATAATAAAAGAGGAAAAAGGATAGAGTAAAGAATAAAGAGAAAAGAGTAAAGAAAAATCTGTAATAGTTATTAATCCTTAAACTCACAAATTATGACATTGAAACACAATTACAAAAACCTCAAAATTTGGAAGAAAGCTTTGAATATTGCATTTGATACTTCGGACATCTTAGAAACATTCCCTAAATCGGAACAGTATAATTTAACATCCCAAATGAGTCGATGTTCAATCTCTGCACCAAGTAATATTGCTGAGGGATCGGCAAGAACAGACAAATCGTTTAATCATTTTCTAGATATCTCCATGGAATCATCTTATGAATTAAGCACACAACTTTTGATTGCACATCACAAAAAATATATTAATGATGAAGAGTTAGAAAAGTTGGAAGACACAATTACCGAATGGCAAATGATGACATCCGGTTTTCAAAAAACCTTACTGAAATAGTCTTTCTTCTTTCTTCTTTTCTCTTATTATCTAAAAAACATGAAAATAGAAAACATAAAAACATTCGGTGACCTCAAGAAATCAGGTTACGAACCAAAATCAATTAAAGAAGAATTACGCCGAAATTTGCTTCAAAAAATTATGAAGAAGGAAGCACCTTTCGTTGGTATTCATGGATATGAACTTACCGTAATCCCAGAACTGGAACGCGCAATTCTTTCAAAACATAACATCAATCTGCTAGGTTTACGCGGACAGGCAAAAACGAGATTGGCTAGACAAATGGTTGGACTTTTAGATGAATATATTCCAGTGGTTGAAGGAAGTGAGATTAACGATGATCCTTTTAGTCCAATTTCCAGATACGCCAAAAATTTAATGGAGGAAGAAGGAGATAACACTCCAATTAGTTGGTTGCACCGCGATGATCGTTTTTCGGAAAAACTTGCAACTCCAGATGTTACTGTGGCTGATATAATTGGTGATGTAGATCCTATAAAAGCGGCTAATTTAAAATTGACTTATGCCGATGATCGCGTAATTCACTTCGGAATGATTCCGCGAAGTAATCGTTGTATTTTTGTGATAAATGAGCTTCCGGATTTACAACCGCGAATTCAAGTGGCACTTTTTAATATTCTACAGGAAGGGGATGTTCAAATTAGAGGTTTTGCCGTGCGCTTACCTTTGGATATTCAATTTGTTTTTACTGCAAATCCTGAAGATTACACCAACCGCGGAAGTATCGTTACGCCATTAAAAGATAGAATAGGCTCACAGATTTTAACGCATTACCCCGAAAATATAGAAACGGCACGCACTATAACTGAACAGGAAACTGCGGGAGCAATTAAATCTAAGTCTAATATTTATGTGCCAGATCTCGCAAAAGATATATTAGAACAAATAAGTTTTGAAGCGCGTGAAAATGACTTTATTGATGCCAAAAGTGGTGTAAGTGCAAGGTTGAGTATCACAGCTTTTGAAAATTTATTGAGTACAGCCGAAAGAAGAGCCTTGCAAAATGAAGAGGAAAAGACTTCTATTAGACTGGGCGATTTTATTGGAATTATTCCTTCCATCACTGGGAAAATAGAATTAGTTTATGAAGGGGAACAGGAAGGTGTAAACCAAGTTGCGCAACAATTAATCGTTGATGCGGTGAACACTACTTTTAAGGAAATATTTCCTAAAATAGAGAAACTGACAAAACAAGGTGATCCTGATCCGTATTCTGAAATTGTATCTTGGTTTTTTGAAGAAAATGATTTTGAATTACTAGATTCATATTCAAACGAAGAATATAGAAAGGAGTTGGATAGAATTATTCCTTTGCAACAATTAATTGATAAATATCAACCTGAAACTTCAAAAGAAGATGCTTATTTTCTAAAAGAAGTTATTTTATGGGGATTGGCAGCAAACAATAAATTAAGTAAATTCAGTTTAGGGAACGGCCTTCACTTTAAAGATGTTTACGGTAGCTACATTAGCGGACTGTAAACTTTATATAAATAGAAAAACCGTCTTGTACAATCAATACAAGACGGTTTTTCTATTTTCAATACTATATTTCTATAATTATGAAATATTTGGAATCACCAATTCATCACCTGGATGAATAACGTCTGCTGATTTCAATTTTCCTTTGTTGGCTTCAAAAATAGTGTTGTACTTATTTGCGTCTCCATAGTAATGCTTGGCGATTTTACTTAAGGATTCACCGCTTTTAACTGTGTGATGTGCATAGGCAGAAGTGTCTTCTACTTTTATATCAGCCATTATATCTGTTGGATTTTCGCCTCCAACTTTCTTGATTTCATCCCAAATCAGATTTTTATCATATTGGTTCTTTGCAGTTCCATGAATTTTCAGCTGTCCATTTTCCTCTTTTACATCACCATTTTTGATGTTCAATTTTTCACCTAGATCCAGAACGCTCTGGTATTTTGACTTGATCATTTTATATTTTTTTAGATTAGTTTTTAAAGATAATAGAATTTCACAATATAAATTTACCATTTAGAAAAATTTATAATTTAACCCAAGTATGTGATTATAAAACACAAAAAATGTGAATAATTTAACAATAACTGAATTAACGTTAATAAATATTTTGATACAGTTAGAATATCTTTGTTCTAAATAATAAATCAACTATAAACTATGAAACTAAAAACAATTGTAATGTCAATGGCAGTAGTAGCAATGCTTTTTGCTAGCTGTAACGACTCAAAAAAGAAAGAAGAAGCGCAGGCTCAAGCTGAACAAATGCGAATGCAGCGTGAGAGTGATTCTTTAATGAAATTAGATGAAGAAAATAAAGGTAGAATGGCAGATATGGAAGCCAATTCAATTGCTGCTAAAGCAATGGGCAATTCTGATCTTTCTACTTTGGTGGGTGCACTTCAAGCTGCAGATTTAGCCGATACCTTTAAAGGTGAAGGAGAATACACTGTTTTTGCTCCAACAAATGAAGCTTTCAGCAAAGTTCCAAAAGCAACATTGGATAACTTGATGAAACCAGAAAATAAGGAGAAATTGCAAGCTTTGCTTAAGTATCACGTTCTTCAAGGAAAAATGAATTCCACTGATGTTCTTGCAAAAATAAAAGATGCAGGAGGAAAATTAGACGTAACTACTTTAAATGGTGAGGTTTTAACCTTGTCTGAAAAAGATGGTAAAGTAATGGTGAAAGATGCTAAAGGAAATACAGCTACTGTAACTGGTGCTGATATGGACGCATCCAACGGTGTTGTACACACAATCGATAAAGTGTTGATGCCAAAAATGTAATTTACATTTTTCAATAGAAAATAAAGCTCCAGAAATGGGGCTTTTTTTATGATGAATTTTTACTGAGATAATTATGGTTTTTCAAGTCTTCCATGTTTGTTATACTGAAACCTTTTCCACCTTTGATAATTAGGTTCTTGGTGGTTATGTCTAGAACGTCATGATAATAATGGTCGGTTATCAAAATTCCTTTTTTCGATTTTAGTTCCTTTAGAAACCTCTTAATCTCAATTTTGTATAAGGGTTCGATCATGGAGAATGGTTCGTCAAACATCAAAAATGGGTGATCGAGATTTCCAATTAGTAAAACTTCAAAATAGCGCAATTCTCCCGCGGATAATTCTCCCACTTGATTAGCTGTGATTTTGGCAATTTGCGAATCGTAAAAAATGGCATCCTGCTTTTCTCCATCTGAGAAATAAATGGGGATTATATCTCGCACCTTCAAATTCTTCGGAAGCATTGAATTTTGCGGAAGATAACCTATGAGTTTTTTTGAGATAATTTCCGAAGATCTTATCGGTACATTATCTATTGAAACCGAAATGGAATCTGCCTTTACAGTTCCAAACAACATCTTCAATAAGGTTGACTTTCCGCTTCCGTTTCTTCCGAAAACACCTAATATTTCACCCGTAGATAAACTGAAAGCAATTTCTTCAATTACTTTCAGTTTACCAAAACTCTTGGTGGCGCTATGTAATTGTAAGGTTGCCAATAAAAAATTTTACGATTAGAACTAAAATTCCGAAGAATGGAATTCCCAACAAAAGGTTTATTAAAAAGGAAACTCCCATTAATTTTAAACGGGTTAAGCCTAAGTTATAATAAAAATAAAACTGTTCCTTATAAACAATTCTAAATCCCAACATTCCAATAAATGGTCCTATGGTTGCAAAAAGCAGTACGGCCCACAGCAAACCTCCAAATGTAATGCAGGCCAGCGAAAATGCAGCAATAAACGGAAAAATGCTTTTATAAAACTGCCATTGGGCTCGGTACATTTTTTAAAGTTAGTGTTATTTATTGACAGCTACATCCGCCATCCATAAATCCGTGGGTTTCTTGATGCCAAGGAAAGGCTTGATTGTATTTTTCCATCTCCCAGAAAAAAGGAAGGCGCTCTTTTGGGTTATTACCAATTTCATTCATAGTTTCGGTATCGTATAACCTCCCATTAATCATCACCATTTCTATGCTTAAGGTGTTTTCTATATCTTCTAAGGGATTTTCATCCATCACTATTAAATCTGCAAGTTTCCCCACTTTTAAAGAGCCGATATCATTTCCGGCACCAATATATTCGGCAGAATTGATTGTCGCGGCTTTTAGCGCCTCCAAACTACTCATTCCACCTTGTTGTAACATCCAGGTTTCCCAATGCGCTCCCAAACCTTGTAATTGGCCGTGAGCTCCCATGTTTACCTTCACTCCAGCATCTTGTAAAGATTTTACGGTTCTAGAAACTAACTTGTGGCCGTTGTCATATTCTTCGGCTGGAACTTTTACTCTATGACGAGAGCGACTATCAATAATACTGCGCGGGGTAAATGTGAGCAGCTTTTCATTTTCCCAAACATTGTCTCTTTCATAAAAGTAAATTTCGCCGTTCATTCCACCATAGTTTACAATTAGAGTAGGAGTATAGCCAGAATTGCTTTTGCCCCAAACTTCCAAAATATCTTTGTAAACCGGTGCAACGGGTATGTTGTGTTCAATGCCTGTGTGGCCATCGATAACCTCGGTTATATTATGATAAAAAGTTGAACCGCCTTCGGGCACTACGTTTATTTCAAGTTCGCGCGCTGCTTGTAAAATTTGTTGACGCTGCTCTCTTCGCGGTTGGTTATAACTCTTTACGCTTTTTGCACCAAAAGCTTTTGTTCTTCTAATGCTGCTTCGGGCGTCTTCAAGGTTGTTGATTACAGCTTTAAAATCACCTTCTGCGCCATAAAGTATAAATCCAGTGGAAAATAATCGCGGCCCAACTAATTGTCCGCTTTTTTGAAGTTCAGATAACGTGAAAACCGTTTCGGTATTGGCTGAGGGATCGTGAGAAGTTGTTACTCCAAACGCTAAATTTGCCATAAACGGCCAGTATTGTTGCGATGGCAAACCGTATCTAAATGCGCCAACGTGAGCGTGCGCATCAACCATTCCCGGCATAATGGTTTTTCCTTTACCATCATAAACTGTTGTTCCTGAAGGAATGGAAATATCATCCATATTCCCAACTGCCTCAATCTTACTTTCGTTTATAAGAATGGTACCGTTTTCAATAACCTTATCATTTTCCATAGTGATGATACGCGCATTGGTAAAGGCAATTCTTCCCGAAGGCTTATCAACCGGTGCGGTCAAGCCAATTTTTATTCCATCTAATTTTACTTCGGAAACTTTTTCTGGGGAATCTTTTAAGAAGGTAAAACTGTTTTTCAACTCATTGCTGAAATATTCGTCGCCCAAAGTCCACATTAATTTTTTACTATTTGGAGCCCAATGGATATTAATTCCGGCATCTTTTGCAAGTTCTGAAACGGGAACGGATTTGCTGTTGTTATCTAAGTTTACAGTTTGACCATTCATTACCAACGGAGCAACAAAAAGTTTATGAAGATTGGTAAATGCGATCCAATTGTTATCTGGACTTGGGATAAGTCTATTTGCATATTTTGAAGTGATATGAACTTTTTCATCTTCCCCTTCACGATTTACGCTTATCAATTTTTTCTCTAAAGCACCAAAATAAGTGCCGCCCAATTGTAGAAATATTCGTTGGCCGTCTTTGCTAAATAGTGGGTATTCGCCTTCTTCGGTAACAAATTTTTCATTTTTACCAGAAGAATCCATTATGTAGATTCCCTTGTTTTTGGTGTAAGTAAAACCTTGATCGGTATTTCCGCCTTCTTTCATATAGGCGATATGATTCCCATCCTGCGAATAAGAAGGCATTCTATAAATTCCTTTTTCCGAAGTGAGTTTTACAGCTGTTCCACCTGCAGCTGGAATTTTAAATATGGCACCTTTTTCCAGATCATTCCAGGTAACATAGACTATATCATTTCCATTGGGTGAAAATGCAGGCTCGAACTCAAAATCGGAAGTTTCAGTCAATCTTTGTGGTTCCCCATTGGGCAATGTTTTTTTGTATAAATTTCCAAGCGCACTAAAAACAATATACTTTCCGTCTGGAGAGGTTGCCGTGTGGCGAATCATTTTTGGAGTAAAAGTTTCGGTTTCAATTTTATTGTTGAAATGAACGGTTTCTGCTAAATCGATATTTACATCAGCCGTAAACGGAATGTTTGTTACAGCTAGCGTATTTATATCAATTTTGTTGATTTTTCCGCCGCTCCAAAAAACGATTTCTTTGCTATTCGGCATCCAGCTAAAGTTTGGATAAACCCCGAAAATGGCCCAAGCTTCTTGCTGATCCTTGTTTAAAGCATCGTAAATTGGCCATTCCTTCCCCGTTTCCAAATCTTGGATAAAGAGTACACTTTTGGTTCGCACGCGCTTAACGAACGCCAACTTTTTACCATCGCGAGAAAGCGTTGGTCTTGCAGCTCCTCCAGGGCCACCAGTTATTGTTTTGGTTTCGCCAGTTTCAAAATCGTAACGTTTAACAACGTAAATCTGGCTGTTTGGATCTTTGTTATACTGAAAATTTCCACCTGGGTACATATCTTCACTGTAATAAACATATTTTCCGTCGGGAGAAGTAAAAGGTTCATTTACATCTTGTTGGTCGTTTTTGCGCTTTGTGATTTGAAGTCCGGTACCGCCAGTAATATGATATTGCCAAATTTCACCCGCACCTAAACTTCTGCCAGATGAAAAGTGTTTACGCACTAAAAGATAATTGCCATCTGCGCTCCAAACAGCGTTGTTCAATAATCTGAAATCCTCCTTGGTTACTTGTTTGGCATCGGTTCCATCTAGATTCATTGTCCAGATATTATCGCCACCTCCAGCATCGCTGGTAAATGATATTTTAGAACCGTCAGGGCTAAAACGTGGTTGAACTTCAAAGGGAATTCCGGAACGAATCACTTTCGCTTTCCCTCCCGAAATAGGCAGACTGTAAATATCACCCACCATATCAAAAACTATGGTTTCCCCATCAGGACTCACGTCAAGATTCATCCAAGTACCTTCATCTGTGGTAAAGGAATGTGTTTTATAATTGAAGTCTTTTCCGGGATTGGCAACTTCCCATTTTGTTTCTTCTTTTTTATTTTTTTTGTTCTTTTTTTGAGCTGTAAGCGTTGTGGTAAAGACCAAAATGGCCAACATAGATAGTATTCTCATAATAGTAGTTAGAATTGATATATTTGATACGTTTTAGTTGAAATGGTAATATGAGCTTTCTGATTACTTCATCTTTTCCTCATTCACATAAAAATCTTTCTTTATCTCAACGATTTTTATTGGGGATTTAAGTTTTTTGGTTTTCCATTCTGCAGTTGGATTAATCCAAACTTCTTCGCCATTTATAATTGCAATAACAGGCATTTCAAAACCTTTGACAATGTTGACATAGCGGAATTTCAAGATGTTCTCTTTATATGAATATTCTACTTTTGGAATCATTACAGTACGTAGATATTGATTCCAAAATGCTGTGAGATCCATTCCGCTTTTATCGCTTATGTAATTTTCAATCTGTTCCGTTGTGACGTTTTGATGGTAAAACTCTTTATTCAAACCTCGTAGAATTTGTCGCCATTTTTCATCATCTGCGATTAATTGACGAATTGTATGAAGAATATTAGCGCCCTTATAATACATATCTGAACCACCGGATTTGTTGACGTTGTAGTTTCCAATGATTATAGGTTTATCATTTACAACATTATTGCGAACCCCTAAAACATATTCTGACGAGGCTTTTTTTCCGAAGAAATAATCCACGTATAGGTTTTCAGAATAACTGGTGAAGCCTTCGTGAATCCACATATCAGCCACATCCGTATTGGTAATATTATTGGCAAACCATTCGTGTCCACTTTCGTGGATGATGATAAAATCGAACTTCATTCCCCAGCCAGAGCCAGAAACGTCTTTACCCAAATAGCCGTTTTCAAAGTTGTTGCCGTAGGTTACGCTGCTTTGATGCTCCATTCCCAAATAGGGAACTTCCACAAGTTTATAGCCGTCTTCGTAAAAAGGGTAGGGGCCAAACCAATATTCAAAGGCCTCCATCATCATCGGGGCTTGTTTAAACTGCTCTCTTGCCTTGGCTTCGTTTTCGCGAAGAACGTAATAATCCATATCCAAGATTCCCTTTTCGCCTTTGTATTTATCTCCAAAATGTACATAATCACCAATGCTCAGGTTGACTCCGTAACTGTTGATTGGGTTTTTCACTTCCCAAACCCAGGTTTTTGAATCTTTGTTTTCAATTACTTCCTTTAAACGACCGTTACTCACGTCCATTAAGTCTTTTGGTGTTGTTACAGAAATAGTAACCCCATTATCTGCCTCTTCGGAAGGATGGTCCTTTAACGGCCACCAAACGCTGGCGCCAATACCCTGGTTGGAATTTGCAATAAAATCTTTGCCATTGCTATCTTTGGTCCAAGTGAAACCACCGTCCCAAGGTGGCCGAACGGCTTCTCTCGGTTTTCCTGAAAAATAGATTGTAATTCTGTTTTCTCTTCCTATTTCTTGTTTTTCCTGAAGTTTTACAAAGTGCACATTTCCTTCTGAAGTATAGTGAAGTTCTTCTCCATCCTGAAGAATTTTGTCAATCTTCATCGGACTTTGAAGATCGATTTGCATAATGTTATTAGGTTTTAAAACTTCGTAGGTTATCGTATTACTTCCTTCAATAGATTTTTCGGAAGCATTTGGCGTTACGTTTAAATCGTAGTGAAGTACATTCCACCAAGCACGTTCAGGGGTAATGCTTCCACGAAGTGTATCAGCGCGGGTGAATTCTTGGGCTGACAATTTTATACTTATCAGAACTAGGAAAAAGATTAGGACTTTTTTCATTAATTTAATTTTAAATAATAGAGAAATCTGATTGCTATTCTATCTGTTATAATTCCTCCTTTAGGGGTTAGGGGGCTCTAAACACTCAATTGGGAAACGCGACTACACTTTCAAAACCATCTTTTCCTACGGAAGCGATGCCAAAAAAGAAGTTGTCTATTACTATTCCTTCTAATGTAAATTCTGAAACATCGCCTACATAACGACTATAATCCCAAGTAGGAGAGGTGGTGTCTCGCCAATATATTTTATAAGCTGTTGCGCCATCTACTTTGTCCCATTTTAGTTTTACAGATGGTTCTACAATACCGCCGATGCTTACATTTTTAGGAGCAGGAGGTGCCCAAGCAATACTCGCCAGGTTAATTGCGTTTACGGCGGTGAGTTTTGCGGCGTAACCAAAATTCACAAACTTCAATTTATCACCGTATTCCACACCATCTTCAGTACGAATATCTTGATGTTGATGGTTGTAATCTTCGTGAGCTTCCATAATTCGGATTCCGGCCCAACCAAGATCATTAAACGGACGGTGATGACCACCACGCCCGAAACGATCTAAACGATAAATCATCATTGGGTTCATTTCAGGCATATAGGTTTTTGTGGTTTTGTAAACGTAACGAGCCAATTGGCGTGAAATACCATCTACTTCGCCGCCATAAAATCTGCGCAACTGTCGTTCTTTTTCGGTTTCTGTAGGAGGAACAGGTTCACTAAAGATTCTAAAATCACGGTTGCTAATTATCCCATCTAGGCCTTTGATGTTTCCGATCATATCATTATTGAAAACGCCAATAATTTCCCAAGCATTCTTTTTCGCAAATTCTGCGAAACCTTTTCCGCCGAAAAGACCTTGCTCTTCCCCACTCAATCCTAAATAAACGATACTGGTTTCAAAGGTGTATTTAGAAAGAACCCGCGCTGCCTCGATTGCGCCTGCCATCCCGCTTGCATTATCGTTGGCTCCGGGAGCATCTTTAGTGAAGTCACTGCCATCACTGTTTCGGGAATCGATATCCCCACTCATAATAATGTAGCGATTGGGATATTTTGTTCCTATCTGAACCGCTGCAACGTTCACGATCCAAGTATCCTTCGGAATACGGTCGTTGCCTTCTGCCTTGACCAAATCTTTTTGATAAAAAACATTTAGGCAGTTGTTACAATCCTTGGAAATATTCTCAAACTCATTTTTAATCCATCTTCGCGCCGCGCCGATACCACGAATATTACTGATGGTATCACTAAAAGTGTTACGTGTTCCAAAATTGGCAAGTCTTGTTATATCTTTCTCAATCCTTTTAGAAGAGACTGAATCAATAATATCATATAACTGCCCCTCTGATAGACTGATCTTTTGATTTGTTTGCGCAAAAACTGATATAGAAGTACTTAAAGCAAAAAACAGAATAAGACTTTTCATTAGAGGGAAATTTTATTTAAAAGTACCAAAAAAGCAAGGAGAAAGAGCTATAAGCTTGTAAAACCTTACAGGAAGAAAATTTTTATAATGAAATTCTTACTGGATTTCTGCTACCACGGCCAGCTTTTTACCGTTAGGACTAATTGCCATTCGGCTAATATTTTTGACTCCATACTCTTCAATGGAGGCAACTCTGTTCCACTCAGAATCGCCGAGTGTGTCATACAGATAAAGCCTGCTGCCGCTTCCAACTAATATTTGGGTGTCATTGAGCCAAACATAATCCTGGATCCCAATGGGCAATTCCGTTACAAAATAGCTTTCATAGGAATTCATGTCTAAAAGATAGAGGTCTAAATTCCCTTCCTCGTTTGCCAAGGAATAGCTCATATAATTGGTTTTAGGAACTTTCTGAAGCGATCTGCCAGCATTATAAAATATCGTATCTGTAGATTTTGAAGGTAAATCAATCATTACCAAATCCATTTTATCTCCATTTAAAACTGTTGCGAGCATTTTTTCGTCATTGTAAAAAGCAAAATAAGCCACTTGCAGATCTTTAATAAGTTCTGTTGAATTTCCTGTTCCAGTATTGTACTGATACAATCTTTGCATTCCATTAGGGTCGAGACGAACAGCCGCCACATCACTTTTCGAGGGAAATTTTTGAGGAGAATACTCACCGCCTTTTGTTTTTGAATTAACCCATTTTTGGTGCTTAGAAGTTAAATTATATTCTGAAATATCTGTCTGACCGTCGTTGTTACCGGCAAAAATTACAGTTTCGTTCGAAATAAAGGAAGGCTGATTGTCATAACCTTTATTGTTTGAAATATTCCGAGCGTTCATAAGTTCAAGACCTCCGTAAGCTGGTGAAATATCAAAAACAAATACTTCGGTGTTTTCTTGGGCAAAGGTAAAAGTGGTTGTGAAAATAATAAATAGGAAAAGGAGCTTTTTCATAATAATTCAATTTTCCTTCAAAAATAGCAAACTCTGCGCCATAATTTACAGTATTCAGTTTTTTGGTGATCAGAAATCAGTTATCAGTGTTCAGTAATCAGTGACAGTTTTCAGTGATCGAGAATTGAGGGGTTGAATTACCAATATAAGATCTACAAGGTTTTGGAAACTTTGTTGAAGAGATGGTGTCATAAAATCTAATTATTCTACTTCAAGAAATGAAGTGGCGTGAATGGGAACTCCTTTATCGGTGATTCCTTCAATTTTTATTTGGTATGTGCCTTTCTCATCGCTTGTGTAAAAAGTCACTTCTGCGTTTTTGTATCCTTGTGTTTTCACATTAGGTTTCCAAAACAGCGTTGAGCGTTTGTCTATCTTACTTCTGTTTCTATCAACTAATGAATAATCTGGGGCGTAAAATTCGCGCGCTGAATAAAAACCTTCAGATTTAAAGTTTATAGAACCTGGTTTTTTGTCAGTGATATTTGTTTTATTTCTAGAACCTTGTTTTGTATATATTGCGATAATTCCTTGGGCCTTTAAACCATAAGCGGCAGAAGAGTGACCAGTATTCCTAATATCTATAAAGTCAATATCTGCAGGTTGAACAGATCGTGCAGCCTTCAATTCAACCTCTACATCATCTAAATAAATTGTAGGTTTCATACCTCTAAGGTTAATTTCAACTTCTTCAATACTAAGTATTTTGTCAAAAGGGTCCTTTTTTTGGTCTAAAGTGGCTCTTCCAGTTCTAATGCCTGGCACATTTATTATTAAATCCATAAAAGAGCTAGCTCCCATTTCCCCCATCTCACTTACTACGATGCGGTGCGAAGGCTCAAACGAGCGTGTTCTTTTATCTCTTTTAATTTCCTTTTTATCTTCTTCGGTTTCAAGTTTTCCTTTAAGCAGAACTTCATCCAATTTCTCTATGTCATCGTTAAATTCAAAATCACGAAAAATATTACTTTTTGATTTCTTTTTATAGACTTGAACATTGGCAATATCATTTTCAAACTCAAAAGTACTGGCTATTCTATCTGGTATTATAGTTGGTTTTTCTTTCGGTTTATCTAAAACAATGTTTGTATCACTAAAATCTGGATTTTCTGAAGTTAAGTCTTTTCCGGCTTGTAGAAAAACATCAATCGTATCCTGAAATATAAATGGGCCATACATAAAATGACCGTAGTTATCAGTCTTTTTTGCTTCTTGGTAGAAACCTTTTTTTCTAAAAGTAAGCTTAGTCTCGCTAATTTTGTTCTGAAATGGTGATTTGGAATTCAATGTATTGCCACTTATGTAAATGCCATCTTCTGGTTTAAATTCCTGTGTGGTTCTATTCTCCAAAAACTCTTGCCAAGTAAAACGACTCCAACCGTGAGTAAGCATAATCAAATCTAATTGTTGATCTTTCTTGATTGTATCGTCATTTATAAAAAAGTAATTCGGACTTTTAATTTCTCCCCTTAAATCTGAGCTTAGCAATAGATAGGTTTTTATATTTTCGGAATTGGGATTCGGTTTGATTAAGTCAGTATCTGTTATGGAAAGTGAAAAGGTTCCGGAAACCAATCGACCCGATTTTTCCTTTACTTCAATCTCTAAGTTCACACGATCCCGCAAAGATGTTTTAAACCCATTGGTTTTATTGACCGAAACAGAAATGTCCTCGTCTTTATTAATATATACTAATCTTTCTGCTACGGGTTTTTCAGACTGGTTAAAAAGAACAATATCCAAAACCCCTGCGATTAATTGTTCTTTGGGAATTTTCAATACTGAAGTATTTGTGTTTTTATCAAACAAATAATCAAAAGCTGCCAAACCTCTTTGTTGACCGATGATCAAGGTATTCTTTAATCCGTCTTTTTGATTTGTAGTGACGTTTATAACTAAGTCTTTTTCTGTTAGCACTGTATTTAAAACATAGCCTTCTAAAAGTGGATTGGGTAAAGAATAAAGGATATGTTCTTCTTTAGAGCTAATAACTGCACGATATTCCTTGCCTGCCTCAGGTTTTATATAGAAGGAATCTAGTCCAAATTCTTGTGTTTTAAATTCTGTGATTTTATTTCCTTCGGTGTCTTCTATAATACCAGAAATAGAACCGGAATTTAGATCGGCATCTTTTATTTTTACAGCTACTTTATTATTGAGACCGGC
The DNA here is from genome assembly GCF_000429125.1 of Aequorivita capsosiphonis DSM 23843. Lineage (GTDB taxonomy): Bacteria > Bacteroidota > Bacteroidia > Flavobacteriales > Flavobacteriaceae > Aequorivita > Aequorivita capsosiphonis. The sequence continues at coordinate 138,840 of NZ_AUBG01000013.1, forward strand.
AACTAAATAACCTCCTTCTGGATAAAAACCAATATCGGGTAACACCAAGTTTTCCTCTGTTTTAGGGTTTTTATCGCTGCTATCACCTGCATTTTCAGAATTAAGACTGAAAACGGGAAGCTCTTTCTTAAAAAAATAATCTCTTGGTTGGTTGCGCATGTAATTGGTATATGCCCTCAAAAGATAGTTTCCTTCTTGCAAACCCGTGGGTAATTTAAAATCACCTTGAACACTCAATGATTCTACGAACAGTTTTCGCATGGCAATTATTTTATCTTTTTCGTTTATAAGCTCCACATACACAATTTTGCTTTTATCGCTTTTAGTGTGGGTAACTCCATTAATTAGATACGTGTTAAACCAAATATTTTCTCCAGCAGTGTAGTATGGTTTGTCTGTTTGTATGTATATTTTTTCAGGATAGTTTTCGGTAGTGTATTCTTTTAGTTTATTTAAAATTAAAACCTTCAACCCCGATGTGTTTTTTATAGTAAAAGCCATCCCCACAGAAGCGATTAATGCTATAAGAATAAACTTTTTCATAAACCTTAACTTTTATAAGTAACATAAATATAGACATTCTTCCGAAGAATCTGAATAGTTTCTTAAGGTTTGGTTTTTAAAATGATCCAGTAGGGTTTTTATTCTCAGGCAATTAAAATGAAAGAAATGGTTTTACTAAGAATAGTATTGAATACTTAAATTTATTCTAAAAAAAAAGACCTTACAGGTTTTTGAAACTTGTAAGGTCTTTAATTTGAAAACGTTGTATCTATTATTTAGAAAGGATACTTATTTTCAGCTATAACTTTATGTGCAACAACTCTTCTCAATTCACCAATATTTGGCATATTTTGATATTTGGTGAAACGTTTTAGTCCCATCAACATACCGCGTTGTTCGTCTCCTTCAGCGAAAGATAGAATTGCTTCTTTCGCTTTTACAGTAATAATATCTACTGCGTGATAAAGATATAATTGCGACATTGCTATCTGTTCCTTTTGAGTGTCTTCGCCATAACGTTTTGCATTCTTTTCAGTTCGCAGGATTGCACTTTCGGTCATATAGATTTCAATCAGGATATCTGCAGCCGCCATTAGTGTTTGCTGATGCTCTTCCAATTCAGTTCCATATTTTTGAACCGCACTTCCGGCAACCATCAAGAATACTTTTTTCAGTTTGGCAACCATCGCTTTTTCTTCGGAAAGCAATTCAGAGAAATCAGGAGTTTCAAAGGAAGGAATACCTAACAATTCTGAAGCTACGGCTTGCGCAGGATTCAATAGATCTACGTGACCTTTCATCGCTTTCTTCACCAGCATTCCAACGGCTAACATTCTGTTAATCTCGTTGGTTCCCTCATAAATACGAGTGATTCGCGCATCTCTCCAAGCTGATTCCATAGGCGCTTCAGCACTATATCCCATTCCGCCATAAATCTGGATTCCTTCGTCGGTACAATGTTGGATGTCTTCAGAAACGGCCACTTTTAAAATTGAGCACTCAATAGCGTATTCTTCAACCCCTTTTAACTCTGCTTCTTGATGACTGTTACCAGCTTCTATACGAAGTGCGATTCTATCTTCAATATCTTTTCCTGCACGGTAGGAAGCACTTTCGTCCACATAGGCATTGGTTGCCATTTCGGCCAATTTGAGTTTAATAGCACCAAAAGATGAAATTGGCACATCAAATTGAATTCTTTCATTAGCGTATTCCACCGCTTTTGAAATTACCCTGCGTTGTCCATCCAGACCCGCAGCAGCAAGCTTAATTCGACCTACGTTTAAAGCATTCATCGCAATTTTAAAGCCTTCGCCTCGTTGGCCAAGCATATTTTCTACAGGAACTTTGGTGTCACTAAAGAAAACCTGACGGGTAGAGGAGGAGTGGATACCGAGTTTCTTTTCTTCCTCGCCAAATGTGATTCCATTTGAAGAATCATTTTCAACGATAAATCCAGTGATGTTTTTGTCGTCTTCAATTCTCGCAAAAACAATGAAGGTATTACAGAATCCTGCATTAGAAATCCACATTTTTTGTCCGTTGATAGCGTATGTTTTTCCATCTTCGGAAAGCGCAGCCTTAGTTTTCCCGCTATTTGCATCACTTCCGGCACCTGGCTCGGTTAAAGCATAAGCACCAATCCACTCGCCCGTTGCCAATTTTGGTACATATTTTTGTTTCTGCTCTTCAGTTCCATATAAAGTGATTGGCATAGTTCCAATTCCTGTATGTGCGCCAAAAGCCGTAGCTACAGAGCCACTAGCTCCTGAAATATAGTCACATACCAACATAGTGGTTACGAAACCCATTGCTAAACCGCCATATTCCTCTGGCACGGCCGTTCCAAGCAAGCCCATTTCACCTGCTTTTTGCATTATCTCTTCGGTAAGCGCATAATCGTGTTGCTCAAAGCGCTCTTTAAGCGGCCAGATTTCACGATCTACAAATTCCTTTACAGAATCACGCATCATTTTTTGCTCCTCGGAAAAATCCTCGGGAGTAAATACATCTTCGGCTTTTGTTTCCTTAACCAAGAATTGGCCTCCGCGAAGAAGTTCATTATTTTTTGTTTCCATAATGTTATTGTTGAATTGACATACGACTTAAAAAGCTTGCGCTTTTTTGACTTACGACGTACGACTAGATTTATATATTTATTATTATTTTATTCGTTGTTTTGAGGTACGACTTAAAAAGTTTGCGCTTTTTTGATTTACGATTTACGACTGTTTTTTCAAAAAGTTTAAAATTCAATCGTACGTCGTAAGTCAATTTGCGATAGCAAACTAGTCGTAAGTCCTTTTACGAAATTATTTTAAAAACTCATAAACCCCAGCAGCTCCTTGCCCGGTACCAACACACATCGTTACCATTCCATATTTTCCTTGAAGGTTTCTTTTGCGCATTTCATCAAAAAGCTGAACGGAAAGTTTTGTTCCAGTACATCCTAAAGGGTGACCCATTGCGATTGCACCTCCGTTAACGTTTACCAGTTCCTTGTCGAGACCAAGTCCGCGGATTACGGCTAAGGATTGTGAAGCGAAGGCCTCATTCAATTCTATAAGCTCCATTTGGTCTTGCTTTAATCCTGCTTGTTTCAATGCTTTTGGAATTGCGTGCATTGGTCCAATACCCATAATTTTTGGCTCCACACCAACAGCGGCATAACTTACTAAACGCGCTATCGGTTCAAGATTTAATTCCTTAACCATTTCTTCACTCATAATAACTGAAAACGCTGCGCCATCACTCATTTGTGATGAGTTTCCAGCAGTAACGCTTCCGCCATTAGCGAATACGGGACGCAGTTTTGAAAGGGCTTCTATATTTGTTCCCTTTCTAGGACCTTCATCTTTAGTTACGGTATATTTTTCGGTAACTTTTTTGCCTTCATCATTCACATAGGTACGCTCAACATCAATAGGTACAATTTGATCTTGAAAACGATTTTCGTCTTGTGCTTTTAATGCACGCATCTGACTTGTATATGCGAATTCATCCTGATCTTCACGCGAAACCTTGTACTTGTTGGCAACTGCTTCCGCAGTTAACCCCATATTCCAGTAATAATCTTCGTGACCTTCTTTAGCCAACTTATAATCTGGTACGGGTTTATAACCTCCCATAGGGATATAACTCATGCTTTCGGCACCTCCGGCGATAATGCAATCTGCCATTCCACTTTGGATTTTTGCCGTAGCTATGGAAATTGTTTCCAATCCCGAGGCGCAATAACGGTTTACCGTCATTCCGGGAATTTCTACAGTATCGAGACTCATCAAGGAAATCAGTCGCCCCATATTCAAACCTTGTTCGGCCTCGGGCATGGCGTTTCCAACGATAACATCATCAATTCGTTTTTGGTCGAGCTGCGGCAACTCCTTTAAAATATATTTAATGGTTTCCGCAGCCAACTCATCAGAGCGTTTAAAGCGGAAAACTCCTCGTGGGGCTTTACCGACAGCTGTTCTGTATGCTTTTACTATATATGCTGTTTTCATAATGTGCGATTTTTGACGTATGACTGAAAACCTTCGGTTTTTGACTTACGACCTACGACAAAATGAAAAAGGGGTCGTAGGTCATTTTGCCAAAGGCAAAATCGTCGTAGGTCTTTTTTTTTAAATTGTTAAACTGTTTATAAATCGTGTTATCATTCCTTGAATCCGTTGAATTTTATTTTCCAAATGCTTAAAAGTTTCTTCTGAAATATAATCTATTTCAAAAGCAATAATTAATTGCGTTTCCCACTCAAAAGCTGAGCCTAAAGCTGTTTCAAGATATGTTTTAAAATGTTTATCTGTTCCTCTTGCAGTACCTTCTGCAATATTCGAGGGAATTGAAACTGAACATCGTTGCATTTGGCTACTCAAACCATACATCTCAGATTTTGGAAATATTTTGGTAGTTGCATAGGTATCTTTAGCTATTTCAATCCCTTCTTTCCAAATTGTCATTTTTCTAAAATTATGATTTGCTCCCATGGTTTATGTTTTTAATTTATAGTTAGAAATTTGACATACGATTTAAAAAGCTGCGCTTTTTTGACATACGACCTAAGATTTATCTTGAAATATTTAAAATTATTTTGTCGTAGGTCGTAAGTCAAATTGCGATAGCAATTTTGTCGTAAGTCATACTCATTTAATTTCTAAGTGGTTTCCCCTTTTGAATCATATGCTGAAGTCTTTCCAAAGTCTTTCTCTCTCCAGTCAAGCTTAAAAAAGCTTCTCTTTCAAGGTCGAGCAAATATTGTTCGCTTACGTAGCTCGCTTCACTTAAATCGCCACCGGCCATAACGTAGGCAAGTTTATTTGCGATTTTCTTGTCGTGTTCACTGATGTAATTTCCAGCGACCATCTGATCGGTTCCAACTAGGAACATTCCCAATGCTTGTTTTCCGAGCACTTTTACGTCCGTTCTTCTAATTGGTTTTGTATAACCTTGATCTGCCATAAAACGCGCAGCAGCTTTGGCCGCGGCAATTTGTCTGTCTTGGTTTCCTATTACAATATCTTTCCCTGGTTGTAGAATTCCAGTGTCATAGGCTTCATAAGCCGAAGTGGAAACTTTTGCCATTCCAATCGTTAAGAAATACTCTTGAAGTCTGTTTAGCTCCACATCATCTTTTTTGAAGGAGTCACTTGCACGCATTGCCATTTCTTTTGAACCACCACCGCCGGGAATTACTCCAACGCCGAATTCCACGAGTCCGATATAAGTTTCAGCTGCAGCGATTACTCGGTCTGCGTGTAGTGAAAATTCACATCCACCACCTAAAGTCATTCCGTGAGGAGCGGCAATTACTGGAATTGAAGAATAACGAAGACGCATACTAGTGTCTTGGAAATACTTAACGGCAGCATTTAATTCTTCATATTCCTGTTCAACAGCCATCATAAATATCATTCCGATATTGGCACCAACAGAGAAATTTGTTCCTTGGTTACCGATTACCAGACCATCGAAATCTTTTTCAGCAATATCAACTGCTTTATTAACTCCGGCCAAAACATCGCCACCAATAGCATTCATTTTACTAATGAACTCCACATTTAAAATTCCATCGCCAAGATCTTCAACTACAACTCCTTTGTTTCTGAAGACTTCAGAAGTTTCGCGGATGTTGTTTAGAATAATAAAGGAATCCTGTCCTGAAATTTTTTTGTATTTTCCTTCTCCCTTCGCTGAAGCTTCGGAAGATGAAGACGGAATATCGTAGAAATAGGTGTTTCCTTCTTTTACAGTGTAGAAAGAATCAATCCCTGCTTCCAGCATTTCGTTTACCCAAGCTGCCGGTTCTTTCCCTAAATCTTTGATCAGTTCAATTCCCTTTTTAATGCCAACGGCATCCCAGATTTCGAAGGGGCCATTTTCCCAGCCGAAACCAGCTTTCATTGCATCGTCAATCTTGTAAAGCTCGTCTGTTATTTCAGGAATTCGTTTTGAAACGTAAGCGAACATTGCGCCGAAATTTTTTCGATAGAATTCGCCAGCTTTGTCTTCTCCTGCAATAAGAATTGGGAAACGGTCAGTTACTTTAGCAACCGATTTTGTTTTCTCCAATGTAGCAAAAGACGCTTTTTTGTTTTTTCTGTACTCTAAAGTATCGAGGTCCAAGGTTAAGATTTCACTTTTACCTTCGTCATCTTTTATCTTTTTATAAAAACCTTGTCCGCTCTTGCTACCCAACCATTCGTTTTCCATTAAGGTATCCACGAATTTCGGAAGTTTAAAGATTTCGTGTTCCTCATCTTCAGGCGCGTTTTCATAGATTCCGTTAGCAACGTGAACTAATGTATCAAGTCCAACTACATCAACTGTTCTGAAGGTTGCAGATTTTGGTCGGCCAATTACTGGACCTGTAAGTTTATCAACTTCTTCAACTGTCAATCCCATTTCCTTCACCTGATGAAAAAGACTTTGGATGCCGAAGATTCCGATTCTGTTTCCTATAAATGCTGGTGTATCTTTAGCTACTACGGAAGTTTTTCCGAGGAATTTTTCACCGTAACCATTTAAGAAGTCTAATACTTCAGTTGAAGTTTTCGGACCAGGAATTATTTCAAAAAGTTTTAAATAACGGGGCGGATTAAAGAAGTGTGTTCCGCAGAAGTGTTTTTGGAAATCTTCACTACGACCTTCACTCATAAACTTAATAGGAATCCCCGAAGTATTTGAAGTAATAAGTGTTCCCGGCTTTCTATGTTTATCCAGATTTTCAAAAACCTGTTTTTTAATATCTAAACGTTCTACAACTACTTCAATAATCCAATCCGCAGTTTTTACTTTGGAAATATCATCTTCTAAGTTTCCTGTAGAAATTCGCTTCGCAAAATCCTTGTGATAAAGTGGAGCAGGGTTGCTTTTTATGGCTTTTTGCAAATCGGTATTTACAATTCGGTTTCTTACAGCTTTATCTTCAAGTGTAAGTCCCTTTTTCTTTTCGGCATCATTAAGCTCTCGGGGAACAATATCGAGCAATAGCACTTCCACGCCAATATTGGCGAAATGGCAGGCTATCCCGCTTCCCATTATTCCGGAACCGATTACCGCTACTTTATTAATTCTTCTTTTTGACATCTGCTTTAATTATAAGTTATGAATTATGGATTCTAAATACCAGAAGCCCTAATTCTGAATTATTATTTTTTTCTACTTTCTACTTTCTACTTTCTACTTTCTACTTTCAATTTTTTAATCTGAATCGTATACTTTCTTTGAATTGATCAACTCGTTGATAGTTTTTGCCACCTTTCTAAAGGTTTGCAGTTCTTCTTCGGAAACGTTTTTTTTCACTGCCTCGTCAAAACCCAATACTACGGTTTTTGAGAATTCTCGCATTTCCTTTCCAAAAGGTGTTAAATGGATTAAAACGCCACGTCCATCTTCTGGATTCGGTTTTCTTTCAATCAATCCCTTTTTTTCCATACTTTTTAAAGTTCTGGAAAGACTGGTTGCTTCCATTCCCATCTTGGGGCCTAGACCAGTGCTTGGGGTTCCTTCTTCCGGATCTATGCTTATAAGTGCAAATCCGGTGGCCATAGTGCTCCCTTTTTTACCAGCTTCTTCGTTATACATTTTTGTAACGCTCATCCAAGTGGAACGCAAAATATAATCTATGGTTTTCTCTTTTGGTTTTTCTTGCATGAAAGATTTGAAAAAGTCTAAACCCAAAGATACAAAAATATATTATGCACGCATAGTATATTTGTTTGTTTTTTATAAAGAGTTGATTAGTGCCTCGATAAAATTTTGTAGTGCCTCGATACAATTTTATAAAGAGGAATTTTTAAATTAGTTTTTAACGGATTAGCACAAAATCACTCGGCAACCTTGCCTCGATACAATTTTGTGGATAGAGAGTAGGAGTATTGTTTTATACGTATTGGCACAAAATCACTCAGCAACCTCAGAGTTAGAGTTTTCTTAATTATGGCTTCTTCGAATAATTTAATTTTCCATCAACTATGCTTGCTGGGGCGGTGTAGGGGTGTTCAGTTGCTTTATTTTCTCCCATAATATGCATTACTTCCCAGCCATCCACTTTTAGGGCATCAGAGATCATAGAGCGGTGACAACTCCACCAAACAGCTTCTGCGCACATAATGGCGGTTCTTTTTTCAGTGGCCAATTTTTTCAAAGTTTTTAATGCTTCTTGAAATTCGCTTGTTTCCATATAATCTGCATATCCTTTAAAGGAGTTGAGGCGCCACGCATCGTTCTTGGAATTTGGAACTACTTTTCTTCGACCGCCCAATTCCACCATATGTTTGTATTCAATCCCATTTTCTGGTATAGTAATTTCCATACTTTCTTTATTGAACTGTGGAAATTTTCGAGATCCCGGATAATGGCGAACATCCACCAATAATTCAATATCGAAGGATTTCAGAAGTTGAAGAAATTCTTCCAAACTTCTAGTGGAATGTCCAATGGTCCAAATAGTGTTTGTATTCATAGCAAAAAGTCGTGACTTAAAGATAAGGAACGCCGAAGCCTTTAAAAAACGCTAAAATGCATTTAACGCAACTTTAGTTAATAGGATAATTGCGTAGAACGATTTCTGCTAAAGGGGGTTCTACCAAGAAAAAGGTTGAAATCCGATTCCATACTCTATATAATCAGCTGAACCACCATCTAAAGTTTTTAAGCCTATTTGGGCAAATAGGTGTTTGGAAATATGATATCGCAGCGCAGGTCTCATAAAAAATGCTCCTTTTCCCTTATCGTCTCCTAAATATGTGCCTAGTTGCATTTTTACATCAAATTTAAAAAAGCTAAAAGCATATCCTGCGTGAATTGCCGGCAACCATCTATCTGAAGCTTTTCTATCGCGGAAACGGTTGTCATAGAAAAAATCTACCCCACCAGCTACACTATGCCTTTCATTAAATTGATGTTCATATTCCGCCAAACCCGTAAAGGTTCCCATAACAATATCTCTTCCAATTAAATCATCGTTTTGTGCGACGCCGCCAGCGATATAAATTGAAATAGAATTCCCCCTAGTCAAATCTGTGGGGGAGCGAAGAGGTCTTTTAAATCTTGCAGGTAAAACGTCATTGGTATAAGGATCATTATTTTCGAGTAATTGCGTTCTGTTGTAATTATAGCGCATCCCCAAGTTAAAACCATATAAATTAAGTCCGTTATTGGGTTTGTAGGTTGAACCATTACTAAAATGTGTGAAATCCAGCCCGTATAAAATATCGACTTCCCGGGTCCACTTATAGGTAAATCCAAAGTTAAGATTAAAATATACCGCCGCTCGCGCTCCAATAGCTTCGTTGAGCGGGTTTTCCTCAGAGTCATAAGGTTTCAATTTATAGGTAAGCCCCAGAGAAGGTTCAATTGCAAAAATATTCCGTCGCTCCGGACTGGAAATAGGGAATCTTATAAACCCATAAATTGCATTTGGATTTCCGAATACTTCAGCGTTGTTTAAAAATCCGGAATAAAACCCAATTCCGTATGATGGATAGCTGTATCTACTGGCCCATCCCTCAGGGTCGGTAGGTTGCCAGCCCAATTTCACGGTAATTCCACCATAACCATTATCAAGCAAGCCGCTGGCCGTCAATTTATTGTTGGATTTTAAAAAAGCTCCAAATTGGCCTTTAAACTCAATAAATTTAAACTTGTTTTTCAAATTAGTAGAAGATGAGATTTCATTTTGCCCAAAAGAAACAGTCGTGAACGTAGAAAGCAATAGTAGGAAGAAGAATCTCATTGGTTGTAATTTAGTGAGTAGAAGCAAAGACTGTAACAAAGATATTCTTTGTTGAATGATAGTGATAAAATACAAGGAAAATGTCTGTAATAATTTCATTTACTTTCAATAACGTTTAGAAATAAAAGCGATTTGGATATTTTTAAAAGGCGGGAAGAGCACCGTTATCCGTAGATTTAGGTGCCAAATATAATTTAACAAAACTTTGCAAATTTTTAGTTCGCTTTACTCCGAACCAATCATATCTTTGTACTTTAATTTGAAGCATATTGTTTAATTAGCATTTTTTAAAACCACTAAAACATTCAAAAATGAAATCAAAACACTTTCTTATAGCAAGCCTTCTTTTTTTACTGAGCTTAAATGTATTTGCCAGTGAAGCAACTATTGCCTTAGATATACACGACAAGGATGGCGAAATCTTCACAGCCAAGGATAAGGACTTTTTGCAGCAATGGCATTATAAACAAGTTTTGAAAATGAAAATAACCGAAAAGGATCGTGATGAATATTTTTCACGTCTGAATCAATTTACCTATAAAATGTCTCGCCTCGGATTACCTGAGTATCACTATACCGATGCAGAAAGAAAACACGAATTTGAAAGGTTGGTTGATAAATTGGATGCGGTTATGAAAAATACTTTAAGCCCGAGTAATTACATCATTCATCACAAAAGTTTTGATCGAATAGAAGATATTGTTTACGAAAAGAGAAACTGGGAAGAATAAAACCCAATAAAAGTGGAAATAATTCCAACTTGATAAAAATCATACTTTAAGATATTAATAATGGCAATATTTGTATATGTAAGTATTTAATAGACAGTTAAATAATAATTATAAAACTCGAAATTAGACTATTGTCATTACCACTAATTTAAGAAAAGAAAAACGAACTAACATTAAACTAAACTTTCAAGATCATGCAAAACTCATTTTTAAATTCAATCAAAAACACAATCAAGCATTGGTATATTCCGTTGCTAGTTGGTATTCTATTCGTAGTAGTAAGTATCGTGGTGTTTACTTCTCCAGTAAGTTCATTGCTTACATTATCAATCCTCTTCGCCCTTTCATTTTTATTCGGCGGACTTTCGGAAATCATTTTTTCCATAGCCAACAGAAAGCAACTCGATAATTGGGGATGGTCTTTAGCTTTTGGAATTCTTACCTTTATTATAGGTACGTCACTAATAATGCACCCAGGACTTTCAATTAGTGTCTTGGCATTCTACGTTGGTTTTCTGCTTCTTTTTCGCTCTATTTCCTCTATCAGTTTCGCAATGGACCTTAAAAAGTACGGCAGTAAAAGTTGGGGTGGTTTGTTGATCTTCGGAATCTTGGGCGCAATAGTTTCGTTTGTTCTTATCTGGAATCCTGTATTCGCGGGGATGAGCGTTGTAATATTAGTTGCATTAAGCTTTCTCTTCGCGGGACTCTTCAGCATTTTTCTGTCATTTCAGTTAAGAAAAATACACAAATCCTCTAAAGAGATTTCTGCCAATTTGAAGGAACGTTATAATGTTCTTATGGAAGAGATTCGAGAGGAACAGAATAGCTAGAAACAAGCATTTATTCCATGTCTAGAAATTTTGAAGCTTGACATAGCATTAAAGAAAGTAAGGAATTAGATTTCTTCTTAAAATTATATTTAGTCCTATTTCCTAAGTCTTTATTCTATAACAAAATACAGTATTAATAATCTCAATATAATTTAATATGAAAACAATCACTGAGTTATTCGATTTTAAAGGAAAAGTAATCATCATTTCCGGTGCCGCCGGTGCTATTGGAAGTGAAGCTTCTCGCTTCCTAAGTTCCTTAGGTGCTAACATTGTTATGGCCGATTTGGCAGAAGACAAAGTAAAAAACATTGCCACCGATATCGAAAAGGAAACCGGAAACGAAACTTTGGCTATGAAGGTTGACTTTACCGAAGAAAAGGAAATTGAGGAGTTGGTAAAAAAGGCAGTGGAGAAATTCGGAAAAATTTCCGCAGTCGTAAATAACGTGGGCTGGGGTGCGAATACACCACTTTTTGGATCTGATAGTCAAAAAATGATCGATGGCTATAAGCTCAACACCTTGAGTGCTTATAACCTGACAAAATTCTGTATGCCTTACCTAAAGAAAGAAAAAAATGCTTCGGTAGTATTTTCAGGATCTTCAGTGGGGATCACCCCTTCGCCTGAATTTATTGAATACAGTACCGCCAAAGCAGGACTTTTGAATATGGCCAGAAGTATGGCAGTGGCCTCGGGTCCTGAAGTGCGCTTCAATTCCCTAATTATTGGAACTGTGGACAATGGCGAATCTTCCAAAGAAGCGGGTTACACTCAAGAAATGCTCGACAATGTTGTGAAAGGTATTGTAATGAAAAGACGGGGCATGCCAGCTGATATTGCACAAGCAATGGCATTTTTACTGAGCGATGCCGCATCTTGGATTACAGGTGTTGAACTTACCGTAAATGGCGGTGGAGTTTATAAGAGCAAGATGCCAACTTCTTAAATGATTGAAGATTGTTGAATTTTTGATTTAGGATTTTAGAAGTAACTTGTGAGATCCATAATCATTCAGAAATCTGTAATTTTAAATCTAATATATCAAAGTTTCATTTAAAAATAGAACTCTAATTACAGTACCGGGCAAATACATTTTGCTTTGCTCGGTACTGTTTTTATGTACTCCTATATTAATGGCACAACAGACCCAAAAGGTAAACCCACAATTTGCCAATGGAAACTTTATTGACGATGTGCGCATTATTATCTTGGAAGGCAATGCAGAGATTGGTGTGAGCCAAGCGGAAATGGAAGATTTCTATAAAGCCTTTTTTATCAAGCCCGGAACAACTTTTAATCCCTTGATTACCGATTTGGCCATCAGCCGAATTAAGCGAGAAGAAAATGTAGAGAATGCCTATTACGAATTATACGAATCTGCCAGCGGTACAGGAACGGTGGGTCGTTCTGTTTGGCTTCAGATTTATGTGACGCTTACCGATGAAAAAGTAAAAACACCAACGCGGAAAGGCATTTTTGTCTCTGAACACTATGATGATTTTCCGCTGCTTTACGAATCTGGTCAGGCGCAATTCAAGTTAATGATGAAGGGTGGCTTAGGATTTTACAACGATGTAAATCCGCTTTTTGCACAAGGAGAAGCGTTTACGCAGGGCAATCCCATAGCCGATGATCCGCCAGGAAAAGAAACCCGTTTTTGGTTGGAAACCTTTGTCGAACCCGGAATTTCTGGAATATCAAAACTGGGCAATTCCAATGTTTATTGGTATGGCGAGGTTTCAGCATTGGTTTCGGCAAGGAATACTACCGATATTTATTCTTCGGGAAGTACCGCACATATTGCTTTTGAAAGACTTTATGGCGGATTTTTAGTGACCGGGTTGGGCAAGAATAAAGATATTACCATCAACGCCAATTATGGACGAAATTTCTTTCAACTAAACGATGGTTTTCTATTTTCAAGATATTCGGGTTCTTCGAATGCTGGACCACGGGGAAGTGTTTATTCGTCTTCGCGGACTACTTATCAGAAAAACGGAAACCTTTCCATTCAATGGAAAAAATTCCGATTGTCGGGACATTTTGTAGAGCCACAAGAATTGTTTCGGGATAAGCAGATCAATACCAATTACGCAATTGGTACTTTTAACTATAACAACAATAATAATTTGGATACGGGGATATCCTATATCCAAACCACGGGAGGACAGGCGAAATATGCAACGCCTGATGGCGCTATTCAGAAAAAAGGAATGTATGTGATCAATCCTAAGTTATGGATAAGCAATATTGCCGAAACGAGATTGTTTTTTAAGTCGGAATACGCCTACCAATCGCATACTTCCGAAGATATGAAGTCTTATGCTTGGTACGCGGGACTGGGATACAGTTTTAAAGATGTGAGTACTTCTCCCTCCGTTTATTACCGGTATGCTTTTATGAAAGGTGATAACGCCAATACCGAAACCTACGAACGCTTTGACTCTATGTTGACTGGCGGCCTTGGAAATTGGGTGCAAGGCCTTAACTTTAGAAAAGTTTTAGGCAATGGCAATATTGTTTCTCATAGAATAGAGCTTACAAGTTGGGTAAGCAGAAAAATGTCTTTGTCCGTGGATTATTTTTATCTGCAGGCCAATCAGTTGAATAATTTGGGTGGATTGCCACCACTTTCAACCCTAAAAAACAAGGAATTGGGGCACGAAGCTTCCGTTACTTTAAAAGGATTATTAAAAGATCATTTTACATTTTTGGGAGTTGTCTCGTATGGCATTCCGGGAAAAGGTCTGGAGGAAGTCTTTATAGAAAACACGCCAAATTGGTTAACGGTTCAAGCGGCCGTATTTATAAACTATTGAAAACCGTAGTGCATTTTGATGAATATCATTCAATTTTGGCAAAATTTCAAGTTTTTTGCCTCTTATCCTAAAGGAAGAACTTGAAATTTCATGGATATTCCCTTTATGGTTTAGGGCGAGAATCGATGAAATGTTCAAAATGCACAACCGATTATTAAACTAAATATATAGAAAAGAAAATATGACTTTACTAAAACGATCTCCGATTAAAACAAAGACAGTATTTGTACTGCCTATATTATTACTCTTTATTAATATTCTTATGGCACAAGTAAAAAATCCTTACGCAGGCACAAAAACAGCATTTATGCACGACGATGCGCTATCTTCCGATGTATTTACGGGCAAGGCGCCAACCGGCGATCTTAATTTTACATTTGAAACCAAAAAAGGCGCTGTTCCCACGCTGCTGATGGGAAGCGACGATTTGCTACAAGTTGTATGTGTTCGCAATGAAAGTACCGACGGCAGTATTAAACGAACTCCATATCTCTTATTGCTAAATCCGGAAACTATGGAAACCATAGCATCCTTTAAACTTCCCGCAGGTAGAGCGCTCAACAATATTTATGGGTATTTAAACGAAAACGATGAACTGCTGCTCGCCAATGGAAAGACCATTTATAGAATAGCCCACAATCAAGCTGAAAACGGATGGGAATTTAAAATTAAAGAAGAATTTGTTTTAGGATCAGTTGCCGAAGATTTTGAATTTGTAGCTATTACCCCAGACTGGAAGGGAAATATTTGGTTTGCTTCCTATGATTCCCAAGCGGGATTTTTAAACCCAAAAACTGGAAAATTCAGCCTTATATCTTTATCCGATAGAAAAGATGAAATTGTTGCCAATTCCATTTCCAGTAGTCCGGCAGGGATTGCCATCGCTACCACACATTCATTATATGTCTTGCATTTAAAAAGCAAGCAACCCAAAATTTTATGGCAAGCCGATTATGATCGTGGAAACCGTGTAAAACCAGGGAAATTAAGCTGGGGTACGGGGTCATCGCCAAGTTTTTTCGGCCCGAAAAAAGGCTATGAATATTTAACGATCCTCGATAGTGGCACGGAGGGAACACATCTCAATATTTACAATTCCAAAAACGGAAAATTAATTGCCAGCGAATTGGCTTTTGAGGGCGATGTAGAACAGGGAAGTGAGAATTCACCAATTGCCTTCGGAAATTCTGTAATAATTGCCAGTACATACGGCTTTGAATATCCGTCATCAAGCATTGCCACGGATGAAGTTGGGGAATTAAAAAATGGCGTCCAACGTTTTGATGTGAACCAAAATGGAAAAGGTGCCAAATCAGTTTGGTTCAACAAGAACGTCCGCTCCACCAGTGTCCCAAAAATGGGCAAGGATTCAAAGCGCATACATTTTATCAATGAAGATGAAAATAAACAACAAGCCTATGCCGAATTGGATTTTGAAACCGGAAATCTGGTAAAAAAAGAAATTATTGAATTAGATCCCTACTCCGTTTTGCCCAATGCCAATCAGCTTACACAAGAAAAGAAAGAAGCTATGCTGGAACGAATTGGCAATCCTTTTAACGCGATGCAAATGGCAGGGCTTTTTGATGGAGAGGGTACTCTTTTTCAAGGTACGAAATTTGGATTGCTGAAAATTTCATCCGAAAATATTTCAAAAGAGGATGGAAAGGGAAATGAATGATTTCTCGGGAAACTATTTATCCATTTTAAAATCGACTATTAATCATTAAATAAAAAACTTATGAAAACTATAAAAACAAGAACTATTGTAAACAGAATAACTGCTTTTCTAACTCCTAAAGGTCTTCGAAATGTGTCAGTAGAAAATAAAATTCTAATACCAGTGAAGATACAAGCTCTTGCAAATAATCATAAAAGATATTTCATATGAAAAAATTAAATGCCAATTTTCCGATTTCCAAATCATTTCCAACCTCGTTTCTTTTAATCTTATTACTCATTTCAACATTTAATCTTATGGCACAAGACGCTGATATAAAAAAAGCTGCAGAAGAGCGGCAAACAACTGAGGACAAAGGCCGGAAGCTTCTCTCAAAGGAATATCCAGAAGCTATGCAGGTTCTATCTGAGCGAACAACTTTCGGCGGGCCGGGCTCTAGCATGATCGCAAACAGAATGCAGGATCGTTCGCCGGAACTTGTGACCGAAGCACGATCTAAGATGGAAGTCACCAATTATAGCGATGTTGCTGGGCGCGGTTTATGGCATATCCGATTTCCATTTGTGAACGTTACGCTTGTCGAAACACCAAATGGATTAGTCCTTCTTGACAGTGGCTATGCCGCAATAGGGCAGGTGCTCGCCGATCTTATTCCAACTTTGTCGGACAAGCCTCTCCTGGCCATTGCGATATCCCATAGCCATGTCGACCATGCCTACGGCGCTTATGCTTTGCTGAAACGTTGGCCGGAAGCGGAGGTCATCACCACCCAAGCATATCTTGAAGAAGTTTCTGCCGATATCGAACTACGTGGTTCCCTCGCAAAGTACAACAATCAAGCGCTAGAAAATCAGTCGGATAACTCCAGCGTCCCTGCGCAGCCTACTCGTACTTTCCGCGATAAGCTGGATACGATAATCGGTGGCGAAAAATTTTCATTCGTTCATTCCCCAGGCGAAACCCAAGGACAGATGTGGGTTTGGTTGCCCGAACGTAAGGCAGTGACGACAGGCGATTTCTATCAGGGTTTTCTACCAAATACCGGCAATGGTAAAAGGCGCCAGCGCTACACAAAAGAATGGGTTGGTGCGTTGCGGGAAATGATCTCGCTGGAACCCGAGTATCTTCTTGGCATGCACGCCGCCGCAGTGACCGGAAAAGATGAAGTTGCCTCCGCTCTTGGGATTACGGCAGATGCGTTGGAATACATACGTGACTATACTATAGAACGATTAAATCGAGGATGGAGAAAGGATCAGATCGCAGCGCGCATAGAATGGCCCGAACGTTTTGCGGAACATCCTTTGTTGAAAATACACTATAATCGCCCGGCAGACATCGCACGGATGGTCGCAAAGCGATATACAGGCTGGTGGGACGATATCCCGTCGCATTTTGCTCCACTCGAGTTCGACGCAGAGGCGGCGGAGGCTGTGAAATTAGCCGGTGGTGTAGAAGCTCTGGAAAAACGTGGTCGTGAACTTCTAAAAACCGATCCGGTTCTTGCCTCACGGCTTGCAGATTGGGCCTATTATGGCGCACCGAATAATCCGCAGGCTAAAAGATTGTTTATCGATGTTTATATGCAACGGATTGCTGCTGAGGACACGCCTTTGCAAGAAGCCACTGTTTATCTGTCAGCGGCAGCCCAAGCCCGTGCAGAACTGAAAGCTTTGGACGAAAAAAAGTGAATTAAATTAGAACGGAAAAGGAAAGCGAGTTGTGAGATTCTTGCCGCTTTTGGGTCCAATGTGGTGGTTTCGAATTACAATCTGGAAGCTGCGGTAACCACCCAGTCATCCCGACGTGGCGGATTGACACCCCCGCCTGGAATCATTTTTTTAAATCGACGAGGGGCAGGGCACCTTGAAAAAGGAGGGGAGCTTTAACCACAATTTTTAATATAAAACCTAAGTAAAAAACATATGAAATCTTTAAAAACGACAAATTTGATAAACAGAATAACTGCTTTTCTAACTCCTAAAGCGCTTCGAAATGTGTCCATAGATAATAAAATTCTAATTCCTGTGAAGGCGGAGCATCCTCCATTTCGAGTTTAAAAATCAGCAATTCGCGGACAAAGTTTATTTCATTTGAAAACAGCTTAAAAAACGAATAAAAATCACAACCAACCAAAATAAACCTCATTATGGATGCACAAAAAAAATCAGAATTAGTAAAAGGCGCCGTCATTACCGGAGTCATTAATGCCGTCATCAACGGAGGGATTCAATATTTCTTTTTAAAGGACAAGGACATAATTCCTATTTCCGTAGATTCAATTACCAACAATGAGCAAACAGTCTTGGGAACCGCGGTTATGCTTGCTATCACCTTGTCGATGATTCTTACTCTGGTTGCCTACTTCGGAATCAAAGAAGCAAAGGCACCATTTTTTCCAACAACTTTATGGTTAACCATAAAACACGGCTTTTTCACTTTTGGGGTCTTGACTTCTTTGGCGGTGCTTTGGCAAAAATATGTTGGAACCGTTGAGGTTTCTTTGGTCTCAGCATTAATTATTATTGGTGTTATTGCAGGTATCGTCTCTGGAATTGTAAACTACCTTACTTTAAAGGAGAGTGTAATTGCTGAAGAAATAAAGGATTAAGCTATAAAGCAAAACTATATCTTATTTCTCCCAATACTATTCTTTTATTTCTCTGCTAATTTACCAAATTAATGAGGAGGATTTATCTGATTATGTTTTTACCGCAAAGACGCCAAGAGCGCAGAGAAAGGTAGATTAAAATCTAATTTTTTACTTTTCAAAAATTAAAAATAAAATTGTGTTTAGAGGAAAAGAATATTAATAGAGGCTTTGCGTCCTCTGCGACTTTGCGGTGCAACCTAAATAAATATCCTCCTTTGAACAGAGTATTAATTCTAAGTCCGCTGTGAATTATTACATAGATAAACATATTAGTATTATATCAACAAGATAAATTTTAAATAAATGAAAAATCTATTATTTACATTAATAGTCTTAACTGTGGTTTCAAGCTGTAAAGAAAAGGAAAAAGAAATTCCGACTTCTTCCGAAGCTGCTGCACAGTTATTTTACAACGGCGAAATTCTTAGTATGCAGGCTGACAAGCCGGATTATTTGGAAGCTGTTGTGGAGCAAGACGGTAAAATTGTTTTTGTGGGAAGTAAAAAGTATGCCGCGACAAATTTTCCAAATGCCAAAATGATCGATCTTCAGGGGAAAACAATGTTACCCGGTTTTATCGATCCGCACAGTCATTTCGGAATGGTTTCTAGTTCTATGGGGCAAGTGGATCTTAATTCCCCGCCAGTTGGGGAAGTTGCCAATATTGAAGATATAATGCAAAAAATGAAAAAGTATAAATCTGAAAATAATATTCCAGATGGGGAGTGGATTTTCGGTTGGGGTTATGATGAGAGTCAGTTAAAGGAGAAACGCCATCCCAACAAAAGGGAAATAGATGCGGTTTTACCGAATAACCCAGTTTATTTAGTGCATACAAGCGGCCATATGGGGGTAGCTAATTCCAAGGCTTTGGAAAAATTGAAGGTAACTTCGGAAACCAAAGATCCCGACGGAGGAACCATAGAACGTTTTCCAAACTCTAAAGAACCTTCGGGATTGGTGCAGGAAACAGCGATGTATCCGTTTATGGGAAATATGATGATGATTTTACAAAAGAAACAAGAAGAGTTTTTTGATGCTACTCAAGATTATTACGCCAGTAATGGGATTACAACCGCCCAAGATGGAATGACAGACCGGAATGCTATTGAGTTTTTTCAGTCGCAAGCGGATGCGGGAAAATTCAAAATAGATCTCATTACACTCGGTGGATATACCGAATTAGAAACCAATTTAAACGATTCGCTTATCAATTGGAAAACATATGATAACCGATTTAAAGTTCAGGGTACAAAAATTATTGCAGACGGTTCTCCTCAAGGAAAAACGGCCTTTTTTACCGAAGCTTTTTTAACTCCAGTACCCGGTTGCGAAAGTGATTGCAAAGGACTTCCCAGCTTGACCCAGGAAACGCTGAATGATTTATTTGTATTGGCCTATAAAAACGACAATCAACTTTTTATACACAGCAATGGTGACGCTTCCATTGATATGATTATCGCCGCCCACGAAAATGCTTGTGAAAAGTTAAACCAGCATTTGGATAAAGACAGAAGAACTATTGTAATCCATTCCCAGTTTGTTAGACCGGATCAGCTGGAAATCTATAAGAAATATAATATGGAACCTTCGTTTTTTACAAATCACGCTTATTTTTGGGGCGATGTGCACGTAGAAAATTTAGGTGAAAAGCGCGCCTTCTTCCTTAGTCCCATTGCTTCCGCAGATAAATTGAGTCTAAAATATACCAATCATTCGGATGCAACCGTTACACCAATCGATCCATTATTTACAGTTTGGTCGGCCGTAAATCGCGTGTCCAGAACAGGAAAAACCATTGGGCCAGATGAAAAAGCAACGCCATATCAAGCTTTAAAAGCAATAACGAGTCACGCCGCTTATGAGTTTTTTGAAGAAGAAACCAAAGGCAGCCTAAGCTTAGGGAAATTAGCCGATTTCGTTATTTTGGATCAGAACCCGCTTTTAGTTGATCCAATGAAAATCAAGGATATTAAAGTAGTGGAAACTATCAAAGAGGGGAAAAGCATATTTAAACTATAAATTATGCACTTCTTATAAAGTTTTTTAAGCGAGCAAAATTGTTCAGAAATATAAAATGTTCTTTTTCGTAACAATATTTACGAAAAAGAACATTTTTTCATTCTACTAAGGTTCGGGCAAATTAGGTTGCCATAATTCCGCCGTCTGAAATAAACTCTGACCCAGTTGAATAGCTCGATTTATCTGATGCCAAAAAAGCTACTAGGTTTGCAACTTCTTCTGCTTCGCCTATACGCTTCATCGGAATTCTTTCAACATAGTTCTGTACGGTATCTTTAATATCATCCGCTTCTATTCCGGGGGTCTTAATTGCACCCGGATGGACAGAATTAACACGAATATTATATTCCGCATACTCTTGGGCCACTGCTTTTGTTAGTCCGGTAGCAGCAAATTTGGATGCATTATAAATTGAATTTCCAGCCGTACCACGCAGTCCTTCAAGTGAAGAAATATTAACAATGGATCCACCCCCAGCTTTTTTCATAGATGACAAGATTTTTTGCATTCCGTGAAAGTTGCCAAAAAGGTTTACATCTAGAAGCTTTTGTAAATCTTCTGCTTTAAATTCTATAAATGGTTTCATAATATCGATTCCCGCATTATTAACAAGTACATCGACCGGGCCAAAAACAGATTCAGCTACTTTGATTGCTTCTTCCCAAGAACCAGCATCGGTAACATCAAGCTTCACAAATGTAGTGTTGGCACCAAGTTCTTTGGCAAGTGCTTCTCCTTTTTCCTCTAAAATATCTGTAATAATAACTTTTGCACCTTCTTCGTTTAGTTTACGTACATGCGCAGCGCCCATTCCTTGTGCACCGCCCGTTACCATAGCAACTTTATTTTCTAACAATTTCATAATATTTAATTTTTCTAATTATTTACATTTATCTATATATATTAAACCAGCACATTCTTTCAGAAGTTAAATGTGCTCACCAGAAGATACCTACTTCATTTTATTTTTTTTAGTCAATTAACCAACTCAAACCGGTTTTTTATCAAGGAACTAAACAAAAAATTGAAATCCGAACCCACTATTAAATTATGATTAAAAACCTCTTTATCCCAAAGATAGATAAAGTGAATTTGAGATTAATTTTTATAGCAAATATTTAGTCTTTCTTTATAATAACTTATTATTTAAATGAAAATGCGCTCAAAAAAACGTGAAAACCGAGCATTCTTTCTTAGTCCAATCATTACGAAACAACCGTTAAGCCACTTGATCCGTTATTTACTGTTTGGTCAGCATTAAATCGCCTATTGAGAACTACAAGAACCATTAGAGCAGACGAAAAATCGACATCTTATCAAGTTTTAAGGGCTATAAGGAGTCACACGACTTATTAGTTTTTTGAGGAAGAGGCCAAAGGCAGCCTAAGCTTAGGGAAATTGGCCGATTTCATTATTTTAGATAAGAATCCGCTTACTATCGATCCTATAAAAATCAAGGATATTAAAGTGGTAGAAACTATCAAAGAGGGGGTGAGTATATATAAATTGTAAGAAGAGAAAAAGGAAATTAGAAAGTGGAAAATAGAAAGTAGAAAGAGGAAAGATGTACGTTGTACGTCCCTGATATAGGTTGACCACTTAAAGAGTGGAAAACTATGAAAGCAAATGTTCTGAAACCGCAGCAGAACTATCGGGCTTGGTGCAATCTATTGGTTATTTTTTGGCGGCCATCGGAGTATTTGTAGTTGGGCTTATTCAAGACCTTAACGAAGATTGGAATTATTCCTTAGGTTTAATGGCTTTAATAGCCTGTTATAAACTTACCGTGGGCCTGCAAGCAGGGAAGGCACAGAAAGTGTAATTCATTCATTCTAATGTCGCTCGGTGAAAGTCTTTCAATTCCAATTCCAAATTTTACACTTTCTTTAGCTATTAGTAAAAGGCTAATTCTTTAAATTTGAGAAAATGCCTTATTAAACGAATCGGGAACATCAGTTTTGCGTTCCTTGCTTAAATGCTTTAGCAGCTTTTTAATGCAAGTTTTTCAAGGATTAATCTTTTCGACAAACCCATAAAATTAAAGACTATGAAAGAATATTCCGCTAGATCAAATTTTCCTAAAAAAATCAATTTTAAACACTCGAAGCTGTTTTTGCTTTTAGTGTTTTTTTCAACTGTACAACTTATGGCACAAGACAAAAAAGAATTTCTTTCCGCCAAGGAAAGCGAACCGAGCAATTTCGGTTGGATGCAAGGTTTTCCGCCGCTGGCCGATAAAACACTTCACACTTCCGATGGCTCGTTTTTTGAATTTCCGGCAATACGCTGGAGTGTCGTCCATATGCGCGAAATGCTTCCCACAATAAATGTTTCAAGAGGTTTGGGAGCGCCAAATCCTTTGGAATACAACTTGGATAAAAATATCGACGAACTGACTTTTACTCCGTGGAATTCCGATAAAAAAATGACTTGGGAAGAGTCCCTTTGGGAAAACTATACGGATGGAATGCTTATCCTTCACAAAGGAAAAGTGGTTTACGAAAAATACTTTAGTGAACTTACCGAAAATGATGTTCACGGCGTAATGTCATTGACAAAATCTTTTAACGGAACTCTTGCTGCCATACTCGTTGCAGAAGGAAAAATCGACGAAAATAAATTGGTACCGACTTATGTTCCCGAACTTAAAAACTCAGCTTATGGCGATGCCACGGTGCGGGAAGTGATGGATATGACCAACGCCTTGGCATACAGTGAAGATTATGCCGATCCGAATGCCGATATCTGGGATTTTTCCGCTGCGGGAAGTCCGCTTCCAAAACCAAAAGATTACGAAGGTCCCGAAGGATATTATGAATATTTAGAAACGGTAAAAAAAGAAGGTAAACACGGAGAAGCTTTTGGCTATAAAACCGTAAATGCAGATGCTTTGGGATGGATTATTTCAAAAGCAACTGGGAAATCGGTCAATGAATTGCTTTCAGAACGCATCTGGAGCAAACTTGGAATGGAGCAAGACGCTTATTACCAAGTTGACGGCAAGGGAATTGCCTTTACCGGTGGTGGTTTTAATGCTGGAATGCGTGATTTAGGTCGTTTTGGCGAACTGCTTCGAAATCACGGAAACTTGAATGGAGAGCAACTATTTCCGGCTCAAGCGGTAAAGGATATCGAGAAAGGAGGGAGCAAGCAAGCTTTTGAAAAATCGAATCACCCTGGACTGAAAGGCTGGTCGTATAGAAATATGTGGTGGATTACTGAGAATAAAGATGGAGCCTATGCCGCTCGTGGCGTTCACGGACAGACCATTTATATAGATCCAGCTGCCGAAATGGTTATCGTTCGTTTCGCTTCGCATCCCATAGCCGCAAATTCAGCGAATGACGCAACTTCCTTACCAGCTTATCAAGCGGTGGCGGATTATTTGATGAGTAAAAAATAATAGAAAAGAACGGAAGTTATAAATTTTTCAAAATCATTCTTATGAAAAATATACTCTTACATAATAAAACCCCTCGTAGTTTAAGCGGCATATTTCTGCTGTTGATGTTACTTGCTAATACCGTAGAACTGATGGCTCAAGACAAAAAAGATTTTTTATCGGCAAAGGAAAGTGAACCCAGTAATTTTGGATGGATGGCAGACTTCCCCCCTTCCAATGATAAAACCATAAGCGCCAAAGATGGTTCTTATCTTCATTTCCCTGAACTCAGATGGAGTGTTGTAAATATGCGGAAACTGATGCCTACAACGGAAGTTACACCGAAATTAGCACCACCACAAGCCTTTGACTATGCGCTGGATAAAAATATAGATTCGCTAACTTTTCTTCCTTGGGAAGCAAAGGAGAAGATGACTTGGAAAGAATCGCTTGCAAAAAACTACACCGACGGGATGCTCATTTTGCACGATGGGAAAATAGTTTATGAAAATTATTTTAGCGCGATGGATGAGACCAAAGTTCACGCTGTGTTTTCGGTCACTAAATCTTTTGTGGGAACTTTGGCAGGAATTCTTATTGCTGAAGGGAAATTGGATGAAACCAAAACCGCTTCCTTTTATGTTCCAGAGTTGAAGAACTCTGCTTTTGAAGATGCCACGGTGCGTCAGATATTAGATATGACTACATCCGTTGAATACAGTGAGGATTATGCTGATCCAGATGCTGAGGTTTGGGAGTTTTCCGATGCTGGAAATGCGTTGATCAAAGCTAAAGGCGATAAAGAACCAGTTGGGTATTATGCCTTTTTGGAAACCGTAAAGAAAAAAGGACCTCACGGAAAAGCCTTTAAATATAAAACCGTAAATGCACAGGCTGCCGGCTGGATTATAACACGTGCTACCGGAAAATCCATTGCTGAATTGTTATCTGAAAGAATATGGAGCAAAATAGGGATGGAGCAGGAAGCTAATTTGATGGTCGATGCTAAAGGAATTCCATTTTCTGGAGGTGGTTTAAGTGCCGGACTTCGAGATTTAGCTCGTTTTGGAGAGTTGATGCGCAACAAAGGAAACTGGAAAGGAGAGCAGCTATTTCCTAAAGAAGTGGTGGAAACCATTATGAATGGTGCCAGCAAAGAAGATTTTGCAAAATCGGAACACCCCGGACTAAAAGGATGGTCTTATAAAAATTTATGGTGGATTACAGAAAATGAAGACGGTGCCTATGCAGCTCGTGGCATTTATGGCCAGACCATCTATATCGATCCGGCAGCCAAAATGGTCATTGTACGACTGGCTTCATACCCCGTTGCTGCCAATGCTGCTAACGATGCTACTTCATTGCCGGCGTATCAAGCGGTTGCGGATTATTTGATGAAGAAAAAATAATAACAGCAATCTAGATCTTTAAACTTAAAGTATTTATTGATGAAAAAAGAAATAGCAATTGTTGGAGGCGGTATATCTGGATTGGTCTCTGCCTTCGAGCTTAGTGAGAATTCAGAATTGGATATTACTATAATTGAAGCCAGTGATTCCTGCGGCGGAAAAATGAAAGGCTATTTTAATAAGAAAACCAATCGGTTTGAAGAACATTCTATCCGCGCCTTGGGTTCTACCTATTTTGCGCTTTTTGATGTTTTTTATCGCGCAGGTATGTTGGATGTTTTAACCGCCGTAGATGAATACATTTTTTATGAAAGCAAATCGGGTAAAAAAGTCGCTATAGATCGTACCGAATCCATAAAGTTTGAAACATTTAAGGAGCTGGTTAGTACTTTCGACTTATCCTTGACCGATATGATGAGTTTGGCGAAAAAAATTGCCCATCACGTTAATGCATCTGATGAGGAACGTGAAAAACAATCCCATCAAAAAGCAGGAGACGTTATCGGTATCGATGATTTTGATGAACATACGCGACAGTTTATCATCAACTGGTTTGGGATCCTTACGGGTGCGCGGATGGAAAGTAAGGCAGTGGATATTATGGACAGTTTCGTATTGATGTTTCTGCCGATGACCGAGAGTCCACAGCTGCCGCCGGGAAAACACTCAAAATCGTATTGCTTTAATCGGCCTACTTCGGAAGTGATTGAGCTATTGGTTAAAAAATTAGAAGAGCGTGGAGTAAAATTCAGCTATAATACTCGTTTTGAAAATATTGATCAAGATGCGGCTTCAAAAAAGATAAAACTCAAGACAACGGGTGAAATTTTAGAAAAAAATGAATTTGACGCGTGCATCATTGCGGTTCCACACGAAACAATGTGGAAAGTAGGTTTGCTAAAAGGGGTTAAAAAACCCTTTGATGATGAATGGTCATTTGGATCCCAGTTTCCTATGGCAGTTTTACCGGAAGCTTTGGTTCCTTTTAAAGGGAAATCCTATAATCTGAGTTTTGATGCGCCTTGGAACATTGTTTTTCAAATTCAGCATAAAGAAGGATTTTGGAAAGATGTGAATTTTTCAAAATCCAAACCTTATAATCTCTCTGCAACCTGTAGTTCCCCGTTTAATGAAGGTTCTCTTTATGGGAAACGATTTATGGAATGCACCCCCGAAGAAAGCCTACACGAAATTCTATTTCAATTGGGAATAACGGAGGAAGCAGAAAGAAAACCCCTTGTCGATAATGCTGTAGTTGATCCTATCTATCTAGAATATACGAAGGAATGGAAGCAACACGCAAATTTGGAAACGGCAGAACTGGGGATTCTCCAAAATAATGATCACAGGTGGGTAGATTTTTCACAAATTTACGTTCGCTCTGCGGAGGATAAAGAAATAGTGTCAAAAACGGAAATGGAAGGTGTTTATTTAGCTGGGGAAGTGGTTAGCGTTCCCGGAAGATGGAAAATACCAACGATGGAACAAGCATCTATGTCCGGAAAACAAGCCGCTCAGGAGGTATATCATTACTTAAAAATGGACAGGAAGGTAAATATGGAATATGCCACCTTATCCTCTACAAAAGGCTATAAACTAATGGAAGGAATTTTAGCTGGGCTTACTGCACTCTCTAAATTAATTCCTCATAAAAACAAAGAAAAAGAATAGGCAGCTGTCGATAATGTTTATCAAATCCTTAGATATCAATTGCACGACATAGCGATTTTGATCATCCAAGTTACTTTATAGCTTGAATATTTAATTTCAGCTTGCGTTAGGGATAGCAGTGGAAAGCCCACAGCGATCCCGATTTTTATCGGGGGAGCGAGGACTTGGAACGGATAGCCCGACCCGCTTTTCGCGGGTAACGCCCTAAAAATCATTATTCTCACTTTAAAATATATTGCATTTTTAGGAAGTATAATTTTGTCTTACCGCTTAAGTCTCACATCTCACGTCTCACATCTCAAGTCTAAAAATCAAGCTTTCCGAAACTTTTCACTTACATACAATTGTCCCTTTTTAAGTTTTTCTAGATAAGAATTCATATCTGCATAAATTTCAGGAGCTAGAATGTATAATCCAGCGATGTTTGGAAAGGACATTGCCAAAATCATCATATCGGCAAAGCTTAGCACGGCACCTAGACTTACGGAAGCTCCTAGCACCACAAAGCCTAAATACATAAATTTGTATAGTAATTCTCCTTTTTTGCTTCGTCCGAATAAATACGTCCAAGAACGCATTCCGTAATAAGACCAAGAAACCATTGTGGAGAATGCAAATAGAAACACGGCGATGGCTAGCACTACCGGAAACCACGAAACTACACTTCCAAAAGCAGCGGAAGTAAGTTCTACACCGCCCATACCGAGATTCCCTTCGTGTTTACCAGTAAAGATTAGGACTAAGGCGGTCATAGTACACACCACCATAGTATCGATAAAAGGTTCAACGATGGAGGTAAATCCATCGGCAATAGGATGATTTGTTTTAGCCGGACTATGGGCAATTGCTGCGGAACCAACGCCGGCTTCACTTGAAAATGCAGCCCGTTGCAGACCAACAATCAACACTCCAATAAACCCACCTTTTAATGCATCGGCAGAAAAGGCACCTTCAAAAATCGCTAAAAATGCACCTCCGATGCCTTCTATATTAGAACCAATAACAACCAAACAACCTACGATATATAAGATTGCCATAACGGGCACAACTTTTTCGGTAACCTTGGCGATACTCTTTATTCCACCAATAATTACGATCCCAACAAGTGTTGCGAAGCCAATTCCGAACCAGAAACCTTGTCCTTGAAGAATAGGAATTTGTTCTGAAACTATCTTAAATGCCTGGTTTGATTGTAGCATATTTCCGCCACCAAAAGAGGCTCCTACACCTAAAATCGCAAAAAATGCGGCAAGGAATTTTCCTAAACGCTTAAGATTTCGTTTTTCAAGACCGTACCTCAAATAGTTCATCGGGCCACCAAAAACACGTCCGTCTGCATCGATAAACCGATATTTCACACCCATGGCACATTCGGCAAATTTCATCGACATTCCAAAGAAACCGGCCATAAACATCCAAAATGTAGCCCCTGCACCTCCTAGGGAAATTGCCACGGCAACCCCGGCAATATTTCCTAAACCTACCGTTGCCGATACGGCTGTTGCCATAGCCTGAAAGTGCGTGATGCTTCCCGGCGCATTTGGATCATCATATTTTCCTCTTGCCAAATCAATGGAATGCCGAAACCCGCGAATATTGATAAACTTTAATCGAATAGTAAAGAAAATACTGCCCAAGATCAACCAAATAACAATAAAGGGAATGGTATTGGTCACCACTTCACCATTTGGATATAATAGAGGCTGGGGTTTTTTAAAATCTACCCGACCCAGTTTAAGCTCTTCTGCTGAGGATGCCTTGGAGCTTGGGGTAATAAGTGTTCCTTCCGCAACTAAATGATGTAGTTTTCCGTCAAAGATCGCGTGTAATACTGTTTCCTCTCCATCAATTTCAAGAAGTGCAATCTCTTGCTTTTCGGTTATCTGCGCTCCTTCTGGCACCAACCATTTTTTAAGTAGGTAGTTCTCGTGTTCCGTATCTGAATGTGGGGGAGCAATATCTTCGTGAGAAATATAGACTACTGGATCGTAAACACCGAGGGAAGCGAATGGATCCCAAAACAGAATAGCACCGAGAAAATCTACTGCAGGTTGTACATTGCTGTTAAAAACCTCTACGATGGATTCCGCTGGAATATTAAAAGACTCAGAGACGGTGTTTCCGTTGGCGTCGGTTACCGTTACCGAATGCTGCATCCCTTCAATTAAACCTGTGGAAACCTTAGATCTTAGAGATGTGGAAGTATTGCTCCATTTGTATTGGTATGGAGATGTTCCGCCTACTACTTGTACTTGGGCGATTGCGTCATTGATTTCGGAAGAAGGGTTTTTTAATTCTAGATTGATGGATAATTCATCATTGGAATTTCCATTGTTTTGAGCATTTGAAGTTGTTATTAGAATTAATGAAGTGAAGAGAAAAAATAGTGATTTGATCATTAAGGTTTACTGGGTTTTATGAGATTAGATTAATCGTATCTGGGTAAGACTTAAGACCGTTGCGCTATTGGACGTAAGACGTAAGACTAAATGGCTACTCAATTAATGTTTTTTTGAAATTATGTAGCCTGAATATTACTCCAAGTAGGAATGATACTAAAAGTATTGTTATAGACTATATTAAATAATTCACGAAAAATCGCAATTTAGCCATAAGTAGGAGTTCTCCAAAGCTATTTCTTTGTTTTCTTGTGTTTATCGCTATTGTTCTGGAAAAATTTAGTTGTAAATTCCTTGTTTTTCTCGCTTATTTTTAGCGCTATTATTAGATGTATTTAAGCTGTTAAATTATGTTTAAGATTAAGACGTCTCAACAGATTCCGTAGCTGGAAAGCTTACCTTTGAGACTATTAGTAATTAAAACACACATCATATTATGGATATCTCAAAACATTTTGATTTAAAAGGAAAAACGGCAGTAGTAACTGGCGGAGCAGGCGGAATAGGAAAAGCTTGCTGCGAGATGCTAGCTGCTTATGGAGCAAATGTCGTTGTTTCAGATTATAATCTGGATGCGGCTAAGGAAACTTCAAAAGCAATAAACGATAATGGCGGAACATCAATCGCGATAGATTGTAATGTACTTGAAGACGATGCGCTTATTAATTTAGTAGATAAAACTGTTGAAAAATTTGGTAGCATCGAGATCTTAGTAAACAACGTTGGTGGCGGTGGCGCAGGAAAAGAAAGTCCGTACGATATTGAGGTAGCCCAATTTAAAAAAGTCTTTGAAATGAACGTTTTTAGTATGTGGCGTCTTTGCCAATTAGTGGCTCCACATATGAAAAAAGCCGGTTACGGAAGTATTATCAATATGTCTTCAATGGCTTCCATTAACAAGAGTCCTGCTATTAGTGCTTATGCATCTTCAAAAGCAGCGATCAACCATATGACACGTAATTTGGCCTTTGATTATGGCCCAGATAATATCCGTATCAACGCCATCGGGCCTGGAGCAACAAGAACACACGCGTTGAGTACTGTGCTTACTCCAGAATTGGAAAAAGCAATGCTAAAGCATACACCGATCCACAGACTTGGAGAAGCGGAAGATATTGCTGGCGCCGTATTATATTTTGCAGCACCAATTTCAAGCTGGACCAGTGGCCAAGTTATTTTTGTAAATGGCGGGGGAGAGCAGACTTTGGATATGTAGTGTAAAATGGACATAAGACGATAGGACTTACAACTGGAGGACGTATGACATACGACATAAGAGAAATTTTAATGTTCCACGAGTCTTACATCCTCTAGTCCTACGTCTTACGCGCTGCACTGAGCTTGTCGAAGTGTCCTTCCGTCTTACGTCATTTCAAAAGCTGTCTCGAAAGCAATTTTGGGATGGCTTTTTTTGTGGTTTGGCTTTTTCTCTTAAGTAAAATTTTAATGGAATAAGGTTAATTGATATATTTGAAGGTAAGCTTGAAGCTTATTTCTACCCGGGAATTTTATTGGAAACTGAAAAATGAAAAACATACTTGCGATATATACTACATAAGGTTGGTTATATCTGTATGTTGCTCACAATACAAAAAAACACAATGGTAACCGAAAAATTATTAAAGCAAATTGATTTTATAAAAGAAATTGACAAAATAAAATATATTCAAAGACGAACAAAATTATTTAATAGTGACAGACAAGAAAATGATGCAGAACATAGTTGGCATTTAGCGATGATGGCAATTGTTTTAAGCGAACATTCAGATTATGAAATTGACTTATTAAAGGTCATAAAAATGGTCTTAATTCACGATATAGTTGAAATAGATGCAGGAGACACGTTTATTTACGACCAAAATAAAAACCACGAAAATACTGAAGAAGAACTAAAAGCAGCCCAACGGATTTTTGGAATTTTACCAAAAGAGCAAGCAGAGGATTTTATCAAAATTTGGATTGAGTTTGAAGAAGGAATATCCAACGAAGCGAAATTTGCAAGGTCTATGGACAGACTTGAACCTTTGCTTCAGAATACATCAAATGATGGTGGAACTTGGAAAGAATTTGGAGTTAAATATCAAACAGTTTACGATAAGAAAAAAGTAATTAAAAATGGTTCGAAAAAATTATGGAAATTTGCCGAAAACCTAATCAATGATAGTGTCCAAAAAGGTATTTTAAAGAAATAAATTATACTTAAAAACAATAACAGAAAACAATGAGAAAATTAGGAATCATTACAATGATTTTTGCAATTCTTTTAACGGGTTGTAACACGGACAAATCAAAAACGAAAATAGAAAACCCCGAATTCACAAAAACCGAAGTGAAAACGGATACGCTTACAAAACATCTAAAACCGTTTAATCCAGAATTGCCTACAATAGGACTTTTAATGTATAACGGAGTTTTACAAAGCGAAGTAATCGCAACTTCCGATGTTTTCGCAAAACCGACAGAAGATGGAAATCAACTTTTTAACGTTATTTCAATAGCCGAAACTGATAATCCAATAACAACGGAAGAAGGAATGCATTTCGTTCCAGATTATACTTTTGAGAATTGCCCAAAATTGACTGCTCTTTTTGTACCAAGTGCCTATGATATGTATGCTCAAGTCCATAACGAAAAGATTGTGAATTTTATAAAGGAAAAAAATAAAGAAACTAAATATACTGTGAGCAATTGTGCAGGAGCGCAACTAATCGGAAAATCGGGAATTGCGGACGGACACAAAATTGTTACGTGGATTGGTGGTGGCGAACAATTACAGAAAGATTATCCGAATTTAAAAGTGGAAGACGATAGTTTGGTAACTTTTGTTGAGGACGGAAAATTCAGTTCCTCAAATGGAAATTTAGCGAGTTATATTTCTGCCTTGAATTTAGTGGAAAAAATGACAAGTCCTGATCATAGAAAATTTGTAGAAAGTTATCTATATCTCGACCGACTTCAAAACTGGAAAGAATAATTGAAGAATACGTACTGTGTGCAACACCGGTAACCGTTGCACATCCCATAATTCCATAAATATCGATGCTATATAAGCCGCTTTAAGCGGCTTTGTTTTTTCCTCAGGCCAGAAAAATAGACAAGATTTGAGTTTTTTAAAAAGGATGATCCATATTGATAGCCAGTCACTTTAGCCTAAAAAGACAAAACGATACTTTCCGCCTCGTTTTTTAGCCGTTTTTGGACGAACTTGGGATAACTCCTGTCACCAGGTCTTGGAGCAGGAGACCAATTTTTATCGTTTATGGAGAATGAGCTTTTTCCTTTTGTCGAGCAAAATTATTCAGCTTCTAAAACTCGTTCCCTTGCGGGGAATTCAAGAGGCGGACTTTTAGTAATGTACTCTTTGCTTTATAAACCTGATTTGTTTAAAGGCCGGTTTTGTTTTAGTCCAGCATTTTGGAGAGAAGATAATTTAATTATAAAAAAGGTTTCTGATTTTCTTCATACAAACGAGAATTTGAACTCGTTTCTGTATTTGAGTATGGGAGACAAGGAAAATGAAAAAATGAAAAACGGATTTAATGAAATGACAAAAATCTTGAGTAAAAATGAAAATGACCAATTGGTATGGTATTCGGAATTTACCAAAAATGCCGACCATCAAAATAATGCAGAAATATCAGCATCTGTTGGAATTGGAAAATGGGCGGAATATCTAAAAAGAGTGGAATAAAAATAGTGCTTGTAACAAAGTTTCGGATGAATCGTCCTTATTATAAACCAATTACAATCAAGCTCCAGTGTTAGAAAATCCAAAAGTAAACATCAAAATCAAACTCGCTGCATTGTGGGCTTCGGCAACCTTTTGTTATTTATATGGAGACTATTTCGAGCTTTATACACCAGATAAAGTGAACAGTTTAATTACTGGTGTAAATGGTTTAGACAGTCCAACTAAGTTATTAATAGCCTCAATAGTTCTGGCAATTCCTGCATTAATGGTTGGCGCATCTATAGTACTAAAACCAAAATTAAATCGGTTTTTAAATATTATTTTCGGAACAGTATTTACCTTAATTATGTTATTTATAGCAGTAAATTCAATGACTGAATGGTATAGCTTTTATGTTTTTCTGGGATTTTTGGAAAGTATGATTACTGGTTTAATTGTCTGGTATGCCTGGAAATGGCAGAAAAAAAAGTAGACCAAAGTGAACTACAGCAATTGATTTAAATGGCGAGATTGGGTTAGATATATCCACAAGTTGTTTAACATTTAAAAACAGCATTAAATTTTAAAATTCATAAATAAATTAGAAGTGTGAAACTCAAGAAAAAGTTTGTATTGGATATTTTGAAAATGCAATTCGCATTTGGACAGCCTTTTTTATTCTTGTGTATGGAATTGCAAAAATTAGGCAATTTGAAGGCTCTAAATTACTTGACGTATCAATCAGAGACGCGAGCAAATTTGAAATTATGTGGGCGTTTTTTGGAACCACAAGGGAATATCCTATTATAATTGGTAGTTTACAAATAATAGGCGCAATTTTATTGGTATTCCGGAAAACAAAATTACTCGGAGCGCTGTTACTTACACCAATTTTCCTAAATATAATATTGCTAGATATATTATATGATATCCCATTTGGCGCATTATTAAATGCTTTGATTTATCAATGTGTATTTCTATTCGTAATCATTCAACAAAGAAAAAGAATAATCAAGACATTTAAAATATTGATGATTGAAAACGATAAAATAATGTCCTATGACAATTTATTTTGGGATTAAGTTTTCTAAATTTGAAATAATCAAAATGAAAAGAAATGCTAAATCAAATTTATCCTTGTTTGTGGTTTGACGGAAAAGCACAGGAAGCAGCAAAATTTTATTGTTCGGTATTTAAAAACTCAAAAATTATATCGGACAACCAAACTGTAGTAATCTTCGAATTAAACGCTAAGAAGTTTATGGGATTAAATGGAGGACCTCAATTCAAGTTTAACGAGGCTATATCTCTTGTAGTTGATTGCGAAACACAAGAAGAAATTGACCATCTATGGGAAAATTTAACTTCAGATGGTGGAAAAGAGGGAAATTGTGGTTGGTTAAAAGACAAATTCGGTGTTTCGTGGCAGATTGTTCCGACAATTTTACCAGAACTTTTAAGTAATCCCGAGAAAGCAAATAATGTGATGGAGGCTTATATGAAAATGCAAAAATTCGACATAGAGAAGCTAAAGAATGCGTAGTCGCTAATTACGAATGCTAAAGAATTTATTGAAACAAGAAGATTTTACTTGAATTTAAAGCAACAGTCGGAAAATCCAGTTAGCGAAAAGTTAAGTAAAATTAGTGTAAGTCTTTGTTAATATGATGTGACGAATGTAATGGAAGCAAAAAACGAACGCCTAGCTAAAGTTGCCATGAAGTTAAAAAAATCTCGACGATGAACAAAATCTATAATACCTACCGACCAGAAGGATTTGGAACTGTAAACGGATATTTATTCGTGGAAAACCCAAAAGAGTTAATTGGTTTTCTAAAGAACGCATTCTATGCAGAAGAAATCAATCGTTCCACCAATCCAAAGAATGGCGACATTGCCAACGTAATTTTAAAAATTGGGGGTTCCTGCTTTATGATAAGTCAAGCAAGAGGACAATTTTTAAATATGCGTACTGCCTTTTATCTTTATGTAGCTGATGTTGATGAAATGCATAAAAGAGCGGTCGAAAATGGAGCGAAGGTTGAATTCGAACCAGCCGATATGGATTATGAAGATCGACAATCAGGAATAATAGACCCAAGCGGAAATTATTGGTGGATTTCAAAACGACTAGTAGAAAAAGACTATAATAACTAGTAGCTTTAAACTAAGCTGAGCGGGAAATCCAAGTACCAAATTGAACATAAGGCTGCGGACATAAATAGAAACGAATCGCACGCATCACAGTTCTTAGGAGTGGAGTGGAAGTGCCGGTACTTATGGATCTTCCCGATTAAAAAGCAATACAGGCTATAATGGGCTTTTCACGATCTATCTTTCTAACCCACCTTTACATCAATTTAAACATTTCCTTATTTAGAATCGGCTTCAGTTATTCTTGGAATCGGGTTCACTTCAAACGAAAATCAATGTTCTCGTTTTAGATTGAATAAAAACCCAAAACCTATCCCTTAATTATTCCAATAATTAGTTAAGTTAGCAATCGAATTCTACAATTTCAATACTTTATAAAAAACTAACCCTTAGAATTCGATAACAAAAAACCTAAATCTTATGAAAACAAAAACTTTACTTTTTTTATTTGTGGTACTTATGTGCCTAAACTCCTCAGTCCTTACGGCGCAGTGGGAATCTACTGGATTCACCAAAGCCACCTGGGCATTAGCTAAAGCCGAAAATGGAAATTTAATTGCGGCAGATGATATGTATCCTGAATTGGGTGGAATTTACCTTTCTCAAGATCAGGGAGATTCTTGGGTAAAAACCTCGGCAACAGATTATGCTTACACTGCTCATGTTGTAAAAGATGAAAGCATTTATATGGGCGGCGTTGAAGGTAATGTGGCTATTTCTCATGATAATGGGGAAACCTGGGCTAATGTCAACTTTGGCAACGTGCTCCCAGGATTAACGGTGGATGACCCTATTTATGCCATGGAATACCATAACGGACGGATTTATGCGTCTGTATTTAATTTTGGTGTTGTCTATAGCGAAGATGAAGGCGTCACGTGGAACCTTACTGACCAGGAATCTCTTTGGGATGTAGATAATCCGATAGACGGAGGTCAATGGACTTATAACTTGCATTCATACCATGACCAATTATATAATATTGGTGCATTTGGCATCTGGGTATAT
This sequence comes from Aequorivita capsosiphonis DSM 23843, assembly GCF_000429125.1. Lineage (GTDB taxonomy): Bacteria > Bacteroidota > Bacteroidia > Flavobacteriales > Flavobacteriaceae > Aequorivita > Aequorivita capsosiphonis. Next base: position 175,014 of record NZ_AUBG01000013.1, read on the forward strand.
GACGAAACTGCAGATTTGTGGGCGCAGGTGGATGATAGATGGTATGGAAATAGTTCCCTTATAGTTGATGATGTCTTTTATGTTATTTACAATGCAGATGGCATTCCTGACGGGATTCGTTATACAACAGATTTTCAAAACTGGGAAGTTATGCCGCTTCCTGATGGTGCATCAACAAGTGTTCGATTTATGGAATACTACCACGGTGCCTTTTTTATGGGCCATGTAAGTGAAGCTATTCTTTATACAGTAGATCAAGGAGCAACTTGGATTGAATATCGTGAAGATTTTCCAGCTTTCGAGCCTATACCTGGACTTAATCTTTATGGTACTCCAATGAATTTGGTGTTTGACGGAGAAACTATGTATTGCGGTGTTTTTTCACCTATTGACGGAGTTGGTGGGGTTTTTAAAGCCCCAGTGCCTGCAGAGCTAAATATAAACGAAATATCGGCCTCACTGCAGCCAGTTTTATATCCCAATCCAGCAAAAGACTTTGTAATGCTACAATTCCCACAAGATCAAGAAAATCAGGGGTCATTGAGAATTACTGATGCTTTGGGAAGAGTACAATACAATAAAACGATCGGCAATGAGGAAAACAATACGATTTCTGTTTCTACGGAAACTTGGGCTTCCGGGGTTTACCTTTATAGCATTGTAACCGAAGGTTCTAAAGCCTCTGGGAAATTTATTGTTGAATAAGTGCAATTACAAAATTAGGTTGAACTTGAAAGGGAAAAACAACTCTTTTCATTTTTAATTTCTACCATTATATTTAAAAGCTTACAGATTTAGAAATAAATTTGTGAGCTTTTTTTACTCCAACCTATCTTTTAATTTCACAGAATAAAACGCTTGTCTCTCTAAAAGTCTTAATATTGTCAGCTTCAATTTAATTAAACAAGATGAAGCAAATTCTCCAGAATAAAATCTTTCTACTTATCATTATCTCCATCACTTGGGGATCATCCTTCATTCTGATAAAAAAGACGTTGCCGGTTTTTGATCCGTATCAGATTGGTGCATTTCGCGCTGGACTTTCAGGGTTGCTTTTAGCCTTTATTGGATTTCCGGCCATGCGGAGAATGACTAAGAAGGATATTTTTTGGATTGCCTTATCTGGCTTGTTCGGTAATTTTTTAGTTGTTTTTATCTTTCCTTATGCACAACGGGAAGTGAGCAGTTCCTTGGCAGGGATTATCAATGCGTTGGACCCTATTTTTACTTTGATATTAGGGGTGCTTCTTTTTGGAATACGAAGTAAAACCATTCAATATCTCGGGGCTGTAATTGGTTTTGTGGGAGCTTTGATTTTGGTGTACACATCAGATTCAGATAGTAGCGAGAGTCATTATTTTTACACGGTATTATTGATTATTGGTTCTGCATTATACGCCGTTTCCGCACTAATTATTGAAAAGAAATTGATGCATATAAAATCAACAGAATTGGCGAGTTCCATATATGCCATCTGGATGATCCCATCGCTTATAATCTTATTGTTCTCAGGCTTCTTTACTGAAATTGATTATTCCCAAACAGAAACGCTTGAATCTTTAGGCTATTTAGTTTTCCTAACCGTGGTTAGTACCACTTTGGTCATGTTTCTGTTTTTTAAACTTGTTCAAGATACTTCGGCAGTCTTTGCCAGTACAATTTCACTTTTAATTCCTGTGATAGCTGTTTTTTGGGGAATATTAGATGGGGAAATATTTACGCTTTGGTATGCGCTTGGTGGCATTTTAGTTTTAATTGGTGTTTACTTTATTCAGGAAAAGAAGAAGGAGCGAAGCATAAAGTTGAAATAAGAAAATTGAAATACGAATTGTATCAACTCAATTTCGCTTTCTAAAGTCTAAAAAAATATTTAATGAGCCCAATAGGTCTTAAATTATCAAGAAAAATATTTTAAGGAATAAAGTTTTTTAATATATTTGAATTAAAGCTTTATGCTTCAGTCTCCCCAGTTAATTTAACTTTCTCTCCGCTTTTTGCTGTTGAGGTGAGTTTTCTTAAGAATTTTGAAAAATTTTTCACCGAAATTATGTAGCATGGATAGAATTAAATTCCTCCATGTTGTGAAGGTACCTCTAGCTTTATCAAACAATAAAAAATGTTCATTATGAAAAATAGTCTGATATTGTTAGTAATATTGAACCTCTTCTGTAATTATGTATTTGGTCAAAATAAGAAAGAACTTCGATCAACTGTTTTAAGACTTCAAGCAGATTCAACATCACTAACGAATAAGTATAAGGAAAATACCGCAACAATCTCAAGTCTTACTGTAGAGGTTTCGGAGGGTAAAGATTTAAATACGCAGCTCAAAACACAGCTAGCAGATTTAACATTAGATTATGATGCAACCAAGACCAAGCTAACCGACTCCATAGTTGCTTTAACAGATTCTAATAATATATTAAGAATGAAATTGGATTCCTTGAGTCGTTTTGCTAGAATCAATCATTTTGTAAAAACATTTTATACTTCCTTAGAACTATCTGACGAAGAAAATTTAAGACAATATGAGGAAGGCTATTTCAAGTTTGATCTTGAGAATTTCAACTCACTGGTCAGTAATAATGCGAGGTACAGTAAAGAACGAGTTAAAAACCTTTCTAGTGATAAATCTCATAACAAGTATTTCATTATGTTGGAAAGTATAGAAGAAATAAAGTTTAGTTTAAATAAAATATTGGTCAAAACCAGAGTTATGTATTCTGGAGATGATATGGGGCTATTTTACAATGAAGAGCAACTAACCTTGCGAGAAAACAAAGGTTTATTAAAACTAACAGACTGGGTGGATTTAGATTTGTATAAAATGATGCCTACCATAGAAACGAGTGTTGAAAACGTCACCAGAGAAGATTTTTATAAATGGATAGATAATGTAGGAAAGTAGGATTGTAAAGTTACTAACCAAAAAACCTAAACAACATTAAATAATTTGGTTACCCAAACACTTGTTTCATTATTTTAAAATAGGTTTTCTTAGCATCGGCAAATTATCCTTTAACTGCTGAAAGAGGCACTTCCAAACCAGCATTTTCACTGAGTTAATGAATTACGAATTAACAAAAGATTACTACCAAACAGGTTCGTATCCATCCGAACTGTGCTTAATTTTGCTTAACAATCTCAAACATTCCTTGATCATATTGATTTTTGGTTTGTTTAAAATAAAAAACTATGAAAAATAATAACTCTATTTTAATGATCTTGGTAATTGCCTTATTGGGAATTACAAGCTTAACTGCACAAAACACCAAAGATTACGGACATCGCTATGATCCACCTTGGGACGTATTAACTCATGAAGGAACCCAGTTTATTGGTTACGGAATTGACAACGCCCCAGATTTCCACGGAAATGTAAACAATCCAGACTTGGTAGTTTTCTTTGCAGGAAACCAATATATGGCGGTTCCAGAGCTTTTGGAAGCATTTAAAAAAGCAAACCCGAAATACCAACGCGTATTTGCAGAAACCATTCCTCCAGGAATAGAGGAACGACAAATGAAAACCGGAAAGTTGGTTTTAGGAAATATGATTATCGATTTAAAACCCGATGTTATCACTGCCGGAAAGGGGAGTATAGTTGCTAAGGAAAAGGAAGGGATGTTTACCAAAACCGCAGCCTATGCCCAAAATAAATTGGCAATCATGGTTAAAAAAGGAAATCCGCTTAATATAAAAGACTTGAAGGACCTAGAAAGACCCGATGTTTTAGTAAGTATGCCAAACCCAGAGTGGGAGGGGATAGGAGCCCGTATTATTAATGCATACGAAAATACTGGCGGAGAAAAATTGTCTAACGCCATTATGAACGACAAAGTGAGTAAGGGAACTACATATCTTACAACAATACACCACCGTCAAACTCCTATGCGCATTATGTATGATGAGTCTAATGCCGGTCCAGTTTGGTATAGTGAGGCATTTTATCATTCCGAAATGACCAATCACCCTATCGATATGGTAACTTTACCAGATGATATTAATGTTCAGGCAACTTACGTAGCCGGAAGAATGAAAAATGCTCCAAATCCTGCAGCTGCAGATGCGTTTATGGATTTCTTGGTTTCTCCAAAGGCTAAGGAAATTTATAAAAAATATGGGTTTACAACTATTGAATAGGCTAAATGAATTATAAAACGACAGCCTTTAAAAACATACTGGTTTTGTCTCTACTTTTTTTTTCCATGGTTGGATATGGACAAAAAGTAGATTCTACCGGTATGGAACCAATAACGCGCCAATCTCTTGAAAACGCTCTTAAAGGAGGGTTTTTGATTGATAATATCAAAGGAATAGACCTTAAATTAGGAGGCCATTTACAAGCCGACGTCATTTTTGACACACATAAAACAGGAAGTACGGTTTTCTTTAAACCATCGCAAATAGTTGTTCCTTCAGAATCTTATCCAAACACGCTATTTAATATTAAAGATTCTCGCGTGAGAATTACGGCATTAAACACTGGAAAAGAATTTGATAAGCATCTTAAAGTCTTGTTGGAAGTAGATTTCCGTAATCAAGGCAATGCCCCTAGAATTCGACATGCTTGGTTGGAAGTTGGCAAATTTGGAATTGGTCAAACTTGGAGTAATATTATAGATACCGATGCTTTTCCGAATATAATCTTGAATACGGGTGGTCCCAATTCATTTTCGGTAGATCGCGCTGTTCAATTTAGATATACTGAAAAATTTGGTGACGATGTTTTCTCTATTGCAATTGAAGATCATCAGCCTAATGTAAGCGTACCCGATACTTGGGATGCGCGACAAGTGTTTCCAAATCTAACTGCGGGTTTTAAAAAGACATTTGGCAAAAACCATATTCGGATTGCAGCTCTGTTAAACCCAATTGACTATAACAGTGAATTGCAGCCTAATAAGCTTAAAACTAAACTTGGATATGCGACCAGCCTAACCGGAAAATTTAAAGTGGGTAAGGACAACATTAAGTTGCACGCTACTTACGGTTCAGGTTATAGCGGTTATATTGAAGACTTTAATAAGGTAAACAATGAAGCAGTTGTAATAGATGGTAATTTGGAAACTGTAGATCTGTTTGCGGGTTGGATATTTTACGAACATCCGTGGAGCGACAGGATATCCTCTACTTTGGGTTACGGGCTAAACGATTTGGGCCTAAATTCAAGGGATGCGGATCAGTCCATTGATAAAACCCATATGGGAATCTTAGCGCTTCAGTATCAACCATTAAATCAGTTCAAATTAGTGTTGGAGGGTATTTATGGGCGACGAGAAAATTATGCAGTCAATGACCTTCCGAAACAAGCGGGCGATGATGTAAGGATTCAGTTTACAACCCTGTTCGTCTTTTAGAAATAAACCTTAAAAATTCACATTCTTTTTGATGTTTTATTAACCTGAATGTGAATTCAATTAAAACTAAAATAAGATGAAACAATTAATAGCTATTTCAATTTTCGCATTACTTATGGCAACAGGATTTACAGGATATTCACAAGATTGGCAAACTCCAGTTATAGATGGATATGGAAGAATTAAGGATTTTAAAGATGCCGAAGTGCAGCCTGATTCTGCGGCTACCTACAAAATTCTGTACCACATAACTGCAGATAAGCATAAAGATGCCGTTAATGTGGACCTTTGGCACATTGCAAGACAAATAAACCTTTTGGGTATTTCTGGCGTGCCTAAGGAGAACGTTCATATTGTTGCGGTGGTAAGTGGACCAGCAACTCCTATGGTAATGTCTGATGAGGCCTATCAGAAAAAATTTAAGGAGTTAAATCCCAATACAGATATTATTCAGAAGCTTTCAAGCTATGGTGTTGATATTGAAGTATGCGGGCAAGCCTTGGCAGAATTTGAAATAGATCATAAAACCGACGTCAACAAAAACGTAAAATTCACACTCTCTGCCTTGATTGATATACCTACGTATCAAATGCAAGGATATACAGTTATGTTTTAGACCATTTTTAACTTTTAATAGGTATATTTCACAATGCTAACTTGATATTCTAAACTCTCTTTTATCCCTAAATATGAAAAAATTTAAATTCCTAACCAAGCGATTGGCGGTCCTCTTTTCAGTTGGCATTGGTTTGATTGTCCTAGTTTTTATTGTCTTACAATATTTTATTAGCAATCCCGATGCTTTAAAATCCAAAGAAGCTTTGGCCAAAGATTGGGAGCCTAGAAATGTTGAGGAGGATTTGGAAACTACATTTATTACACCTGAAGTAAGGTATGGTTATGAGGTATTAACCGAAACCCAAAAATACCTTGGGCCACAAGCTGAAAAACCTGAAATGCGTTTATCAGGAAATAACTTGAAATGCACTAGTTGTCATTTGGAAGCAGGTAATCTTGCGGGATCAGGTTCATGGGCAGGGGTTACACAGCGATATCCTTCTTTTAGAGGGCGTTCCAATGCCATGGGAACCATAGAAGATAGAATAAACGGTTGTATGGAACGCAGTATGAATGGAGAAATGCTAGAACATAAGTCTAAAGAAATGAGAGGAATGGTCGCTTATATGGAGTGGTTAAGCGAAGGCATCCCGAAAGATAGAGTAAAGGAAATTTCAGGATTCACCCATGTGGAAATTCCTGATGTTGCCGTAGATTTAAAGAAAGGGAAGGATGTATTTACAAAACACTGTGTGCAATGTCATCAAGAAGATGGACAAGGCGTAAAGTTTGACGATTTCAAAGAAGGATATCAATATCCACCACTTTGGGGTGACGACACTTTTAATGACGGTGCAGGTATGCACAGAGTAATAACAGCTGCTCAGTTTATAAAGGCAAATATGCCTTATTTATTGGCAACTAGGGACAGTCCCGTGCTTACAGATGAGGAAGCTTATAATGTAGCGGGATATATCAATAGCTTTAAGCGTCCAGAGAAAGCCAATAAGGAAAATGATTTTCCGGATAAAAAACTAAAACCGGTCTCCACACCTTATGGACCTTGGGCAGACGATTTTTCGGCGGAGCAACATCAATTTGGTCCTTTTCCACCAATTATCGCGTATTATAAAGAGAAATACGATATTAAAAAAACGAAATAAGGCTGCGTGAAAATTAACGTTAACAAGAAATAGCGAGGTTCGATCCTCGCTATTTTTTTATTTACACACTATCAAAAAACCCTATTTACGATGCTTTTTTCAACAATTGGGTTACGATTCCACCATCAATCAAAATATCACTTCCCGTTATAAACTGAGCTTTATGGCTGATAAGAAACTTAACCACTTCAGCAATATCTTCTGGGGTTCCATTTCTTCCCAGTGGAGTAAGCTGTTTCATCATATTCATTCTTTCCGGATGCTCTTCCGCAGCCTTAATACCCATAGGCGTCATAATTACACCTGGAGAGACAGAGACGATTCGCGCTCCTTTTTGTCCAAACCTAAATGCGTTTTTCTTGAGTAACAATAGCACGCCTCGCTTGGCAAAGTTGTACATGATATCAGCATCGTCATTGACGAATTTGGCTACAGTTGAAAAGGAACTTTCAGCTTGTGGGTTTAGTAACGCATCATCATATTCTGGATTCGCTGGAATGGTATGCCCCATAATAGAAGAAAACAATACCAAGACAGAATCTTTTGTCGCTACTTTATAAAATGCATCAATAATAATATCGGTTCCAACTAGATCAATATCGAATACTTTTTTAATGTTTTGTGCACTGCCGCTTACTCCAGCTGTATGAATAAGTCCTCCGAAATTTCCTTGTTTTATAGAGAACTCCATGAGTTTTGCTACATCATCTTTTTTGGTAATGTCGCAAGCAATCCCGACGGCGTCAAAACCTTCTGAAGTTAATTTTTCTACCGCTTTTGTAACATCTTGAGTTGCATAGTCGGTCAAAACCAGTTTATAATCTTTTAGGACCTGCGCACAAGCCGTGCCTATTCCACCTGCACCGCCTATTATTACCATTGTTTTTTTCTTTGTTGTTGCCATCTTGTTATGTTTTTAAACTGTTCCACATATTTTCAAACTTATAACTTAATGATTAAATAAATGCTGACTTATATCACTATATAATAGATTTTTAAGATGTCTTATATAATTAAGGACTTAAAGTTGTAAAACCTAAAAGAATTCATTTTAAACCTTCGGGTTTGAAGGAAATAAATAATTGATAGCGAATACAATCTCCTCAAGGAATTGCGTCTATCTTTGCAAGCTTATGGGAAAACTTTTTGAAAACCGTTGGATTCTTCTAATTATATTAGCCCTTACTTGGGGCAGTTCTTTTATCTTGATAAAAAAGTCCTTACTCGTTTTTACGCCTTATCAAATTGGTGCTTTTCGGGTTGCGATTTCTGGACTTATCTTATGTTATATTGGATTTCCAGCGATTCGTAAAATGTCAAAGAAAACGCTGTTTTGGGTTGCTTTAACGGGTTTCTTCGGAAATTTTTTACCGATGTATCTGTTTCCTATCGCACAAACGCGGGTTAGCAGCTCTCTTGCCGGAATTCTTGATTCGCTGGTGCCAGTGTTTGTATTGGTTCTCGGCTTTTTCTTATTCGGAATAAAGAGCAAATGGCTTCAGTTTTTTGGCGCTATCATTGGTTTTGCCGGCGCGGCCTTGTTGATGTATTTTTCCGAAGCAACTTCCGAAGAATCAAAAATAGGTTATGCGCTTTTAGTGGTTTTGGCTACTGCTTTTTACGCATTGGCGGCCTTGATTATTAAACAAAAATTGCAGCATGTGCCTTCTCTTAAGCTTTCGGGGGCTGTTTTCTCCATCTGGATGATTCCATCATTATTAATTTTGATATTTACTGGTTTCTTTACCAATCTTCAGAATACACCCGAAACTTGGGAGTCGCTTGGGTTTTTAAGCATCCTATCAGTTGTGGGAACTGCTATTGCCATTGTATTGTATTATAAATTGATTCAAAATACAACTCCTGTTTTTGCAAGTACAGTTACTTATTTGATGCCGTTAGTGGCAGTAGTCTGGGGACTATTAGACGGGGAAAAATTTAGCTTTTGGTATGTGATTGGCGGATTGCTTATCTTGTGGGGAATTTATTTAATACGCGAAAAGAAGAAAAATATTAAACTAGTGGCGCGATGATTATCCATTTTTAAAAACAGCCACTAAAGAATGAAAAATAGATTATGATTGAATTTTTTGAAACATATAAAACACAGTTTCTTTATGCACTTTTGATTGTGGGAGTTGTGATTGTAATGCGCGGTTTAACCACTATTCTCCATAAATGGTTAATCCGGCAAGAGCAAAAGAAATTCCCGGGCACTGAGCCAAAGACCGTTAATTTGGTAAAACGGATTTTAAATTCCCTTTGGTTGGTATTGGGTGCAATGGCACTAATCTTCTTGTTTTTTGGGGAGGCATACGACGAGTTTCGAGAGGATTTTAGACTCGTTCTTTATTTAGGAATCGTAGCAGTTATTACCATTGTAGTTGCTTCCTCAGTAAATATTTGGTTTAGAAGAAGTGTTGAACGGAAAATGACTGAAGGTGAAGATCCAACCACCTATAAATTTTTACGATATGTAGCCGTATTTGCAGCTTATGCCACAGGAGCATTAATAGCCCTCTTGGCATTTCCTTCATTAAAAGGAGTTGCGCAGACTGCTTTAGGTGGGGCGGGAGTATTAGCCTTGATTGCAGGTGTGGCTTCACAGGAAGCCTTGGCAAACCTAGTTGGTGGGGTTTTTATTATTTCCTTTAAACCCTTTAAAATCGGCGATATTATAAAGGTCGCGGACAATATGGTTGGCACGGTTACCGATATCACTTTAAGGCATACCGTTCTTCGGAATTTTGAAAACAAAAGAATCGTTATTCCGAACGCTATTATGAATAAGGAAAAACTGATCAACTATAATTTGGACGAATTAAAAATCTGTGAGCGTATTGAAATCAATATCACGTATGATAGCGATTTGGATTTAGCAAAAGTAATAATGAGAGAGGAATGTGAAAAACATCCGCTTATTATTGACAATCGTTCCGCCACAGATATATTGAATGGCAAGCCAAAAGTGCGGGTTTCACTTATTTCTATAAATGATTATTCCGTAACAGTTAGAGCGTGGACGTGGGCCAAAAACTATGATGATTCGTTTGATATGCGATGCGATTTATTGGAAAGCATCAAAAAACGTTTTGACAGGGAAGGAGTAGCACTTCCATTTCCGTCTAGAACTGTGGTGATGAACAAAAAACAGAATTCGATTTTTACGGAAGAGGAAGCCAATACTGAGGATTGATATTTAAAAATCACAAACTATAAATAGAATTAATGGATTTTAGGCTAAAAGTATTTAAAACGGTTGCCGAACAACTGAGTTTTACAAAGGCTTCAAAATTATTGTTTATTTCGCAGCCCGCGGTTACAAAACATATCAATGAGCTTGAAAAGCAATACGGGAAAGCACTTTTTAACCGTCTTGGGAATTCGATAACTTTGACGCCGGAAGGAGAGATATTCCTCGATTATGCTACTAGAATAATTGAATTGTACACCAAGCTAGAGCAGGAGTTTATGGAAAGCGATAAACAGCTGCCAAAAGCAATCAGTCTTGCCGCCAGCACTACCATTGCCCAGTATATTTTACCGTCCTTGCTATCGAAATTTAAGGTGGTTTATCCAGATACTTCAATAACGCTAATTAACCAAAATTCAGAAAAGATTGAATCCTTAGTACTTCAAAAAGAAACCGATCTTGGTCTTTCCGAAGGAACCACTCACAACCCTAAACTGCATTACGATTCTTTTATTAAAGATGAAATAGTGCTCGCTACGCGAATTGAAAATAAATATATACAAAAGGAAGAGGTTAGTCTAGATCAGCTTAAAACACTTCCAATCGTAATCCGTGAAGTTGGTTCTGGAACTAAAAATATTATCGAGAATTCATTGAAAGATGCCGGGTTGAATCTTCGAGAAATGAACGTTCAAATCCAATTGGGAAGTACAGAAAGCATTAAAAACTACCTCTTAGCTTCAGACTCATATGCGTTTCTTTCAATACATTCCATAGCTAAGGAGCTTAAGAATCATAGCCTTAAGATTGTAGAAGTGGAAGGTTTAAATATTGAACGTACATTTCAATTTGTGAGTCTACACGGCGATTATGATAAAACCGCCGAACGCCTTAAAAGCTTCTTTGTCTCCCATTATAACCTAATGGAATAAAGCATAACAAATTGTGATGAAAATTATCCCTGAAAACATCGGAGATTTGCAGTGTAAAACAAAAACACATTACGATGAAAAATAACGGCAATAACAAAAACACTATAATAAAAGTAATCTTTATCCTTGCGATGGTGCTTTGTGTCTCGGGTTATGTAAGCAGCCCTGTAGCTTTGGTAGGTGGGTTTCTCTTCTCTTATTTTTTAGGACACCCATTCTTGTCGCTCAATAGTAAAGCGGTTAACTGGCTTTTAAAAATTGCCGTTGTCGGCCTGGGTTTTGGAATGAATTTGGTTGAAACCCTCCATGCAGGGAAAGACGGATTTGTATTAACGGTCTTCTCAATAATCGCTACCTTGGTTTTGGGATATTTCTTGGGAAAATTATTAAAGATGGATCGAAAAGGAAGCCATCTTATCAGCTCGGGAACTGCTATATGTGGTGGAAGTGCCATTGCTGCCGTTGCCCCTGTAATCAACGCTTCGGAAAAGGATATATCTATTTCACTTGGAGTTATTTTTCTTTTAAACTCAATTGCGCTTATCGTCTTTCCACCGCTTGGGCATTTATTTGGCCTTAGCCAGCATCAATTCGGACTTTGGTGTGCCATTGCCATTCACGATACGAGTTCCGTGGTAGGAGCTGCCTATACTTTTGGGGAGGAAGCATTAAAAGTGGCCACAACAGTAAAACTTGCAAGAGCACTTTGGATTATTCCACTTTCAATTCTTTCAGTATTTCTTTTTAAAGGAAAAGGGAAGAGTGTAAAAATTCCATATTTTATTTTCCTTTTTATCCTAGCGATCATAATGAATAGTTATCTACCTATTCCTAAGATGATAACTACAGGAATCACAAGTATTTCGAAATCCTTATTGGTGCTTACCTTGTTTTTGATTGGTGCCGGGCTTTCAGTTGATAAAATAAAATCGGCTGGTTGGAAACCAATGATTTTGGGAATATCGCTTTGGGTGTTTATCTCCATAAGTTCAATTCTGGTTATTATGTCACTTTAAAAAAATCCAAGTATTAAAAATATAGCCGTCCAAAGAATTTAGGACGGCTATTTTATTAAAGCCTATTTATGAAGAAACGTCGAGACTTCACAGAAGTTTCGCTAAAGCAGTATAGACTTTTAGACTGCATTGAGATTGCTGTTAAACAGGTATTTCTATAAGCTCCTTTATAGGTTGTTCATAAGTAGAACAGGATTCACATTTAGTACGATCGGTAATTAATCGTACACCTCTTTTATAGGTGAAATAATTCCAAATCCATTCAACGAAAACTCGCGTTCTGTTTCGGAAACCAATTAAGGTAAGTACGTGAATAAACGACCAGAGCATCCAAGCAAAAAAACCACTGAATTTTAGTCCTCTAATGTCTGCCACAGCTTTAGCGCGGCCTATCGTTGCCATTGTTCCCTTATCGGTGTATTCAAATTTGGCTTTGACATTTCTTTTCCCTTCTTTAGCGATGAGTTTTCCAACAAATTTTCCTTGTTGGGTAGCAACCGGAGCTAAGGCGGGGAGAGGCATATTGTTTTTGTCCTTTATATGGGATGAATCTCCAATAATAAAAATATCAGGATATTGAGGGATACTCAAATCGGGTTTTACAAGTACGCGGCCAGACCGATCTTGTTCCACGTTTAAAGAATCCAATAGGGAGGAAGCCTTAATACCAGCCGCCCAAATAATATTGGGAGTTTCAATAGAGCCAACTTTAAGATGGACCTTGTTTTTTTCTATATTGGTTACAGGGGTATTCAATAATACCTTAACGCCCATTTTTTCCAACATTGTTTTTGCCTTTTCGCCTAAAGAATCTGGAAAAGCATTTAAGATTCTAGAACCTGCTTCAATCAGATAGATTCTGGCGTCTTCAGGTTTAATTGCTTGATATCCGTGTTTTGAACCATTACCTGCGATTTCTGCTATTGCGCCGGCCATCTCGACTCCGGTGGGGCCACCGCCAATAATAACGTAGGTGAGAAGTGATTTTCTTTTATTCGCGTCATATTGTTTTTCCGCCTCTTCCATAGACATTAGAAGCTGTTCTCGAACTTTTAATGCGTCGCTGATTGACTTCATTCCAGGGGCGTATTCTGCCCATTCCTCGTGCCCGAAATAATTGTATTGTGCTCCTGTTGCCATCACCAATTGATCGAAGGAAATGGATTGCCCGTTTTTCATTTTTAAGGACTTTATCTCTGGGCATATTTTTTCCACTTCTCCTAAAAGTACTTTTATTCTTGGGTTTTTATTTATGATCGCGCGGATAGGAGCGGCGATATCGCCAGGAGACAATTCAGCCGTAGCAACTTGGTATAACAGCGGCTGAAACAAATGATGGTTTAGTCTGTCGATTATAGTAACATCTGCATCGGTATCTTTTAGCGCTTTGGCTGTGGCAATTCCACCAAAACCACCACCAATTATTACAATATGTCTGCGTTCGGATTTCGATTTATCTTTTTCCATTTTGAACTATTTTTAGCTTTCTTTTACGCTCTTGATTTAGGTAAATTCTTATAGTACAAAGATACAAATAATCATTATAAAAGATGTTTATATCCGTTATAAAATAATTAGTTTTTAGTCCTTTATAGAAGTATTATGGGAGTAGGTTATAGTGACTTCGTTCTTATTTACTAAGTGAGATTATGAGTTTAATTTTATAGGATACCAGAAGCAATTATTTGTTTGTGTTTAAGTTTTTGGCCCCAGATTAGTGCTTAAAATTTCGATCTGACTTGTATATGAGATGAACATTTTCGTAGATAAAGTGAAAGTGTTTATAGCAAACCGAACAACCCAAGGTTCGTTTCAAGTGGTTTAAGAATCGCACAATTTATAATTATAAAGAATTGATATATTTGTTGTTATGATGAAATGGCGTACCTTAGGTTCAATGTTAAATTTTCTACTATGGGGTCAAGTACATTTTCTCAAATTTATATTCAACTTATTTTTGCCGTCAAAGGGAGGCGTAGTTTAATTATGTCTTCTTGGGAAGTTGAACTGTATAAGTATATCACAGGAATCGTTCAAACCAAAAATCAAAAAATGCTAGCTATAAATGGCGTTCACGATCATATCCATTTTTTAATAGGAATGAAGCCTACCTGTTGTTTGTCCGATTTAATGCGGGAAGTTAAGAAGTCATCAAACAAGTTTATAAACGAAAGTAATTTCTCGAAATATAAATTTGATTGGCAAGATGGATATGGCGCATTTTCTTACAGTCATTCTGCATTGGATAATGTGATTAAGTATATTCAAAATCAGAAAGAACATCATAAAACACAATCATTTAAAGATGAATACAAATCGTTTCTGGAGGAATATAATGTAGCTTTTAAAGAGGAATATCTCTTTGAATGGATTGAAGAATGATTTAGAATCCATTTTAAATTTCATTGGGTGTTAACCAGTAAATAAAGGGATTCATCATATAGGATGATATGTTTCTTTCAGTTTGGTTTTTGAGCAATAAACCTTTCTAAGGGCTGATTTCGAAGTGTTTATTTATAAGAATTATCCAGATATTTAGGTTCGACCCCGCTGGGGTCGTATGTCTCTTGTCTAACTGTTGTATTCTATAAATATGCAATCCCTTTGGGATTGGTGTAGGGAATGGGGTTTTAATTAGCTGGAAATCACCGATTCATTTTCTCAGATGGTATGCTAATTTTTTGAAGATAATTATCCACCTCGAACCCATCAGGTTCATATATTTATAGGAAATGATTCAAAACGTGATGTTCGACCCCGCTGGGGTCGTATGCCTTCCACCTATCTGTTTTTTCTATAAATATGCAATCCCTTTGGGATTGATTATAGCGGACGGGGTAATTATAATTTGATGTTTATCCGCCCTAATAAATGATGGTTTAAATATTTTTTTAAAAACGATTCTACGCCCTGAACCCATCGTGTTCACATATTTATAGAAATGAATTAGAACGTGATGTTCGACCCCGCTGGGGTCGGGTGCCTTCGGTGTACTTTGTTATTATAAATATACAATCCCTTTGGGATTGGTGTAGGGAGTGGGATGTTGATTAGGGGGAGATTAGCGATTCATTTTCGCAAATGATATGCTAAATTCTTAAAGATAATTCTCCGTCTTGAACCCATCGGGTTCACATATTTATAGGAAATGATTCGAAACGTGATGTTCGACCCCGCTTGGCGGCATATGTCTCCCGTCAATCTGTTTTATCTATAAATATGCAATCCCTTCGGGATTAATTATAGCGGATGGGGAAATGATCATTTGAAGTTTAACCATTCTAATAGGTAATAGTCTAAACATTTTCAAAACAATTCTCCGTCTTGAACCCATCGGGTTCACATATTTATAGAAATGAATTAGAACGTGATGTTCGACCCCATCGGGGTCGTATGTCTTCCATCTATCTGTTTTTCTATAATTATATAATCCTTATGGGATTGATTGCGGAGGTCATAATTCTGGGTTCTTTAGAAAAGCGATGCCTTTGCTAAGATTATCAGCTAAGCTTCTAATACTGGTGTTTTTAAAGGAAGTATGCATTTGGTCGCGGGTCTTGGAATACTCAAAGTGCATAGGGCAGGGGTGATCATAGGAACATTTGTGGAGCCCGAAAACACAGTCGGTAAAAACGCCCAGTCCATCAATGGCATTTACCACGTCAAGAATTGGTAAATCAAGTTGGTCTTCATTGGAATAAAATCCGCCGTACGGACCTTTAAGGGAAGTGACAATTTTATTTTTATTTAAGGTCTGAAGAATTTTTCCTGTAAAAGCCTCTGGTGCTTCAATTTCTGCAGCTATTTCTTTAACACCTACTTTTATATTTTCCTTGGCTTTGGAAGCGATAAAAACGGTGGCGCGAATCGCATATTTACAGGATTTTGAGATCATAGAATAATTGTAAATTTCGAAATTTTTTCAATCGTAAAGATAAACAAATGATTTATAGAAGACGCGATTCTCTTTTTCAGAATCTGTTTTAAGAAAGTAATACCTAAATTTAAAAGCAAAAAGGATGTGAAGTTTATATTTAAGACAATTCGCTTATTTAATTGAATGTAAGTATATTGTGTTTTAAGTATAAGCTGTGATTACTTTAAGTTATGACTCATTTAGCAACCTAAACACACTTCATTTCTCTTAAAGTTTATGTTTTCCTGTTCCTTTATGGATGGTTTATTCTTGGACGATTTATATCTCACCAAGCGAATGGCATTTAGAATTACCAAGAGCACACTTAATTCGTGAACCAACATTCCCGATGCTAAGTTTACATTTTTCGTTAGCACTCCTACTAACAATATTACCACTGTAGCTACTGCTAAAAACATATTTTGTTTCATATTTTTTACGGTAGCTTTAGAAAGTCTTAATGCGTGGATTAGTTTGTCAAGATTGTCAGCCATCAACACCACATCTGCTGTTTCCATCGCAATATCGGTTCCCGCAACTCCCATTGCAATGCCAACGTTGGCAGAGGCAATCGCCGGGGCGTCGTTTACTCCATCGCCAAGCATCGCGAGATTTATACCTTTTCCCATGCAGGCTTTAACTTTTAACGCTTTGTCTTCGGGAAGGAGATCGGCATATATTCGATCCATTCCCAATTGTTGACCAACTATCTTGGCGGTATGTTCATTGTCGCCAGTAAGCATTACTAAATGTTCGATACCTTCAGATTTAAGTTGCTCAATAACGCCTTTTGCTTTCTCTCTTATGGTATCAGCGATGGAAATAATCCCCAACACCTTTTTGTCATTAGCAATAAAGACAGCAGTATTCCCTGCTTTCTCCTGTTCTGTGGCATAGATCTCTATTTCATCCTCTATATTAGTTATATTTTGAAGAAGTCCTTTTCTATTTCCAATATAGAGAGGATTTCCGTTAAGGTTTACTTCAATCCCGCGACCTTTAAGAACTGTTACTTCCGTAGGTTTATTCAGAAGTTTTAAGCCTTGTTTTTCGGCTTCTTTTACAATAGCTCTCCCCAAATGATGCTCTGAGATTACTCCCGCTTCAGCAGCCATTAACAGCAACTCGTTTTCACTTATACCAAATCCTTTTATAGCGGTAACCTCTGGTTTCCCATTTGTGAGCGTGCCAGTTTTATCGAATACAATAGCATTTAGCTTTGCTAGGTTTTCCATCACTTCTCCTCCTTTGATTAAGATACCGTTTCTAGCACCATTTCCTATTCCGGCAACTATAGAGACTGGCGCAGAGATTACCAAGGCTCCTGGACAGGCGATCACTAAAAATGTAAGCGATAAATGGACATCTCTTGTGAATAACCAGACCAGCACAGAAAGGATCATAATTCCCGGAGTATAAATAGCCGCGAACTTCTCTAAAGACCGTTGGGTTTTTGCTTTTCCTTCTTGGGCTTCTTCTACTAGTTCAATGATTTTGGCAAAAGTGGTGTCTTCTCCAACATTCTCTGCAATTACCTCCAGATATCCGCTATCCAGAATACTTCCGCTAAAAACTTGATCATCTTTTCCTTTGCTTACCGGAATGGATTCTCCAGTAATTGCAGCTTCATTTACAGAAGCTTTTCCAGAGATTATACGACCATCAATTGGAATTTTTTCTCCTGTTTGAATAAAGACCAAGTCGTTCTCAATAACCTCTTCGGCCATAATAACGGAACGAATTCCATCACGAAGTACAGTTGCTTCCAGCGGTGCCATTTCCATTAAGGATTTTATGGAGGCGCGCGCTTTTTCCAAAGAACGTCCTTCCAAAAATGCTCCGAAGAGAAACAGAAAGGTTACGGCTGCTGATTCTATATATTCCTCAATGATCAGTGCTCCAATAACGGCTATGGTCACTAAAACCTCAATACTAAACATTTTTAACCAGGCCGCTTTCCAAGCTTTTAGGAAGGTGGGGGCCCCAGCTATCAAAGTTGCAGTTATTAAAAACGTATTCAACAACCTATCGCTGCCATTAAGCAAGTAGGTTGCCAAAGCAGCAATAAGCAAAATAGCTGCTGTATACATGATTCGGTTTATTTGTTTAGCTTTCATAATTCAATGGATTTTTATACTCTAAGAATCTGTCTCGCTCAGTTTTTGGAATTTGGAATTTTATTTTTGGAATTTTATTATTGTAAAACTGGATATCCTACTTTTTCAATGAGCTCCTTCAATCGCTCAGAAGTCACTACATCCTCGTCATAGGCTATCTTTACCTTACTTGAGTTAAAAAGTACCTTTACATTATCTACACCTTGTTCTTTCTTAAGAACTCCTTCTATCTTTTGAATACAGCTAGGACAGGTAAGGGTCTCCAACTGAAATTTTACAGTTTTTATTTCTTTTATATTTTGCATTTCTTTCGGTTTTTAATTTTTATTATTCGCTCGTCGCTCGTCGCTCGTCGCTCGTCGCTCGTCGCTCGTCAAAGATTCTTAATGAGCGGCATTTCCGCCGCCGTGGGAGATAGGTCCGTGTAACAGGTGTTCCAATGCTTCAAGTGTATGTGTGTATTGAACATAAGCTTCAACATAGGCACGACCTTGTGCTACCGAGTTATCTTTAGTTTTGCTGAGTTCAGCGACTTTCGCATATCGCTCTCTTAATACTTGCTCTAAATGGGTTGTTACGGTTGTAATAACCTCTTCAACATTATCTTTTGCTATTGAATTATCTGCCATAGCTACTAAGGGAGTCATTGAACCTGCTGGTTTTAGTCCGGTATAAGGTTCGCCTTCAGTTTCGCGGTGCAATCGAACAAGATTTTCGAAGAAATGTTTTTCAACAATGGAATATACTTCTTGATCCCCGTTTTTTAAACTGTAGGTTTTGTTGAATAAAGAAATGATTTCCTTTTCTTGCTGCGGCTCGATCCACTTTAAAACCAATTGCACATTATTTTGATCCAAAGCTTTTAAGGCGTCCTTAATAACGGGGCCGTCATAGGAATCACAATGCGCAAATCCAGAAATACTGGCTAGCATAAATGTGAATGCTAATAGAAGTGAGCGGAAATTGGGTTTAAAAGTTCTTTCTGATTTTCTTACTTGAGTTTTCATATTATTTGTCACTAGTGTCCACTTAAAATAAGTTGAAAACCAGCTGATTAGTATTTTGTTCATTGACATTATTGTAATCTGATTTCATAAGTAGCTCATTTAA
>NZ_AUBG01000014.1 GCF_000429125.1 Aequorivita capsosiphonis DSM 23843
ACCATGATAAAATACTTTTTCAAGCAATTTATGAATCTTAAAAGTGTAAACTATGTCCCTTTAACTTTGTAAAGGATGTCCCTTTACCGTACCTTGCTTACTGGTAACGTTTGGTATAAGCGTAGTAGCGGGATTAACGTACTGATTTTTAATTTTATGGCTGAACTTTGTTTTATAAATTTATTTTTAATTAAGCCCTAACTCCGCTATTGCGTTTATACTCGTGTTAGGCAAAGTTTTTTATCAGAAATATTCCTTATAAATGGCTTCTCCCATTTTTCGATATTGGCTAGATTTATATTTTTTAAATTCAAATTTGTTAATGTTCTTTAGCTTTAATTTGTAATTTTCAACTGTAGAAACTTTATTATTTTCTATTAGCAATCTCAAAATATTCAATACGCCATTTATAAAAGTTACAGTTAGTAAACCTTTTGGATTTCCTGGACTATAAGTTTTCCATTGATCAGTATCCAAATTCCCTTTTAATGCTATTAATAAATCTCTAATTTTTTCTACTGAGAACATTATGTAATCATCAAGTAAATCAAATTGATTATTATCTTTTTGTTTTAATTTCTGTTTATCGGGATGGTTCCAAATAAAGTAAATACTATCTTTAGCCTTTATATCTTCAATTTTTATCAAAGGTCTTAATCCAAAACTAACGATTGAAGCGGTTTTAATTTTTCCCTTTTCGTACCAATATTGTTCTATTAAATTTACTAGCGGACCACTTTTATTTAAACCTGTCAATATTCTTTTGCCAATTGCAACGGATGAAAATGGACTAATCATCAATTCTATTTCTTGTTTTAGTTGAGATTTTACATTGGTTTGATTAGAATTAATTTCTAAGAATAAATTGGCTTCAAATTTTAATCTTGCTTGCTTACTTTCAACCTTAGGGAAAAGTATTCCTGTGACTAACAAATTTTGAATAGTTCGCATTTTAGATATCTTAGTCTCATATTGATCGTCTCCTTCGTGATAGGCATAAGTTCTGTGTTGTCCATCAATCAAACCAATAATATTACATTCGTCATTAATTTCGATTAAGGCCGGAGTCACTTCTGTTGCATTTTTCCCTATAAATTGACCATTTTCATTTACTGAAAGAAGATTGTCTTCTTTGTCGTAGAGTTTGATTTTATCAATTGATATTGTAGAAATTATATTATTTATAAAAACTCTATTCTTTTCAGTTAAATATCTTCTCATACTGGATATTTTCTTAGCTTCAAACATACGCTGATAGTGACCAATATTTTCAATATCTCGCCAGCCGTTTTGTCTTAAAACATATGATCTTTTAAGTAAAGAATCGGCATCTATATAAAATGATACTATTTTATAACCTTCATCAAAAGAGCTTTTTTCTTCTGGAAGTATGTGTCCTGAAAATTTATTAGAGGATCCTAATGATGAATTTTTAATATTTAAGCCGTAATCTTCAACTGGAATGTTTATAAATTCTAGAAATTCATATTTACTTGATTTTTTGATTACTTTAGTTAGACTTTTAAAGTACTGTACAATGTGGTAATCGAAAAATATCACATCAACTATTACATTTTTATGTTCTTCTGAAACGCTTTTTTTGGAACAATAAAGAATTTTTAATCTCAATTCATTTTTTGAATAATTACCGTTAATATTTTCTTCGTAGAACTTTTTGAAACTTTTTAGTTTTTCTTCATTTAATAAAAAATCTATAAAAGTTCGCTTATCCTGATTGACTTTATCATAGAATATCTTTTTTGAGAATAAATGATCTTTAGGGTCGCCTATTGTATATTCTACTAGCAGAATAACATTTTCACTTATGAAAATGTCATCCATTTCTGTTTTCCGATTATCATACTCAAAATGCTTTCCATCAATATATGGCAATCTTTGAAAACCAATATTTTTCAGGATGGTTGAGACTTCATTTCTTTGATCCCTTTTTTCCTTTCTTACAGCCTTTTCTTGTGGAGAAAGTTTTTTCCTAGTTACTTTTTTTTTAGTTTTACCTTTAGCCATAAGTGAAAGTTTATAAGTAATCATTTTCATTTAAGTCAACACAAATCTTGCTTATGACTTTTATTTTAGGCGAATTAAGATCAGCGTTTTTTACATATGAATACGTATTAGTTTTTGTGTAACCAAAATGATCTTTATTATTGAATTTTTTAGAAATTACAAATTTGAATATTGGCTCAATACCAAATTTCGATAAAGGTGCTTTGTTAATTAACTTTTTTGCTTCATTTAAAAAGATAGTTTCATCAATTTGTCCAATAATTTGATATTCCACTCGAAGTAGTTTGTTTTTTATCTTACTAGCTTCTTTTGGAACAACAAATATTTTAAAATTATCAAAGTCGATATTCTTCTCAATATTATTACCTAGAACACGTGCAAATTTCAAGGACCTTAAATTAAGAATACGTTTTTCGAAATCTCCTTGATCTTTATTCTGAGAAAATTGATCATACTCTTTTCGATATTTAGAAAATGTTTTTTCTAAATATTCTTCGAACATTGAAATGTATTTTTCATTTAATTCAAATCCAATATAATTTCTGTTCATATAGGCAGATTGTGATAGAACTGTTCCACTACCCGCAAAAGGATCAAGAATATTATCATTCTCATCGGTGCTTATTTGAATCATTGTTGCTACCATATCTTGGGGTAACGGACAAAAATGTCTGATATATTCGTCTCCCCAAGAACCTTGAGTTGGAATAGGAAATTCCCAGACTTCATCTAAAGCCTTCCCTTTTGGATTATATCTTTCGGGATATTTTATCCACCATTTCTTTAGTTGTGAAGTATCATAAACTCGAACGCTATCCTTATTGGATTTGTAATTTATGCTTTTCGAGAAGAATAAGATGTATTCAAATTTTCGTTGCATAAAGCCATTAGTGGACCAAGGAACTGTTTTATCTTTCTTCCAAATAATAACATCTTGTAAAAGCCAACCAACTTCTTTTAATTTGTCAGAGAGATCAAATGGTAGTGTGATTACTTGATTATTTCGTTTAAACGTATCGATTATTATCCATAAAGTACCGTTCTCTTCTGTGATTTCAAATACACCTGCAAAAATCGATTTTAAATCTTTCAAGTAATCTTCATAAGTTTGTCCGTAGCCTACTTGATTGTCAGAATCATAGTCTTTCATATCATAGTATGGTGGAGATGTAATAGTTGTAGTAACCTTTGTCTTAGACCCAATGGATTCCAAAATATTTCTAGCGTCTTGGTTATAGATTACGTTTAACAATTTTTTCTTAGTTTTCAATTTTATATAATATATATGCTTTATTTTTTTCAAATTTTGCCTAACATTTATATATAAACCATCGACGTATATACAACATAAGAATGACGTATATATTCCTAATATATCCTCTTAAAATGTTAATCAAGCCAAATATAACAGAAATTCGCAATGCAAGTTTACGGAATACCACAATTGAGGTAAAATTTTTAGAGTTTTTTAAAGAAGAGCTAATAAAACCCTAAGAAGTCTCACAATTTTCACTTCATCCTCTTTCCTCCATTTATTATCCTTGAAACAATTCCTTTCTGGTCCGTGAGTTCCGCGATTATGATCCCTGATATATGGACTACAATAAATGCCACCAAATAATAAATTCCCAGCACGTGTACTTCTTCCAAGGGTTTTTTCCAATCTTTTGGACCCCATTCAATCAAAATACCGGTTATTAAGGATATTATAACACAGACATAAAAAATAAGATAAGTCCATTTTTGCATCTTTTGTTTTGTTGTCAAACCAGTGGTAAAGGGACTTTGAAAATTCATCTCCCCAAACAAGGGAAGTATAAAGCGGATGCTAAATAATCCCGTTAAAACGTAGCCTAAATAAATATGCCAGTCCCACATAGGCTTTCTAATCTGTTTTGCTAAGACGATAAGCTGCTCACGCGAAAGGGATTGATCAGTACCACTGAGATACGCCCCAATGATATCTGCCATATTGTTTTTGTTCATCCAAGTCAACCGCAAAAAGATGGTGACCAACAGAAGCAGAAAAGTAATCGCCACTGCCCAATGGATGATTCGGTAAATTCTGGAATAGGTTGTTGTTTTCATCTATTATTATTTATTGTTATTTTTTATTAATATTCAAGAAAGGGAGGAATTGCAAAAAGCAAATTCCAAATACCAAATACCAAATAACAAATTCAAAAAACAAAATTCAAAAAGTGTAGAGCAGTTAATGGACTTTGGTTTCGGTTTCCCTTCTATGTCGTGATTCGCTTCAGTCGTGGTTCAAACCATCATTCGTCGCTCGTACTTCAACTTTCGTATTTCGTATTTCAACTTTCGCATTTCAATTTTTCGTCGTTCGTCGTTCCCTTCCCTTCAGTCGTGATTCCCTTCGGTCGTGGTTCAAACCGTCATTCGTCGCTCCTACTTCAACTTTCGTATTTCGTATTTCAACTTTCGCATTTTAATTTTTCGTCGTTCGTCATTCATCGTTCCCTTCCCTTCAGTCGTGGTTCAAACCGACATTCGTCGCTCGTACTTCACCTTTCGTATTTCAAATTTCAACTTTCGAATTTCAATTTTTCGTCGTTCGTCGCTCGTCATTCGTCGTTCCATTCCATCCTAGTTCACAACGTCTAGACTCATCTGAATCAATGACTATGCCCCCCGCCTCCTTCTTCTTGCAACAAAACAAAACCACCTTTGGTTAAAAAGCGGTCGTTTGCTTTAAATTGAGAAGCGTTTTCAATGGCTGTAAACCCATTGTAAGTGGTGCCGATTTTTACTGCTACCGGATGGATTTCAAATTCGTCATCGGTTTCATTTTCAATTAAAAGCACAAAGTTTTTGCCTTCATTTTCCACTACCGCGTCTTCGGGAAGTGCCATATGCTCTGAAGTGCCCGTTACAATTCCCGCTTCCACAAACATTCCAGCGGTGAAGTTTTGCTCATCTTTTTCGCCTATATGCCCGTGAATCATTGCATTTCTTTTGTTTGGATCAATGGAAGTGCCCACCAAATGCACCTTGCCTTTAAAAGTTTCTTTGGACGCTTCGGGTACTGTAAACAGTATTTCCTGATCCTTTTTAAGTTGGAGTAAATCCTTTTCAAAAACCTTTAACTCCAAGTGAATATGATCTGTATTCATAATTTCCATAATCTTATCAGCTGGCGAAACATAGGTGCCCGTGTTTACAAATACCTGCGTTACATTCCCGTCAATGGGACTGTAAATATTCACTTGTGAAACAATATTTCCAGCAGCAACGGAAGCTGGGTTTATGTTGAGCATTTCAAGGTTCTTTTTTAAGCTATTGCTCCGCGCCAAAGCCGTTTTATATTCGCTTTCTGCTTTTAGAAAACTTTTTTGCGAAGTGATTTTTTCGTCCATCATTATCTGCTGCCGTTCGTATTCCGAATTAAGGTAGGAAAGTTGCGCCACGGTTTCTAAATAACTTTGTTGCATCGCGATAAACTCAGGGTTTTCCAGCGTTACCAAACGTTGCCCTTTCTTGACTTTATCGCCAATCAACAAAGGCGTGTTTTTTATATATCCACCGGAAAAAGCACTTATCACCGCACGACTATGTGGCGGCACGTCAATAATTCCGCTGGTTTGTACCGTTTCGGCAAAAGGTTTTTCTGCGAGTTTGCCTATCTCCATCGCAGCATTTTCAAATTGCGCTCGGGAAAGATGGATGATGTCGTCGTGAGATTCTCCTGCGGTTATTTCCGCCGTATCTCCTTCCTTTTCTGAATTGTTGCAGGCCGTTAAAACAAGGGCCAAAAGCAACAACAATGATTTTATATAGTTCATAATTAATATTTTAAAGCGTTAAATAGTTGATAGCGATTACCGCTTGGTTGTAATTGTTTAGGTTTTCGAGATACTGCAGTTCAATTTCATAAGCGTTTTCAAGGCTTTGGATATATTGAAAGAAATCTATCTCGCCGTTTTTAAAACTGATATTCGCCGTTTTTAAAATTTCTTCGGAAAGTGATTTCCCCTCCGTTTCATAATATTTAAGGGCTTCTTCATATTTTGAAACCTCATTGAGCAACTGCGCTCTTCTGGAATTTAGGTGAACCTCATAATCTTCGGCTTGCCTTTGGCTGACGTCCGCTGCGATTTTCGAAGCCTTTATTTTTGAAGCGTTACCACTAAAAAACAAGGGGATTTTAAGTCCGATCTGATACGCGTATAAATTCTGACTCAAGCCTGAATTACTACCCAAGGAATAAGAAAAACTGATATCTGGGAGCAGGTTTTGCTTTTCAAGACTGCGTTTTGCCTCAAAAAATTCATTCCTGTTATCATAATAATCTATGGCTGGATGGTCTTCCAAACCAAGCAGCGAAAGTTGCAGTTTTTCCAATGCCTGTTCTGAAACCAACAAACTATCTTCAGACTGAACCACCGTTTTTAATCGTTCCATCGCAATCTGCACATCTTCTTTGATCTGCCTATAATCGGTTTCCAATTGTCGTTGTTTAGCACGGGCGGTTATTTTTTCCAAATAATTGGTTTCCCCAAGTTCAAACCGGCGCTCGGCGGCGTGGGCAAAATTCTGATATAAACTGTCCAGACTTTTATAAACACGCTCCTGATTTTTCTCAAATAGAAATTGATAATAGGCCGCTTCCACCAAACCTTGCGTTTTTCGTTGTTCTACTTCAAACTGACTGCTTTGCATTTCATATTGACGTTGGTTTACAGCTTTTTCAGCAAAATAAACCGTGGGAAACAGGATGCTTTGCTCTACCCCAAAAATGTTTAGTGGCATATTGTTTGGCCCCATATTATTTTCGTCAAACTCATAATACACCTTTGTTTTTTCGAAATTGAAAGCGCTTCCTATTAAGGCTTTCGCCTCGTCCTTTTGTAGTTCTGAAGCTTTTAGTCCGGCGTTGTTTTCCAAAGCCATTTGTTGTAAATCCCGCAAGGTTTTAGGATTTTGCTGAGCAAACCCCGTCACTCCAAGAAGTAGTAAGAGAAAGGTAATTGGCAAAGCCTTCCCAAGTTTTCTAGGTGATTTTTTCTTTTTATCAGAATCAAAAATCGAATACAACACTGGCAAAACGATCAAGGTCAATATAAATGCGCTCGCCATCCCACCGATTACTACGGTTGATAAAGGTCGTTGCACTTCGGCTCCCGCTCCAGTGGAAATCGCCATTGGCAAAAAGCCCAGCGCAGTAGAAGCAGCTGTGAGCAATACTGCCCGCAATCTATCCTTAGAACCTTGAATAATCATTTTGTTCGTGTCTTTCATCCCTTCTTTTTTAAGTTCCTTAAAGTGCTCTATCAAGATAATTCCGTTTAATACTGACACTCCAAAGAGCGCGATAAACCCAACGCCCGCCGAAATACTCAATGGCATATCTCTTATCCACAATAACAACACGCCACCCACCGCAGATAACGGAATGGCCGAATAAATCAGCAGGGCTTCCTTAACGGAGCGCAGCCCGAAATACAGCATCACAAAAATTAACAACAAGGCGATTGGCACGGCTATGAGCAATCGTTTTTTCGCGCTTTCCAGGTTTTCAAATTGTCCGCCATAATCAATTGTATAGCCTACGGGAAGTTTTACGTTTTCGTCTATCACAGTTTGCACATCGTCTACAACGCTTTGTAAATCGCGGTTTCGCACGTTGACGCCCACCACAATTCTACGTTTTGTATCGTCTCTGGAAATCTGTGCGGCACCTTTTGAATATTTAATTTCGGCCAGTTCACTTAAAGGAATTTTATTTCCAGAAGGAGTGTCCACATATAAGTTTTGCAAATGGGAGATATCATTTCTATGATCTTCGTCAAATCGCAGCACCAGATCAAAGCGCTTTTCGCCTTCAAAAACACTACCTGCAGCTCTACCCGCAAACCCCATCGCAATGGTTTGGTTTAAATCCTCTATATTAAGTCCATAGCGTGCAATTTTTGCTCTATCGAATTTGACATTCATCTCTGGCAAACCGACTACTTTTTCCACGGTAATATCATCAGCGCCATCTATACCTTCAATCAACTCCTTAATCTCGCGAGCTTTTTTATCGAGTATATCCAAATCCTCTCCAAAAATCTTGATGGCAATATCGGCGCGAACCCCTGTAATAAGTTCATTAAAACGCATTTCAATAGGCTGACTAAACTCCACTTCCATACCTGGAATTACGGATAAAGCCTCCTTAAATTTATCTGCCAGTTCATTTTTGCTCTTGGCAGAAACCCATTCGCTTTTAGGCTTTAGCGTAACCATTACATCCGTTTGCTCCATAGACATCGGATCCGTAGGGACTTCCGCCGCTCCTAAGCGGGTTACTGCCTGATCTACCTCTGGAAAGTTATCAACCAGTATTTTTTCTATCTGGGTGGTTATTTCGATAGTATTGCTCAGGGAAGTTCCCGTTTTTAATACGGGTTGAATCACAAAATCCCCTTCGTCCAAAGTGGGAATAAACTCGCTTCCCATCGTGGAAAAAACAAATCCGGTAATGATTAACATTAAAACAGCAATGCCTATTACTAATCGCTTAGCGCCCAAGGCCCAACGAATAATAGGATCGTAAACCCGATTGAGAAAGTTCATTATCCGAACCGAAATATTTTTCGGCGATACTTCCGTAGGTTTTAGAAACATAGCTGCCGCTACTGGCACATAAGTGAAGCACAACAACATTGTTCCCAGCATCGCAAAGCTGAAAGTCAGCGCCATAGGTCGGAACATTTTTCCTTCTACACCGCTCAAGGAAAGAATAGGGATAAAGACGATTAAAATGATCAACTGCCCAAAAATGGCGGCATTCATCATTTTAGAGCTCCCTTTTTCAGCAATACTTTCTTGGGCAATCCTTCTCTCCGCGGGGGGAAGTGCCTTTAGTTTTAGTACGTTTCTGTTGATCTGAAAGGCTACAAATTCAACTATAATAACGGCTCCATCTACAATAATTCCGAAGTCAATTGCCCCTAAACTCATCAGGTTGGCATCTAACTTAAACAGATACATCATTGAGAGGGTAAACAGCAGCGACAGCGGAATAACCGATGCCACAACCAAGCCTGATCTTAAATTCCCCAACAAAAGAACCACCACAAAAATCACGATCAATATTCCCAGGATTAGGTTTTCGGCAATTGTGTGCGTGGTTCTCTCTATCAATTCACTTCTATCTACAATTGGGTTGATATAAACACCTTCGGGCAGGGATTTCGAAACCTCTGCCACCCTTTTATGTACGGCGTCGATCACCTTATCAGAATGACCGCCTTTGATCATCATTATCTGGCCCATTACTTTTTCGCCTTCGCCATTCCCCGTAATAGCACCAAAACGCATCGCGCTTCCAAATTGCACTTTTGCAACGTCCTTTATATATATGGGAAATCCATCTTGGGTTTTAACAGCGATATTTCCAATATCCTCAAGAGAAGTGACCAAGCCTTCCCCGCGAATAAAATAAGCTTGGTTGCTTCTTTCAATATACCCACCGCCTGAAATACTGTTGTTTTTTTCTAAAGCGGTATAGATTTCGCCCGCGGTAATGCCCATCGCATTGAGCTTATTCGTGTTTATGGCGACCTCATATTGTTTTAGATTTCCACCCCAAGTGTTGACTTCCACGACTCCAGGAATTCCTGAGAGTTGTCTTTTAATAATCCAATCTTGGATGGTCCTAAGGTCGGTGAGGCTATACTTATCCTTATGTTCAGGCTCAACGTCCAGAATATATTGATAGATTTCTCCCAGACCTGTGGTAATCGGGCCCATCTGTGGCGTGCCAAATCCCTCTGGGATATTCTCGGCTGCAGATTGTATTTTTTCGGCGATAAGCTGCCGCGGCAAATACATTCCCATATTCTCTTCAAAAACGATGGTAACCACTGAAAGTCCAAATTTTGAAGTGGAACGGATCTCCAGAACGCCCGGTAAATTCGCCATCTCCAGTTCTACGGGATAGGTGATGAATTTTTCCATATCCTCGGTGGAAAGATTTCGCGAGGTGGTAATAACCTGAACTTGATTGTTGGTAATATCGGGCACTGCCCCGATGGAAATTCGGGTAAGTGAAAATATCCCGAAAACAATGAGCGCCAAAGTGAACAGCCCAACAATCAGTTTATTTTTAATACTGAAATGAATGATTTTTGATAACATAATTAAATGATGACCTTAGAATTTCAACATAAAAAAGGGGAATGTTGAAAAATTAAACTAGGATTATAGGTTTCAAACTGTCCAGAAATTCAGACAATGAAAAACGACTACAGATGTAGCTTAGAAACTGAATTCTAAACAATACTGCTATTTAATTATGCAATTTTAGGGGGTTGAAAGATAGAAGCTCTTTCCAGGAAGTAATAAAGATCCTGATAGTAAAAATGTGGATTGGCAGTATAAGTAACCACCGATTTTTCAAACGGAAATTCGTATCCCATTACTATTACTTCGGCCAATAGATGATTACAGTGATTATGCTGAAATGGGAGATTCTCGTGTTGCGATTTTTCATCTTGATGGCTTTTTTGATGCTCCGTTTTTAGATCGCCGTAGTGCTTTTCAAAAAAGGTAAAAAAATCATCACCAAATTCTTCAGAATGAAATTTTGCGTGCTCTACCAAATCGTTAAGCATAAAAACATCAGACATACTAAGACCCACGCTTTGAACAAAGACGAGAAGGGAAAGCGATATGGCAACTAGAGTTTTCACTTAGACCCCAAAAATATACAATATTTTTGGAATTGTATATGACTTGTGACAGCTTAGTATCTTAATTTTCGAGTTCCACAGTTTCCAAATCGGAAAAAATATCGACTCAAGTATAGCATTCGTCATCAATTAATTTTAACTTCGTAGCAATTCCTTCCAATTATGACTATACACGACTTCAGCAAAGAGAATTCCCTTATCAACAAATACATTTTGGAAGTTCGGGACGTATCAATCCAGAAAGACCGTATGCGTTTCAGAAGAAATATTGAGCGCATTGGGGAAATTTTGAGCTACGAAATGAGCAAAACCTTGGAATACAGCTCGAAAACAGTACAGACTCCTTTAGGTGAAAAAACTGTCAACGTTCCCAATTCCGACATTGTTTTATGTTCCATTCTTCGCGCAGGAATTCCGTTGCACCAAGGAATTTTAAATTATTTTGACGGCGTTGAAAATGCTTTTATCTCTGCTTACAGATACCATCCAGATGGTGGGGATGAATTTGAAGTACATATAAAATATCTGGCCTCCCCTTCTCTTGAAGGAAAGACCTTGATTCTTGCCGACCCTATGCTGGCAACAGGAAAAACACTCGAAAATGTTCTTAAAGCCTTTGAAAGTCACGGAACACCAAAACAAATCCATATAATCTCCATACTCGGCGCCAAACCCGGAATCGATCTCGCCGATATTATCTACCCTAAAAACACCCATTTGTGGATTGCCGCTGTTGATGATGCCCTTAATGAACGAGGCTATATTGTTCCCGGACTTGGCGATGCAGGGGATCTTTGTTATGGGCCGAGACTTGATTGATTGTAGACGGTAGTTTCTAGACGCTAACTTGAGTCAATTAATACCTTAAATAAAAATCTCCGTGTCCTCCGTGCCTCTGTGGTTCTCCTTATTAAACCCAAGGAAAAAATCTTCCTGATCTTTTTTTGTATTCTGAATAGTTTGGAAATTTTTCAATGAGTTGTTTTTCCTCATAACGGGTTTTGAAGTAAAACAAAAGAAAAAGTAAAGTAGTAATAAGCAATCTATATCCAGAATCACTGATAATCGAATATCCAAAAAAAGCTAAAATAAGTCCCGTATAAATGGGATGGCGCACAAATTTATAAACCCCTGTTTCAATAAGTTTCGCTCCCGGCAACGGACTCGGGAATGGCGATAAATTGACGTTGAGCTGCAATACCGCAACAACGGTTATTACAAATCCTAAAACAAAAATCCCCACGCCAAACCAAAATAGAATAGGTGGAAAAAGGATTGTCATAGATTCAATATCAAATGTAAATGCTATAAATAGCAGGAATTGAAGTAAAACGAATACTATATCTTTAAATGGTATTTTCAATTTTGAATTCTATTAATTATTTACTGATACTGCCACTGCCTACTGCCACTTATTTCCTCTCGCAAGGCTTCGATACAATTTTATGGAAGACAAATTCTGTGTTCTCGTTAAAACTTGGTAACCATAAAATCACTCAGCCACCTTGAAAATTAAGTGTAATTAAATCACTCTAAATAATATCAAAATTCCAAATTCCAAAAGGCTAGACTAATGAATTAACTTCGCTTTCACTTTCCGCCCTGGTTCCTATTTCTTTTAAACGAAAAATCAAAGGTGCCTGAGTATTTTGAAAGCACTTTAAATAATAAAAAACACTAATTAATCTTCTAAGGCTTTCAAAATTTATCGAAGGCCCATTATTATAAAAAGCTCATTACCCGCCCTCGACGGAATGGAATTATAGGCCGTTTCCATTTTCTCGATTATAAAACTTTCTTCAAAAAGAGAGCGGTATTCCTGTTCATTACCGCCAAAAGGTGGTTTGTCATTATTTAGAGGAATATTAAAAAGTAAGCCCACCAATTTACCATTAGGCTTTAATATTTCGTGCATTTTTGAAGCGTAATCTTTTCGAAATTTAGGATCCTGGGCACAGAAAAAAGTCTGTTCTAAAATAAGATCATAGGTTTCTTCTAAATCGTAAAAGTCGCGATGCAACAGATTTTCCTTGGGAAAAGAAGGAATTCGTTTTAATAAGTTTTCAAGTGGAATACTGGAAATATCAACGACGGAGACATTCGTAAATCCTCTGTTAAACAGATATTCGGCTTCATAGGAATTACCACCTCCAGGAATTAGAATCTTTAATTCTTTGTTGGTGAGTTGATCGATATACTCTTTTAAAGGAATGGAAACATAGCCAATATCCCAACCCATATCACCAGCAGTATATTTCTTGCTCCAAAAGCTTTCGTCTAATTTCAAGTTATTCATTTTCAAAGGGTTCTAACAAGGGTTTCAGGTTTCAGGTTTCAAGTTGCAGGATGCAGGTTAAAAGCAATAACTTTCTTGTTTCTATGCTCTTTGTCTCTTGTCCCTAAAAAAATAAACCACTCTCTCTCAACTACTGACTACTGACTACTGACTACTGACTACTGACTACTGACTACTGACTACTGACTACTGACTACTGAAAAATTAAATATCTCAAATTCCGTGCAATTCATTTTCTTTAGCTCTTTTTATCATTGGTATCCAATTTCTTCCCGTGCATTTTGTTATAGTGTTCCTCAAACCAAACAGGTTCTTCAATTTTAGTATCGAACATATAATCGGCAATCTTTCGGATGCTTGACTCTGGGTAGAATTGATACGGCATTAATCCAAATTTCTTAATAGCTCCTGGCATTTTCGATTTTTCTTCGGAAGGGCTTTTAGACCATGCCACCATATCATTGACAAAATCTTCTTTTGAAGTATCTTCTGAAATATAGTGCATTTTTATAGCCACCATTGGCGGAGCTGCCATATTATCTTCAGCGGCTTTTGGGCTATGACACGCGTAACAGTTGTTTTCCATCAATAGCTTTCCCGGATGTTCCTGAAAGACTTCCATTTCAGCATAGTCACTACTGTCGGCCATGGCCAAATAGTCCTTGCCATTGTTGTTGTTGTTGTTGTTGTTACAGGAAGCTAATAGAAGTACAGAAAATAACGTAAGAAATATCTTCATAATTTAAATATTTAGGCGGGAACACTTCAAAAATAAATTTAAATAACTTTTGTGGCAGTAACAAAGGTTACATTTCGAAAGCATTTTAAATGTTCAATTTAAAAAAATGATGTTCTAAAGTGAAATTATTTTGATGCTATTTCTAAAAAGTTCAATTTCACCTAAATTCTCCAGCTTTTTCAACAAACGCGAAATCACTACGCGCGAGGTGTTAAGCTCATAGGCAATCTCTTGATGTGTGGAATTGATTATAGTGTCTTTTGTTATCTTCTGCTTATTTTGAAGATATTTCACCAAACGCTCATCCATATTTAAAAAAGCAATGCTATCAATGGTTTCGAGCATTTCGGTTAAGCGTTCGTGATAGCTTTGAAGCACAAAATTGCGCCAGCTTTTGTACTTGCCCATCCACTCTTCCATTTTTTGAATCGGTACCATAATCAAGATTGTATCCAGCTCTGCCATAGCACGGATCTCACTCTTTTTTTGTCCCAAACAACATGTCAAAGTCATAGCGCAAGTGTCACCACGTTCTAGAAAATAGAGCAACAACTCGTCTCCATTATCATCTTCCCTTAAAATTTTAATAGCTCCAGAAATAAGAAGTGGCATAGACCGAACATAATCGCCAATCTCTATTAGCTTATCCCCTTCCTTTACCTCCTTTAAAGTGCCTACATTATTTATTTCTTCTAGAAGTGCATCCTCAAAAAGATGGGAGAAGTTATCCTTTAAATTATTCAGCATTAGAAATTATTTATAGATTCGGATAGCTAAAATACAGCTTTTAGATTACTTTTCTTTCGCCTCTTTCTTCTTCTGCCGCTCCAATTTTCTAAAATATCCACGGAAGAAAAAATTGTGTTGCAAAGCCTCCATGTTTTGGTTTAGTTTTTCCGAAGCCTCCTTTATTTGAAGCATGGTGGAATCTATTTCCCTCACAAAAGTTTCATCTTGCGTAAGATGATTAAGAGCGCCTTTTCCTGACTTTATTTCCTTTATATAAGCATCTAGACTTTCGGTCATCTCATTAACATCCTTACTAGAATTTTCAAGATTGCTGAATACTGTTCTTATTTGATTTGCGGAAGCCGTATCGCTCAACAAAACTGCTGCAGCGCTTTCGTCATAGTTGACTTTTGAAATAATCTGATTGATTTTAGCCATAGCCACACCAGTTCCTTCCGAAGTCTTTCTGAGTTCAACAAGTGTTTGCTGAATGTTTTGCGCCATAATAGTGTCATTGATCAAGGTGCCTAAAGTACCTTTCCCCATCAAGATTTGTTTGGCTATTTTTGATAGATCTTCATTGGTTGTACTTAGGGTCTCAAGCATATCGTCCATGCTAACTTTATTGGATGTGTGAATGGTATCTCCTGAAACCACATTTGTTGCTTGCTGTTTATTTCCAGGGAAAATATTAACCACCATACTTCCAACCAAGCCATCGGAACTGACTGAAGCTTGAGCATCCTTTTTAATAAAATAAGCCGCCTTTTCGTCCACCGTCATTTCGATAGAAATCTCGCCTACCTGTATCATTTCAATGTTGGATACCGTCCCAACGTTGATTCCTGAGTAGCGCACATTATTGCCTAATTGAAGCCCGTTTACATTATCAAAAACCGCATACAACTGAATGTTTTTGCTAAACATATTCTGTCTTGATCCTATGAAATAAAGAGCAGCCACGAGAATTATAGTTCCCATGACCACAAATATTCCAACTCTTATTTTTTGTGAAGTTGATTTTGACATAACTTTAATTTTTAAAAAATGCTCGGGTCTGTGGATCGCTCGAATTTGAAAGCTCCTCAAAAGTACCCTCGGCATAATTGATTCCATCTACCAGCAAGATCATTCGGTTTGAAATAACCCGCGCGCAATCCACATCGTGCGTAATGATTAGGGAAGATGTGTTATATTGTTTTTGAATAGTTCGCATAAGCTGAATAATTTCGTATGCCGTAATAGGGTCTAAACCTGTGGTTGGTTCATCATACATAATAATTTTCGGCTTTAAGATCAACGCGCGAGCCAAGGCTACCCTGCGCTGCATTCCACCTGAAAGTTCCGAAGGCATCAAGTCAATAGCGTGCAAAAGTCCTACACTTTCAAGCGCTTCCGTTACCGATGCTTCGGTGCTCTGGAAATTTTCAACTTTATCCTTATGCCGCCTGAGTGGAAATTCCAGATTTTCACGAACTGTCATCGAGTCATACAATGCGCTACCTTGGAAAAGATATCCGATTTCAGTACGTAAAAAATCCAATTCCTCCTGCCCCATAGAAATAACATCTTGATCTTTAATGGTGATACTTCCGCTATCGGGTTGAATTAAACCCACAATACATTTAACCATTACCGATTTCCCAGAACCAGATTTTCCCATGATAACGAGGTTCTCCCCTTCATAAAGTTCCAAGTTGAATCCTTTAAGCACATGGTTATCACCAAAGCTCTTCTTAATATCTTTTAGCTGTAAAACAGGCTTTTTATTTTCTTGAGAATTCATTTATACTGTAAAAAATATATCGGTTACAAAAACGGCGATAAAGTCAACTACAAACACTAACATAGAAGCATAAACTACTGCTGCGTTTGAAGCTTCTCCCACGCCAACGGTTCCTTTGGCACAATGATATCCTTTGTAAGTTCCCACAAGGCCAATTGCGAAACCAAAGAAAAAAGTCTTTACGGTCGCTGGAAAAACATCACTAAATTTTAAAGCATCAAATGTTTGGTTAAAGTAAAGTGTAAAGGAGACGTCACCTTTTAGGTTTTCCACGATTGCTGAACCAACAAGTGCGACGGCATCACCCAAGATTACTAATAAAGGCAACATAAGAGTGACCGCGAGAATTCTAGTTACAACTAAGTATTTAAACGGATTGGTGCCCGAAACTTCCAT
Source organism: Aequorivita capsosiphonis DSM 23843 (assembly GCF_000429125.1). GTDB lineage: Bacteria > Bacteroidota > Bacteroidia > Flavobacteriales > Flavobacteriaceae > Aequorivita > Aequorivita capsosiphonis. The sequence continues at coordinate 16,671 of NZ_AUBG01000014.1, forward strand.
CGCATCTATCTGTTCTGTTACTTTCATGGAACCCAACTCTGCTCCTATTCCTGAACCGATTCTTCCTGCGCAAATCAAGGCGATAATCACGGGACCAATTTCCCGAACTATGGAAAGACTGACCATTGAAGCCATCCACGATTCAGCCCCAAACTGCATCAAGGTGGGGCGCGATTGTAGCGTGAACACCAACCCTAAGATAAAGCCAGTAACTATCACCAACAACAAAGAGCGATTGCCCACATTATAACATTGGCGCATCAATTCCCTAACCTCAAAAGGTCTGCTGAACACTTCTCGAAAAAAGCGTCCTGCAAAATAGGTCATATCGCCAATTTCTGCGAAAAATGATTTGGTGCGGGCTAGTATGGTGTTTGATTTATTCATTTAAAAATAGGAAACTCAAATGTAAGTAGGTTTTTAGGGAATAGATATGATATAAATCAGCCTAGAGCGGTTATTGATTTAGGCAAAATTTTCACTATTGAAGAATTTAATAGATACTTTCTATTTCTGAAATATCCTTTTCAATGTTTTATTTTTCACGGCTTTTTAAGGTAATAAGCGTTATCTCCGGTCGCATTCCCAGTCTTCCCGGAAATCCCAGCCAGCCCAATCCTCTTGTAACGTATAAGTATTGATTTTTTAAATGATATAATCCTGCCCATCGTTTGTATTTATATTTTATAGGGCTCCACTGTTTTCCCATAATCTTGATTCCCGCTTGCATTCCGTGGGTATGGCCCGAAAGTGTAAGCGCAATATCTGTGTATTTTAACACTTCTTCATCCCAATGGGAAGGATCGTGGGAAAGTAAAATTTTAAAGGGAATAGCTTCCACTTCATTTAAGGCTTTAATTAAATCTCCATCCTGTCTGAAAGGCGGCAGTCCCCAATTTTCAATACCTATAATTGCAATGCTTTGATCATTTTTTGATAGCGCAATTCCTTCGTTTAGAAGTAACTGAAAATCGATTTTACCGAAGAAATCTTTTATAGAATTAAAATTTTCGCTTTTGGCTTCTGGGGAATCCCAAATACTGTAATCGCCATAATCGTGATTTCCCAAGATGGCATATTTTCCTTTTTTGGCGGATAATTTTCCTAGGACCTCATCCCAGCCGTTCAATTCCCAAGAAAAATTATTTACTATATCTCCGGTGAATAAAATAAGGTCGGCATCCAATTCATTTATAATCTTAACTGCCCGTTCCAAAACCTTGTATCGATACCCGAAACTTCCAAGGTGAAGATCGGAGATATGGACAATTTTTAAATTATCAAAAGCCTTCGGCAGCTCTTTATGAGGAACAGTAACACGGTAAACTTTAAATTTATAGACCGCTTTAGAAACGGCATATACAATAACGAAAAAAGGAAGAAATCCCGCTATTAAACCTACGACGGGAACAATGATTAAAGAATCGGTGTCGGAGAAAATATAATTTGAAAAGTATAAAATGCTAACAACTATAACGAAGATGATTTTCGGAATAAAAGAAGAAATGGTTAGTCCGTATAATGAAGATATCAGAGATTGTCTTCTAGTTACCGGCACAGAGTCCATTCGGATTTTAAGTGTTAAAATAGCAGTGACTAAGCCGATGGTAAAAGTCCAAAACAGTATATAAACAACCATTTTCACTATCGTAGAGTCAATAAACTGAGTGATGGATTGTAGCCAATAAAAAGTAAGCGCATCTACTCCCACAATAACGAGACACAACAAAAAGATTGCAAAAAGTGAATATGTACGCATTATTGGTTTTTATTATGGTGGCCACTATTTTTTTAGCTTTGCTTCACGCGTTGATAGCTAAATAAACTCTTTAGTATTGAATAAGCCAGCTTTAAAGTTCAACTTCAGTCTGGATTCTAATGTTTCGCTTTTATTCCTAAAAATAAAGAAATGAAGACTATTATTAAGCCAAGTACCAGTAATATTTTATTGGCCTAACACTTAAAAGTCCTTCCAAATTTTACCCGTAACCCCGAATCCCCAATCCCTCTTACGATGATAATGTTGAATTTGAGGAATAAATAATCTGGAAGATTCAGGGTTTTCGGAAGATTTTGAAGCCTGAGACGATTACAAATTTATTAACCCGTAAACCGTTGGCCACAGTTTAAACCTGATAGGTTTCAAAAACCTGTCAGGTTTGGGATATTCACGGATCATTCTCAAGAGTTGTGTGTGGATTGAAAAAAAAAACAGAACTCCTTTCCTCCTTCGCTCATATTTCCCTTTTCAAATTTATCCTTTCTACTTTCTACTTTCATTTAAATATCTTCAATCCCGAATCCCCAATCTGTCATACTGAGCGCAGTCGAAGTACCGAATCCCCAATCCCTAAAATTATTATTCTACTGCAGGCATTACCATAATTGGCACGTTGGTGTGATATACCATTTGTTTTACGACTGGTTTAAACAAGAGGTTTTCAAAAAACGAATGTTTATTTTGAACCATAACCAGAAAGTTCACCTTTTGTTTTATTTGAAATCGCTCTACAGCCTCCACTAAATCTACATACTCCTCTGTATGAAAAATGTGATTATTATCTTTGATAAACTGTTCAAATTGACTTTTTAACTGCTCTTGTTTCGCACTTAAAGACTCACCGAAGTAGATATTTAAAACATTAAGTCTCGCTTCATGGCTCGTACAAATAGACTTTAATTGCTTTAGACTCTTATTTTCCATAGAAAACTTAAAGTCCGTTGGAAACAGAATCTCTTTGGGTTTTTCATAAGAAAACTCGTCTGGGATCGCTATTACAGGACAGGTTACTTTTTTAATAGTAAACATAGTATTCGTTCCTAAAAATACCTCCTTTGCTCCTGTCGCTCCTTTGGTTCCCATTATAATTATATCAATGTTGCGCTCCTTGACCACAGCTATAATTTCATTGACCAATAAATTAAAAGAAGATAATCTTATAAAAGTGTGCTTTGAGTTTTTAAATTTTGACTTTAGCTTCTCTTCTATTTCCAGCAATTCACTTTCTGAAGTCTTTCTTGTAATTTCCTCTATCATCATGGCCGATTGACCATTTACATATGCTGAAGTATTATATGCGACTGGTGTATATGTGTTGAGTAAATAGAATGTGCAGTCTTCATCTTGAAAAAGCTGCACGGCATACTCCATAGCGTTAAAAGCGTTCTGGGAAAAATCTGTTGGAAGCAATATGTTTTTCATTTTGAAAGTGTTTATGTTAATACCTGTAAACAGCTAATTTAAATCACAAAACAGCATTTTACAATGACCTTAGTCATATCTGTCAATTTCTAAAAGTAGTTAGGCAATTGAAACTTAGATAAATTGACCTGACTTAGGATTTATTATCTTTGGGTTTTATTAATTTGTTGAATCAATTGTCACAATGAAAAATGTTGGTCTAGTACTATCAGGTGGAGGAGCACGCGGGGCTGCGCATATAGGCGCTTTAAAAGCTTTTGAAGAATATGGTATCTCTCCGACTCATGTTTCTGGTACTAGCATTGGAGCAATTGTAGGGGCTTTATATGCGGGAGGCGTACATTGGTCCGAAATATTCAGTTTTTTTAAAGAAACCTCTATTTTTCATGCCAAGAGATTCGCCTTTAACAAACCCGGATTTATTGATACCGAAAAGTTTTATGCGGATCTTCAAGTATTCTTTCCAAGAGATAATTTTGATGTTTTGGAAAAACCGTTATTTATTACCGCAACAAACGTGATATCGGGAAATTTAAAAATTTTTAGCAAGGGGCAGCTTATAAAACCCATTATAGCTTCTGCTTCTTTTCCAGGGGTTTTTACTCCTACCGAAATCAATGGTTCTTACTATATCGATGGCGGAATACTAAACAATTTTCCAGTCGAGCCTTTGAAGAAACACTGTGATAAAATTATAGGAGTTTTTATTAATTCGCTAAAGAAAGTAAGTATTGACGATCTAAAACACTCCTATTCTGTAGCCGATAGAGCACTAAAAATTGGGGCTGCAGCAGAATCGAAATTAAAGTTTCCAAAATGCGATTTAGTTATTGCTCCTAAAGATTTGGGCAGCTATGGCATCTTTGGAATGAGTAACGCAGATACCATCTTTGAATTAGGCTATTCCGAGACAATAGCAGTTTTAAAGGAGAATGAAAATCTTTTGCGTAGTAATTCATTTTAAAAACGATGTGGATTAAACTAGGAATATTGCTCATCGGGTTTATACAAGCTGGATTATTGCCTCACTTTGTACAAAAAGCATTAAAGCATGTTAGTTTTGATTTAAACAATCAGACGCTCAGTTTTTTTAGCAATAAAGATCTCTATGGCGAAAAATTTGTAAAAGGATATAAACGGCTACTTTTTGCAACGGCCATCCTCACCTATCTATTCTTTTGGCTTCTAACGGAATATTATGACCTTGGAGAATACCATAAGTTAATCCGGTATATCGATCTTGGTTTTGGATCATTGGCGCTGCTCGCATTTGTGCCTCATAATTTAAAGCCCTATAGTTTAAAAAGTCTCGCGCCATCTTTACAACGAATACTTCATAACCTGCTTGGAGTAGTAGTCTTTCTATCACTGCCAGCTTTAGTTGTTACTTTTCAAGTAGCAATTCTTCCCGAAGCCAAATTCCTTGGGATCTCAGGAATCATTATAATCGGACTCACTGTGCTATCCGTCGCTCTTTCTATTTTTAAAAACGGGATTAATGGGGCGACAGAATTATTGTTTATCAACGGAATAAGTTTCTGGACTATCTATGTGACTATAATTACTTTTTTAAGTTAAACCACTTTTCAATATGACCCTTTATGATGGTGGAAAGACAATAACCCTCTATTAAGGTTTTAAAAGAGAATGAAAATGTATTAGGAAATAGTGAGTGTCTGGTAACTAATAGTTTATATCAACATCGCTTTCCAATCATCCAAATTGAATTAAAGAAGTTGCCCGTCTTTTGATCTTTGGTTAGTTAATAGATCAAAAGGCTTAGGTTCTAATACCAATTAAACATTCAAATGTCGCATAAAATTAGTTTCTTTCCCGCCTGCCGGCAGCCAGGTTAACTCATCTGTTGTTATAAAAATCAATCGTAGGCTTTGACTATGCTCGATTTTTCTTCCTAAACTGAACTAAAAATAATTCAAATTTTTAATACGACATTTAAAAAATCTAATTGGTATGATATTTCAATTAAGCGTTTTTCTTTTTTAATCTTTCTAGCTTATCTTCCATATCACTAATGATATCTTCGGCTTTACCGCTCATATTTGCGACGGAATTTTTAATCTTTTTCTCAAATTCAGCTTTATTCTCGTTGGCTGTTTTCACAAGCTCCTTTTTGGCTTCGTTTAACCAATCTGAAACATCTTCCGTAGTATCGGCAGCCGCACGCTTTAGTTTCTTTCTAGTTTTACTCCCTTTATCAGGAGCATAAAGAATTCCCACTCCTACCCCGATCGCGACACCAGTTAATATTCCGATAAGCATTCCTCCATTGTTATTTTTCATGATATTGGTTTTTAAATTAGTTATTATGATATAAAGTTAAGATGATAAAAGGCTTTACAAAATGATTTATGTCACTCTTATAAAATATTTATCTTTTTCTTATGATTCTGATGTGAAAAATTAAAACTCACTCTCTCACCGGCAATCAACTCGCTACCCTCTAAAAAGTATTATAACATGAAATCAAATTGAAAGTCAATGTAGAATTAAACCTAATCATAATTCAAGTTCAAGCTGAATGGGACAATGATCGGAACCGTAATAATCAGATAATATTTCAACCTGATTTATTTTGTCCATTAAAGGATTGCTGACCAAAAAATAATCAATCCGCCAACCTGTGTTTCTTTCTCTAGACTTAAATCGATAGCTCCAAAAAGTGTAAGCAACTTTCTCTGGATTGAAATGTCTAAACGAATCTACAAAACCTATATTGAGAAGATTATCCATTCCGTCAATTTCTAATTGCGTATAGCCCGCAGTTTTGTTGTAGTTGGCTTTGTCGTTTTTAAGGTCAATCGCTTGATGCGCAACGTTTAAGTCGCCACAGAGAATAACAGGTTTATCTTTTTCCAGATTTTTTAGATAAACCAGAAAATCTGCATCCCAAGTTTTTCTATAACCCAGCCTTACCAATTCACTTCCAGAATTAGGAACATAGGTGTTTACCAAATAGAAATCCTCAAATTCTGCACATAGAACGCGTCCTTCCGTATCGTGCTCCGCAACGCCCATATCATAGGTTACAGCTATAGGTTTTGTCTTGCTTAAAATCGCAACGCCAGAATATCCCTTTCTTTCGGCAGAATTATAGTATTGATGATAATCAGTTATTTTTGACAAAGCTTTCTCAACTTCGTCGTCTTGAGCTTTTGTTTCCTGAAGGCAAAGTACATCAGGATTCAGTTTAGAGATATCCTCAAAGAAATCTTTTTTAGTTATTGCTCTTATGCCATTTATGTTCCAAGAGATTAGTTTCATGGTTACTTTATCTTTTTAATTAGGAAGAATTATCGATGGAAATACGTCATCCATATTTCTGATTAAATTTTACAACGGAATATTCCCATGCTTTCGGTTTGGTCGCACTACATCTTTCGTTTCCAACATCGCAAACGCTTTCAACAACTTTCTACGTGTTTCTCGTGGCTGGATTACCTCATCAATAAATCCACGTTGAGCAGCTTTAAAAGGATTAGCAAAAGTTTCTGCATATTCAGCTTCCTTTTCTGAAAGTTTTAGCTCTGGGTTTTCAGCTGCAGCAATTTCTTTTCTGAAAATAATCTCACTGGCGCCCTTTGCTCCCATCACAGCTATTTCAGCCGTTGGCCAAGCATAATTCATATCTGCGCCAATGTGCTTGCTGTTCATAACGTCATACGCGCCACCATAAGCTTTTCGGGTAATTACGGTTACTCTTGGCACCGTTGCTTCACTTAAAGCGTAAAGTAATTTCGCGCCGTTAAGAATAATCCCGTTCCATTCCTGATCGGTTCCTGGAAGAAACCCCGGAACATCTACCAAAACCAACAGTGGAATATTAAAGCAATCGCAGAAACGTGTAAATCGCGCTCCTTTTTTGGAACTGTCCACATCTAAAACTCCCGCCAAACTCATCGGTTGGTTTGCGACTATTCCAATACTTCTACCGCCAAGTCGTGCAAAACCTACAATAATATTATCCGCGTAATCTTTGTGCACTTCAAAAAAGGAATCCTTATCTATTGTTCCTTCTATCACGTCGTGCATATCATATGGCTTGTTGGCAGAATCTGGTACGATAGTTTCCAATTCATCCCGAAACTCATCAGCAGCTTCAAACGGCAGTTTTTCAGTAGTGGTTTTATTGTTCTGCGGAAGGTAACTTAACAAGGTTTTTACCTGTTCTAAACAAACGATATCGTTCGCAGCAGTAAAGTGCGTAACGCCACTTTTGGTGGCATGCGTTTTTGCACCCCCCAATTCTTCCGAAGTTACATTTTCATTGGTAACGGTTTTTACAACGTTTGGTCCGGTAACAAACATATAGCTACTGTCTTCCACCATTAATGTGAAGTCCGTCATTGCTGGAGAATAAACTGCTCCACCCGCACACGGACCCATAATGGCTGAAATCTGCGGAATTACTCCTGAGGCTTGTACGTTTCTATAAAAAATATCCGCATAGCCGCCCAAAGATCGAACTCCTTCCTGAATACGTGCGCCCCCTGAATCGTTTAGACCAATTATTGGAGCACCAACACTCACTGCGTGATCCATTATTTTACATATTTTCTCGGCGTGTGTTTCCGAAAGTGCACCTCCAAAAACCGTGAAATCCTGTGCAAAAACATATACCAATCGTCCGTTTATTGTCCCGTAGCCTGTAACGACGCCATCACCGTAATACACTTCTTTTTGCATATCGAAATCGGTGGTTCGGTGAGTTACAAGAATACCCATTTCTTCAAAAGAGCCTTCGTCAAGAAGATATTCTACGCGTTCGCGAGCTGTGAGTTTTTTCTTTTCGTGTTGTTTTGCAATTCGCTTTTCTCCGCCGCCCTTTTTTGCTTCGGAAATTATTTCTTGCAGTTTTTTGTTGTTGTCGGTCATAGAATTAATTATTTCTTTGCGCCCTCTGCGTCTTTGCGGTAAAATTACACCGCAGAGCCGCAGAGAACGCAAAGTATTTACTTCGGTAATCGAAGTTTTTCTGAATCTTTTAAATATTGTTGCAATGCGAAGAGTGCTGCTATTTTTGCCTCTTCTTCATTGATTGCCTGTAATTTTTCTTCGGAATAGTATTTCTTTACAAAGTTGGTGTCGAAATTTCCACTGCGGAAAGCTTCGTGTTCAAAGACAAACTTTCCAAACGGAAGTGTGGTGCTCACTCCTTCCACATCGTATTCCGCAATAGCTTCCAGCATTGTTTGCATCGCCTCGTTTCTAGTTTTTCCGTAGGTAATCAGCTTAGAAAGCATCGGGTCATATTGAATTGGCACTTGCATTCCTTCTGTAAACCCATCATCCACACGGATGTTTTTTCCGCTCGGTGGACGATAAACTTCCAATTTACCAACACTAGGCATAAAATTGTTTAATGGATCTTCAGCATACACACGGACTTCAAAAGCGTGGCCAGTGATTGTTAAATCTTCCTGAGCAAAAGCAAGTTTTTCGTTATTAGCAACTTTTATCTGCTGCTCTACCAAGTCCAGTCCTGTTATCAATTCGGTAACGGGATGTTCCACTTGTAAACGGGTATTCATTTCGAGGAAGTAGAAATTGAGTTTGTCATCCAAAAGGAATTCCACCGTTCCAGCGCCAACATAATCGCAGGCTTTTGCAACTTTTATAGCTGCTTCCCCCATTTCTTTTCGCAATTCCGGAGTCAAAACCGAAGACGGAGCTTCTTCAACCACTTTTTGATGACGCCGTTGAATACTGCATTCCCGTTCAAAAAGATGAACTGTATTTCCAAAATTATCAGCTAAAACCTGAATTTCGATATGTCGCGGGGAAGTAACAAACTTTTCAATAAAAACCGAACCATCGCCAAAAGCATTTTCGGCTTCGCTGATAGCACGCTTCATTTGATCTTCAAATTCTTCGGCATTTTCAACAATACGCATTCCTTTTCCACCGCCACCAGCTGATGCTTTTATAAGAATTGGAAAACCAATCTCTTTGGCGATTTCCTTTGCTGCACCAACATCTGTAATTGCTTCGGCAGTTCCAGGGACCATCGGGATATCGTATTCTTTTACGGCATCCTTTGCTGCGAGTTTGCTTCCCATGATACGAATTGCGTGCGATTTTGGGCCGATAAAAATCATTCCGCTTTTCTCTACACTTTCGCCAAAGTCAGCATTTTCACTTAAAAATCCGTAACCTGGGTGGATGGCATCAACGTTTAATTCCAAGGCAACTTTTATAATCTTGTCACCTAATAAATACGATTCATTGGAAGGTGGTGGACCTATACAAACGGCTTCGTCTGCATATTTTACGTGTGGTGCATCTCTATCTGCTTCGGAATAAATGGCAACCGTTTTAATTCCCATATTTCGGGCGGTTTTCATTATTCTAAGCGCTATTTCGCCACGATTGGCGACTAATATTTTTTTAATCATTTGTCTCTAATTCAATTAACAGCATTCCTTTATCCACCGTCTCACCTTTAGCGATGTTTACGGATTTTACAATTCCATCACGTGGTGCTGAAAGTGTATTTTCCATCTTCATTGCTTCCAGAACACAGAGGAAATCGCCTTTTTTTATTGTGTCTCCTTCGGAAACATTTACTTCCAAAATCAATCCAGGCATCGGAGCATTAATTTCATCTTCAACCGAAGCATTCCCCAGAGAAAGTCCCATTTTAGAGATAAGCGCATCAAGTTGGTTTTCTAGCTTAACTTGATAACGATTGCCATTTATTGATACGGTGTAGCTTCGTTTAACATAATCTGCATCAAGAGTTTCAACCTCAACCGATTTGTTGTTATATATGAGATTGGATTTTTTATTGTCGGAAATAACATCAAGAGTTTCCAAATCTTTCGAAGTCATTGAAAATTCAAAATTATCATTGACAATCGCTTTATATTCTTCTGCCATAAATAGAAATTTTGATAAAGGTAATATTTGTGGAAAGATTATGCCAATAGGAAATCCTTATATATTAAAAAGGTGCCTAAAAGTTAGTCGTCTCCAACTACGGTTTACGACCCTCCTACGGCGGGCGGGCCACTTCTGAAAGACGTAAAACATAAGTCCTTCACTCGGGACCGCCCAAGATCACGAACTTTATCTAACATGGAATTAAAGTACTGCCACGAATGGCACTAATTAACACTAATACATTCTTTCTTGAAAATAGTGGCGCAAACGGGACGCTTTAGATTTCACGAATGAAACAGACTTTCAGTCTGTTTTGAATGTCTTATAGCATTAATACAGAGCGCTTTAGTCATATCTTTATCTTTACAAATATAAACCATTAAACATTAGGTTATTACAAAGTCAGTTAGATGATAGGCTTGCTCCCTGAATAATTTAAATTAAATCTTTTAAGTGCTTATAATCTTTTCGCTGAGATGAATTTTGTAATGTTTTTAATTGTTCACTAGTGACAAATAGTATTCTCTACGGAATATTCGCGCAACTGGTCCGAACAAACTAATAGTCACTATTTCATAGAGATCACATGATTCAAATAATCTGATCTTTCAATTATTTTTTCGTTTTCGATTCCGATTCCGTTTTCGATTTCGGTTTCGGTTTCGTCCCGATAGCTATCGGGATCGTTTTCGGGATCGTTTTCGATTTCATCTGCTTTGTTTTAGCAAGCATCTTTGGCCTCAATTTATCTCTTACCCCAGTCAAGGCCGTTCTCAATTCACTTATCCGGGTTTCCAAATCTTTGTTCGGCTTATGAGCTCCGCCGTTTAAACCGGCAACTATATTAAGCGATCTGGTTAAAAAATCAAGATGTTCCAACTCCGTGGTTCTTTTTGCTTCGGAGCCGGCTTTTTGCCAGATCGTCTTAAAGTTTTGAATTACTTCTTCCCATTTTGCTTCTATTTTTTCATCTTCAATAACAAAGAGAAGGCATAAATCAATGTTTGACGAGGCAATCATGTCCCAATAATCAAGATCTTCTACATCAGACTTTTCTTTTAATTCATTCTCTAGCTCAATAAGTGTTTCTTTTGCTTCAGAAAAAGTTCTCAATTTATATTTTTCCCCAGCTACAATAAATTCACCTCCATCTTTTATTGCTTCATTAAAAACCAATAAGCAAGCAATTTCTATAGAATTCACCAAAGAATAGGTTTTTTTTGAATTAAAGTCTTTGCTGTAAGCGCTCTCGTAATGGGAGATTGCCGTTTTATAGGCACTGATACGCTTTTTAGAATCGGGTGCCAACATAGCCAAACGTTTATGGACACTTCCCAATAAATTATGACGTTCTGCCGTTTCTCCCGCAAATAGTAAAACACTAAGATCCTTCACTACATTTACTGTTTTTTGGTAGGCTTTCTTTTTGGAATTTGGATCGATTTCTTCGATATCAAAAACTTCCCTGATATATAATTTTGAACGTGTGTTGCAGTATTTTTCCATACAAGAAAAGGAGAAATCAGCATTCTCCATTTTTAGCAACTCTTCATAATTCCCGGTAGCTTCAATATACATTGCTAATTCCTGATAGATTTTAGCCACTCGTTCTATAATTTGCGGAGTTTTTAAAACATCCCGCTCCACGGCCGCCATAATGGTGTTTAAATCTGCTAAATGATCTTTATCTTCTCCTGACTCCATCTGCAACTGATTGAGCAGGTTATCTAGATCAATCTCCGCCTCCTGTGGAACAATATATTTTGGAGACCAAGAACCTTTTCCACTGGAGATGCCTTTTAATTTAAAGAAAGGGTCTCCATAACATTGATAGGCACCCCAAGTGTTATTTCCCGGATGTTTTTCGTAAATATAATTTCGAGCATTTTTCACGGCATCTCCAAAACTATATCCAGCGAACATACTGCTGTAAAAGACCTGTGCAAAATCTAATGCTGCCGCATCATTAACAGCCCATCCAGCGGCGATTACAGCTTTTACACCAATACTTATCAATTGGGTACCAATGTTTGCTGCCAGCTTATATCTATCGCGATAAAATTTTTCATCTTCCGAATTAGTATATCCAAGATGACAACAGTTTACAAAGACGAGTTCAGGAACTACGGGCATCTGCTCTATTTCGAATACCGTTAGGAAGACATCCTTCCCGATAACCATCCCCGATTTTTTTGGAAATTTCGGATTAAAAACCCCATGCCCTGCCAAATGAATTATGGAATAATCATTACAGAAAAAATTCTTGACAATGCTTTCGGCATCTGTTCCAATGAGTTCGGTTGTAGGATAACCCACATTTCCCAAGGTGTCCTTAACCATCATTCCTTCTTCTCTGGCACCGGGCAATTGGGAAATAAAACCATTCAGAATAGGATCGGCAATAATCAAAGCGCCTTTTTCCGCAACGCGTTTTATATTAATTCTGTATTCCTTGGTGGATAACTGTCGGATCATTCCAGCATTGATGCAAAGTGGTTTGGCATTGGTAGTATTGTCCTGAAGCAATTCCCAGGGATAGGAAGCGGTTTTAGTATCCAAAATCCAGGAAATATTTCCTTTTTGCTTCAATTTCTCCTTTAAATTATTAGGAATCAATAACTCGAAAAGTGTTTTTGCCGTGCAGCTAGACCACTGATTATTGCTGGAAGCTTCTGATATAAATAAGTCTATTAACGGCGTGCTGCTGTAAAGTTCGTTCTCTTCTTCTCTAGAATCACCGGTGGAAGATCCAAAAACCATACTTGCAGGATTCCCTGTTTCCTCGTTGCCTTCTTTGTATTTAATGGTTATACGGTTCCACCAATCCTCCGCATTATCCAATGGAATTCTTTTTTGGATACCCAATAAATTTTTGATTCGCTTGTTGCCAATAATGATGTTGTAGGTTGAATTTTCTTTATTAGCAATTTTATTGAGAATATACATACAGTTTAAGGCTCTGTTTGCGTATCGCTCCACAATTTCAATGTGTTGAACGGTTCTATAACTTTCATCGGATAGAATCTTTATTTTTTCATTCGCTCGGTTCACCCCATCAATAATAGCTTTAATTGAACCTTCCACGGAAAGTCCACCATATCCTGTCGCTACAATTAAGGAGGAAACCCCAATCCCCTTTTTGGGAATCTCATCACCCCGAATGATTAACAAATAATTCAAAACACCTTGTTCTACCGATTTTGAAAGCTGAAAGGAGGTAAGCTGATCTGGTTCTCCCAGTCCTACTATAATTGCGCCTTCAAAGTCTGTAAAACTCCTTTTAACAAATATAGCATTGGTGCCAATTTCTCCTGGATAAAGCCCTAATCTATGTTTTGCCGTTAGGCTACCGCCAAGATATTTGTCTATTGACTTTTCGGCGTATAGCACGCCATCATTTAAGAAATGCCCTGCAATAACAGGATATTCTATATAGCGTAAATCGCCATTGCTCACGGTAACCGTAAGTGGAATCTGGCTGCCCACAGGATCAATTTCATCTCCAAGTCCAAATATGGTTTTTTCCAAGCCGCTTTGGGAAAGATCGAAATCTATATCGGGTTCTGCACGGAATATTTCTTCCTCACCTCGTAATAAGGGTTTTGTATTTCGAAGCAATTTGGTTTGTCCGGTGGAAAGTATTTCCTCAATAGCATTAAAAAGATCCGGTTCATTGGCCAATGCTCCATGGGTTACACGCGAATAATAAACGGCATTGGCTTCCACAAGCTGTTTTGGAATCCCGGATGCCCAAGTTACACTTTGATCGCCTTCACTGGTATAAAGGAAATACAATTGTTTTTTCGGCGGAATTTCATCCAAATAATACCCGCAAGGAGTCATTTTATCCTTCCCGGCGATATACACCATACTTGAATAATCTATTTCATCTCTTTTCTTCAGAATATTATCCCGATAGTTTTTAAAATAATCCAGATCGGATTGAAGCGGTAATGGCCAATCGGATTGTCCGAAATAATTCCGCATATTCTTCCAGGTTTCCATTTTAGCGAAATCGTTTTTAGGGTCGGTTGTTAATGGCAACAAAGCCAATATTCCCGGGAATTGGGAGAACATTCTAAGCAGCCCTTTTTTGGTGTGGAAAAGATCCAATTTGCTCAGCTTTTGAATGATGGCATCTTCTCCGAATAACACTGAAGGAATTCTAAACGAACCCCCAAGCGGCGACCCAAGAAAGAGCATCCTAAAGCCTTTTGAAGCTTTTAATTCTTGCCAAGTATCGTCGTGATTAAGAATAAAATCACGCGCCAAAAGTCCGCCCATCGAATGTCCGATGATTTTTATCGGCTGCCCTACTTTTAGCAGACTTTTAATTTTTATGTTGAATTCACTCGCACATTCCGGAAGAGGTTTTCGCCAGTCAAAAGGAAATACTACAACATCATATTTACCCGAAAGCCATCTGTAAAGTTTGTAATACGAAGTTTTTACCACAGAATCTGCTACCACTTTGTTGACATTGGAATATCCCAATTTTATCAATCCGCCGGTAAGGATCCGTCCGTAATGAAGCCATATTTCCTTATCTTTTTGTGTGAGGTTAGAGCCCATAATTCCAGGAAGCATAACCACAATCGGTTTGTTGCCTGAAGGTGGCGAAGTTGAAGGATATAGCTCACCAGATTCTATAAGTGCTCTATCGCTTCCGGGAATTTCATACTGCGGAATACATTTAAATCCGGGAATGAGTTCTCCTTCCACCGTTGTTAACACTAAGCCTATTGCTTCCCTAGTTTTATCATTTTCAAAATACTTTACGTGGTTTACCTCTGCCCCTTGATCAAAGAAATACTGAATGTTATCTTTTCGTCTAGCACCTAAATACATGGAATCTGTATTTACAACCAAATCATTTCGTTGCCAGTAGAACAATTTTCCTAGTATAACAAATAGCCCTTGCCCCGAAAAGCTCACTCTTCCATTTCCTGAAATAACCGCCAAGGGTTTTCCGCTAATTGCAGTTTCTGGTGAAGGATCGTTTAATATTTTTATAAAAGGAGATTCCGGGCGTTGCGCTTCCACACCTGGAAGTACATTTACATCATCCTTGCTTTCAACGGCTGCAGAGAGCAATTCTTTTAAAATATCACCAAACAAACCTCCAGATATGGTTATCAAATTAAAAAACACATTTAAGATATGATCCAATCGTTTTGAAGCCAATTTGGTTCCTGCGGCAGGACAGCCAACTCTTATAAATTTAGCAACCCTTATATTTTTATCCCTAAAGATTTTGTTGAGCGCTTCTATATTCTCAATGTCTTCTTCCCTGTCGCCTTCTTTTTCCAGCAATGCGATGTGGCTGCCAGTAAATCCAATAGAAGAATCATCATTATCACTACTGTATTTATTTAAAATATCTCCTACGATTCCACCTCTGGAATGCGTAAGCAAATGCACTACGGAATGATCCGGAAGCATTTGGGCAAGTTTTACAACGTTCAGCAATGGGCTTTCGGTAAGGGTTCTGTGTTGAAAAGCGAGTACGTTTTTACCGTAAGTTTGATGTAGCGTATTCCAAGTGGGGGAAGCTTTTAAATCCTGAAACGCGCCAAAAGTATCTGAGTTTGTTCCATGGATAAATAGAAAAAACGGATTGTTGGAAGCTTTTCCATCAAAAACCCCAAATTTGAAGTCTCTGTCAACAGTAAACAGGCCAGCGCCTAGAGCCAAAAAGTCTTTTGGAATTACATTCGCCGGAATTTCATTTTGTAAGTGTTTGTCTTCCAATTTTATTGAAAGCTCTGCCACTCCTTTCCCGATGGCCTTTTTTGCAAATACTTTTAAAAGTTTTACAGCTATTTTACCAATAATTCCCCTTTCTGTTGCAGGCGCCTCTACCGAATCAGGCAGTACAAAAACATCGGGCTGCAGGTCGCGACTGCCAGGTGGTTTTAGAGCTGGATCGAGCTCTGGAAAAACCTCGTGCATGGTTGAAGCATCACACATCCAAGACGTACCATCATCAAGAACCAATTCCAATAACTTATCATTTTCTGCTAGTTGTATTTCGTGTTGGTTGGAAGCATCTCTAAAACTGCCCTCCAAATTATACACTACAGCTCCTTCTTGGTCGGTTTCCTTTTTGCCATAAACCACGAGTTTTTTGATTGGTTCCATATTATCAGGTATTAGGTTATTTTAAAAAATAGGTAAGCCTTTCTTTTGAATAAAAGTTTATATCACGGCATATAACACTCAGATACAACAGCTTAAAGAACATTAAATATAAAGCTAAATTAATTAATTTAACTTTTAGCCACTGAAAATGAGTTAATTAAGTAAAAAGGGAGCTATTTGTGAGGAGATTAAAAAGTTACGATATTTTTTTAAATTCCATTATAGTTTTAGCAACGGATTTTTTAAACGAAAAAATGAAGGTTTTTTACACCTTATGTTATAATTAAGCTTCCGGCTTTTTGATCGTAATTTTAGTATCTAACTGAAATCTAAATAAATAACAAAATTACTTCTGCAAAATATTATTGATTGGTAAGAAGGAAACTATTTTGAAGGTTGTCTTTGGGTTTTTGATATATATCTACAAGGTCCAAAGGAGACCTTGCAGGAGTGGAATAATGACCTTGCAGGAAGATTCAAAAAAGATCTTGCGGAATGTCCAAAAGAACAGCAATAAAATGCTGCGTTTTGCCTAGATTCCAAAGTGCAGCAATTGTATATCTTTGTTCACGGAAAATTTGGCTGAAACAGCAATTTTTAGAAAGAAGAATAAGACAAATAATGTCCTTTCAAGGGTTGGAAGGAAAGACTCCTTTATTTATTCTGAAGAGGTTTAAAAAAGTATTATTCTGCTAAAAGTTGCGTTTATAACTTGAACTTAGTACCCAAAACATCGCTTTTGAAAAAAATTCTGATTATTTTATTCTTCTTCGGAAGTATCTCTCTTTTTGCTCAAGAAAAATTCACGTTAAGTGGAACTATTTCAGAAGGAGCTTCTGGAGAAACTCTTTTTGGAGTGAACGTCATTATTCCTTCGCTACAAACCGGAACGGTTACCAATCAATACGGATATTACTCCATTACGCTTCCAGAGGGAGATTATGAAGTCTTTTTCAGCAGTATTGGTTTCGCTACACAAAAAACTCAAATTAGGCTTTCCGAAAATGTTAGACATAATCTGAAGATGGCTGAGGATACGGAAAGTTTGGATGAGGTTATTTTACAGGCAAATGGTGAAAAACTAAATATCAGAAGCTCGCAAATGAGCACCAATACGCTTTCTGCAAGTACCATTAAAAAGATTCCCGTGGTTTTAGGCGAAGTGGATGTAATCAAATCCATCACCCTCTTGCCAGGAGTTACCAGTGCAGGTGAAGGCGCCAGTGGTTTCAACGTTCGAGGCGGCGGTGCAGATCAAAATTTGATATTATTGGACGAAGCCACACTTTATAACTCTTCCCATTTGTTCGGTTTCTTTTCCGTCTTTAACCCAGATGCTATCAAGGATCTAACACTTTATAAAGGAGGAATTCCCGCACGATATGGCGGCCGCATTTCTTCGGTTTTAGATATTTATCAGAAAGATGGAAATAAGCGGGAATATCACGCCAGTGGCGGCATTGGCCTAGTTGCAAGTAGGCTGTTGTTAGAAGGACCAATTAAAAAAGATGAAGCCTCTTTTCTGCTTGGCGGTCGCAGCAGTTATGCACATTTATTTTTGCCGCTATTTGACAATGACAACGTTGCTTATTTCTACGATTTAAACACGAAGCTGAGCTATAACTTCGACAAAAACAATCGGTTTTTTCTCTCTGGTTACTTCGGAAGGGATGTTTTTGAAATCTCTGATACTTTTTCAAATAGCTTCGGAAATACAACCCTCAACTTACGCTGGAACCATTTATTTTCGGATAGATTATTTTCAAACCTTTCCTTAATTTATTCCGATTATTATTACGGTTTAGAACTGAAATTTATTGAATTTGATTTTGATAGCGGCATCCGTAACTTCAATTTAAAATATGATTTCACCCATTATATTTCAGACAATGTAGATTTACGTTATGGTATAAACAGTATCTATTATAAATTCAATCCTGGAAACGTAACTCCAACAACGGCGGATTCTGGAATAAACCCTTTTAAACTCACCGATAAATACGCTTGGGAAAATGCGGTCTATCTAGATGCTGAAATAGATGTTTCAGATAAAATATCAGTGCAAGCAGGGCTTCGCTTATCAACATTTAACCGTTTGGGGCAGGATGAGTTATTTGTTTATGAAAATGGAAACCCCATTCTTTACAATCCCAATTTAGATATTTATCAAAAAGCGAAACCAAGTGATACCATTTCCTTCGGAAGAAGTGAAACCATTAAGTCCTTCGCCAATTTGGAGCCACGCTTTGCAATTTCCTATTTGCTAAATGACGATTCGTCCATAAAAGCCAGTTATAACCGGATGGCGCAGTATGTACACTTAATAAGCAACACCACTTCCCCCACTCCATTTGACATTTATGCGCCAAGTGGAAAATATATTGAGCCGCAAGTGGCAGATCAAGTGGCCTTCGGATATTTTAGGAATTTTAAGAATTATTCTTTGGAAGTGGAGAGCTTTTACAAAAAAGTTAAAAACAGGTTGGACTATGTTGACGATGCCGATTTAATAGCTAACAATGCCGTGGAGCAAATTCTACTGAATGGGGAAGCTAGAGCTTATGGCCTCGAAATGCTCTTCCGGAAAAACACAGGAAAATTACAAGGTTGGATAGCATATACGCTTTCTAAAAGTGAACAACGAACTCCCGGAAGGACCGAATTGGAAACTGGTATTAATAATGGCGAATGGTACAATTCCCCTTGGGACAAAACGCACGATGTTTCCGTAACCGGACAATATGAGCTCTCTAAAAAATGGTCTTTTGGCGCAAATTTCATCTTTCAAACTGGGCAACCCACTACCTTTCCTATTGGACAGTATAAATACAATGGTTTGGTAGTTCCGGTTTATGAGGCACGAAATAGCAGTAGGCTTTCCGCTTTTCATCGTTTGGATTTGTCGGCCACGTGGACGCCCAAGCCCGAAAGCAAAAAGCGTTGGAAAGGCGAATGGGTTTTTAGTATTTACAATGCTTACAACCGAAAAAATGCGGCATCAATCTCTTTTCGGGAGAATACTGATATACGTCAAAACGAGGCAGTGCGGCTGTCTATATTTGGGATAATCCCATCGGTAACCTACAACTTTAAATTTTAAGGTATGAAGAAGTTATTTGCGATAATACTATGTCTCGGAGTTTTAACTTCCTGTGAAGATGTAATTGATGTTGAATTAAATGAAGCCCCACCACGTCTTGTTGTGGAAGCAAATATCAATATTTGGGAAGACGGCACTGCAAACTCCTTGGTCCGGCTGACCACCACTGCCGCTTTCTTTGATAATAACGTTCCCCCCGTTTCAAACGCCCTTGTAAGCATTATAGATGACAGCGGAAGGGTTTATCCTTTTACCTATTCTGAAAATGGGTTTTATGTAAGTAACCTTTCCCCACAATTAGAAACAGATTACACCTTAAAAATCATTTTTAATGATGAAACCTATTCAGCCACAGAGAGGTTGTATTCGGTTGCACCCTTAGAATTTGTAGAACAGCGCAACGACGGCGGTTTTACAGGCGAAGATATTGAGTTAAAGGCATTTTTTACGGATCCCGCTGGGGAAGATAATTTTTATTTTTTTGAAGGACTTTCAGATCGTGGTGACGTTTTGGATGTTTACAGCGACGCGTTTTTTGATGGAAATAGCATTTTTGCTTATTATTTAGTAGAAGATCTTGCTCCAGGTGACGACGTTCAATTCAATTTATACGGTGTTAATGAAGCATTCCACAACTTTATGTTTGTACTATTGCAACAATCAAATAATCAGGGAGGCGGTCCATTTGAAACCCAGCCTGCCACCGTTCGTGGTAATATTATAAATGAAACAAAAGCAGATGACTACCCACTTGGGTATTTCAGGATTTCTGAAGTTTCAACCCTCAATTATACCGTGCAGTAAAATAGCATAACTTTGCAAGACTTTATTTTGACGAAGACGAAACTGAACACTGAACACTGAATACTGAATACTGAAAAAATGTCTTTTATAAAAACCACAGAATCTGATTCAAAATACAATCATTTGGAAAAAATGAGTGTTTCTGAATTACTTGAAAATATCAACAACGAGGACAAAACAATCGCGCATTCGGTGGAAAGATCCATTCCTCAGATTGAAAAGCTAACTAAAAAAGTTGTGGAACAACTAAAAGCTGGCGGCAGATTATTTTACCTTGGCGCGGGCACCAGTGGCCGTTTGGGGATTGTAGATGCCAGTGAATGTCCACCAACCTTTGGCGTATCGCATAACTTGGTAATCGCTTTAATTGCTGGTGGCGATAGTGCCATTAGGGAAGCCGTTGAGTTTGCAGAAGATTCCGAAGATCAAGGCGTCATAGATCTCCAAAAAGAAAATATTTCAAAAAATGATATGGTTATAGGTATTGCTGCTTCCGGAACCACACCTTATGTTATTGGCGCATTAAAATACTGCAATGAAAACAACATCCCAACAGGTTGTATCACTTGCAATGAAGGAAGTCCTGTGGCAACAACCGCCCAATTTCCCGTTGTTGTAACCGTAGGGCCCGAATTTGTAACGGGAAGTTCAAGAATGAAAGCAGGCACTGCACAGAAACTAGTTTTAAATATGATTTCTACCACCGCCATGATTCAATTGGGGAAGGTAAAAGGAAACAAAATGGTGGATATGCAATTGAGCAACAATAAATTGGTCAATCGCGGCATAGGAATGATTATGGCGGAACTGGGAGTTTCTGAAGAAGAAGCAAAGACACTTTTACAAAAGCATAAAAACGTTAGAAACGCAATAAACAACTTTAAAAATGAGTAAAAACCACACAGATTTTGACTTATTGAAAAAGGGTTTAAAGTTTATGGCTTTTGCATTGCCATTGCTTTTTTTGAGTCCTTACCTCCTTACGCTGTCTTTTCTTAACAAAGAAACCTTTATGTTTTTCGTGTTTCTTTCCGTGGGAATAATTGCAGGCGCTGGCGCCATTTATCTTCTTTTTAAGGGAATCAACACTATTATGAAGGGACTTTTTAATTGAGAAAACAGATGCGCAATTAGCATTGTTTTATTTCACTAATGTAACAGACTTTCAGTCTATTTTGAATGGAATTTTCACATTATATAAAACAGTATACCTTCCTCCATTAATATGGCCAATTGAATATTCAGTTTGCCAGCAGTTTTAGATAATCTAAAATAAGTTTCTTTTAATTTGTATATTTTTTATAAAACGCTTATATTTAATTAGTTAACCTAAATCATTTCAATATGAAAGCTCTAACTAAAAAAGTTAAGACCGGAAAGATTAGCGGCTTTAACATCAAGCGAACGTCAAGTGTATTTAATGAGCGCCCAGAACCTTATTTAAAAATCCTTGAAGATGAGAACGAACTTTTAACGGAAGCGGATATGATGCGAATCTTCCGAGTAAACCGTGTAACCTTGTACCGATGGCGCCTAAAGGGAATCCTTCCCTTTTTAAAAGTGAGCCGAAACGTGTATTATCTAAAACAACAGATTTGTGAAATATTACTCGCCAAATCTAGTGTTTTAATCGAGAGTTAATACCCTAAACCCATTAAAAGCAAAAGACCCGCAGTTATTAATTGCGGGTCTTTCTTTTTTAGGTTCGTAGATCAACCTAATTTTAAACGGCCGTTACTTCCCCCAGATAGCTACTGGTGGCGACGCGTTTGTCTTCGGCATCCACAAAGGTTGCCCACGCTTGGATGGCCTGTCCAGACCAATACGGGGGCAAAGGAAGGTTTACCGACGTAGCATCCCGTGTGCCTGCAGGATTGAGGGTTTGATATTCCCCCAGGTTTTCTACAAAAAGCACCACCACCAATTGGTCATCGGCTTGTGCAAATCCCTGCCCACTATTGTCCGTATAGTCCAACTGCAATAGGTTCGTCGAAGGCGCTGTTAATGCAGGAGACTGCAAGCCGCTAAGGTCGCCTTTGCTAATGAGTACCTTTGGGTAGTCCATTACAAAGTCCGTCCCCACTTCCAGCACTGCCTCCAGAATATGGTAGGAAGTGGCCAGATTAAACGGCGATTTGTCCTTTTGCTTCTTCCCGAAATACTTCCCTACAATAGGTTTAATCGGGTTTAAAAAACGGGCTACAAGGCCAAACCTTTCCCGTACCTTTCTTTGTTTATCCGTTGGAGTGCGATTCTCATCAACTTCAGGTACAGAACGCATCACGTACTTCCCTCTCCAGCGTGCTCCTACCACGCTGCCTACTTTTCCACGGAATCCACCTAGGATTCCTTTTTTAAATGTTCCCATGATGTTATGGTTTTAAAGATTAATACTCCGTTAATTATCTAAATATAATGGCGCTTTTTTGTATTACCAAGAAGCTGCAACCAAGCGATACCATAAACTGCCTGAAACAACCAAATGGCATACCATTGCAACCTCCTGTAACAAACCGGCATATTTATTGGGGTTTGCTCCCAGTTTGGTTGCAGATTGGTTCGAGAATACGTGCACTGTTTTTTTTTGGGAAACGTCTTTTCTAGAACGAGGGGCTACTTAGTGTGGAGAGATGAGTGGGTATGCCGTGGTATACTTGGGACGCGTAAAAGCGATATAAAAAATGTCTTTTCAGTATTTGTTTTTGATAGATATTAGCTTCACGTTCGATATAGTTTACAATTTCGTTTTCCATTTGCGTCAACTTCATATTCATCTTCAAAATCATGTACGCTTCTTCCCTTCAAATAATGTTAAAATAAAAAAACGAGTAATCTTTCATGGGAGAATGTTCAGTGTTAAGTATGAAATTTTGCACTTTCACGCCCTTTTCAAGAGAAAAAAGCAGCAATATTTAGTTGCTGTTGGCAGTTTATGCAGTAGTTTTTGGTCAGTTAAAAATTAAAAAAACTTGGCAACTTGGCAACTTGACGGCCTTGCGAGACAAAAAATTGTTCTAAGAAAATTCGTGTATTCGTGGCCAACCCCCACGTCCTCTGCTATCCCAATTTCCTTTTCGTCTTTAGCGGTGCCTGAGTGTTTTGAAAGCCCTCCAAATAATAAAAATTACAAATCAAACTTTCTTGCTTTCAAAATGTATCGAAGGCTCGATTTCCCTCCTACGGCGGGCAGGTCTTTTCGTTTTCGATTTCGATTTCGATTTCGATCTCATCTCAACATAACAAGCCTCAAATTCACTACATTTGCCGAAAATATAAAACGTGAATTATCTTTCAGTAGAAAATATATCCAAGTCTTTCGGGATGCGGGCTTTATTTGAAAATATTTCCTTCGGAATAAACGAAGGCCAAAAAATAGGTTTCGTCGCCAAAAATGGTACCGGGAAGACCTCCTTACTTAACATCATCGCCGGCAATGACAATGCCGATACAGGGAACGTGGTTTTTAGAAAAGGTCTTAAAATTGCCTATCTGCCTCAGGAACCAGATTTAGATCCTCAGTTAACGGTGGAGCAGACTATCTTTTCTGCAGACAATCCCATCTTGAAGATTATAGAGGACTATGAACACGCCCTTGAAAACCCAGAAGATGCGGAAGCCTTCCAAAAAGCATTTGATGCGGTAGACGCTCACAACGCTTGGGATTTTGAAACACGTTATAAACAAATTCTCTCAAAACTTAAGATGGACGACTTGCACGCCAAGGTTTCCAGCCTTAGCGGCGGACAGAAAAAACGGCTGGCACTTGCTAACGCGCTGCTCACCACTCCAGATTTGTTGATTATGGATGAGCCGACCAACCATTTGGATCTTGAAATGATAGAATGGCTGGAAAACCTCTTCGCAAAGGAGAACTTCACCCTTTTTATGGTTACGCACGACCGTTATTTTCTGGAACGCGTTTGTAACGAAATCGTAGAGCTTGATGAGGGAATACTATATAGCTACAAAGGAAATTACAGCTATTACCTCGAAAAAAGAGATGCGCGAATAGAAAACGAAGTATCAGAAACAGGAAAGGCAAAGCAACTTTTCAAAAAAGAACTGGACTGGATGCGCCGCCAACCAAAGGCACGTACCACAAAAAGTAAAAGTCGAATTGAAGATTTTCACGAGATAAAAGATCGCGCCAGTAAACGAAGAAACGACCATCAAGTGCAGTTGGAACTCAATATGGAGCGCATGGGGACGAAAGTGGTGGAATTCCATAAGGTTTCAAAATCTTTTGGTGACAAAAAGCTATTGAATAATTTTGAGTATAACTTCAATAGAGGAGAAAGAATTGGTATTATCGGAAAAAATGGTACTGGAAAATCTACGTTTTTAAATATTCTTACTGGAGGTCTGCAACCGGATGCAGGAAAAGTTATTGTTGGCGACACCGTTCGGTTTGGCTACTATACTCAAAGTGGTATCAACATTAAAGACGGTCAAAAGGTTATAGATGTAATTCGTGAATTCGGTGATTATATTCCGCTGAAAAAAGGGCGTCAGATCTCTGCTTCCCAACTTTTGGAACGCTTTCTTTTCGATCCTAAAAAACAATATGATTTTGTTGAAAAATTAAGTGGTGGAGAACGGAAACGTCTTTATTTGTGTACCGTTCTTATAAAAAACCCAAACTTCCTCATTCTGGATGAACCTACAAACGATTTGGATATTGTAACTTTAAATGTTCTAGAAAGCTTCCTGTTGGACTTTCCGGGTTGTCTTTTAGTAGTTTCCCACGACCGTTATTTTATGGACAAGATTGTGGATCACCTTTTTGTGTTTAGAGGAGATGCTGAAGTAGAAGATTTCCCAGGAAATTATAGTGATTTCAGAAGCTATGAGGATAGCCAACCTACCGTAAAAAAAGAAATTGAAACCAACTCAAAATCAAAAAACGATTGGAAGGACAATAAAAAAGACAATACAACAGCCGTTAAGCTAAATTATAACGAACAGAAAGAGTTCGGGAAACTGGAGAAAGAAATTGCCAATCTCGAAAAAAACCGGGAAACACTCCAAAATAAATTCGCCACAGAAAATTGGGACGGCGCCGAAATTGACAAGCAATCCATCAAGCTTCAGGAAATCATTGATATGATAGAATCCAAAACAGAAAGATGGTTTGAACTGTCTGGGAAGATGGAAGGTTAGACAGAGGTTGCAGGTTTAGAGTTTAGAGTTTAGGGTTTAGGGTTTAGAGTTTAGAGTTTAGAGTTTAGAGTTTAGAGTTTAGGGTTTAGAGTTTAGGGTTTAGAGTTTAGAGTTTAGAGTTTAGAGTTTAGAGTTTAGAGTTTAGAGTTTAGAGTTTAGAGTTTAGAGTAAATTAAAAAAACTTGGCGACTTGACGTGCATCTTTCCCGATAAAACCACGATTTAATATAGAATGAAAGAGGATTTTTATAAATATCAAGCACAAACTACATCGCATCCTTTGGCGATGGAGATTTCCCATGCAAAAGGGAGCTATATTTATGACACTTCGGGAAAGAGGCATCTTGATTTTGTAGCTGGAGTTTCGGCCTGCACTTTGGGACATTGCCACCCCAGAGTGGTTTCAGCAATAAAAACCCAGACGGAAAAATATTTGCACGTTATGGTATATGGCGAATATATTCAAGCGCCCACGGTACAACTTGTAAAATTGCTTTCTGAAAATCTTCCTGAAAGTCTAAACACTACCTACTTAGTAAATAGCGGCACCGAAGCCGTTGAAGGGGCTTTAAAGTTAGCGCGCCGAGCAACCGGAAGAACCCAATTCTTGTACGCAAACCACGCTTACCATGGTAACACTATGGGCTCCATGAGTGTTATGGGTTTTGAGGAACGTAAAAATGCATTCAAACCTTTACTACCAGACTGTTTCCCCGTAAACTTCAACGATGAGGCAGATCTTCAAAAGATAACTTCGGAAACCGCAGCCATTCTTTTGGAAACCATTCAAGGCGGAGCAGGCTTTATTCAGCCGGAACATGATTATTTAAAAAAAGTACGCCAGCGTTGTGATGAAACGGGAACTCTTCTCATTTTAGATGAAATCCAGCCGGGATTTGGTCGAACCGGGAAGCTCTTCGCCTTTGAACATTTCGGGATTGTGCCAGATATATTGGTTATGGGCAAAGGAATGGGCGGCGGACTGCCAATTGGTGCCTTTACTGCTTCCCATCAGGTTATGAAACTGCTTCAAGAGAACCCAAAACTAGGGCATATCACCACTTTTGGCGGAAACCCTGTCATTGCTTCAGCTGCTTTGGTCACCCTTCAGGAATTGACAGAAACTGACATCATTAAAGAAACACTTCAAAAGGAAAAGCTTTTTAGAAAACTTCTAAAACATCCCTTAATAAAAGAAGTTCGCGGTAAAGGCTTGATGTTAGCGGCAATCATGGAAACGCCAGAGATTGCTTCCGAAGTAATTCTAGCCTGTAAAGACCGCGGATTGATACTTTTTTGGCTTCTTTTTGAAGGCCGAGCAATCCGAATTACCCCTCCGCTTACAATCAGCAATGACGAAATTACAGAAGGCTGCAAAATACTGCAAGACGTTTTAAACAATATTCAAAGCTATTAATTCACTGCAACTACTTTGATTCCAGTATTTTATGTCGTATCTTTCTGTTGATAAGTCCGTTAACAAGAAACACGGCATAGGAATTGAACTTATATATTCATTATTATCTTTAAATAAGAAGAAACCGTTAAAATCTGCTTATGCAATTAAGTTCAAATGAACATAACAACTTCTCGCTGGAAAGATTCGAGTCTATGTTGAAAACCAACAGCGTTCTATTTTTTGATTCGGAAGAATTTGAAGAAATAGTGCACCATTATCTCGAAAACGGAAAGATTGCGCTGGCCAAGAAAGCTACTAAATTAGGCTTGGAGCAACATCCATCTTCCACGAACCTGAAGCTTTTCCGAATAGAAATGTACATTTTCGAGAATAAATTGGACATCGCCGATGAACTTTTGGACGACCTGCATTTGCTGGAACAGAGCAATGAGGAGATTTATATTCAAAAAGCAAATATTTTTTCACGTCGCGACAAACATTCCGAAGCAATCCAACTTCTAGAAAAAGCTTTGGAAATAACGGATGATGAAGCAGACGTACTTTCCCTACTCGGCATGGAATATCTTTTTATGGAAGATTATGTTCACGCCAAATATTACTTTATGAAGTGTTTGGAAGAAGATCAAGAGGATTATTCTGCTCTATTTAATATTATCTATTGCTTTGAATTTCTTGACGAATATGAAGCAGCCATTGAGTATTTAAACGATTTTCTGAACAAAAACCCCTATTGTGAAGTGGCTTGGCATCAACTGGGCAAGCAGTATTATGAACTTAAAGAATACAAAAAAGCACTCGCCGCCTATGACTTTGCTATCATTAGCGACGATCGTTTTATCGGCGCCTATCTTGAAAAAGGAAGGGTACTTGAAAAGTTGAAAAAATATGTTGAGGCTATTGAAAGCTATTCTATAACTTTAGGTTTGGACGATCCTACTTCCTACGCTTTGTTGCGCATTGGAAAATGTTACGAAAAATTGGGCAATGCCGAAATGGCAATTCAATTTTATACAAAATGTGTAAAGGAAGACACCTTATTGGACAAGGCTTGGATAGCAATTACCGATTTCTACATCAAAAGAAAGCAGTTTCAAAAAGCACTTTACTATATTGAAAAAGCAATCAGTATTGATGCTGAAAATGTGCATTACTGGAAGCGATATGCAAAAATCAGCAACAAATTAAGCCTTTATGAAGAAGCTGAAGTAGGCTATAGAAAAACCTTGGAACTTGGGAATTATGAGATGGAAACGTGGATTACCCGTGGTGATATTCTTACCAATTTAGGTGAATTTGAGGCTGCCGTAAATAACTTTAACCAAGCTATGGAATTCTATCCAGAAAATGCCGAACTAGAATACAGACTTTCAGGACTTTACTACACATTAAGTGAAAATGATAAAGGCGCATTTCATTTAAAAAATGCCCTTAAATCTGAACCAGAGTTTTTAATGATTATCGAAGAACTTTTTCCACAAGTATTCCATCTAAAGACGGTAGTTGAAATAATCAAAAAACACAAAAATCCTTCACTTTAAATTACGTATTTTTGGGGTTTTAGCAAAATTAGCTTATGCCTCAAAGAAATTTCCTCCAGTATTTAATTGTAACCGCTAAAGGCCTTGCCATGGGCGCTGCTGATGTAGTGCCAGGAGTTTCTGGCGGAACGATTGCCTTTATCTCGGGTATCTACGAAGAACTTATTGAGACCATTCACAACATTGATCTAGGTTTTTTTAAAATCTGGAAAAAAGACGGGTTTTCAAAAGCTTGGAAACACTATAACCTCGCTTTTTTATTGGCTCTCTTTTCGGGAGTTTTTATAAGTATCCTCTCCCTTGCAAAATTGATTACTTGGCTTTTGGAAGCCTATCCCATAATGGTTTGGTCGTTTTTCTTCGGCTTGGTAATAGCGAGTATTGTTTATGTGGGGAAACAGATTAGCAGCTGGCGGGGGGCTGTAATTATTTTTCTTATTCTCGCTTCGGGTCTCTCCTACCTTATCACTATTGCAGATCCCATTGGCTCTCCTGAAAGTATTTGGTTTCTTTTTTTAGCTGGTTTTATCGCTATTATAGCAATGATACTTCCGGGAATTTCAGGCGCCTTTATCCTATTGCTTTTAGGTGCTTATACCGCCGTGATTGGCATAGTAACCCAACTGACCGAGGGACTGGCAACCTTAAACAGTTCGATGTTTTTACAAGCATTAGGAAAATTACTTATATTCGGAGTTGGTGCTATTGTAGGCTTAAAAGTATTTTCCAAAGCATTAAATTGGATGTTTAAACACCACGAAAATTTAACCCTCGCGGTTCTCACTGGGTTTATGATTGGCGCCCTTAATAAAATATGGCCCTGGAAAGAAGTATTGCAATACAGAACAAACCACGCCGGGGAGCAGATTCCTTTTATTGAAAGAAGTATTCTCCCACAAAACTATGACAGTAACCCACAGATTTTATATGCTGTAGTCTTTGCTATTATTGGGTTTTTAACCATTTTCCTTTTAGAGAGATTTGCAGATAACAATAAAACACCCGAACCGCTAACGAAGAATGAAGCTTAATCCAGATGACGCATCTAGCAACCGAAAAGCTGGTTTTGAATATCAAATTTTGAATTAAAAATGTACGAAAATCGCTCCCTTTCCGATAAAACTTGGCTGGTACTGAAGGGATTGGCGATGGGCGCTGCCAACAAAGTTCCCGGCGTATCAGGCGGAGTGGTGGCTTTTGTGGCAGGATTTTATGAAGAGTTTATTTACTCACTGCAAAAAATAAACAAAAAAGCATTTAAGCTTCTGATTGGCGGTAGATTTAAAAGCTTATACCAATACACCAACGGACAGTTTTTATCGCTATTGATCTTAGGAATGATCATCAGTTACTTCAGCATTTCTAAGATCTTAGACTACTTAATTGTCCATTACGAATTATACGTTTGGAGCGCTTTCTTCGGAATGATAATAGGGTCCATTTATTTTATTGCAAAAGATTTTGGCAGTTGGAATCGCAAGTATTTGGCCTATCTACTTTGCGGAGTAATTGCGGGAGTTGGTATCAGTTTTCTGGAACCAGCAAAAGAAAACAGCAACCTGATTTTTGTGTTTTTCTGCGGAATTATCAGCGTCTCGGGAATGACTTTACCAGGTCTTTCCGGCTCCTTTATCCTGATACTTTTAGGAAACTACGTGTTACTCCTAGTTGATTCAGTAAATGCACTTTTTGACACTTTTGCCAATATATTTCAATGGGATTTTAGTTGGGTCTATAATCCGGAGCGTATCGAACTTTTAAAGGTTCTAAGTGTTTTTTCCATGGGTTCTTTGGTTGGTTTGGTCTCGCTTTCACATTTATTGGCCTACGTTCTTAAACGTTTTAAAAAAGCAACTTATGCGGTTATCATTGGGTTTATTGCCGGTTCATTAGGTGTAGTTTGGCCGTGGAAAAAGGAAATATATGAAGGTTTTGATTCTTTTGGAAAACCCTTGTTGGATGCAAATGGCAGAAAAATAATTACAGGTTATGACCGGTTTTTTCCTTCGGAATTTAGCAAGGAAACCATGCTTGCCATCGTTTTTATGATCATTGGCGCCCTGATTGTTCTAAGCTTGGATTGGTACGACAACCTTAAAAACAAACCACATGTCTAAATACGGACTACTGGGCAGAAACATCAGCTACTCTTTTTCAAAAAAATACTTTTCTGAAAAATTCAAAAGAGAAAATTTAGCGCATTCGTATGAAAATTTTGACATTTCTTCCATAGAATTATTTCCGAAGATTATTTCTGAGACTAGCAACCTCAAAGGTTTAAACGTTACTATTCCATATAAGGAAACAGTAATTGAATTTTTAGATAAATTAGATGAAGATGCCGAAAAAATCGGAGCCGTGAATACCATAAAAATCGCCAGTAACAAAAAACTGATAGGCTACAACACGGATCATTTTGGGTTCCGAAAATCTCTTGAATCCTTCTTACCTCTTCAGAAAAAAACGGCGTTAATACTTGGTACGGGTGGCGCATCAAAAGCGGTTGCGTTTGCACTTA
The DNA here is from genome assembly GCF_000429125.1 of Aequorivita capsosiphonis DSM 23843. Classification (GTDB taxonomy): domain Bacteria; phylum Bacteroidota; class Bacteroidia; order Flavobacteriales; family Flavobacteriaceae; genus Aequorivita; species Aequorivita capsosiphonis. Next base: position 47,454 of record NZ_AUBG01000014.1, read on the forward strand.
AAAACTTAGGCTTCAGTTTCAAATTTGTAAGCAGGACAACATCTTCAGAAACACTCACTTATTCAGATTTAAACCAATCCATTATTGAAGACCACTTGTTGATAGTTAATTGCACACCGCTGGGAACTTCTCCAAATATTGCGGATTGCCCACCTATCCCCTATCAATATTTAACCGAAAACCACCTTCTTTATGATCTTATCTACAACCCCGCGGAAACTACATTTCTAAAACTGGGAAAAAATCAACAATCCCAAACCCTTAACGGGTTGGAGATGTTGAAAATACAAGCGGAAAAAGCCTGGGAGATTTGGAATTCATAAAATTGATGTAAAAACATTCAAAAAGATGCTGTGTGCTTTGCCATTTGCACAGTTGTTAGTATATTGACGCTCAAAGAAAAATGAACTTAAACATTGAAACAAATGTCCGACGAAAAATTGCCGCAAGAAGAAAACGAAAAAGAAATCCCTACAACAGATACTCCTCAGGACTCTCAAACTACTTCTGAAAACCCTGAAGTTCCAAAGGAAGCTTCTGAAAAAACCGAAACCGAAATTACTGCAGAAGAAAACTCAGTAGATGACGCAAATACAGAAAGGCCTTCTCCTGCTGAAGCTTCGGAGGACGATCCATCCTACGCTAAAGCTTCGGAGGACGAAGGTCCATCCTACGCTAAAGCTTCGGAGGACGAAGGGGGGGATGGTGTTGAGGAAGCGATGCTTGCTGAAAAGAAATCAGTAGCGGATAAAGAATCGACAGAAGCAACTTCTAACGAAAAGATTGAAGCTTCGGAGGATGATCCATCCTTCGCTAAAGCTACGGAGGGTGAAGACCCATCCTTCGCTAAAGCTACGGAGGATGAAGACCCATCCTTCGCTAAAGCTACGGAGGATGAAGAGGAGGTAGAATCTTCGGAAGATGATGAGGAAGATGAAGATCCGTCCTACGCTAAAGCTTCGGAGGATGAAGAGGAGGTAGAATCTTCGGAAGATGAGGATGAAGAAGGGGACGATAGCGAAGAAAAAGCTCAAAAAGATTACAGTACACTTTCAAAAAAAGAATTAGTTGCTGCTTTGGACACACTTCTAAAGTCCAAAAAAATACAAGAATTAAAACACGATGTTGAGGAAATTCGTTCTGAATTTAACAGTCAGTTTAATGAAGAATTAGAGCAGAAGAAAGAAGAGTTTCTTGCGGAAGGGGGAAATATCATCGACTTCCACTACACTACTCCACTTAAAAAGGATTTTAATTCACTTTATTTCGACTATAAAGAAAAACGCAACAACCATTATAAAACCCTTAAAAAGGATTTACAGTCCAACTTAGATAAGCGATGGGAGTTAATTGAAGAACTCAAGAGCCTTTTAAACACAGAGGAAAATATTAACACCACTTACAAGCATTTTAAGGATATTCAAGAAAAATGGCATCTTGCAGGAGCAATTCCACGAGACAAATACAATACGGTTTGGAATACATACCATCATCACGTGGAAAATTTCTACGATTTTCTTCACCTAAACCGTGAATTCCGTGATCTGGATTTTAAACACAACTTAGATGCCAAATTAAAGCTAATTACCCGTGCCGAAGAACTTGCACAGGAAGCAAACGTAAATAAGGCATTCCGCGAATTACAGATGCTCCATAAAATGTGGAAAGAGGAAATTGGGCCTGTTGCCAAAGAATATCGCGACGAAGTTTGGGATAAATTTAGCGATGCCACAAAAGTGATCCACGATAAGCGCCAAGGACAATTGGCCGAAATGGAAAAAGACTTTGAAGATAATTACGAAAAGAAAAAACAGCTTGTTGAGGAAATAAAAAAAGCAACCGAGGAGGCTAAACCAAGTCATCAATGGTGGCAAAATGCCATTAAGAAAACACAGGAATTTCGGGATGCTTTCTTTAATACAGGTCGCGTACCTAGAGCCAATAACAAAGAAATCTGGAAAGCTTTTAAAGATGCTACCGGAAACTTTAACCATCAAAAAAACAGCTTTTATAAAAATCAGAAAAAGGAACAGTACACCAATTTGGAAAAGAAACGGGAGTTGATAAAAACTGCCGAAGAGAACAAAGACAGTGAGGATTTTGATGTTACAACCCCTTTGATGAAAACTATTCAAAACGATTGGAAAAATATTGGTCACGTACCCCGAAAGGATAGTGATAAAATATGGAAACAATTTAAAAAAGCTTGTAACCATTACTTTGACCGCGTTCACGCAGAAAAAAACCAAGCCAATAAAGAAGAGGTTGTTCATTTAGAAGCTAAAGAAAAAATGCTGGAACAACTGGGTTCATTTGAACTTAGCGGCGATCATAAAGCTGATATAAAATCCATCAAGGAAAACATTACCGCTTGGAAAAATATTGGACGTGTTCCCTACAACAAACGTAATATTGAGCAAAAATTCAATAAGATTCTAGACGGACTATTTTCTAAATTGGATTTAGGTAAAAAAGAAACTGAGCTTATCAAGTTTGATAACAAACTAAACACGCTCGTCAACAGAGAAGATGATCGAAAATTAAAGAACGAACATTTCTTTATTTCAAAAAAGATTGACGAAACCAGAGACGAGATACGCCAACTGGAAAATAACTTAGGCTTCTTCCGTCACGTAGATGACGACAATCCAATGGTAGTTGAAGTTAATAAAAACATTGATCGCCATAAAGAACAACTTGAGGTTTGGAAAGCAAAGCTTTCGAAAATCAAGGAAGTTAGAGAGTAATAAAACTTAAAAATGCCGGATGAAAATTCGGCATTTTTTTTTACAATTGCGGGTGGCATATTTCTTGGATTTGGAAGAATAGCGTTGCGGAGGGCTGCGGATTTATTACCACGAATTCACGAATTTTCTTTGAATATTTTCTTCTCTCGCAAACCAGCCTCCGGCAGGCAGGGACGCCATGTCGCAAAGTATATTTTCAACTACCGACTCCCAACTGAAATTGAAATCGAGCCTTCGATACATTTTGAAAGCGAGAAAGTTTGATTCTTAATTTTTATTATTTGGAGTGCTTTCAAAACACTCAGGGACCTTTGAAGGTCGAAATTTGTTTTTTTGGATTTTGGAACCTGCCCGTCTGGTTTACCCGCCGTAGGAGTGCAGGCGGTTTTGCTCTTTGGAATTTGGTTTTTGGAGCTTTTTGTTGTTTGCTTTTTGAATTTTTATCCTTTGGTATTTACCTGCCCGTCCGGCAGGCGAGTTTGGAATTTGTCATTTGGAATTTTTAGTTTATAAACCTTAAATCTGGAACCTTGAATAATCTACTGCCAACTGAATACTGCGATTTCTTTCACTGATCACTGATCACTGACTACTACTACTTACTTTTAGCTTCATTCCAATAAACATCCATCTCAGCCAAAGTCATATCTTTTAAAGATTTATTCATTTCTTTCGCCTTGACTTCTAAATACTGAAAGCGTTTTATAAATTTTTTATTGGTTCGTTCCAATGCGTTTTCAGGGTTTACTTTTAGGAAACGGGCATAGTTTATCATGGAGAAAAGAACATCTCCAAATTCGGCTTCAATCTTATCTTGGTTGTTTTCATTGATTTCGTGCTGCAACTCTCCCAGTTCTTCCTCCAACTTTTCAAAAACTTGTTGGGGCTCTTCCCAATCAAAACCTACCCCTGCAACTTTTTCTTGAATTCGGCTGGCTTTAACCAATGATGGTAAAGATTTCGGAACACCTTCCAAAACGCTATTTTTACCCTCTTTTAATTTCAAATTCTCCCAGTTCCGCTTTACTTCTTCTTCATCTGCAACCACAACATCACCATAAATATGAGGATGGCGGGAAATTAACTTTTCACAGATGGAATTACATACATCGGCAATGTCAAAATCTTTGGTTTCACTACCAATTTTTGCGTAAAAGACAATATGTAAAAGCACATCACTTAATTCTTTTTTTACTTCATCCAGATCGTTTTCCAAAATAGCATCGCCCAACTCATAAGTTTCCTCAATAGTTAAGTGCCTTAGCGTTTCCATCGTTTGCTTTTTGTCCCACGGGCATTGCTCCCGCAGTTCGTCCATGATGGTCAATAATCTATCAAATGCTTGTAGTTGTATTTTGCGTGAGTTCATGGTATGCTGTGATTCGTTAATGTGAGGATTGTGATTTGTGAGTTACACCAATTAATCATTCAAATATAATTGGCACTACAAAGTTTGTCATTTACCGCCAATTCTCGAATAAATTTGATGGCTAACTTTTCAAAAAGAGAAAATCCCTTAAACCATATTGGATTAAGGGATTTTTAGAATAAATTGAATTAAGCAATAAAATACCTAATATTATTTTTTGCGTGCAGCAGTACTTTTTGCTGTGGCGCCTTTTTTGGCAGAGGATGCTTTAGGTGTTGCTGATTTTGGCGCAGCAGCCTTTTTAGGCATCACTTCCTTTTTTTCTTTAGATTTTACATCTGCTTCTGATCCTTCATCGGCAGTTGATGATTTTTCTTCTTTTGGTGCAGAGAAATCTGTAAGACCGTTTTTCACAAGCATATTGTACCATTGTACAACCTTTTTGATGTCGCTTACATAAACTCGATCCTCATCATAATCTGGCATAATCCCAAAGAAAAATTCTTCAAGTTCTTCCTTTGGAACTTTGTGGTTTATGGTTTCCTTACCTTCTTCTTTTTCAGAAATCTTTTTGAAAACCTCACGAAGTGGTACTTCTTCTGTCAACGTATAGATTGCGATCTCAGAGAGCAAGCTAACGTTATGACGACCACTTACATTAATGGTTTTGCCATCTAGAAGAGACTCTGCTATAAAACCAGCACGGGTCTGTGATTTAAGTTTATAAAGACCGGGCTTGCCGGCGATTGAAAGCACTTTTTCTAAGCTCATAAAATTCTTTTATAAATTTCTAACGCTTGCAAATATCTTTGGTTTCATTGATATACACAAGTCTGTTAACGTTTCTTTTTTGCATTTGGAAATTTCATTCTATAATCAATACTCACTTTCCCTTTAGAAATGTTGCTTAGCTTACTTTTTATTAAACGTTTTTTTAATGGGGAAAGCTTATCAGTGAATAGAATACCCTCTATATGGTCATATTCGTGCTGTATTATTCGAGCAACAATGCCTTTAAAAGTTTCTTTGTGTTTTTTAAAATTTTCGTCAAAAAACTCAATTACAATTTCCGGCTGACGAAAAACATCCTCACGTACATCGGGAATGCTTAAACATCCCTCGTTGAACGCCCATTCATCACCAGACTCCTCAACAATACGGGCATTGATAAAGACTCTTTTAAACGTGGCTAAAAAATTCCGTTCTTCTTCCGTAAGATCTTCATCGTCCCCAAAAGGAGTTGCATCTACTATAAAAATACGAATAGGCAAATTTACTTGCGGAGCCGCAAGGCCAATACCACGCGCTTCGTACATGGTTTCGAACATATTTTCAAGCACCGCATCCAACTTTGGATACTCCTTGGTTATTTCTTCGGTTTCTTTTCTTAAAACGGGATCCCCGTATGCAACAATTGGTAAAATCATTATATTATCTATTGTTATTTTTTATTCTTTATTAAAATCGAACTTTATCTTGAAAGTAGCCTAATTCAAATAATTCTTTCCAGTAACCTATTTCACGTCTACTGTAAACTGCCATCGCTACTGTAAACTCTTTCTTCTTTCTTCTATAAATTATAAAGATATTCCTGAAGAATAATCGTCGCACTAATCTCATCAACCAAGGCTTTATTTCGTCTTTGTTTCTTTTTCAGGCCGCTGTCTATCATGGTTTGGAAAGCCATTTTGCTGGTATAGCGTTCATCAACTCGTTTCACTTCTAAGTCGGAAAATATATTGGAAAATTTCTTTAAAAATTTTTGAATTTCTTCTTCGATGCTGGAATGGGTCCCATCTTTTTGCTTTGGTTCGCCTACTAAAATCAGCTCTACTTTTTCTGAAGCGATATATTTCTTCAAAAACTCCATCAATTCAGAAGTTGCCACGGTAGTCAAACCTGAAGCAATTAACTTCATTTCGTCTGTAATGGCAATGCCTGTGCGCTTGCTGCCGTAATCCAAAGCCAAAATTCTTCCCATATCGAATGCAAAAATAAGGGTTTAGGAAATAGTATGCTAAAAATCGCTACTTAATTGAATTGGAGGTTTTATATTTGTGGAAAATGGAAGCATGAAACCCGACTTGAAGAAACAAGACAGAAAAGTCTTTGTTGTCAGTCTTAGCTCGTGCCTCCCTATAATCTTGATTCAAAAAAAATGACCGAACTCCAACAAACTATAGAAAAAGCCTGGGAAGACCGTTCCCTACTTACCGAAACCGAAACAATAGTCGCCATTCGCGAAGTAGTTAATCTTTGTGACAGCGGTAAACTGCGCTGCGCAGAACCAACTCAAGATGGGTGGAAGGTGAACGAATGGGTTAAAAAAGCAATCGTTCTGTATTTCCCTATTCAAAAAATGAAGACTATGGAAGTAGGGATTTTTGAATATCACGATAAAATTCCATTAAAATCTGGTTATGAAGCCAAGGGAATCCGTGTAGTGCCTCATGCTGTTGCAAGGCACGGCGCTTACATTTCCAGAGGCGTCATCCTCATGCCTAGTTATGTAAACATTGGGGCTTATGTAGACGAAGGCACGATGGTAGATACTTGGGCTACTGTGGGTAGCTGCGCACAAATCGGTAAAAACGTACACCTAAGCGGTGGCGTGGGTATTGGTGGCGTATTAGAGCCATTGCAAGCTGCACCTGTAATTATTGAAGACAATGCTTTTATCGGCTCCCGTTGTATTGTGGTTGAAGGTGTTCGCGTGGGTAAAGAAGCCGTTTTGGGCGCCAATGTAGTGCTTACTGCTTCCACAAAAATTATAGATGTAACTGGTGAAAATCCGGTAGAAATAAAAGGATATGTCCCAGATCGTTCCGTAGTTATTCCGGGAAGCTATACCAAAAAATTTCCCGCTGGGGAATATCAAGTTCCTTGTGCGCTGATTATTGGTAAGCGAAAGGAAAGTACCAACTTAAAAACATCGTTAAATGATGCTTTGCGCGAATATAGCGTGGCAGTATAAAATTAATATGACTAATTTTAAAAAAAATAACAACTGACTTTAAACTAAAATAGAAATCATGAAAAAACTATCGACGCTAGTTCTACTTTTAATTACATTTTCCGTTTTTGCACAAAAAGACACCACTCCAACGGATAGCTTTACTGTAAACGGAGCACTGAAAAAAGAACTTAAATTCAGTCTAACCGATATTGAAAAGTATCAACCAAAAATAATCGATGAAGTTTCAGTTACAAATTATAAAAATGCGTCTGGAAGTACTGCAAAACAGATGAAGGGAGTTTTGGCAAAAGATATTTTAAAAGGGCAACAGTACAATTCCCAAAATCCAAAAGTACAAAGTGAATACACTATCATCTTTAAAAACGCAGCTGGTTCTAAACTAGTTTATTCTTGGGATGAGCTATTTAATTCTAGCCTTGGAGATTCTGTTTATATTATTACTTCAAATGATGGGAAAATGCTAAGCGATATGAAGGATCGGATTTTAGTAATATCAGCTTCCGATTTGAAAACAGAACCTAGCTTTATTAAAAACTTGAGTGAAATTACAATTCAAAAAGAAAATTAAGAAAGCACAGAGCGACATCTAGTTTTAAATGATTAGACTTATTATAGGGTTTAGATTTACTCCTTTCAATTAAGTTTAATCATTTTTTTCTTCTTCGTAGCTTCTTGCTATTTATTTTCTTTTGAAATTGTCGGCTATATTTCGACATCAGCGCATAAGTTTCGTCATAACTTTTGCCGTAAAGTTGGGCGTATTCAGTAGCCATCACCTTAATCATTGTTTTTGAAAGCCATAACCTTCTAAAATTGTGCATTCGTGCATTACAATCCATCGGTTCAAAACGCATTCGGTTTAAATCAATTAAATAGAATTCGTAGTTGTCGTTTCCGCGATCCACAATCAGCGTATTTCCTGGGGAATGGTCCAAAAAGTTCACGCCATTTTCGTGTAATTTAAAAGTGAATTGCGTAAACTGTCTTAAAATTTCGTCTCTATTTTCAAATTTCGGATTGTGTATTAATTCCCTGAAATCAAAATCGTAGCTAAGGTGTTCACTTACGTAAAAACTCTCTTTCAGACCTCCTGAAAACACCTCCAAATAAGCAACAGGAAAAGGAGTTTTTATTCCAAAGTCAATCAACTTTGAAGCATATTCAAAAGATCGTTTCGCCTTACTCTTCCGAAGAAATTCATATACTAAGGATTGAAACGCATTCGGAGTTTTAAACTTCTTGACGTTGACAGAGCTACCGTCAAGGTCTATTCTTTTTATCACATTTCGTTCCCCTTGGGTAACATATTCTCCCTTTTCTGAAAAATTGTGAAACACATCTCTTAGCTTTGCAGCCAATTGTGCGTAATTTGGGTGAATTTCAAAATTCTCTCGCATTTGTAAAGAAGATATTAGCAAAAAAGGTATTTTGCGAAGGTAATCTTTTAAAATCCTCGTCCCAAGCCTAAGGGGGGAGATTTTAATAACAAAACAACACTCCCGTTATAGTGAACAAGGATCGGGCGATGGTCTGAGCTGACAATATTTATGAAGAAAATACTCGTAATACAAAATAAAAGAATTGGTGATGTGCTAATAAGCTCTGTTATTGCTAATAACATAAAGAAGGTTTTTCCTAAAAGTGAAGTCACCTATTTTGTTTATGAATACACTGCGGGTGTTTTGGAAAACAACCCCAATATTGACCGTATTATTGCCGTAAAAGAAAATGAACTTAAAAATTATTCCACCTTTTTTCAAACCATTCTCGATATAAATAGAGAAAATTTCGACATTATTTTTGATCCGTATTCCAAGTTGCAAAGTAGGCTTATGTGCCTTTTTTCTCGCGCTGAATACCGAATTGGATTGAAACGTGCTCACAAGGAATTAAAGTTTCCTTTTTACACGCACCCCATTAGTTTGTTGGAAAACCGTTCCAAAACTTGTGGCAAGGCAATCGAGGATAGAATCAATATGATCACTTCAGTTTTTGAATTGATAGACCCCGAATTTACTCCAAAAATATACTTAACAGAAGAAGAGAATAACTACAATCGAATCGATTCGCTCCAGAGACCGATAATCATGCTTGGCATTTTGGGTAGCACACCGCAAAAATCAATGCCATATGAATATATGGTTGAAATAATAGATTTTATAACCAAAAATTATCAAGGTACCGTTCTCTTTAACTACATGCCAGATCAAAAAGCAGAAGCCCTTAAGGTTTATGAAATGTGTGAAGATAAAGACCAGATCAACCTAGATATTTACGAGGACAACATTCGTGGATTTATAAAGTTGATAAATAAATGTGATCTTCTGGTTTCAAACGAAGGTGGCAGTGTCCATATAACAAAAGCAGTCAATACGCCTACTTTCACCATTTATTCACCCTACGTAAACAAAGAGCATTGGTCAAGTTTTGAAGATGAAAATCAACACGACTCCATACATTTATTAGAGGAAAAACCGGATCTTTTCAGCAGTTTTACTTTGGAAGAACGAAGATCCATTGAAGAAGATCCAAACGCGCTTTACAAAGAATTGACACCAGAAATGATTCTTTCTAAATTGAAACCGTTCCTGGAGCATCATTTAAAAACGCATTCGAAAACATAAAATTTTGGAGACGTCTTCTGAAATTTCAAAGTGAAATCTACAGATTCTAAAGATGAAATGCTTTTTATAGATTTAAAATAAGACGTTGAAATAGCTTACTCTTTTACAATCCCAAACTGGGTCCATTTCTTTTTCTGCTCGCGCGTTTGCTTACGAATTGCCTGATTTTTATCAATCGATTCCTGATTTTTATATCCTCTAGGATGATCTAAGTGCAAAACCACGGCATTATAGCGAATCTGTTTACTTTTTATCCCCAAATTTGTTAGCCGCTCCCCGAGTTCGCGATCTTGCCCGCCGTACTGCATACGTTCGTCAAAACCATTTACCGCTAGTATATCTGCTTTCCATCCTGAAGAGTTATGACCGTTCCAACTGGGATTGGTAGGCGTAAAAGAATTTAATAGATCGGAACTTATAATCCCAGAATCCAATTTATTGTTACTAAAGGAGTATTTCAAACCGAGATTCTTTAACCATGAAAGACGAAAACATTTTTCGGTATAAATATCTTCTTTTGTTATTGTTTCTGAAATATTCATGGGAAGCATAAAATAACCTCCTGAAAGAAAATAACCTTCTTCTCTATATTTAACGTGTTGCTCCACAAAATCTTTTCGTGGAATACAATCGCCGTCGCTCATAATTATATATTCGGTAGTGCAATGTAAAGTGGCCTTGTTGAGAATTTGCGATTTCTGAAAACCTTTGTCCTCATGCCATACATGGATTATTGGGTAAAAAACCTCCTCTTGCATAATTTTAAGCAATTCTCTCGTCTCCTCATTAGAGCCGTCATCCGCTATTACCACTTCAAATTGCCTATAGGTTTGATTATTATAACCATACAACACTTTCTCCAGCCAATCGGTGGAATTGTAGGTACTTATAATAATAGAGGTATCTAATTGCTTCATACCTGCAAATATAAAGTTATTTATCAAGTTGGCTTAGGTTTAAAAAAGTTGTAATTTCGAAAAAATAAAAATGCCACATCCGAAGCTTCGGGACACGAATAATTTGAGAAAGACTTACAAGGTTTTAGAAATCTTTCAGGATATAGGATATTCGTGTATTTGCCTGTCAACAGTCAGATTTGTCGATAATAAAATATGCCGAAACTCACAGTAATCATACCTACCTTCAACGAAGAAGCCTATTTGGAAGATGCGCTTTTCTCAGTTTCCTTTGCCGATGAGATCATTATTATTGACTCCTTCAGTACTGATAAAACCCCAGAAGTCGCCAAAAGATATGCTACGAAATTTCTACAACGAAAGTTTGATAACTTCTCGAATCAGAAAAACTTCGCATTAAAAGAAGCAACTGGAGATTGGGTGCTTTTTGTAGATGCCGATGAGCGCGTTACACATTCCTTGGAAGCGGAAATCCTAGAATCCATAGAAAACCCCAAACACGCTGGTTACGTAATAAATTTCCCGCATTTCTATATGAATCGGTTTCTGTATCATCACAGTGACGATGTTTTACGTCTTGTAAAACGCGAAGGTGCTCATTTTACGGGAACAGTTCATGAAAAATTACACTGCAATGGCAGTGTTGGCAAGCTGCAAAATAAAATGCTCCATTTTACTTATAAGGGTTTGCGCAATTACATCAATAAAAAAGAATCTTATGCCTGGTTTCAAGCCGAAAACCTTTTTGAAAAGAACAAAAAAACAACCTGGTTTCACTTAGTTTTTAAACCTGGGTACCGGTTCTTTAGTTCCTACATCATAAAAGGCGGATTCCGAGATGGTATTCCTGGATTAACCGTTGCCGCAGTTAATGCTTATGGAGTTTTTCAACGCTATGTAAAATTGTTGTTGCTTCAAAAAGGAATGCGATAAAGCCCCCTAACCCCCGAAGGTGGAATTCAATGGGGTTCTGCCCATCTGTGAGGATGTTGGTTGTGGTCTAAAACAATTTTCCAAACCGAATTTTCTGTCTAAACTTCAATAATGACCACTCTCCTTTAACGTCTATTCTTTCAATTTCATAGGGTTTCTTAAAGGGAAATTGGTTTATTCGGTTGCCAATTCGCAGGCCAAATTGAATTCCGTTTTGCTGCATTATCTCATTAAAGATTTTGTTACGCTCTTTGTCCTTTGGGAACTTCCCGTAAGGATAAGCCAAGGCAGGAGAAAAGTTTAGTTCATTCACTGAAACAAATTCTATGCATCGGCGCGTATCGGCTTCTATTTCGGCATTTGAAAGCTCCGTGTATTTTTTATGATAAAAAGAATGAAAACCGAGTTCCACGATTTTAGGGTCCAATGACTTTAATTGTTTTAAATCCATTATTTCCAAAGAAGAAGTATTCCAGCTATCTGTCTTACTAAGAAAGTTTAAAGGCACAAAAAAAGTGGCTTTCAGCTTGTATTTTTTCAACAAAAGAAGCGCAAGTTGCATTTGACTCACGTAGGCATCGTCAAAAGTAATGACTATGTTTTTCCCTTCGGGTAACTCCTTTAAATGCAATAATTCCTCTAAATGGTAGCTTTTGTAATTATTTTCTGATAAATATTTAAATTGCTTTTCTAGGCTTTTCACAGAAATGGTCAAATCCTTTCCATCTTCAAGACTAACATCGTGGTACATTAAAATAGGTAGTTTCGCCATAACAGTTTTCAATTTTATCCCTGTAAAATTATTACTTTTACGCAAATTACAAACCATTCTTGGAAAACCCTACAAAAATCTCCGCGCTGGCCATCACCCTCAACGAAGCCCACAACATTGAAGCTTACCTTAAAGGGCTTTGGTTTGCTGATGAAATTGTGATCGTAGATTCCTTTAGTAGCGATGAAACCGTGGCTTTGGCTTCAAAACACGAAAAAGTTAAGGTTTACCAACGTAAATTTGATAATTTTTCTTCTCAAAAAAACTTTGCCATTTCAAAAGCAAACAATGATTGGGTTACATTCTTTGATCTGGATGAGGAAATAACGCCGGCCGTGGCTATGGAAATTTTACAAGTCTCAAAAAAACCAAAGGCCATTGCTTACTTTGTGAAACGCGATTATAATTTTATGGGAAAACGCATAAAATACAGCGGCTTTCAAACGGACTATGTCATTCGGTTTTTTAATAAAAATAAGTGTCGTTACAACTCAAACCTCGTTCACGAAACTATAGATGCCAATGGCAAAACAGAAAAATTGAGCCACAGTGTGCCGCACCACACCTATAAGTCTTTTGATCACTACACAGGAAAACTCCACCAATACAGTGAGCTACAGGCCAAAATGCTTTACGAAAAAGGCAAGAAGCCCACGCTATATCATTTCCTTTTTAGGCCATGGTATCGATTTTGGCATCAATATGTAATTAGGCTGGGAGTTTTGGATGGAAAAGAAGGTTTTATTCTAGCCTATGTAAGTGCGTTTTCAGTTTTTAAAAGGTATGTAAATCTTTGGCTTTTATATCGAAAAATAAATTGAACTATGAATGGAAAACATAAGATTGCTATAATATTCCTGGATGAGATCCATCACATTTATCATTTTGTCAGTGTGGCCGTGGAACTTGCCAAAAACAATGAAGTACATATTTTAACGCATCCCGCATCACATAAAGTACTTCACGACTCTCTGAAAACGCTTCATGGCGAAAATGTAATAGTTGAAAACCTACCTACTGCCTCCTTTCGGGCTTTTACCGATAAACTAAAAGGAAGAAGTTTACCGCGAAAAGGTTTTTGGATAAAGAAATATCAAAGCTATATTCTGAATAATTTTGACGCTGTTATATTTACAGATTATTTTCATCACTATCTTTTAAAAGCACGAGGGAATAGAAACATCAAGTTCATCTTTACGCAACACGGTACGCCAGGAAGAGCCTACGCATACTCAAAAGACACATTGGATTTTGATTTTCTACTTTTGTGTGGAAAATTCCATTACGAAAACCTAAAAAGTTTGGATCTTTTGAAAAGTGATCATAAAATTACAGGTTATCCTAAATTTGATGCGCTGGAGAAAATTCGAACTGACACTATATTTTCAAATTCTAAGCCCACAGTGCTTTATAATCCCCATTTTTCACCGCCATTTTCATCTTGGCACTTTAATGGTCCTGAAGTATTGGAGTTTTTTTATAATTCAAATCAATACAATCTCATTTTTGCGCCCCATATTAATCTTTTCAATAAGGTGGGAGGAGATAATAGTTCTGTTATCCCAAAGAAATACTTCACCGCCGAGAATTTTTATATAGACTTGGGCAGTGAAAAAAGTGTGAATATGACTTATGTTAATCAGGCTGATATTTACTTAGGCGATGTTTCCAGTCAAGTTTTTGAATACATGGTCAATCCTCGGCCTTGTATATTCTTAAATCCAGAAAACATTGAGTTTAAAGACGACATAAATTACCGCTTTTGGAAATGTGGCGACGTGATAAGCGCCACCAATGAACTAGAAGATGCCTTGAAAAATGCTTCAAAAAACTTTGAGGAAAAATATAAACCGATTCAGGAAAAAATGAATTCGGAAAATTATTATACCCAAGAAGGTTCCACTGCTTCCGAAAGAGCTTCAAAGGCAATTACCGAATATTTAGACAGGAGTTTATAGATATTTATCGATCCCGCTTCTGCACCATTTGCTATTTTCGGCTATCGATTTCTCCTGAATTTCATCGTTGGTCTCAAAACGACTTTGGTCTTTTATTTTATGCCAGATATGATATACAATTCCACGATACCTTAGCCTTCGTCCTTGCACCCCATTATTCATCATCCTTATTATCAGTTCTGAATCTTCTCTTCCCCATCCCTCAAATTCCTCATTGTATCCGTTAACAGCGATCACATCACACTTCCAAAAGGAAACATTACATCCTCGCATTTTTCCAGAGAGCTCATTGGTGATTTTGTAGAGATTGCTCAGTGCGGGAACACGAATATTCCGGGTTCGTTTCTTTATTCCTTTGTCAAAAAAATTGAACTTAATTTTTTGTGAAGCGAATAGCTGTGGAAGAAACTCCTCTTGAATATTCACACGACTTCCAAAAAGATAAACATTAGTTTCTGCCAATGCCTTGTGATCACGAATAAAATCCTTGTGCATTATGCAATCGCCATCTACTTGAACAATGTATTCACCTTTTGCTGCGGCAATGGCTTTATTCAAAATAACAGCCTTCCGAAAACCTTTATCCTCGTGCCATAGGTGATGAATTGGCACGACCAACATTTTTTTAAATCGCTCGATAAGTTCTCGAGTTGCTTCCGAAGAACCATCATCCGCAATCAATATCTCATTCGGCGGTTCAGACTGGTTACTAACACTAAGCAGAACAAGTTCCAATGCTTCCGGCCAGTTATATGTTGATATTAAAAGAGATGTTTTCATAAAAATTTAAAGTATATTCCAAATTGTCATGGGTATATTAACCAATTTTCGATTCTACATTCCGAAATCTATTTTAGGATTAGCCTAGGTTTATTGCTGGCAGAAAAATTATAGGTATCAATTTTCGATACATTTCCCAAAATTGCTATTATGTTATATTTTCAACCCACAAAAAGAATGATTGGTCTCACAAATATATAGTAAATTTACCGACCATATCTTGAAGTAAATTCATTGATTATTGCGTCGTCGAGTCTTGTCCAAGATAAAAAGCATTCCAAAAATAAAGATAATTAGTGAGTCGAGAAAAGGTTCATCCAATTCTAAAATCACGAATAAAAAACGAACCCTACAGATGAAAACTGAAATTGAAAACGCCCTTACAACCCTAAAAAGAGGCGGTCTCATCCTCTACCCTACTGATACTGTTTGGGGAATAGGTTGTGATGCAACAAATGCCGAAGCTGTGGAAAAAGTTTTTCAGCTTAAAAACAGAAGCGATAAAAAATCTTTGATCTGCCTAGTAAGCGATTTCAAAATGCTCAACGAGTATATTGAAGATGTGCCGGAAGTGGCCTATGATATTCTGAAATACGCAAAAAAACCAACGACCATTATTTACGACGACCCCATTCGCGTAGCCGAGAACATTATTGCAGAAGATAATTCGCTAGCCATGCGAGTTGCAAAGGATGATTTCTGCAAGAAGTTGATAAAGAAATTTCGCAGACCTATTGTTTCCACCTCGGCAAATATTAGCGACGCCAAGACTCCACAAAGCTTTGCCGAAATAGACCCTTTAATTTTGGAAGGCGTAGACTATGTTGTAAATTTGCACCACGAAAAAAAATCGGGAAAGCCCTCGGCGATTATTAAGTTGAAAAATGATGGAAGCGTGAAGGTGATCCGGAAGTAAGTCATGCCACAAATGCACGAATGATTTTGGAGTATGTGGAATATTGAATACTCACTAATGTTCAAAGATGAAAAAGCGAATAATGCATAAACGGTCTTGGAGAGTGAGTAGATAAGAATAAATAGGGATATTTAAAACGAGAATCGCCGAGAATTATCGATCTTTTAAAATTAGAATATTATGAACAACATAATCTATAAAAAAGAAAGTTATGATATAGTAGGATGCTTGTTTGATGCATAATAATCTTGGAGGTGGGTTTTCTGAAATAGTGTATAAAGATGCGTTGGAGTATGAGTTTAAATCATAAAACATCAATTACGAAAGAGAGAAAATGTATTCTGTGAAATATAAAGACATAGTTCTCCCCCATAAATTCTACGCAGATTTTGTGGTTATGGATAAAATTATTCTCGAAATAAAGTCGATAAAAACGTTCCACGACAAACATTTCGCCCAGTGTATAAACTATTTAAAAGTATCAGAATGTAAACTTGCACTTTTGATCAATTTTCATAGAGATTTTTTAAAATATAAAAGAATTGTACTCTAAATTTTAATAGTATAAAAAACCATTGCAATAATTAATGTGAATCCACTTAATTCAAAATAAACTCATCAAAAGTAAAA
The DNA here is from genome assembly GCF_000429125.1 of Aequorivita capsosiphonis DSM 23843. Taxonomy (GTDB): domain Bacteria; phylum Bacteroidota; class Bacteroidia; order Flavobacteriales; family Flavobacteriaceae; genus Aequorivita; species Aequorivita capsosiphonis. Next base: position 64,077 of record NZ_AUBG01000014.1, read on the forward strand.
ATATTATACATCTATTCTGGCGTAAAAGAGATTCGTGAAAATTCTCCTTTAAGCGGAGAATTATAAAATATTCGTGCATTAGTGGCAAAACAAATGACAAAACAAACTTACATATCCGCATTAGAAAACCCCATTTTTAGAACAATCTCCAAAGCCGCTTCAAACCTAAATCTTGAAAGCTATGTTATCGGCGGATACGTGCGTGACTTTATTTTGAAGCGCGGTGAAGCCAAGGATATTGATGTAGTAGCGGTGGGTAGCGGAATTGATCTCGCTCAGGAAGTTTCAAAACTCTTACCCGGAAAACCAAAAGTATCAATATTTAAGACTTATGGTACCGCCATGCTGAAAAGCGGTGGTGTAGAACTGGAATTCGTTGGTGCGAGAAAAGAATCCTATTCCGAAGAAAGTAGAAATCCTGCGGTGGAAAACGGTACTTTGGAAGACGATCAAAATCGAAGGGATTTCACTATAAATGCTTTGGCTCTCAGCCTGAGCAGTGAAAATTTTGGTGAATTGTTAGATCCGTTCAACGGAATTGAAGATCTTCAGAAAAAAATAATCCGAACTCCACTAGATCCAAACATCACCTATAGCGACGATCCGTTGCGGATGATGCGCGCAATTCGATTTGCAACGCAATTGGATTTTAAAATTGAACGTGAATCACTGGAAGCAATTACCAGAAACGCAGAACGCATAAAAATTATTTCCAAAGAACGAATTGTAGATGAACTGAATAAGATTCTACTTTCAGAAGTGCCTTCAAAAGGCTTTTCCCTTCTTCATAAAACAGGATTATTGCCTTACATTTTACCAGAATTAGTGGCACTACAAGGTATTGACGAAAAGGAAGGGCAAACACATAAAGACAACTTTTGGCATACATTGGAAGTGGTTGATAATATTTCAAAAACTACAGATGATCTGTGGTTGCGTTGGGCGGCTTTGCTTCACGACATTGGAAAAGCCCCCACAAAAAAGTTTGACAAGAAACTGGGGTGGACATTTCATACACATGAATTTGTGGGCGCAAAAATGGTCTATAAACTTTTCAAACGCCTAAAAATGCCATTGAACGAAAAAATGAAATTCGTTCAAAAAATGGTATTGATGAGTTCGCGACCCATCGTTTTGGCAAGTGATGTTACCGACAGTGCGGTGCGCAGATTAATATTTGACGCGGGGGAATTTGTGGAGGATTTAATGACCCTATGCGAAGCGGATATCACGACAAAAAACCCAAAGAAATATAAAAAATATCACGCTAATTTTCAGTTGGTCCGCAATAAGATTGTGGAAGTAGAAGAACGAGACCAAGTTCGAAATTTTCAACCTCCTGTTTCTGGGGAAGAGATAATGAACACATTTAACTTAAAACCTTCGAGAGAAATTGGAATCATTAAAGACGCGATTAAAGAAGCCATACTAGAAGGAAAAATCCCTAATGAATACGAAGCGGCAAAGGAGTTTATGGTGATTAAGGGAGAGGAACTCGGGTTAATTCCCCTGACCCCCAAAGGTGGGAAGTCGGACGGAAAAAAGAGAGAAAAGAAGAAAGATGAAAAAGAAAAGAAGAAAGAAAAAAGATGAAAGAGTAAAGAATTGTCAACACTTCGACTAAGCTTTGCTATTATATCTTAAAAAAGGCGAATATCAAAAGATCAATAAGAAGACATTTCAAATCTATGTGCTCTTGGTGCCTTTCATTATAAACTTTGTGTTTAAAAAAATATTAAAATCTAATTTGTGAATTCGTGGCATACTTCGACAGGCTCAGTAACCTTTATATGATAGGCAACTTTCAGTATTTAAAAATAACACCAAGAATAACAATAAAATTTATAAAGTGAAAGACAACAAAAAAGTAATCTATTGGCTCCTAACGGGCTGTTTTCTGATTTTTATAATGGTAGTGGTTGGCGGGATTACACGCCTTACTCATTCTGGACTTTCAATATCCAGTTATAAATTAATTTCCGGTACAATTCCGCCGCTTAACGAAGCGCAATGGATTGCCGAATTTGAACATTATCAACAATTTCCGGAATATCAAAAACTCCACAATCACTTTGACCTAGAAGATTTTAAGGATATTTATTTTTGGGAATACATCCACAGAATTTTGGGCAGACTATTGGGAATTGTTTTTATAATTCCTTTTTTCTATTTCCTTTTCAAAAAACAACTTACCAAACCAACCATTAAAAAGGCTATAATTCTTCTATTTCTTGGAGGTTTCCAAGGATTTTTGGGTTGGTATATGGTAAAAAGTGGCTTGATTGATAGGCCAAGCGTCAGCCATTATCGGCTTGCCATGCACTTAACGACCGCTTTTATCACTTTTGCTTATACTTTTTGGGTAGCCTTAGATTTATGGTATCCCATTAAAAAAGAGATTAATAAACATTTCAGAAACATAATTAGAGTCGGTCTGGCAGTATTGTTAGTACAGATTGTTTGGGGTGCTTTTGTTGCTGGATTGGGTGCCGGTTGGATTCACAATTTCTGGCCCATGATGAGCGATAACCAATGGATTCATGAAACCGTAACTACCGAACAAGTGCCCGTTTGGAGGAATTTTGTGGAAGGGAAAAGCGGCGTACAGTTTATTCACCGGTATATGGCTTATTTAGTAGTAGGAGTGATATTTTTTATTTGGTACAAAGCCAGAAAAATGCAGCTTACGCTTCCACAAAAGAATGGAATCAATTTATTGTTGCTCCTTGTATTGGTTCAGTTCACCTTAGGAGTTTTTACACTTTTATATCAGGTACCCGTAGTTTTGGGAGTGTTGCATCAAGTAACAGCGTTTTTCTTGCTTGCGGGAATGACTTTTGTGTTACACCGATTTTCTAAATAAATAGATTACCAAAACTGTAAACAGTCCCGAAAACTCTTTACTTTTTGATTAACTTTGCATTCCAAAAAAAAAACAAAAAAATGATTTACCGTTTCAGAATAATCCTCGACACTCACGAAGACGTTTTCCGCGACATAGAAATTAAAGCATCGGCAACATTAGAAGATCTTCACAATGTTATTATCCAATCTTTCGGGTTTGACGGGCAAGAAATGGCTTCGTTTTATACCAGCAACGATTTATGGGAAGAAGGAGAAGAAATTTCTCTATTCGACGTAAGTGATGAGCCTGGCGCCATCCGCGTTATGGCCGAAACTTATTTGGAAGATATTGTTGATGAACACAAAACACGACTACTATACGTTTATGACTTTTTGAATATGTGGACTTTTATGGTTGAATTGGCAGATATCGCAGATTCCGAAGAAGGCGTATTATATCCAAATCTGATGTTTGTTCAAGGTCAAATTCCGGAAGAAGCTCCTGAAAAAGAATTCATTGCAGAAGATATTGATGACGATGATGACGATTTCGATGAAGAATACGATCTAGATCCCGAAGACTATGACAGCCTCGATTTTGACGAAAATTGGAATTGATTCATTGTTCAGTGTTCAGTGTTCAGTGTTTAGTGTTTAGTGAAAACAATTTTAAGATCTATTCAATACAAGTTTTACACTAGTTATTTACTAATCATGATTTTATTGGCTAAACCTTTAAACTTTTAAACATCTCAACTCAAACATTAATAACTCATAACTAAAATAAATGATCAACCTTTTCTCCACCCATATTGCATCTCTTTCCATTCACCGAGTGGGTAATAAAAGCCGCAACGAGGCTATTTTTCTTTCAGGAGCGCCATATAAAATGGACGATGAAATAACACCATTGTTAAAGGAGTTCTTTCTAAAACCGTTTCGCGAGAAGGAGGAAAACTATTTTAAATTTACCCATGAAGCAGATCTGGAATTTCACGAGCTCAATAACATTGCAACGAGGGTTTTTAACAATCCGGAGAACATTCATGAAGAAAGCAGGAAAATCGCTACCTATTTATATAACCAGTCCGAACATCCACATATTAAAAGCGGAGAGGTATATATTGCATACCTAGAAAATGTTCAGTTGGACAATGTGAAAATGGATGCTCTCGGCATTTTTAAAAGTGAAGTAAAGCAAGATTTCCTTCAATTTTCGGAAGAAGGCAATCAATTGGATGCTATGTTACAACACGGGGTGAGCCTTAATAAACTTGACAAGGGTTGTCTTATTTTTAATACGGAAAAAGAAGAAGGCTATAAAATTCTTTCTGTTGACAGCAACCGTTATGACACACGCTATTGGCTGGAAAGTTTTCTTGGCGTAGATGCATTAGCAGATGATAATTTCCGCACTAAAAAGTATTTAAAATTTTGTCAAGATTTCGCAAAAGATGTAGTGCTACCTGCTGAAGATAAAAAGCAGGAGGTCATGTTTATGAATCGCGCCGTAAATCATTTTGCCAAGAATGACACTTTTGAGGAGACTGCATTTATGAATGATGTGATAGACAATCCAGATTTATTACCAGAATTTCGGCACTACAAAACCGAAAAAGCACCTAAATATAGCATTGAGGATTTAACCACTTTCCCTATTGCAAACACAGCGGTTACAGCGGCCCGGAAGAAAATAAAGAATGTAATCAATTTAGATACAAACATTCAAATAAAACTGGATTTCATTAATCCTGAAAGCGCCGAAAAGTTTGTTGAAAAAGGTTGGGATGAGGAAAAGCAGATGTATTATTACCTAGTTTATTTCAACAAAGAACAGAAAAGTTAGTATTCAGTGATCAGTTCACAGTGTTCAGAAAACAGTAATTTGTTTATTATGATGAAGACCAAGATTTTAGTTTTATTCTTTATCGCTGCTTGTGCTTTGAACTCTTGCAGCGTAGATAAATGTGATGTTGATTGTAATTCAGGACCTCTTAGTTTAAATTTTCAACTTTTAGATAAAACCATCGGCGAAAACCTATTTACAAACGGCACTTTTGATCCAACGGATATTCAAGTTTTAGATCTTGACAGTGAAAATAGTAATGTTCAATTCATCTTCAACACTGAAAATGATAGGAACATCATCAGCTTAGGCCCATTTGGTTGGGGGAATAATAATGTAAACTATATTTTAAAAATTGAAGAAAGAGCGGTTTTTACATTGAAACTTGATGCCGAGCAAAAAACTGAAGACTGTTGCTCTTTTGTTGCAGTGAATAACTTAGAAATCAAAAACACTGACTACGAACTCAACTCAGAAACTGGAATTTATGAAATTTTGGTAGCGTTGTAAATTAAAAAAAATCCATCCAGACAGCTATCGGGATAAAGTACCAAACCCGCCTGCCGGTCGGGCGTGTTCCAAAAAATAGATTAAATTTCAATGCCTTTGTGCGCAAAACATCAAGGCGTTTAATTCTTGGTAACTGCCCACTGTAACTGAATACTGCTACTTTTTCTACTAACCACTAATTCCCTACTTCACTGATAAATTTAATTCGGTACAACCTCAACTCCTCTTCGTCATAATCGCCATCAAATTCCTCCATGGCTTCTTCTAAATTATCAGTTTTCGCCTCGAGAAAATAATCATGAATTTCTTCTTGTTGGTCTTCATCAAGTACTTCGTCTATCCAATAATCAATATTGAGTTTTGTACCGCTGTAAACAATAGCTTCCATCTCTCTAATAAAATCGGTCATCTCAAGGCCTTTGGCATTGGCAATATCAGGTAAAGATAGTTTTCTATCTACATTTTGGATAATATATAGCTTTAAGGAACTATTGGTCCCCGTAGATTTTACAACAAAATCCTCAGGTCTTATAATATCGTTTTCCTCAACATAATCTTGAATTAGCTTTAAAAACGATTTACCATATTTTTTAGCTTTCCCCTCTCCTACTCCGTGAACATTGGAAAGCTCCTCCATGGTAACTGGATATTTGAGGGCCATGTCTTCCAATGAAGGTTCTTGAAAAATAACGAATGGCGGCAAGTCTAAATCGTGAGCCACCTTTTTAAGCTGAGCTTTTAATAGTTTAAACAAGTTTTTATCAACTACATCGCCTCCTTGGCTTACATTGACTATCACATCATCATTCGCATCTTTAAAGGAATGATCTTCAGTCATCATAAAAGTAGTTGGTGATTTAATAAATTCTTTTCCTGCATCCGTCAAATGGATAACGCCATAAGTTTCAATGTCTTTTTTAAGATAACCAGCAACCAGTAGTTGACGTAAAAGAGCCATCCAGTAAGCCGGTTCTTTAGAAGCGCCAGTTCCAAAATATTCTTGAGTATCGGTTCGATGAGACTTGATAAGTGCATTCGCTTTGCCCACTAATACATTTACAATTTCTTTACTTTTGTAATGTTCATTGGTTTTTGCAACCACTTCCAAAAGCTTTTTGGCGCTATCTTTTGCTTCGTTTTTCTTTTTTGGATGACGCATATTGTCGTCCATCATGCCGCCCTCTCCAGTTTCTGTATCAAATTCTTCACCAAAATAATGGAGAATAAATTTCCTACGAGACATAGAAGTTTCAGCAAAAGCGACTACTTCTTGTAATAGTGCATGCCCTATTTCCTGTTCGGCCACAGGCTTGCCACTCATAAATTTTTCTAATTTCTCTATATCCTTATAACTGTAAAAAGCAAGACAATGTCCTTCGCCACCATCTCTACCAGCACGTCCAGTTTCTTGGTAATAGCTTTCAATACTTTTTGGAATATCATTATGGATAACAAAACGCACATCTGGTTTGTCTATTCCCATTCCGAAGGCAATGGTCGCCACCACAACATCTGCATCTTCCATCAAAAACATATCTTGATGTTTTACGCGGGTCTTCCCATCGAGGCCAGCATGATATGGAACGGCTTTTATCCCGTTTACCTGTAATGCTTGCGCAAGTTGTTCTACTCTTTTTCGGCTTAAACAGTAAATAATTCCGCTTTTTCCCTCGTTCTGTTTTACGAAACGAATAACATCAGCATCAACGCTTTTTGTTTTCGGCCTTATTTCATAATAAAGATTTGGGCGATTAAACGAAGCCTTAAAGGTGTTGGCATCTGGCATGCCTAAGTTTTTAAGGATATCTTCCTGAACTTTCGGTGTGGCAGTAGCGGTTAGACCAATAATTGCAATATCGTCGCCTATGCGTTGAATAATACTTTTAAGATTTCTATATTCTGGCCTAAAGTCGTGACCCCATTCGCTTATGCAATGCGCTTCGTCTATGGCCAAAAAAGAAATTTTCTGCGTTTGAAGAAAATTAACATATTCTTCCTTAGTCAGTGACTCGGGTGCTACATAGAGCAATTTTGTTATTCCCGAAGCGATATCGCTTTTCACTTTTTTCACTTCCGTTTTATTTAGGGAAGAGTTTAAAACATGAGCCACTCCTTCTTCAGAAGAAAGTGCCCTCAGTGCATCCACCTGATTTTTCATCAATGCAATTAGCGGAGAAACCACGATCGCAGTTCCCTCCTGCATAAGAGCCGGAAGTTGATAACAAAGTGATTTTCCTCCTCCGGTAGGCATAACCACAAAAGTATTTTTACCTTCAAGAATGCTTTTGATAACATCTTCTTGTAAGCCTTTAAACCGGGTGAATCCAAAATATTTTTTTAGGGACGCGTAAATATCAATTTCTGCCACGCTAGTAGATTTTTTTGTGTGTAATTCAGTTTTAGCCAACAATATATTGTTTTAAAGATTAACAGTTGTAATTTTGCAACCGTTTTAAGTTGACTGCATCTTAAAAAGAGAACCATTTATATTAAGATTGTGAATTGGATTTAATTCTCTTCTAAATATACTAATTTCTGAAACAGTTACAAACATTCAAAAGGATTAAAATTTTGAACCAGCAAGATAGAATTATTTCCATAGCGAAAAAAACCATAGAGACTGAAAGTAAAGCAATTGCAAACCTCATAGATTTAGTGGATAAAGAGTTTGCCGGAGCGGTTGACCATATTTATCATTCTAAAGGAAGAGTTATTGTTACCGGAATAGGCAAAAGCGCCAATATCGCCACCAAAATAGTGGCCACTTTAAACTCTACAGGAACTCCTTCCATATTTATGCACGCCGCAGATGCAATTCACGGAGACCTGGGAACTATTCAAGAGAATGATACTGTAATCTGTATTTCTAAAAGTGGAAACACCCCAGAAATAAAAGTTCTTGTACCTTTAATAAAGGGTATGGAGATTAAATTAATTGCCATTACGGGTAACGGCGATTCTTTTTTAGGACAACAGGCCGACTTTGTGCTGAATGCCTATGTAGAGAAAGAAGCTTGTCCAAATAACCTGGCGCCAACAACAAGCACCACTGCACAATTAGTTATTGGTGATGCCTTGGCCATGTGTCTTTTGGATCTACGCGGGTTCTCCAGTAAAGATTTTGCACGGTTCCATCCCGGTGGCTCCTTGGGGAAAAAGCTCTATTTACGCGTTAGCAATCTAACTTCACTAAATGAAAAGCCACAAGTAAGTCCCGATACCGATGTAAAGAAAGTAATTATAGAAATCTCCGAAAAAATGCTTGGTGTAACAGCCGTTGTTGAAGACGGAGTGATTGTAGGTATTATTACTGACGGTGATTTGCGTAGAATGTTGACAAAATCGGATACCTTTACGGGATTAACTGCTAAAGACATCATGACACGTAACCCAAAAAGAATAGCAAACAACGCCATGGCAGTGGAGGCTATCGAAATGATGGATAAATACGGTATAACACAGATTCTCGCTGAAGATAAAGGTAGGTACAGCGGCGTGGTCCACATTCACAATCTTACCAAAGAAGGAATTATTTAATGAAAAAGAAATCAACTGACCCAGAAAAAGAAATGTCTTTCCTAGATCATTTGGAAGAATTGCGCTGGCACCTTGTCCGCTCTACGCTGGCAGTATTGATTGTAGCCATTTTGGCTTTCATATTCAAGCGGTTTATTTTTGACACGCTAATCTTTGGGCCCTCCAGACCTGAATTTGCCACCTATTCTATTTTCTGCGACATTTCACGAGCGCTAGGTATGGACGCTTTCTGTTTTCAGGAAATGCCTTTTAAAATTCAAAGTAGAACCATGGCTGGGCAGTTTTCCGCACATATGTGGACTTCTATTTACGCAGGTATTATCATCGCTTTTCCATATATTCTCTATGAATTTTGGAAATTTATAAGCCCCGGCTTAAATGAGAATGAACGAAAATCCAGTCGTGGGTTTATCGTGATCGCTTCGTTTCTCTTCTTTTTAGGTGTTTTGTTTGGATACTATCTAATCACCCCGCTAAGCATCAACTTTTTAGGAAGTTACCAGGTAAGTGATGAAGTGATAAACCAGTTTGATTTAGATAGCTATATTTCCTTGGTAAGAACCTCCGTCCTAGCCTGTGGAATTGTTTTTGAATTGCCAATCCTCATGTATATCCTTACCAAAATTGGTTTGGTATCTCCAGAAATTCTTCGGAAATATAGAAAATTCGCTTTGATTATCGTTTTAGTACTTTCTGCTGTTATTACCCCACCAGATATTGTAAGTCAAATAATTGTTGCTATCCCAATAGTTATTCTTTATGAAGTGAGTATTTATATTTCAAAAGTTGTCATTAAAAATCAGGAGAAAGAGTTAAAAAAAGAGGAACGGAAAAAGAAGAAAGAGGAAAGAGAGTAGAAAGTAGAAAGTAGAAAGTAGAAAGTAAAAAAATCTATAATTTCTTAAACACAGAAAATTATGACAAACAATCAAATTGAAGAATTTAATGCATATCGCGAAAAGATGAATGCAACCATGCTTGCGGATAACAACAAAATCATCAAGCGTATTTTTAACTTGGACACTAACGCCTATATGGAAGGTGCGCTTTCCAAAAAAACAAAAGAGCTTTTAGGCCTAGGTAATTCGTTGGTTTTAAGATGTGACGACTGTGTGCGTTATCATCTGGAAGAATGTCATAAAATGGGGCTTACAAAAGAAGAAGTGGTTGAAGGCATGAGCATTTCGTTACTTATTGGTGGAACGATTGTAATTCCACATTTAAGAAGAGCTTTTGAGTATTGGGAAGCATTGGATGCTCAGGTTAAATAAAAATTTACCACTAAGACATGGATAATTAATATATTCGTGAATTAGAGGCAAAAACTTAAATCAAATAATGAAACTAAAAGCCGAAAATCTTATAAAATCCTATAAAGGCCGAAAGGTCGTAAAAGGCATCACTGTAGAAGTAAATCAAGGTGAAATCGTCGGTTTACTAGGGCCCAACGGTGCCGGAAAAACCACTTCTTTTTATATGATTGTAGGCCTAATAAAACCAAATGGCGGCAGGATATTTTTGGAAGGAACCGAAATCACCAAATATCCAATGTACAAACGCGCGCAGAACGGAATTGGTTATTTGGCCCAGGAAGCATCTGTTTTCAGAAAATTAAGCGTTGAGGACAATATTTTAAGTGTATTGCAACTCACAAAACTTTCAAAAAAAGAACAGCGCCACAAGATGGAAACGCTTATTGAAGAGTTCGGTCTAGGCCATATCCGCAAAAGTCGTGGCGACCTCTTGAGTGGTGGGGAAAGACGTAGAACCGAAATTGCCCGTGCTCTTGCAACCGATCCACATTTTATCTTGCTAGATGAACCTTTTGCGGGTGTAGATCCCGTGGCTGTTGAAGATATTCAGCGCATTGTGGCCCAGCTTAAAGATAAAAACATCGGCATTCTCATAACAGATCACAACGTACAGGAAACACTTGCAATCACAGATAGAACCTACTTAATGTTTGAAGGAAGCATCCTAAAACACGGAGTTCCCGAAGAACTAGCCGCAGATGAAATGGTCCGGAAAGTATATTTAGGCCAGAACTTTGAACTTCGGAAGAAAAAACTGGAGTTTTAAAATTTGTTTTATACTAAAACTGGTAAATTAATGGCAAAAAATCTTTGTTGAAAACCTCCGAAAAAATTCCACATTAACACTTGACCCAACTTATATATTTAAAGTATTTTTGCCTATGCAAAACAACGTCCTCATTTTAGATTTTGGTTCACAGTACACCCAATTGATCGCCAGACGCGTACGGGAACTGAACATTTACTGCGAAATCCATCCTTATAACAAAATTCCAGAAAACCTTGAACCATTCAAGGCCGTAATTCTTTCAGGCAGTCCTTTTTCGGTTCGTGCCGAAGATGCGCCACATCCGGATCTTTCACAAATTCGTGGTCACAAACCTCTTTTGGCGGTTTGTTACGGTGCGCAGTATTTAGCGCATTTTAACGGCGGAAGCGTTGAAGCTTCAGACATTCGTGAATTCGGAAGAGCGAAACTTTCTATGATTAAAGCTGAGGAAGATTTCTTTAAAGATATTCCCGAAAACACCAACGTTTGGATGAGTCACGGTGATACCATCGCTAAACTCCCGGAAAACGCAGTGCGATTGGCAAGCACCACAGATGTACTAAACGCGGCATATAGAATTGAAGGGGAAGAAACCTATGCCATACAATTCCACCCCGAAGTTTATCACTCAACTCACGGCAAACAATTACTCGAGAATTTCTTGGTAAATATTGCCAACGTTGAACAATCCTGGACCCCCGCAGCTTTTGTAGACACGACGGTTGCATCTTTAAAGGAACAAATTGGCGATGGTAAAGTTGTTCTTGGTTTAAGTGGCGGTGTAGATTCTACTGTTGCAGCGATCCTTCTGAATAAAGCAATCGGCAAAAATCTTTACTGTATTTTTGTAAACAACGGTTTGCTTCGGAAAAACGAGTTTGAAAGTGTTCTTCATCAATATAAGGATATGGGGCTTAACGTGAAAGGCGTTGATGCTTCAGAACGTTTTCTAAAAGCTTTAAAAGACGAAAGCGATCCCGAAAGAAAACGCAAGGCCATTGGAAATGCATTTATTGAGGTTTTTGATGATGAAGCGCATCAAGTATCTGATGTAGATTGGCTTGCACAGGGAACCATTTATCCAGATGTTATTGAAAGTGTTTCGGTAAACGGGCCTTCGGTAACTATAAAGAGTCATCATAATGTTGGTGGATTGCCAGATTTTATGAAACTAAAAATCGTTGAACCCCTAAGAATGCTTTTTAAAGATGAAGTGCGCCGTGTAGGGAAGGAAATGGGTATTGATCCAGAATTATTGGGTAGACATCCGTTCCCCGGACCTGGACTTGCTATCAGAATTTTAGGAGATATTACCGCGGAAAAAGTCCGTATTCTGCAAGAAGTTGACGCCATCTTTATCAATGGATTGAGAAAGTGGGAACTTTACGATAAAGTGTGGCAAGCTGGAGCGATTTTACTTCCCGTGAACAGCGTTGGAGTAATGGGCGACGAGCGAACTTATGAAAAGGTGGTCGCTTTACGCGCCGTAGAATCTACCGATGGAATGACTGCTGATTGGGTAAACCTTCCGTACGAATTTCTACAAGAAGTGAGTAATCATATAATAAACCGTGTGAAAGGCGTTAATAGAGTAGTCTATGACATTAGCTCTAAACCGCCAGCAACCATTGAATGGGAATAAGGCATCGATATTAATTTCAGCATTGCTCTGCATGTTGAAATTGGCTTCACCACCTTATTGCAGCCGTTTTTAAACCGAAATTGAGATTATGTTTACAAAATCTAAAAAATCGATTATCCATATGTTGAAATGTTTCATCTATGTTTCTGTGATTATACTTTTCACAGTTAGTTGTGGCTCTGTAGCACAGCAGCAATACAAAAGCCACGCCGTACAAAAAGGTGAAACGGTTTACAGCATTGCCATGGATTATGGTGTTTCTGAAGAAACCATTTACAATCTTAATCCGGATACACGTAAAGGATTAAAAGTAAACAGCATCCTTATTGTTCCTTCCAATAACCTGATTAGCTCTGGCTCAAGCAATAAAAACATCCGTGAACACAGGGTTAAGGGAAAGGAAACTCTTTATGGAATTGCTCAAATTTACAATGTTAGCGTTGACGATATTAAAAAACTCAACAAGGAATTGTACTCTCGAGGTCTTCGGAAAGGAGAGCGTTTATTTATTCCCCCAGCTACCAAAAGTACAGAAACAAATGGCACAGGTTCTGGTGATGTTATGCCTGGAACGAAGCTATATACGGTGCAAGCAAAAGAAACCAAGTTCGGAATTGCAAGAAAATTTGGTATTACCATTGCTGAGCTGGAAGATTTAAATCCAGATTTAAAGGAGGGGCTTAAAGTAGGTGCAACCATTGTAGTTCCCGAAAAAACCGTGATTGATGAAGCAGAAATTGACGATGCTGATTTTCAGTATTACGAAGTAAAGCCTAAAGAAGGTTTTTATAGATTGAAAGTGAAATTTGGCCTTTCAGAAGAAGAAATAGTTGCACTAAATCCGTATGCCAAAGACGGCCTTATAGAAGGAATGATTCTGAAGTTGCCCAAGAATGGAACTTTTACTGCAACTGAGGATTATTCTGTAGTTGATCTTGAAGATAGAATAGCCAACAAAAAAATGAAAACGGTGGCCTTAATGCTTCCTTTCCGATTAGAGCGCAGTACGGGGGATTCTGAACAAGACGACAAAGATTTAGTTAAAAAAGATCCAACCCTTCGTGTAGCTCTAGATTTCTATAGCGGTGCCTTGATGGCTGCAGAATTCGCCAAAGACAAAGGCATTCCGGTAACTCTAAATGTATATGACACAGAAAACAGCGATAGTAAAGTAGCCTCAATTCTGTCAAATGGCAACTTTAAAAAAGTAGATGCAGTAATTGGCCCACTACTTCAAAAGAACGTTGAAAAAGCTTCGAATGTGTTGAAAAGAGATGAGATTCCAGTCTTTTCCCCTTTGAGCAATCGAGATATGGCCATGAACGAAAATCTTTTCCAAACCCTACCAACAAATGCCGTGCTTGAGAAAACCATGATTCAATATTTGGCGCAACACGCTATGGGAAAAAACATCATTATTATTTCAGATTCCAAAAGAACAAAGCAAAGAGAAATGATAAAAGCTGCGATTCCTTCAGCAAAAACAGTTTCACCACGTAGTGGAGGCTATATTCAAGCCAGCGACATTACTGCTGTAGCTTCTGATGGAATGGACAATTGGGTAATTCTTGAGTCTGAAAACCCTATTATGGTAAGTAGTGCAGTAAATGTATTAGCAGCAATGCCTGGAAGTTATAAAATTCGTTTATTCACTTTAGATAGAAATGAAGCTTATGAATGGCATGAAGTTTCGAGCAGCAGACTTGCAAAACTGAACTTCACATTTCCCTCGGTAAATAGAAGTTTATCTGAAGACGATCGAGGACCATTTTTAACAAGCTATAAAAATAAATATGGCGTCTTGCCCAATCGATATGCAATTCGCGGTTTCGATGTAACCTATGATGTTTTGTTGCGTTTAGCTTCAGAAAAAGACATCTATGATGCTATACTTCCGGAAAATGAAACGGTTTATATCGAAAATAAATTTCGTTATGAAAAATCGGATACACAAGGATACTGCAATGAAGCGGCTTATATTTTAAAGTATAACGACGAACTTAAATTTGAAGAAGTAAAATGAGCACATCAAAAGTAACTTACCTTGGAAATCTTCGTACCGAAAACGAACATCTAAAATCTGGAAATAAATTTATTACCGATGCTCCTACCGATAACAACGGAAAGGGTGAAGCATTTTCACCTACGGACACTGTAGCAACAGGTTTAGCAAATTGTATGATTACGGTTATGGGAATCAAGGCTCGCAATATGGACGTAAACATGGATGGTACAACTGCTATGGTCACCAAAACTATGGCTGCAGATCCACGACGTATTTCAAAAATTGAAATTATCCTGAATTTCCCTTCCGGAATAGATGCCAAGTCAAGAAAAATCTTGGAAAACACCGGCAGAACTTGTCCTGTCTTTTTCAGTCTTCATCCAGATATTGAAAAGGTGATTGAGTTTAATTGGTAAAGCCTCCCCCAACCCCACCAAAGGAGGGGCTTAAAAAAGGTATCGTTTTTGATATTTCATAAATATGAAATTACTTCTTGTCTTTATATTTTCCTTTTTGCTCTTTCCGCAAAGTGATTCTGAAAAAATACTGTGGAATGAAAATCGAAAACTTACTTGGGAAGATTTTCGCGGGAAACCCATTCCCAGCGCAAGTTTTGTGGCTAGCACAAATACCGGCATCAATTTTCAATATTCCTATTCATTAAAAAACGGGGAAGTAACTGTAGAATATTCCGTGGCTAGCTTTTTTTATCCTGAGAAGTCTTGGTTTCAACCGGGGAAAGTCAATCAGTATATTTTAAACCATGAACAGGCGCATTTCGATATTTCGGAATTACACGCACGGATGCTTCGAAAGAATCTCGAAGGAAAGAAATTCTCAAAAAGGGTTAAGCTTGAAATTAAAAGAATCTATCATCAAACAGAACAAAAACGACGCGCCATGCAAGTAAAGTTCGATGTTGAGACAGACCATTCCCGAAACGAAATTCAAGAAGCTATATGGGAAAAACAAATCGCAAAACAGCTCAAAAGTTATGAACCTTGGAAGTAGCCCGGATCCCAATCACTTGATTGAACTTGCCAACTATAAAATGCCCTTCGGTAAATATGAAGATTATTATTTGGCGAATATTCCCGAATATTATTATGTCTGGTTTAAGCAAAAAGGCTTCCCCGAAGGAAAATTGGGAAGGATGATGGCCGAAATGTATGAACTGAAATTGAACGGACTTGAAGGTTTGCTTAAGAAACTAATAAAGAAGTAGTGCTTCGGCTCCGCTCAGCAACCGATAATGTCGAAAAAATTTCTAAGTTACATCTGGCCTATTACACGACGTTTTTCTTCGGAAGTAAACGGGACTTTGGAAGTAACTTACGTCAATGGAAAAAAGATTTTGGACACTGAAAATGCCAACTATTCCTATGGTTCACTTCAAAAAATCTTAGAAATTGGATTAACAAAGGTTGATTTAAAATCAGTCGAAAACTTGTTGATTTTAGGAATGGGTGGTGGCAGCGTCATTAAATCGCTTCGGGAAACTTTTGAGTATCAAGAAAACATTGTTACAGTGGAGATTGACCCCGAAATCATAAAACTTGCTAAAGACGAATTCGGAATTTCCACTTCAGAAAACCTTCAAATCATTCAAGAAGATGCTTTTGAATACGTAAAGACTTCCGACCTGTCCGCCGGGGCGGAAGAGAGATTTCAACTAATTATTATCGATCTTTTTATTGATATAAACGTCCCTCCTATTTTTTACGAAAAGGAATTCTGTGATAATGTTTCTTCACTTCTTCAGAAAAATGGTTTTATTATTTTTAATGTAGGGCTGAATCTGGAAAAAAAATCTAACATCGTTGAAACCATTATCTCCAATTTCGGGAATGGTTTCCAGTTTGAAATCCTTTCAAAAGTAAATAGAACAAACACTTTGCTCATTGCACAAAAATTGATGTCTTGATCGGTTTTACTCCACTTCATTTAAGGCGAAACAAATAACGAATATACCTTCCCCCTTTCCACAATAAAAATGTACCTTTGCATCCCGTATAATCATTTCAGCAAACGTATTCATGAGCACCACAAAATACATCTTCGTTACGGGCGGGGTTTCATCATCATTAGGAAAAGGAATTATTGCCGCATCACTGGCCAAACTACTACAAGCCAGAGGTTACCGAGTTACCATCCAGAAATTGGATCCATACATAAACGTAGATCCAGGGACCATGAACCCTTATGAACATGGCGAATGTTACGTAACTGACGATGGTGCCGAAACAGATCTAGATTTAGGTCATTACGAACGTTTCCTGAATGTAACCACTTCTCAAGCAAACAACGTTACCACCGGACGAATTTACCAGAGCGTTATTGAAAAAGAACGTCGTGGTGAATTCCTTGGAAAAACCGTTCAGGTTATTCCACATATCACCAATGAAATTAAAGAACGCGTTCAGTTGCTTGGAAACACTGGTGACTATGATATTATTATCACTGAAATCGGCGGTACAGTTGGCGATATAGAATCTCTACCATATATTGAAGCCGTTCGGCAAATGAAGTGGGAAATGGGTGATGACAATGCTTTGGTTATTCACCTAACGCTTGTTCCCTATCTTTCTGCTGCTGGAGAATTAAAAACAAAGCCAACTCAACATTCCGTAAAAACCTTGATGGAAAGCGGAATTAGAGCAGATATTTTGGTGTGCAGAACCGAGCACGAACTTTCAAGAGATTTAAGGAGAAAACTTGCTCTTTTTTGTAATGTTAAAGAAGAGGCGGTAATCCAATCTATCGATGCTTCCACTATTTACGACGTTCCCAATATGATGCTGGAGGAAGGTTTAGACAAAGTGACCCTTCAGAAATTAAACCTAAAAGACACAAAAAAACCAGATTTAAAGAAGTGGAACAAGTTTTTGGATAGACATAAAAATCCAAAAGGGGAAGTTCGCATTGGTCTTATAGGAAAATATGTAGAATTGCAAGACAGCTATAAATCTATTCTTGAATCTTTTATTCACGCGGGTGCTGAAAATGAAGTGAGAGTGAAAGTGGAATACATAAACTCTGAGCACATTAACGCAAAAAGTATTGGTAAAAAACTTTTAAAGCTGGACGGAATTTTAGTCGCTCCTGGGTTTGGCGAACGTGGTGTTGAAGGGAAGGTTGCTGCCGTGCAATATGCCCGAGAAAACAATTTACCATTTTTAGGTATTTGCTTAGGAATGCAAATGGCAGTAATAGAGTTTGCCCGCAACGTACTTAAACTGAAAGATGCGAATAGCACAGAAATGGATTCGCAAACAAAAAATCCTGTGATTAGCATCATGGAAGATCAAAAAAACATTACCGAAATGGGTGGTACCATGCGGTTGGGCGCTTGGAAATGCGATTTGAAAAAAGGTAGTATTGTAAGTAAAGTATACAAATCAAAAACCATAGAGGAGCGTCACCGCCACCGCTATGAATTCAACAATAAATATCTGGAGCAGTTTGAAGCTGCAGGTCTTGTTGCGACCGGTGTAAACCCTGAAACAGGATTAGTAGAAATCATTGAAATTCCAACGCATCCTTGGTTCGTTGGTGTACAATATCACCCAGAATACAAAAGTACCGTAGCCAACCCACATCCGTTGTTTGTTGCCTTTGTAAAAGCGGTACACGAACACGCCTCGAAAAAGAAATAAGACAATATGGCGTATTGCCAAAAAAGGCGGGATTGTTGTTTACTTGAATCCACCTTCTAATTGAAATAAAAATCAACCTTTCGAAAGAAATTTTTCGGAATTCATTAAAACGATTGTGGATCAAGTCCGCGACATAGTATGGAACAAAAGAAATTCGACTTTAACTCACTTATAGGCTTTGTATTAATTGGTGGAATCCTAATTTGGATGCTTTACCTCAACAAACCAAGCGAGGAGGAAATTCAAGCCGAAAAGGCCAAAACTGAAGCCGCGGCAAAAGGAGAGGCAGCTGCAAATGAAAAGAAATCAGAAGAAATAAGCTTATCTGAAGCGACTTCCGATACTATGAATGGCTTAAAACCGGGCGATTCTTTGGCTATGGAACAACTAAAGAACAAATTGGGTTCTTTTGCTTATTCCGGAACGCTTCCTTCTGCAACCGATGAAAGTACCGTTTTTGAAAATGATGTGCTTTATCTAAAAGTGAGCAACAAAGGAGGTTATATTTCCGAAGCGCGACTAAAGAATTTTACAAAATTCGATTCTATTCCTGTTTATCTAATTAAAGATGGAAATGCTTCGTTTAACCTTCAGTTTTCTGCAGAAAACAGAACCTTAAACTCCCAAGATCTATATTTTGAGCCTACGTTAAGCAAAAATGGTGAAGACCAAGTGCTCTCCATGAAGCTTAAAACTTCGGAAAATGGATACATTGAATATCGCTACACCTTGCATCCTGGAGAGTACATGATGGATTTCAGCATCAATAGCCAAGGTTTAGATAACATTCTTAGTACTTCAACTCCCATGTATTTAGACTCGCAGTTGAAAGGGTATCGTCACGCAAAGAGTATTTCGTATGAAAACCGATATACACGTCTAACTTATGAATATGACGGGGAGAAACATTCAAAACTCTCCGCAGGTAGTGACGACACAGAAGTGGAAAAAGATGTTGCTTGGATGAACTTTCGTCAGCATTTCTTTAGTTCCATGTTGTTGACGGACACTCCTTTTAAAGAGGTTACCCTTAGTTCTGAAAACCTTGTTCACGACGAAGAAATTGACACGGTTTACACAAAAAAATACGGCGCAAAAATACTTTTGGAGCCTAAAGGTGGAGGGATATCTTATGATATGAATATGTATTACGGTCCATCAGACTATCAGATATTCAAAAAATATGGACGTAACCTTGATGAGGCGATGCCATTAGGATGGGGTATTTTTGGAGTTATAAACAAGTATCTTATTATTCCTTTGTTTGCATTTTTGACGGATTTCCTTCCTGCCGGAATTGCCATTATCGTATTGACCATTCTTATAAAACTTTTACTGTCTCCTGTACAATACAAACAGTATTTGTCTCAAGCAAAAATGAAGGTTTTAAAACCTGAAATGGACGAGATCAAGGAGAAGTATAAAGACAATAAACTTAAGATTCAGCAAGAAACCATGAAGTTGCAAAACTCCGCTGGCGCCAGTCCGCTCAAGGGATGTTTACCGGCTATATTGCAGATTCCGGTGTTTTATGCGCTGTTTACGTTCTTCCCATCGGCCTTTGATTTGCGACAGAAGAGTTTCCTTTGGGCAGATGACCTTTCCAGTTATGACAGCATTGCGGAACTACCATTCCACATACCATTTTACGGAAGTCACGTGAGTTTGTTCCCAATTTTGGCCTCTATCGCCATCTTTATTTATATGATGATGACTACTGGACAAAGTATGCAACAAAACCAACAACCGGGAATGCCAAACATGAAGTTCATCATGTATCTTTCACCGTTGTTTATGTTGATATTCTTCAACAACTATGCGAGCGGACTTTCGTTGTACTATTTTATTTCAAACTTGATTACCATTGGGATTATGCTTGTAATCAAAAACTTCATTATTGATGAAGACAAGATTCACGCTAAAATTCAGGTGAAAAAGGCAAAACCTAAGAAACAGAACAAGTTTCAGCGTAAAATGGCTGAAATGATGGAACAGGCTGAAGAGCAGAAAAAGAAGAAATAAAATCTCCAAAGCCTACTTCAACAAGCTTAGTATAATTTAAAAGGCTGGGGAAAAAAGAAAGGATTTTCCTGCAAGGTGTCATTGCGAGGCACGAAGCAATCTCCTTGTAGGTTTAAAAATAGGTTCTAAATTTCTTCGTTGTCTGTATTGACAAATGATTAAAACAATGAAAAAACTAAGTCTTCTTTTTTTCTTCGGAATAGTTTTCTGTTGCGTAGATGCGCACTCACAAAGTGATATCAACCAGATGGATGCTCAAGGTGAGCGCCATGGAGCCTGGCAAAAAACATATCCCGGAAGCAAGCAAGTGCGCTATGAAGGCACTTTTGAACACGGAAAGGAAGTTGGAGAATTCAAATTTTATTGCGCAGATTGTAAGGACAAGCCTTCCGTGATAAAAATCTTTAACGACAAAGACGCTATCGCCGATGTAAAATACTTTACTGCTAAAGGAAAATTAGTCAGCGAAGGGAAAATGAAAGCGAAAGACCGAATTGGCGAATGGGTTTATTATCACAAAAACGCTAATGAAGTTATGACTCGTGAGTATTACGAAAATGGTAAGCTTCACGGAAAAGTGACCACCTACTATCCCAACGGTAAAATAACCGAAGAAACCGATTATAAAAACGGTATCAAGGAGGGCGAAGACAATTACTATTCGCCTGACGGCGTGTTATTAAAAAAACTCCTTTATAAAAACGACGAACTCCACGGTGAAGCTACCTATTTTGATGCATTTGGAAATGTAATAATTGAAGGGTATTATAAAAACGGAAAAAAATACGGTCTTTGGAAATATTACAAAGATGGAAAACTGATCTTGGAAGAGACTTTTCCGAAAAATAAAGGGAAATAGTTACATATCTGAATTGCTTCCGCTGGGAGGCAATTGTTCTTTAATTATTTTTTTTATTGATACCTCTAGCTTTGGAATATCCACCGAACAAACCTTCCAAATCAAACCTATGCTTATCCCGAAATATTGATGGACAACAACATCTCTCATTCCAGCCATTTCGCGCCAAGGAATATCAGTATTTTTATTTCTGACATTTTTTGAGATATGCTTAACGGCCTCCCCTATTATTTCCAACCTCCGAATAACTGCATCTTGCTTTTCGATATTGATTTCAAAATCTTGTTCGGATACTTCCTCAATATATTCATTTATTTTTATAATGCACTCCAAGATATCCTCAAGAAAAACTAGGTCATCACGCATTTCTTTACTATCCATAAATTCTTAATTCTTCAGATAATATACGGTTTTTCAATCTTGGCTTTAATGCTCTATATTCTACTAAATCTACCTTTTTATTAAGTAAACTTTCAAGATCCAGTTTAATCCTAACAAAATCCAATAGACTCATATTTTCTCCCAATTCAACCAAAATATCTATATCACTATCCTCGGAGTTTATACCTTTTGCATATGAACCAAATATTCCTGCACGAGTAATGCTGTTCCTTTTTAACAAAGGAATAACGTGTTTCTTAATACTTTCTATTGTCATCTGAAAAATCTTTTATGCTTCCTTAAAATTAATCTATTTTATACGTAATGACACATTTAAACATAAAAAATAAGGAAAACGTTTTATTATTGTAATTTTGCAGAACTATGAAAAAACGAGTAGTTGTTGGTTTGAGTGGAGGCGTTGATTCTAGCGTTGCAGCCTATCTTTTGAAGGAACAAGGCTATGATGTTATTGGCCTGTTTATGAAAAACTGGCATGATGATTCCGTAACCATATCTAATGAATGCCCTTGGCTGGAAGACAGTAACGATGCCATGCTTGTAGCTGAAAAACTAGGCATTCCTTTTCAAACGGTAGATCTAAGTGAAGAATACAAAGAGCGTATTGTAGATTATATGTTTAGTGAATACAAAATGGGCCGCACACCAAACCCAGATATATTGTGCAATCGCGAGATAAAATTTGATGTTTTTCTGAAAATCGCTCTTAGTTTAGGAGCAGATTTCGTTGCTACTGGACATTATTGCCGTAAAGGAACGATTGAAAAAGATGGGAAAGAAATATATCAGCTTCTCGCTGGGAAAGATCCCAATAAAGATCAATCCTATTTTCTGTGTCAACTTTCACAGGAACAGCTTTCAAAAACACTTTTTCCTATTGGGGAATTATTAAAATCTGAAGTGCGAAAAATTGCTGCCGAACAAAACTTGATTACCGCCGAAAAACGCGATTCCCAAGGTTTATGTTTTATCGGAAAAGTAAGGCTTCCCGAGTTTCTTCAACAGAAATTGGCGCCAAAAGACGGAGTTATCATAGAAGTTCCTGCAAGTTTTTCAGAATATAAGAGAAGTCAACCAGCCTTTGCTTCCGAAGAAGATAAGCTTAGCTATCTTTCAACTAAACGAAAATACTCCAAAGTTGATGGCAAACAAGTGGGAATACATCACGGAGCCCATTATTTCACAAATGGGCAGCGTAAAGGCCTTGCCGTTGGAGGGACCAAAGAGCCACTTTTTGTAATTGCTACAGATGTTGAAGAAAACGTGATTTATACTGGTCAAGGTAAGGATCATCCAGGATTATTTGGTCGCGGGGTATTTGTTAAAAAAGATGAGATTCATTGGGTTCAGGAGGACTTGGCGCTTGCCGAAGATGAAAAAATGGAAGTTATGGCTCGAATTCGTTATAGGCAGCCCTTAGAAAAAGCAACATTACACCGTACATTTTCAGGACTTTATATTATCTTTGAAAATCCGCAATCCGCGATAACTGAAGGTCAGTTCGTTGCATGGTACAAAGGTTCGGAATTACTAGGAAGTGGTGTTATTTCTTAAACTAACTTTTATGGTGAATGCTTATATCTATCTCAGATTAATGGGCTATTAACGATAAAACATTACATCTTTCTAAAACCAAACACTATACACTGATGAAAAAACTACTCCTATTAGCTATCATTTTTATTTCTTTTTTTAGTTTCGCTCAAAATCAAGAGGCCCTTGTATTGCTTGAAGCTAAAGACCCAGCCGTTGTTGCTGCAGCCCTGGCAAACCCAATTTCGATCATGACGCAAGCAGCCATTGATAGAAAAATGGCTCAAGGTACTGCGATTGATAATCGGGACGTTCCTTTGAACGAGGTTCAAAAAGCTGCTATTTCCGCTTCTACCGGAATTACAGTTTTGGCAAAGTCTAAATGGCTAAACGGCGTTTATGTTCGCGGTACTATAAACAATATTGATAATCTTCTGAATCTTGGTTTTGTTACCGATATTGAGTTTGCCGATAAAAGTTTAAACAGACCTGCTGCTAGACAGTTTACAAAAGACAAGTTTGAGATTGAAAACCAATCCAGAACTAATTATAATTATAATTACGGAAGTGCCACAAATCAAACAGAAATGATTAACGTAGATTATCTTCACGATAATGGTTATAATGGTGAAGACATTCTTGTTGCATTTATGGATAATGGCTATCCTGGTGTTTTAACAAATCCCGCCTATGCAAATTTGCGCAATGAGGGGAGATTACTTGGATATTATGATTTTGTTGATCGTGTAGAGAGCCCAAATGGAACAGGAAGTCACGGATCATCAACCTTTAGTGATGCCGCTGGATTTTTGGATGGTCAGTTCGTTGGTACTGCACCTGGTGCTTCTTATTATTTGTTTATAACTGAAGATGGCAGAGGGGAATCTCCTGCTGAAGAGGCCTATTGGGTAGAAGCCTTAGAACGTGCAGATAGCTTAGGGGTTTATGTAACAAATACTTCTTTAGGCTACCAGCAGTTTGACAGATCTGCGTATGATCATACCTACGCAGATCTTGATGGACAAACAACAATTGGTGCTCGCGGTGCTAATGCAGGTTTTGACAAAGGAATGATTAACGTTGTTTCAGCTGGAAATGACGCACAAGGTTTTGGATATGTTAATACTCCTGCTGATGCTCCTGGTTCTCTTACTATAGGCGCAGTTGATTTTCAAAAGAACTATGTATATTTCAGTTCCTACGGACCAAACTCTGCCGGCGTTATCAAACCAGATGTAATGGCCAAAGGTCTTGATGCAGCGGTAGTAAATCGATTTGGTAATGTTACTACTTCAAATGGAACTTCTTTTAGTTCTCCTATTACAGCAGGAGCGGTTGCTTCTTTATGGCAAGCGGCTCCAAACTTAACAAATGATGTAATTATGCAAGCTATCCGTGAATCTGCAGATAGATATACTAATCCAACTGATTTATATGGATATGGTGTTCCAGATTTTGGCGAGGCCCTTAATTCCATTTTGACAATTGGGATAGAAGATCAACTTTTGGACAAGCACTTTGCGTTATATCCAAACCCGGTTACAACCCAAATAAATATATCTTTCCCGAAATGGGCAGAAAGAGCTGAACTTGTATTGTTTAATATTTTAGGAGAAAAAATTCTTCAAAAAAATATTAGTCCGCTGAAAAACAGTGTAGATGTTTCTGAGCTTGCCTCAGGAATGTATATTGCTTCTATAACTTCAAACAACAAAACAACAAGTTATAAAATCATTAAGCAGTAGAGAAGAATAGTATATGCGCCAACTATTTAATTTTTAATATCCCAAAAATAAGTTGGAATAATTTGAAGCAGCAATAGAAGCCTTGCCTATGCTGTTTCAGATACTAGCGAAATGGGACTCTATTAAGCACTGACTTTTATATTTTCAGAATTCTCTCAGTTTAAATCTGTCTAACTTCTATCCCCCATATATAAAGTCATAGAAGTCAGTAGTTAAATGTCTATGCTAAATAAACTGTAAGTTATTCGGACTTTATATTATCTTTGAAAACGCGCAAATTTCAATAATTGAAAATCAGTTTATTGCATGTTCATAAGTTCTGAAGTACTCAAAAGCAGTGTTTTTTTTGCGTAAAATATTTTATATTTATTTTGAGTCAATGAAGTTTAATCAATAGAGAATCCACTTTTTTAAAAACAAATATTATATCCCTATGAAAAAATTATTCCTATTAACTACTATTTTTATTTCAACATTAAGCTATGCGCAAGTAGAAGACGCCCTTATATTTCTTGAGGCTAAAGACCCTGCAGTAGTTGCTGCAGCTTTGGCCAATCCAATCTCCATAATGACTCAAGCAGCCATTGACAGGAAAATGGCACATAGTATTGCAATTGACGATCGTGACGTTCCTCTGAACGAAACACAGAAAGCTGCTATTTCGGCTTCTACAGGAATTACAGTTAAGGCGAAATCAAAATGGTTAAACGCAGTATATGTTCGCGGCACTAAAAACAACATCGATAATCTTCTGAACCTTTCTTTTGTTTCGGAAATTGAGTTCGCGGATAAGAGTTTTAATAGGCCTACCGGAAGACAATTTACGAAGGATAAGTTTGAAATTGAGAATCAATCACGACCTAATTATAATTACGGAAGTGCTACCAATCAAACCGAAATGATTAACGTAAATTATCTTCACGATAATGGATACAATGGCGAAGATATTCTTGTGGCCTTTATGGACGATGGTTATCCAGGAGCTTTAACAAATCCTGCATATACCGAATTACGTAACGAAGACAGATTACTTGGCTATTATGATTTTATTGAGCGCGTAGAGGATCTTAATGGTAGTGGAAGTCACGGTTCTCTAACATTTAGTGATGCTGCTGGACTTTTGGATGGACAGTTTGTTGGCACCGCCCCGAAAGCCGCCTATTACTTATTTATTACGGAAGATGGCAATGAAGAGTCACCAGCCGAAGAAGCTTATTGGGTAGAGGCTTTAGAAAGAGCGGATAGTTTAGGCGTGTATGTAACCAATACTTCTTTGACATATCAAGCTTTTGATAAAAATAGATACGATCATAATTATCAAGATCTTGACGGCCAAACTACTATTGGAGCCCGAGGCGCAAATGCAGGTTTTGATAAAGGTATGATAAATGTAGTTGCTGCCGGAAATGATGCGCAAGGTTTTGGTTTCGTTACCACGCCTGCAGATGCACCTGGCTCACTTACAGTTGGTGCTGTTGATTTTCAAGAGAACTATGTATATTTCAGTTCATTTGGCCCTAATTCTGCGGGGGTAATTAAACCAGACGTAATGGCAAAAGGACTTGATGCTGCTGTTGTTGACCAATATGGTTCAGTTATAACTGCAAATGGTACCTCTTTCAGTTCTCCAATTACTGCGGGTGCTGTAGCAGCTTTATGGAGTGCAGTTCCCAATTTAAAAAATGATGTGGTTATGCAAGCCATTCGTGAATCTGCAGATAGATATAATAATCCAACGAGCTTATACGGTTACGGCGTGCCAGATTTTGGTGATGCCCTAAATAATCTTTTAACAATCGGTGTAGAAGAGCAAATGTTGGAAAATAATTTTGCATTATATCCAAACCCTGTAACTACACAAATAAACATATCCTTTCCAAAATCGGCAGAAAAAGCTAATTTCGCCTTGTTTAATATTTTAGGAGAAAGAGTTCTTCAAAATAGCATCAGTCCTCTAAAGAATAATATAGATGTTTCTGAGCTTGCTTCGGGAATGTATATTGCGTCTATCACTTCAAATAATAAAACAACAAGTTATAAAATTATTAAGCAGTAATGCAAAATCGTATTACCGAACTTTTTAAAATAGATTATCCCATAATTCAAGCTGGAATGATTTGGAACAGTGGTTGGCGACTTGCCAGTGCTGTTTCAAATGCTGGCGGATTAGGCCTTTTGGGGGCAGGTTCTATGTATCCTGAAATTCTTCGTGAACACATCGTTAAATGTAAAAAAGCAACCGCTAAACCCTTCGGTGTAAACGTGCCCATGCTTTACCCAGATATTGATAAAATAATCGATATCATTATTGAAGAAGGAGTAAAAATTGTTTTCACCTCAGCAGGGAATCCAAAAACTTACACTTCAAAATTAAAGGAAAATGGAATTACAGTCGTTCACGTTGTTAGCAGTGTAAAGTTTGCGCTGAAAGCACAAGATGCTGGTGTGGATGCTGTTGTTGCTGAAGGTTTTGAAGCGGGCGGACATAACGGCCGTGAGGAAACGACTACGTTTACATTAATTCCAATGGTGAAAGAGCAATTGGAAATTCCTCTAATAGCTGCTGGAGGAATTGCTACAGGACGCGGAATGTTGGCAGCAATGGTTTTAGGAGCGGACGCTGTGCAAGTGGGAAGTCGTTTTGTAGCTTCGGAAGAGGCATCCTCACATCGTGCATTTAAGCAGATGGTAGTAGATGCCAAAGAAGGCGACACCCATCTAACTTTAAAAGAACTGGCACCGGTGCGAATGTTGAAAAACAAATTCTTCGAAAGTGTAATTCAACTTTATACCACCAATCCAACAAAGGAAGATCTACAAAACCATCTAGGTCGAGCTAGAGCCAAACGCGGCATGTTTGAAGGTGATTTGGAAGAAGGCGAATTAGAAATTGGTCAAATTGCAGGACTTATTCACGATATAAAACCAGCCGCGCAAATTCTAGAAGAGATACTTATAGATTTTGAAAGCGCTAAAAATGAGGTTGCTAATTTTTAAAGAATTTTAAAAAACTATTCCTTAAAATATTCCTAGAAAACGAAAACCCTTCCTTTTAAAAAAGGAAGGGTTTTGATTTTGAACTAAAATTTAAAACTTATTCCTTAATAAGTTTTTTCGTTATCTGGCCATTGTTACCTTGAATTAAAATAAAGTAGATAGAAGAAGCCATTTCAGAAACGTCAATGGATTTTTCAAGTCCCATAGTATGCATATCAATTGTTTTTATCAACCTTCCTCTCATATCATAGATATTCAAATTATCTAATGAAAGCTGCTGCGGATTCGTAATGGAAATTTTGTCCTTAGTAGGATTCGGATACATTTGTATGCTTGCGAAATCAGCGTCATGATCCCCTATCCCTGCTGTGATATCTACCGTAAGTTCAAATGTACAAGTAGTATTATTTCCAGATTCATCTTCAGCAGTTAAAGTAACAGTATAAACCCCATTGTCTAGCTCTGTGCCCGCAACAGGAACTTGCGTAGTCATGGTTATAGGATCTGTACAGTTATCTGTAGCAGTTGCCTCACCATTAACGAAATAATCCGGAACTACATACAAATTGCCAGCTCCAGGATCTTGAGTTTGATCTACTGGACAAGTAAGATCAGGAGCAATAGTATCTTCTACCGTAACAACGGCAACACAAGTTGCTGAGTTTCCATTAACATCTGTTATCGTTAACGTAATATCATTATCGCCTAAATCATCACAAGTAAAGGAATCTGACGATATGCTCATGGAATCGATGGCACAGTTGTCAGTACTTCCATTTTCTACTTCTGCGACGGTTATAGAAGCATTTCCTGATGCATCCAACTGAACACTAATATTCTGGCAAACGGCCGCTGGCAGTTCTGTATCATTTATAGTTACGTCAAATGAACAAGTTTGCACAGGGTTTACACCATCGTCATACTCAAAAGTATTGGTGGTGGTTCCAACTGGAAAAGTGCTACCACTAACCAGACCTTCTGTCTGTGTTAAGGTTCCACCGCTACAACCCACTGGAGAATCCACTATGTAGGATATCTCTGCACCACATAATCCTGGGTCATTATCTTGAGAGATATCACCTGGACAGCTCAGGGTTCCACCACCACCTCCGCCAATTACGTTAACAATAGCAGCACATGTGGCGGTTGCTCCATTATCATTTTTAGCTTCAACAGCTATAGTATTGTTTCCAACATCTGCACAAGTAAAACTCACTGTTGCCGCCAATGGATCTCCTGCCAATACCGAATAGTCCCCACAATCAATTGAAGCGCTAAAAAGCAAATCCTCAGCATTTATAGTGGCGTTTCCATTGCTGTCTAAGACAACATCTAATATTGGAGCAGAAATTTCATAATCATAATCTAAGCCCCAACTATTTAGTGTACCTGTTAATGCATAAGCGACATCTGCAACTGTAAGTTCCCAAACGCCTAAAGTACTTTCACCATCAAATACTGATAATGGGTTGTTAGGAATAAATGTTCCGTCTATTGCTGGTGTAGTCGAAGCACACTCATTCTCCACTGGAGTGGCAGCTTCATCATCCAAAGTAGCCAAAATATCATCACCTGAACAACCATAACCAGAGGAAGTTCGTCCTGGTCGATCTATTATTGTTGCAGTAGTTCCTGAAGGCGACTTTATCTTGACTATTAGATCGCCCACCCATCCATGGGTTATGTTTACATTGACATCTAAATCTGTTATGCTAACATTTTCCGTTACGTCCATAGTTACCGTTACTCCTGAAGCATTCCCATCTGGGATAGAGACTCCAGCATTACTTGATTGTGAACCGGACATTGGAATTAATCCAGAACCAACACATATAATTTCTGGAGGATTGTTGGTTACATCAATATCGTCTGTTAAGGTTGTAGGGGCGCCAGTACAAAAATCATTTACCATATAAGTAACAGTCACAAGACCTTCTCCTCCAACACTAGGATCAAAAGTAAATGTAGAACCATTGCCATCATCTGTTACGCCGGGCCCACTGTAAACACCACCTTCCGGGTTTCCTCCTGAAAGTCCGGTCTGAATTCCGTCGGCAAGACACACTTCATCAACAACATTTAAACTGGAAAAAGTAGGCGGTAAATCAAAAGCTTCCGTACCGTCACTTTTGCTACCTGATGAACCTTGACTTGCACTATAACCTAAACCTCTTCTAGCAAATGCTTCCCATATTGCACAAATATGTGCGCCACCATACAATGCTTGGTCTGCTGCTAAAATCGCATCCCGACCATCTACAAACCCTGGACTACAAGGCTGTAGTTTTAACCCTTCCGTTACTAGAGCAAGGGCAACGTTATTTCCTCCTGTTCCATTATAAACATCAGGATCAAAAGATTCTGTAGCCATAATTTCCCAAGTCATCTCCCAAAGCATGGTAGCCCAAATCTCTCCTACTCCGTGGGGTGCTACAGCAGTTTTAATATTATCATAAGTATGAGGGTTTACACCAAAATTAGTACTGTATGGATGCACTCTAATACCTGGTCCACCAGGACCTTCCCCAATAAGCCAAGTCCCTACACCTCTGGAATCTGCTCCTGAGTCTCCTGGTTCCATGGTAAGCATCAAACCATAAAAATCACTCCAGCCTTCACCCATTTGTTCCTGATTTTGAAGACAGTTAACCTGCGAAGGACCTCCGGTTAATCTAATTGAAATACCATGACTATATTCATGAAGTATAACACTATTGTCTAAATCCCCATCGCGGTCGCTACAAACGTACATTTGCATTCTAGGTCGACTGCCATCTGGAGGCGTGGAAAAATTGGCATTACATGTTCCTGAACCATCTTGAGCCTCTGCATTTACAGGATCATTCCCAGCACCACCTTTTCCATAATTATTATGTTGGAAGTTTCCACCAACTTCATCGAAACCATACTGATATGCAACATCGTGAAGAATGTTTGTCCAGTAAAAAAGATTCGTTACGGCCGCATCTTCAGATTGGTCAGCATTACTGTAATTAAGATTTAAAGGAAAGTCAAATATCAAATTACCTCCAGGACTGAAGGCATATTTTCCATCAGGATTATTATTTGCATTATCATCATCATACGCATCGGCATTATTACCTCGTGTGTTGGTGTATTCAGCACCTTCTACCCCATTTGTATCATGCCATCCATAAGGTGATGCCAATAGATTCTCTGGATTTGTAACCAACGTTCTTGTTCCATAGTTCGGGTTTTCAGTAGGCATAGCGAAAACATTATAGCTTGCTGCAGGAGGTGCAGTACTTAAACTTGCCTCAGTGTTATTACGAACTGGTTCCCTCATTGGCCCAACGAAGGGAACTGCAGCTGAAGAAGCAGCGTGCAAATGATCACGATGATCCCCTAAAATGTTACAGGAAACGGTCCAGTTATCCTTATCCAATATTCTACCTGTAGAAGCATCCACAAGGAAGTTCCACCAATCTGAAGAAGTCTTTTCGGCAATAGAAAGCTCCCAAATCAACTGGGTACCGACTCCTTCCTTATAGTAATACATTAATTTTGTTGGAATATCTTCTGAAGAGATATTGGCTTTATTAAAAACCACTGATTTATTTTTACCACCAATATTTTTAATTTCCTGAAGATTGGAAACTTTGTATCCCATTTGGTTCGCCACAGAAACTATAGCTTGTTTCGCGGTAATTCCTTGTGAACTATTTTTAAGTGTGGCCGGGGCATCTGCCAAAAATTTATTGTGGACCACCAAAACCTTTCCGGTTTTATCAAAATGCACACTGGATTCGGTTCCGTAAATTTCCAGGCCATTAATAGCCTGGCGTAAATAAACATTGCGAACTTCACTAACTCGGCTTATATTCTCATTTGTAATTACATAAGAGCCGTTATTTACTTTTATAAGTTCTTCTAAGGATATAGTTGAAGATTTTGAAGCCATCTGTGCGGCTTTCTCTTCCCTTTCCCGCTCCTGATCTTGGGCGGAGAGCTGAATTGTAAGAAAACATAACACCATTAAGGCTAATGTAGATTTTTTCATATTTAAATTTGGTTTTAGTTAGGCCACTAAAATTACAATTAAAATATAATTATCAAGCATCTATCATTGATTAATTCCGCAGGTTATTTTTTATAACGAAAATAAACTGCTCTGGACTAAAGCCTTATCTTTTTAAAACAGACTGAAAGCGCTGGATTCGGGAAATAGCTAGTGAATTATTTCTCCCCATGTTTTCAGAGGAACAAGTGAGCTTAAACGTCGGGAGTGGAAAATTTCTAGCGACGAGTGGCTCGGGGGAGTGCGAGATGCACCAAATTGCATCGTTTTAACGCTATTTGAGGTTAACACAATAAAAAAAGCCTCCCGATTGGGAGGCTTTGACTTAAAAAAATTGTGTGTATTAAAGTACTTTTACGTTAACCGCGTTCAATCCTTTTTTTCCTTCTTGAAGATCAAATTCTACTTCATCACCTTCACGAACTTCGTCGATTAGGCCTGAAATGTGTACAAAATGTTCTTTGTTGGTTCCTTCTTCAGTGATAAAACCAAAACCTTTGGTGTCGTTGAAGAATTTTACTGTTCCTTTGTTCATTGTATTTAAATAAAATAATTAATATAAGCCGCAAAGATAGCATAAACATCGACATTACACACTTTTATATCACTTTATTTTATAAAATTTAAGAATAGCTATAAATAATAGAATAGTTACCGCTCTAGATCATCGTACAAAGACTTTCCTTTTTTTTGATTCAATCTTGTTAATCAACCATTGCGGATAGTTTGAAGAATCTTCGGCATCATAAAGTTGTATATTTTGATCGCCATTGGCTTCTAAAAGTTCAGCTTGTTTCTTATTTAAAATTTCTCCAGCCGTTTGCACTCCAGAATACCCTGCTCCTGCAACACCATGGCTGGCAATACTAGCGCCGCATAGGTACAAATTACTGATCTCGCTTTTGGCTTTATAGGCAAAAGGACCAATTTGAGTGAGTTTTTTTTCGGTACCGTAAACGCTTCCGCGAGTAGCATTTATATAGTATTCGTTGGTGATTGGCGTGCCCAATTCACAATGGACAATATGATCACGGATATTAGGGATAATTTTTTCTATTGTTTTGATCATCTTTTCAGTAAGTAGTTCTTTTAGTTGAAGATATGCTGGGGAACGCGAATCCTTTTCATTTTGAAATTTTTCAAAAATATCATAATCCAAATAAGTAATAGCTTCAATACTGTGATGCAAACCATCAAAACTGGAAGGATCTTTTAAAGTTGTGCAGCTAAAGAACATTCCCTGAAAGGCTTCATCATTCGTTATGTCTGGAAGCATCATCTTTTTGTAAACGGTATCCAGGTCTTCATTTGGCATTAACCATATATTGCCAGAATCTATGCCTGCCGCTTTTAAATCCATGGCAACGGTGAGAAAAAGCATTAGTGATGTACAGGAATAGGTGGTTTTATTTAGTTTCCGCTTTAATTTACTGCTCAGGTTTTCTTCACCTATCAAATTTAAATAGGTAGTATTCGGATCAGCATTTGATATAATTCGTTTTGCAAAAATCTTCTCTCCACTTTCCAGCTCAACGCCTATCGCAGATTTCTTCTTTTGCCCTTTTAAGAGAATCCTTTTTACATTTTGTTGTGTTTTTACGACACCATTATTCTCATTTATTGCATTAGTCATAGCCTTAACAATTGCACCGCCACCGCCACACGGATAGTAACCACCGTTAAAATAATGATCCATAACTGCAGCATGCAGAGGAAAACTAGCTTTTGAAGGCGCAAGTCCGTGGTCTCCAAACTGAATGTTGAGGATTTTTTTAAGAAGCGGGTCTTTAATATGCCAATCAATTACGCGCCTCAAACTGAATAAGGCGTACTTCCCCATATTTTTGGTGCGAAACGGAATAGCAACATGTTGCCAAAAACCTTCCACATTTGGAAGCAATTGCAATTCGGCACTTACATTTCTAACCAGGTTTAAATATTTTTTGATGTTTTTTTCCTCCTTCGGAAATCTTTCTATTAGCTTTTCAACCAATTCACCAAAGTTTCCTGGAAAGTCAAACCGCTCTTCTCCTATATATGCGTGTTCATAGGCCGAAGGATTCATTCTAAAGAAAGTCAAGTTTTCAGCAATACCTAATCCCTCGTAAAGCTGTGCTGTGGATTGCCCTTTTCCCAATAGACCAACGTAATGTACTCCAGGCGTAAATCGATGTCCGTTTAAATAAAAACTATGACACCAACCTCCCGGAACATCGTGTTGTTCTAAAACCAAAACCTTTTTCCCTGCTTTAGCCAAACATATTGCGGCAGAAAGACCACCAACACCGCTCCCTATAATAATGATATCAAAATTTTCTTTGGCAGAATTAGGGCTTTTATTTTTCAATTTTGAAGTCTTGTTTAAATTTTAATTGTCCAATTTAAACAAAACCATGTTCTTTTTGCGAAATTAGAACGGCAATTTTAAAAGACTACAAGTCAATTGAAATTTGATTTTTCAGAATATCCTCAAAAGTTTCCCTTTTTCTAATTAAAATCTCAGCCTCCAGCCAGATCATTTCCCCAATGGAAAAATGTATCTTCGGTTTATATTGCTTTTCAAATTTTATTTTTCAATAGTTCCCTAGAAGTATAAAATAGGAATGCCAAAAAACATTAGTCCATTCCTGTTACATTTGTTATTTTTGCAGTCCATAAACAAAACTGCCCACCAAACGGGTAGGTTAGAAAACCGCTATTATGAATTTACACGAATATCAAGGAAAAGAAATCTTAAACAGTTTTGGCGTTGAAATCCAGCGAGGTATCGTGGCCACCACTCCAAAAGAGGCAGTGGAAGCCGCAAAAAAGCTTACCGAAGAAACTGGAACAAGCTGGCACGTAATTAAGGCCCAAGTTCACGCTGGTGGCCGTGGAAAAGGTGGCGGTGTAAAAATTGCAAAAAGCCTTCAAGAAGTTGAAGAAATTTCTGGAAACATAATAGGAATGAACCTTGTAACTCCACAAACTTCTTCGGAAGGAAAAAAGGTACACCAAGTTTTAATCGCCGAAGACGTTTATTACCCCGGTGATAATGAGCCAGAAGAATATTATATGAGCGTTCTTTTAAACCGCTCTACAGGAAGAAACATGATCATGTATTCTACCGAAGGAGGAATGGATATTGAAACTGTTGCTGAAGAAACTCCACATTTAATTTTTACCGAAGAAATTGATCCTGCAGTTGGTCTTTTAGGTTTTCAAGCGCGAAGAGTAGCTTTCAACTTGGGATTGAGCGGAAAAGCTTTTAAGGAAATGACAAAGTTTGTTACAGCGCTTTATAAAGCTTATAACGAGTCTGATTCTTCATTGTTCGAAATCAATCCTGTTCTAAAAACAAGTGACGATAAGATTATTGCAGTTGATGCAAAAGTAAGTCTTGATGACAATGCACTTTTCCGTCATAAAGACTATATGGAAATGCGCGACAAGCGTGAGGAAAATCCTGTAGAAGTTGAAGCAATGGAGAAAGGCCTAAACTATGTGGACCTAGACGGAAACGTTGGCTGTATGGTTAATGGTGCCGGACTTGCCATGGCGACTATGGATCTTATTAAACAAGCTGGTGGCGAACCTGCAAACTTCCTTGATGTTGGGGGAACAGCAGATGCCGAGCGTGTTGAAGCTGCTTTTAAACTGATCTTAAAGGACCCTAGCGTAAAAGCGATTTTAGTTAATATTTTTGGAGGAATTGTTCGTTGTGACCGTGTGGCACAGGGAATTGTTGATGCCTATAAAAATATGGGAACTATTGAAGTACCAATCATTGTTCGCTTACAAGGAACCAATGCAGACATTGCAAAAGAATTAATAGACAACAGCGGACTTGACGTTCAAAGTGCTATTGAATTTCAAGAAGCTGCAGATAAAGTTAAAGCAGTACTTGCTTAATTAACAATTAAGAATAATCATTTTTAAAGCCTTCCTAAAATATTTTGGAAGGCTTTTTTTATTCTACCCTTTCCATCCCAGCCAATTTTCTCAGAACCTGCACGTCTTTGTCAGAATCAAAATCCATCCCATCGATTAAAACCTCCAATTCTTCATTAATAGCTTCTTTATAGGAAGTGTCCTCGACATTTTGTTCTGCTAAATACTTGAGCATCAAGATTAGTTTCTGCATCACGATGGGATCGTGTTTACAGTAAGTACGTAATGAAGCCATGACATTATAGAGCAATTCCTTGAATTGAATTATAGCAATTTTCACGTGTCTTTCCCCATTATAGGTAACAACACCTGAATCATTTTTCTTCATTCGCAACGCAAAAAGTTCCGTCAAGTAGTCAATTGCATTTATTGTAGTTCCCGGATCATTAATCCCGGGAGACATAGCTTTTACAGCTATTTCGGTAATCTGTTTAAAAGCGAGAATATAATTATCTCCAATATATTCACCACGGGCAAAGTTAATATTAGAAAAAATGTTCTTCACAATATCCTCTTCCAACAACTTATCTGTCTTTAAAATAGAGTTGTTTTTATTGATAAAAATCCCTTTGGGTATTGTAACATAAACACGCACATCATTTTTTTTACAGATATCGGCTATATTCTCAATAGAAATATTCTGAAAATAACCGCTTTTAGGAGATGAATACTTGTGCCAATTGGAGGTGTCCGGAAAATAAGGAGTTGGCATTTTACTAGATTTCTCTTCCGCATCAACAATTTTATTTAGACGATTTATGGCCTCCATATAAATTCCATCCATGATATTGTTGATCTGAATACTTTGTGAAATATTATGGATAAAAAATATAAAAGCAGAAAGACAAACGATGGTAAAAAATACACCCAATAATATTGAAAATCCAGGCAGAGTATATTTTTCCTCACTCGGTTCAATTGAAAATAAAGTAAAGATATTATAGACTATTGAAGCCAAAAAGATACCTAAAATTATTTGATGCTTTTTGTCAGAAATAAGTCCGGGAAGCAATCTTGGCGAGAAATTACTGGAGGCTTGGCTTAAAAGTAGCATCACCATAGAAAAACTAAATACCATCATGCTAATCAAACCTCCAACACAAGTATTCATAAGGTTTATAGCAGTACTCCCATCCTCTACCATCAAAAGTGGAAATATTTTAATAATCTTCCGAGAAACACCGTCTTGCTCTAAAACTATCATTAATAGAGAAAACGCAAAACCAAAAATCGCAAAAAGAGTGGGATAAAAGGCAATATTACCTTTGATGACACTAAAGAATGTGGAAATACGAACAATGAATTGTTTCATAAAATGTAATTAATATTCAGACCGCCAAAATGGCATTTAAAAAAAATTAAATCCAGACACAATGTCTGCTTTTTAGCAATGGAATTGTTATTGCTTTTGAATGATTGAAATTAGTAAAAAATAAAACAATATATAGTTATGAAAACACTTAATAAAAACAATATTTGGTTCTCCGGTCTTTTAGATAATTTGTCCGTTGAAAATAGGCTTGACGCCCTAAATAATTATGAAACATTTAGCACTCCGGCAGTAAATATCACTGAAAATTTGACGAATTTTGTAGTCGAATTAGCAGTTCCAGGATTAGAGAAAAAAGATTTTACCATTGAGGTTGAAGAAGATACACTTAAAATCGCTTCAAAGAAGGTAACAAATAAAGAAATTGACAAGGAGGGCGAAAGTTCTCGATTTACGAAAAGAGAGTTTAATTACGCAAGTTTTAAGCGCTCTTTTAAACTTCCTGAGAATATTGAATCTGAAGCGATTCAGGCTAATTACGAAAATGGGATCCTTCAGGTTACACTCCCAAAAATGGAAGAAAAGAAAGTTTTGAAGAAAATGGTTGAGATTTCATAATTGAAATTTAATTTGGTTAGTTAGTTGAAAATGACCGCGTGCTACTCAATCGGTGCGCGGTTTTTCTTTGGTGCTAATTAGGCCCTCTTCTCCTTCTTCCCCCTGTGCTTTGTTGCTCCCGATTTGCTTTTCGTTCTTCACGTCTCTTTACTTCTGGCTTTACTTCTTCTGGTTTCTCTCGACCTACATTTCCATAAGCTTTTGGCAGGCCATCGCTATCTTTTACTGAATCTTTTAAAGCCTTTAGTTCTTCGGAAGTAAGATCACGCCACTCGCCCACTGGCAAATCACCTAATTCTAAATTCATAATTCGTATCCGCTGTAAAGCCACAACTTCATAGCCTAAATATTCACACATTCTTCTAATTTGTCTATTTAGACCCTGAACTAGAAAAATTCGAAATTCAAATCGGCTGATTCGCTCTACCTTACAACGTTTGGTTACCGTATCTAAAATAGGGATTCCAGAACCCATTCTTTTTAAAAATTCATCTGTAATGTGTCGATCCACTTTTACTATATACTCCTTTTCGTGGGCGTTTCCAGCGCGAAGAATTTTATTTACAATATCACCTTCATTCGTTAATAAAAGTAAGCCTTCACTGGGTTTATCCAATCTTCCAACAGGGAAAATACGTTCGGGATGGTTTATAAAATCCACCACATTATCATCAAATCGCCGGTCCGTAGTACAGGTAATTCCGACAGGTTTATTCAACATTATATAAACCAGATTTTCATTTTCTGTAATAAGTTTTCCATCAACGCGAACCTCATCTCCAGGCATAACCCGATCGCCCAATGTACTTTTTTCACCATTGATGGTAACACGGCCTTTTTCGATTATTGAATCGGCTTCACGACGGGAACAAAATCCACTGTCACTGATGGCTTTATTTATTCTAACGGAATCTGGATGATGCATAAATTTCTTTTTTTGTAAAGATACTGCTAGGTATCCGAAATCAAAAAGGTTAAAATTGATTTAAACATACTTTTCATAAAGTTGAAAAATTGTAATTTCCACAAAACTTAATTTTATATGGCAATACTCGGTTCCATTATCAAAACTGCAATAGATCTTCGCGGCGCTATTGTCTCAGATAAATCTCCCATAGAATCCCAAAAAGAAGTACTTGAGCATTTACTGGAAAAAGCAAAAGATACTGCATTCGGTAAATATTATGGATTTTCAAAAATTTTAGAAGCTGAGGATATCCAAAAAACATTTTCGGAAAAATTACCGTATTTCGACTATCACCAAATGGAAACCGAATGGTGGAATAAAACCCAAGAAGGCTTAGAAGATATAGCCTGGCCGGGCTGTCCAACCTATTTTGCTCGCAGCAGTGGCACTACTGGGAAAACATCCAAAAAAATTCCTGTTACCGACGATATGATTGAAGCCATCCGCACCACTGGAATTAAACAAGTAGGAGCGCTTACAAACTTTGATGTCCCTTCAGATTTCTACGAAAAGGAAATTATGATGCTCGGCAGCAGCACCGATCTTCAAGAACAAAACCAATTTTTAGAAGGAGAAATAAGTGGAATTAGTGCGAGTAATATTCCTTTTTGGTTTCGCGGTTTTTATAAACCGGGTCAAGAAATTGCGTTAATGGAAGATTGGGACGAAAAAGTGGACACCATCGCCAAACGCGCATTAGATTGGGATATTGGAGCACTAAGTGGGATTCCATCGTGGATGGAATTGATGCTTAAAAAAGTAATTGAACATCACAACGTAAAAAACATTCACGAAATCTGGCCTAATTTACAGGTTTACACCACTGGTGGAGTTGCTTTTCAGCCTTATGAAAAAAGTTTTAATCAATTACTCGCCCATCCAATAACTGTTATAGATACCTATTTGGCTTCGGAAGGATTTTTAGCATTTCAAAATAGACCTGAAACTACCTCGATGAAATTAGTGACAGACAACGGAATCTATTTTGAGTTTGTTCCTTTTCTACCAGAATATATTAACGAAGACGGCTCGCTTTCGCAAGACGCTCCTGCCTTAACGCTAGCTGAAGTTGAACTGGATACAGATTACGTATTAATAATAAGTACCGTTTCGGGCGCTTGGCGCTATTTGATTGGTGATACCATCGCCTTTACTGATGTTGAAAGGGCAGAAATCAAAATAACCGGTAGGACCAAATTCTTTTTAAATGTTGTTGGCTCACAGCTTTCAGTCAATAAAATGGAAGTCGCTTTGCAGGAAATGGAAGAAAAGTTTGATATTAAAGTTCCTGAGTTTACTTTGGCGGCAGTTAAGGTTGATGGTGAATTCTATCATCATTGGTATTTGGGCTCGGAAACGGAAATCAATTCCGAAGAAATCGCGAACGCATTGGATGAATCTCTTAAAGAAGCAAATAATAATTACGCGGTGGCAAGATCAAAGGCATTAAAAGGTGTTAAGGTAACAACCATCAATCCCGATATTTTCCACGAATGGAATGCCAGAAATAAAAAGAAAGGCGGACAGGTAAAAATGGAAAAGGTGATGGACGAGGAGAAATTTGCAGAATGGGAAGAATTTGTTGAATCACAAGCTAATTAATCCTTCTCTCCAACAATTTCAGGTTCTTCGTGGACTTTATTTTCATTTATAAGTTCCATTACCTCTTCAGGAGAAATATACAATCTGCGGATTCGCTCTTTGTACTTTTCGGAAAGATCGGCATTATCTAAAATGAAGTTCTTGGTTTTTAAGATATAATCTCCCATTCCGTGAGCGATAGCGAACGTATCGGCCGCGCGCTCCACTTCCTTAATATGTGCTGACGAAAAGAGATATTTTAACCCAAAAATAAGCATCCCCATATTGGTTCGGTGACTGTAATCTACCACATGCCCCAATTCGTGACCGATCCATCCAATTTTTACGTCGGAAGGAATATCATCCATCGTAAACCGCTCTCCTTCAATCTGAATATTTCGACTGATAAGAATTACATACTCTCGATTCTCTTTTCGCTTAAAGAAACTGGCAAATCGCGGCTGCGCCTGCATCGTAGATTTTTTAATATTATCCTTAAACTTAAATTCAATAGCAGTTTCGGCAAGTTCTGGATAAAATGAGAGCGCCTCTAATGCTTCTTGTTCTATATTCTTGGGAATAATTTTATTATCCAAATCAATGTTTTGTGCTGTAGCCATAGAAAGGGTAAAATACAAAATAGGTTTTATGAAGGACGTTAACAACATTATAAAGTTATAAGTGTGGAGTTATGAGTTATGAGTTTTTCAAGTAATTATTATTTAGTAAATCTTGAATTTTGAACCTTGATTTTTTAAACCGCCTCCAACTGTTTTTGAAAGGTTTTTATCTTATCCCGAAGCTTCGCAGCCATCATAAAATCAAGTTCTTTCGCGGCTTTTTCCATAGCTTTTCTACTGTCGCGAATTTTCTTTTCTATCTGCGGTTTGGTTAAATATTCCACTTCCGACTCTGCCGCTAAGCTTTCTGCAGTTTCAAAAGTGTATGCAGCTTGTTTGGATTTTGTCAACGAGTTTTCAAAGGATTTTTTAATTGCAGTTGGTGTAATGCCGTGTTTTACATTGTACTCCATCTGTTTTTCCCTCTTATAATTTGTGCTGTCAATAGTTTTCTGCATACTGTTGGTCATTTTATCAGCATACATAATTGCTTTACCATTCAAGTTTCGTGCAGCACGACCAACGGTTTGAGTAAGCGATCTTTCACTTCTCAAGAAACCTTCTTTATCGGCATCCAAGATTGCAACTAAGGAAACTTCCGGTAAATCAAGTCCTTCCCGTAATAGGTTTACTCCCACCAAAACATCAAAAAGACCTAAACGTAAATCCTGCATGATTTCCACACGTTCCAAAGTATCTACATCGCTGTGGATATAGCGGGTGCGAACTTGAACACGTATTAAATATTTCGTGAGCTCTTCTGCCATTCTTTTGGTTAACGTGGTCACTAAAATACGTTCGTCCTTTTCTATACGAAGATGAATTTCCTCTAGCAAATCGTCAATTTGGTTTAAGCTTGGTCGCACCTCAATTGGTGGATCCAATAAACCAGTAGGACGAATAATTTGCTCCACATAAACTCCACCACTTTTTTCCAGTTCGTAGTCTGCAGGAGTTGCGCTAACATAAACCACTTGGTTTTGCAGGGCCTCAAATTCTTCAAATTTCAGTGGTCGATTATCCATGGCAGCTGGTAAGCGGAAACCATAATCCACCAAGTTCTCCTTTCGGGAACGGTCGCCTCCATACATCGCACTCACTTGCGGAATGGAAACGTGGCTTTCATCTACAACCATTAAATAATCCTTCGGAAAATAATCTAAAAGACAGAACGGTCGCGTTCCTGGCAAACGTTGATCCAAATAACGCGAGTAGTTTTCAATTCCGCTACAATAGCCAAGCTCGCGAATCATTTCAAGATCAAAATTGGTACGTTCTTCCAAACGTTTCGCCTCCAAATGCTTTCCTATTTCTTTAAAATACTCTATTTGTAAAACCAAATCATCCTGAATACCCCTAATCGCTCCCTGTAAAACATCCGGTGACGTAACGAACATATTTGCAGGATAAATATTCAATCGCTCGTATTTTTCTTCTACATGGTTATTTAGAGGGTCGAAAACCTCAATTTCCTCAATTTCATCTCCGAAGAAATGAATTCTAAATGCATTATCAGCATAACCAGGAAAGACATCAACAGTATCTCCTTTTATTCGGAAACGACCATGGTTAAACTCAGCTTCCGTTCGAGAATAAA
The DNA here is from genome assembly GCF_000429125.1 of Aequorivita capsosiphonis DSM 23843. Classification (GTDB taxonomy): domain Bacteria; phylum Bacteroidota; class Bacteroidia; order Flavobacteriales; family Flavobacteriaceae; genus Aequorivita; species Aequorivita capsosiphonis. The sequence continues at coordinate 106,379 of NZ_AUBG01000014.1, forward strand.
GACTTTGTACCAAACGGTGCAACAACTTTGTACGGGAAAGAACTTGTCCCTTTTCCAAACTTATTACATTCTTCTGAAATTCCACAGGGTTTCCAATACCGTACAAACAGGAAACTGAGGAAACTACAAGCACATCCCTCCTACCTGAAAGCAATGAAGAGGTTGTACTAAGTCGCATTTTTTCGATTTCTTCATTGATAGAAAGATCCTTCTCAATGTAGGTTCCGCTACTGGGTATAAAAGCTTCCGGCTGATAATAATCGTAGTAGGACACAAAATACTCCACCGCATTTTCTGGAAACAGATTTTTAAACTCGGTGTAAAGCTGGGCAGCCAAGGTTTTGTTATGCGCTAAAACGATTGTGGGTTTTTGAACTTGCTCGACCACATTTGCCATGGTAAAAGTTTTCCCAGAGCCCGTAACCCCCAAGAGTGTTTGATATTTTTCTTCGGAATTGAGCCCTTCTACTAATGATTTTATCGCCCCAGGTTGGTCGCCTGTAGGTTGAAATTCTGAGGATATTTTGAAATTCATAGATTCTTTTTCAATGCTTTACAAAAGTAATGAAAATAGAGGTGAGTCGGAGAGCTCAAGGCGTTTTGGTTTTAATGCTTTCCCATAGTATTTAGCAACTTGAATAAATAATAAACAGTATTCTTGAACTCCAACTCGTTTTAAAAATCGCAACAAGCCTTGAGAACCAAATTTTATATGTTTTCTTCAAAACATTAACAATTGTATTTTAAATCATAATTTTTTCTTAATTTTAATGTCTTTTAAAATCAACTGAACGCTTATTCATAATAAATTACCCAAATCATTATATGAAATCTATTGTATTCCGAATATGTTTTCTGATGTTTTCTTTCATTGCTTTCTACGCGTGTAAGGACGATGAAGACTCAGGCTACGTTCCTTTAAATATTATTGCCAATGCAGATATTGGAGAGGTCTTTCAAAATTCTTCCCTGGAAATCGCTGTTTTTGATAACGACTCCAATATTCCCGCCAACGGGGAAATAACAGTTACAGCTCCCCATAGTGGAACGGTGACTATAAAAAATAATGGAACTCCAACAAATATTCTAGATGACTCTATGCACTATACCCCTAATGAAACTTTTGTAGGGGAAGTAACTTTTGAATATACTGTTTGTGATCCTACGGGACAAAGTTGCGCCACTGCAACTGTGACCATTAAGGTTTTGCCTTTTTCCCCAGTGAATTTTGATATTAATACCGTTCCGTTTGAGAAGCTTTCCGATTATAATTTCTTTGAAGGAAACTTAGCTCAGTTATCTCCTGTATATGGTGTTTTACCCTATGAGCCCATAAACCCTTTGTTTTCAGATTACGCACATAAAAAGCGTTTTATTTGGATGCCCTATAATGTAAAAGCAACATATGTGAGTGATGGCAACGTCTTAAACTTTCCTACTGGGAGTGTTTTGATTAAAAGCTTCTTTTATGAAAATGTTTTACCTAATAACACCACTCAAAATATCGAAACCCGTTTGTTAATTAAAAAAGATGAAGCTTGGATTTTTGCAAATTATATTTGGAATGAAGAGCAACAAGAAGCCATTCTTAATACAACCGGATACGGCTTTAATGTTCCAGTTGAATGGGTGGAAAATGGGGTCACAAAATCGGTTAACTACAGAATCCCTTCAGATTTAGAATGCTTTATTTGTCATAAATCCAACGACGTAGTTTTCCCTATCGGGCCAAAGCCGCAAAACTTAAATGCTATTTATGAATATGCCGACGGAATTGAAAATCAACTTCACAAATGGGAAGAAATAGGATATCTTTCAAATACAAATATTCCCGCTACCATTGAAACAGTACCAAGTTGGAAAGACATTTCACAGAGTTTGGAAGTAAGAGTACGTTCCTATTTTGATATGAATTGCGCCCATTGTCATATAGATGGCGGTCATTGTGGCGCACGTTCGTTGCGATTGGCGTTTAGAGAAAGCCACGATCACGATAATTTAGGCATTTGCACAGATCCCGATCTTCAGATTCCCGGGTATGATGGTGCAAAACTCATTATACCGGGTGATGCCGAAAATTCAATTCTGTATTTTAGAGTTGCCACCACATTAGAAGAGTATGCCATGCCCATGATTGGGCGATCATTAGCGGATGAAGCGTTTCTTCCTGTTTTAGAAGAATGGATTAACTCCCTCAATATACCATGCGACTAACCAATTAAATCTATTGATATGAAAAAAACATTTACACTAATCTTAATAATGGCGTTTTTTGGAATTGCAAATGCGCAGGTTTCATTTACATTTTCCCCTATTTCAACAACTGGCGCAGAACGTGCTGTAGTTGACATGAACGGTGATTTTTTAGATGATGTGGTTTCGGTAACCGCCAACAATATTCAAATACATTATCAACGACCGAACGGTGGTTTTTTAGAAACAAATATCCCTACCACGTATGCAGACCATACCCCTTCTTGGAGTCTAGCAGCTGCAGACTATGACAAAAATGGGTTTACCGATTTACTTTACGGAGGAGCTAACGGTGTTACTTTTATGAAAGCAAATGATACAGGTACTGGCTTTGAAGAAGTTTCATTTCCGCAATATGTATTTTCGCAACGTTCCAACTTTGTAGATATCAATAATGATGGCCATTTAGATGCTTTTGTATGCCACGATGTTGCTCCAAGCGTTTATTATATTAATAACGGAGACGGAAGCTTTACGTTTCATCAAGGGGATATAGGCGATTTTGATTCGGGAGGAAATTATGGATCCGTTTGGATAGATTATGATAATGACGGCGATATGGATGCGTTTATCGCAAAATGCAATGTGAACGGAGATGTGAATGAAAGAAGTGAAAATCAACTATACGAAAATGATGGAGCGGGTAATTTTGTAGAAGTAGGTGAAGCTACCGGACTAAAAGACAATATGCAAACTTGGTCTGCCACTTGGGCAGATTTTGATAATGATGGCTATTTGGATGTTTTTATTGGAAGTAGCGATGGCAATTTCACCCATAAATTAAATAGGAATAATGGCGATGGAACTTTTACAGATATTTCGGAAACTACAGGAATACACGCATTAACTATTACTGGAATTGAAAATTGCAGCTATGATTTCAATAATGATGGTTATGTTGATATTTTATCTAATGGAAATATTCTTCTAAACAATGGCGACTTAACCTTCACTTTAATTCCTTACGCATTGCCTAATAACAATGGCTCTTTAGGCGATTTAAATAATGACGGATTTATCGATTGTTTTACGGGCGGATATATTTATTATAATGATGCCAACGCAAATCATTGGATAACCATTAACACGATAGGTGTAGAAAGTAATATAAACGGTATTGGGGCTCGAGTTGCCATCACGTCAGACTTAGGAACACAAATTCGTGAGGTGCGAAGTGGCGAAGGTTTTAAATACATGAGCACCCTGAACACCCATTTTGGTTTAGGGGCAGATACCGAGATTACTTCGCTTACAATTACTTGGCCTTCCGGTACCATAGATACTTTAGAAAATGTAGCTGTCGATCAAGTGATTTCTGTGGTTGAAGGCTCTACAATTCTCAGTTTAAATGATAATTTAGTAAGCAATCTTATTCTTTATCCCAATCCAACTCAAGAAACTCTAAACCTTGGCAACTTAACAGGTTTTAAAAACCCAGCATATTCAATTTTTGATATTCAAGGCAGAAAAGTGATGGACGCTAAAGTTGACCTAAGTCATATTGAGGTTTCAAATTTGCCAACAGGAAGTTACATTCTTAAAATTCAAGATAGTAATACAATAAAAACGCAGCGGTTTATTAAAAAGTAGGTTTTAAGAGAAGATTTAAATACATTCATTCCTTATATTTTTACTAGCTTCATCTATGAGAAATGCAGTAAAAAAGACAACCATTTTTGCGATTGTGTCGAGGTAAACCTTTTGCCTTTTATTTTCTCTAATATTCCAGTTGCCAAAAAATTTTAGCAATTGGAAAATATAAAACTGTTTTGGGATTAAGCAAGAAGCAAGAGCTTCTTTTAGTTCTTTTGGCTCTTTGTGGTGTTTTGGTTACTTCTAAATCGTTTTTAATTCTATTGACAATCCCAAGGCGTTGGCCAATAAAGCGAAATTAGACAAGCGAATATCCTCACCGTTTTCAATTCGTGAGATATAAGGTCTTTTTTTGCCAACTTTTTCAGCTAGATTTTGTTGACTCATATTTAATTCCTTTCTGCGATTTTTTATAATCTCTCCAAAATAAAAAGAAAAAGCACCTTCGCGGAATTTTTCACGTTCTTGAGTTCCTTCTTCTCCATATCTTTTGGCAATTAATTCCCTTGCATTTAATGACTTTCCCATAATTACTTCTCTTTTAAGTACTCTTTTAATATTTTTTCAGCCTGCTTTATCGCTCTTTTGTAATCTTTCGTTGATTTTTTTAGAAAACCACAAAGGCATACTGCTTTGGTGCATTCAGCAAAATTTATAACGCGATATTCATTACCAGCTTTAATTCGCAATTCATAAAATTGTGTTGATTGCAGTCTTTTCAGAAAGTTTGAGTTTACGACTTTTATTTCTCCGATAACTTCGATAAGCTGAAAGAATTTCAACGAAACCCGTTCGTCTTGGCTGTCTATAAAGCTCAGACATTCTTCCGTTATATCGACTTCTCTCATAGCACAAATGTAACGAATTAGTTACATTTGTACTGTTCAAATTAAAAATTTTCGAAAGCTAATTTTTACTTCTCAATTTTTATCTGATACTTATCCAAAAGCCCTACAACTTCAGGCATCGAAAACCTAGCCCCTTTTATTCGGTTTTGCTCGGGGTCTATAGAATAATTGGTGGCATTCCGTAAATCTGTCATTTCTAGATTTGTATTTTGGAATGTTGCCTCTAGCAAGTTACAGCCAATGAATTTTGATTTTTTTAAATCTGTTTCCGTAAAATCGACGCCTTTCAATTGCGAATTAGAAAAGGAGCTTCTGTTCAATTTCATTTTAAAGAAAATGGAGTGATCCAATTGACATGCATCAAAGCTTGCAGCAAAACCAAATTGACTACAGGAGTCAAATTGTAATCCCAACATTTTGCAATTTTTAAACTTAACATCCTGAAATGATACGTTTACCAAATTAGCATTACTGAAGTTGCAATCAAAAAATTCACACTCCAAAAATCTAATTTCAGAAAGAATGGTGTTCGAAAAATTACAATTTATAAATGTACAATATTCGTACTCGGCTATATCTAAAGATTTTTCAGCATAATTAATATTAGTAAACGTCTGTTCGTCAATATATTTAATATCCATTTTTCATTACTTTTTTTGTAGGTTATCAACTTCTAAACTATCGATTTTTAAAATTGTGTCCACCTTTTCAAATTTTTTAATTTCAATTTTATCACCATAAAATTTGGGTTCAACATTGAATACGATATCTAGAAACGCCTTCGTTCTTGCAAAATATTCACGGAGTTTTACCTTAAACCCATTCGTTCCTTCAACATCTTGCGCATTAAAACCAATGGCATTGATTCCTTTTTTCTCTGCGATATAAATTGCCCTTTCATTATGAAATTGCTGCGAAATGATTGTAAATTCATTTTGACCAAAAACAGCCTCAGCACGTACGACGGAATCCAAGGTTCGAAATCCAGCGTAATCTAAAAAGATAACCTCTTCTGGAATACCTCGTTTTATAAGTTCCTTTTTGAATGTCATCGGCTCGTTATAATATTGCGAGCCATTATCGCCACTAACCAAAATAAAATCAATCTTATCCTTTCTATAAAGTTCAACAGCAGCGTCGATTCTATATTTAAAATAAAGGTTTATTCCTCCTTCCTTATAATATTTCGCAGTTCCCAAGAGCAGACCGACCCTATTCTTTTTTATAGTGGAGCTATTTGAAAATGTCTTGCCTTTGGTAGAATTTGTTATGGTGTAATTTGAATAAAAAATCAACAATAGTACCCCAAAAACCAATAAGCCAATAATTTGAATGAATCTCTTTTTAATCATGTTTTGAGAAGGGTAAAACTTGTTTTAGCTGCGATAAAGCAAAGTCTGTTTCAGAAAAAATGCTTTTAAAGGAAGACTTGTTTTAGTATTGATAGCCCACGAGACAAAGCTACGGAACGGATTTTATCTTGACTTATATTTTCAAGGGAAATAACTTCGGAAGTAAAAAAACAGGATTAATAAATAGCAAAGTATTATACCGTCGGATCTCTTCTGAAAACTTCTGCCAAATTAAATAGAAGAATACAGAAAAACACCCATATCAACCCAGCAATATATCCGCCAGCAATATCTGAAGGAAAATGAACGCCTAAGTAGATACGGCTCATACCAATGCTAAAGATTACAGTTATTAACAGTAGAATAACAACAAATTTAAGGAAGACGTTTATTTTAAATCTGGAAAAGAGGTAGATTAAAAACCCATAAAATGCCATGGCACCCATGGCATGGCCACTGGGATAGCTCAAGGTTTCTACCACAACCAAATGTTCCACTCCCGGCCGTGCGCGATTTACCAATCTTTTTAATAAAACGTTTGATATTGAAGATAATAGCAGTACGAAGACTGTTTGAAGAATATATTTCCAATTTTTAAAATACAGGGCAGTTACAACTATGGCGAGGGCTAGCACAATTAAGTAGCCATAAACATCCCCTACATCTGTTATAAAAATAAAATAGTCGGTGAGCAATGGTGAGCGAAAAGAAACCACATATTCTGAAATCTGTTGGTCGTATTGGGCCAACAGGTCATCCTTTAAAAACTCGGTTAGTTCTATAAAGATGTTTATTCCGGCAACTACAATAATAAGAGCTACTAGAACAATAATTATATAAGGTAGTTTGGGATTGTCTTTCCTAAAATGGTGTTTTAAGAAATCTCTAAAATTTCGTATTAATTCAAATAGGGTTTGCCTCATTTCTAAAGGAAAAACTTTAAAGATAAGTTCATTTTAGGAAGTAGCGATAATTTTTAGATTATAAATTTTAGGAACTTAAGTGGGCTCTGACTTTAAACCTCAACAACGTAAATTGCAGATTTTATTTTGAAGTATCCCTAATACTATTACGATTGTGAAATTTGAGTTTCCTTATTCTATGGCTATATAAATTTCCACTTCAGAATTTTCTCCGTTTTGTGAGTTTTCGCCATACACCTCGAAATCATAAGTATAACTTCGGTTTAATTCGGAGTCATTTCCCCAAATCTCCTGCCATTTATCGGCTACAGCTTTGGGCATTTCTCCCTTGGCAAGAAACTTTTTAAAGTTTCCAGCTTTAAACTCACGACCTATTAATCCTTTTGGAATTTCGTCAAGCGAATTTACTTTTTGACCGATTATCGTTTTATAGCTTCCTCTATAATCCGATTCGTAATCGGTATAAATGGAATATACTTCTTCGCTGGTTTTATTAGGAATTTGAGCAGGAATATTTTCGGTATAAAAACGCCCCCACAACTTTCCCAAATCCACTGCCGATTTCCCGGCTTCATTGGTGGTTTCTATTTCAATTCCTATTATTTTAAAACTTTCAATTGTTGTCATTTGGAGTTTTTTCATCTATATCTTATGCACCTAGACAAGCTCAGCAAAGCGCCTACCAGTAAAATTCAATCTAGGCAATATAGTTAAAGTAAACCAAGAACCACTGATTTAAGATTCTGAATGCACACCAATCATATTTCCTTCGGTATCACTTCCCAAAACCATAAATCCATATTCTCCAATCGATTGCTTTGGTTTAATAACTTTTCCACCAGCGTCTTTTATTCGCTTTTCTTCAATACTACAGTCGTCGCTGCCAAAATACACTACGGTAGAATTACCACCGGGATTAACATCTTTCATTTTTACCAAGGCACCGGCGGCTCCATCTCCGTTCATTTCCATCGGAAAAAAGAGCATTTGCATCTCCTCTCCAGTGTCTGGCATTGGTAATTCACTTAATTCGAGTTTAAGTACCGTTTCATAAAATTTCTTGGCTCTTTTTAAATCGTTTACATAAATTTCGAACCATACTACAGGATTGCTAGTTTTCATAATTTTTAGTTTTTTAGTTGAACATAACCAAAACTAACATCTTTAATCCTGAATTTTCTTGCCTTAGGACAAGGTTTAAGGATTTATGGAGATTTCCTTTCTAATTCGGCTTAAGGAAGTATCGGTAACACCCAGATAAGAAGCTATATATTTTAAAGGAACTTGCTTAATAATCTCAGGCTGATCTTTTATGAGATCTAAATATCTTTCTGTAGCGCTTTGGGTGAGCATATTTACCGCGCGTTGTTTGGAAATAAACAATTGGTTGGACATCCACGTTCTTCCCCATTCCGTAAAACCGGCAATGCTGCTGAACAACTTTTGAAAATCAGAAAATTCTATTTTCCATGCAGTGCCGTTTGTCAGGGCTTGTAAATTTTCTTTGGAAGGTATTCTTAGGAATAGTGAAGGAACTTCAATCAATATTTCGTTGGGGCCAAAAAATGCTGTAGTTATTTCATTGCCCTTAAAATCGATTACAAAGGAACGAAGCAATCCAGTTTCAATTAAATAATACGAATTACTGATTTTTCCTTCATTCAATATAAGTTCATTCTTTGAAAACTCAATCTTTGTATGCGAAGCGATCAGCTCTTTATAATCTTCTTTGTTAAGAGAAGGATGCGCGTATATTTTTTCAAAAAAGAGATGATCCATAGTTTAAGTGTTTGCTTATTAAATTATTGCAAATAAAAATAAGCTAAAAATTTAAGAATATTTAGGAGTTGAAATATTTAAGCACAAATAATTATTGTCTAAAAGAAGTTTCAAAAATAAAGCATCAGCATATCTGTCAAAAGCAAAAAAGACCCCAAATGGAGTCTTTCTTAGTCGATTTTAAAGGAAGCTTATAATGCTTCTGAGCCTGCAGTTGCAACGGCGTGATCATTTTCTACAACGCTTCCACTTACGCCAACAGCACCAATTATGTCGCCATTCTTGTTCTTTATCAACACACCTCCGGGAAAGGAGATTAACCCACCGTTGGAATGTTCAATATTATATAGCGATTCGCCAGGTTGCGAGAGTTTTCCTATTTCTCCAGAAGGCATATCGAAGAATCTAGCAGTTTTCGCTTTCTTTAGTGCGATATCTGCAGAACCCAGCCACGCGCCATCCATACGAACGAAGGCCACTTGATTTGCTCCACCATCTACTACACAGATGTTCATTTTAGTGTCTATTTCTTTTGCTTTTTTCTTGGCTGCGGCAATTACTTTTTCCGCTTGTTCTAATGTGATATTCATTGTTATAATTATTTATTGTTATTCAGTATTATTATTTATTGCTATTCTTTATTATTATTATTTATTATTGAGTTGCTCCTTTACTTTGAAGAGAGTATGTCAAGCTTTTGAATTTTTGGATCTTCAGAAAGTAGTTTGCTAGCATTTTCCATTAAGGCTTTGGCTATATCACCATTTAAATGTGCTTCGCGGCCTTCTTCATTTTCAAAAGTATCAAAAATGCCAAAGGTGTTGTTATCTATCTTAAAACTGTACCAAGTAAGGGTTTTGTCTTCCTGCTGGGCAAGATTTATTGCACCTCTTATAAAAGATTCCACATCAGTTTCTTTTCCGCTTTTGGCCTTTAACCTAACTAATAATCCTAACTTTTTCATCTTGTTTTTTTTTGAAATTTCTATTTCATAAATATAACTTGTTGAAATTTAAAAGTAGTGAAGATTGTGTTAAGCTTAGGGTTAACACGGATTTATAAATTTATCTAAATTGGAAAATTGAAAAATAGCCACACTATAAAAGGGAATCAACTTACAGGACTAAATTTTTTTGCAAAAATTATTCTTTTCAGCCCGATTATAAAATTGAACTCATTTGTAATCATCCCGAACCTCATCGGTATTGGCAAAACAAACTGGAGAAGTGTTTTGCGAAGTTGCGTTTTTCGCTTCAATCCACTTACTCATATATTTTGTGCCTTGTAGCGTGTGATATTGTAATATTTGTCCAACAAAGTTTTCTTTACGATGTGCGTCAAGGTTGGCCAAAAGATCAGCGATACGCGATTTAAATTCTTCAGAAAAAAGATCTTTTTGAAAACGTTCCTGAATAATTCTAAAACCATTTTTCTGCGCATCTTGCCAGCGGATTTCTTCGGAATATAATTGCACTGAGTTTTTGATGAAATCTTCCTTAGAAGAAGTAATGGCACCGCCAAAAGGAAGTTTACCGCATAAACCTTCCGCACCTATTTCTGTTGTTACCGAAGGTAAGCCAAAGTGCATCGCATCTAAAAGTTTACCTTTAAGCCCCGCACCAAAACGGATTGGAGCCAAAAGCACACGATAGCTTTTTAAAGTTTTCTCCAAATCTTCTGCCCATCCCTTTATAATAAAATCTTCCTTTTTATTGTTAAGCTGAAGGATTTGCTGTGGGGCATAAGCGCCGTAAATATGCAGTTCTGCCTTGGGAATCGGTTTTCTTATTTCAGACCAAATTTTCTTTAACTGCAATACTGAATCTATATTTGGTGCGTGAAGCAAATTGCCAATGGTCATAAAGTTTTGTCGTTCTTTAAAGGATGGAATCGTAGTTTCTTCTGAAAAAATTTCAACCAAAAAAGGTAAGTAATAAAGTAATTGTGGAGCTATTTTAAAGGTATTCTGAAGCAACTCCATTTCATATTCCGAAATGATCAGCGAAAGATCACAGCGTAAAATACTTGCAAGTTCCCGTTTGGCAATTTCTGAAAAGAGGTTTGCATCAGAAACCAATACGTCTTTTTTTATTGCCCCTTCCCTAGCCTTCCTTAAAAAGTGTAAATCTTCGGTGTCGAGGATTTTTAAAGTATTTGGACAGGTTTCAGAAACACGCCAACCAAATTGTTCTTCCGTAATATAACGGTCAAAAATGACGATTTCTGGATTTAGTGGTTTTAAGAATTCATCAAAAGAAGAATCATTCAGCAGAATACTTTTTACTGAAATATTTCGAGTTTCCAGATTGAAAGTTCGCTCAGAAATTGCCGCAGTACTAGCAAAAGTGATTTGGTAATTATCTTCTTTAAACAATTCAATAAGCTGCATCATTCTGCTTCCCGCAGCTGTGGTGCTCGGTTCGGGGAAAGTATGGCCAATGATGAGAAGATTTTTCAATTGTATTTTTTTCAAAGATACGGATTTGCCAGAAGCACAAAATTCCATTACAAACTCTTAATAGAAATAGATGCGGTTTTAATAGAATTATTGTCTCCATCAACATTTGTCCAAGCTGCATAAAGTGAATCTCCTACAATTTCCAATTGCGGAAAACCACTTGCTCGCTCAAAACTTGTTTTTGAAATGGTAACAGGAAACGCTTTAGCGCCATCTTTGGAAACCCGCATTGCCCGAATCAGGGTTTCGTCTCCTATATTTTCCACCCAACTTACAATAGCAGTATTTTCTGATGTCATAACAACATCAACCCTACCCATAGTTTTGTTTTCATTTACTTGAATAGGTGCTCCAAAAGTTTTGCCTTTATCCTTCGAAAAAGCAAGCTGAACTTTAGAAATGTTATTAACAGCGGTAAACCACGCAACCGCCGCATTATTTTTATAAGCATCAATTACCGGCCCATTAACTGGACAGCCAGAAATTTTCCAATTATCATTATAAACTGGATGCGGGGCCGAAAATGAATCTTCAAAAAGCCCGATGCGAGCAATGTCTCTTACTTCGGCAGCAGACCTGTCTCTATAAACCAATAATGGGGCACCGTCTATGGAAGTCATTCCTGTTTGGCAGCAGTCACAAACACGATTATCTAGTTCTACAGCAGGTTCCATGCTGCCATCTGCGTGAACCACACGCCCTCGAAGCGACATAGGCGGACCACCGTGAGCTTCATGGCCATCTGCTCCCGCTACGGTATTTCTTCCATCTAACCAGATTGCATAAAAAGAAGATTTACCGTAAGGAACCACCGAAACAAAACCATGTTCACTGGCAGTTCCGTCATTATGCAATAGAATATCCTTTTTCCATGTCTTGGTTTCTGCTGAGAAAAGATCCATTTTTACATCATAAGTATATTTGTCTTCCGCTGATTTCTGAAGATGGCTTACAAGAATATTCCCATTGTTTTCAGCAATAGTGGGAAAATCTGCCCAATTAATAAACCAATCATTTCCCGAATTTACTTCGAAAGGCTTTGTCCATTTTCCATTTTCAAGCGTCGAAAAATATAATACTGAAATGGAATCTTTCTCTTCCACCCAAGACATAAAAAGTTGATTCTCCGTTCCAAAAAGCCTAGGTAAAGAACTATTGCCCGAGCTTGGATTTTCTAATAATGCTACAATTTCCGAAGTTGCATCAATTTTGGAAGGGGTTATGGCTTTCTTTTTTACGTTTTTACAAGAAACCAGTATTGCTACACCTACAAAAAGTATAGGAATTAATTTTAAAAACTTCATTTGCTAAATATTTTTACTAGGTGTGGGTAAGGTGTGATCAATGATTTAAGAGTTATTTCAAGTTTAAGGTTTGCTGTTGAACTTCTGCTTGTGGTGAAAAAATAACCTCGGAGGCGCAGAGGGCGCAGAGTTTTAGTTGCTTTTCTAGCTTTAAAATATTATAAATTTGTTTTTTCTCTAAAATGAGTAATAGAATTATATTCTTTGCGGCCTTCGCGCCCCTGCCTGTCGGCAGGCAGGTCTGCGGTGAATACTAACTTCAGAGTTTTATTTCCTAATTAAAATCCATAAATCTCACACATCAAACCCAGATTGAAAAAAGCGGAAATCGCTCCCATAACGAGCATGGCACTGACAAACAAGGTAGCAAAAATCACAATTTTTCTATTTGAATGATAATTGACGTAATTCAAAATTACTTGAAAAACCAAGGCTAAAGATTGAGCCACCAACATTCTTTTCGCGCAAACTATAACGGGTTCTTTAAAATATAGAAAGTATGTAGCCAGCATTAAGATTATATACAATGCAGTTATTCCAAACAACACAGTTTTTGGAAATTTAAATCTTTGAGAGTTTATCATGGTGGCAGTTTTATCTCAAAGATAGTGAATCGAAGAATAAGGATTCACGCGTTTATTGAGGTATTGGATTTACGTCTTGTAATCAAAAAAGTCTTCCCTTAGAATAAATTCTTTAGGAAGACTCTTAACTTGGTTAATTAGCGAAGGGCGTTAGTTTACCTCCGACACTCTTAATTTTGGAAAACATAAGCTTTTATTTCGAAAAGCCCGATTTTCGCAAATCTTGGTTCCTACTTAATTCCATATTGGAGAACCAGATTGGCCATTCACTTCAACCTTCATCACATATACCCCTAATGCTGGTGATGAAAAGTTGAAGGATGGACTTTATATATTTTTAAAGAAATAACATTTTTAAATTTAACAACAAACATAGAAGTAAGAAAACTAACCTGAAACCTCTACTTAGAATTTGGATAGTTTGGATTAGTATTCGGTAAAAATGATGATCTCTTCTTTATATTTAAGTTTATAAATTTAAAACAAAGAGAAGAGCCACAGTTACGTAGCTCTTCTCCATACCAATCAAACAATCGCTTTTCCATTTTTTAATGAATTTATAAAAGAAAAAGTTTTAACCTCTTTCAAATAACTCTGTACAAGGCGTATTAATAAATGTAAGGTTTGATGATGAATAATTTGGGTTTTCTGATTGTCCCACTCGTAAATAACCATATACACCACAAGAAGCTAAATCTTTAAACTCGGTATCATGGATATTAAGCTTTGTATTAGTCCAAAGAATGACTGCCCCCTTATTGTTTTCAGGGTCTTGACCGGCATCACTTATTTTGGCAAAACCTATTTCGTTCATTGGGTTGATTGTGCCAAGACCGATACCTAACCATGATCCTGGACCAGATTGTACACCACGGACTACAATAGGCAAATCTGGAGTTCCCACCATTTTAAAACCTCCTTCATTTATATCGAAACGAGTTCCAGGCTCCATCTCAATAATAGTTCCTGGTTCAATAGTAAGGCTGCCGAGCCTCGATACACCTACATTTCCTGTAACTCGGAAGGGTACATTTATATTTTGCCAAACAACATTTTCCTCTATTGCGGAAGGGTTTGAAATTATTTGAACTCTATCTAGTTCATTTCCACTAAAATCATTGGTAGCGGAAGCCTTATGTGCGAGTTGAAGACTAATATTTAAAGGCTGAATGTTTTCCGTAAATGTGTTATTTTCCAAAGTTACGTCTGAATCTCTATATCTGGCGTCAAAAGCTGATTTCTCACTATGTTTAATAGTACTGTTTTTCATTATAAGACCTGCTCCAGAATATACAACAACACTCGTTGGACCATCGCCGTTAACAATTTGGCTTCCGCCATAGCTTATGTCTACATGTTCCATAATATTAGTGTTACTACCACTATGGACTACAATTCCTTTCCACCAACCAGGGCTTAACTCTGTTCCGGTCATAACAATGGGCTTATCAGGTGTACCCACCGCATGAATTGAAGATTGTGGTTTAAAATTAAGACCTGCATGTTCAGTAAAATGTACAACAACGCCAGGTTCAATTGTCAGTTTCTTTTCAACAGAGGCATAGCAGCTTATAATATAATCTACTGGTGCATCTGGATTATCAACAAGCAATACATCTTCCCCAAAGATATCACAACTAAGCTCTATTGGTGGGGCTAGGCCTGATGGATCATCTCCAGGGCCATCATCGTCACTGGAGCAGGAAACTACTAGTAGTGAAATTGTAAAAGTTGCTAAAAACAACAGCTTATTGAATTGATTTTTCATAATACGTTTCATAAATTTAAATTTTAGGTTTGATTTGAATTTGTAGGATTCTGCTGACAAAGATACTTAGAGCAAGATTTTTTAAAACCTATAATTAGTATTTGGTAGGTTTCACTTAGAATTCAGTCGAAAACCGTAAATAAAATGCCTTTTACTTTGTTAAACATTTTAAAAAAGAAAAGAGCCTTATACGGGCTCTTTTCTCTGGTAATAAAACAATTGTTCTTTATTTTTGATAATCTATAAGTCTTAGTCTTACTCGAATGCTTCATTACAAGGCGTATTTATGAATGTGAGGTTTGATGATGTATAATTTGGATTAGATGATTGCGAATGGAGCAATTTACCATATACACCACAAGAAGCTAAGTCTTTAAATTCCGTATCATGGATGTTAAGTTGTGCACTATAATAGAGAAAAACTGCCCCCTTATTGGTGTCCGGATTTTCTCCGGCGCCACTTATTTTTGCATAAGCAATCTCGTTCATACCATTGGTACCTGAGATAGAAATATCCTTCCAAAATCCGGGGCCAGGATTTTCCCCTCGGATTATTATGGGTAATGCTTCGGTACCTACAATCTTTAAGCCTCCGCTCTCAACGTTAATATTACTTCCAGTAGCCATCTCTATTTCTACTCCTGGTTCTATTGTAACTGAACCTCCAGTGACAACACGTAAAGTTCCCTGAATGAGGTAAGGAACATTGATGTTCTGCCAGACATGATTTTCACCCACGGCTCCGTCACTTATTGTAACTTTATCTATTTCATTACCTGTAAAATCATTGGATGCAGATATTTTATCGGCATTCTTACATGTCATTGTCATTGGCGCTACATTTTCAGTAAAGGTATTATTCTCTAAACTTACTTTTGAACCGCTCACCGCCGTATAGGCAGTTCCCTCACTATGACGAATGCTAGAGTTATTCATGATAAGTGCACCTCTATTATATACTATTATACTGGACTCACCAATCCCATTATAAGTTTGACCGCCACTATAGCTGATATCAACATATTCCATAATACCGGTATTGTTAGTAGTTATGAAATTTAAGCCGCTCCACCATCCAGGACTAGATTCTGTTCCTCTCATAATTATTCGTTCATCAGCCGTACCCATAGCATGGATAGAAGAGGTTCCATGGAAAGAAAGTCCAACATCGGGGCCGAATTCAATAACCACTCCGGGCTCGATAGTCAGTTTGCCCTTTACTTGGCCATTACAGTTTATAATATAGTCTACTGGTGCGTCTGGGTTGTTCACGAGGGTTAAATCGTCCGCGAAAAGTGAGCAATCTAGCTCGATTGGTGGCGCGTCACCTACTGGATCCCCCCCAGGTCCATCATCGTCACTGGAGCAGGAAACCACTAGTAGTGACATTGTACATATTGTTAACAGTAACATTTTCTTTAATTGATTTTTCATAATATTTTTTTTGTGAATTAAATTAAGTTTGTTCGAATTTGTAAGATTCTAGAGACAAACATACCTATCACAATAAAGCTTTTAAACCCCCAGTTAGAATTTGGTGTATATCAATTAGTATTTGGTATAAAAGTTAATTAACTAGTATTAATTTTTTGGATAAAAATGCTTTTATAATGAATTGGGCACAGGTCAGTAAGCCCTTTCTTAATTAAACAAACACTATTTTTATTCTTTTATAATTTTATAAGCACCTATTTGACCATCTATTTCGACTTTCATTGTATAAATTCCGGTAGCGAGTGCAGAAATAGTGATAGACTGACTTTTCTGCTGTGGAGAAAATTGCATGACTTCTTGTCCCAATTGAGAAAAAATTGCAACTTTTTGAATGCGGCTTTTTGCTAAAATATTTAAAACATCTTCAGTTGGGTTGGGAAATACGGTAACACTGTCTGTATTATTTTCTTCTACATTCACCGTTTCCGTCATAGCATCAAAATAAACATTTTCCGCATACTCCCCATTGATTTTGTCTCCTGCAAATACCATGCAAGGCTGATGATCTGAAGTTTCAGCAATAATAGATCGAGCGCCGCTATAAACATTGATACCACTATCTGAAACCCTATGAGCCCAATCAAACCCGTCATCGCCATTATAGGTTCGGGAATAATTTCTATTGTTTTCAAAATTATATATATTAACAAATGATGTTCGTATGATATCTACGTCATCTTCTCTTCGCACCCAGCTATTAACGTATATGTAGTGACCATCATTAGATGGAGTAATCGCACCTATTGTAGTGTAATCATCGCTGTTTTTTCTCACAAATGATCTATAAATAAACTTCTCACTATAGGATGGTTTAGAAGATATCCCAATTAAAACATGATCATCGGCTGGGGCTTTTCTCGCAGCCCGAATGGTTGGACTCCACAGTTGGGCATTTGTCCCAGACCACACATTTTCATTTGTTTCCCAAGATCCTGGATCGTTATAATTTGGGTTAGCAGTGGCATATAAATCTCCTGAAGCACTATCTACAAATGTAGTATAGCATCCACCATCTCTTCCGTATGCAAAAGCAACTCCTTCAATATTTGTTTGTATTTCGGTTTCATCCACCCAATCCAATCCATAACTGCCTGCTGTACTTCGGGCGGAATACAACGTAGTTATATTATTTTGTTCTTTTATATAGGTCGCAAAAACGCTTTGGTTTGAAGTGATTTCTGGATAATTTCGATCCACACTAAAGTCGATCACATCGTCAGAGATTCCTTGCATTTCAAAATCATTCGTGGCCACTTTGATTTTCATCGCAAAAAAGGAGTAATACGTATTCATATAGGCGAGTAAATAGTCATCCCCATTTCCATCAATAGAAATCGTCTCTATTTTCCATAATTCCGCATCAAAAATAATAAAGCTTCTCCAAAGGTTAAAGGTGCCTCCGTTATTGGTACTGCGATATACAAGTAAATTTGCATCACCATTGGTATCATTTTCAATAACACTTATATAGATTATACCTTCAATTGTTACACTCATATCAAATCCGTCAATGATACCTTCATGAACCATCTTGTCCGTATCCCAATATTCTGGAGATCTTGACTCTTCATAACTCCCCTCAACTACTGTCGGTGCTATTATTGGAGTAAGTGGACGGTACAGTGCTGCCATGCGTGGATCTACTTCCTGCCAGGCATATTTAATGGCAAGCCGATTGCTATTAATCTCGGCAGCGGTACCAGTGTTTTCCAATTGCTTGGCCTGTTCATAAAGAGCCTTGAGTTCTGGAGTCACCACTTGGTTTCCAGTGGAATTTATTTGTGACATCCCTTTAAGGATACAAAGTGTACACATTAGTAAAGTAATTACATTTTTCATGATTTTGTGTTTTTAAAATTAATTTTCGTTCGTTTAAATAATTGAGGAGTAATTAATAAGGAATTGAAAATAATCTTAATCGGTAACTAGACATTTTTTAAACTATATGTTATTTAGGCTTTATAAGCCTGCAAAACAAACATATAAGAAAGAAACCTACTACGAAACATACAATTAGAATTCGGTTAGCATGAATTAGTATTCAGTAAGAAAGAAGCAATTTATAAAGAAAGGAGCCGCAGTTAAGCAGCTCCATTTCTTTACTAATCAAACAATCATTCTTCTATTTTTTAATGATTTTATAAGTTCCTAATTGACCATCTACTTTAACTTTCATCACATAAACACCCGGGGCAAGTGATGAAACATTGATGGATGGACTTTTTTGTTCTGGTGAAATCTGCATCACCTCCTGCCCAAGCAAGGAATAGATAGAAATATTCTCAACTTTGTTTTCCGAAGCAATATTTAAAGTTTCTCTTACAGGGTTTGGATAAAAAGTAAAACCTTCCAATAGGTTCTCTTCTATACCCACCAAATCGGTCTTTGCATCAAAGTATAGATTATACCCGTAAGAACCGGCGCTACTAGACCCTGCGAATGCCATACAAGGCAAACCGTCTCCTGTTTCAGCAATTGCTGCGGGAAAGCCTGCATAAACATCTTTGTCAGTATCTGCCACAGGTTCCAATGGGTCAAAGTCATTTCCATTGTATGTAAGTGACCTATTGGCATTATTTTCAGAGCCATCAATATTTTCACGAATATAAGATGTACGAATGGTTTCAACACCACCTACTCTTCGTATCCAAGAATCAGGTTTAACTATGTTCCAATCACCTCCGCCGCCAGCGGAATAAGAAGTAAACTCAGCAAAATTTCCACTATTTACACGTTTATAACCTTTTGCGTTATAATGACCTGTAGATCCAGCATCTCTGCTGGATGTAAAAATAATAACATTATCTTCTGATGGAGTATTTCTAGCAGCCCGGATGGTTGGGTTGCGAACTTCAATATCCGTTCCATAGGTCACATATTCGGCCAGGCTTCCCCATGAGCCGGGATCATTATAGTCAGTGTTTGGACGGGCATATAAATTTCCACTACCAAGCCCAAGATAAGTGGTGTAACACATACCCAGCCTACCGTAAGCAAAGGCAATTTGACCTAAGTTGGCTCCGGGAACTGGTGTTTCATCGACCCAGTCAAACCCATAGCTTCCTGATGTGCTTCTCGCAGAATAAATTTTTGGAGAAGCGGACTCTTTTGTGTAAATAGCGTAAACTCGGGTTGCATTTGTGTTTCCGGGCCAATCACGGTCCAAGCTGAATTCGGTTACATCGTTGGCTATTCCCTCTGATTCAAAATCGCCAGTGGCCATATTAATTCGAATTCCAAAAAACGATGTATCGGTATTCATATAGGCTATCAGATACTCGTTGCCGGTACCATCAAAGGAAACTACCTGCATTTTTTGAACCTCAACATTAGATAAATTAAGGCTTTTCCACAATACAAAAGAGTTGCCTCCGTCGGTGGAGCGATAAACATAGAGGCTGGAATCACTCCCAGTTCCAGTGAATCGTTCAATGGCTGCAACATAGATGTCTCCATCAGCAGTAACATCCATATCTACCCAATCTATATAACCTTCCCGCAACAGTTTGTCTGTATCCCAATCTTCAGGAGATCTCGACTCGTCATAATTTCCTTCAGCTATTCTGGGCACGCTAACAGGTGCCACTGGCTTGTAAAGTGCAGCCACAGCCGGATCTATTGTCTGCCAAGCGTTTTTAATGGCAAGCCGATTGGCATTAATCTCAGCTGCGCTACCAGCTTCTTCAAGTTGTTTAGCCTGTTGGTAAAGGGCATTGAGTTCTGGCGTTCTTTCAGGAATTAGCATTTCGCCTCCGGAGGATTCTGTTTGTGATAGCCCCGAAAGAACAAAAAGGGTACACATTAAAAGAGTAATTACATTTTTCATGATTTTGTGATTTTTTATTGTTAAATTAATTTTTGTTCGCTGAAATAATTGAGGAGTTATTAATAAGGAATTGAAAACAATCTCAACCGTTGAAAACACATCTGTTGAAATGCATCTCAATTATGCATTATGGAACTGGAAGACAAACATATAGTGAAGAACTCTAATCTGAAACCCCCACTTAGAATTCGGACGGTTTGGATTAGAATTCAGTAATAAAGAAGGAAACTACCGAATACTAACTAAAAGTAGCCAAATTCTAAATAGGTCTAATGAATCCCAGATAGATTAGTATTTTAGTAAACTCATGAGGGTTTCAATTATAATAGTAATTTATTTTCTAACCAGTTTGACACCATTAAAAGGTCAGATTGTGGCTGATTCCATTAATTACAATCTTGCCTTACTAAACAATAAAGAAGTTCAAGCACTTCGAACGAGCCCAGAATCTACTTTTGAAGAGATTCAAAAACACACCGATTGGAAATCCTACAACACTAACTATACACCTACTCCAGAATCCACGATTTGGCTAAAATTTAAAATTGAAAATCAATCCCGAGATACAGTCCACAGCTTTTTATATAGTAGAAACCACTATACCACCATTTATCAACAAAAAAAATCAGGGTTTGAAAAGTTTAAAAACGGCTTTTATGTTCCGTTGTCACAGCGTGCCAATAAGTCTATAAATTATTTTACACCATTAAGTCTTGCGCCTAATCAACAATCAGAATTATATGTAAGGTTAAAAGTTCTTCAAATTTTGGGCGAACAGAGTGTTCCTGCATTGTACTCAGAAAAAGGATATTTTAAGCATTTGCGGAGTGACTATGAATACGAAAAGAACGCTATAGCTTTTATAAGTTTCTATCTCATATCGCTCATAACCATTATGGTTTTTGCAGTCGTGTTCTGGTTCACCTTGGTTAAAAGACTCTATGTGTATTATTTGGGATATTTATTTTTCCAACTTATCTATGGTTTTATTGTTCTTGGAAGAACTTTAGCCCCAGCAGGTAATATCACTCAACATATTCCAAAATTAGCCGAAGATCTTTTTGAACCGGCACAGTTTGCCTTTATTGGATTTTATGTTTTTTTCATTCTAAATTTGATTTCAGTAAAAAAATATGATAAATTATTGGCTCAGATTCTGAAATATTTAGGCTTTACCTGCTTTTTATACGCCATTTTTCGGTTTGTTTTCAGTCACTATTTCTATAATCCAGAACTCACTTCTATTTTATTCAACACAATCAGGATCATTATTCTTCCCATAAATTTTATTTTGATTTTTTGGGTAATTTATAAAGTAAAACACCCATTATTAATCTATTTTATTATTGGACAATCTTTCTTTTTTATTGGTGCATTGATAGCCTCCCTTATTGGTTCCAATATTCTAGAAGCTTACAGTATGCTGCACTTTAGCCAGTCAGCAAATATTATATTTCAAATAGGATTGCTGGCAGAGGTTTATTGTTTTTCACTTGCACTGGGTAAAAATGTTTTTATACTTCGAAAAGAAAAAAATAAGACCACTGATGCATTAATCGCACAATTAAAGGAGAACCAGCTTTTGCAAATAACAATGAATCACGAACTCGACGAAAAGGTGAATAAAAAGACCGAAGAGCTCATCCAGCTATATACAGAATTAGAAAAAGAAAGAGAGCAAAAAATAAAAGACGATTTTGAACAACGGATCAAAGAAATCGAAATGATTGCCTTAAGGTCACAAATGAATCCACACTTTATTTTTAATAGTCTGACCGCTATAAAATTCTTGATTATGGATTCTAGAAATGAATATGCCATTGATTACCTCGACGATTTTTCAAGTCTGCTTCGAGGCATACTTCAAAACAGTAATCGGAAGAAAATTACCGTAGAGGAAGAGCTCGAAATACTGGAGCTCTACCTATCTTTAGAAAAAAATCGTATGGGGGAAGAATTTATTTACGATATTCAATGCACATCTAAAGAAACGTTATCACAATATGAAATACCACCATTACTTTTGCAACCTATTGTGGAAAATGCTATTTGGCACGGTTTGCATCCAAGTTTAAAAGCGGGGAAAAAACTGACCGTTATCTTTGATACTACAGATAATCTAAAAATAATCATTGAAGATAATGGCGTTGGCAGAAAGGAAAGCGCGAAAAGCAAAAAATTGCACGATTCTATGGGAACAAAAATTGTCCATGATCGATTAACGCTTTTCAACCACCTCAACGCCCCCTTTATTCGTCTAAAAACGATCGACCTTGAAGAAGACGGCAAGGCTATAGGAACGAGAATAACACTAACCTATCAAAACTAAATTATGATAAAAGTAATTATAATTGACGACGAAACCCACTGCACAAACGTGTTACAGAATTTAATTGAAAAAGCACATTCAGACTATACCGTTACTGGGGTTTTCACCAATCCACTGCAAGGGCTGGAGTTTATCAAGAAGAATCCACCAGACTTGTTATTTCTAGATATTGAAATGCCAAACCTCAATGGGTTTATGTTGTTGGACAACCTACTTCCAATAGATTTTGATGTTATTTTCACAACAGCCTATGATCAATATGCTATCAAAGCATTTCGCTATAGTGCCATTAATTATTTACTAAAACCCATAACCGAGAAAAGCATCGTAAAAGCATTATCAAGCTGGGAAAAACGACGTAAAAAAACCAGTGCCAAACAATGGGAGATGTTGCAGGATCAGTTAAAAGATGAAAAGAAAGAGTGTTCCCAAATAGCGTTGCCCACGGGAATTGGCTATCAAATTGTAGAAATCGAAAATATCGTGCGGTGTCAGTCCGACAGTAATTACACTAACATTTTCTGTAAAGATGATAACAAAATTTTAATAAGCCGGACTTTAAAGGATATAGAGGAGCTTTTAAAAGATCACGGTTTTTTAAGGGTACACCAGTCGCATTTAATAAACCCACAATTCGTAAAAGGGATATTAAAATACGATGGTGGAAGTCTTATTATGAACAATAATGCAGAGGTTCCCGTTTCCAGACAGAAAGCAAAACAGATAAACAAAATTTTAGAAACGATGCTTCGGTTTAAGTAGCTAAGAGATAGCATGGAAACCGGAAGTTAACTTTGACAAAGTTTTCATATGCTTCCAGAAGCTATCATACATAATAAAATGTGATCTATTATAAAACAAACGGAGCAACTTTGTCAAAGTTGGGAGCTGTCTGCGTTTTCAAAAGTTTACGAGCGAAACCCCAGGAACGCGAGCGACGGGAATTTTGGACTATTATTCATGAATTTTTGGTTTATTTTTTATTTCCAAATTACTTCGAGAACTAACTTCCAAAAATAGACGAGATAAAGGTTTGCGAGTGAAATCTAAGACAAGCGAGCGACTTGGTTCTTGTATCGAGCAACCTAATTCTAAACCATAGCTACCAAATACTAAATAGCTATTGTAACCTTACTACTAGATGAATAGGTTTGTATTTAATATTCTCCCTTCCCATTAGTTTAAGATTAAAACACTTTAACTCAAAACTCATTTAAATATGAAAACAATTCAACTAAAATCTAAAACACTATTGGATTTACTGCTGATGAGTACATTGTTTTTTAGTAGTACGCCTTCTGTTGCGCAGAGCCTAGAAGGAAAATGGAATATAGCTCAAGTAGATACCAGGCATTCTAAAGTGATAGAATTTACCAAAGACAGTGCGATATTCTATGAATTTGACAAACGTCAGGCGGCATATCCTTACCATGTCGAAGGTAATCGCTTAGTTGTCGACACTGCTTCATTGGGAGCGTTTGAGTTTGTAAATCCCCATCGGTTGCGGATAAAACCAGATCAGGAAACCGAGTCTATTGATCTTGTCCAGTTAAAACCCACAAAAACGAACTTAACAAGAGCTGAAATAGAGCAATTGAATTTCGAAATAACTAAAGATAACACGTTCCCGGTAAATCTTGATGGCGTAGAAGATGAATCTGGCAAAACAATCCAGTTGGAGAAAATAGACTCTACCTACTTTCTCTCCTTTTATCACAAAGACAGAAGGATGGGAGCTATGCCCATTGAGCAGGTAACCTCTGAAAAAATTGTGGTTTATGGATTTCCGGAAAAGCCGTTTATGATTACTGGAGAGCGGGTGCTTTCCAATGAAATTACCGCCAAAAGCAGCAGTGCCTTGGCTCCTGATGGCGAGATGAGTACTGTAGAAGCACTCACAGGCAAATGGTTTTACAAAAGTATAGAAGGACGACCTCCCTTATCAGACTGTACTAAAAAGACCTATTTTCAATTTACAGAAGATTTGAGTTTTGAAATAAAAGCTTACGCCGAAAACCACAGTAACGGAAACTGTATCGCTGGCTCCAGTATAATTGGAACTTACGAGCCTGTGGGGAATGACCAAATCAAGATAATCCAAAATGGTAAAATTGAGACTTGGAAAATTAACTCGCCTACAAAGACAATGCTTGTAGTAGAAAGAAATGGCAGTGCACTTACGCTTATAAAAGAATAGGTCTCTATTTTAATAAAACTCAATTTTGAGTCAAAAAATAAAACTACTACAAGCAAACTTTAACGTGAAAAATATTTAAAATTTCATCTTCTAAAACCCTCTAAATATGAAAACATCTCAACTTAAAATCAAAACCTCAAAAATAACAGTGCCTATACTAAAAACACTACTGTTCATGGTACTCATTGGCGCTGTAACTAGTTGCAATAATAAGAAGGACGCATCGGCTGACGATAAAAAAGAGAAGGTAACTGATGATAAGAAAGAGAAGGCTGCCGACGATAAAAAAAAGAAGGTAGCAGATGCAGACCACACTTTTGATATAACCTTGGTAAAAGACTCTGAAACCATTGAATTTTCCGAGAATATATTAAATAAAGAAGGAAATGCGCTATACAACAATCAACAAATGCCAACAGGTAAAAAAGGAGATCGAAGACGTAGTATAATGATGACCATAGGGAAGGATTACAACCGTGGCGAAGCTGGTGTTTTTGGTCTTTTTGTAGTGAATGAAGATTTTAAACCTCTAAGCGATATTAATGGTTCAGAAAAACAAGTATCCAGTTTAACTATACGGCCCGAAAAGGACGGCGATTGGTATAGTGCCGTTTCTGGAACCTTAACTTTTTCAGACCTAAAATTTGTCTTGCCCACACCAAATCTGGGTGGAGCCTGCTTTAAACTCAGCTTTGAAGGTGATTTTAAAAAGAACGATAACAAGAAAGATATTTATCAGGGTTCGGGTACGATTGTTCTCAGCCCTAAAAGAGCTATGGGTGTTTATAAAGAAAAGTAGTTTGTTTCTAATTATGAATGGCGAGCGTGAATTGTATACGGAAATCTGACAAACGAAACAAGCTTCTTGTAAAACATCAGAAAATTAAGAACTATTTAAGCCAATATGGTCACGTGTGAATATTATGGATTCGTACCACAATATTCCTGGAATTTCCAAAAACACTAAAGTAATGTGGCCTTTAGTAATAATTTACCGAAAGTGTTTATTTGCAAAGAGAATTAAGTAAAGATTTAAGATATTTTAGGAAAACCCTAGTCGCAGACCATACTGTAGTTATTAAATATATGTTGAAGATCTCAGTAAAAATAATCGAGCGAAATTCAACCTGTATCTATAAAAAGGTCATGAGTTACGAATGCTTTCTAGCTCTTTTTGATATACCCAATTCTAAATTAAAACTACCAAATACTAATTGGCTATTGACAGCTATTACCTTAATTAATATTTTTGTGTATATTATAGTCTCAATCCAAGCTATTTAAAATCAAACCATTATGAAAAAAATATATCGAATTTCACTGACAACATTACTTCTACTTCTTTTTATAGCACCCGCACAAGCGCAACGCGGTTTTATAAAACGGAAAATAAAACAGAAAGTAGAAAAGGATATGAGAGAGAAGCATGCCGAACCACAAAGAGAAAAGGGCAAAAAAGCACTAGAGGATATTACTTATGAAAACGATACCCGCTATCCCGTCCCTGAAAATCCCGTACAAGCAACTTTGGTAATGCAAATGCAATCTTTTAAAAAGAACGGTAAATTGGATGACACCAACACTACCAAAATGATTTTTGGTAAAACCGGGGAATGTATGATTATGAACGAAGGCGATAAAAATGAAACCCGAATGCTTTTTGATTATAAAGGAGCCGCTACCTATATGATTAACGAAAAAGAAAAAACGGCCATGAAAATGCCCATGATTAATTTTCAGAAAATGGTAGAAAAAATGGCAAAAAGTCAAGGTGACATAGACGACAATAACGGGCAATGGGAACGTACTGAGGAACAAAAGGAAATCAATGGCTACAACTGCCGTAAATATATATACCTTAATGCAAAAGAAGACACAAAAATGCATGCGTGGGTCACCCAGGACATCAGCCTTGATTTAAGTGGTAATCATCTTTTTGGAGGACAAATTAGGGACTTCGCTACTGAAACTGCGACCGATACTACTGTCAAGGTAGATGAAAACTTCCCTAGAGGAATGATGGTTCGCAGTATTTACTTCGATAAAAAGAGTGATAAACCAAGCATGATAACAGATATAACAACTTTTAAAAAATCTTCCGACCCAAAGTATTTCGATCTTAGCGATTATGAGATAAATGATATATTGGGCAGGTTGTAAATTCCGAGAAACCGGAAGAAATTTTTTACGAAAGCTTAAAGTCTTTATCAACACCGAATTCTTGTATTATATGCTGGTGATCTTGACAACCAATTTTAAACTATATTAATAAAAGCTCCTTTTAGAATCATATTGAAAAAAGCTTATTTGTGATTATACAAAAAACAACTTCCCTAAGAAATACTTCATCCATAAAACCCGTTAACAATGAAAACCCTAAAAAAAAATCTCAAAGCCTTAGCACTCTTTTTATTCATTGTCATGGTTTTTGCCAGTTGTCGCGATGGCAAGGAAGGTGAAGCAATAGATGATGACTCAGACTCAAATACAGAGCAGTTAAAAAATGCATCAGCTACTGATGATGACAGCGGTGAGATAAAGTCAAAGCCGCCACAAGAAAGCAATACCTCAATTGTAGAGGAAGATAATGATGCAACAAGTCCAGATGCTATGGAAGGCAATACCGCGGCCATCACATTGGACTGCGATTATTTTAGCAAGCATCCAAATACAGTCTTAAAAGACAATCCAGAAGCTCCTGTAGATTATATTATCCCTTGTGTGGCAAGAATTGATGGCAAACTTACCATCGAGCCAGGCGTTGTGATTGCTTTTAAACAAGGTGCAGGAATAGATTTTTATGCGAAGTCTTCCTTTAAGATGAACGGCACCGCTGAAAAACCAATCGTCCTAACCGGAAAAGAAAAAATAAAAGGATTTTGGTGGGGTGTTCGTACGGAAAGCAACAGTATAACCAACGCTATGAGTTATGTAACCATTGATTATGCAGGTGGTGGCTTAAAAGCTGCTTTGAAAATCAATAATGAGAAAAGTAGTGTAAAGCTCGAGCATTGCACTTTTTCAAATAGTAAAGAATACGGAATGATTACCAAGCGAGGCGTCGATAAAGACGTCCATAATATTGTGATGAATAACTGCAACTTTACTAAAAATAAAATACCAGTACACACTGATGCAAGTCGCTTAAGATTGTTTAACGGCTCCAATAAATTCTCTGGCAACGAAAAAGATTACATCCATCTGGAAGGTGGAACCATGAGAGGTGATGCCACTTGGGCCAAATTAGACGTACCTTATTTTCTTCAAAATAATTTCACCATTAAAGAAGGTGTATTCACAGTAGCACCAGGTGCAGAGATAATAATGTCTTCCCAAAAATGGATTCACGTTTCCGAAGAGGCTTCCCTGTTAATGATCGGTACGCCAGAAGCGCCTATCAAATTTCGAGGGGAACGTGATATTGCTGGGTTTTGGCAACAAATAAACGTGAAGTCCAGCAGCCCTTTAAATGAAATGGGGCATGTAATCATAGAAAACGCCGGCAGAACCACAAAAAAACCTAACGGTGCTGTATTTTTCGAAAGATCAAGATTCTTGAATATCCACGATGTGATTTTTCGCAATTGTTTTGAATATGGAATTACAGTCCAGGATGCAGCACAATCCAATTTAAAATACGCCAATTTAAGTTTAGACAATACGCCAAAACTGTTTTCAGATTGGAGTGGCAAAGAAATCGTTGCTCCTGAAAAGCCTTAACAGTTCGTATTGAAACAGGCTAAATCAGAAGGCTTCTTTAAAAATTTCCATTTATTACGAGAAAACAAAAAATAGAAAATTCATTTAAATTAAAATCAATTAATCATGAAAAAAGCCATTTTATATGTAGGAGCACTTTTCTTCATGCTAATATCAAATTCGGCATTTGCACAAGAAACCGCTAAGGAATCGAAAGATTCTAAGACAGAAAATCTTCAAAATATAGAGAACTCAAAAGTGAAGGTATTGGTTGATACCTCTTCTAAGAAAGTCAAGAATTCTTCGACAAAGACCTCTGCTACCAGAGCAGAAGAAAAAGGAATAGGTACGCCAGATCATTGGCATAAACCTAATAGCAAAACCTGGACTACTAGATTTTCTCAAAAGTTGACCCTTAACAATAGTGTTTTTCAAATAAAACGCAGTAAAAACGGATTTGACCTTTATGAAAAAGGCTCATCCCAAGTGTATGCCAATTTGGTGCCTACCCCAAAAGAAGGTTTATACCGCTATAATTCTTCAACTAAAAATGGTGCGGCTCATTTCGATAAAAAAGGCAACTTAATTTTAAAATATTTGGATAATGACACAGGGAAAACGAAAGAAATACAGTTTCAGTCAAATTAGAGAATTTTCTCAGATTCTACTTTCTACTATAATATTTAAAAGCTGAAAATTCATTTATAATAAAAAACTATGGAAAACGAAACAAACACACCGACGCAAAAAACAACAGAAGAGCCTACTAGTATTATCGAGCAAGGTAAAACAATCGCAATAATTAGCTATATCACAATCTTTGGTCTCTTGATTGCTTTTATAATGAACAACGATAAAAAAAATACATTTGCGGCATATCACATACGTCAATGCATTGGCTTGGTTTCTGTAGGTTTAGCTTCTTATATTATTGGTAAAATCCCTTTTGTAGGTTGGTTAATTTCACTTCTAGTCGGTATATTTCTTTTGGTTTTATGGATAATCGGATTAATAGCTGCAATAAACGGAGAGAAAAAACCAGTTCCTATTTTAGGTGAAAAATTTCAGGAGTGGTTTAAAGGGATATGATATCTAGATGAAATCGAAATCGAAGCCGAAATCGAAGTTGAAAATGAAGATGAAGATGAAGATGAACTAAAATGCTCAACAATCTTTGAGGTTTTATATTTAAAGAAATCAATCGATATTCCTATATTTTTCTGTAATTTATTCAGAATAGCTAAACAACTTCGGCATACAAATCAAAATCTTCGGCAGCGGTAATTTTTACATTGAAAAATTCTCCGGTGCGCAAATAGTCATCCTCGGCGTTTATTAACACTTCGTTATCCACATCTGGGCTGTCAAATTCTGTTCTTCCCACAAAGTAACCGCCTTCTTTTCTGTCAATCACCACTCTAAATTCCTTACCGATTTTCTGTTGGTTTAATTCCCAAGAAATCTGGGATTGGATTTCCATAATTTCATTGGCACGATCCATTTTAACTTCTTCCGGCACATCATCTTCAAGATTATAGGCGTGCGTATTTTCTTCGTGAGAATATGTAAAACACCCCAAACGTTCAAAACGCATCTCCTTTACCCATTGTTTCAAGGTTTGGAAATCTTCTTCGGTTTCACCAGGATATCCAACGATTAAAGTAGTTCTGATTGCCATTTCTGGAACTGCAGCTCTAAATTCTTCCAATAATTTTGTAGTTTTCGCTTTTGTGGTTCCACGACGCATAGATTTCAGAATTGAATCTGAAATATGCTGCAACGGAATATCTAAATAATTACAAACCTTAGGTTCATTTCGCATTACTTCTAAAACATCCATCGGGAAACCTGTAGGGAAAGCATAATGCATTCTAATCCATTCAATACCTTCAACCCTTGCTAACTTTTCTAGCAATTCCGCAAGGTTTCGTTTTTTGTATAAATCAAGTCCGTAATAGGTTAAATCCTGAGCGATCAATATCAATTCCTTCACGCCTTTGGCAGCGAGCTTTTCGGCTTCAACAACCAATTCCTCCATAGGCGTACTTCTGTGTTTTCCACGCATAATCGGGATGGCACAAAACGAACAAGGTCTGTCGCAACCTTCAGCAATTTTGAAATACGCGTAATTTTTCGGAGTAGTTGTTACGCGTTCCCCAATCAATTCGTGTTTGTAATCTGCACCTAAAGCTTTCAACAAGCCGGGAAGTTCGGTAGTTCCGAAATATTCATCCACATTGGGGATTTCCTTTTGAAGGTCTGGCTTGTATCTTTCAGAAAGACAGCCCGTAACAAAAACTTTATCAACAATGCCTTCTTCCTTTTTCTGAACATACTCAAGGATGGTGTTTACACTTTCTTCCTTGGCGTTATTAATAAATCCGCACGTATTTATAACCACAATATTTCCCTCTTCTTCGTGTACAACCTCTTTATTGCTGGCGCGCAACTGGCCCATCAGCACTTCACTGTCATAAACATTCTTGGAGCATCCTAAGGTTACTACGTTTATTTTATTTTTCTTTAGGGTTTTTGTACGCATTGTTGTTTAACTATTTTTTAAATTTTAATTGTGGCCTAAGGTGCCTGAGTGTTTTGAAAGTATTTCTAAAAATCTTACTGCTTTTTATCAATTACTCTTACTTTCAAAATGTACCGAAGGCAAAAGCGTGCAAAGGTACAACCATTTTAAACTAAATCCGCATAATATGGTCAAAGCTAAAACCTAAACTTATGAAACCTTCCATTTTAATACTTTTCATACTATTTGCTTTCTTCTCAGGATGTTCCCAATCTGATGAAACCACAGAAACTAGCGCTACATCCCTCTATTTTCCTCCTATCGATTCAGCCGCATGGGAAACCCTTAGCCCTGAAGCCTTAAACTGGAACACGGAATTTCTACCAGAGCTTAAAACATATTTAGCCGAAAAAAACACCGATGCCTTTATTATTTTAAAGAATGGACGCATCATTGTGGAGTATTATTTCAACGACTTTACGTCAAATACACCACACGCATGGAATTCAGCCGGAAAAACGCTTGTCGCTTTTTCAACCGGAATAGCGCAACAAGATGGATATTTAACCTTAGACGATTCCACTTCTGAATACTTGGGTCCTGGCTGGACAACAATGACGACCCAACAAGAAGGGGAAATCACAATTTGGAATCAACTTACAATGACTGCTGGCGGTGATTATAACGTTCCCGACACAGCCTGCACAGATCCAGCGTGTTTGCAATATTTAAACGATCCAGGAACTTTTTGGTTTTATCACAACGCCTTTTACACCTTGCTCCAACCAGTTTTGGATTCCGCAATTCCAATGGGTTTTGATAGCTATTTTGAAGAAAAACTAAAAAGTCCAACTGGTATTTCAGGAACTTGGTTACAATTTGGATACAACCGTGTGTTTTTTAGCAATGCACGTTCCATGGCGCGTTTCGGGATATTAAACCTAAACCGAGGCAATTGGGACGGAACGCAATTATTGAATGAAACCTATTTTGACCAAATGACCAACACCTCCCAAAACCTCAACAAAGCTTACGGTTATTTATGGTGGTTGAACGGGAAGGAAAGTTATCGACTTCCGCAGACAACCCATGAATTTCAAGGAAAATTAATTCCCAATGCGCCTAATGACCTCATTGCAGGTTTAGGAAAAGATGACCAAAAACTTTATATCGTTCCCAGTCAAGACTTAATTGTGATTCGTATGGGTGGCAATGCAGGGAATCCGCACCCAGGTCCTTCGGGTTTTGACGATGAACTATGGGGGAAATTGAGCGTATTGTTCAATTATTGAATGACTTTTTTTCCACGTACGGACAGGTCGCGACCTGCCCCAACAACCAACTTTTTTAAGTAACTTTACATTTAATAATAATTCAATTTTAGTACTGATGAAAAAAATAACATTCCTGCTGGCCTTTCTTGGCGCCAGCTTTTTGTTCGCTCAAAAAACAATGACTCCTGAACTTTTATGGCAGGTGAAAAAAGTAAGCCCAATTGGAATTTCCGATAACGGAGAAGTGCTATTTTACAAGGTTACTACTCCCAATATGGAAGAAAACAGCTTTGATTCAAAGTATTATGCCATGCGGGTTGCTGGCGGCAATTTTGCCGAAGTTACAAAGGAAGAAGCTAAGGTAGCCGATAAAAACCTTTCTCCAGATGGCAAATATTTGTTAATGAATAAATCCGTTCACGTTAAAGATATATTGGGGAAAGATATTTTCAAAGACCTTCCTAAAAGCGATGCCTACGTCTTCACTTCTTTAGATTATCGCCATTGGGATACCTATAATGATGGTAGCTACAACCACCTTTTTTTTAAGGATTTAAAAACCGGCGCCGAAACGGATATTACTCCCGGTCAACCTTACTATACACCTCAAGCTCCTTTTGGTGGTGATGAAGATTACGTTTGGGGCCCAAAAGGCGAAAACATCTACTACGTAAGTAAGAAACTGGCTGGAACCGAGTATGCAGTGAGCACGAACACAGATATTTACAAGTTCAATTTAGCTGACAAAAAAACTGAAAACATAACGGAAGAAAACAAAGGTTATGACACCAACCCAGCCTTCTCAAAAAAAGGTGCCATGGCTTGGCTTCAAATGAAGACTGACGGTTATGAAGCCGATAAAAATGACATTATTGTTTTACAGGACGGTGTTAAACAAAACCTTACCTCACAATGGGACGGTACAGTGGGTGGTTTCACTTGGGCCAATAATAGCAAAGACATCTATTTTACTGCTCCAGTTAATGGTACCAAACAATTATTTAAAGTTGATTATCCAGGAAGAACCAGAAAAATGCCAGTTGTGGAGCAAATTTCAAAAGGGCAGTTTGACGTTACTGGTATTGTTGCAGAACAAGATGGGCAATTGATTGTTACACGAACCGATATGAACCATGCCTCTGAAATATTCTCTTTCGATTTAAAAAAGCAGACTTTTAAGCAGCTTACCCAAGTAAATACAGATTTATACGGAAAGTTAGACTTGCCGACAGTTGAAAAAAGAATGGTAACAACCAAAGACAATAAGCAAATGTTAGTCTGGGTAATTCTTCCTCCAAACTTTGATAAAAACAAAAAATATCCAACCCTTCTTTATGCACAGGGCGGGCCACAATCGGCTTTGTCACAATTTTACTCCACGCGTTGGAATTTTCAATTGATGGCTTCTGAAGGCTATATAGTTGTAGCACCCAACCGTCGCGGAATGCCAGGTCACGGTGTAGCATGGAATGAAGCCATTAGTGGTGATTGGGGCGGTGGTGCTATGCAAGATTACCTTGATGCCATTGACGATGTTGCAAAGGAACCTTACGTAGATAATGATCGTTTAGGCGCTATTGGAGCTAGTTTTGGTGGGTATTCTGTATTTTGGTTAGCAGGTAATCACGATGGGCGCTTTAAAACATTTATAGCTCACGATGGTGTTTTTGATACGCGTTCTATGTATGGAACCACAGAGGAGTTATTCTTTGTAAACCACGATATGGGTGGTGCTTACTGGGAAAAGAACAATGCAATAGCGCAGAAATCTTTTAATGAATTTAATCCAATATCTTATGTTGACAACTGGGACACTCCTATTATGATTATCCAAGGTGGAAAAGACTATCGCGTACCAATTGAACAAGGACTAGGAGCTTTTCAGGCCGCTCAATTAAAAGGAATAAAAAGTAAACTACTATATCTTCCAGAAGAAAATCACTGGGTGCTTCAACCGCAAAATGCGCTTGTTTGGCAACGTGAGTTTTATAGCTGGTTAAAGGAAACGCTTTAGTAGACGTTAGGCGGTAGAGGGTAGACGGTAGAAAAAAAGAGCCACGAATTCGCGAATACAATTATTCGTGAAATCGTGGCTTATACTTTAGAAGTATTTATTTGAAGAAGGAATCTACAAACTCCAATTTATTAAAAACCTGAAGATCTTCCATGCCCTCACCTACTCCAATATATTTAACCGGAATCTGAAATTGATCGCTAATACCGATTACGACCCCACCTTTTGCAGTACCGTCTAGTTTTGTTACTGCCAATGAAGTTACTTCGGTTGCAGCGGTGAATTGTTTTGCTTGCTCAAAGGCATTTTGACCTGTAGAACCGTCTAAGACCAAAAGTACGTCGTGCGGCGCATCTGGAATTACTTTTTGCATGACGCGTTTTACCTTTGTAAGCTCATTCATCAAGTTTACCTTGTTGTGAAGTCGTCCTGCGGTATCAATAATCACAACATCCGCATTTTGGTTTACAGCGCTCTGCAACGTGTCAAAAGCAACACTGGCAGGATCACTGCCCATACTTTGTTTCACGATGGAAACATCAGTGCGATCGGCCCAAATTTGTAATTGGTCTATTGCTGCAGCCCGGAAGGTATCAGCGGCTCCAAGAACTACCGTTTTTCCAGCTTTTTTAAACTGATAAGCAAGTTTGCCAATGGTGGTAGTTTTACCAACCCCATTTACACCAACTACCATCATCACGTATGGTTTTTTATTTTGTGGAACTTCAAACTCAGTTGCATTCCCCGCATCTACTTTACTTAAAAGACCAGCAATTTCTTCACGAAGAATCTTGTTAAGCTCATCAGTCCCCACATATTTGTCTTGGGCTACACGCGCTTCAATCCTATCGATTACTTTAAGAGTTGTATTAACACCAACGTCACTGGAAACCAAAACTTCCTCTAGGTTGTCCAAAACGTCATCGTCAACCTTGCTTTTTCCGGCTACGGCTTTGCTCAGCTTATCAAAAAAAGAGGTCTTGGATTTTTCCAAGCCTCTATCGAGGGTTTCTTTTTTCTCCTTGGAGAATATCTTTTTAAATAGACTCATGTTTCAGTGGTCAGTATTCAGTATTCAGTATTCAGTATTCAGTAAAATTACTCGATTTTTTCACTTTAACAAAGTTTGATACCTTTTCAAAGCTTATTTTTCACAGTTCCCTCCCTTTTTCAGAGGATGGTAGATTTTAAATCGCCCTAAAAGGTGGTTTAAAAGACAGAAGGATCAACTTAAAACTTTATCAAAATCATTCTCTTGAAACAGTAAAATACGAAAAGCCACCTTCGTAAAAAAGTGGCTTTATCTCAATATTTTAGGTTGGTTATTTCTTGTTTAACCAATCACTTACCATTTCTGGAGCCATGATAGCTTCAGTAAATGTATATGCCCCTGATTTAGGCGATTTAACCATTTTAATTGCTTTGGTTAAACGCTTTGAACCTGTTTGTAACGATGCTACTGATTTTTTTGCCATAATAAACTTATTTGCATTTCCCACGAAGGTGGGAACATATATTATTTAATCTCTTTATGAACCGTCATTTTCTTAAGAATAGGGTTGAATTTTTTCAACTCCATTCTATCCGGTGTATTCTTTTTATTTTTGGTGGTGATGTAACGAGAAGTTCCAGCTTTACCAGATTCCTTGTGCTCTGTGCACTCCAAAATTACTTGTACTCTATTTCCTTTTCTAGCCATTGTAATAGACTTTATTGATTATTGCAGTTATTTAGTTAAAAAGCCTTTTTCGCGAGCTTCTTTCATAACCGCTGAAATACCTTTTTTATTGATGTCTTTAATAGCAGAAGCTGAAACTTTCAGCGTAACCCACTTATCTTCCTCAGGAATATAAAAACGTTTTTTTAGCAAATTTACATCAAACTTACGTTTGGTTTTATTCATCGCGTGCGACACGTTATTTCCAACCATCGCTTTCTTTCCGGTAAGTTCACAAACTCTTGACATTTCTTTAACTTTAATTAGTTATTTTAAAACAGGGTGCAAATTTAAGTAATTCTTTTGGGTTGCACAACAAAAGAAAATTAGTTTTTTGATATTTCTTTTAAAAGCATCTCAAAAGCCTTATTTATAGTCTTTTCGATGACACGATACCGGTCATTTCCAAATCCAAATTTTTCTGAAATCACCCCTTTCGGCGAAGCAATAGCAATACATACCGTTCCTACCTCATCTACTCCATCACCTTTGGTAGGGCCAGCAATGCCTGTAGTGGCGATAGCATAATCTGTACTAAAAAGTTTACAGCAATTAATAGCCATGCTTTCCGCGACTTCAATACTCACCACGGAATGCTCCTTAATCAACACCTCTGGAACGCCGAGAATCTTTGTTTTTAGCTCCGTTTTATAAGGCACTATGCCACCCAAGAAAAAAGTAGAAGCTCCGGCCTCTGAGATTATATGCTCCGAAATTGCTCCGCCAGTACAACTTTCAGCTAAACTTAAGGTTTGCTCGTGTTCATTTAAAATATGCGCGATTCTGCCAATAATGCTTGTTTCATCTTCAAAGCCAATAGCTATATCTGAAAGCATCTCGCGAAGCACCTCCATTCTCATATCAATACTTTCCTTAAGCAAGGCTTCATCTTCACCACTGGATGAAAGTCTTAAACGAACTTTCCCTAAAGATGGTAAATAGGCAAGTTTTATATGCTCGGGTAAATTGTTTTCCCAATCCTCTATTTTTTCTGCAATAGCACTTTCACCCATGCCATAGGTCAACAGTGTTTTATGATAAATAAAAGGTCTGTTAAAACGCGCAATACTTCTGGGCAAAACCTCTTCTCTAAGCAAATGCCGCATTTCATAAGGCACACCTGGCAGGGACACAAAAACAGTATTGTCTTTCTCCATCCACATTCCCGGGGCGGTGCCTTGAAGGTTGTTTAAAATGGTAGCTTTTGAAGGTACCATCGCTTGCTGAAAATTGGCAGGTAATGGCTTGTTGAGCTGATATTTTTCAAAAAGTTGTTTTATATTCTCATGTACATTTTGATCTTCTACCAAGGTGTCTTCAAAATAATCGCAAAACGTCTGTTTAGTAATATCATCCTTTGTTGGACCTAGACCTCCAGTAACTATAACAAGATCAACCCGTTTTTGGGCATCCTTAAAGGCTTGTAAGATATGAGTTTTATCATCTTGGATAGAAGTAATCTGGTAGACTTTTATGCCTATTTGATTCAGTTCCTTTGCAATAAAGACTGAATTTGTATCAATAATCTGGCCGATGAGAATTTCATCGCCTATGGTTATAATTTCTGCAAGCATTTTTATAGTTGGAAATCTTGCCTCAGTTCAGTGAAGACGTTATTCAATGTTTCAAGCACGTTTTCAAGATGCGGAATTACCGAGGTTTTATTTTTTGTTGTTCTAGACCAGGTTTCGATACTGGTAATATCTTTAAGAGCATCAATACCGAACATTTCGATATTAGGCTTCATTTTATGTGCAAATTGATATGCCAATTCTCTATTCTCATTGTGGATGGCTTCATCCATAGAATGCAGATCTGGTGGAATTTCCTCAAGAAACGTTCTGGCCAAGATTTTTAAAAAATCTTGATCACCGTCGGCGATTTCTTCCAGGTTTTCTCTTGAATAATATTTTGTCATCCTATTTTACTTTTATGGAAAACATTTCTGTTTTACCAATAAACCCCGTCAATATATCATTAGCCTTAACACTTCCTACACCAGCAGGAGTTCCAGTAAAGATAATGTCACCAATTTTCAAAGTGAAATATTTTGATACATATTCGATTAAAGCATCGATTTTCCACATCATGAGCATAGAATTGCTTTTTTGAACAATTTTATCGTTTCGTTTCAGACTGAAATCTATATCATTTATATCGTCAAAGTCTTCTTTCTTTAGGAAATTTCCTACAACGGCTGCGCCATCAAAAGCTTTCGCCTTTTCCCAAGGCAGCCCTTCCTTTTTTAGTTTTGCTTGTAAATCTCTAGCCGTAAAATCAATTCCCAAACCTATTTCATCATAATATTTATGCGCGAACTTTTGGTCAATATGCTTACCGATTTTGTTAATTCGAACCAGCAATTCAACTTCATGATGCACATCATTTGAAAATTCAGGTATAAAAAAAGGTTGTTTCTTTAGCAGAATTGATGTGTCCGGTTTTAGAAAAATAACAGGTTCTGTGGGCTTAGCACTATCAAGTTCTTTGATGTGATCTGCATAATTACGACCTATACATATTATCTTCATCTTGCTTCTAAAATTTTGTATTCAACTTTTGAAGTCGGATACGCGTTAAAACCTGTTTGGTGTAAAGTGGAAAATCCGCATTTAACAACCATCCAAAATAACCAGAATCCTTCTCCAAAATGTCTGTAACTAACTTTCCTTTATACTTTCCGAAAGAAAACACCTCTACGCCATCCTCATTATAGCTTATAAAACCAGCAAAGTCTGCGTGATCCTTGTGCGAACTGAAATCAGCTAAAAAGCTCATGTCGTTTTGTAAATCAGGATATTTATCCAACTGCGACTTTAAAACTTCGTAGGTTGCATTGGTATCAGCAGCGGCGCTATGGGCATCTTTTAAATCTTTATCACAATAGAATTTATACGCAGCTTCCAAAGTACGCTTTTCCATCTTGTGAAAAATGGTCTGTACGTCAACAGAAAGCGCTTTTTTCATATCGAATTCTACCTCAGCCCGAAGAAGTTCCTCTGCCAACAAAGGAATATCAAAACGATTGGAATTAAACCCACCAAGATCACTGTCTTTTATCAAGGCGTAAACCTTTGGCGCCAACTCCTTAAACGTTGGTTCATTAGCAACCATCTCGTCAGAAATCCCGTGAATTGCGGTGGTTTCTGCGGGAATTGGCATTTCTGGATTTACACGCCACGTATGGCTTTCCTTGTTGCCATTTGGAAATATTTTTAAAATGGCTATTTCCACAATTCTGTCTTTTGCCACATTTATACCAGTGGTTTCAAGATCGAAGAAGCAGATTGGTTTTTTTAAGTTAAGTTCCATTGTTCTGTTTTATTCCAACAAAGCTATTTTTGTTGAAGTTATGAAAAAACATATAAAAAGAAAGAGGGGACTTGAAATTCAAAATCCCCTTTTTTATTATAATTCAATTAATCTAAATTTCTGTATTTACATCCCAATCCTCTAGGTAATCGGCCACTCTTTTTACAAACTGCCCACCTAAAGCTCCATTTACAACTCTGTGGTCATAACTGTGTGAAAGGAACATTTTAAAACGAATTCCAATGAAATCCCCTTCCGGAGTTTCAATAACGGCAGGCACTTTACGAATTGCTCCCAAGGCCAAAATACCAACTTGTGGTTGATTGATTATAGGTGTTCCCATAATACTGCCGAAGGTTCCCACATTTGTAACCGTATAGGTTCCACCCTGAATATCGTCTGGCTTAAGTTTGTTTTCACGAGCTCGCCTAGCAAGGTCGTTCACCGCTTTACTCATTCCAAGTAGATTTAATCGATCGGCATTTTTAATTACCGGTACAATCAAATTGCCATCTGGCAAGGCTGCTGCCATTCCAAGATTTATATTTTTACGTTTAATAATGTTGTTGCCATCAACTGCAATATTCATCATTGGGAAGTCTTTAAGGGCTTTTGCCACAGCTTCCATAAATATTGGGGTAAAGGTTAAGCTTTCCCCTTCTCTTTTGGCAAAACCTGATTTTACTTTATTTCTCCAATTCCACACATTTGTAACGTCACACTCAACAAAAGACTGAACGTGGGCAGAAGTTTGGGTACTTTCAACCATATGATGCGCAATAAGTTTGCCCATTCTGGTCATTTCTATAATTTCGTCTTCGCCCCCAACTGAAACTGCTGGTTTCGCTTTTGCGGTTTCAGGATTTTTAGCTTCAACTACGGTTTTAGGTGTAGGAGCTTCTGATTTTCCAGAAGAACGATTGTCTACGTAGCCCAAAATATCGTTTTTGGTAACGCGTCCATCTTTTCCTGTACCTGAAATACCATCGAGTTCAGACTGTGAAATATTCTCTTGTGAAGCAATATTTTTAACCAACGGAGAATAAAAGCGGTCTCCTGTGTTTTCAATTGGGGTTTGGACTGTTTGTTTTGCCATTTCAACCTGAGCCTCAACTTCTTTGACTCCGGCCGATGCAGCCTTATCCGTTTCAGCAGCTTTTGTTTCTAGTTTTGGACTATCGTCGCTTCCACCTTCTGTTTCAATAATGGCGATGGTTTGCCCCACTTGCACTACATCATCAATGTTGAAAAGCTTTTCAACCAATACACCATCCACCTCGCTGGGCACTTCACTATCCACTTTATCAGTAGCAATTTCCAATACAGCCTCATCGACCTCAATGGTATCGCCCACTTCTTTTAACCAGTTTGTAAGTGTTGCTTCTGCTACACTTTCGCCCATTTTGGGTAGTTTCAATTCAAATTTTGCCATAATATAATTTCAATGTCGAATTTATAGGCATACAAAGCCTGTTTTTTTAACGCTGCAAAATTAGTTAAAATTTGTTCGTTTAGTGTTTCAAATTTCTTAAAATACAATAACCCCACCCTTTTCGTCACTTTGGTCGCTTCCAATGATGAAATTACAACCGAAAGGTCTAATACGGAAAAGGTTGTCTTTGTCTTTTAGTTGTTTCATTAATATGAATATTTCCTCATAAGAAATATACTCAGCATCGAAAACCAATAAACTATTGCTGAGCACAACTTGTGAATGTACGTGTTTTGAAGCCATCTGAAACACCGTTGAAGTAGCAGCTGAAAGCTTTTCGAGCAGTTCAATATTTTCGGTGAAAAAGTAACTCCTTTCCGTTTTTGGCGAAGAAATCAATTTTTCTTCGGAAGAAAACCTTCGTGCTTTTTTGGCCAAGGCAACTCCAGCGTTAACAGAGCCTTCCAACAATATATTTTTATTAAAATGTTTCTTATAAAAAATTTGCATTGCTCCGTAAAACCGTTCAAAATAGGCATCGTTCTTTTGGGTGCTTTCGCCTTTATAATGAAGCACGGTTGTGCTTCCCAAATAATGATTTTTATAACCTGCTTTGGTTATTTTATAAGAAAGGTCTATATCTTCACCGTACATAAAATAATCTTCGTCAAAACCGCCTACTTCTTCGTATATACTCCTTTTTAAAAGCATAAACGCGCCCACTAAAACTTCGGCTTCTCCTTGGGATGTTTCAGATAAATGACTGGCATAATATTTTTTATGAAAGCCCGTAAGTTTCAATAAGGAGACTTTAGGTGTGGGGAGATTTCTTTTACTTTCAGGGAGAAAATTCCCCGTTCCATCCATTAGATAAACCCCCAGAGCTCCAATGTTTTCAACACTTTCATAATATTTAATAGCTTGAGTAAAGGTGTCTTCAGCAACAGCAGTATCTGGATTTAAAATACAAAGGTATTCTCCTTTCGCAACCTCGACTGCTTGATTATTCGCCTTGCTAAACCCGACATTTACTTTATTTTCAATTAAAGTGAGCTTTGGAAATTGCGCTCTTATCATTTCGCAACTATCATCTTTAGAGTCATTATCTATAATAATAATTTCTGCGTCTATGTTTTCGATTGCTTT
This sequence comes from Aequorivita capsosiphonis DSM 23843, assembly GCF_000429125.1. Taxonomy (GTDB): domain Bacteria; phylum Bacteroidota; class Bacteroidia; order Flavobacteriales; family Flavobacteriaceae; genus Aequorivita; species Aequorivita capsosiphonis. The sequence continues at coordinate 148,202 of NZ_AUBG01000014.1, forward strand.
CTGAACAGAAAGAATGCACTGTTCCAGAAAATAACGCACATTATAATTAAGGATAACAACGGAGAGCTTCATCAGTAAATGGAATTTTAGAAATAAATACCTGTTCAGCAGGTAGGTAAGATTTTTAGTTTAAAATTTATAAAATGAACTATGTTAAGTACTTTTTAATGAAGATTCAAAAGGAATTCGGTGCAAGATACTTCTTCCCAGAGTAACCTCATCTGCATATTCCAATTCATCGCCCACTGAGATTCCGCGAGCAATAGTAGTAGTTATTATTTTGTAGGGTTCTATCTGTTTATAGATATAAAAGTTGGTGGTATCTCCTTCCATCGTTGAGCTAAGCGCAAAAATGAGTTCATTGATGGAGCCAGTTTTTACTTTTTCAACAAGAGACGGAATGCTGAGATCCCCTGGACCAATACCGTCCATTGGCGATATTTTACCTCCCAAAACGTGATAGTGCCCGCGATACTGGCTGGTGTTTTCAATAGCCATAACATCGCGAATATCTTCAACAACACACACCAACTGTGAGTCACGATGTGGATTAGCACATATCTCGCAAAGTTTTGTATCGCTAATATTATTACAGTTTGCACAAAAGTTGATCTCCTCTCGCATTTTCACCAAACTTGCAGCTAATTTTTGTGATTGTTCCTTGGGTTGTTTCAGTAAATGTAATGCCAATCTTAGCGCCGTCCGCTTTCCGATTCCGGGAAGTTGGGAGATTTCATTTACCGCATTTTCAAGAAGTTTTGAAGAAAATTCCATAGCATAATTCTTGCTGCCAAGATAAAAAAAATGCTTCAGAAAAAGAGATTTTTCCTGAAGCATTCTATTTCGTTTTGTACCTCAGCCAAAAGAGAGTAAAAAGCAGATGTTATTTCTCCTCTTTTAGATGTCAGCGGTTAGATTAATTTACAAGAAGTTTTTTGGTCACTGTGCCTTCTTCACTATTGATACGCACAAAATATGCACCAGATGAAAGCGATGAAACATTAACGCTATGCTTAGTGTTTATTAGAGCTTGGGCTTCAAATACAAGAAGTTTTCCGCTAATATCGAAAATTCTTATTTCAGCGTTTATGGCTTTTGGCAAGGCGATAGTGATTTCTGATGTTGCTGGATTTGGATAAATACTAACGTTTCCAGAAAGTACATCATTAATTCCAGCGGTACCTTCTACCAACGGTGATGCCCAAAGACCTCTTCCATACGTGCCCGCATAAAGCGTATTCGTTGATTTGTTGATATCAAATTCATTCACCATTACATTTGGCAATAAGTTATTAAATGGCTGCCAATCTGTAAAAGTATTGTCGATATAGAAAATTCCATAATCCATTCCCAAATAAAGTCCATCTTTACCATTGTCATCCCAAATTACAGCCAAAGAGCTAAAATTAGGAAGGTTCTTTTTATAGCTTATCCAAGTAGCACCGCCATCTTCAGAAACGGCAACGCGGCTCGCACCATTAACTGCTACGGCTACTTTATTTGGATTTGTAGGATGAATTGCGATAGAGTTAATAGAGCCACCAGGGGAAGGCAGTTGCTCCCAATCTGTTGCGCCGCCATCATCAGTTTTATACATAAATGCTCCTCGCGAAGCATACATTACTTCATTATTTGATGGAGCAATTTTTAAGTTATCTAAGTTTCCAACAAAGTTCTGTGAAATTGGAACCCAGCTTCCACCGCGATTGCCAGATTTATACACATAATTATAACCAACATAGATGGTACTTTCAAGAACGGGATCTTGTTCAAAAGGGGTAACCCAGTTTCCAGAGCCGCTTCCTGGCAAATTCAAATTAATATATGTAGTTCCACCGTTCATAGATCGGTACAGCGATCCGTATTGACTTGTTCCGTAAAGTATATCAGGGTTTGACTTGTCTATAAATGATTCCATTCCATCTGCACCCAACCAATCTTTCCAGCCAGTTGCTTCTGTATAAAATGATGTTCCATTGTCCTGAGCTCCTCCAGAAATAATTACGTCGGGAGTTTGTGAAACGCCAATTTTATAAAATTGACGAATTCCCAACCCATTGGTAAGATCTTCGTAATAATCAGCCGTTAGGTTCCCTGTATCGGCAGCCTTAAAAATACCACCATCCGTTATAGCGAAAAGCGATGTTCCTTGGAACATAAGGTCGTCAACATCGGCGTGACAATACCCAATATTTTGAGAAGCGGCGCTTCCAGGAATCCAATCTGCAGTACAAGTAAAACTTGTACCGCCGTTCATAGATCTCCAAGTAAGAATACCCGCAATATGCACTTCATTAATGTCCGTAGGGTTTACCGCAATTGCCATATCCCGCGGAGCTTGACCATTGTTATCATTAGCAGTAGTGCTGTAGCCAAAATAATTTTTCCCAACATGGTTCAATTTGGTAAAGCTATCTCCAGAATCATCCGAAGAATAAAAACCACCAAACCTACCGTTGGAAGCTTCAAGAACATATACCACACTGGCATCAGCTTCAGAAACCCCGATCATTTTCGAACCGGATCCAAAACCTCCAATTGTTGTAAAGGTTGCACCGCCATCTATAGATTTATGAAAGCCACTTCCTGAGGCATACACCACTGAGAGATCACCAGGCATAAACTCAACATCATAGCCTCTGCTATCGGAATTAATTTTTGCCCAAGTTACACCAGCGTCCATAGATTTATAAATACCCGCATTTTCGGATGTAGCGAAGATCATATCTGGATTTGCAGGATTTACAACAATTTTATTTACAACGCTATTTCCGGCTGTTCCCAATAGATTCCAAGTTGCACCAGCATCAGTCGATTTAAATATTTTACCACTTCTAGAGCCAAAAAAGTACGTATCGGCATTTGTAGGATCAATAGTTACGGAATATACCGAAAGATTAGAGAAATAATCATTCAATGGAGTCCAAGTTTGAGCACCATCGGTAGTTTTCCATACCCCACCTGTGTTAGCTCCAACAATCATATGGTCTGTGTTACTTTGCTCAATAGAGAGTCCCGTAATCCTACCAACTCCTGGATTCCATCCTGAAGTGGCACTCCACGATGTCGGGCCTAGTTCTTCCCAATTGTCGTTAAGAGTAACTCTGTTTTGTGCGGTAGTGTTTAAATGTGCGTTCCAACGCTCAAGTTCATTTAAACGCTCTTCGGTTGTGGGAAGATATCCATCAGGCTCTACCATTCTGAGAGCGTTGTACTCCCATCTCTTAAATTGTTTATAACCGGTTCCGCGACCTTTGTCCTTACCGTCAAAGTAAGCTTCGGCATTATCAATAACCTCTTGGACCTTATAAGTTCCAACATCGATCATTTGAAGATATTCTCGTGTCTGCGATTGTCCTGAAAAGGAACCAAAAACAAAGGCAACAAGTAGTAGTAATTTAAAACGCATCTTTTTAATTTTTAGGGAGTTATACGATTATTAGGTTGAAAGCACCAAATGTATTAAAAATAAACAGGGTGGAGAAACCAAACTTTGTATTTTTACCCAGTCGAATTCTTAATTGTTGAAGTTCAAAATATATGGAGTCACTGCACATTCTATTGTTAATTGCTGGTTATTTTTTAGCATTAATACTAATTTCCTTTTTAACCAATAGAGGTGGAAGCAATGCCGATTTCTTTAAGGCCGGCAAACAATCTCCTTGGTATTTAGTGGCTTTTGGGATGATTGGCGCTTCGTTAAGTGGAGTCACATTTATTTCAGTTCCTGGATGGGTAGAAGCTTCAAGTTTTAGTTATTTTCAGGTTGTTCTTGGCTATACAGTGGGATACGCCGTGATTGGCACCGTCCTTCTTCCGCTTTATTACCGTCTAAACTTAACTTCAATATATACCTATTTAGATGAAAGGTTTGGAAAAGCTTCCTATAAAACCGGAGCTTCATTTTTTCTGATTTCCAGAGTTATAGGTGCCAGTTTCAGATTATATCTGGTGGCGATTGTTCTTCAAAGCCTGATTTTTGACGATATGAACATCCCTTTTTGGGTAACGGTAACCATCACTATCTTACTGATTTGGCTATATACTTTTAAAAGCGGAATAAAAACCATTGTGTGGACAGATACCCTCCAAACACTCTTTATGCTAGTTGCAGTGGGAGTAGCGGTATATTATGTTTCTACTGATTTAGGATTGTCGGGAAGCAATCTTTTTAATTTTATTGCAGATAGCGATATGAGCCAAATTTTCTTCTTTGACGATTGGAAATCGGGAGATCATTTTGTTAAACAGTTTATAAGTGGAGCTTTTATAGCGATTGTTATGACAGGGTTGGATCAAGATATGATGCAAAAAAACCTTACCTGTCGCAATCTGAAGGACGCACAAAAAAACATGTTTTGGTTTACCATTGTTTTGACAATCGTAAATTTTGTCTTTTTGGTGCTGGGACTGTTATTGACCGTTTATGCCCAACAAAATGGTATAGACGCACATAAAGATCAGCTTTTCCCAACCTTGGCTGCCAACAATGAATTTGGAATTGGAGTAGCGATCTTATTCTTTTTAGGTTTAATAGCTGCCGCATATAGCAGCGCCGATAGCGCATTAACCGCATTAACCACTTCGTTTAGTATCGACATTTTGGAGATCGAGAAAAAATATGACGAAAAAAAGCAGGTTCGCATACGCAAGCGAATTCATATATTGCTTTCCCTACTGTTGATTTTAGTAATTATAATATTTAAATATGTGATTGCTGATGAATCAGTAATCTCAAAGCTATTCGTCTTTGCAGGTTATACATACGGTCCACTTTTAGGACTATACGCTTACGGACTTTTTACAAAATGGAACGTAAAAGATAAATTTGTTCCGGCCATTGCCATCGCAACCCCTTTTTTAGGATATGGAATAAGCTACCTATGTGAAGCATATTTTAATTTTGAATTCGGATTTTTTATTTTAATACTAAACGGAGCACTTACCTTTTTAGGTCTAATATTGATTCGTGCCCAAAAGAACTAAGGTGCAGGCAACTTCAGAGTCGATATTGTTTTCTTTAAGGATTTTATAGAAATCTGGATTTTCAGTACCCGGATTAAAGATGACACGTTTGGGTTTTAGCGAAACTATATAGTCGTAATATTCAACCTGTCGCTTCGGATTTAAATAAAGCGTTACTGTATTTATATTGTCGAAATCCTCCTTTTCTGTGGAAATAGAAACTCCAGCAACTTCTCCTTTTTTTAAGCCTACAGCTTCAACAGGATGATCGTGATTTACCAAACGATTGATTGCAAGATTGGAATATCTACTGGGATTAAGGCTGGCGCCAAGTACTAAAGTCTTCTTCATTTTTAATAGTTTTTAGGAAAAATACAATACTACTTCCGAAGAATTCACAAATCTTAGTTAAAAAGATAAGTGCGATGAAACATTATACCTTTTTCTCCGTCTATATAATAACATTGGCAAGTAAAGCAGTATTTGGTTTAAAAATATTATTCTTTATCGTGATGGTTTTACGTTGATGGTTAGTGTTAATAATTGCGGTAAAGATTCAAACCCGAGGCATTCGCTTCGGGTTTGTTTTTTATACAGCAGCCACAATGTTATTCTTCTGTTAAACGATGAGTTATAGTGAAACTATCTCCCCCGTACCTCGTCTAATATAAAAATACCTAAAACTTTATTATATAATTTACCTGCCGTCTGGCAGGCCCGTTTGAATTAGCCTTTTAACGAATTATACCTTATTTTAGGTAACATAAAAGTCTTTCAGTTTTGCTGAAAGACTTTTTTCAATATAAATATTATTCTTATGATGCTTTTCGAAGTTCAGATTTCTTTAATTTTTTACCCTTAACCCTAAAGGAAAATTAAAGAAATCTTCATTTCATCCTTTAGGAGTAAGGTAATTAAATGAAGATTTCTCCCCAAGTAGTTGTTAGGTATAAAAGCATTAAACAAAGTATTTTTAAAACTCCTTCTCAAAGGTAGCTGAGTGACTTAAGATTGTCAACAGGCATATCTTAAAGTGACCGAAGCTCAAATGGTAGCTGAGCCTGCCTCCCGTAGGAAGGTGATCCCGATAACATCGGGATTGTATCGAAGCTCTACCACCTAATAATTACACTTCCCCAAGTAAATCCACTTCCAAAAGCGGCCAAAACCACCAAATCGCCTTCTTTTATTTTTCCTGCTTCCCAAGCTTCAGTTAATGCAATCGGGATAGAAGCTGCCGTTGTATTTCCGTATTTCTGGATATTATTAAAAACCTGGTCATCGGTCAATTTTAATTTGTGTTGAATAAATTGTGAAATACGAAGATTCGCCTGATGTGGAATAAACATATCAATATCTTTTACTTCAAGGTTATTGGCTTGTAATCCTTCTTCAATAACTTCGGAGAAACGAACGATGGCGTGTTTAAAAACAAACTGTCCATTCATCACTGGATAATAAGGTATATCTTCTTGCGGATTTTCTGCTATAATTTGTGGCACCCAATGGCCAGTGCTTGGGCCTTTTAATGCAAGTTCGTCTTTATGCTTTCCTTCACTGTGGAGATGGGTTGAAAGAATTCCACCCTTTCCTGCTTCGTTTCTTGACAAAACCGCCGCCCCAGCACCATCGCCAAAAATTACAGAAACACTGCGTCCACGGGTTGAAAAATCCAAGCCGCCACTATGGTTTTCGCTACCAATTACCAAAACGTTTTTATACATTCCCGTTTTTATAAATTGGTCGGCAACTGAAATAGCATATACAAATCCACTACATTGGTTGCGAACATCCAATGCTGGAATGGTGCGCATACCCATCATTTCCTGTACTTCTACGCCGCCTCCGGGAAAATACATGTCTGGACTCAGCGTGGCAAACACAATCATATCGATATCATTTGGCACCAGATTGGCGCGTTCCAAAGCAAGGGTTGCGGCTTTTACACCCATCACCGAAGTAGAATTGCCATCACCCTTCTTTATATGCCTGCGCTCTTGAATCCCTGTGCGTTCTTGAATCCAAGCATCGTTGGTATCCATTAATTTGGAAAGATCATCATTGGTAACCACGTTTTCGGGCACATAATATCCCAGCCCAGTAATTTTTGAAGTGTACATGTATTTGAATTTTTATAGAGAGTGGAAAGATAAGTATATACTGTATTAAAGGAAACAAATTGAAGTTTATATAGTATGCGTGCATAGGAATTGAAGATGAAATCGAAATCGAAATTGAAAACATTTAGCCTAATAATTTTGAATATCTTTAGCCTTTAAAATTATTACTATGAAAAAAATTCTAGCAGTTGCTACGTTTCTTCTCTTTTCCTCCAATTTTATTGCACAGGAAAAACTGGACTACCAAAAACCTCCAAAAGAAATCCTTGACCTCGTGGATGCTCCTTTAGCTCCTTCGGTTTGGATTGACAGCAAAGGGGAAAACGTCGTCCTTTTTTATCGCGATGCCTATAAATCTATTGCTGAGCTTTCCGAACCCGAACTTCGTTTGGGCGGACTTCGGATCAATCCTAAAACAAATATTGGCAGTAGAACCAGATATTATAACAATATAAAAGTGAAGAAAGCCACAGCAAAAGATGCTAGTCAAGTTTCTGGACTTCCAGAGCATGCCATGCTTTCAAATTTCACAACTTCTCCAAATCAGAAGATGATCGCTTTTTTAAATACCTCTGAAGATGGCGTTCAATTATGGATAACAGATATTGAAAAAGCAAGTGCTAGCAAACTAAGCACACTCAAGCTGAACGCGAACATGGGAAACCCCATCAATTGGTTTAAAGAAAGTAACGCGCTTTTAGTAAATGTAATTCCGGAGAATAGAAAGAAATTGATAAATACTTCCGAAGCAGTTCCCGAAGGACCAACCATCACCGTAAGCGATGGAGAAAAAGCGCAAAATAGAACGTACCAGGATCTATTAAGCAACCCTAACGATGAATACAATTTTGAGCAATTGGCACATTCCGAAGTTAAAAAGATTGCTTTGGATGGAAGTGTTTCTAATTTTCTACCGTCCGCCATGTATGACGATCTCGAGTTTTCGCCAGACGGAAAATACGTGATGGTAAATTCATTAAAAAGACCTTTCTCCTATATTGTCCCTTATTATAGGTTTCCTTTTGAAACGAATATTTATGATATCAATGGAAAGTTAATTCAAAAAGTAAACGACATAGCGCTGAATGAAGTGGAACCAAAAGGTTTTATGGCAACCCGAATAGGCAAAAGAAATATGAATTGGCGTAATGATAAACCCGCAACGCTATACTGGGCAGAAGCGCAAGATAAAGGTGATCCTGAAGTAAAAGTTGATTATCGGGATGCTGTTTACCAAATAGCCGCTCCTTTTACCGGAAAGGAAAGACTGCTGTTAAAAACCATAAATCGTTATGTAGGCATTACTTGGGGTAATGACAATATAGCAATCGCTCGGGATTCCTGGTGGAATGATCGAAATACAAAAAGTTATATTTTCAATCCTTCCAATGCTTCGGAAACGCCCAAGATTATTTTTGATAGAAGTTATCAGGATAAATATAGCGATCCGGGAAATTTCGTAACAAGCAGAAACAACTTTGATGAAAAGGTTCTAGAAATGGAAAACGGGAAAGTTTTCTTAATGGGCGATGGTTTTTCCGATAAAGGGCAATTTCCATTTATTGATGAATTCAATCTAAAAACGCAGAAGACGAAACGCGTTTACGAATCTGCTTATACCGAAAAACTAGAAGACCTTAGAGCAGCTATAGATATGAAGCAAGGAAAGATTTTGGTGCGAATAGAATCTCAAAATGAATATCCTAATTATTACTTCAGAAATATTAAAAAGAAGAATAATTTAACGCCGGTAACTTCTTTTGAAAATCCTTTTAAAAGTATTCAGGACGTTCAAAAGGAAGTTATCACATATAAGCGTGATGATGACTTAGAGCTTGAAGGAACTTTGTATTTACCCATTGGTTATGATGTAAACAAGAAGGAAAAAATGCCGATGATTCTTTGGGCATATCCGCGCGAATTCAAGGATAAAAGCAGTGCTTCACAAAACACCACAAATCCAAATGAATTTATTTATCCGTATTATGGCTCCCCGATTTATTGGGTAACGCAAGGTTATGTGGTTTTGGATGATGCTGCTTTCCCCATTGTTGGGGAAGGTGATGAACAACCCAATGATACTTTTATAACTCAATTAGTTGGCAATGCCAAAGCTGCTATTGATGCGGTTGATAAAATGGGGTATATTGATAGAAATCGCGTTGGCGTTGGGGGACATTCTTATGGCGCCTTTATGGTTGCAAACTTACTGAGCCATTCCAATCTTTTTGCAGCTGGTATTGCTAGAAGTGGCGCTTATAACAGAACGCTTACTCCTTTCGGATTTCAAAGTGAAGAAAGAAGCTATTGGGATTCTCCTATAACTTACAATACTATGTCACCATTTATGAATGCCGATAAAATGAAATCGCCCTTATTGCTAATTCACGGGGAGGCAGATAATAATTCAGGAACTTACCCCATGCAAAGTGAGCGTTATTTTAATGCGCTAAAAGGATTAGGTGCAACCGCGCGTTTGGTTATGTTACCAAAAGAAAGTCACGGTTATAGTGCCAAGGAAAGCGTACTTCACGTTTTATGGGAACAAGATCAATGGCTAGATAAATATGTAAAAAACAGAGAAAAATAATCCCTTAATCTAGCATACTCTTAAAAGTTATAATATTGCTTGATTAACCACAATGAACACAATGGTTTGCACAATGTACACAAAGAAAAATCTTTGTGATCTTTGTGTTTACTCAGTGTTCATTGTGGTTATTTTTTTCATCCAGGCAGATTATGATAAAACAAAAAGGGCGCAAATTAATGCGCCCTTCTTAAACAACCTAACCAATTAAATAATAGAATATTTCACTTTTTCATAGCAATTTAATATTCAATTATTTAATTGTAAAGATACCATTCTTTGTTTAGTGAAATTGTTAATGCATTAAACAAAGTTTTGTTAAAGTTTAAATGTAATTTTTGTAATTATTAATGGAAACTTTCGCTCCCAAATCATTCATCAAATTGTAAAGCCCAAAGAAAGTTCTATTTATATAAAGGAAATGTTTAGATCCTCGATTTCCATTCATCTTTCTAATTTCGGTGTCTTTTGAATATTTATTACTGAGATCAGCTATTTTTCCAAAGAATTCTTTATCCGAAAAATCAAAAGTTTCATCGTGGAATGGTTTGGTAAACAAGCTTAACATTTCATAAAAAAGTTCTGAAAAGAATTTGGTTTCCTCTGGTGAATCTTCCACCTTTAGAATTTCCAAAGCGTACATTTTTTCTAAAAAGATTTCAGGATTATTGATGTTTTCAGGTTTTGCCAATTCAAAATACGGTGTATAGAAATCTTCAGGAACAGATTTTACACAACCAAAATCTATAGCGATTAAATTTGCGTCTTCATCAACCAAGAAATTTCCAGGATGTGGATCTGCGTGAACGCGTTTCAATTGATGCATCTGGAACATATAGAAATCCCAAAGGGTTTGCCCTACTTTGGTAGCAGCTTCGCTACTGGTATTCGCTTTTACAAATTCAGATAAATGCACTCCTTCCATCCAATCCATGGTAATGATACGTTCGTTGGAAAGTGTTTCGTAATATTTAGGAAATCTGAGATTGGGAATATTACTACAGGCCTCGGTAATTTCCTTACTCTGCTCCATTTCCAAAACATAGTTGGTCTCCTCCAATAACTTCTCTTCAACTTCCTGAAAATATTTATCGCTGTCCTTCCCTTTAATGTTAAACATTTTCATGGCTACAGGTTTTACCATCGCTAAATCACTGCTGATGCTTTCGGCAACGCCAGGATACTGGATTTTAACGGCAAGATCCTTCCCATCTTTTGTAGCTTTATGAACTTGGCCAATACTCGCTGCGGCAACAGATTCAGCGTTAAAAGTGTCGTACAGACTTTCAGGCGTATCGCCAAAATATTTTTTAAAAGTTTTACGAACCAATGGTGCAGAAAGTGGTGGCACCTGAAATTGTGCCAACGAAAACTTCTCAACATAAGCCTTTGGCATGATATTCTTTTCCATACTCAACATTTGAGCAACTTTTAAAGCACTTCCTTTAAGGTTCTTTAAACTGTCATAAATATCTTCGGCATTGCTCTCATTAAGTTCATCTTTATTGTGCTCAGAATTCACGAGCTTTTTTCCGTAATACTTCAAATAATTGCCGCCAACTTTTACACCGGTAGTCATCAGCTTTGAAGCACGCTGAATTTTATTGGTGGGGATTTTGTCTAGTGTTTTCATTACATCATTTTTTCTTTCCACAAAAATTTACCGAAATCCAACACACTTTCCAGCGGCTGTGTATCGAAAACATCAAAGATGGCTCGAACCGATTTTTCAATTGCAACATCCGTATTCTCAAAGCTGGCAGAATTATCGTCCATCCAATATTTCATCAAAAAGAGTGTTTGCAGCCAAGCACCTTCAGAAAAAACAGTTACCGATTGTTTTAAAACCTTCAGCTTTTTGTCTTCATTGTTTTCGCGAATCAAATTTGCTGCGAAGTGTTTTATTTTTTTTCGAAGGCCTTTTAGTTGACTCAAGTTCTTCATCATATTTTGATGTTCTCTTAAGGTGAAAAGAACATAGCTTCGGTTTAGCGTAAGTAATTCAAAAAAGGTATAGAAAAAAGTAAGCATCTTTTCTTGGTTCGAATAATTTTCATAGGACTGATCATTATTCGCCAATGAAATTGTTTGCTCATAAAACGAGTTCCAAATCTCCATTTGCAAGCCTTCAAAAGAACCGAAATATTCGTAAAACTTGGCTTCTTCAAAGTTGTTTTCCTTGCAGAATTTAAAAACACTCTTTGGATTTTTTTCGTTCAAAAGAACAGATTCCATATAAAGTGAAATTATTTTTTCCTTATCCATTTTCTTCTTAGGAACCGATTTTTTAGGTGCTGGAGAATTTTTATTTACAGTTGCCATAATATCGTAAGTATTTAAAATTGAATTGAATTAGACTTTTGTGTGAAGATACAAAGATAACCTTGTTTAACCTTCTAATTCATTTGCTAAACAAAACATTCTGTTAAAGTTTAATTACTTTTTACCGTGACAAGGTGTCAGCATGCTAAGGCTTGGTATTTTTTTTGACTTATATAGTTCACTGAGTAATAATAAGAAATAACAATAAATAATATTTAAAATGAGCAAAGGAACAATCAATGTATCCGTGGATAATATTTTTCCGCTGATTAAAAAGTTTTTATATAGCGACCACGAGATTTTTCTTCGTGAATTAATTTCGAACGCAACAGATGCCACTTTAAAAATGAAGCATCTTGCCAATATTGGCGAGGCCGATGGCGTGGAATACGGAAATCCGAAAATTGAAGTGAAGTTGGATAAAGAGAAAAAACAACTTCGCATTATTGATCAAGGTATTGGGATGACCAAAGATGAAGTTGAAAAATACATCAACGAGATCGCTTTTTCCGGGGCTGAGGAATTTCTAGAAAAATATAAAGACAAAGACGGAAAAGACGCCGGAATTATCGGGCATTTTGGTTTAGGTTTTTATTCTGCTTTTATGGTAGCTGAAAAAGTTGAGATTATAACTAAAAGTTACAAAGATGCACCAGCAGTGCATTGGGCTTGCGATGGTTCACCAGAATTCACTTTAGAAGAAGCTGACAAAAAAGAAAGAGGAACCGAAATAATTCTTCACATTGCAGAAGATTCTACTGAGTTTTTAGAAGATTCTCGCATCACTGAACTCTTAGTGAAGTATAACAAGTTTATGCCAATTCCAATTCAATTTGGAATGCGTACTGAAACGCTTCCAAAGCCCGAAGACTCCGACTCTGCTGAAGCTACGTCGGACGAAGGCAAAGATGAACCGGCGCCTACTGTGGAAGTTGATAATATAATCAACAACCCAAATCCAGCTTGGACAAAACAACCAACGGAACTTGAGGATAAGGATTACAATGAATTCTATCGCGAATTGTACCCAATGCAATTTGAGGAGCCACTATTCCACATTCATTTAAATGTAGATTATCCGTTTAATCTTACCGGAATTCTTTATTTCCCTAAGATGTCGAACGATATGAGCATTCAAAAGGATAAAATCCAGCTTTATCAAAATCAGGTTTTTGTAACGGACAATGTAGAAGGAATTGTACCTGAATTCTTAACCATGCTTCGCGGAGTTATTGACAGTCCAGATATTCCACTAAACGTTTCGCGAAGCTATTTGCAAGCAGATGGTGCGGTGAAAAAGATTGCTAGTTACATCACAAGAAAAGTTGCAGATAAGCTGAAGAGTCTCTTCAATAACGACCGTGAAGGTTTTGAAAAGAAATGGAACGACATTAAGATCGTGATTGAATACGGAATGTTGACCGAAGATAAATTCTTCGAAAAGTCAAAAGATTTCGCACTTTATCCAACTGTGGATAATGCGTTTTACACTTTTTCAGAACTAAGAGAAAAGATAGAAAAAACTCAAACCGATAAGGATGGTAATCTTGTTGTGCTTTATGCTTCAAACAAAGAAGAGCAACACAGCTATATAGAAGCAGCCAAAGAAAAAGGTTACGAAATCTTGCTATTGGATTCCCCAATTGTAACGCACTTACTTCAAAAAGTGGAAGGAAGTGAAGAGAAAGTTTCTTTTGTGCGTGTAGATAGTGATCACGCAGAGAACCTTATCAAAAAAGACGATGCCCAGATCTCAAAACTTTCAGATGAAGAAAAGGAAACTTTAAAAACGTTCTTGGATGGTGTTATTCCGAAGGAAAAATTCACCGTACAATTGGAAGCTATGGACAGCAACGCCAATCCATTTATCATTACTGAGCCAGAGTTTATGCGAAGAATGAAGGACATGCAAAAAACCGGCGGCGGTGGCGGAATGTTCGGAATGGGAGGTTTTCCTGAAATGTACAATCTAATCGTAAACACCAATAACGAGTTGGTAAGCGAAATTTTGAACACCAAAACCGATAAGAAAAAAGAACGTTTGGTGAATCAAGCCTTAGATTTGGCTAGATTAAGCAAAAACCTATTGAAAGGCGAAGAGCTTACCGCGTTTATAAAACGTAGTTATGAGATGATAAAATAGACGGTAGTTGGTAGACGGTAGACTTAAGGCTACAACTTTCTGATTTTAAAAGCCTTCCTAAAGCAAGTTTAGGAAGGCTTTTATCTTTTACATCATTCGTTATTGTTGCAAATCTAAAAAGACCTACTTTTAAAAACTTAAAATCACAACTATGTTACCTTGGCACCAATATTTGATGGGAGTAATCTTCGTTCTAGCTGGAATGAATCATTTTAGAAAACCGAAAATGTATGAACGTATTATGCCTCCATATATTCCTGCGCACAACACCATGGTTTTAGTGAGCGGGATTGCGGAAATGATATTAGGTTTTATGCTCTTGAACAAAAACACACAAGATATTGCCGCTTGGGCAATTATAGCCATGATGCTTGTGTTTTTACCAGTCCATATTTATATGCTTCAGAATAATAAAGCAGCAATGAAACTACCAAAATGGGCGCTTATCCTTCGGATTCCATTACAATTTGCAATTATTTATTGGGCTTATCTTTATACTTGAAAAGGTTCAAGGTTTAAAGTTTAAAATTCAAGGTGAATTGTCTACCGTCTACAAACCACCCGCTACCGACTACTAAATACTGACTAAAGACTAATCAAAAATCTCATTCAACAATCCCGCTAAACGGATGCCTCCTTTTTGAAGTTGGAAGCGTAGGGTATCCATATAATCATACATATAATTATAGCTTAGCTTTTCTCCGATTTCAGTATTGCTATAAATTTCTTCACAAAGCGCGCGACTTTCGTACATCCAATCTACTGCAGTGCCAGATTTAATAGCTTTTACCTGCTCTTTTGTAAGGACATCGCTATTTGCGGCTACTTCGGTATAAGACATTTCATAAGAATCCAACATTTGTGAATCCCACACCTTATGTAAGTTGGTGCCTTTTTTAAACCAAAGCACTTGAAAATCATTTCCACCTTTATCTTCTTCCATACCGATGTGTAAAGGTTGGTGAAGATCTCCTAAAAAATGAGCGAGCATTTTAAGGTGGAAGACCTTATCTTCTTTTGAACTATTATCATTCTTTAAAACTGCAATACATTCGTCAATTCCTTGAATGATATCTCCTTTTTCACTTTTTGGATAGGTTTCATATTTTTCACCAAAGGGAAAGTTTACATAGTGCCAAGGACCATACGAATCATAATGACGGTCACTTTTTATATCATCACCATAATTTGCAACGAAAGCAAGGGAATGTCCGTTTAATAATTTAGAGATTTCCTTTTCGGCTTTTTTGCTTAAATACGAATCGGCGATTTCGCCCACTACGCGATGACCTGTTTTCCCCCAATCTTCAGAGGCAACAAGTGTTGAAATAGAAAATAAAAGTGAACATGTAATTAGAACTAACTTCTTCATATTGCTAAAAATTTAATGTGCAAAGATAGCACCTTAAATAAATTTAGATTGAATTCTAAAAAAATGTTTAGGTTGGAATTTGGAAGCCTTTGATTCTAATGAATTTTATATGAATGAGAACGCTATTTTATGAATTAAAAAAATTAGGATTGTTAGGGATTTTTGAAAAATATGATCTTACCACTAGGTGCCTAGATTTTATGCTATCTTAGCATGGAGAATGTTAACCCAATAATTTAAAATGAAGATGAAAAATCTACTTATACTTTTGCTTCTTTTTACTGGAGTAGTTTCTTCCCAAAACAAAAAATATCAAGGGGAAGATTTGAGCATCACCCCATTAGTTGATGGAACATTATTAACACCCAAAACCAAAGGAAAAATGCCTTTGGCCATTATTATTAGCGGAAGTGGCCCCACGGACAGAGACGGCAACCAACAAATGCTTATGAACAATTCCCTTCGGTTTTTGGCAGAAGGACTTTATACTAAGAACATTGCCACTTTTAGATATGATAAAAGGATTGTAAAACAGATGAAACAGGGAACGGTGCAAGAAAAAGACATTCGGTTTGATGATTTTATTGACGATGCCGTCGCTGTTTTAAAATATTTCAAAAAGGATCCGCGATTTTCAAAAATATTTATCATTGGTCACAGTCAAGGATCACTGGTTGGGATGGTTGCTGCACAAAATGGAGCTGACGGTTTTATATCTATTTCGGGAGCCGGCCAATCTATAGACCAAGTAATTATAGACCAACTCACCAAGCAATCCCCAGGATTGGCTGAGAATGCGCGAACTGCATTTAAGGAGCTGCGTGCCAATGGTGAAACCAGTAACTATGACCCTAACTTGGCGTCTATCTTCAGAAAAGACATCCAGCCGTTCATTTTCAATTGGATGCAATATGATCCCAAAGTGGAAATCGCAAAACTAAATATGCCGACTTTGATAATTAATGGAGATAATGATATTCAAGTCCAAGTTTCGGAAGCGGAATTATTGAAAGATTCCGAGCCAGATGCCGAATTCAAAATCATCCATAATATGAATCATATCTTAAAAAAAATTGATGGGGATATTGTAGAAAACACCGAATCTTACAATAAAGAAGATCTGCCTGTAATGCCGGAGTTGATTGATATTGTCGGTGATTTTATTGTAAAATAATCGGGATTAAAAATTAAAAATTAGAAATTAGAAAAAATTACGCATTTCATTTATAAATACTCCTACAGCGGGCAAAATTTAAAATTCAAGGAATAAAAAAGTTGAGAAGTTGAGAGTTGAGAAGTTGTGAGGATCTTTAATAAAGTCTCAGCTTTTCATTTCTAAACCCTCCTACGGCGGGCAAGCTCTTAAACTCATCGACTCATCAGCTTTAAATAATTACTATAGAATAATTCCATTCTAAAACCTTCAACAATTCAGAATTATAAATTAAAAAATGTAATTTGCAGCAAAATCATCATCTATGCAGGATACAGCCGTTGAAATTATAAAAGACACCACTCCCCTTTTTACGAACGACACCATTGTTTTTGGAATTTTAATGGTGGCATTAGGCCTTATCTTTTACACTTCCTCTAAAACAGATGGTTTTTGGAAAAAATTCTACGGCATCGTGCCTGCACTTTTTTTGGCGTATTTTTTACCTGCGCTTTTAACTACCACAGGCGTTATTTCTCCTGAATGGAGAAGCGTTTCTGAAACTGGCGAAGCTACTGTGGGAAGCACTAGTTTATACTATATGTCCAGCAGGTATTTATTGCCGGCTGCATTGGTGTTAATGACTTTAAGCATCGATTTAAAAGGGGTTTTCAATTTAGGTCCAAAAGCCTTGATTATGTTCATTGCGGGAACTATCGGAATTGTAATTGGAGGGCCTTTGGCCGTTTTAATAGTTGGAAGTATTCATCCAGAGGCTGTGGGTGGCGAAGGAGCTGATGCTGTATGGCGTGGGCTATCAACACTTGCGGGAAGTTGGATAGGCGGCGGGGCCAACCAAACTGCGATGTTGGAAATTTACGGCTACAATCAAAAACTTTACGGCGGGATGGTATTTGTTGATATCGTTGTGGCCAATATTTGGATGGCTGTTATTCTCTTCGGAATCGGGAAGTCTGAGAAAATTGATAAGTGGTTGAAAGCTGATACTTCCGCTATCGAAAGTTTAAAAGCAAAAGTTTCCGAATACTCTAAAAAAGTAGATAGAAACCCGAGTTTAACAGACTTGATGATTCTTGCCGCAATTGCATTTGGAACGGTAAGCTTTGCACATTTTGGCGCCAATATTCTAAGCGAATTTTTCTCTTCCGTGGTAAGTGAAATTCCAAAAGGCATAACAAGAAATATTTTTACTTTCTTGGATTCGAGCTTCTTTTGGATGATTAGCATAACTACAATAATTGGCGTACTGCTGTCATTTACGAAACTTAGAAGCTATGAAGGCGCTGGAGCAAGTAAATTTGGGAGTGTATTTATCTACATTTTAGTGGCCAGTATTGGTATGAAAATGGACTTGACCTTGATCTTTGATAATATGTGGCTTATTGTGATTGGTTTAGTCTGGATGTCCATTCACGCTGGGCTTATGATTTTGATAGCAAAATTAATCCGTGCGCCTTACTTCTTCTTGGCAGTGGGAAGTCAAGCAAATGTGGGAGGTGCAGCTTCGGCTCCAATTGTGGCTTCTGCATTTCACCCTTCCTTGGCAACCGTAGGCGTGCTATTGGCCGTATTTGGATATGCCGTTGGAACCGTTGCCGCAATTTTATGTACTGTATTGATGCAATTGGCTTCAGTTGCGTAAAAGGGTTTCAGGTTCATACTTCGGTTTCGCTCAGTAACTGAATATCGAGATTCAACGTATACTTTGATGTAGTCTATCCTGAGCATTGCCGAAGGATTCAGTAACCGACCATGAAATTTAATATTTATAGAGTCTTTGTTCTATTTTCTAATTTCTTTGTTCTTTCCTCTTTGTTCTATTTTCTATTTTCTTTCCTCTTTGTTCTTTTCCCAAATTCAACTTTAGCTACTATTTTTCAAAAAATTATTCCATATTTGCACCTTCGTAAACCGAGGCTATTTTCAGCCTATGTTTGACCCTTAAAAAAGATACAATGCGCAAATTTCTATCCCTTTCAATTCTGTTTTTAATTCTTATTGGTTGTACTGCGAAAGACACAGAAGTAATGAATCTTAAAGGTACTGTGAAAGGGCTAAAAAAAGGAGTCATCCTTCTTCAAAAATTTGAAGACACGGTTTTAGTTTCTGTAGATTCGATGCTTGTAGATGGTAATTCAAATTTTTCCTTTTCTGAAAAAATAGAAAGTCCGGAGGTTTATTATCTATACGTCCGACTAAAGGATGGGACTTTGCGTGACGATAGGATTACATTTTTTGCTGAAAATAGTGATATCAATATCAAGACAAATCTGAAAAACTTTGGCAGCGCTGCAGTAGTTACGGGTTCTGAAAATGATAAAACTTTAAAAGAATTTCTTCGACTGAAAGAGCGATATGTAATCAAAAACTTAAGTCTGATTGAAGACCGATTGAAGATAAACCCAAGAAAAGATGATTCGGCGGCAATTAAGATTGATCAAAAACAAAGCAAGCTTATTTCGAGCAAATATTTCGCTACCATCAACTTCGCCCTCAATAATAATGACACAGAAGTGGCGCCTTATTTAATGCTGAGTGAGGTTTATGATTCCAATATCAAATATTTGGATACCGTATATAATAAACTTACCCCAAAAATAAAAGACTCCAAATACGGTAAGGAATTGGAGTCTTATATTGTAGATCGAAAAAAATTGGACACTAATTTATAGTGCGTTTATTTTTTCAATAAGCTTTCTACCGCGTTCTTCAAGCTCATTGTTGATCGCTTTAAAGTGCTTCTTTTTATCGTCAACTTTCTTTTCGTTCACTTTTACGATAAGCTCATCAAAAGTACCGATTGCTTCGTCTATGATGCCTTCAGCTTTTTTGTTTTCTTTATCTGGATTGGTCAATTCCCACACATATACTGCTTCAATGATATCTCCCAAAACATAATTAATGTCTTTTTTTAAATCTCTTACGTTTGCCATTTTATTGTTTATTGCTATTACTTATTATTACTCTTACTTATTATTATTGATTATTGGTATTCTCTATTATTTATTGTCGATAAATTTAAAATCGGGCAAAGATACGAACATTTAGGGAACGAACACCTCTAAAAAGCTTGCGGAATTTGTAATAAATTTTATTTCAGGCAATTGGGCAGGAATTAAGATGGTTTCCCCTTTAGAAATGCTTTCTGAAAAATCTTCTGTTTCAATTAAAGCGGTGCCTTCCAAACACATATAGACTGTAAAAGAATCTACTTCTTCTAAATCGCGAACATAGTTTTTTGATAAATCCAGTTTGTTTACCGAAAAGAAAACGGTGCCTCCAACAGGGCTTGGAGTATTTACTTCTTCTGAATAATCAAGCTTAGATTTTAAAGGGGAAAAGTCGATTGCATCTATAGCCAAATCGTTATGCAATTCGCGCATTTCACCATTGATATCTGGTCTATCCCAATCGTAAATACGATAAGTGATATCCGATGTTTGTTGAATTTCGGCAAGTAAAACACCAGCTCCTATAGCGTGGACTGTTCCAGGATACAAAACAAATGCATCGCCTTTTTTAACCGATTGAGAATTTAAGACATTAGTAATTTGCTTTTTGGAAAGCGCCTCTAAATATTCCTCGCGACCGATGTTTTCATGAAGACCAACAATCAGGCGGCCATTTTCTTCTACATCTAGGATATACCACATCTCTGTCTTGCCGAAAGAATCATGTCTCGCTTTCGCCAAAACATCATCGGGATGCACCTGAACAGAAAGATCTTCTTGAGCATCAATAAACTTAAACAACAACGGAAAGGTGTCTCCAAACTCTTGATACACCCGTTCCCCAACCAATTTTTCCTTATAATTTTCCAGTAGCCAATTCAGGGTTTTTCCTTTTAGTGGACCGTTTAATATTTCAGAAATATTTTCTCTTACCCCAGAAATTTCCCAGCTTTCGCCGATTTTGCCATCAGCCTTTTTATCAAACAATTTGTTCAACTTATCGCCGCCCCAAACTTTTTCTTTTAGAATGGGATCGAATTTTATAGGATATAGTGGAGAAACTGTTATCATTAGTGGCCATTAAAAACAACAAAGTTACGAGGCGTTTCGTAAAGTTTTATTGAAATTTTATATTCTTCATTTATGCGAGCTCGCATTTTGTTCCAAATTACTACAGCAATATTTTCAACCGTAGGATTCAGGTTTTTGAACTCCGGAACCTCAATATTAAGGTTTTTATGATCGAAAGGATCTTCCACTTCTTCCTTAATAATATCTCTTAAAATTTTAAGATCCATTAAAAAACCGGTCTCAGGGTCAATTTCACCCGTAATACCAACTACCAATTCATAATTATGACCGTGATAATTAGGGTTACTGCACTTTCCAAATACCTCAAGATTTTTGGCGTCGTCCCATTCCTTTTTAAAAAGCCGGTGGGCTGCGTTAAAATGTGCTTTTCTATAAACTGTCAGGCTCATATAACAAGATGTTGGTAAAACTTATCAAAAATAATCTTAAACCAAGCGGTATAAATATCGGGATTGG
Organism: Aequorivita capsosiphonis DSM 23843; assembly: GCF_000429125.1. Lineage (GTDB taxonomy): Bacteria > Bacteroidota > Bacteroidia > Flavobacteriales > Flavobacteriaceae > Aequorivita > Aequorivita capsosiphonis. The sequence continues at coordinate 169,387 of NZ_AUBG01000014.1, forward strand.
TTTTAATGTCTTTTTTCACTTCTTCCAAATCCATCCAGCGCCAAGCGGCAACTTCATCAGGATTAATTTCGGGATCTCCTTCAAAATTTCCAACTAAAATATGATCTAGTTCGTGCTCTGTCAAGCCATTGTCAAAGGGTGCTTTATAGATAAAAGTAGTGGTTTCCTTTAAATCGGTAGTGAATCCCATTTCTTCAAAAAGTCTTCTCTTACCTGCGTCCATGGATGATTCACCATCACGCTGATGGCTGCAACAAGTATTTGCCCATAGTCCTGGAGTGTGATACTTATGAAGCGCGCGCTGTTGCAACATAAGTTCATTCTTTTGGTTAAAAACAAAAACTGAAAAAGCTCTATGAAGAAGACCTTTTACGTGCGCTTCCTGTTTTGGCATTAATCCAATTTTTTGATCGTTTTCATCGACGAGAATTACTTTTTCTTCTTCCATTTAAACTTAATTTTTGCCCAAAAATACGAAATTGGAAGCTGTTGTAAAAGCAAAAGATGTTCAATAGACTGTATAAAACACTTTCATAAAAAATGTACCCAGGGGAATTTAAGTTCCACAAAATACGCTTGGCATATTATTCTGCATTTTTAAGCATACCAGCCTAGTGTTTGGTAATGTCGTCAAAATTTAGGGGCGGCATTGTAAGACATAAAATGGCAGATTATGTATCATTTCAACACTTAATATTTATTCATTAGATTAAAAATCTAATGGTATTTCTTAAAAAGATAGCACAAATTTTTGCTGCATTATGAGTTTATTACTCCAATAACAAGCTTTATCTTTGCAAGCCTATACACAAAAAAATATATGTCTTTACAGAAAGAAATAAAACGAAGAAGAACTTTTGGCATTATTGCCCATCCAGATGCTGGTAAAACGACCCTTACCGAAAAATTGCTACTTTTTGGAGGGGCTATTAACGAAGCTGGGGCGGTAAAAAACAATAAGGTTAAAAAAGGCGCCACCAGTGACTTTATGGAAATAGAGCGCCAACGTGGAATTTCTGTAGCTACCTCCGTTTTAGCCTTTGAATATGAAGGCATTAAAATAAACATCCTAGACACACCTGGACATAAGGATTTTGCCGAAGACACTTTTAGAACCTTAACCGCTGTTGATAGTGTAATTGTAGTTATTGACGTTGCCAAAGGAGTCGAGGAGCAAACAGAAAAGCTCGTTGAAGTTTGTAGAATGCGGAACATTCCAATGATTATTTTTATCAATAAATTAGATCGTGAAGGCCGGGACGCATTCGATTTGCTGGATGAGATTGAACAGAAGTTGCATCTTCGAGTAACTCCGTTGAGCTTTCCCATTGGTATGGGATATGATTTTAAAGGAATTTATAATGTTTGGGAAAAGAACATCAATCTCTTTAGTGGAGATAGCAGAAAAGATATTGAAGAAACCATAGAGATCGAAGACTTAAATAGTCCAGAACTAGAAAAACTAATTGGTGCCAAAGCTGCCGAAACACTTCGGGAGGAACTGGAACTAGTTCACGAGGTTTATCCCGATTTTGATGGGAAAGAATATCTAGAAGGCAATCTACAACCTGTATTTTTTGGTTCGGCTTTAAATAACTTTGGAGTCCGTGAGTTGTTGGATTGTTTTGTAGAAATAGCACCAACTCCGCGTCCAAAAGAAAGCAATACCCGTTTGGTAAAGCCTGATGAAAATGAGTTTTCAGGTTTTGTATTTAAAATTCACGCAAACATGGATCCCAAACACCGCGACCGTTTAGCTTTTGTAAAAATTGTATCCGGAACCTTTGAACGCAACTCACCTTATCTCCACGTACGCAATGGGAAGAAAATGAAATTCAGTAGCCCCAACGCTTTCTTTGCTGAAAAGAAACAAATTGTAGATGTATCGTATCCTGGTGACATCGTAGGGCTTCACGATACTGGAAACTTTAAGATTGGTGATACTTTAACTGAAGGCGAAGAAATGCAATACAGAGGTATTCCGAGCTTTTCACCAGAACACTTTAAGTATATCAACAATGCCGATCCAATGAAAAGCAAGCAGCTTGAAAAGGGGATTGATCAATTGATGGATGAAGGGGTAGCGCAACTTTTTACTTTAGAATTAAATGGAAGAAAAGTAATTGGAACCGTTGGTGCGCTTCAGTTTGAAGTAATCCAATACCGTTTGGAGCACGAATATGGTGCAAGTTGTTCCTATGAAAACCTAAATGTTCACAAAGCTTTCTGGGTTGAAGCGAAAGATCCAAAAAGTGAAGAGTTTGCCGAATTTAAAAGGGTAAAAGCGAAATATTTGGCAAAGGACAAACGCGGACAATTGGTGTTCTTTGCTGATTCTGCGTTTACGTTTCAAATGACACAGTCAAAATATCCGAATGTGAAACTTCATCTTGTTAGTGAGTTTAGCCCCCTAGCCCCCAAAGGGGGGAAATAAAAATGTAGGCCCACGGTACATCTCGCGCCTAAATTTTTATTTGGAATTTGGGATTTGAGCATAAAAAAGCCTCGAAAATTTCGAGGCTTTTTTATGCTTTTATGCTTCGCCCGTAGGGCCAAAGTTTAAAGGGAGTGGCGGTTGCTCATAATCCTTTATTTCGCCGTGAGCGTTTTCAAATCTTTTAACATTGTCATTCAATGCTTTCAGAAACCGCTTTGCGTGTTGCGGTGTCAAGATAATTCTAGACTTCACTTTGCTCTTCGGAATCCCGGGCATTATAGTTACAAAATCTACCACAAATTCAGAAACGGAATGATTGATAATAGCGAGGTTACTGTAAGTACCTTGACCTACGCTTTCATCCAATTCAATGTTTATCTGGTTTTGTTTAGGTTGTGCTTTTTTTTGATCTGACATGATAGATTTTATATTTTAGAGATGAGATTTTAGACTTTGAACCATTTGACGTTGATCCTAATACTAAAAGAAGAATCCCACAAATATAGTGGGATTCTTTGGTATTTACAAACTAGTTTTCGGAATCGCTCAACACGTATTGTCAATGAGCGAAACCAAAAGTACCTTTTTAATTATAATTTACTTCTTGCTTAATGCGATTCATTTCTTCAAGCTCTTGTTTAGACCCCACAATTATAGTGTCATATCTACGCATACCGGTTCCGGCTGGTATTTTATGCCCTACAATTACGTTTTCTTTCAAGCCTTCCAAGGTATCAACTTTACCAGCTACTGCCGCTTCGTTTAATACTTTGGTAGTTTCCTGGAAGGAAGCCGCAGAAATGAATGATTTGGTCTGTAACGATGCTCTCGTAATACCTTGAAGTACTGGAGTAGCTGTTGCAGAAACCGCATCACGCGCTTCTACAAGTTCTTTATCATTTCTTCTCAACAATGAGTTTTCATCGCGAAGTTCACGTGACGAAAGAATTTGTCCTTCTTTCAAGTTAGCTGAATCACCGGCGTTAGTAACAACTTTCATTCCGAAGATTTTATCGTTGTCTTCGATGAAATCATCTTTATGAGCCAATTGATCTTCAAGGAAAGTAGTATCTCCCGGATCTTGGATTCGCACCTTACGCATCATCTGGCGAACAACCACTTCAAAGTGCTTGTCGTTGATTTTCACCCCTTGCAGACGGTAAACCTCCTGAACTTCGTTCACAAGATATTGCTGTACTGCTGATGGGCCTTTGATACGAAGGATATCTTCCGGAGTAATTGAACCGTCAGAAAGTGGCATACCTGCACGAACATAATCGTTTTCTTGAACTAGAATCTGGCTAGATAATTTAACCAAGTACTTTTTCAATTCGCCCAATTTGGACTCTACGATAATCTCACGGTTACCACGTTTTATTTTTCCGAAGGAAACAACACCATCAATCTCACTTACAACAGCTGGATTTGAAGGGTTACGCGCTTCAAATAGTTCAGTAACTCGTGGAAGACCTCCAGTAATATCACCCGCTTTCGCAGATTTACGTGGTATTTTCACAAGTACCTTGCCTATTTTGATTTTATCATTGTCGTCCACCATAATGTGTGCGCCAACTGGTAAGTTATAAGAACGAATTACTTCGTCTTTTTTACCTAAAATCAATAGCGTAGGAATTCGTTTTTTATCTCTTGATTCAGAAATTACTTTTTCTTGGAAACCTGTTTGTTCATCAATTTCAACTTGATATGTTACCCCTTGAACAATGTTTTCATATTTGATTTTTCCAGCAAATTCTGAAATAATAACACCGTTGTATGGATCCCAAGAACAAACTACATCACCAGCAGTTAGGCTATCACCATCTTTCACAAATAGTGAAGAACCGTAAGGGATGTTGTTAGTACTTAATGTAATTCCTGTTTTCTTATCAACCAACTTCAATTCTGAAGTACGGGAAATAACAATATCAACTGCTTTTCCTTGATTATCTTCACCTTTAACAGTTTTAAGATCTTCAATTTCAGCTTTACCGTCAAATTTAACGACCAACTTATTATCTTCAGAAATGTTCCCTGCAATACCTCCAACGTGGAACGTACGAAGTGTAAGCTGAGTACCTGGCTCTCCAATGGATTGTGCTGCAACAACTCCAACGGCTTCCCCACGCTGAACCATTTTATTGGTTGCAAGGTTTCTTCCGTAGCATTGTGAACAAATTCCTTTTTTAGCCTCACAAGTAAGTGCTGAACGGACTTCTACAGTGTCCAACGGTGACTTCTCAACAGCCGCCGCTATTTCTTCCGAAATATGATCGCCGGCATGTGCCATTACTTCTTTGGTAAGTGGGTCTATAATATCATTAAGCGCAATACGCCCAACAATTCGCGCACCCAAAGTTTCAACAACTTCTTCATTTTTTTTCAATGATGAAACTTCTATTCCACGCAATGTGCCACAGTCTTCTTCATTTATGATAACATCTTGCGAAACGTCAACCAATCTACGAGTTAGATAACCCGCATCCGCAGTTTTAAGAGCGGTATCTGCAAGTCCCTTACGCGCACCGTGGGTAGAGATAAAGTACTCAAGAATTGAAAGACCTTCCTTAAAGTTAGAAAGAATCGGGTTCTCAATAATCTCACCACCTCCGGAGTTAGATTTCTTCGGTTTTGCCATCAATCCACGCATACCTGTTAGCTGACGGATTTGTTCCTTAGAGCCCCTCGCACCAGAATCAAGCATCATATACACAGAGTTGAAACCTTGCTTATCTTCACGAATACGTTTCATAGAAAGTTCCGTAAGTTCAGCGTTGGTTGCAGTCCAAATATCAATAACTTGGTTGTAACGTTCGTTGTTGGTAATAAGCCCCATATTGTAGCTATTGATAATACCGTCAACTTGTGTGTTGGCGCTATCAATCATAGACTGCTTTTCTGGTGGGATAATAATATCACCTAAACTAAAGGATAATCCACCTTCAAAAGCGAATTTATATCCTAATGTTTTTATTTCATCAAGGAAATCTGAAGTAGTAGGAACATTAGTAACTTTTAAAATTTTACCAATAATATCACGAAGCGACTTTTTAGTCAATACTTCGTTTATAAATCCAGCTTCTACAGGAACCTTTTCATTAAACAGTACTCTTCCTAAAGTGGTAGTGATAATTTGCATTGTCAACTGCCCTTCTTCATTGAAGTCCTGAGTTCTTATTTTTATTTCGGCGTTCAAATCTACTTGCCCTTCGTTGTAGGCAATAATAGCTTCTTCAGCAGAATAGAAAGTAATCCCTTCGCCTTTCACCACAACATCGCCCATGGTTTTTTTCAATTTGGTCATATAATAAAGACCCAAAACCATATCCTGTGAAGGTACTGCAACTGGCGAACCGTTTGCAGGGTTCAAAATGTTGTGTGATGCAAGCATCAAAAGTTGACATTCCAAAATAGCCTCTGGCCCAAGTGGAAGGTGTACCGCCATCTGGTCACCATCAAAATCCGCGTTAAATGCGGTACATACCAATGGGTGCAGTTGGATCGCCTTACCTTCAATCAATTTAGGCTGGAAAGCTTGAATACCTAGTCTGTGCAAAGTTGGGGCCCGGTTAAGCATAACTGGGTGACCTTTCAATACATTTTCAAGAATATCCCAAACTACAGGCTCCTTTTTATCTATTATTTTCTTTGCAGATTTTACGGTTTTTACAATCCCTCTTTCAATCAATTTACGAATTACGAAAGGTTTGTAAAGTTCGGCTGCCATATCTTTTGGAATACCGCATTCAAACAATTTCAATTCCGGTCCAACAACAATTACTGAACGAGCGGAATAATCTACACGTTTACCAAGCAAGTTTTGACGGAAACGACCTTGTTTCCCTTTCAATGAATCTGAAAGTGATTTCAACGGACGGTTGCTATCTGTTTTTACTGCTGAAGATTTACGCGTGTTGTCAAACAATGAATCTACCGATTCCTGAAGCATACGTTTTTCGTTACGAAGGATTACTTCTGGAGCTTTAATCTCCATCAATCGCTTCAAACGGTTATTACGGATGATTACACGACGGTATAAATCATTTAAATCTGAAGTTGCGAAACGACCACCATCAAGCGGCACCAATGGACGTAGCTCTGGTGGAATTACCGGAACTACTTTCATAATCATCCACTCGGCTTTGTTTTCGCGGTTTTTGTTTGCATCACGAAGTGCTTCTACAACTTGAAGACGTTTTAACGCCTCCGTTTTACGTTGTTTTGAGGTTTCGTTATTTGCTTTGTGACGAAGGGTGTATGAAAGCTCATTAAGGTCGATTCTTTGAAGCAAATCAATCAAACATTCAGCGCCCATCTTCGCAATAAATTTATTTGGATCGCTTTCTTCCAAATATTGGTTTTCCTGCGGAAGTGTATCTAGAACGGCAAGATATTCTTCCTCAGTAAGGAAGTCCAATTTGTTCACTGTTTCACCACCTTCGTATTTTGCAATACCTGGCTGAATTACTACATAACGTTCATAGTAAATAATCATATCCAGTTTCTTGGAAGGTAATCCAAGAAGATAACCTATTTTGTTCGGAAGACTACGGAAGTACCAAATATGCGCCACAGGAACCACCAAATTGATATGCCCCACACGGTCACGACGTACTTTCTTCTCCGTTACTTCCACACCACAACGGTCACAAACGATACCTTTGTAGCGGATTCTTTTATATTTACCACAGGCACACTCATAATCCTTTACAGGACCAAATATGCGCTCACAGAAAAGCCCGTCACGCTCAGGCTTGTGCGTACGGTAGTTTATTGTTTCAGGTTTTAATACTTCCCCACGTGATTCCGCTAAAATGGATTCAGGAGAAGCTAACCCGATAGAAATTTTGTCAAATTTCTTTACTGTGTTTTCTTTATTTCTGTTCATCATGATTTAAAATAAACTTTGTTGTTATGATTGAAACCATAAAAATGATTTCTGAAAGAATTATGAGATTCCCGCTTGCGCGGGAATTTCTATTCCTCTAATCTAATGTCAAGACCCAATCCTTTCAATTCGTGCATAAGTACGTTGAAAGATTCTGGTAATCCTGGTTCCGGCATAGTTTCCCCTTTTACGATTGCCTCGTAGGTTTTCGCTCTACCAATAACATCATCAGATTTAACAGTCAATATTTCTCTAAGCGTGCTAGATGCGCCATAAGCTTCCAAGGCCCAAACTTCCATCTCTCCAAAACGCTGACCACCAAATTGGGCTTTACCACCAAGCGGCTGTTGCGTAATAAGTGAGTACGGTCCAATGGAACGCGCGTGCATCTTATCATCTACCATATGGCCTAGTTTCAGCATATAGATGATCCCTACCGTAGCAGGTTGATCAAAACGCTTACCAGTTCCACCATCAAATAAATAAGTATGTCCAAATCTTGGTATTCCAGCTTCATCCGTATATTCATTGATCTGGTCTATAACTGCACCGTCAAAAATTGGGGTTGCAAATTTGCGACCTAACTTCTGTCCAGCCCATCCAAGAACGGTTTCATAAATTTGTCCAATGTTCATACGCGATGGTACCCCAAGTGGGTTCAACACGATATCTACAGGAGTTCCATCTTCAAGGAAAGGCATATCTTCCTCACGTACAATACGTGCAACAATACCTTTGTTTCCGTGACGTCCCGCCATCTTGTCCCCTACTTTCAGTTTACGCTTTTTAGCGATATAAACCTTTGCAAGTTTCAGAATTCCTGATGGAAGCTCATCTCCAACAGAGATGGTAAACTTCTCACGACGTAAGTTTCCTTGTAAATCGTTTTCTTTAATTTTATAGTTGTGTAACAAATCTGCCACCAACACATTGGTATCATCATCTGTAGTCCAAGTACCACCAATTAAGTGGGTGTAGTCATCAACAGAGTGAAGCATTTTCAAGGTGAACTTTTTCCCTTTTGGGAACACTATTTCACCCAGGTCATTGTTTATACCTTGTGCAGTTTTTCCTCCTACAATAGTGAATAGCTTTTCAACTAACACATCTTGAAGTGCAACAAATTTCGCTTCGTATTTTGCCTCAAGTTCTGCAATGTCTTCTTTGTCTTTCGCACGCTTACGTTTATCTTTAATAGCACGGGCAAACAATTTCTTGTCTATTACCACACCGTTTAAAGAAGGCGAAGCTTTAAGCGAAGCATCTTTAACATCACCTGCTTTATCACCAAAAATAGCGCGAAGCAGTTTTTCTTCTGGAGTTGGATCGCTTTCTCCTTTTGGAGTAATTTTCCCGATAAGGATATCGCCAGGTTTTACCTCGGCACCAATACGGATCATTCCGTGTTCATCCAAATCTTTGGTAGCTTCTTCCGAAACGTTTGGAATATCATTTGTCAATTCTTCGTTACCTAATTTGGTATCACGAACTTCCAATGAGTATTCATCCACGTGGATAGAAGTAAAAATATCTTCACGAACCACTTTTTCAGAAATAACGATCGCATCCTCAAAGTTATAACCTTTCCAAGGCATAAAGGCAACCTTCATGTTTCGTCCAAGAGCAAGTTCTCCTTTTTCAGTAGCATAACCTTGACAAAGCACTTGTCCTTTTTTAACTCTATCACCTCTGCTAACAATAGGTTTTAGGTTAATAGAAGTACCTTGGTTTGTTTTTCTGAATTTTACTAATTGATATGTTTTGGAATCGCTATCAAAACTAACCATACGCGCTTCTTCGGTACGGTCATATTTAATAGTGATTTCATTTGCATCTACATATTCCACAACACCATCTCCCTCTGCATTGATAAGAACACGGCTATCTGAAGCAACTTGTCTTTCAAGACCAGTTCCAACAATTGGCGAATCTGCAATCAATAAAGGTACGGCCTGACGCATCATGTTAGATCCCATCAGTGCACGGTTAGCATCATCATGCTCCAAGAAAGGAATCAAGGAAGCCGAAATAGATGCAATTTGGTTTGGCGCAACATCCGCATAGTTCAACACGGTAGGTTCAACAAGCGGGAAGTCACCTTCCATACGTGCAATAACCTTATCGGTATCAATAGCACCTTTATCAGTCAGCGGAATGTTAGCCTGTGCAATGTGCATATCTTCTTCCTCTTCTGCAGAAAGATAGATAGGTTCATTTTTAAAGTCGATTTTCCCGTCATTTACTTTTCGGTATGGCGTTTCAATAAAGCCAAGGTTATTAACCTTCGCATAAACGGCAAGTGAAGAGATCAAACCAATGTTTGGTCCTTCTGGAGTTTCAATAGGGCATAATCTTCCGTAGTGGGTGTAGTGAACATCACGAACCTCAAAACCTGCTCTTTCACGAGATAGACCTCCTGGCCCAAGTGCAGAAAGACGACGCTTGTGCGTGATCTCTGCCAGTGGGTTTGTCTGGTCCATAAATTGTGAAAGCTGGTTGGTACCGAAAAACGAATTGATAACAGAAGAAAGTGTCTTCGCGTTAATCAAATCAATAGGTGTAAACACCTCATTATCACGAACGTTCATACGTTCGCGAATGGTACGCGCCATACGGGCAAGACCAACACCAAACTGTTGTGACAATTGCTCACCTACCGTACGTACACGACGGTTACTAAGGTGATCAATATCATCAATTTCAGCTTTAGAGTTGATAAGCTCGATCAAATATTTAACGATGGTAATAATATCTTCCTTGGTAAGCACTTGCTTGTCCATTGCGATATCAAGACCTAGTTTTTTGTTCATTCTGTAACGACCTACTTCCCCAAGATTATATCTTTGGTCGCTGAAGAAAAGCTTGTGGATAATACCACGCGCAGTTTCCTCATCTGGTGGTTCAGCGTTACGTAATTGTCTATATATATGTTCTACCGCTTCTTTTTCAGAGTTGGTAGGATCTTTTTGTAGTGTGTTGTGAATAATAGAATAATCCGCCAACAAGTTTTCCTCTTTGTGTAGCAAAACAGTTTTAGAACCGGAATCGATGATTTCATCGATATGCTCTTTTTCAAGAACGGTATCACGGTCTAAAATAATTTCATTACGCTCTATGGAAACAACTTCCCCTGTATCTTCATCCACAAAATCCTCGTGCCAAGTTTTCAGTACACGAGCAGCCAGTTTACGGCCAATATATTTTTTAAGTCCTGTTTTTGATGCCTTAACTTCTTCTGCAAGGTCAAATATTTCAAGAATATCCTTATCCCTTTCAAAACCGATGGCTCGGAAAAGTGTAGTAACAGGTAACTTTTTCTTACGGTCTATGTAAGCATACATTACGCTGTTGATGTCTGTGGCAAACTCAATCCAAGAACCTTTAAAAGGGATCACACGAGCCGAGTAAAGTTTAGTTCCATTTGCGTGGAAAGATTGACCAAAGAAAACACCTGGCGAACGGTGTAGTTGAGAAACAACAACACGTTCCGCTCCATTGATACAGAAAGTACCACTTGGCGTCATGTAAGGAATTGTACCTAGATACACATCTTGCACGATTGTTTCAAAATCTTCGTGCTCTGCATCGGTACAGTATAGTTTCAACCGCGCTTTAAGAGGCACACTATACGTTAAACCACGTTCAATACACTCCTGGATGGAATATCTTGGTGGATCTACGAAATAGTCTAAAAACTCTAAAACGAATTGGTTGCGAGTATCGGTAATTGGGAAATTTTCCAAAAAGGTTTTGTACAAGCCCTCTTGGCCTCTTTCTTCTGACTTGGTTTCCAACTGGAAAAAATCCTGAAAGGATTTAATCTGAATGTCCAAAAAGTCCGGATAATCCGGCTTATTTTTTACAGAGGAAAAATTCAATCTTTCAGTTTGCGTTGCTGACATCTATGGACGGAATTTTAATTAAAATGAAATTGAAAATCGTATAAAAAGGTATTAACCATTATATACGCAAAATGGTTTAGGCCTTTCCAGAACTATCTGGAAGACCTAAACCTAAGGGTTTGGAACTCTGGAAGCTTACTTAAGCTCAACCTCTGCTCCAGCTTCTTCTAGTTGTGCTTTTAAAGCCTCAGCTTCATCTTTAGTCACACCTTCTTTTATTGGAGAAGGAGCGCTATCAACTAATTCTTTTGCATCTTTAAGACCAGCACCAGTTAATTCCTTAACTAGTTTTACAACTGCTAATTTAGAAGCACCTGCAGCTTTAAGAATTACATCGAATTCTGATTGCTCTTCAACTTCTTCACCACCAGCAGCACCACCAGCAGCAACTGCAACAGCAGCAGCAGCAGGCTCGATACCATACTCGTCTTTTAATATTGTAGCTAACTCATTAACTTCTTTTACAGTTAAGTTAACTAATTTTTCTGCGAAATCTTTCAAATCTGCCATTTCTATCGTTTTTAAAAATAATTGTGTTTATATAAATTAATTAGTGCAATGTTTAGTCCTCCAAATCTCTCTAAGAGACTCTTTGGATTTTTTATCCTTCTCTTTCGGATAAGGTTTTAACAAGGCCAGCGATTGTGCTACCCCCACTCTTAAGAGCAGAAATAACATTTTTAGCAGGCGATTGCAACAACCCGATAATTTCTCCAACAAGTTCGTCCTTAGATTTAAGCTCAACCAAACTATCCAATTGATTATCGCCAACGTAAATTGACTCTTGGATGTAGGCTCCTTTCAAAAGAGGCTTGTCAGATTTTTTTCTAAATTCCTTAATTACTTTGGCAGGTGCATTACCTGTTTCAGAAAACATTATAGAAGTATTTCCTTTAAGTATCTCTGTCAATTCACCAAAGTCCTTATCTGAACTCTCCATTGCTTTTTTAAGCAATGTATTCTTAACTACGGCCAACTGAACTCCTGCTTTAAAGCAAGCGCGGCGTAGGTTGGTAGTGTGTCCTGCGTTAAGGCCTGAAATATCTGCTAAATAAATATTAGCATTATCAGACAACTGCGCAGTTAACGTTTCAATTACTTGTGATTTCTCTTCTCTAGTCATAATTTCCAGTTTTTACTGCTCAGTAAACCTTTTGGTATCTACTTCCACACCAGGGCTCATTGTGCTCGACATATAGATACTCTTTATGTAAACACCTTTTGAAGCCTGTGGCTTTAGTTTAACGAGGGTTGTTAATAATTCTCTTGCGTTTCCAGCAATTTTATCTGCATCAAAAGATGCTTTTCCTATTGCCGCATGAACGATACCAGTTTTATCCACTTTAAAGTCGATCTTACCAGCTTTTACATCTGAAACCGCTTTAGCAACGTCCATAGTTACTGTACCTGTTTTTGGGTTTGGCATCAAACCACGAGGGCCTAAGATGCGTCCTAAAGGACCTAATTTACCCATAACGCTTGGCATAGTTACAATGACGTCAACATCTGTCCATCCTCCTTTTATCTTATCGAGGTACTCATCAAGACCAACGTAGTCTGCTCCTGCTTCTTTAGCTTCGGCTTCCTTATCTGGAGTTACCAATGCCAACACTTTTACGTCCTTACCTGTTCCGTGGGGAAGAGTAACAACGCCCCTAACCATTTGGTTCGCTTTACGTGGATCCACGTTAAGACGAATTGCAAGGTCTACGGAAGCATCAAACTTTACGCTGGTGATTTCTTTTATTAAAGCAGAAGCTTCGGCTACGGTATAGGTTCTATCCTCTACCTGTAGTTTAGCCTCCTTTTGCTTTTTAGTTAATCGTGCCATTTTATAGATTCTTTTTTCAGATTAAAAAGGTGCATCACCTTTTACTTTAACTCCCATAGAACGTGCAGTACCTGCTACCATTTTCATAGCAGACTCAACGGTAAATGCATTAAGATCGGGCATTTTATCTTCCGCGATTGCCTTAATTTGGTCCCAAGAGATTGTGGCTACTTTTTTTGCATGTGGTTCACCGGAGCCTTTCTTTGCCTTTGCAGCTTCTAGTATTTGAACTGCAGCGGGTGGCGTTTTAATAACAAAATCAAAAGACTTGTCTTTAAAAACCGTGATCGCTACTGGCAATACTTTTCCTTGCTTATCTTGAGTTCTAGCATTAAACTGCTTACAGAACTCCATGATATTAACACCGGCAGCACCAAGAGCAGGCCCAACTGGTGGTGATGGATTAGCAGCACCCCCGCGAACTTGCAACTTAACTACTTTACTAATTTCTTTTGCCATTTCTAAATTTTTGTGTGGTTCTTCAAAAGTGGAAGCCTCTGAAAAAACCTATTAAGCGTAACAATTAAACTTTTTCTACTTGCATATAACTCAACTCCAACGGTGTTTTTCTTCCAAAGATTTTCACCATCACTTCAAGCTTGCGTTTTTCTTCATTTATTTTTTCTACAGTACCGTTAAATCCGTTAAACGGTCCGTCTATAACTTTTACAGTTTCTCCAATTACGAAAGGAATGCTCACACTGTCATCTTTCACAGAAAGCTCATCTACTTTTCCTAACATTCTATTTACTTCAGACGGTCTAAGCGGCACAGGTTCTCCACCTTTCACTTCACCTAAAAAGCCAATAACACCATTAATTGACTTAATGATGTGAGGGACTTCTCCACTCAAATTCGCCTTTACCATAATATAACCAGGGAAATAAACACGTTCCTTGTTCACCTTCTTTCCGTTACGGATCTGTATAACCTTTTCTGTAGGAACTAGCACCTCATCAATATAGTCTTCAAGTTCCAAGCGTTTTATATCACTTTCGATATAAGACTTTATCTTGTTCTCCTGCCCGCTAACTGATCGGACTACATACCATTTTTTTGTATCTGTTGTTTCGGTCATTGCTTAGGACTTGATCCAATCAAAATATAAACCTACCACTTTGCTGAAGACAGTATCGACACCCCAAACAGCCAAGGCCAATACAATAGAAAATACTGCAACAACCACTGTAAGTTTCTGCGCTTCTGCCCACGTAGGCCAAGTAACGTGATTTCTAAGTTCTTTGTAAGATTCTGTAATATAGTTTACCATTTTGTAGTAATATTAATGTTTTTTCCTCAAGACTGAGAGGTTCCTACCTCCGCAGGAATGTAGCACGGGTTGAGAGACTCGAACTCACGACACCTGGTTTTGGAGACCAGTGCTCTACCAACTGAGCTAAACCCGTATATTAAATTCAGAATTGTGAATTCAGAATTATAAATATTGGTATTCAGATTTCAAAGTAAAAAAAAATCGATTGATTTCTGAATAGGCTATTAAACTCTTAATAGAGCAAAACCTTCTTTAAAAGCCAAGGTATCCCGAAGTAAATTCGGGACACCTAGCACTTTTAATTATAAGATAATTAGTCTAAAATTTCAGTTACCTGACCTGCACCTACAGTACGTCCACCTTCACGAATCGCGAAACGAAGACCTACATTCATTGCAATAGACTGAAGCAATTCAACGTGAATAGTTAAGTTATCACCAGGCATCACCATTTCAACACCTTCTGGAAGCATGATTGTTCCAGTTACATCAGTTGTACGAACGTAGAACTGAGGACGGTAGTTGTTATGAAATGGAGTGTGACGACCACCTTCTTCTTTTTTAAGAATATAAACCTCAGCTTTGAATTTAGCGTGTGGTGTTACAGATCCAGGCTTTACAATAACCATACCTCTAGTAATCTGTGTTTTTTCAATACCTCTTAACAAGATACCAGCATTATCTCCAGCTTCACCTCTATCAAGGATTTGGCGGAACATTTCAATACCAGTAATAGTAGAAGTTAATTTTTCAGCTCCCATACCGATGATCTCAACTGGATCTCCAGTTTTAGCAATACCAGTTTCGATACGACCTGTAGCAACAGTTCCACGACCAGTAATAGAGAAAACATCTTCAATAGGCATCAAGAAAGGCTTCTCAACATCACGAACAGGCTCTTCAATCCAAGCATCAACTTCTTCCATTAATTTAAGAAGCGCATCAACCCATTTTTGCTCACCATTAAGCGCACCTAAAGCAGAACCTTGAACAACAGGACCATTATCACCATCATACTCGTAAAAGCTAAGAAGGTCACGGATTTCCATTTCAACCAACTCTAATAACTCTTCGTCATCAACTAAGTCAACTTTATTCATGAACACTACAATTCTAGGAATACCAACCTGGCGACCTAATAGAATGTGTTCACGTGTTTGTGGCATAGGACCATCTGTAGCAGCAACCACAAGTATAGCACCGTCCATTTGGGCAGCACCAGTAACCATGTTCTTTACGTAATCCGCGTGACCAGGACAGTCAACGTGCGCGTAGTGACGATTTGCTGTTTGATATTCTACGTGTGAAGAGTTAATTGTAATACCTCTTTCTTTTTCTTCTGGCGCATTATCAATTTGATCAAATGATGTTGCTGCAGAAAATCCTGCATCCGCCATCACCTTAGTAATAGCTGCAGTCGTAGTTGTTTTTCCGTGATCTACGTGTCCAATTGTACCAATATTCAAGTGTGGTTTTGACCGATCGAATTTTTCTTTTGCCATTTTGTATTAATTTTAATCTTAGTTATTATTAGTGTTCAAATTTATTCTAACTAGAGCCAATGATGGGAATTGAACCCATGACCTCTTCCTTACCAAGGAAACGCTCTACCCCTGAGCTACATCGGCCTTTACGGTTTGTAGCCTCAGGTTTAAAGTTTCAAGTTTCAGATTAAAAAAACCTGTAACATAAAACGAGAAACTTGAAACTCATTTTGAGCGGGAGACCGGGTTCGAACCGGCGACATTCAGCTTGGAAGGCTGACGCTCTACCAACTGAGCTACTCCCGCAATTTTATGAAAATTCCAAATAAAGGAAATTCCAAATTCCAAAAAAAATTAAGAACATTTCCAATTCTAGACCCAAATCCTTTTGGAACCTGGTATTTGAAAATTGGAATTTTCAAATCTGTGGGGAGAGCAGGATTCGAACCTGCGAAGACGTAGTCAGCAGATTTACAGTCTGCCCTCGTTGGCCGCTTGAGTATCTCCCCAATTTAATTCAATATTTCAAATTCAATATTCAACGTTAATTAAGTGATTCAGTTTTAAACTTTGAATCTTAAACCTTGAATTTTAAAAGAGCCGATAGAGGGACTCGAACCCACGACCTGCTGATTACAAATCAGCTGCTCTAGCCAGCTGAGCTACATCGGCTTTTTTGCCTTTTTCGGAGGTCATTTCTGACCCATAAAAAAGTCCGCTATTTCTAACGGACTGCAAATGTATAAAATTTATTTTTTCTACAAAACATTTTCTCAAAAAAATGTTACAAATATGCCTTTTGTTTTTGTTTTCGCTTTTTAAGCTGCCTTTCTAAAGTGGTTATTACTTCATCTATAGCCTCTTCAAAAGTTTTCGCTTCTTTTTTCACCATCACCTCATCACCGGGGATACTCAACAAAACCTCAACAACCTTATTTTCTTTCTCGCTCGTCTTCTTAACTTTCAAAAAAACATCTGCAAAAACTATCTTGTCATAAAACTGCTCCAGCTTAGATAATCTATTTTCAACGAATTCTAATAATTCATCTTTTGCCGCAAAATTGGGAGTCTGTACGTTTACTTTCATATATACTATTTTTAAAATTAATGTAATATGTATTTTTAGGCCATAAGCTTCTCTCTAATTATTCATTACGTGGATGCGAACTTTTATAAACCTCCTTTAGTTTGGATATACTGTTTTGTGTGTAAACTTGCGTAGAAGCCAGACTGGAATGCCCCAGGAGTTCTTTTACCGAGTTAATATCCGCTCCTTCATTTAAAAGATGCGTAGCAAAAGAATGCCGCAAAATATGCGGGCTTTTTTTTACTTTTTCTGATGCTCTACTAAAGTAGGTATTTATAATTCGATAGACAAGAGTTTCATATATTTTAACCCCTTTGGCGGTTAAAAATAAATATTCAGCGTCGCTTATCCTTTCCAATTTTTCACGCATCGGTAAATATGCCCTTAGGCTTTGAATCACGGTGGGCAATAAAGGAATAATTCGCTCCTTGTTTCTTTTACCCAAGACCTTGATCGTTTTATGCGCGTATGAAACGTCATCCAGCTTTAAGTTTATCAACTCTGCTCTTCGCATTCCCGTTGCGTAAAACAACTCAATTATCAGAAGGTTGCGCATCCCCTCAAAGTTATCTTGAATTCCTAAAATTTCTGTGACACCGAAAATTTCCTTTTCGGAAAATGGCACTTGTATTTTTTTCGAAGTTTTCAGTGCCCTGTGCTTGGCCAAAGGATTAATTTCTATCTGCTTCGTCTTTAGAAGAAACCTATAATATGTTTTCAGAGACGAAATCTTTCGGTTTACGGTCCTGTTTGAAATACCCGAATCTACCAAATTAACAATCCAGCTTCGCACTATGGAATAATTTACATTTACAATATCAGCATATTGATACTCTTTAGAGGAAAAAGCTTCAAACGCTTCCAAATCCCTCAAATAGGCGGTCACCGTATGTGGTGAATACTTTTTCTCTAGTTGAAGATAATCTGTAAAGACGGAGAAGGACATTTGTGGTTTGTAGTTTGTGGTTTTACCCCCAGCTCCTAAAGGGGAGTGAACATGGCTCCCATTAGGGCTAGAGCAATAGACTTACAAATTAACCTAATAACTCAACAACCCAATAACTTTTAATCATAAAAAAAATCCGTTGGAAAAAATTCCAACGGATTTGTATAATTTAAGATTTCTGCCTTGCGCCACCACTAAAGCTTTAGCGCGCGTTGTTGCAGGAATTAATTAAATATCTTCCTGATCTCTAAGATTCTGGATGTATTGCGCTTTTTGCATTTGCGCTCTTTTCTTAACAGATGGCTTCGAAAAAGCTTGTCTTGAACGTAGCTGGCGCATGGTTCCTGTACGGTCAAACTTACGCTTGAAACGCTTTAGCGCTCTGTCGATATTTTCTCCGTCTTTAACTGGTATAATTAACATAGTGTCATCACCTCCTCTCTTTAAGTCGGCAAAGATAGAAAAAGTTATGAGTTGTGAGTTATGAGTTATGAGTTATTTTAAAAATAATCACTCTTTATAAAGAGAGGCTCTTTTAGAAAGGTCTTGAATTAGCTTTTCCTCCTCTTTACTTTCCAACAAAACATTATAATCTTTCCAAAAGGATGCATTATAAGGTTTGCTTAAAAATATATCAGCAGACCAAGCATTTTCCTGAAGCTCTTTACGTATAAGTGCTGGATCCTGAATTATGTCATTAAACAAAATTTCTTGAATGGTATAATAATATTGTGCTCCCTTATCAAAACCAGGTTCAGATTCGGTTTTTGACCTATCGGAAGATCTATCCCCAATATTAACCAGTTTTGGAGTTTCGTAATAAATGTAATTTGGATACATTTTACCGTCATATTCCCTATAGGTTATTGTAAGTTTATGGATATTCTGGGTGTCATAAAGACTCTTGCTTCGCTTTTTCTGCACATCGGAACCAGCGATCAATTCATATTCCACTTTTTTGATAGCGTAATTATCATAATAAATATAGATCCATCCCTTAGGTTCAAAGCCTTCATTATAAATGCCCGGAGTATTTAATCCAACAAAATCGTCACCTTTACTAATTTTGATTTTATAGAGCTTTCTTCCGTTGTCAACCAAAATAGTGTCCAGATGAAATTGGTGCTTCTCCAAAACATCCTTCCCCAATAGCGCACCAGTAACATTGCTATTTCTGATTAGGTTTAATTTCCCCTTAAAAAGATTATCCAAACCATTTACGCGGCTGTCGTTCCACTTTATGGCATCAATTAATGCGGAAGTTTTTACGGAATTTCTACTGACATTTCCAGCTTTAGAGCCTATACTTTTTAAATATGCCGAATAGGTAAATAAACTATCGATATCCCTTAAATCGTAACTTTTTCGCGTTTCATCTACATTTATTTTCAGGTTATCTTTTGCACCGGCGGCATAACTAGAATCGTATAATGTAATTGCGCTTTCAACCAGCCATTTATACTCCTTCTTGTTGCGTTCTTTATGACGTAAAAACCCTTTTAGAAGATAGGCTTGTTCTGGTAAATTGCTCGACAGTTTTTCAATAGCTTTTTGCACAATCCCATTTCCTGTTGTAGGACGCGGATCCGCAACTATCACTACCTCATCTAATGAAGCCACATCTTCCTCCAAAAATATATCGTTGCCATTTTCAAAATCGGCTATTATTACATTAAAACTTTTATAACCAATGGAAGAAATTACCAAAGTATCACTCAAGTATCTTTGTGGCACTTTTAAAACAAAATTTCCATCTGCGTTTGTTATAGAACCAACCGTAGTGTTTTTTATATAGACACTAGCACTTTCAATGGGCTGATAGGTTAAAAAGTCCGCTACTTTTCCCTTCAACTCTGTTTGGGCGATGGTGGTTGCGCCGATAAAAAAGACTAAAAGTGTGAAAAAGTGACTTCTCTTGATGTTCTTCATGCTCATAATTAGATTCTCGAGTTTCGCACCTTGAAAAAACTGATATTTAGGGGCTAAAAGGAATTAAAATTGTAGCCTATAAGCCTTGAGAATCATTTGGTTTTAAAGTGTTTTTAATGTAAATAAGAAACAGGAATATGCTACAAAACAAAGATATTACTAAAACCCAAGAAATAAAAACTCTTTTTAAGGATACTTATTACAGAATAAATAAAATAGGATCTAAATCAAGCAGTTCAAAATTTACAACTCACTTCTAACCACAAAAAATTATCCCCATCTACATAAACTCATGCAGACGGGGATAAATATCCAATTAGGGATTTTTAAAACTTACTCTTTCACCACTCTGAAAGTTTTCTGACTACCGTCAATAGTGACGCTCATCAAATAAACTCCAGCTTGTAATTGGTCAGTAGCCATGTTTGCTTCTAAAGCATTTGGTTGCTTTTGAATGACCTTTTGACCGATCAGGTTGTACACATCAACTTGCTCAATTGGTGCGCTTGCATTCAGGGTCAACTGATCTTTAACGGGGTTTGGATAGTAAGTGAAATTGGTAAATACCTGACTTTCTACTCCTAAAAGCCTGTGAGCATCCGCTTCACTGATCACTTCGATAGTGAAGTCTATTGCTTCTCCATCTCCATTACCTTCAGCCATAGGATGATCCATCATACTATTTCGGATTCTAGCTTGGTAAGTACCAGGAGCCATAGCTTCCCAGGTCATTGGCACATCTACAACACCGGTTTCTCCGTTTGGAATACCGCCGCCCCAAATCACATCATTGCTCCAGATAATTTGCTCATCTGCATCAAAACATCCGTCTTGGTTAAAGTCAAGCCATACTGAATAGTAGT
>NZ_AUBG01000015.1 GCF_000429125.1 Aequorivita capsosiphonis DSM 23843
ACTTTGATATCAGATCCGTATTCCACGAAAATTCCGAATCCCGAAAGTTTTATATTTAAGTGCGTGGTATTATAAGTTGGCCGTTCTACGATTGAGCAAAATTAATGTAAGTTTGTTGTTAAAATTTTAACAAACCTAACCACAAAACCCAAACTACCATGAAAAAAATTCTACTCGTTTGTATAACTGCTGTCTTTTCAATTGCAGGATTTGCACAGAATGTTGACAAAGAATATTCCCTTTCAGAGTATCGATCTTCAGATGATCTTGAACACGAAAGATACACTTACAATTCAGATATGCTATTGGTGGCCACTGACATTCTTCTGGAAAGTGGAATAGAAGTGAAAGACTCGCTAACCTATGACGCATCTAACAATGTCATCAAACTGGATAGACATCAACTTCTAAATGGCAGTTGGACCCTCGTTTCTTATATTGATTACACCTATGACGCGAATGGAAATCGTTTATCCCGATCAAATTACAATAGTTTTGGCGGCCCCACTTTCACCTTAGGCGGAGTTTATAACTATTTTTATGAAAATAATAGACTTACTGATTGGGAGCTCCTTTTTGGCGGAACCGATTTAGCTGAAGTTTGTACGCTAACGTACAATGTCGATGGCCTGCTTATTGAAGAGTTCGCCCAAGACACTTGGAATTCAGGTACTTTGGAAAACTCCTGGAAAATCGTTTACCAATACAATTTAGACGGCACATTGAATACTTCATCACAAGCATTTTGGTCCGGCTCCACGTGGGACACGGCTGGTACGGAGTGGTTCTTCTATGACGACAATAAAAACTGCATAAAATGGGACCATAAAAATGGCAATACGGTTACGAACAGAAACGAATATGAATACAATCTGGAATTTACCGTTGATCAGCTTGTTTTACCCTACAATCCAGAGGATGATTCAAAAGACACAAGCCTTATTGAGATGAAGAATATGCCTATCCTCCAACATTGGTACACCGAAAATGATCTAGGTGAGTTGGTGTATGTTTGTGATTATATATATGATTATGATTTCATTGGCACTATGGGAGTTGCTGCCCAAGGCTTTCATGCAGACAATTTCAGTATGTATCCAAATCCTGCTTCAAGTTTAATTACTATTGCAAGTGACAAGGATATTATTAGAAATATTGATATCATAGATACTACGGGAAAGTTGGTGTTAAAAAAGTCCAACTTAAACAATAAAGAAACAAACCTGGATGTATCTAATCTACAATCGGGGGTTTATTTGATGAGGTTATCAACTTCAAAAGGTATTGTTACTGAGAAGTTGATAGTACAATAGTCTAACATCCCTCAGGATCAGCGCAGTATTTATTTTAGGTATGCGCTTGGTGCGAATTAAAACTGAAAAAAAGGAGTCGGGTTGTGCTTTAAGCGCTTCTCGACTTACTTTTTGGGATTCTAACAGCTGATAAACTTAGAAATGTAAAATGCATGGGCAAATCGTCTCAATTCCATAAAGTCCTATAAAACCTTTTACCAAATTTTGCTAATCAATATTTTTAAGCAATCAAAATTCTTAAGAAGAACACAATCTTAAAGGAACAATTATTTTTTTGTTTTACTTTTAAAACAAAAAAATAGCGATGTACCACAGAAAAAGACATGGAAAGGGTTTTACCTATCAGGATAAGAAGGGCAAGACAATAAAAGATGTAGAAACGCGCGATTGGATAAAATCGCTCGTCATTCCACCCGCTTGGACTGATGTGGAAATAGAGGAAAATAGAAAAGCCAATTTATTAGTTACCGGCCGCGATGATAAAGACCGCAAACAATATATCTACCATCCCAACTATACCGAAAAACAAAATTCCAAAAAATTTGATCGCATCATTGATTTTGCAGATCAGTTGGAACATATGCGACGGGTTACTGGGCAGCATTTGCGCAAACGAAAGTTAAATCGCGAAAAAGTAATGGCTACTATGTTGCGATTATTGGAGGCTGCGTTTTTCAGAGCCGGAAGTGAAACCTACTCCAAGGAAAATGAGACTTATGGTTTAACCACTTTGCGACATAAACATCTGAGTATTGAAGGCAATGAAATGATTTTTAGCTACAATGGAAAGTCTAATCAAGACCAAGAAAAACACATTGTCGATAAAAAATTAGCTAAAATAGTTCAGGAAATAGACGATATGCCGGGCTATGAGGTTTTTAAATATTTAGATGAAGACAATAATGTCATCGATGTAAAAAGCGAAGATCTCAACGCTTATATCCACGAAGTAATGGGCGAAGAATTCTCCGCCAAAGATTTTAGGACCTGGGCTGGAACCATGATTGCCGCCATTGCTTTGGATGAGCTAGGTGTTGTGGACAAAAAGAATCAAAAATTATTGGATAAAAACATAAAGGAAGCCGTAAATCGTGTTTCGGAAAGATTGGGAAATACTCCCTCTGTTGCAAGAGGCTCCTATATAGACCCAAGAATTATTGAAGATTACACTAATGGTCGCACCTTGCACTATTTTGAAAAGGAGATAAACACCTTGCTTAAAAAAGCCGAAAATCTTTCCAAAGATGAAATCGGAGTATTGTGTATGCTTCGGAATCGTTTGAAAAAGAAGTAATCAAAGAAAAATAGCTATTTCAGAAAATTAACGTGTCATTTTAGGATGCCTATCTATGCCCAGAAAAATTCAAAAGGGAATTGAAAATCGAAAGATAGTTATTTCTTATTAACATTTAAAAAACGATTTTTGACGGCTGGAACATTGCATTTTTCTAAACACTCTCACCTCCAATTCTTTCCAAATCTCACCTCATTGTTGATAAACATTTAACAACATAATGTCTTTTCATTGAAAAGACATTGATAAAATTTTCATCTTTATACCTCATTTATTTTTCTAATTTTTAGTCCTCATTCCCATGGAAATTACCCACGTCATAAAAAGAGATGCCACCACGAAACTCTTTCATTTACAAAAGATTACAGATGCAACCTTAAAAGCTATGATCGCTGCTAAACACGGGGGACCGGAAGACGCTCAACGCATTTCTGAAAAGGTTTACCAGGCTCTGTTGGACAGAAAAAGCCAAGACGGGAAATATATTCCAACTGTGGAAGAAGTTCAGGATTTCGTGGAAAATAAATTGATGGAAAGCGGCTTTTTTGATGTTGCTAAAGGATATATTCTCTATAGAAATCAGCAGACCCAAAAGCGAAAATTAAACATCTTTGAGAAACGTATCAATTTAAAACCTTATGAATATCCAGCACTCTATGAATATGTGCCAGCGATTCGTCATTCATATTGGATCCATACCGAATTCAACTTTACCAGCGATATTCAGGATTTTAAAACGCGCCTTACCGATGTGGAACGTACGGCAATAAAAAATACGATGCTTGCCATTTCACAAATTGAAGTTGCGGTAAAAAGTTTCTGGGGCGATATCTACCACAGAATGCCAAAACCTGAAATTGGTTCCGTAGGTGCAACCTTTGCAGAGAGTGAAGTTCGCCATCACGATGCGTATTCACATCTCCTTGAAATATTAGGCCTAAATGAGGAATTTCAAAACCTTAAGAAAAAACCTGTAATTATGATGCGGGTTCACTATTTGGAAACTGCTTTAAAAAATGCCAAAAGTGAAGACAATAAAGAATACGCAGAATCTATTTTACTGTTCTCCTTATTCATTGAGCACGTTTCTCTATTCTCGCAGTTTTTGATAATCATGGCCTTTAACAAACATAAAAATATGTTTAAAGGAATTTCAAATGTTGTGGAAGCCACTTCCAAAGAAGAGCAAATTCACGGTGATTTTGGAATTGATATTATCAAAATCATCAAACAAGAAAATCCAGAGTGGTTTGATGAGAGTTACATTATTATGATTCAAGAAATGTGCAAGGAAGCATTTTTGGCAGAAAGCAAAATTGTGGATTGGATTTTTGAAGATGGCGAACTCGATTTCCTTCCTAAAAATGTAGTAAATGAATTTATAAAAAACCGTTTTAATAATTCCCTTGAAAGTATCGGGATAGGAAAAATATTTGATATAGACCAAAATCTCTTGATTCAAACGGAATGGTTTGACGATGAGATTATCGGCACCAAGCACGGCGATTTTTTCGTAAAACGCTCTATCAATTACAGTAAAAGAACCCAAAGTATAACCAGTGATGACCTTTTCTAAATGAACGATCAAAATCTAAACCTCGACACACAAACTACAGAAACAATTTCCGACAACAACAACCTTGTAAACGCTAGAAAGGAAGCGCTTCATCATACCGAAGAGAAAAAACCACAAGGCTTTGAATGGCTTACCGAGCACAGCCGAAATTTTCTAGCTTCAGGTTATCTAAGCCCTGGCGTAACTGCAGAAGAACGCATTCGTGAAATCGCCGATAGAGCCGAACAAATTTTGGGTATCCCAGGCTATTCAGACAAATTTTTTGGTTATATGTCTGAAGGATTTTTCTCATTGGCATCACCGGTTTGGTCTAATTTCGGAAAGAAAAGAGGTCTTCCTATCAGCTGCTTTGGATCGCATATTGGCGACGATATGGGGAACATTCTTTACACACAATCTGAAGTGGGAATGATGTCGAAACTTGGCGGTGGAACTTCAGGCTATTTTGGGAAAATTCGTCATCGTGGAGCTGAAGTAAAAAATAACGGACAAGCATCTGGCGCGGTTCATATTATGCAATTATTTGAATCTATGGTTGATGTTGTAAGCCAAGGTTCCGTAAGACGCGGTCGTTTTTCACCCTATTTACCAGTAGAACACCCAGATATTATGGAGTTCTTGGAAATTGGTACCGAAGGAAACCCTATTCAGGAACTTACCCACGGTGTTACTGTAACCAATGAATGGATGGAAGAAATGATTGCCGGCGACGAGGCAAAACGTTCCATCTGGGCAAAAGTACTTCAGCGAAGAGGCGAAATGGGTTATCCATATATCTTCTTTAAGGACAACGCCAACAATTCTGCAGCAGACGTTTATAAAGACAAAGACCTTCCTATTTACGCGAGTAATCTTTGTACCGAAATAATGCTACCATCCAATGACGACTGGTCCTTTGTATGTGTACTTTCTTCAGTAAATCTATTGCATTACGATAAGTGGAAAGACACCGATGCAGTTGAAACCATGGTTTATTTTCTAGACGCAGTTATCACCGAATTTGTTGATAAATTAGAAGATTATCGCGACTCTGAAAGTAGGGAAGATAGACAAACATTTCTATTTATGGAACGCGCTTACAACTTTGCTAAAGACAACCGTGCTTTAGGTTTAGGAGTTTTAGGATGGCACTCTTTATTACAGTCCAGAATGCTTCCTTTAAACAGCGCAAAAGCATACGACTTAAACAGTGAAATCTTTAGGTTAATCAAGGAAAAATCGTATAAAGCATCAGAAGAATTGGCTGAAAAATTTGGCGAACCAGAAGTTCTAAAAGGCTATGGAAGACGTAATGCTACGCTAAACGCGATTGCTCCTACTACATCATCCGCTTTTATCTTAGGCCAAGTTTCGCAAGGCATTGAACCAATATGGTCCAATGTTTATGTGAAGGATATCGCCAAGATCAAAACCACTATCAAAAATCCATTTTTGGAGCAATTGCTTGAGGAAAAAGGAATGAACACACTCGAAATATGGCGAAATATTCGCGATTACGACGGTTCTGTTCAGCATCTTAACTTTTTGACAGATGAAGAAAAAGACGTTTTTAAAACCTATTCTGAAATAGATCAAATGGATCTAATCTATCAAGCTGCAAACCGTCAAAATCATATTGACCAAGGACAATCGTTAAATATAATTGTTCATCCCGAAATGCCGGTAAAAGAGATCAACAAGATTCACGTTACTGCTTGGAAACTAGGGTTAAAATCGCTGTACTACCAACACAGTATGAATGCCGCACAAAAATTTGCACAGAAAAAGGATTGTGCTAGTTGTGAAGCGTAGGTTTTAAAAGATATTTTCTAATAGAAAAAACAGGTTCAATTTTGATTGAACCTGTTTTTTTTTGAACTAGTTATTAATTTCACCACAGAGGTACGGAGGACACAGAGTCATTGGCCTATTATTTTGAAAACTGATTCATGGAATTTTCGTCTCCTTCTTGAAAATAACTAAATTTACATTCCTATATATAATGGCCTCATAGTTCAACGGATAGAACAAGAGTTTCCTAAACTTTAGATCCAAGTTCGATTCTTGGTGAGGCTACAAAATAGTTGGTAGTTGATAGACTTTAGTCGGTAGTGGGTTCAGGATTTATGAGTAAGTCTAGATTGAAAAGATAAAACCCGGTTCAACGTCTAATTCTACTTAAACGGGTTTCAGCTTCTAACTCAACTTCATCTTCTTTTTCAATTTCGTCTTCGATTTCGTTTTCATGTTCCGTCTCACCTCTTTCCTTCACCAATCGCTCTGTTTGTCAGCATTAGACTTACAATAAAACCAATTCCTAGCAAAATTGCTCCTGCCATATAAGTTCTTGGCCCAATCATCTTGGGGGTTTCGGCGTAAAAATCCCTGATAAAAGCGGCCAGCTGAGGACCAACAATTCCTCCAATAGACCAAGCAGTAAGAATTACGCCATAAACAACAGGCATTAATTTTGAATGGAAAACATCAAGAACATAAGATGGCATTGCGCCAAAACCACCACCATAGCATAGTAATACATAACATACTAAACCTCCAAAGAGCCAAGGATTTGTTGTGACCATCATAAGGATAAAAACTAAAATTTGAGACCCTAGAATGAGACGAAAAACCTGGATTCTTCCAATCTTATCCGATAATCCACCCCAAATAAAACGACCAATCCCATTAAACAAAGAACTGACAGCAATAAGAGTAGCACCAGCCATGGCGAGGCTTTCAGTATTCATTGTGGCATCTTTTAGTAGCAGCAAATCTTGTATCATTGGCGATTGCAAGCTAATAAACATAATGCCAGCCGCTATATTTAGAAAAAAGACAAGCCACATTCCTAAAAATTTTGTAGATAATAAGCTCTCCTTAATGCTTAGACTCTCTTTGAATTTTTTGTTTACAGTATGCTTCACAGGAGAAGTATATCCTTCAGGAACAAAGTTCTTGGGAGGATTCTTCATACATAAACTGGCAGGAATCCCAATGGCAAGAAGTACTAACGAAATATACAAAAACACTTGCACCATGTTGCCATCAGTCATAATTATTAAAAAAGGCGCAATAACTTTCGACATTACAAATGCACCCAAGCCAAAACCCATAACAACCATTCCGGTGATAAAACCTTTTTTATCGGGGAACCACTTGGAGACTGTGGCAACAGGAGTTACATAACCTAAACCCAGGCCTATTCCACCAACTACTCCAAAACCAATATAGAAAAGAGGCAAGCTGGCAATAAACATAGCATAAGCACTAATCAGATAACCTACAGCATAAAGTAATGCGCCCATGGCGGCTAATTTGCGGGGACCATATTTGGGAAGAAGTATTCCCCCAAAGGCGGCCGCTATTCCAAGAAATAAAATAGACAAACTAAATATCCACATGGTTTCTACATTGGTCCATCCATACTCGATACTGATTGGTTTTTGAAAAAAGCTCCAAGCATAAACAGTGCCCAACACAACCTGAAGAAGAGTTCCCATAATCGCAATAAACCAACGTTTTGAATTAGTGTTACCTATTTTACTCATCTATTTTTAATGTTTTTTTTAACTTTTTCAATCTACATATATTTTCCTAATCTCGCTTGATTTTCCATGGTGTAAATTGAGCTCAATTTGTTTAGGTTGTGATAGAATCTGAAAGCCAATTCCAATTAGACTTTTAAATGTATTCTTAAAAATTTGAAATCCTTTTAGTTTAGTTTAGGAAGGAGAATCAAGCAACCACCGTAGCGCAAGGTTTCCTTTTATGATAACCGAAAAACCTGTAAATCAATCTTATTCCTACGCTCTGAATTAACATCCTAAGCCCGATTCCAACAAAAGGTTTATGTGTTGTGATTTCCCTAGGAATACACTCAAGTCTTTTTTACCATAACTTTAAGTAAAAACCACATTATTTTCACTTAATTTATTCATCTCTATATTTGATACATTATGAATGAAAACAGAATTGCATTTTTTATTATTGTTGGCGTGCTCGCCTTTGTAGGTGTTTTGTGGTGGGCATTTGAAAATCCTGCTATAAATCCACGTTTGGATAACGAAACATATACAATAATCCACAAATGGGATATGCCGAATGAACTCAACGAAATTTCAGGAATTAGCTGGATTTCAGAAGATAAAATGGCCTGTGTACAAGATGAGGAAGGCATTATTTATATCTACAACTTCAATACAGAACTCGTGGAAAAAAAAGTGAATTTCGCCAAATCGGGTGATTATGAAGCCTTGGCAGTCGTTGATAGCACCGCCTATGTTATGGAGAGTAGTGGAAAATTATTTGAAGTAAGCAATTACCTCAGTCCCGATTTTGAAGTTCAACAATATCAAACACCTTTTTCGGGAAAAAACAATATGGAGTCTTTGGTGGCAGATACTCTAAATAACCGACTTCTATATACTGTAAAAAATAAAGACCCTCACAGCGATAGCTATAAGGGAATTTATGCATTTAATTTGGAAACTAAAAAATCTGAAACACTTCCTATCCTTAAAATTCCATTAGACGATCCAATATTTGAGAAAAAGGATAAAGGTGACGATGGCGATATAGAAAGTAGTTTTTATCCTTCTGAAATTGCTATTAATCCGAAAAACGGAAATATCTATGTTCTGACTTCCAAGAAAAAACCACAGCTTTTGATCATGGACAACGAAGGAAAACTATTAAAGCTACATCAGTTGTATCCAAAGTCGTTTCCACAACCAGAAGGCCTTGCATTTTCAGCAGAAGGAACCGTTTTTATCTCCAATGAAGGTAGAAATGGAACTGCCAATATTTTGGAAGTAGAATTTAATAAATAACCAACATCATTTTTTACTGATATTTATCCTTTAAATTAGTAAGCATAATTTCAGTCATTTCGTCGAGGGAGATTTTACTTTCCCAGCCCCAATCTTTTCTAGCTTCACTATCGTCAATACTCTGTGGCCAACTGTCAGCAATGGGTTGTCTAAAATCAGGTTCGTAGCTAATTTCAAATTTAGGAATGTGTTTTTTGATGCTTGCAGTTATTTCCTCAGGATCAAAACTCATCCCAGAAAGGTTATACGAACTTCTCACTTTTATATCTTCCCTGTCAGCTTCCATAATGCTTACGGTGGCGCGAATGGCATCATCCATAAACATCATTGGCAAAGTTGTTTCGGAATTTAAAAAGCAGATATATTTTTTGTGCTTTAAGGCTTTGTGGTATATATCAACTGCATAATCTGTAGTACCTCCACCTGGCAGGGTTTTGTAGCTAATTAGTCCAGGATAACGGATGCTGCGCACATCTACGCCATAGCGATTAAAATAATATTCACACCAACGTTCACCGGTCTGTTTGCTAATTCCATAAACCGTGCTCGGCTCCATAACGGTGCGTTGTGGTGTATCATTTTTGGGTGTAGTGGGTCCAAAAACAGCGATACTGGAAGGCCAAAATAGCTTTTCAATTTTTTTCTCCTTCGCCAGTTTTAAAACATTGAAAAGTGAATCCATATTCAAATTCCAACCTTTCATAGGGAATTTTTCGGCGGTAGCAGAAAGCATGGCTGCCATTAAATAGACATCAGTTATTTCATGACGAATCACAACCTCTTCAACCTCATCGTAATTTGTGGCGTCGAGAATTTCAAAAGGACCACTTTTCATGAGCGGCTTATCTCCTTCACGGATATCACTAGCAATCACTTTGTGTTTGCCAAATTTCTCTCGAAGATATAAGGTTAATTCTGTTCCTATTTGTCCACAGGCGCCGATAATGAGAATTCGTTTCTTCATGAATTTATTTTTTTCTAAAATTGAAATGCAAATATACAGATATTAGAAGGTGTGGCATTTAAAAGAAAGTGAAATCTGTTTATCCTCATCATAAATTGTAAGACTTTAAATACTTCTGCATAGGGAAAGTATAACACAGTTCTTTTTCTATCATCTAAGTGATTTTATAATATTATAATCATCAGTAAATTATGTTTGCAGAGCTACTGTTATATCATTAAGTCAATCGGTGCTAATCTGGCAAGAACATTAAAAACAGACTGAAAGTCTATTACACCTGCCTGACGGCAGTCAGATTTGCAAAATTTAAAACTATGCCGATTGCATAACTGTTTTCAACAAACAAGCTAATTTTTGTTAACCTGCAAACAGGCAGGTGGGTTCGTGTTCCCGAGATTTGGGGAGTGGCAAAATAGTATAAAAATTCTCAAAAAAAACATTCCCAGGAGAATCGAAATTTTCTGTGTCATTAGTTTAATAACCAGTATCTTTGTAAACCTTTTTTTTATATGAAGTTTATAATTCCACTCTTATCGTTAGTGCTACTTGCTATATCCTGCGGAAATTCAGAGGATCAAAAAGAAGAAGCACCAAAAAATGATGTATCCATTCTTTTCGGAAACAAGAATTTTGAATTTCCTGAGCTTTCCGCGCCGGCGAAGGAGCAGGCCATTCACTGGGGGATTTTAGAAGATTATGTTGCCGAAGCAAAAAATGCAAACGGCAGCAACTATCAAGAACTTCGAAACCGTTCTGAACTTTTAAGGGAATATTCCGATTCACTCGTTAAAAAAATTCCAGACACCCTTAATACAAACCCTATTAAAAGCAGATTGTTTGTTCTTAAAACTCGTTCGGAACTATTGTTTCAAGCCGCAAACCAATCCAAGATTGATTCGTTAAAGCTAGAGAATTCCATAGAAAAAATGAATATGGCTTTAAAAAACCTGATTGTTCAACTCAACCAAAAATTTCAGAAAGACAAAATCGATTTCCAAAGAAAGGACAATGAGGAAAACGAACTAAAGAAACAAAAACGATTTCGAGATTCGATACTAAATCTGGAGCTACAAGATATTAAGAATAAAAAAGTGTAACATTCAAAACGAAAGGACAACTTATCCTTTCATAATTATTTAAAATAAATAAAAACCATAAATGAAAACGAATTTTTTAAAACCTGTATTGGCTTTTGCAGTTGTTGCTGCAGCGGCCACCGCTTGTAAGGAAAAAACCGAAGTGGCCAAAACAGACAATGAACCGCACGGAATTATCCTCGCAAACATGGATACTACCGTAAGCCCAAAAGTTGATTTTTACAACTACGTAAACGGAAACTGGATGAAGGAAAATGAAATTCCAGACGATCAAACGAGTTGGGGTGGATTTACAATCCTTCGGAAAAAGACTGATGCCGACATGCTTAATATTATGAAAAAAGCAAAAGAGAGCGGCGACTATGCAGATGATACCGATCAAGCAAAAGCCTTGATGATCTACGAATCAAAGCTGGACACTGTTGCAAGAAACGAAGCTGGTATTGACCCAATAAAACCTACACTTGCGAAAATTGAGGCCATCAAAAATATGGAGGACTTTCAAAAAGTAGCTACGGAAGATGCCGTGAGTGTTTCTCAGCCATTTTTTGGTGTAGCAGCTTTCTCAAATCCATCTAACAGTTCGATGAACTCTGCGTACATTACCCCAGGAGGATTAGGCCTTCCAGATAGAGATTTCTATACCAATACAGATCCTGCTTCAGAAAAAATTCGCCAGCAGTATGTGGCGCATATTACCAGAATGCTTCAGTTTTTGGGTGATAGTGAAGAATCTGCACACAAACAGGCAGAGACTATTCTCGCATTCGAAACCAAACTTGCAACCCCGAGATTGGACAAAGTTGCAAGCCGCGATTTTAGAAACTTCAACAACCCAAGAAGTATTGCCGAACTACAAAAAATGGTGCCGGAGATTAAATGGGAAAAGGCTTTTAAAGATATGGGTGTTGCTAAAAAATTGGATACCGTACTTGTGATGCAACCTAAATATATGGAAACAGTGCAAAAAATGTTTGCAAATCCAGATATAGATACTTGGAAAACTGTTATGCGTTGGGCTACCTTAAATAATTCTGCTGGAATGCTTACAACAGATATTGATAAGGCCAACTGGGATTTCTATAGTAAAACCTTAAACGGTACCCAAAAACAAAAACCAGCCAACGAACGTGCCATGGCAACCGTAAATGGAAGTGTGGGTGAAGCTGTTGGAAAATTATATGTAGATCAAATGTTTCCACCAGAAGCTAAAGAAAAAGCGGAAGCAATGATTGCCAATATTATTGATGCCTACAAAGTGCGTATTAACAATATAGATTGGATGACTGATAGCACAAAAACGAAGGCTATCGAAAAACTAAACAAGTTTACCGTAAAAATAGGATATCCTGATAAATGGAAAGATTACTCTTCTATGGAAGTAAAACCTGGAAACTCGTATTATGACGATATGGTTGCCGTTCAACAATGGAATTATAAAGATAACTTAGAAAAAATAGATGAACCTGTAGACCGGACCGAATGGGGAATGAACCCACAAACGGTAAACGCTTACTTCAATCCATTCAACAATGAAATCGTTTTTCCAGCAGCAATTCTTCAACCTCCTTTTTATGACTATAAAGCAGATGAAGCTGTAAACTACGGTGGAATGGGCGCTGTAATCGGTCACGAAATATCACACGCTTTTGATGATAGCGGTTCGCGTTTTGACGCTGACGGAAACTTAGTAAACTGGTGGACAGCTAAAGATCTTGAAAACTTTACCGAGCGTGGCGATAAACTTGCCGAGCAATACAGTAATGTAGAAGTTTTGGACAGTGTTTACATCAACGGAAAATTCACTTTGGGTGAAAACATTGGTGATTTAGGTGGCGTTCTTGCCGCTTACGACGGTTTGCAACATTTTTATAAAGAAAACGGACGTCCTGATGATATTGACGGTTTCACTCCAGAGCAACGTTTCTTTATGAGTTGGGCCACTGTTTGGCGCACCAAAGCTCGTGATGAAGCTGTTAAAAATCAAGTGAAAACAGATCCGCACTCTCCAGGAATGGTAAGAGCTACACAACCTTTAGTAAATGTTGATGCTTTTTACAAAGCTTTTGATATTAAAGAAGGCGATCCAATGTACGTTGCCCCAGAAGACAGGGTTCGTATTTGGTAGTGTTATAATATAATTTGAATTGAAAGGAGCCTTAATTGGCTCCTTTTTATTTTAACAAACAATGAATAAAGTGAGAATATAGAAATGATAATCTGCCCTTAAGCCTTTGACATAAAGGATAAGAAGAAATATTGCAATATTACTTTTTAATCAAAATCAAACAAATTACTTTAGCCTGAACCGGCCTTATTTTGTCAATATATGAGAAAACCTTGTAAGGTTTCCACATGTCCGCAAGAGGAGAAAACCTTGAAGGTATTGCTTTCGTTAATAGCGAGAATTAACTCAATTTATTTTTAAACTCATATCCCAGCACATTTCCCAAGTTTTCGGAATCAACCTGTTTAAATATTTCCCCAGAATCAGTTTCAGCAAATGTTGGCGGTTCCAATCCAAGCTCTTTTGCTTTTTGAATATAGTAATCAGACTTTTTGGGATGGTCTGGGTTTACGGCATTAAAAGTTTTTCCGAAGGCATCTTGCCTAACAATCTCTATAAGGACTTTAATACAATCATCCCGATGTATCAAGTTTACGGGCGCTGCACCACCTGCTAAATCTTTTCTTCCAGCCAAATACTTTGCTGGGTTTCTACTCCCACCAAACAAGCCGCCAAAACGCACAACTGTTGTTTCCAAGTCATGCGAATGATTGAATAATTCTTCTACTTGCCTCAACTGCTTTCCTGCGATTGTTTCAGGTTTTGGTTCGTCCTCTTCAGTCACATTTCTTTGGGAATCATCATAAACTGAAGTACTACTGACTAAAATAATTTTTTGTACCGAAGCATTATTTATCTCTTCTAAAAAATGAGTCATTTTCAGTACGTAATCAGTGCCGGTGTTTCTTCTTAAGCCCGGAGGAATCATGATAATTAAATAATCAGCATTTTTCAAAAAGACTTTTACTTCCCCCTGAACACCACTTTCAGAAATTTCCACTGGATAGGCTTCAACTCCATTCTGCTGGAGCATTGTGGCTTTCTCAATACTTGTAACTGAGCCTTTAACTTTATAGCCCAAAGTTGTTAAGCGATGCGCTAGAGGTTGTCCGAGCCATCCAAGACCGGCAATGGCGATTGATTTGTTCATTGGTGCATTATTATGATAAAACTGCAAATATAGGTTTTTCATTAAGTAAAAGGCTTTGCTCCGCAGATTCGAAACACTTGAGAATTGGCAGTGATATATTTGAAAGATGGGTATTGATATACGAACATTTTGGCTAAAGCCTTTGTTATAGTTGATGGGGAAACCCTAGGCTAAAGCACGGGGTTATTAATTTAAGAAGATATCGTTTAATAATAAATACCTAAGAATATTACCTCCTTCTAAGCAGAGACAAAGAAAATTTCGAAATAAAAATCTCTATTAATCAACAGAATTTAAAATGGTGTTAACAACTTTCCGATGTAAAGAATCTACCGAAAAAGTGCGTTTTACCATCACCGCATCTGTAATTACAAAAGGTTTTGGCATAGTATAATCCGGCCGCTTTGTTATTTTGAAATCTGGATTGTCCATTAAATCAAAAGAATATTCCATTACTTTAAAAGTAACAGGTGTATTCTTTTCAACTGAAAACTTCACTTTTAAGGAGTCATTAGCCGAAACATAATAATTGATAAGCGCCGCATTTTTAGTTCCTCTATAATCTTTCAATGTATCTGAAACAGAAGCTTTTTGTCCATTGAATTCCAAATATTTAAACGCAGTATTTTCCACGCTATACAAATCGATTTTATTCACTTTTCGCTTTGGAACAATGATAAATTTGACATTTCGAAGATTTTCAACTAATGTATCTTTTTCTAAAATAACTTCGAAATTCGCTATGTCTTTTTCAGGCGCTTCAGCTGCGAAACTAAAATTAGTTCCATATTTATTATAGGCTGCATCGCCCGTAATTATGGACGCATCTTCAGGCGTTTCACCTAGATACTCTTTGGTCCATTCATCAATTTCTTTATCATAAGTGAGCCAATACGTTTTTCCTGCATCTGCATCTTTATAATAAACAAGGCTGTTTGGTTTTCTTCTTTCATCGGAGTAATCACTTTTGGAATGTGCTACTATAAAGAAAGAAATCGCGAGTAAGAAACACACTGCCGAGAGTAAAACTTTTCTTTTATAGTATGTGAAAATCGGCAACATCAACCCAAAAAGCAATACGGTAAAAACACAACTAATCACCAACATTTTTAACCCCAATCCAACTGGAAAAAATTGAATGAGCGGCACAAAAATAAGAATTGCGGGAATTGCTAAAAGCGTCAATGCTAAAAGATTTGGACGTTCTTGACGAAGCATTACAAAGAAAGATATAAGTCCAAAGAATACTGGAATAATAAAAAATGCTGCACCTTTCAGAATTATAAAAACTGTCAAATTTATCAAGAGCCAGAAAAATAACGGTGCCACATAAAATGCTGCTTCGTTGAATTTGATAGCAAATTTTTTATAAAATGCAAACGTAATGGCCAAGGAAAGAAAGACGAAAAATGCAATATACCAATGCCCGTTATAAGTAAACCCTTGTTGAATTTCTAGATATTGCGGATAAAGAACGAACAGTAATTTCCAGCCGAAGAAACCGATAAGTACGCAAGTGATCAAGGATAATAAAAGTGGAACAAAACCTCTAGCAATACTCTTCCCTAAGAGTCTTCCTTTACGGATTCCATAAAAAATAAGGATCCAAAAAATCAGCGTTGCCAAAATAAGCATCGGTAATATCCACGAGAAGGGATAATGAACCATTTTTAGCACGGGAAAATTAAAATAAACATCGTCTGTATCAGACTTTAAACTTGACAGATCGGCATCTGCGAAATAATGAAGTAGCGGGAGCAAATAACTTCCTTGATGCATCAAGCTGTTCCAATCCAGATGATACATATTGTCATTAGCCGTGTGATAGTTGAAGTGGCTGTCAATAAAGGCGAAGAAAAAACTGTCTATATCACCATCTACTCTAAAAATAGTGGAATCCGTATCATTAGGCAGCATTTTGTAAACGCTGTACATCAACGAAGAAGCCACAGGAAAATCTGGATTCGCCTTGATAAATTCCTTTACTAATTTAGAATTCCCACCATTGGTTTCCAAAATCATATTACTGGGACCACTGGTTCCACGTGCTTCAAAATTGAGCACCAAGCTCACATTCTTTGCCCAGGGATGTTCATTGACAAAAAGTTTAGCCCCATCTAGTCCTATTTCTTCTGCATCGGTAAAAAGAATGATAATATCGTTTTTCGGACGTTTTCCAGAAGCAAGATAAGCTCGGAAACTTTCCAAAATTGTAACTAAACCTGTGCCATCATCACTTGCTCCAAAGGAAGGAACGAGCGCGCTGTCATAATGAGAAAGTAGTAAAAGGGCTTTTCCTTCTTCAGATCCTTCTATGCGAGCAGCAATATTTATGGGTTTATTTAAGGTTTTTGATTGCGGATTTAAACTAAATCCTTCTTGGATGTGAGGTTCCAAACCCAGCTTTCGCAATTCACCTATCAAAAATTTTCGCACATCTTCGTGTGCTTGAGAGCCTAAATAATGCGGTGCTTTCGCAATTTCCTCCAAAGGAGTCAAAGCTCTATCCACGGAGAATTCAGTGGGGGGAATACCTTCGTTTTCGTCGTATTGAGGCATCAATCCATAAAAACTATAAAAACTCAATGCGATTATAAGAAGAAGAGATAAAACCGCATAAAGATTTTTCATATTATAGTTTTTGGAATTTAATCAGTAGTGCCCGATTCAATTTGTAGGGGAATGAAATGCTGAAATTCAGTTTAATGATCAAACACAGTTACCAAATGAATTCAACCTTAACAAAAATAAGAACTTTAATGAATTAACAGCTTATCTAATAACCAATAAATCCATATCCCCATCGATTGTCATCGGACACCTCCCGATTAAAAGTAACTACTGAAGCCCATATACCAAGTGGCGGCTCTTTCGGCTGGATTATTAATAATATCATTTTGCCATTCGTAGCGATAGTTAATTCTAAAAACTGTTTTCGATGTAGGTCGAAAGCTAATTCCTGGGGTAATAGCAATAATTTGATCACCGATATTGGTATTTGTTGCTTCAAATTTTCCAACATTCCAATCTACATAATCAAATCTTGCTGCAACATTAAAAGTAGCATCTTCCCATTCAAATATTTTCTTCTTATACACTGGTTGCACCACATCCATAAAAACACCGTGTTGCTTATTGCCGTACTGTGGCGTGTAAGTTTCAGGAGTTTGAACTCTTACAAATGCCGCTTCTCCAACTATATAAGTGCCGGTGGCTTTAATTGTCGTGTTCCAATCTATGGCAAATACGTCAACTCTGGCCTTATCTTCAATTTCTTCTCCATCATCTTCAAACTTATTGTAAACACCTCCCATATATGATAAACCAATCTCTCCTATCTTTCTGTTTTTAATTGCCAGTTTTCCAGAGAACATCGCTTTTCCACTAAAGTTTTCTTCAAATAAATCCTCTCCTTCTTTATAGGCTGGCAGAAAGGTTTTGTCTTCTTCATTGGAAATTATTTTACTGTTGAAACCATTGGTTAGATATGCTTCATATCCAAAAATCCAATTTCCAGAATAGGTTTTACCGTACATCCCAAAGCCTGCATTCGATTGGGTTGCAGCCAACATATTTACTGCTACATCTGGACGTTCCACAAATTCCCACTTTGGCCCATCGTGGTTTTCGTTAAATGCGCCGATGGGATTCATAACAATCCCACCTCTAAAATTAAACATAGGATGAAATGCTACATCAAGTGCGGCAAATTCTATGGCTACTTCTTTTCCGCCGTCTTCAAATTCTATTTCGGTTAAAAACTTAACTCTTTCTGAAATGGAAGCTGCCATAAAAATCGTTAATCGTCTGGCTTGAAAAGATAAGCCTTCAGATATTCCCTCTTCGGTTCTATGCATTGTATTTGCTTCCAAATATCCTCCTAATGCTACTGGAACTTTATCAAATTTCAGGGAAGGTCTGCTAAAAACGGCATCCATATTTAAGTGGTTGTCATCATTAGAATTCTCCTGTTCGGTTTCATATTCTTGGGCGAGTAAATTCCCCACACAGAAAAAACTAAATAAAAGAAGACTTGCTTTAAGATAGTTCGATGTAAATATTTTCATTGTCGATTGTTGTTTTGTATGTTTTTAAATCTTGGTCGGCTGGACCTTCCAAAAGAGTTCCTTTAGCATCGAATTCACTACCGTGGCAAGGGCAGCTATAAATTCCTCCACCCACATTAAGCTCGCATCCACGATGTGTGCATTTCATTAGGGATGCACTGTATTGATTCTCTCCTGTTTTATACAAACAGATAGGAAAACCTTCCGAAGTAGATTTTACCATTACAAAATCGCGATACGCGGTGCTGGACTTCTTTATAATTTTGAACTCAGAAAGAGGAACTACAAGTCGATTGTTTATCATATTGCTGGAAGCATAATAAATACTTTGGCAGGAGGTTAAAATCGCTGAAGCAAAGGGTAATCCAACCAAAGCGACTCCACAAGTTTTTAAAAATTTTTTTCTGTCCATTTTATAAAGATTCAATGAAGGTTAAGAGTTGCTCTTTTTCGTGTTGACCTAAGTTTTGATAGCTGGTTCTTGAGTTTTGAGCTTCTCCTCCATGAAGTAATATGGCTTCTTCAATGCTTCTAGCTCTTCCATCGTGCATAAGGTAATACTCGCCTCCTTGCGAATCTTTAGCAAGACCGATTCCCCAAAGTGGAGCGGTTCTCCATTCGGAGGAAAAAGCATATCCCTCGGTATAACCGTCATCCAATTCAGGTCCCATATCGTGCAAAAGCAAATCGGTATAAGGATGGAACTCCTTATAAGAAATAGCCACAATAGGAGAGTATGATGTTCGTAAAGTTGGTTTATGGCAAGCAATACATTGTGCACTTTCAAACAATGTTGATCCAGCAATAACATCGGGATTGTCTTGATCGCGAGGTAACGGAGCTTTTAAGGTTTTTAAATAAAATACCACGTCGTTAATAGTTGCTCTATCGATTTCTGGTTGCACTTTGTCACCACTATAGGTTTCATAAGGTTCGTAGAACGAGTTAATCCCGATATCCTGATTATAAGCATCCGCAGTTTGTTGAAGTAAGTCATACATACCTGCTTTTTTTCCAAAGCGAGTAATGTATTTTCCATTTTCAGAAATTGTTCCTGTCCGGTCATTAACATAGTCTGGCCTATCATTCCAGTGCACGCGGCCACTAATACCGTCGCCATCCAAATCGTCGGGATCTGCCATTGCTAATAAATCTTCATCCGAAACCGCATCCAGAAATCCGAGACCTGTAACTATGGGCGCTATAAGATCCGCGTGAGGCACTCCAGGTGGCAATGTTTCGGGTTCATAACCAGGAATCGCTCGGTTCTGCAATTGTGGAGCGCCCTGATCTAAGTAATTTTTCACCCCTGGAAGGCCTTGTCCAAAACGGGTAAACTTTACGAAAGGATGTCCTTTTCCATCTCCTGCATGACAACTAACGCAGCTGGTTCCGGTAAATATGGGGCCCAGCCCAGTTTCCACAGTAAATATTTGATCGTTAAAAGCCTTGTCGCCTTCTATAAAACGTTTGGCTTCTGCTTGATTAAGATCTTCAACAGGCCCGTCCAACAATTCATATTCTTCTGGTTCTTGCGGACCTAAAGCTTCACAAGCAAACAGGAGAGGAATACAAATTAAAGCACCTAACAGATGTTTTTTGGTTTTCATTATCTATATTTTTAGGCAAAGCTAAAAATATTATTTGTTAAGGCAAATAAAATAATTCACTTAAGCTAACATATCTTTTGAACGAAAATATTAAACATTGAATTACAGATGAATACCATCAAAAGATTATTTTTAAATAACAAGGAATATCTTCTGCTTTATAGGAAAAGGAAGCAGTAAGAAACATATGTGAAATCTAAAAACTATAAATTCATTAATTTCTAAATGGTGTAAAAACCTAACCTATCAAAAAATTGACTATCTTAGAAGTTCGCAAAAATTTGATATTATGGGAATTAAAAGTTTTATGGGCAAAAGAGCAAAGCCCCAGAAAGGTACTTCGGAAAGAATAAAGGTCTCTGATTTTATGACTCGCAATCTAATTACATTCAGGCCAGAACAATCCATTATGGAAGTTATGGAAGTACTTTTGAAAAAGAGAATTTCTGGTGGCCCTGTTGTAAATGACAAAAATGAACTGGTTGGAATTATTTCCGAAGGAGATTGTTTAAAGGAACTGAGTGACTCCAGGTATCACAATCATCCCATGGAAGACGTAAAAGTGGAACGACACATGATTAAAAACGTTGACACCATTGATGGAGAAATGAACGTGCTGGACGCTGCCAACAAGTTTTTGGAGTCCAAACGCCGCCGTTTTCCAATTCTAGAAAATGGCAAACTTGTGGGACAGATAAGCCAAAGTGATGTATTACGTGCGGCTATGGAATTAAAAGGACAAACTTGGTAGTTGTCCTTTTAAAATCATATTATTGCTTTTCTTTAAAAATTAATTCTATCCGTTTATCGGGAATCAACCACATGAAAGCCACCAATACATATATGGCGCCAGCAATCCATGTATTGAAAAAAGACATGCTAATTGCGATAATGTAAAATAGTGGCGAAGCTTTCCCCTTTAAATCCTTTCCCAGTGATTTGGCCAACAAGGAATCTTTTCCCTGCACAGCCAAGATACTTTTCTGCAAAATAAAATACGCAATTGCCGCCATTAAAAGAACGCCACCGTACATTGCCATGGGCAGTTTAGCGAAGTGATTTTCTCCCATCCAACCTGTTACAAAAGGAATTAAGGAAAGCCAAAACAACAAATGAAGGTTCGCCCAAAGTATTCCACCACTTACTTTTTCTACGGTATACATCATGTGGTGATGATTGTTCCAATAAATTCCAACATAAATAAAACTAAGTACATAACTAGAGAATACGGGCAACACAGATTTTAGTGATTGCAAATCCGTTCCCTCAGGAACCTTCAGTTCCAACACCATAATTGTAATTATTATGGCCAGCACACCATCGCTAAAAGCTTCTAATCTATTACTGTTCATTCTTTACGAATAATTAATATTATGATAATATTACCACAATCTTTTTATTAAAAACGAAATTAAAATAAGGCAAATTTGCCATTATTTCATTATTTAACTGTTTTTATTAAACCGTTAATAAATATTTAACTTGAAATAGAAAACCATGTATCCCTCCCTTACGTAAATTTAACAATTAACTCTAAAAACAAAAACTATTATGAAAAACAAAGTGAAAGTAAGTGAAGTAGGATCCATCAAGAATGGACGACGTCGATTCCTGAAATTGAGCGGAGCAGCCGTTGTAGGATCAGGTATTTTATTGATGGCAGGTTGTAGTGATGATGACGATGCGCCATTGCCTCCAAACGGAATTTTCGATTTAGGCACAGGTGACCTCGGAGTACTTAATTATGCATATGCTCTTGAGCAACTAGA
Source organism: Aequorivita capsosiphonis DSM 23843 (assembly GCF_000429125.1). Lineage (GTDB taxonomy): Bacteria > Bacteroidota > Bacteroidia > Flavobacteriales > Flavobacteriaceae > Aequorivita > Aequorivita capsosiphonis. Next base: position 21,717 of record NZ_AUBG01000015.1, read on the forward strand.
AGCAGATTTCTACACAAGAGTTGTAAATAATGCAAATTTTAGAAGTGCATTTAGCGAGAATGAACAAGAAGTAATGACAGATTTATATTACCATGAAGTAATTCACCGTGATTTCTTCAAAACAGCAATCGGAGCTGCAGTAGGTAATGATGAGAGTTTAATGCTTCCTATTTTGGAATTTGATTATGCCGGTCTGGATTTTTCAAACCGTGATACAGTTCTAGCCACATCCCAATCTCTTGAGGATACAGGGGTAAGAGCTTATAATGGCGCAGGAAAACTTCTTAGCGATCCAGGTTATCTATTAATTGCAGGAAAAATTGTTTCGGTGGAAGCAAGACATGCTTCTGCAATAAGAAATATAATTGCCACAGGAACAATTGATGGAAGCAGCTCCAGTGCTTTTGCAGGTGATGATGTAATCGATCCCGTAACAGGTTTAGGACAAGCATTTCCTCCAAAAGAGATCATTGCTGCCGCAGGTGGTTTTATTACCACTCCTTTTACCTACATGGAACAGGGCGTTGGATAGGTCATAAATTTAATTAATCATTTTTCAAATTTAAAAAACATATTATGAATATTATAAAAATTATGGATCACCTTTCTGATAGTGAACTTTTGAACAAGAAAGGTTCAAGACGTGATTCCTTCGATCAATTAAGAACATTGGGTAAAAACCTTGCTGTAGCTTCTATTCCTTTTGGATTGGCAGCAACAAGCTCAAAAACAAGAGCAGCGACCATGGCTATGCCAGCATCATTTATGATGGCTTCTCCTACTGAGATTTTGAATTTCGCACTCGCGTTGGAATATTTAGAACGCAATTTCTACCAAATGGGTTTAGATACCTCTGGTTTAATTCCAAGTGAAGACCAAGCTGTCTTCGCACAAATCTCAAAACACGAAACTTCACATGTTGACTTTTTATTAGCAGCATTAGGTGATGATGCCATAGAGGAACCTACTTTTGACTTCACGGGAGCACCTGGTGGTTTGAACTTAGATACTTTCAGCAATTATCAAACTTTTATGGCTTTGGCCCAAGGTTTTGAAGATACAGGTGTTCGTGCATACAAGGGACAAGCTGGAGGACTTATTGATGACGATGCGCTGCTAACCTATGCGCTCCAGATACATTCAGTAGAAGCGCAACACGCTTCACAAGTTAGAAGAATGCGAGGCGAAAAAGGTTGGATAACAAAATCTGAAAACACTTTACCAAGTGCTTTTGATGCAATCTATCAAGGTTCAACTCCCGAAAGTAATTTAACCCAAGGAGGCGTGAACTTAAGCGGCATGTTTAACAGTGTTGGTGGTGACAAGGCTGTAACGGAATCCTTTGACGAGCCACTGACGATGGATGAAGTTAATGCTATTGCAAGTATTTTTATTGTTTAATAAACGCTTGCAATTTAGAATAAAAAATGAAGTTGGTTCAAAATGTACTTTTGAATCAACTTCATTTTGCTTTTGAGCCTATAAAAATCTAGTAATAATCTCGCAAGCTTATAATATTTTTCAAAATCTGCCCCATTATTGTCCTGTCAATAGTTATTTTAATAATAAGATTTCTGATGCTTATGCTTCACACCTTCTCTCAAATCGAGATTTATTCACCGCTAAAAATTAAGAAAATCATAAACAAATTCTTCAATAATTCTGGAAATCATTTAGACTTTTAAATTTAATCTATTTCAAAACGAGATAATTTCAACATTTTTCAGAAAAACCCTATTCTGTCTTTCATTTTTAAGGAATCGTCTAAGTGTAAGTCATAACAGTAATATCCAACAATCATATTCAATTACAAACGCTTACAAACAACTATAAACGAAAGTAAGTGATTAACAACCAACTAACATTTGGAAGCTCTCCTAAGTTTGTCCTGTCGGATATAATGAACTTCGATAGTATCAATTGTTTAATCTTAAAAATTAGAAATCATGAACGCACTTAGAAACAAAGTACAGTTGATTGGAAGATTGGGTCAAGACCCAGAAATCGTAACTTTTGCCGATGGCAACAAAATGGCTAAATTTTCAATGGCCACAGATGATAGTTACAAAGACAAGGAAGGTCAAAAAGTTGAACGCGCCTATTGGCACAATGTAGTTGTAAGAGGCGGCCTAGTAAAGGTAGTAGAAACTTATGTTACCAAAGGACAGGAAATTGCCATAGAGGGCAAATTAACCAACCGCTCTTGGGAGGACAAAGAAGGAAACAAGCATTATATAACAGAAGTGTTTTGTAATGAGTTGCTAATGTTGAGCAAATAGTGTTTGTGTCCTCGGCGCTGCTGGGACACCGGAGACTGTTCCGGTGTACGAGCGGAGCCGAGGACTATTTTAATATCTTTTATAATCATCTTGATTCAATATTATGCCAACTGGATATATGTATATTCTTAAATGTCATGAGGACACCTATTATACGGGAAGCACAATAGATTTGATGCAACGGTTTTTAGAACATCAAAGTGGGCATGGAGCTAATTACACAGTTAAAAGGCTTCCAGTATTACTTTTTTATTTTGAAGAATATCCTCGGATCGAATTAGCATTTCATCGTGAAAAACAGGTGCAGAATTGGAATCGAAAAAAGAAAGAAGCACTCGTATTTAAAAAATATAAGGAATTACATCAATTGTCGGTTTGCAAAAACAATTCTCATTGCTCAAACAAAACCACTGGATCCCCGAGCGGAGCCGAGGGGGACGAAAGCAAAGAAATAAATTGAAAGATTACCAGTTCATTTAATATATGTTGAAATTTTCACAAGAATAGATCACGCTTATGAAAGAGAACACCGACTAAAAAGATGGTCTAGAAAAAAGAAAGAAGCTCTCACAAATGGACAATTAATAGAACCAACAACTCTTTCAAAAAAGAAATTTACAATCAAAGTGGCTCGAATGATTTCTCATTCACAATGTTAATGGAAAAGAACAATCAAAGATCCCTGAGTGATTACAGTATATTCCAATGTTTAATTAAAAGAACAGTCAAAGGTTCTTGAGTGATTTTTGTTATACTTGGCAAAGCCAAGAATTATAAAAATCATACCTAAGGGTCGGAACAAACGCAATAATTATTCTTAATTTTACCAGTATGCATTCCACATCAGAAATCCACCCGACCGATATAAAATCCCTTCTAAAAACCCATTTTGGTTATGATGATTTTCTTGCTAACCAGGAGGAGATAATCAATAACGTTTTAGACCAAAAAGACACTATTGCTATTATGCCAACAGGCGGTGGAAAATCATTGTGTTTTCAGTTGCCAGCTTTGGCTTTGGAAGGAACTGCGATTGTAATCTCGCCGTTAATTGCTTTGATGAAAGATCAAGTAGATGCTTTAAAAGCAGATGGAATCTCAGCTACTTTTTTCAATAGTTCACAACCCTATGAAGAACAACAAGAGGTTTTGAAAAAATTAGAAAACGGAGATTTAGAGTTGCTCTATGTTGCGCCGGAAAGTCTCCCGCAGTTGAATTATATTCTGAATTCAATAAAAATCAGTCTTTTCGCAGTAGATGAGGCGCATTGTATTTCCAGTTGGGGCCACGATTTTAGACCGGCATATACGCAACTGAAAAGTTTAAAAGAACAATTCCCAAGTGTTCCATTAATTGCCTTGACAGCAACAGCAGATCGTCCTACCCGTGAAGATATTGCAACCCAGCTCGCAATTCCAAACGCCAAAACTTTTATAGCTTCATTTGATCGACCAAACCTCTATTTAGATGTTCGCCCTGGTCAAAATCGCAATAAACAGATTTTAAATTTTCTTGCAAAACGTGGCAAACAAAGTGGTATCGTTTATTGTTTAAGCAGGAAAAGCACCGAAAAACTCGCGGCAACTCTTCGCGCCAAAGGTCACGAAGCCGAAGCTTATCACGCCGGACTTACTTCGGAAGAAAGAAGTACCATACAGGATAATTTTTTAAATGACCGCACACCAATTATAGTTGCAACAATCGCTTTTGGAATGGGCATTGATAAAAGCAACGTACGTTGGGTGATTCATTATAATATGCCCAAAAATATTGAAGGTTATTATCAGGAAATTGGCCGTAGCGGAAGAGATGGCTTAGCTTCTCATACCGTACTTTTCTACAGTTTTGCAGATGTGATTATGCTTCGGAAATTTGCCGAAGGCACCGAAACCGAAGCCTATCAATTAGCAAAGTTAGAAAGAATGCAGCAGTTTGCAGAAGCATTAAGCTGCCGAAGAAAAGCACTGCTCGGCTATTTTGGAGAGCACATCACCGAAGATTGCGGCAATTGCGATATCTGCAAAACGCCACCAAAATATTTTGATGGGACCCTTATCGCACAAAAAATCTGTTCCGCGGTAACTAGATTACACGAGCAAGAAGCCTTGGGAATGGTTTTAGATGTACTTCGGGGCGCACAAAACGCTCAAGTTTTTGAAAAAGGATATCAAAATATCAAAACTTTTGGGGCGGCAAAAGATATTTCGTGGCGCGATTTACAGCAATATGTTATTCAGCTTTTGAATCAAGGCGTTTTACAAATTCATTTTCATGAAAACGGAAGATTGTTACTCACACCTTTCGCTAAAAAAGTTTTATTTGAAGGACAAAAAGTAAGTTTAGCAAAAGTAATTCAGGAAACAGAAAAAGTAAAAACAGAAAGAACGCCAAGAAAGCGAGCAGATCTTTTTGAAAAACTGAGAATGCTCCGTTCAAAATTAGCACAAGAGGCAAAAATGCCCGCATATATCGTTTTTAGTGATGCCGCTTTGGAAGATATGGAGCATAAAAAACCTAGAACCCGTGAAGAATTTGCAGAAGTTTCAGGAGTTGGAGAAGCAAAGCTCGAAAAATATGCTGACGAGTTCTTAAAAGTCATCAACCGCCATTTCGATAATTTGGACAGCAATTTACCAACTCATGAACGTACGTATAAAATGTTTGTAGAAGATAATCTTTTACCATCTGAGATAGCTACTAAACGCGGACTTTCAGAAGATTCAATTTATGGACATTTTATAAAAATACATCAATCCGGAGAGCCTTTTGATTTTTCAGAATTTATTACTTCGGAAGAAATTAAGAAGATGAAGGAAGCAAAAGATAAGCTTCAAAATCCCGAATCTTTAAAACCTTACTTTGAATATTTCGAGGAGAAAATTCCGTATTGGAAAATAAAAATGGGACTTTATTTGTAATTTTTAAACTTGAGAATCGATTTTTATTTCAAGATTCTTAAACCGATTTAACCGTCCCGTATCACTCATATCAAAACAAGGACAGCGCTTGCAGCGTTTGTGTTCTCCTTTTTTCAGGTACTTTTCGCAACATTCAACCTTAAGGCCTTTCCCTTTGTCCTCCGAAGCCTTGGCGTAGGAGGATTTCTTCTCCTTGTCCTCCGTAGCCTTACGGCCTTCGTAGCCACTTCGGCGTAGTTGGCTAGCGTAGGAGGGTTCTTTTTTATTTCCCATTACATTATTCAATAAGAATTTTCGTTCACTGAGCGGAGTTTAAGTCTTAGAAATAAATTTCTTTCGCTAATCGAAACGTATTCGCGTGCGCCTCTATAATAATTTTTATATCTGGTGAATAGCCACCGCCCATGCTAACCTGAACAGGGATTTCTAAATCTTTACACAATTGCAATACATAGCGATCGCGTTCTTTGCAACCTTCCACAGAACAATTCAGTCTTCCTAATTTATCTGTTTCTAAAATATCTACACCGCTTAAATAAAAAATGAAATCTGGATTCTGTTCATCAATAAGCTTTGGTAAAGTTTCTTTTAATTTCTGAAGATATACTTCATCGCCACTTCCATCAGGAACTGCCATATCTAAATCACTCTTTTCCTTTTTAAAAGGATAGTTCCCAGCTCCGTGCATAGAAAATGTAAAAACAGCATCATCATTTTGGAAAATTTCTGCCGTCCCGTTTCCCTGATGCACATCTAAATCTACAATCAGAATTTTCTTGATAACAAAATTGCTAGCCTGCGAAGCAATCTCTCCACTTTCTCCATAATACTTCAATAAATAGCGTGCCGCAATGGCTTGGTCGTTCAACATACAGAAACCTTCCCCGTGATCGGTATATGCATGATGGGTTCCGCCTGCAATGTTCATTGATACTCCATATTTTAAAGCAAATTCACAGCAATCTAACGTTCCTTTTGAGATAATTCGCCCTCTTTGAATAAGCATTTCCGAAAGCGGAAAACCTATTTTTCGCGCTGCACGTGTATCGACGCTTAGGTTTATTAAACTATCAAGATATTCTTTGGTGTGAACCTCCAAAATATGTTCTTCGGAAAGTATATCAGGTTCAAAAAAATTTTCGGTATAACAAGTCCCTTCATATAATAATTGCTGTTGCAAAAGTTCATACTTTTCCATTGGGAAACGGTGTCCTTCCGGTAAAGGATGTTTATAAATAGGATGATACGCGATTTTCAGCATAAGAAGAAATTTTTGTCGAAACCTAACAAATATCCTATTTTAAAAAGAAAGCAAGTCCAAATTTTGGATTCATTTTTTAAAGTTTTAACCTTGAATACTTTTGAAAAAACAGAATTATTCGTTTCATTTGACGGCTTTTAATTATAGCAAATTACATTGGACAATCCTTTCGGTCTTTTAAAGTTGAAGTTAAATAAATGCACTCGCAAAAAACAGAAAAATCATCTTTCTCTATTCCGAATAAAAGCAATATCTTTTCACCTTAAAGCTTGCAGATAAGGTCGATTTAGAAACCTACGAAACCATGTTTAATCAAAATGATTTCAACGAAATTGAATTAACCTTTTAAAACTATTTCTGGGTTTTTAATCTCTTTTCCAATGATTGGAATTGTCTTAGTATAGAAGGTGACCCGTATTCCGAATAAGAGAATTATTCCGCCCACAATCATTTGAAAAGTGACCTCCTCATTAATAAACACCCAAGCAAAGATGGTGGTTAAAACCGCTTGCCCCAATAAACTCACCGAAACTCTAGTTGCACGCATATGCTTGGTAGCATAGCCCAAAAGTAACCAGGCTGCTAATTGGCAAACCAAACCCTGAATAAGTAAAGAAAGCCACCCCATTTCGCTAAAACTTGTAAAAGGTTCCTTCAGAAAGTAGCTTAGTATTCCAAGAAAAACCGCCGACGTAAACGTGCTTAAAGTGATAAAAGGAACCACTTCCACATCGTAAAGCACATATTTACTCACCAACATATATACGGCATAAAAAATACCAGAAAGAACGGCAAAAATAAAGGCTAGATCGAAATCTAAGTTTACAAAAAAGTGATAACCAACTAGCGTTATCATCCCGAAAATTGCAATAATTGTTCCAATCCAAAAATTTCTCGTAGGCTTATTCCTTAAAAAGAAAAACGATCCAATCCCTACCCATACTGGGGAAAGATTGGATAGAAGGGTGGCTTGTGTAGCCGAAGATTCTTGAATGGCAATATTCCAAACAGCCACATCTAGTGCGAATATTGACCCACAGACCATGGTGAGTATTAATAATTTTATTGAAGGAACCTTCAATTTTCCTGTTAGTAAAGCAAATGGAACCAACACAGCAGCCGCAATTGCCATTCTATAAAATGCTGAAATTATTGGAGGTGACAACTTAAGTTTTACCAAAATTGGAAAAATAGAAATACAAATAATTCCAATGACAAGGGCTATTCTGGGCTTTGTCATAATCGTAAAATTGTAGAGATTAATAATAAAGCCGGCAAAAATAATTCATAAATATGGATAGCAACCTGCTTATAAGGGGAATAAACAAAACATTAACACAGAAAAACTTACTTATGAAGTTTTAGCTGAATTCGTTTTCTGTCCACATCCACATCGAGGACTTTTACGATGATTTGTTGATGCAAATGTACGTGCTCACTTACGTCTGAAACAAATGAATCGGCAAGATTGGAAACGTGAATCAAGCCACTTTCTTTGATCCCAATATCTACAAAACAGCCGAAATTGGTGATGTTGTTTACAATTCCAGGAAGTAATTGACCTTCCTGCAAATCGGTGATGTTTTTTATGTCTTGATTAAAAGTAAAAACTTTTGCCTCTTCGCGAATGTCTAATCCCGGTTTTTCTAATTCTTTAATAATATCTTTTAAAGTGGGCATTCCTACTTTTTCGGTGACGTATTTTTCTAGCTCTATTTTCTGAAGAAGTGTTTTGTTTCCAAGTAACTCTGAAACTTTCACCCCTTTGTCTTTCGCTATTTTTGAAACAACTGAATAACTCTCTGGGTGTACAGATGAATCGTCCAACGGATTCTTTCCTTCTCTAATGCGAAGAAATCCAGCTGCTTGTTCAAAAGCCTTTGCACCTAAACGCGGTACGCTCATTATTTCCTTTCGTGAGGTAAAAGCGCCGTTCTCCTCACGATAATTAACCACATTTTCAGCAAGTTTTTGCCCTATTCCAGAAACATAACTCAATAACGGAACACTTGCTGTATTGATATTTACACCTACGGCATTCACACATAACTCCACTGAAGTATCCAAAGAACTCTTCAATTTAGCCTGATCCACATCGTGTTGATATTGACCCACACCAATGGATTTAGCATCAATTTTCACCAATTCGGCCAACGGATCCTGCAAACGGCGCCCGATGGAAACCGAACCTCGCACCGTAACATCATAATTAGGGAATTCATCCCGTGCAATTTTTGAAGCAGAATAAATAGAAGCACCAGCCTCGCTCACTACAAAAACCTGTATTGGATTTTTAAAGTGAATTCGTTTGATAAATTGCTCCGTTTCTCTTGAAGCTGTTCCATTCCCTATCGCAATTGCCTCGATTTTATGTGCATCAGCTAGCGAACTTATCTTTTTCATCGCACCTTTTGTATCGTTTTTTGGAGCGTGCGGATAGATGGTTTCATTGTGTTGCAAACTGCCTTGGGCATCAAGACAAACCACTTTACATCCGGATCTAAAGCCAGGATCAATTGCCAAAACTCGCTTTTCACCTAAAGGCGAACCGAGCAACAATTGTTTTAGATTTTTGGCGAAAACGTTTATTGCAGTTTCATCAGCTTTTTCTTTTGCTGCGGAAAGAGCTTCATTTGAAAGTGCTGGAAGTAAAAGGCGTTTGTAGCTATCTTCAATTGCAAGTTTTATTTGTTTTGAAGCCGCATCGTTTGACTTTATGATCCTATCTTCGATTTTAAATAGTGCTTTCTCGTCGTCAATCTCTATTTTATTTCGAATAAATCCTTCGGAAGTAGCTCTGAGAATAGCCAATAACCGATGTGATGGAATTCTAGTTAAAGATTCATTCCAGTCAAAATAATCACGGAATTTCTGGGCTTTCTCATCATCAATATACTTCTTTACAACTTTAGACGAAATTGTAGCGAAACGCTCCAACTGGTTTCGAAGCATATTCCGAATGTCCGTACGTTCATTGATCCATTCTGCAATAATGTGGCGAGCGCCTTCCAAAGCTTCTTCTTCAGAATTTACTTCTCTCTTTGCATACTTCATTGCAAGTGTAGCAATATCAGAACTTCCAAGATTTCGGGATTGGCTCATTATTATTTTCGCCAAAGGTTCCAAACCATTTTCGCGCGCCGTGTCGGCTTTGGTTTTTCGTTTCTTTTTGTAGGGTAAATACAGATCTTCCAAAGCGATTAAATCTGTCGTTTCCTCAATTTTATTTTGAAGTTCTGAAGTTAGAACTTCTTGTTCTTCCAAGGATTTTAGAATAGCGGACTTACGCTTTTCAAACGCCTCAAACTGCTCTTTAAACTTTACGATATCGCCAATTTGAACCTCATCGAGATTTCCTGTCAGCTCTTTTCGGTAACGGGAAATGAAGGGAATGGTACAATCTTCGTTTAATAGTTTTATAGTATTATGCACACTTTTAGTTGGAAGTTGTGTCTGGGAGACAATGTAGGTTTCTATACTTTTCAAAAGTCAAAGATTTTAGATAAATGCGGTGAAAAATTAATAGATTTATATCGGTTTGTCAGGGTTCCTATAAAAATTAACACGTTTTTTTATTGGATTTCGCACGTATTGTATCATTAAGAAATAGATAAGTATTTTAACCTTATTAATTTACACGTTTATCGATTCTTTCATACTTTTATAATATCCCTTTTTAGACATAAAAAGTTTTATTTTAAAAGGTACAATTTTAGATCTTATTTCAATAATATCCCCAATTATATTATTAAAATATAAACCAACTATATTCTAAGACTATGGCCACCTCCATTCGCCCGAAACGTTTCGTAAATCTGTCTTTTGAAGTCATAGATCCAGAAATAGTTATATCTTATAAACTGGATTCTATTTTTGCTTTGGCAGAGAATATTCCTGCAATTGTTACCGTTCAGGATTTTAAAACCTGGGCAAACATATATATAAATGAATACGGATGTAACTTTTTGGAACGAAGCAAATCTGAACTTTTGGAAATGGGTAAAAAATACTATTCCAAATTTTTTCCTTCCGAGGAGCGAGAGCAGATAAAATGGCAGCTACGGACCATCACAACAGATAAGTCAACTTCTTTCTTCCAACGCATACGCCCTAATGAATCCAGTGAATATGTTTGGTTTTTTACAACCTCGCAAATTTATGTTATCACCCAAAAAACAGAAAGATATTTGTTGAACATCTCCTTTTTGGTAAATAAATGCAGTTATATGGGGCAAAAACTTGATAATTTGGTTGCAGAAAATTTATTTCTTCAAGAACATAATCAAGATTTAAATCATTTGAGTGATCGGGAAAAAGAAATCTTTGAGCTAATTGCACAAGGCCATAGCAGTTTACAAATTTCCAAACTATTATGCATTTCCATTCACACCGTCAACAATCATCGTAAAAACATAATTCAGAAAATTGGAAAGAAAAATCTAAGTGCTTTTTTAAAAATCAATTCAATTTTTCCTTCCAATAATATTTAATTTAACAATCCACACAGCAGGTTGCTGGAACTTCAGTAAGTGGAGAAGTTCGTAAAATCCTGTATTTCCCTAGATCTCTGCTAAGAGGTATACCGGTATCCTTAGGTACTTCACCGCTTCTTTTCAAAGCCCTCTCAATTTGTTGTTCTCCCATATAATCGCTTCCTTTTTTATCGACATCCATTATTATGCCCTGCGCGACTTCTTTTACGATATGATTGTCATACCATATGGAAGTAATATGTTCCCTGATATTGCGAATGTATCCAAAGACTTCTACACAGATAATACTTAATGGCGAATTTTCAGGTAGGCCATATGCCTCTAGTTTATGGATTATTTCATTGTTGGTAAAGGTGATTGCACCCTGTTGCGTTCTTCCATTAAGTTTGTCTATAAAAATCCCAGTTGTGGGATCGACATCGGTTTTTAAAGGTTGTAATATTCCTTCGTGAATCAAAATATTTCTAATGGCTTTACCATCTGCCTGAGCAACTTGTGCATATAGCAAACACCAAATAGAAGTACGCGGTGGACTCGCAGTTACGTTTTTTCCATTGCTAACGGCCAAAGCGTATGGCGCACTAACAGTGATAATATTTCCGATTCTGCTGATAGCACATAATAAAGTAGGTGATGGATGTTGAAGACCTGTCAATCTAAAGGAACGCCCAAATCTGCCTTGGGCGGTACTCCATAGCTGTTCGGTATGTCCAAATCTAAATTCATAGGTATGGAATCCAAAAAGTTCGGGACTTTCGTGATGTAATCCTTCGGGTAATGGCAAAATATAGAAATGGCGGTCAGCTTCACTGGATTTTTGCATTCTTTTCATCGCTTTTAAACCGGAATGGTCATGACCAGAATCTGGGGTGATAACACGAGTATATTCTGGATCCAGAACAAGTGGCACATCTTCTTCTACTTTGTACAATTCGGGATGGTTGTTGCTAATCAATTGGTCAGGGGAATATGCCACTTGCCTAGCGAAAAGGGCATCACGATTATCATCGGGCAATTGATCAAATTCAAGCCATAGAAATCTTTTTCGAGGTTCGGTTTTTGAGTATTTATCATCTTTAATATAAGGAGAAAGAGCAATTCCCGATCCTATTACTTTTGGAATTTGACTTGGTTTAATTGTAGTTGGCACCAATAGATTATTGGTTTCGAATGCATCATCTTTTAAAGTAATACCTGTTTTTAAAAGTGGTTTTATTCTATACTTCACGGCAATGGTATCGGGACCTTCTCCGGTGGCGGGAAGCGTATCTACGGCGTCTATAAATATCAATCGCGTATACTCGCGATGAACTTTCTCGTCCTCCCCTTCCTGGATTGCCTGGAATGAGGCAATTCTTCGCATATCAACATCTCCAATTTGTTGGTATGGAATACTTTCTAGCATGGTTTCGCGATCAGTAGTCTCTGTAGGGTTGTTTTTCATGCTCTTTTTCCTTTCGATAGTAAAAGCCAATGTTTCCAATCCGTCCCAACTCCAATCTCTATTGATTTTTACTGAAGTTGCCACATACCATTTATGGATCAATTCATTTTTATTGGCGAAGGTAATGCTACTCTTATCTGGACTTAAAGTATGACGTATTAAATTGCTACACCAAAATTGGATCCTTTCTCCTTTCTCTGCAGAAAGAGTCAGATTTTTTGGATCGTTATTACAGGCAACATCAATTTGTTGGGCGAGACGTTGAAGAATATTTGGCAAGCCGCCATCCTCAGGAAGAATATTTTTTATTGAAATTTCCCCTTGCTTTGGAATGATGGGATCCGGTTGTAAATATAATGCCTGAATCACCTTAGCGGCATTTAAATCGGTTAAGATGTTTTTTTCACTTTCGCTATTCCTGCGCATTTTAAGAATAGTGGGTTTGCCATATCTACTATCAACCGCGGCAACATCAGTATTTCCCCAATAACTGTCATCTCCATCGCATACCGGTCTTAAGCTAAGGCGAATGTTTCTGCTCGTGGGTATTACAATTTTTCCGCTGGAATCTTGAATATCGCTGGCATAGGTTTCAAATGGCAAATCAAAATCTATTACGGGAAGATCTTGATAATTGAATTCAAGAGTTAATTCTTGATCATAGTCTTTTTTGAATTTTCGGCGCGTGGTGTAAAGCTTAATAAAATTGTCTCTTCCTGTGTCACTCCTAAGATTGTCCATTTTGAGCGTTTCTACTTCAACTTTTACTTCTACACTCACGACATCAGGATCGGCGATACCAACTATTACATTGGCCTCTCCTGATGAATCCACCTCGGCTAATTGAGCTTCTATTGATTCATGCAGTAAAGCAACGGGATCATCATATTTTCCTGTATACACTACCGCCGGATATCCGATTAGTGGTCTTTTTAATTTTAAGTTGTTTCCATTAAAGCTCAGTTCATCGTTAAAGGGATCTATTGCATCATCATTTACAATGCGCAAAGCATAGGGAGCCACGTATCGTTTAAAATGCATTTCCGCTTTATCACTTACTCCATTTTGACTTGGAGCTTGATCCACCGTCGGTCCGCCGCCCGTATTATCACTCAGACGAACACGGAATTTATAGGATTTTCCATAGCGCAAGTGATTTATTTGGGTGAGCGGTTTATACGTATCTGAAATTGTCACCTTTCGATCTTTTACGGGACTGTCTGGATCTTTAATATCTTCTTTTTGAATAGCGTGCTGGTTTAAATAGAGTTCCGAAGCTATTTTATCTGGAAGGACCATAGAATGGTCGTTCCAATTGGCAAAGTAAATGGGCAACCAATAGTTCTCTTCTTCTTCACCATACACTTTAACGGGATATACTTGAAATGGCAATTCACCTTCATAGGAACCAAGATTGATGGGAACATCACTTGAAGTGTCCAATAGCATAGTTCCATTGCTTTTTACTGCGGTAAGGCTTTCCCAATTCTCTTCTTCATCTACATCAACTTTTATTTCTTGCACGTCAATATGATAACCCATTACTCCCAAGGGCGCATCTAGCCGGTTATTTCCAGCGTCAACATTGGGGTCCTTGGCAAGTTGTCTTAGATACCAAATTAATATTTGTTCATCGTCCCACCCTAAACGTATACCCAATTCCTGTTGTGGAGGCATTCCATCCTGCGTATCTGCGAGTAAATTACTACTCACTGGCTGGTTGGCGTGGACTATTTTAGCAAAACCATCATTGTAGGTGGAACTTTCTATATAAAGTTCATCATATATTCCTTTAGGAGTCTCGTCGGGTTTTATTACTGGGAATAAAACAGCCGCAAAAAGACTTCTCTCCAAGAATTTGTCATTTTTTCTTTTTAATTGAGGAATCCGAGCGGCATAACGTTTAATAAAAATATCCTTTCCGGGTTCTAGGGAATTTTGTTGTTCAGGAAAATAAACACTATCATCAGCCACATCCACATATAACCAACCACCATTTTTGAAGTCAGTTTCTGCTAAGGGAATTTTAATATTTCTATATAAAAGTCCAGCTTTTTCTGCCAATTGTGGCTGGCGAAGTAAATGGGCATACACTTTTCCCCAACTTACTTTGTTATTTTCAACTACTGTTTTTGGCTTTTCCCTATGTCGCATGGCACAGGCATAACTGTCATCGGTCACGGCGTTCGGGGTACGAGGTCCTGTAAAATTAAAGGCGTTTTGGTAGGAAAGTGGCAAATATTTTTTGATGGATTTTGATGCATCCATTGCTTTGGGCATGCGTTGATCCGGATTTGTACTATAGGTTTCATCGATATCAAAATATTTCGGCTTACCCTCTTCATCCGTGGTGTTTTTAAGAGTTTCATAAATAGTTCTGGAAATTTCTGAATATATTACGTCTATTGGAATTCCATTTCCTTCATTTTCTAAAATCCCAGGAAATTCATTGGGATTATTTACAATCATAGCTTTAAAAACAGGTTGGGCATCTGCAAAAGCCTGCGCTTCTCCAGCTTCGCCAAATACTGTATCCACAGGTTCCAGAGGGCTGAAATTGCGGGGAACGAACAATATATTGAGATGGAGATGTCCATCGACATCAACCTTTTGCGGAAATACCATTAAGGTAAAACGAATATCATCTAATTCTTCCATAATCTTTATAATTGAAAATCCTGACTATTTTACTGTATTGTTTACGCGATTTGTTTTGTTTCTTCCCAACTTTTACTAAAACTTATATTGATGATAAAAGCGATACTAATATCCAAACCAAAAGTTACGCTAGCGCGACAGTTGGTTGGACCGTCTCCGCTTTTTTCTATGGCACCTTTTGCTTCAATGGTAATAGTAACACCCACTATACCACCAAGAATTTCGGCATGTCCACGGAACATCATCATGGCGGCCACCGATACATTATTACCAGTATCTGCGTGGATTTCAACACTTATCATAAACTGGATACTCACCGTTCCGATTACCGGTAAACCCACAGATAGCTGGGCACCGAAACCAAATTTCATATCTACCCCCAACATTGGAGTAGTGTCCGCAGCAATTTTCAAATCCACATTTCCGATGGCATATATTGTGGCAGCGGCAACACTCACACACATTACTTGAAGTCCACCATGAAATTTGAAGAACGCTCCTGCCGATGGCAAAAGATCTTTAGGATCACTGGTAACCTTTAGCGCAGCGTTAAAACTAAAGCCAATGCTCAGGCTTGCTTCTAATTTTAAAGGAGTTTGTGGCGCTTCATAAGCAGGTGCGGGTGGAAAACGGATGAGGCCAATTTCCTTGGTAGCTTCATATTTATATTCCCAAATATTTGCACTGTTGCTCATAGCCACTTTGAGGCCTTTGTTAAAGGCATCGGCATAATCTCCTCCGGAAACATCTTGTAGAATTTCTAGTATCTGAATTACTGGTTCAACTGCATCACTAAAAACTATTTTTGGAGTTGGCAATGTGTCCGCACCTGCTGATATTTTCCCTCCAAAATTTGATTCCTTACCTTTTTCATTATTGGAATTTCCCATTACAGTCATTAAATCAGTAAAAGGTCCTAAGCTGACCACGATAGACACATTGTTCAATCTTCCACGCCATTGATCTTCAAAATCATCCGCAAAGGAATCTAGATTGTAATCCAATTTACTTTCATTGTCAGCTTTGTATTTTATAATGATCTTAAAGTTCTCGTTGTTGATCAATTTGTAATCTCCAGCGGGAAAGTCAAAATTCAAAGCTTTGTTTATTTGACCGTCTATTCCAGATTTTAGGATTTCGTAACCTTGATCCACTAATTTCCCTCCATCCACTTTTGAAGCTATTTCAAGTAGTTTATAAACATCTTTTGCGCCATCGGTTACTCCTGCAACCTTGGAAAAAATATCATTTGCACCACCTGCTACTTTTAATAGTTTTACAGCATCTCCTAAATTGTCAATGGCATCTCCCACATTCGGAAAAATCCCTTTTGAATTGAGCAAACGATATCCATCTGCCATTAAGGGCGGGGTTTTACTTAATAAAGAATCTATTCCTATTTTAAACGAAGGCGTTAAAAACAACAATTTTTGGGTATCCAAATTTTGTAAAAATCCAAAATTGATAGTTTCAGCACCTGCTTCGCGCACCAATTCTATAGGATGGGCGATTCGCTGAAGGTTTTGTAGATCGACAATATTTTCCAGCTTACCCAAATCCCATTTTCCTTTACGGATCAATGGCACAGATATATTTGTATCCAAGGGCGTTACTGTTCCATCACTGGCTTTATGAGTAACCATGGTCCAACTTCCTTCCTTGGGCAAAACGACCGATCCCCTGGCAGCAGCAACAAAAATGGGTTGGTTGCTCATATCCTTGGAATTATTCACATCAACCCTATTGATCTTCATATGTTGCTCCGTATCTGCAATTTTAAGGCTACAGTTAACCGGGGCACCTATGGAGTCATTTTGTGAAGCGAGTAGATTAAATAAGTTCTCTTTGGAAATTGCCATTCCTCTTGGCGCTAATTGCACAAAACCCAAAACGCCTTTGGAAGGAACTCGATTTGTGGTGGGATTTTGTCCTTCAATA
Organism: Aequorivita capsosiphonis DSM 23843; assembly: GCF_000429125.1. Lineage (GTDB taxonomy): Bacteria > Bacteroidota > Bacteroidia > Flavobacteriales > Flavobacteriaceae > Aequorivita > Aequorivita capsosiphonis. Next base: position 38,709 of record NZ_AUBG01000015.1, read on the forward strand.
ACACTTTCAATATCAATATCCGCATCAAAGGTCAATCCTCGCAAAAGAACATCTTCAGTATAGCTAGCGCCGTGATAAATTATTTCCTTGTTGGTCTCAGGATCGAAAATAGTATCTCCATCTTTCACCTCCATTTCATCCTTAAAGGTCAAACTATTTTCGCGGATATTTTTGACGTTGTATAGTCCACGGACCAAGCCCGCATGTATTTCATAGGGATTTGGTTGATTGTTTATTCCGAAGTAGAATTTACCATTATTTACAGCTTGCCATCCACTGTCCAATCGCATAATATAACCATTGCTCAATCTTAGGATTGTAATGGTACGTACTACAAAAATTCCCCAGGGGTAGATAACACTTTTTACCTGAACCACTTCTTGCATGGTGCGACCGGTGGTGACATTAAATGTAGTTTGGCTAGTAGCGGCGAAGGCGGCATTTTTATTTCTCCAATCACTAAAAGTATTGGCACCATAACCACTCAATCCTATTTTTTCCAAAGGTACGGCTGGTCTTGTCCTGTCGTTTGGATTATTGGGAGCTTCACTAAATTCCCGGCTGAATATTTCGTGAACACTGGAGCCCAAGGTGCTAAATTTATCACCAAATCCGCCCATATCTAGAACATTGGGAAGTTGAACGGTTATTCCCTGAAATAAATCTCCTTCTGCGGCAAAAGAATTTCCGGCTGTAAGCTCTAGTTGGATTCCGCCTTTAACCGAATCATTAAATTTCGGACTAATATTGGTGATGGTTGGTTTTTTGGTTTGGTCTGATTGATTGTCGAGAAGACTCAGCGCCACCATTCCAAAAGGAAGATTAAAAAGCGCATAGGTAATTTTATCCTTTTTCGATTTATAAATATCCACCAGAAATCTGGACAAAGGAATGGGAGAAAGAGCTACAGGTTCATCACTTAAGTTTCCCACATAAGTTGGCAGACCATCATTTGGATAATAATTAAAGCCTTGTGGCGGATCATTTGCTTTTGTTGAGCCGTCCGTTACAACCTGTTCTGATAAATTGAAGGTAGGTTCCCACGAAATTTGTGGCAACATAAATACCTGAGAGTTTATTCCTTGGGCGATTACGTCCATTTTATTGATTTGAAGCGGAAATTCCCACAAGGTGGCATCGCCTCCGTCATCTTTTTGTCTTCTTCTTCTTTGGTATTGTTTAAAACTCACGCCAGTTTGGTTTGCGTTGCTACTAACATCCAATAATGTGAAGCGGTCTTTACTTAGAATATTTAGCTCTATTTCCTCAATTATCCTTATTGTATCATTGGGTTTTGTATTCGTTTGATTATTGTAGGATTTAGACAAAAAGTTGGCTTTACTTAGTTCGGTATAATCATCTGTTGATGATTTAAACATAGATTGGAAATCAGTTTTTTCCGCATCTGCATTGCCTTCATTAGATTGGGCATTATAAGTCTGGTTTTGAATATTATTCGCGTTAGGTAATGCCTGAAATTTGAACTCAGTAGTTATTGGGTCATTTTCTTTCCAAGAAGTAGTATTCAATAAATTGAGAACAACATCCCGGATTCTAAAAATATTCTCTTTTTGCCTCGGATTGTTCCTTATCAAGATCCCAATATTTGCAGCGTATGGATCTGGAAGTGTGGGTATGTAATTGAATATTCCGTATAAAGTATTCAGTGAAGCCTGATAAACATTTTGAAAATCTTCATCAAAATTTCCGGTTAATGAAATGGCCATAACTGGAGTTACGGTTAAAAGTGCATTTTGAAGGGCAAAAGCAAGCGGTACTACAGAATCAGGATATGGCTGATTTGGACTGGGCGGAATATAATTATCCTGTAAAATATTCAGATCCAAAATCAGAATGCTTCTGGTTTTTGACTTCCCATTAAAAAACACTAAACTTTCTTTTGTATTTATTTTTACAGGTTCTCCATTCACTTTTACTGGCCGATCTACTTTAAAATTTAAATCCGCAAGTAAGCCTAAACTCTCTTCCCCTTTACCATCGCTGAGAAAGAGCAAAACACTTTCTTTACGGTATTTGATTTGAAACGAGGTTCCAAAAACTTTATCCTCTTCCTTCCATAGGTTTATCTCTCGTTGCAAACCTTCTCCATTACTTTTTTGATCAATTAAAAGTATATTTCCTGGATATAAAAAAACTGACGGCTGGGAAAGGGAAAGAATTTCTTCGGTTTTTTTGATATTACAGAAGAGGCCATTTTCACATTCAAATAGCAAACCTCCATTTCCATCTGCTTCCAGAGGTTTTGTAATATCAATCGCATTGCTGAACAACGTCCAATAATTATTTTTTATGACTGCGTTTCCTGAAAGATCAATAAGTTCGGATTTGCATTCTTTGACGGAAAAATCAACTTGGTCATTTTTTATGGGAATTGTAATGCTTGATATTAATTCATTATAATCAGTACTCTGGGAATTCTCATAACTTAAGGAATATTTCTCTCCAAATACACTACATTCTATCTGGGAAATACCCAAAATTGATTTTTGGGTGTCTTTGAGGGTAAAACTAAAAGTTTCCGGCAACTTATAAAAAGCCTCCTTTGCATCCACACCGAATATTTCGTCGTTAATTGTTGGAGCATCCTTTTGTGCCAAATTAATATTTACGGTAATAGTGGTATTTTTACTGACGGTTATTTTATTATTTTTCTCATTGGTTGGCAAAGAATTTAAAAAAACCGTTCCGGCTGTAATTCGCAGTCCGCAATAATGTCCATGGGGCGCAGCAGGACTCAAAAGATTTGCCCGCACCCAAATCGTATTCCCAGCTAATTGGTAAAGACGAGTGGTTTGTGGGAAATAATCTGAAAGATCCTTAGGTGTTTTTAGTATCAGTTTATCCGAAAAAAGGGAATTTCCAATTTTTAAATCAGAAATTTTCTTGGGAAAATTGATTTTTCTTTTTTCAATTGATCCTAATTTTCTAGTCTCATGAGAAGTTTTCTTTTGTTGCGGAATTATTATGGGTGGGAATGGAATTTCAATAGGAAATCTAAAAGTGCGCGTTTTAAACAATAATGCAGGCAATGTTTGCCCTTCAATATATAATGAATTGAGTTTGGTTAATATTGGAAAGAAATCGAAAGAGAGATCAATCCCACCTGCTCCTAAAAATGGCCCCTCTGTTTTCGCCTTTTTTATTCCTGTTAATAAAGGAATAACATTCTTTAAAGAGCCAGTTTGCCTTGCATCTTGAAAAAGCTTGGATTGAAAATCGGAGGTGCGTAATGCTACCTGCATTTCATTTTCTGAGTCTACAGGTTTTGCTTCAGATACTATATCTTTTATCCGACCTTTGTCGAAGTTTATAGAAACAATACTTTTTGAAGCCAGTATGTTGGATTCAATTTCTTTTAAGGGGATCTCTTGGGTGAGTAAAACTTCAGCCAAGGATTTTTGTAGCTCACTTAAGCGTTTGCCGTCGTCTGGTGTTTCTACATTTAAATGCGAAGTAATGCCCGCCAATAAACTCTCTATTTGCTTTCGTTTCATAATCAGGAATATAAGAACCCCATAAATTTAAACGATTGCAAAATACTGTGAAATAGCTAGTTATAGCTATTTTTAAAAGAACATAATATTTCTCAAAATGGAATTAGAAAGAAGAATTACAGGTATTTTATGAATGAAAATAAGAAGATCAATATGAAAGAAGTTTAATGCTTATATAGCTAACTATCAAGAAACTGGGTCTATCAAAGAAAGCAAAAAAAATCCTCGTTCTTTATTTCTAAAAAACGAGGATTATTTATTAATGGTGAAAATTTAATTAATAGTTGCTCCATTATCGACGTCACTAGCATCAGGATTCATAAATACCAATTTTCCATTAATATCTTCTGTCATCAATATCATCCCTTGACTTTCCACACCACGCAGTTTTCTAGGCGCTAGGTTTACAAGTACGGTAACTTTTTTACCTATGATTTCCTCAGCAGTAAAACTCTGCGCAATACCTGAAACGATAGTACGAATATCAATTCCTGTATCAACTTTTAAAACCAGAAGTTTATCTGCTTTCGGCATTTTTTCAGCTTCAATGATGGTTCCAACACGCATATCAAGTTTTACGAAATCTTCATATTGAATGGTTTCTTTTTGAGAGGCTATTGCAGCCGAAGCAATCTCTTCCGAAGCTTCTTCTGTAGAAGGAACCTGTTTGTTATCTGCTGTATTATCCATTTTAGTCTTTTCCAGTTTGTCTAATTGTTGTTGTATTTGTTCGTCTTCAATTTTGCTGAAAAGGAGTTCAGCTTTTCCAATTTTGTGTCCCCCTCTGCCTAAAGGCATCTCCCCCGAAGGGTGAGAAAGTACGGCTACACTTTTCCAAGTAGGTTGAATTTTTAAGCCTTGAAAGTTCAGCATGTTTTTCAATTTATCTGAAGTAAACGGCAGGAACGGCTCACTTAAGACCGCCAAAGCTGAAGCTATTTGCAACGCAACATACATAACAGTTTTTGTGCGCTCTTCGTCGGTTTTAATGGTTTTCCAAGGCTCTTCATCCGCGAGATATTTGTTTCCGAGGCGAGCAACGTTCATCAACTCTCCTTGCGCTTCACGGAAACGGTAACGCTCCAAAGAACTTGCGATCACGGCTGGATATGCTTTTAATTCCTTTAAAGTATGTTCGTCAACTTCGGAAAAAGTTGATGGTTCAGGTACAACTCCTTCGTAATATTTATCGGTTAAAACTAATACGCGGTTGATGAAATTTCCGAAGATAGCTACTAACTCATTATTATTTCGAGCTTGGAAATCGGCCCAAGTAAAATCGTTATCCTTGGTTTCTGGTGCGTTTGCAGTTAAAGTGTATCGCAAAACATCTTGTTGATTTGGAAAATCTTCCAAATATTCGTGCAACCAAACTGCCCAGTTTTTACTGGTAGAGATTTTATTTCCTTCAAGATTTAAAAATTCGTTTGCAGGAACGTTTTCAGGTAAAATATAACTTCCTTCCGCTTTTAGCATCGCTGGGAAAATGATACAGTGAAAAACAATGTTGTCTTTTCCTATAAAATGAAGCATTTTGGTTTTTTCGTCTTTCCAATAATCTTCCCAGTTTTTTCCTTCACGCGCCGCCCATTCTTTGGTTGAAGAAATATAACCGATAGGCGCATCAAACCAGACGTAAAGAACCTTTCCTTCGGCGCCTTTCACTGGCACAGGAATTCCCCAATCCAAGTCGCGAGTCACAGCACGCGGACGTAAGCCATCATCTATCCAGCTTTTGCATTGCCCATAAACATTGGTCTTCCAATCTTTTTTATGGTCAACGAGAATCCATTGTTTTAAGAAATCTTCATATTCATTTAAAGGTAAAAACCAATGTTTGGTTTCCTTTAAAATAGGGACATTTCCAGAAATGGCACTTTTTGGGTTGATTAGGTCCGTGGCGTTTAAGCTAGAACCGCATTTTTCGCATTGGTCGCCATAAGCTTCTTCATATCCACATTTTGGACATGTTCCCGTGATATATCGGTCTGCCAAAAACTGATTGGCTTCTTCGTCGTATAATTGTTCGGTAACCTCTTCAGTGAATTTTCCATCTTCATATAATTTTTTAAAAAACTCTGAAGCGGTTTTATGATGAATCTCCGCAGAAGTACGCGAATAGTTATCAAAGGAAATTCCGAAGTCTTCAAAACTTTTTTTGATAATTCCGTGATATTTATTGACCACTTCTTGCGGGGTAATCCCTTCTTTTTTTGCCTTAATTGTAATTGGCACTCCGTGTTCATCACTCCCACAAATAAAGGCAACATCTTTATTTTGAAGTCTTTGGTAACGCGCGTAAATATCGGCTGGCACGTAAACGCCCGCTAAATGGCCTATGTGAACAGGGCCGTTTGTGTATGGTAGAGCTGCGGTAATTGTGTACCTATTTGGATTTTGATTCATAATTTTTTTTGAGACAACAAAAGTACATATAAATGTAGTAATTTGCGGACTAAAATCAATTCATGATAACACCTACATCTCTTCAAATTGGCGATACTGTAGCCATAGTTGCTACTGCAAGGAAAGTTTCAAAAGAAGAGTTGCAACCCGCGCTACAATTGCTCGAAAACTGGGGATTAAAAGCTGTTTTGGGGAAGTCGATTGGAGCCGAGGAAAACCAATTTGCCGGAAGTGATGATTTGCGAGAAAGAGATTTTCAGCAAATGATGATCGATCCAAATATAAAAGCAATTTGGTGTGCACGTGGTGGCTATGGAACTGTTAGGATAATTGATAAATTAGACTTTTTAAAATTTAAAAAAAATCCTAAATGGATTATTGGTTATAGCGATGTCACGGTATTGCATTCGCACATAAATAATTTAGGAGTTGAAACCCTTCACGCTCAAATGTGTCTGGAAGTTGAAAAGAAAACTGAAGAAACGAGGGAGTCCATTCGGAAGGTTTTATTTGGGGAAGAACATTCTATCTCATCTGAGACAAACATAGACAAGAAGAACACACTTCGACAAGCTCAGCACAATGCCTTGCATAAATTTAATCGACCAGGTTTGGTCAAAGGTGAAATTATTGGTGGAAATCTTTCCGTACTTTATTCCCTCTGCGGAAGTGATTCAGCAATAAATACCGATGGGAAAATTCTTTTTATTGAAGATCTGGATGAATATCTCTATCACATAGACCGAATGATGATGAATCTGAAACGAAATGGAATGCTCGAAAACTTGGCGGGTTTGATTGTTGGTGGAATGACAATGATGAATGATAACACCATTCCCTTCGGAAAAACCGCGCAAGAAATTATTGTGGAAGTAGTTTCAGAATATAATTATCCAGTTTGTTTTAATGTACCTGCGGGACATTGTAAAGACAATCGAGCCTTAATTATGGGGAGAAATATTACTTTGGAAGTGACTGAAAATGAAACTAGACTTGTTTTTTAAAAAACTGACAAATAGTTTTTTTCATTTAGCGTCTTCTTCAAAAACTTAAAATGCGGTTTACTCATTCATAAGCGCTGTTTATTTAATAATATCCGTTGATTGCTAAAAAGTTCCCTTTTTCATACAATGATTTTGTAACTTTCACTTGAATAATCCACTATATATGAAAAGCTCAATATTAAAAAATGCAGTTTTAGTAGTGCTAATTTACACTGTAACCTCCAGTTGTGTTACTCTTCAACAGCCGCTTCCTAGAAGTCTTTGGGGAAATTGGGCTTTTGTACAAACTGGTACAATAATCAACGGTTCAAACCAACATCTTGAAAACTATAGGAATGTATGTTCTAAAAAGAGTGATCGATTGCACTTTTCGTCAGACAATAAAATCTCACTGCGTCGGTATGATGAAATCTGTATAATCCATCATTATTTATTGGGGGATACCACGTAGAGGGCAATACTTTAAAAATTGATTTGGCAGATAGCCGGCCTTATCGGGATAGTGCATTTCCACCGATTAAGGAATTTAGAATTATAAATATCAGTGACACTACTTTGAAACTTGAGGAGATTCCAGATGAATTTCGATTCTAGAAATATATTCAAGAATTAAAAATCACTCGAAATTGAAGCTATGGATCTTACAGAGCAAACTGATCTTTTCAGCTTAAATCCGTGATATTTATTATTTTTAAGAATTATGGCTTCACACAACGAACTCGGAAAAATAGGAGAAGAGATAGCCGCTCAATATCTAATGACGAGCGGTTATAAAATCTTACGTCGCAATTTCTTTTTCGACAAAGCAGAAATAGATATCATAGCTCAAAAAGAGGAAGGAACTGTTGTAATCGTTGAAGTAAAAACTAGAAACAGTGATTTTTTTGGGAATCCACAGAGTTTTGTAACTCCTGGTAAGATCAAAAATTTGGTGAAAGCTGCGAACGAATATATTGTTTCAAATGATCTTGATGTTGAAGTTCGATTTGATATCATTGCTATTCTGAAAAATCAAAAAGCCGAAAGCCTAGAGCATTTTGAAAATGCATTCTATCACTTTTAATTCCCATCTTTCGGCTACTGCTCAGGATAAACTATGACGGGAATCTCTATCTTTATTTCTCTTTCCTGCGAGGTTTTTAGAACCTTGTAGGTATTACCAATTCCCAATATAATGACCTACAATGTAGCCTACGGCAATATACTTTGACAATCTCAGCACCACGCCTTGCAAGAAATAACCTTTACGGACTATTTTTTATATGCTTCCAAAGAATCAATTATGCCAAACAGATTTTTCTGACCCCGAGGCTTCCCGATAATCTTTTTATTCTTGTCCAAAACATAGTAGGTGGGAGTTCCAGTAATATTATATTTTAAGGTAATATTTGCGCGATCTTCATCCGTTTTAAACACATGAATAAAACTCGGAAGCTTTGTTATTGTTTCTTTCCAAGGCTCATCTTCCATTTCCAGGCCAATGGCGATAACTTTAATTTTCTCACTTTTAAGGTTTGTCATTTTCTCATTCAAAACCGGCATTTGCTCCATACAATGTGAACATTCTGAACTCCAAAAAACCAGAACATAATAGTCGGCCACGTCTGTAGTATAAAATGTATTTTTATTATCGTTTTCATCTTTCCAAGAAAAATCTGGAGCTTTGGCTCCTATGGCAAGATTCTTAAATAAATTTAATTTTTCACTAAGTGCAGTATCATCAAGAGAAGAAGCAAGGTCAGATAAATAATTTTCGGCTAAATAATTGGCAGCATTATTTTTATTTCTATTGACCAATGATTGCCAGAACTCAGCTAATAATGTTTTTTGAAATTCAGAATCGCAATTTCGGAGCTCAAAAGAAATATCATTTATTATAGAACGATAAAACGAAGCGCCTTGTACCTCGATAAATTCGTAATAATATTTTTCAATAATTTTTATGGGAAAGGAGGAGCTTTGCAGTTGTCTATCCTCAAAATCGAAATTCTTGAAAAAATTGCTCTTTTTGTCACCGAAGTAGATGTTTCTATTTTTAAAATCATTCGGTATGTAAGGCTTGTTGGCCTTAATGAATAAGGAAGCAAAGGAATTCTCCGACTCTTTCTCAGCTTTATTTTGAATTCCTAATTGGCTTCTAAGAAGTCTTTCAGTCTCGTTTGCATTTGGTTTATCAGCAGTCAATTCTGAATTAAGCTCATTTTCGACTGAGGTCATTTTATTCAAGTATTCGGACAACATTTTATTCTGAGCATCGCTAAATACCACTCCCGATTCTTCAGAAAACGTAAAAGAAACTTCATCTTTCCCGTTAAATATTAAATCGAAATAGTTTACTTCCTCTGGTAAATTATACACCAATCGATAACTTCCTTTTGGTAGTGAATCCAAATTTATTTTAAATTCTCCATTCTCCCCTACCTTGGAATCTTTTGCATACACTTTTCCAGTAGGCGTTAGACGATATAGAATTCCAAAATCATAATCTTTGGCAGGCGAAAATTTTCCGATTAAGGCATTCTCAGTCTTGGAATCCTGACAAAAAAGGAAGAATGGGATTATAAGAAAAAGAAGAAATGCCTTGTTAAACATAGCTAGTGAATTAAAAATGCAAAGTTATCAATCTTTTGCACAGCTATCTGGAATTCACAAGTACTTAACAAGAAAAAGAGTAATTCTTCACAAAAATCTTAAATCGTAAAAATTTCAGCTTTTATTTTTTACAAACTCCCCAATTTTGTAGAGCAAAATAATTTGTAAAAAAATACTAGGAATTAAAAACAGATACCCTAACCAAGCCATAAAAACAATTATAAAAAACACTCCGCTCGCTATTTCAAATCCGCCGGCAATTTGGGAAATACTACCCATTGGTTTTAGTAATCGAAGCAATGCGAAGCCAAAAATAAAACTTCCAATTCCGCAGAAAATGGATTGTACTACTAAAACATACTCCATATAAAATGGCTCAACATAAAGTGAAACCATATCGTAACCATAAAACAAAATAGTTGTTCCTATTAAAAAGAAACCTCCAATTTTCATTAAATAGTTGTCAAAGATTTTTCCGCTTAAAACAAACCCCCATATAAAATAAATATAAGCGATCATAACTATAAACTTCATACTGATATAAGCTCCATTTGAAATTATCAGTTCCTCTTCATAAAATCTGGCATAATCAACTGCGAACTCTACAAAGCCAGAAAGAAAATAAATCAAGCCACAAATCCAAGCAAGTTTTATATAGAACGTAAAAGATTTGATTTCTTTTATATCGAAGTTTTCAAATGCTAAGGATTCGGCCTCTTTTAGATTTTCCAAATCTTCACCTAGTGCATTCAAAATAGTTTTAAGGGTAAAGCTTCGTGGCGTAACTTCCCCAGCTTCTATACGCTGAATGGTTCGCACATTTATATTGCACTGCTCCACAAGTTCCTCCTGCGTAAAGCCTTTTTGCTTTCGGAGTTCTAAAATTTTTCGGCCAAGTTCAGGTTGTTTCATTTGTCTAAGAATTTATGAAGCAATAGTACGATGACAGTAAATATAGTGCACTATTTTGAAGGGAATTTAACCCGACATTTACCCGACATTCAATTAAAGACTAGACCTAACAGGTTTTTAAAACCTGTCAGGTCTTGCAATTCTTCCAGAGTTTGAAACCCTGGAAGAGTTAGTTTTTAAAAGGCTCCAAAGCATTCAACGCTTTATCAACCGAAGAAATCCCCTCAAAAGTCAAAATCAAACGCAATCCGTTGCGGGTTTGTTTTTCTTTCATCGTCACCTTTTGCCGATGAATTTGCACATATTGAAGCACTTTTGAAAATGAAGGGCTTTGGTAAAACGCGCTCTGTTGATCTGCAACAAAATAACCGACCATCTTTTTCTTCTTCATTATCAAACGCTCTAAGCCCATAGAAATAGCAAGCCATTTTATCCTTACGCTGTTCAGCAAATCTTCTGCTTCCCTGGGAAGTTCTCCAAAACGATCTAGCAATTCTTTTTCAAATTTCTGTAGCTCTGCTTCGTTTTTCAACTGGTTCAACTTTGTGTAGAGATTAAGCCTTTCAGTAATATTATTGACATAATCATCTGGAAAAAGAAGTTCGAAATCTGCGTCTATAGTAATTTCTTTTACAAATTTCCGGTCTCCTCGTCCTTCGGCTCCGCTCAGGATAGACTCCGACGAAGTGTCGTCATAAAGATCTTTAAATTCCTTTTCCTTGAGTTCGTCAATGGCTTCTGAAAGAATTTTTTGATAGGTTTCAAAACCAATTTCGTTGATAAATCCGCTTTGTTCGCCACCAAGCAAATCACCAGCACCTCTGATTTCCAAATCTTTCATTGCGATGTTTATTCCACTTCCCAATTCTGAAAACTGTTCTAAAGCAGTGATTCGTTTTCTCGCTTCATCCGTCATTGCAGAAAAATCTGGGGTGATAAAATAGCAAAATGCTTTTTTATTACTTCTACCTACGCGTCCACGCATCTGATGCAAATCGGAAAGTCCGAAATTATTGGCGTTGTTGATAAAAATAGTATTTGCATTCGGCACATCCAAGCCACTTTCAATAATGGTTGTAGAAACCAAAACATCAAATTCATTGTTCATAAACCGAAGCATCAAATCTTCCAGTTTCTTCCCGTCCATCTGCCCGTGGCCGATCCCGATTTTCGCATCTGGCACCAAGCGCTGGATCAATCCTGCGACTTCTTTAATATTTTCAATTCTATTGTGAACAAAGAAAACCTGTCCGCCACGTGATATTTCATAACGAACCGCATCGCGAATGCTTTCTTCCCCAAAACGAATAACGTGCGTCTCCACAGGATAACGGTTTGGAGGAGGCGTTGTAATTACCGATAAATCCCGCGCAGCCATCAAACTAAACTGCAAGGTGCGCGGGATTGGGGTTGCCGTTAGGGTTAGCGTATCTACATTTTCCTTAATGGTTTTCAATTTGTCTTTAACACCTACACCAAACTTTTGTTCTTCATCAATTACCAACAATCCCAAATCTTTAAATTCTACCGATTTGCTTACCAATTGATGCGTGCCGATTACAATATCAAGTCGACCGTCTTTTAAACCTTCCAAGACTGCTTTTCTTTCTTTTGCAGTTCTAAAACGGTTTAGATAATCAACTTTTACGGGCATTTCTGAAAGACGTTCCGAAAAAGTTTTAAAATGCTGAAACGCCAAAATAGTTGTGGGTACTAATACAGCGACCTGTTTTCCGTTGTCTACCGCTTTGAAAGCCGCGCGAATGGCGACTTCCGTTTTTCCGAAGCCAACGTCGCCACAAACCAAACGATCCATTGGCCGCTCGTTTTCCATATCTTTTTTTACATCTTCCGTGGCGGTACTTTGGTCTGGCGTATCTTCATAAATAAAGGAAGATTCCAATTCTGCTTGTAAATAACTGTCCGGATCATAAGCAAATCCTTTTAGCGTTCTACGTTTTGCGTAGAGTTCAATTAAATTGAAAGCAATTTCCTTGACACGGGTTTTCGTTTTTTGCTTTAGTTTTTTCCACGCATCACTACCCAATTTATAGATTTTGGGTTCACGACCATCCTTGCCGTTATATTTTGAAATCTTATGAAGACTGTGAATGCTGAGGTACAGAATATCGCGTTCGCCATAAAAAAGTTTGATAGCCTCTTGCATCTTTCCTTCCACTTCAATTTTTTGAAGTCCGCCAAATTTCCCAATTCCGTGGTCAATATGCGTCACATAATCACCAACTTCCAGATTAGAGATTTCCTTTAAAGTAATTGCCTGTTTTTTAGCGTACCCATTTTTCAGCTGAAACTTATGATAACGCTCAAAAATCTGGTGATCGGTATAGCAAACTACTTTTAAATCATCATCAATAAAACCCTGAAATAACGGAAACACGACGGTTTCAAACTGCTGCACATTTTGTTCGGCATCTTCAAAAATATCTTGAAAGCGTTTTGCCTGCTGATCACTACTACAGAATATGTAATTTTTATATCCATTCTCCGTATTTTCATTCAAATTCTCAATCAGTAAATTAAATTGTTTGTTGAATGAAGGTTGTGGTCTAGTTGAAAACGAAATCAAATCTGAAATCGAAATCGAACCATTTTTTATATGAACTGAAGTAAAATCCTCAAGTTGTTGTTTCAATAAATCCGAAGTACAGAATAACTCAGACGGTTTTGCGCGTTTTATTTCTGAATCGATTGCATTAAAAGCTTCAGTAGCTTTATTGAACAGGGTGTCAATAGCACTGCTGAAAAGTTCTTCGTTTTTCAGAAAAACCACGGTTTTTGAATTTATATACTTCAGAAACGTTTCTCGATTTTCATCAATCATCTTGTTTTCCACATTCGGAATGATGGAAACCTTTTTCACCTGTTCTAAAGAAAGTTGTGTTTCCACGTCGAAAGTCCGGATGCTATCAACATCATCCCCAAAAAACTCAATTCGGTATGGTTCGTCATTGCTAAAGCTGAAAACATCCAAAATTCCACCACGAACAGAAAACTCACCTGGTTCGGTAACGAAATCTGTTCTTTTGAAATGGTATTCAAACAAAACCTCGTTTACAAAATCGATTGAAAGTTGGTCGTTAACTGCAATCTTTAATGTATTTCTTTCTAATTCCTTTCGGGTAACTACTTTTTCAAATAGCGCTTCGGGATAAGTAACGATAAATGCAGGTTTCTTTCTGGAATTAATTCGGTTTAAAACCTCACTTCGCAGTAAAACATTGGCGTTATCGGTTTCCTCAATTTGATAGGGTCTTCGGTAACTTCCGGGATAAAAAAGCACATTTTTATCTCCCAAGAGATTTTCGAGATCGTTTAGATGGTATGCGGCTTCCTCTTTATCATTTAGGATTAAGAGAAAAGGAAGGTCTCCATTTTTAAATGTTTGGGCCAAAACCATTGAAACCGAAGAGCCAATAAGGCCCGAAACCGCAATTGTTGCTTGATTTTTGGATATAGTTTCCCCCAGTTTTTGCGTTTGCAAAGACCGTGAATAGAGTGAAGTAGCGAATTTTTTTTGCATCGAACGGCAAATTTAATCCAAACCTCACAGGTCTCAAAGACCTGTAAGGCTTTTGTTTTCAACTTTATCATTTTGCTAACATTCATTAGGTTCGTGTTTCTGTATTTTTAAGATCACACGAATTATATAGACCCCCAAAGGTTTCCGAAACCTTTGGGTCTAAAAAACCTTAATTATGGCAATAAAAGAATACGATGTTTTTGTAATAGGAACTGGTACAGCCGGAAAATCCGTGGCGTATGATTGCGCAGCCGAAGGAATGAAAGTGGCAATTGCCGACAATCGTGAATTTGGCGGCACTTGCTCTCAGCGTGGTTGTGATCCTAAAAAGGTATTGGTAGGAATAACTGAAGCGATGCATCTTGCAGCGTGTTTAGAGGGAAAAGGAATCGCTTCGGTTCCAAAAATTGATTGGACCGCGCTTCAGAAATTTAAATCTACTTTTACCGATGCAATTCCCTTTACAACCGAAAGAGATCTTAATGAAGCTGGAATTACAATGTACCATCAATCCCCGCAGTTTTTGGATGAAAACACCCTTTCGGTAGAAGGCAAAACAGTGAAAGCGAAGAAAATTGTAATCGCTACCGGACAAAAACCGATGGAGCTGAAAATTCCTGGAAGAGATTATTTAAAAATAAGTGATGACTTTTTAGAATTGCCAGAATTGCCAGAAAGCATTGTATTTGTGGGTGGAGGTTATATTGGGATGGAATTTGCGCACATCGCAGCTCGTTGTGGGGCAAAGGTTACTATTGTTGAGTTTGGACCTCGTCCACTCGGTCCTTTTGATGCAGATATTGTTTCCCACCTTACAAAAGCTTCGGAAGAATTGGGAATTAAATTTATTTTCAACGCAAAGGTTTCCGAAGTGGAAAAACTTCAGAAAAATTATCGTGTTTCATTTCAGAAGAACGGCAAAACCCAATCGGTCGATGCGCGAATGGTTTTTAATACCGCTGGCCGCGTTCCTTCCATTGATGATTTAGATTTAGAAAAAGGAAATGTCTCCTTTGAAAAAGGTGGGATTTCGGTAAATGAATATCTTCAAAATACCACCAATAAAAGTGTGTATTCTTGTGGTGATGTTTCCGCAAGTGGGTCGCTTCCATTAACGCCTACATCCTCTCAAGAAGCGCGAATTGTTTCGTTAAATATCAGAAAAGGGAATCATACAAAAATGGATTTTCCTCCCGTTCCATCCGTTGTTTTCACTATTCCACAAGTGGCAACTATTGGGTTGACCGAAGAAGAAGCCAAGGAAAAAGGATATAATTATGTGGTAGAATATAAAAGTGTCCCGCAATGGTTTAACGCCAAACGTATCAATGAAAAGGTTTATGCTTATAAAACTATTGTCGACAAAGACAGAAATATTGTTCTTGGCGCTCACATTATCGCTTCGGAAGCTGGTGAAATGATAAATCTTTTTGTGCTAGCAATGTGTGGAAAATTGACTTGCGAAAATATAAAGGCAATGATTTTCGCTTATCCAACTTGGGGGAATGATATTAAGGGAATGGTTTGAGGGAAATCGAAACTGAAAACGAAAACGAAATTGAGATGATAGTTGTAGCTGTAGATTTGGTTAATATCTAAAGTTATTTTTTATGTGATTTTTGTAAAGTCTAGCGACCTTCTGGTCGTAGAAGGGTCTTAAATCTTATGTCTTTTTTTGAGAATATTCCTTCCATTTATTAATTGGACTGGTTGCGCGATTTTTAAAACCGTGATACCCACTGCTAATACTTAAAACTACCGCAACGGCAAGTGCTGCATTGGCAACTGTTTGACTTACTTCCCAATTTGCTACACTAATGGCAATCAATGCCCAAGCCCCAACTAAGGCAAATTCTCGCATATTTCTTCTCCAAGTAACTACTAGGTTTATGATTCCTGCAATAATGATCATTGTCACTGCCCAGGAAATTTCACTATAACCCCAAGCATTCCATTTTATACTGGTTAAATAAGCCGAAACATTTGCGATGCTTGCAACAGTAACCCAGCCGCTATAAAATACAAACGGCCACCAAAGAAATGCTATTACGGAAATTGGCGCATCCCAAAGTTCCATTCGGTTTTTCATCACGATTTTTAAGAGGGAATAGAGAAGCACAAAAATTGCAAGAATGGAATATTCCATAAAACCATAGAGCCAAAAGGTAATCCACATTATATTGGCGAAGCAGGAAAGTACAAACCACCAGCCTGTTTTCAAAATAAATGCATCATCCCGCACTTTTTTAAAAAGACTTCGGCTTTGGTAAATTACAAAGCCCAAAAGCATCAAATAAATAAGTCCCCAAATGGAAAAAGCGTATCCCGCTGGTGTAAACAAGTTGTTGTTAGCTTTTGAAATATCTGCAATAGTCGTATTATTTATTGCACCCGTTCCCGAAAGATAGTTAACAAAAACCATTATCGCGAAAAGTATGATATTAGCTATTTGTAGTGTCTTTTTCATAATGGCTTAGTTTTTAGAAACACAGAATACTTCTCCTTCCACAATTGCATAAACCTCATCTTTTTCCGAAGGGGTTAAAATGTGTTTCCCCGTAAAGTTACCAAAAGCGGGTAAAATAAGTTGGTTTTCTGTTTTATAAAAACAAGGAAGTCTTAAAAATTGTCTGCCCACTCCTTTCATTCTAATTCCTGGGTGGATGTGACCAGAAAAATTAAACATTTCTTCTAGTTCTGTTGGGTGATGTGTTAAATAAAAACCATCCAATAACAACTCATCAAACACATTTACACCTAAATCTTCGTATAAATAGTTTGGGATAATATCGTGATTTCCTGAAATAAGGATAACTTTGGCTTTGCAGTATTCCACCCATTTTTCAAAATCATTCCATTCCTCGTTTAATTTGCTGTGAAATAAATCGCCGAGAAAACACACAGTATCTGGTTCAAAATGATTGGTGACCTCAGTGAGTTTTTCGAAATTTTGATATGCGGCAGTTGCAGGAACGGGAGCGCCATATTTTCTGAAGTGAACAACTTTTCCCAAATGGACATCTGCAATTAGAAGCATTTTTTGATCTTCCCAATAAATGGCACCGCTTGGGTGAAGGGTAAAATTCTGGGTATTTATTTGGATCTTTTTCATCTACACTCACAAAGATAGAACATCCAAAACTAAAATATATCTCTAAAACAATGTGATTATCGGTGATTGTATTCACTGAATATACGTATATTTGGTGAATACAATCACCATATATGCAATTCGAAAGGATAATTCAACCTTATATTGAGAAGAAAATGGGTAATGGTAAGGCCATTATTCTCATTGGGCCAAGACAAGTTGGGAAGACGACGCTTATTCGGGAAATTCTACTCAATAAGAATTATCTGTTTTTAAATGGCGATGATCCTACAGTTCGCCAAGTTCTAAATTCACCAAATACCAAGGAGCTCGAAAATATAATTGGTGGGAAAAATTACGTTTTTATCGATGAAGCCCAACGTATTGAAAATATTGGACTTACCTCTAAAATTATAACTGATCAATTTCCAGATGTTCAACTTCTGCTATGCGGATCATCATCTTTTGAACTGAACAATCAAATAAATGAACCCTTAACCGGAAGAAAATGGGAATATGAACTTTTCCCGATTTCCTGGTCCGAAATGGAAAATACTGTTGGTTATCTTGAAGCAAAACAGCAACTTAATCTTCGATTGATATATGGAATGTATCCAGAAGTTCTTACATCAATTGGTTCTGAAAAGGAAGTTCTTAAGGAGCTTGTGAGTAGTTATTTGTATAAGGATATTTTGGCGTTAAGCGGTATTCGCAAAGCGGAAGTCTTAGACAAACTCTTACGGGCACTTGCCTTTCAAGTTGGCAATGAAGTGAGTTATAATGAAGTTGCACAGTTGGTTGGTATCGACAAAAACACTGTTTCAAATTATATTGATATGCTTTGTAAAGCTTATGTAATATTTAAAATACCAAGTTTTAGCAAAAACCTTCGCAATGAAATTAAGACCAATCAAAAAATCTATTTTTATGATAACGGAGTACGAAACGCCGTAATAGGCAATCTGAATTTGCTTGAAACTCGTGCCGATAAAGGCGCTCTATGGGAAAATTTTATAATTGCTGAAAGATTAAAAGTGCTTCGTTATTCTAAGAGTGATGCCCGAATGTATTTTTGGCGAACCGTTCGCCAACAGGAAATTGATTATGTGGAAGAAAATGCGGGACAAATAAAAGGCTTCGAATTTAAATTCAACCCTAAAGCCGAAACCAAAATTCCAAAACTTTTCGGGGAAACCTACAATACCGAAGTTAATGTTGTGAATACTGAAAATTTTCGAGGGTTTTTGGAACTCTGAAAAAATATATTTCTGATAAAACCTCACAAGTTTTCCTCCTGCGGCGGACAAGTAAAAACCTGTGAGGTTTGGCGCCAATCTTAGTTTAAAGCGAAATATTATTAATACACTTTTCACGAATCTCCCAAACTTCTTCAAATGTGAAATTCACTTCATTTTCCGTAAGCCACTTTTTGAGGTAATTCTTATGAAAATCAACTTTAAAGTTCGAGACTTGTTCAGGTAGAATTTCGATTTCTTTCATAATATCCTTTTTAATCCTTGCAAAATCTGAAGTGGCGGAAGTTACATCAACTCTTTCATCTTTATATTTAAGATAACAATGAGCCTCAGGAATGTAATTCAGATTATTTTCAGAAAGAGCAGGAGTTATTTTGGGTGTATTGATTTCGCTCATTTTATAAATTCCCAGCATCAATTTGACTTCTGAAAAATTATTTTCCATTGCAACAGCCTTTAAAAAAGCGTGCTTAGAACTGCAAGTTCCCTTACTTTCTGATATAATCAAATATAAATCCTCCCTATTTGTATTTCTTCCATAAGGCAAATTCTTTACAAAAAATAGCAGCGATTGAAAGTCGTGGATGCCATAAGCTTTTAGTCTTTTTGTAAAAGTGTCGTTTGATTTAAACTCAAAATCCATAATTCTATTTTAAAAATAAATCTTCAGGCATTTCCTCCTTCGGCACACAAGTGGAAACCCTGAAGATAGTTCGTCATTTCTCAAGCAGCAAAGTCATTCTCTTTATTCTATCTGCTAATTTTTCCGAAGAAAGTTTTTCTCGAAGTCTATCGGTAATTATTGGAAAACTGAAGGGCGTGGCTTTTTGGCATTGTTTCCAGATAATTTCTTGTTTATTTATGCGTTCCAAAGCCAGCCGTAATCGACCTTCTTCTAACTGATGTTCAAAGGTTTCACGATAGGCTTGAAGATATAACAGATTGTTTGGCTCATAATCTCTAAAAACATCAAAGAGGAGTTGGCTATTACTTTGCAAATGTTTCGTTTTAATGAATTTGTTCGGATAACCTTGAAAAACCATTCCACTAATTACCGCAATATCTCGAAATTTCCGTCGTGCCAATTCGGTAGCATTTAAACTTTTTTGAAGATCATCATACAGATATTCTTCAGAAAACAAGTTATTGTCCAATATGGTTTGAATATCTAAAAATTGGTCGCTTAGCAATTCAAAACCATAATCGTTGTAAGCTAAAGAAAAGGTTATTGGCGATAACAAACTGATTCTATACGCCAATAAACTGCTCATAGCCTCGTGTACAAATCTACCTTCAAAAGGATAAAATATTGAATGATACCCCTCTCGGGTTTTGAAGGTTTCAATTAAGAATTCATTTTCTCCTGGAACAATGCTTTCGCGTTCTTGACGATCAAAAATATGGCTTAAGGCCTTCAGTTCTGGAGTATTGCGTTTATGGTCTGCTTCGCTTTGCATTTCTTCGCGAAGAATTTTACTCATCTGTGAGGAAAGCGGCAAACGTCCGCCCATAAAACTTACAATATTTCTGGTGCGTTTATTAGATTTTCTCACCTGTGCTTGCATTTGCCTAAGTCGAACCAATTCCAATGTTCTTCCAGCAAAAACAAAAGTGTCACCAGGCTTCATCTTGCTTATAAACCATTCTTCAATAGTTCCAATAAATCCGCCAGAAACATATTTAACCAACATCATAGAATCGCTCACAATAGTTCCTATACTAAGGCGATGCATCATTGCGATTCGTCTACTCTCCACTTTAAAAAGACCTTCAGGAGTTACTTCCACTTTTTTATATTCGTCGTAAGCTTGGAGGCTTTGACTTCCCAAAGTGATGAAATTAAGGCACCAATTCCATTGTTCTTCCGTTATTCCTTGAAAACAGAAGGTGTTTTTTATTTCTGGGAAAATTTCAGTCGCAAAGAATCCTTCGCTCACCGCCAATGTGACCAAATACTGAATTAATACGTCGAAACTGAGTAAATACGGAGTTCGATCTTCAACAACTTCTTCTTTCACGGCTCTTTTTAAAGCCGAAGCTTCCAGTAATTCCAAAGCGTGAGTTGGTAAAAAATATATCACCGAAGCTTCTCCTGGACGGTGGTTACTTCTTCCCGCACGTTGTAGAAACTTTGCAACTCCTTTTGGTCCACCAATTTGGATTACGGTTTCCACAGGGGCAAAATCCACTCCCAAATCCAGACTGGAAGTTGCAACCACCGCCAATAATGATTCATTCCGGATGGCTTGTTCCACCCAAAGACGTGTATCTTTCGCAATACTTCCGTGATGCATCGCCAATTCACCGGCAAATTCGGGATGCTTTTCAAGCAGTTTTTGAAACCAAATTTCACATTGACCCCGTGTGTTAGTAAAAATAATCGTGGTTTTGCTCGCTTTAATGATCGGTACAATTTCTTCTAAAAGATGTATCCCCAAATGTCCGCGCCACGGAAATGTTTCCATCTTTTTTGGAATAATGGAACGGACTTCAATTTTGGATTTCTGTTTGGCTTTTATTAAGACAGAATTTTTTCTGAATTCAGGATCCATTCCCAAGAGAACATCCTGTGCTTCTTCCAAGTTTCCTATGGTCGCAGAGATTCCCCATATTCGCAACTTAGGCGAAACGGTTTTTAAACGGGAAAGCGCCAGTTCCATTTGCACGCCCCGTTTGCTTCCCAAAAGTTCGTGCCATTCATCTACTACTATAGCCGTTAGGGTTTTAAAGGTTTTGTCATATCCTTTTGAAGCCAACAGCAGCATTAAACTTTCTGGGGTTGTGATCAGCAAATCTGGCATTTGGCGTTTTTGTTTTGCACGGTCACTTTGTGAAGTATCTCCAGTTCGTATTCCAATGGTCATTCCAGTTCCCAAATCATCTGCAAAACGTTGGGCGGCTTGTTGAATTTCTACGGATAGTGCGCGTAATGGTGTTATCCAAATGGCCTTTATCCCTTTTCTATGTTTCGTTTTATAATCTGGATTCTCTTTTAAATATTGAAGTACAATGGGAATCCAAAGCGCGTATGTTTTTCCACTACCCGTTGGCGCGTTGAGCAAGCCGTGTTTTCCTTCTAGGAATGCTTTCCAGGTTTGCTTTTGGAATGGGAAGGATTTCCATTCCTTCGACTGAAACCAATCCTCTGCAATCGAAATGAGTTCGGATTGTTTCATTTTGGGATTAATGCTTTAAGGTCGGAAAGCGTATTGGCCTCTTCTATTGGTTTATCTTTCCGCCATCTTAAAATCCTTGGAAAACGAGTGGCGATTCCACTTTTATGACGGCTGCTTTCGGCAATTCCTTCGAATCCGATTTCAAAGACGTGATGCGGCGTTACGCTTCTTACTGGGCCGAAGCGCTCTAAAGTGTTCTTCTTTATCCAAGCGTCAACTTGTCTAAATTCAGCATCAGTTAGGCCAGAATACGCTTTTGCAAAAGTTACCAATTCACCATCGTTCCAAAGCCCAAAAGTATAGTCGGTATATAGATTGGCTCTTCGTCCGTGGCCGCGCATGGCGTAGGTTAAGACGGCGTCAATGGTGAAAGGATCAATTTTCCACTTCCACCAATCTCCTTTTTTTCTTCCTACTAAATAGGGCGAATCTTTTCGCTTGAGCATTAAACCTTCGCTTCGTTTTTCTCTGGAAAGATCGCGTTCAGCAGCAGCCTCTTCCCAAGTTTCAAAATTCATCGTTTCGCTTAAATATATTCCAAATTCACTGGAATCAATGTTTTGAATTAATTCATCCAGAATTTGTCTTCTTTCTATAAATGGTTTTTGACGAATATCTTTACCTTCCCATTCCAATATATCATAAGCATTCAGAATTACCGGTGTTTTCTTTAAAAGTGCTTTTGAAATATTCTTCCTTCCTATTCTCGTCTGGAGCGCATTGAAATTACCAATCTCCCCTTCGCCAAATGGTAAAATCTCTCCATCCAAAACAGTTCCGTTTGGAATAACTTTTAAAAACTCCTGAAACTCTGGATATTTGTCCGTGACCAATTCCTCCCCGCGCGACCAAACGAAAACTTCGTCATTTCTGATAATCACCTGACTGCGGATTCCGTCCCATTTATGTTCAAAGCTCCAATCTGAAATTGGCCCCAGATCTTCTTGAAACTTATCTTCCACGGCATACGCCAAATAAAACGGATAGGGTTTACTAAGGTAATCCTCTTCGTTATGCTCAAGAATCAACTTTTTATAAGTAGTATTTTCAGGGGTCCAATCGCCCATTAATTTATAGGCTAATATATCCTCATCAATTCCTGTGGCTTTGGAAAGTGCACGGGTCATTAATTTTTGACTCACTCCTATTCTAAAACTTCCTGTTAGGATTTTATTAAAAACAAAACGTTCAAAATAATTCAGCGCCAACCAATTGTCGTGTAGGTATTTCTTTTTTTCTTCTTCGGAAAGAGTTCGGAGTTCGATAATTTCTGAAACAAATTGAGAAAGTGACTTCTTGGAATGTTCTTCCGAAGCTGGTAAGATTAATGCAATTGTTTCAGCCAAATCGCCAACAATATGATAACTTTCCTCAAAAAGCCAAAGTGGAATCCCACTGATTTCTGTAGCCCAAAGTCGTAAAAGAGTAGTATTTACCGGACGTTTTGGACGTCGGTGTGAAAGTATGGCTATCGTCCAAAGCTTATCATCATCATTTGCATTTTGAAAATAGGCAGTTAGCGCCGACACTTTTTCATTGGTTTTGTTGGTGCTGTCAAGCTTTTTTATGAGTTGGGCGAAGTCCTTCATAAGCCCCCTAATCCCCAAAGAGGGAATTGTGTTTGGTAATTAACTATCCGGGCTCTCAAGCGAGTTTTTCCTTTTCGCAACTGGTGCGTGGCAAGCTCTTGCAAAAAGAAACACCCCGCCTTCGGCACTTCTCCTTGAAATAAGAAGGAGAGCATTTGTGAATTTAATTTAAATAGTAAGCTAATCTTCATTATCTATTTTCTTTTCGGTTTCAGAATTTTCCTCCTCGTATTGGGTTTTTTCCGTTCTTGCGTCATAGCCCAATTCCTCTCTTAGATAGCGGGAAAATATATCTGTATATCCGTGCGTAGTGATTATTTTCTCACATCCTGTTGCATCGATTGCAGAAAGTAAACCGTCCCAGTCTGCGTGGTCGCTCAGTACGAATCCGCGATCAATAGCTCGTCTTCTTCGCGCGCCTCGGAAAGTCATCCACCCACTGGCGCTTGCCGTTACGTAAGGAACAAATCTTCGAATCCAAGTACTACCGTGGGCACTGGGCGGAGCAACTACTATGTTTCCTTTTATTTCTTCTTTGGAAGTATCGCGCGTAATTAACGTAGTTGGCGGCAAATCGTAATAGGGTCGCACTACTTCTGTCATATTCTCAACAGCGCCGTGCGTGTAAATTTTTCCGATGGAAGTGTCCAAATGTTTTAGTAAACGCTGGGCTTTTCCTAAGCTGTACCCAAAAAGAATAGAAGTTTTTCCTTCCTCTTTATTGGTAGCCCACCAATTGTTTATATCCCTAAATACTTCCTCTTGAGGGGTCCATTTAAAAGCGGGAAGGCCGAAAGTACATTCAGTAATAAAGGTGTGACATTTTACGGGTTGATAAACTTCGGCCAAGCCATCATCCTCCGTTTTAAAATCGCCTGTAAAAACCCAAACTTCTCCTTTATACTCCACACGAACCTGAGAAGAAGCGATAATATGTCCTGCTGGATGCAGGGAAAAAGTTACACTATTTATTGTAAATGTTTCATTCCAGTCTTTCCCCGTAACCGAAATTTCGCCCAGCCGGTGTTTGATTATGGGCACATTATTTTTATGAGTAATATATTGTTTATGCCCCCAGCGACTGTGATCCGCGTGACCGTGCGTGATGATGCATTTATCAACCGGACGCCATGCATCTATGTAGACATTGGCTTGTTCGCAATAAATTCCCTTATCGTTAAAGACCAAAAGTGGTTGCTTCATGGATTTCTTTTAAATAGCTCTCTAAAAATAATGAAAGCTTAGTCAGTCACGCTCGCAATTATGAAAATTTTAGGTTGAAATTCTTTTAATGTTGCTGAAGAAAAAACGTTAACAGAATGCTTCGCAATGCTCGCAATTGTCATTAACAAGTTTTATCTTTGCAACTTAACCAAATCCAAATTATGGCATTTACAGATTTATTCGAAAGTGGGGAACATTCCCGAAATTTAGGACACTTTGCATCTATTGCAAACATAGCTTCAGTTAACGGCGAACTTAATGCTGAAGAGGAAAAGTTGTTAAAGCGATTTGCTCGTAAACTGGACATTGACGAGTCTGAGTATATCGAGGTTCTAAAAAACCCAGGAAAATACCCAATAAATCCACCTAATGATTCAGAAAGACGTTTGGAACGTATGCACGACCTTTTTGAGATGATTTTTGCAGATCATGAAATAGATGACCATGAACGTTTTCTAATTGAAAGATATGCTATAGGTTTGGGGTACGATCCTAAAACCGCTCAACATTTAATAAAGCGATCTATTGATATTTATAGCGGCGGGCTCGATCTTGAAGATTATCGATACTTGTTGAATAAGAAATAAAAGCCCCCTATCCCCCGAAGGGGGGATTTCCACGATTAAGAAACTATAAAAGCTCCTTCTGGAGCTTTTATATTGGGTTTGAGTAAGAGTTCCCCCTTTAGGGGCTAGGAGCCGTCTGTTTCATAAATTCTTCTGCTTTTTCTACCATTTGGGTACTTCCACAGAAAAACGGTACCCGTTGGTGCAAGCTTGTGGGT
Source organism: Aequorivita capsosiphonis DSM 23843 (assembly GCF_000429125.1). GTDB lineage: Bacteria > Bacteroidota > Bacteroidia > Flavobacteriales > Flavobacteriaceae > Aequorivita > Aequorivita capsosiphonis. The sequence goes on from NZ_AUBG01000015.1 coordinate 63,799, forward strand.
TGGATATTCAAAATACTTTCGAAACCATTACTGGCCTTTCCTCCCGCCTGTTCAGCAATCATTGCCATAGGGTTGCATTCGTATAAAAGTCGAAGTTTTCCTTCCTTATTTTTTGAAGTATTTGGGTAAATATAGATTCCCCCTTTAATCATATTTCTGTGAAAATCAGAAACCAATGAACCTATATAACGTGAAGTGTATGGGCGATCATCCTCCTCTTTTTGACAATATTTTATATAGTCTTTTACACCTTGTGGAAAGTGAACGTAGTTTCCTTCATTAACAGAATAAATATTTCCTGTCTCTGGAAATGTCATTGCAGGGTGTGATAGATAATAGGTTCCAATTGCTGGATTTAATGTAAAGCCATTAACGCCGTGCCCGGTTGTATAAACTATCATTGTTGAGGTACCGTAAACAATATATCCAGCAGCTACCTGATTCACTCCAGGTTGAAGGAAATCTTCAATAGTAACTGGGGTTCCAGACGGAGTTATTCTTCTGTAAACAGAAAAAATAGTACCAACGGAAACATTCACATCTATGTTTGATGAACCGTCCAACGGATCTATCAAGACTACATATTTATTATCGTTTTTCTCATTTCTACCTTTTATAGTGATGAAATCGTCTTCCTCTTCACTTGCAATTCCGCAAACAATTTCACGATTGGTAAGCGTGTTTATAAAGACTTCGTTAGCGAATACATCAAGCTTTTGTTGATCCTCACCTTGAACATTGGTGTCGCCTGCTGCACCCAAAATATCCACCAATCCAGCTTTATTCACTTTATGGTTTACTACTTTTGCAGCCAAACGGATTGAGTTGATTAGTCGCGAAAGCTCGCCAGAAGAGTACTTAAACTCGCTTTGATTCTCTATTATAAATTCGCCGAGCGATTGATTTATTTTTGCCATTAGATTATTGGGGTTCCTGAATTTCACGCAAATATCGGGATTTTTAGGAAATTGAACCGATATTTGCCGAAGGAAAACGAATGTAAAGTTAAAGTTGAAATAGCGCAACGATATTATCTAACCGAAAAGCTACGTGATGAAAGTAAGGAAAGCCACTAAAAACGATATGCCACAAGTTCTGGATCTTATAAAGGAGCTTGCAATTTTTGAAAATGAACCAGATGTTGTTGATGTAACAGTTGCAGATTTGGAGCGTGAGGGTTTTGGTGAAAATCCATTATTCACTTGTTTTGTTGCGGAAATAGAAAGTGAAATTGTAGGTGCAGCTTTAATTTACTATCGTTTTTCAACCTGGAAAGGTAGAACGCTTCATCTAGAAGATTTAATCGTGAACGAAGCAAGCCGTGGACAAGGCATTGGGGAAGCACTTTATAAAGAAGTTATGAAATTTGCCAACGACCAAAACCTAAAACGTGTTGCTTGGGACGTCTTGGACTGGAATACCGGCGCTATCCGTTTTTATGAACGCAGCGGAGCAAAACTTATGCAAGATTGGCGCGTAGTGCATATGGACGAAGAGGGTTTAAAGAAATATTTAAAAGCATAGAACTCAAAATCAATAAATGAAGATTTTCAAATTTGGTGGCGCATCGACGAAAGATGCTGATAACGTAAAAAATGTTTTATCATTAATTTCCCAAACCAGTGAAAAAGATTTGGTGGTGGTAATCTCTGCCATGGGGAAAACCACTAATGCCCTGGAAGAAGTTTTAAAAGATTACTTTTCTGGAGAAAAAGAAACAAAACATTCTTTAAAAGTAGTTTACGACTTTCATTATAAAATTCTAATAGACCTTTTTTCTTCAACATCGCATTATGTTTTTGGTAAACTTAATAGCATCTTTGAGGAATTAAAATACTTCCTTGACACCAATAAATCCAAGAATCACGCATTTGTTTACGATCAAGTGGTTTCTTATGGCGAAATAATTTCTTCGACAATTGTTTCAGTATATTTCTCAGAAAACGGAGTGAAAAACACTTGGCTTGACGTGCGACAATGCATTAAAACCGATGCAAATTATCAAGATGCCAGTGTTGATTGGGAAAAAACACAGCAGAAAATTTCTGTTAGAGTAAATACCAAGGGAATTACCATTACCCAAGGATTCCTAGGGGCAGAGCATACCAATAACTTCACTACAACTTTAGGGAGAGAGGGGAGTGATTACACCGCAGCTATATTTGCCTACTGTTTAAACGCAGAAAGTGTAACCATTTGGAAAGACGTCCCAGGAGTTTTAAACGCCGACCCACGTTTTTTCAACCATACGCAACTTTACAATCACATTTCATATCGCGAAGCAATTGAACTCGCTTTTTATGGTGCTTCGGTAATTCATCCAAAAACCTTACAACCTTTACAACGGAAGGAAATTCCTTTATATGTTAGGTCATTTATAAATCCTACTGCGCCGGGAACTTGCGTTGGGAAAGGGGTTTCGCTTGATCCCATGGTTTCAAGTTTTATTCTAAAAACCAATCAGGTGTTGATTTCGCTCTCTTCTTTGGACTTTTCTTTTATGATGGAAAATAACATCGGGGATGTTTTCAAATTACTTCACGAATACAGGATGAAGGTAAACCTCATTCAAAATTCTGCCATTAGTTTTTCGGTCTGTGTGGACAATAAATTTGATAATTTGGAGCCTTTATTGTCAAAACTTCGTGAAAATTTCAGTGTGAAATGGAATGAAAATGTTACCCTTTATACCATCCGTCATTTTAACCCTACTGAGGTAAAAGCACTTGCAGAAAATAAAAATATTCTGTTGAAACAGGAAAGTAAAGAGACAGTACAATTAGTTATTAAGGAATAGTAAGAATCGGTTTATTCTGCAGATAATATTCGTTTTTTTAGAGAACAGACGGAACATCTTTAAGGGACATTGATTCATTTGTTTAAAGTTTATCATTGATGTTTACTTATATTTGTTGACCAATATCAACCAAAACTTTTCATGGGATTAGTAAACGCTAAGGAAGTTGCACAAGCAATAAACATCGATAAATTCGGTTTTCTGGGCACCTTTATGGGTTGGTCTTTAATGAAAATCCTGAATATTACTACCCTCAACAAAATTTATGACAGAAATAAGCATTTGCAGGATCTGGATTTCATAAATGCATTGCTTGACGAATTTGAAATAAAATTTGAAATTCACGATGAAGACCTTCGCAGAATCCCAAAAACAGGGGCTTTTATAACTATTTCCAATCATCCACTCGGTGGAATTGACGGTATTCTTTTACTGAAATTACTTCTTGAACATAGACCGGATTTCAAAATTGTTGCAAATTTTCTTCTCCATAGAATCGAGCCATTGAAACCTTACGTTATGCCGGTAAATCCTTTTGAAGAAAGAAAGGATGTAAAATCGAGTGTTTTAGGGCTAAAAACGGCGCTAAAACATTTGCAGGATGGGCGCCCACTGGGAATTTTTCCCGCGGGGGAAGTTTCAACTTATAAGGAGGGAAAATTACTTGTGGACAAACCATGGGAAGATGCAGCTATGAAGCTTATAAAAAAGGCTGAAGTACCTATAGTGCCCATATATTTTCATGCTAAAAACAGTAAATTGTTTTATCGTATGGCTAAAATGAGTGACACTTTACGAACTGCAAAATTGCCTTCGGAATTGTTAACCCAAAAGGAGCGGCTAATAAAAGTGCGAATTGGGAACGCAATTTCTGTGGAAGACCAAAAGGAACATCAGTCGCTACCTGTTTTTACGCAATTTCTTCGTAGAAAAACATATATGCTTTCCAACGCATTTCAGAAGAAAAAGTTATTGGACAATATTCCTAAAACGCTAAAATTTCCAAAACCACCGAAAAAAATTGCCGGTCCAATTCCATTGGAAGCAATTGAAAAAGAAATTGAAAACTTACGCGAGAATGATAAGCGATTGCTGATCAGCAAAAACTATGAGGTGTTTTTAGCGGAGGCAACTTCTATTCCCTACATTATTCAAGAAATAGGGCGATTGCGAGAAATTACCTTTCGTGAAGTGGGCGAAGGCACCAACAACAGTACCGATCTCGATAAATTTGACAGCTACTATCATCATATGTTTCTTTGGGATAAGGACGCCAAAAAAATGGCCGGCGCCTACCGTATGGGACTAGGTTCAGAGATATTTCCACGATACGGGATAAATGGTTTTTATCTTCAGGACTTGTTTCGTTTTGAACCTGAATTATATGAAATGATGAGTGAATCCATTGAAATGGGTCGTGCATTTGTTATTAAAGAATACCAGCTTCGGCCAATGCCTTTATTTTTGCTTTGGAAAGGAATTGTGCACACAACACTACGATTTCCAGAACATCGTTATTTAATTGGCGGGGTTAGCATAAGCAATAAATTCTCAGAATTCTCAAAAAGTTTGATGATTGAGTTTATGAAATCGAATTATTACGATCCTTATGTGGCGCAATACATCAATCCTAAAAAAGAATATAAAATAAAGTTGAAGGACGCCGACAAAGATTTCATTTTCGATGAAAGTGAAGCTGATTTGAATAAATTCGACAAAATAATTGATGAAGTGGAGCCGGGAAGTCTTCGTATGCCAGTGCTTATCAAAAAATATATCAAGCAAAACGCAAAGGTTGTAGCCTTCAACGTAGATCCGTTGTTTAACAATGCAATTGATGGCTTGATGTACATTCGTATTGCAGATTTACCTGAAAGTACCGTAAAACCTGTTATGGAAGAGTTTCAAGAAGAGTTGGAGAAAAAGTATTCAGACAAAAACGATCCGGAAAGCTTTGGTTCTGATAATCTAAAAGACAAATAAATTCTTGATTTTATTTATATAATATCGAATACTATCTCGACTTTTCAAAAAAATTGCAATTACGAAAAAACACTTGTGCAAATTGGAAGATTGCAATATTGTAAAGCAATATTGCAATCTTTCTTTTTAGTGCTTTAAACAGGTGACTCCAGCGTTTACGATACTGAAGCCCATACTCTTTTAAAACCAGCCCTTCTTGCCTACTTGATAAGTCTGATAGAATTCTTCATCACTTTTAGTTAGGTAGATTATACCTTCAATCAGTGGAACAATACCGCCGATACCGCAGGTTACAAAGGTTATCACAATCTGAATGATCCCTTCCTGCGTATAACCAAGAATGAATTTATGGATTCCCAAAGATCCTATAACAATTGCTAAAACACCGGCAAGCACTTTTTTATTCTCTTGGGTATGGGCGGCTTGGTTCCAACCTTCCTTAAATTCATTGGCACTATTTCTAGCTTGTTGTTCAAAGTTTTCAGCGTTCTCGTCTATTTTCCTTTTAGTACTGTCGTAACCAGTATTTTGATCTTCCATAGTTGTAGTTAGTTCGTTTTAAATTAGTTTTAAAAATATAAAAAATTAATGAGGATACCTTCTGGAAAAATTATTTAGGTGTTCCCAAGCATTACTTAAAAGAAGTAATTATTTTTTCAGCAATTACTCGTGCCAATTTTTCTTTACTTTCAACGGTCCAACCAGCAACGTGCGGGCTTAAAATAACATTATCCATCGTAAAAAGTTCTTTTAACGAACCGGGAAGATTATCTGAATCAAAAAGTGTTTCGAAAGATAATTTTTCAAATTCCAAAACATCTAAACCTGCACCTAAGATTTTTCTGGATTTTAAAGCTGAAACCAAATCTGTCGTAACCACGCTTTTACCTCTTGCTGTATTTATAAGCCAAAATGGTTTTAAAAATGAATTGATAAATTCAGAATTCACCATTTTGTCCGTTAAAGGCGTCCATGGAGTGTGAAGGCTCAATACATCAATTTTTTGCTGAAGTTCTTTTAATGAAACCTGCCTCGCATTTTCATCGCCCACATTATCTTTGATATCATAACAAAGCACTTCGCAATCAAAACCTCTGAGTTTTTTGGCAAAAGCATTCCCCATATTACCGTAACCTATAATTCCAATGGTCTTTCCATCTAGTTCCAGTCCGCGGTTATTTTCCCGATTCCAAAGGCCGTTTTTAACCTCTCTATCCGCCTTATTAAGCTTGTTGAATAGCGAAAGAAGCATTCCCAAAGCATGTTCACCTACAGCGTTTCTATTGCCTTCTGGTGCGGCAATAAGTTTAATGCCGCGATTTTCTGCATATTCGGTATCAATGCTTTCGAGACCTGCCCCAACCCGAGCAATAAATTTTAGATTTTTTGCTGCATCGAGAAATTGTTTATCAATATTAAAACGACTTCGGATAACTATCCCGTCATAATTTGAAATGATTTGCTCAATTTCAGATTTGGAAGCTTTATAGTTTTCTTCGTTTGAAAACCCTGAATCATTCAGCATTTTCAACAATAAAGGATGGTTGTTGTCGAGGTGGAGAATTTTCATATAAAAAGTTTAGACCTACAAGGAGATTGCTTCTTCCGATAACTATTGGAATCACAATGACACCTTACAGGAAATATAAGACTATTCGTGTTGATTTGGATTTGCCTGCGGATATGGAATCATGTTTTTTTCTGAAAGACCCGATATTTTATAATAGTTCTTTTTGCCATTAAACCAATATCCCATTACCGCTTCATTCCCTTCCAAATCAAAAGGAAATACTTCGGCAGGGGTGTTTTGAGCTTCTTTCATAGGATCGGCATCCATAACAACATCACTTTTGGCATCATTATTAAGATGGCCTACAAATTGTTTTGGTTCGTTTACATTTCCCTTTGCTTCCAGAATATGGTTTTTGAAATATATATTTTGGATAACTACATCCGGATCGATTTCACTGAAATTGATATGTACATTGATTCCCGAACCTCCTTTCTCAACTCCTGCAACCCAGTTTTGATAATAAGCCTCGGCAATTTTAAATGGCGGATTTTGAACAAGTTCTTTCATATTGTTTGAACCCTGTGCACCACCACAGTTTGTAAGGCCAAAAAGTAGGATGGGCAGCGTCAATATAATGGTTATAGTTTTCATTGTTGTTTTCATTCACGAAATTTACGAATAATAAACCAAACAGGTCTCAGAGACCTGTTTGGTTTAGTAATGTTAAAATTTAAATCCAAGACCCAAAAATGCAGTAATACCGCTGGCAGCATCCACATTTAAAGTTACATTTCTGGCATTAAAATAAGGAAGCAACAATTTTAAATACAATTTTTCTCCTATTCTGTAATGTGCTCCTGGACCAATATTATAAATAGTTAAAGCACTATTCTGAATATATCCTTGTGTCTGATCTTCAAAGCCAAAACCATACCCAGCTTGCGCAAAAACATTCCATTTTTCCTTGTTGACGAAGTAATAATGGATAGAAGGCGTGAAACCATAAGAATGAATGGTAACACCACTATTGTTCTTGATCAAGGTATTGTTTGAAGTGAAAAAACTCCCTGACAATGAAACTTTATTTGAAATGAAAAATTCAAAGCTCGCCAATCCCAAAGCGCCAAAATCGTTTTCACTATTAGTAGTTGTGGGATACGGAGAAACAGCAACTGAAAGCAGCATTTCACCTTTCTTGTTTTGGGAATATAATAGTGAACAAAGCAGAAGCGCGCAAACGAGGAATAATTTTTTCATCTATAGAAATTTGAAAGGAAGATAGAAAAAAATGCTTCAATAAAAAAACCCTTCCGAATTTGAAACTCTGGAAGGGTAAATGAATTTATAAATCAAAGGTAGCTGAGTGGCCGCCTTAGGCGGTTGTACCGAAGCTATCCTGCCAACGCCTCAGCACCACCAACAATCTCAAGGATTTCATTGGTAATAGAAGCTTGACGCGCTTTGTTGTACTGTAGTTTTAATTCATCACGAAGTTCTGTGGCATTGTCGGTTGCTTTGTGCATCGCCGTCATACGAGCTCCGTGCTCGCTTGCAACGCTATCGCGAAGTGACTTGAACAACTGTGTTTTTAAACTTTTTGGGATTAAGGCTTCAATGATCTCTACTTTTGAAGGTTCAAAAATGTAGAAAGTTTCATTGTTATTTGCTTCTTGTCCCTCAATTGGTTTTGGAGGCAAAATTGGTAAAAACTGCTCGGTCATTACAATTTGTGTCGCAGCATTTTTAAAATTATTGTAAACCACAATAATTTTATCATACGTACCTTCAGAAAAGAGCTCCATTAAGTTTTCAGCAATTTCTGAAGTGTTCTCAAAAGAAAGATCATCAAAAATATCATTGTTATTTTCGATAACAGTTCCAAATTTCTTCAGAATATCGTTTCCTTTTTTCCCAACAGTCATAAAATCCACTTGCTTGCCAGCATACGTATTTGCAGCCAAATTACGGGATTGTTTTATGATATTAGAGTTAAAAGCACCTGCCAAACCACGGTTACTAGTAATGGCAACCACCAAAATTTTATTTACATGGCGCTGTTCTGAATACTTGCTTCCAGTATCTTCATCAAGTGTGGCGCTTAGGTTTTGCAAAAGTTCAGTAAGCTTTTCAGAATAGGGACGCATTGCCGTAATGGCATCCTGCGCCTTTTTCAATTTTGCAGCAGAAACCATTTTCATGGCACTGGTAATCTGCATCGTTGAACTTACGGATGATATTCTGTTACGTATTTCTTTAAGATTCGCCATTTTTAATTATTATAACTTTGCGTTCTCTGCGTCTCTGCAGTGATATATTCTACCGCAAAGGCGCAAAGAACGCAGAGATTTTTACTTCTTATATTTTGCCGAAAGATCGCTAGCAACTGCTATCATAACATCAATAGCTTGGTCAGTAAGTTTTCCTGCTTTTAAAGCATCTAAAGTATCCCTGTGCTTTACATTAAGCATTTCAAGATAATCTCTTTCAAATTCCTTAATCTTATCAACCGGAACATCACGCATTAGGTTTTTAGAACCTGCATAGATAACCGCTACTTGATCTTCAACTGTGTAAGGATCATTTTCAGCTTGCTTTAATAGCTCTACGTTACGCTTTCCTTTTTCAATTACGTTTAAAGTTACAGCATCTAAATCTGAACCGAATTTCGCAAAGGCCTCCAATTCACGGAAAGCTGCTTGATCCAGTTTCAAAGTACCTGCTACTTTTTTCATTGATTTAATCTGTGCGTTACCACCAACACGCGATACCGAAATACCCACGTTAATTGCCGGACGAACACCTGCATTAAACAAATCTCCATCTAAGAAAATCTGTCCATCTGTAATCGAAATTACGTTTGTTGGAATATATGCCGAAACGTCACCCGCTTGTGTTTCAATAATAGGAAGTGCAGTTAACGAACCGCCTCCTTTTACTATTCCTTTCAATGAGGCTGGAAGGTCGTTCATTTCTTTCGCAATGCCATCATCAGCAATTATTTTTGCAGCACGTTCCAACAATCTTGAGTGAAGGAAGAAAACATCACCAGGATATGCCTCACGTCCCGGTGGACGACGAAGCAAAAGTGATACTTCACGGTATGCAACTGCTTGTTTAGACAAATCATCAAAAACAATCAATGCTGGACGACCCGTATCGCGGAAGTACTCACCAATTGCTGCACCAGCGAATGGAGCATAAACTTGCATTGGCGCCGGATCTGAAGCATTTGCAGCAACGATCGTGGTATAAGCCATTGCACCTTTTTCTTCTAAAACCTTTGCAATGTTTGCAACTGTTGAAGCTTTTTGCCCTATTGCAACATATATACAAAATACAGGTTCCCCTGCATCATAAAATTCTTTTTGGTTCAAAATGGTATCGATACAAACGGTAGATTTACCAGTTTGACGGTCACCAATAACAAGCTCACGCTGGCCACGGCCTACGGGAATCATTGCATCAATAGATTTAATACCAGTTTGAAGTGGTTCTGTTACCGGCTGACGGTAAATAACTCCTGGTGCTTTACGCTCCAAAGGCATTTCGTAAGTTTCGCCAGTGATTGGTCCTTTCCCATCAATTGGTTCACCAAGTGTATTTACCACACGGCCAACGATACCTTCACCAACTTCAAGGGAAGCGATACGTTGTGTACGCTTAACGGTTGAACCTTCCTTAACACCTTTAGAAGGACCTAAAAGTACAATACCTACGTTATCTTCCTCAAGATTCAATACAATACCTTCAAGACCGCTGTCAAAAGCTACAAGTTCGCCGTACTGGGCGTTTGAGAGTCCGTATGCACGAACAATACCGTCACCCACGGTCAAAACAGTTCCTATTTCATCCAGGGAAGCAGTTGCTTCATATCCTGCTAGTTGTTGCTTCAATATTGCTGATACTTCAGCTGGTTTTACTTCTGCCATTTGTTTAGATATTAGATGTAAGATTTGAGACGTGAGACAAATCTAATTTACTTATTACTTGTAGTCCGAAGCTTTACGCGAAGGACTATATTGATTTACTGAATTCTCTTTTTAAATTACCCAATTGATTCGCGATACTCGCATTGTATTGGATGTCGCCTATACGAAGAATAAATCCACCGATAATGTCTGGATCAACCTTACTATTAAGCGTTACTTTTTCACTGCCAGTCAATTCCTTTACTTTGGCCATTACTTTAGTTTCCAATTCTGAAGAAAGAGGTACCGCCGTAACTACAGTGGCAACTTTCACTCCTTGTTGGTCATTAAAAATGTCTACATAGCTTTTTGCTACCTCCCCCAATAAAGGAGTACGGTTATTTTCTACAAGAACTTTTATAAGTGAATGCGTTGCTTCAGACTGCCCGCTGAAAATTTTCAACAAGGCTCCCTCTTTATCCTTAGTTTTTATAACCGGACTTTGAAGCACTGATTGCAATTCGCGGCTGTCTTCAATGGTTTTATACACAGATTGCATATCGCCAAAAACAACAGCTTCTGTGTTGTTTTCGTTTGCATTCTGCAAAAGTGCTTTTGCGTATCTGATCGCTGCTCTGCTCATTGAATATTAGTTTAGTTTGGCGTCGCCCAACATTTCATTTACAAGTTTCAATTGGCTATCGCTATCAGAAAGTTCGTGTTTTACTACTTTCTCAGCAATTTCCAAGGAAAGACTTGCTACTGTTTGCTTCATTTCAGCAATTGCAGCTTTCTTTTCACTTACAATAGCGGCTTGTGCATGTGCCACCATTTTATCAGCTTCGGCCTTCGCATCTTCCTTTGCATCAGCAATCATCTTCGTTTTTATCTCACGTGCTTCCTTCATCATTGCCTCACGCTCTGCACGAGCTTCTTGAAGCAATTTTTCGTTGTCTGCATGCAAGTTTTCCATTTCAAGCTTTGCCTTTTCGGCAGCTGCTAATGCATCATTGATGGAAGTTTCGCGCGTTCTTACCGCTCCTAAAATAGGTTTCCATGCAAATTTGCGCAAAAGGATCAACAGTATTATAAATATAATGGTGGTCCACAATATTAAACTTTCCGGTGCTACTATATTCATTTGATATCTTTTTTAAAAACTTTTTGTTTAAAACAACATCTCGTGGCCAACCGCCACGAAATGTTGTGTTTTAAAATTAGGCAATCAATGCCACAACCACTGCGAAAAGTGCAACACCCTCAATAAGGGCAGCTGCAATAATCATTGCGGTTTGAATCTTTGCAGATGCTTCTGGCTGTCTAGCCATTGCGTCCATAGCTGAACCACCAATTTTACCAATACCAATACCGGCACCGATAACGGCCAATCCTGCTCCTACTGCTGCTAATGTTCCTGTCATAACTGAAACTTTTTAAAAATTAAATTAAACAAAAATTAATGATGCTCCTCTACTGCTTGGCCAATAAACAGTGCGGCAAGTAATGTAAATACATAAGCTTGAAGTGCAGCAACTAAAAGTTCCAGCACGCTCATGAAAAGAACAAATACTATTGACACCGGTGAAATGGCGGCAGTTTCGAAAATAAAAATCAAACCAACAAGGCTCAAAATTATAATATGCCCAGCGGTAATGTTCGCAAACAAACGAACCATAAGTGCAAAGGGTTTTGTAAACATTCCGATAATTTCTATCGGAATCATAATTGGGTATAATGCTTTAGGTACATCTGGCGAAAGGATGTGTTTCCAATAGTACTTGTTTCCGCTGAAAATGGTAATAATGAAAACAATAAGCGCCATTACCATAGTAAAAATGATATTTCCTGTCACGTTTCCGCTGAAAGGGAAAAATGGAATAAGGCCGATAAGGTTATTCAACCAAATAAAGAAAAAGATGGTTAACAATAAAGGCATATATTTTTGATATTTTGCAGTACCGATGTTTGGGATCGCAATATCATCTCGAACAAATAGTATAACCGGCTCCAAAAACCCTGAAAGACCTTTTGGTGCTCTTTGATTTTTCTTATAATGACGTGCTGCAAATCCAAAAACTATCAACAGCAAAAGAGACACAAAAATCATTGAAAAAACGGTCTTGGTAATTGAGAAGTCCAAGGGTCTGTCTTCATACATAAAAGGACGCCCCATAGTACTGGTGTCCTCAAATTTCTGTTGATCGAAACGATCCGCATAAAATATATGTTCGCGGTATCTTACAAATTTATCTCCATTTTTTTCAACTACCGTAGTACCGGAATTATCGTGATGAAATTCTGAAGAAGAAAAAACAGTAAGACCATTATCCGTCCAAAGAATAACGGGTAAAGCCAAAGTGATAGGATGTCCATCCCAGTCTGCGATATGAAATTCGTGAGAATCCCAAACGTGACTATTGATCAATTCTTTCGGGTCAAATTTCCCCTCACCTTCTTCCTGATTTTGGTCCGATGCGATACCTTGAAAGGGCAATAACAGAAATACTATAATTGCCAAGCTACCGATAAGTGTTTGAGTAAGCCTCATATGTTAATAACTATAAAAAATTGTACCCGTTAAAATTTGTGCAAAAGTACAACTTTTAGTCATAAAAAAAAGGGGGTAAGCACGAATGTTCTATTTTTCTGAAATTAATATGGACTTTCTATTTCAGGGAAAGCTTTAAAAGCCTCATAGTGAGTATTATTTCGATGAAAAGATAAATAAAATAAGGGATGAAAAAAGATATAAAATCCGGTATTTTTGATGCATTTTCCAATTTTATCAGTGGAATTAAAAATACTACTGCCACAACCATCTTCAATAAAATGCAACCCATAAAAGCAAACCCAATATAATTGGGAAACATTTTACCAACAAAATACAAGCCGGTAAGTATGAAAAATGTAATCGAAAAATGAAAAGTATAAATCGCCCACACAGGATAATAAAAAGTATAAATATCGGGCAAATTATCAATGACCAGCCTTTGGGCAAAAAAAAGCAGTATCGTAACTATGATTAAAATAACGGGGATATAGATGTATTTCTGAAATTTCAATGCTTCAATCTTTTTTATTCATTTTTTCGAGCTGCTTTATCACTGCATAGAGGGATATAAAAACACCCAAAAGTGAAAAGATAATGGTAAAAGCAGAATATTTATTCGGATAACTTTCATCCAGTTTTAATCCAGCAAAAACACCAATACCGATTGTAACACCCATTTGGATAGCGATTCCAGAGAAAACCGCCCATTTTCTGAGACCATCATTATTATCTGCCATAAAGTGTTTGGCTAAGATTCAATTTTAGTAGATTCACCCGTCTTTTTTACACGCTGCTGGCGATCATAAGGATTAGCTTTGGAAGTTTCTTCAGCTGATGTGCCTGAAGCAACAGCACTCTTTTGCTTTCCGTCCTGCATAGCGCAGGAAGCATTCAAGGTGGCTCCTGGCTCAACGGCTAATTTCCCGACAGTGACATCACCATCTACTACCGCTGTAGATCTTAGCGTAAGAGTTTCTGAAACCTTAAGATTCCCTTCAAATCTACCTTCTATATCTGCGTTTTCACAACTAAGGGTTCCTATAATTACTCCTGATTTTCCCAAAACTACTTTTGAAGGTGTTTTTACGTTTCCTTCTATGGTGCCGTCTATTCTAAAAAAACCAGTAGATGAAACATCCCCTTTTAGTTTAGTGCCTTCGTTAATTCTATTTTGAGTGGCACTGGGTTCTGCAGCATCACGTTTTTGTTTTTTATCTGAAAACATAGTAGTTGGTTTTTAAAGCTTACTCTTCCGGTATTTGATACCTGCCGGCAGGCAGGTTTGGAGTTTGGAATTTTCGTAAACTATGGTTGGGTTTCTTTTCCTTCTAAATATTCATCAAGATTTTTGTGAATTTGGATTATCTTATAATTTGGGGTCGCAATTTCGAAAAAAGGACGTTTAATTTTATAATCCTTGTTTTCTTGCAATACTTCACCGAAGCCACGGGCTCCCAAGCGCGTATTAAGACCATGGATAATTACGAATCTAGTTTCAGGATTGTAATAGTCTATAGATACATTCATATTAGTATATCGATAATTCTGAATTGCCTTGTCCAACTTCTCTTTCAGTTTTTCCGCTGCTTCAGCTTCATCAACATCAAACTTATAAACCAATTTCCAGCTACTAGCTTCTTCATCCGGAACAAAATCCTTAACCGCTAATAAAGGCAGTGTTTCACTATAAATTTTCTGTGCCTGTTTCCCTTCGTCACTGCTTGGGTAATTTAATGAAACAAAATTCAAAGCTTTTTTATAAGCTTCAAAACCTTGCTGACGACCAATGGCGGTAGCTTTCAACAATTCGAATTTCGGAAGAATATCATTTCCGTTGTAAATAACCATATATTCATCACTCTTCTGAATAACCTCAGCATATTTGGCGGCCTCAAATTCATGATACAACTGTTTGTATTTAAACTCTGGGCTAGATTCGTCTGTGGGCAGCTGCGAATTCGGATTTCGAAGTATTTCGGCATAACGCGTATCTGCGTGATTTTTCAAAATATCATTTCGATATTTTTCTGCTTCGGAAGGTTTTTCCAAAATTTCATAGATTTTCACCAAATTGTATTTCGTCGGCACCACCAAACGCTCTTCAGGATTATGGGTAAGGAGTTTCTCTAACCTGTTTGCGGCAAGCTCATATTCCTTAAATTTTTCCTTGTAAATAGACCCTAATTGATAATATGCAAAGTTTCTGTCCTTTCCTAAACTATCAATTACTTTTTCGTCTGTAGGAATTCGTGCTATATAAGTTGCTGGTTTGTACAATTCGTTTTCTGCAATAGGCGTGTTGTCCGCAACTTCATCTATTGTTGCCAAAGATGTTTTTTTGCTAGAAAGCCTCCAGTTATCTTCTAGTTTTCGGTCACCCCAAATTTTTCGGAACTCTCCTTTTCCATAAGCTACTGTAGTTGGGTTGTAAAAATAGAATGTACTGCCCTTGTCTGGACCGGAAGCCGTTTTTCCCTTTTCATAAAACTCTTTATTGGCGATTTTTTCCTCCAATTTAACAGCTTCCAAAGAATCTTTAATAGCCTGTTCCTTCAATCTTGTAGTGTAGTCTGTAAAGAATGCCAGTTGTTCTGCTTCTGACATTTTTGTCAATCTCAGGATACTGTCGTTAGCATTGGCGATATCTTCGTATTTTATTACATCGTCAAGGTTTTGTCGTTTTTTGGTTATGCGACGCCACTGACGACTGTTTTCTTCAAGAAAAGTCAGGGTGCTGTCATAATACGCTCCCGCATTTTTATATTCGGCATTGTCAAAATTGATGACCGCAAGGGTTTGATAATTTACTGACTGAAGTATTCTATCCTGCTTAAAAGCCTTTACAGATTTATTGTAATAGGTAACCGCTGTGGCTATGCTGTCGCTTTTGTAGTAATAATCTCCAAACTGATTGTAGATTCTATCTAGAAATGGGCGATTTTCGCGATTCTTTTCAAGATCTTGTAGTAATTCTAAAAAAGCGGTGCGATCTCCTTCTTCATAATCGAAATTTTTACCCTTTTCGATATAAGCACTTATCAAATACACTCTAGGAATTTTCCGGTTCATTTCAATAACCTCATCAAAGGCGATGTTTGCGCTATCTTTTTGATCCAAACGGTTGAATAATTGCCCTTTAATAAAAGTATATCTTCCCTTTAACTCCTTGTCTTTTACATTTTCGGTCGCAATTTTAATATAATCAAGCGCAGGTTGCAAACTGTCCAGATTTATAAATGCTTGCGCCATCATTGCCGCGCCATCTGCAATTTCTTTTTGGTTCAATTCGGCTTGATCGAACATTTTTTGAAGATTTTCTATGGCGTACTCTTCATTTTTTAAACGAATGTTTGTTTTTGCCTTCCACACCTTGGCCACGTTAATGCTGTTGCTCGTTGGATAACGGTCCAAAATGAAATTGAAAGCATCAAGCGCCGGAATAAAGCGTCCGTCGTAATAACGGGATTTCCCTAAAAGCAAATACGCTTCATCAATTTGCGGGTTTCGCTCCCTGCCGTCAATATACATGGAATGCTTCTGGATTGCCTTTGCGGCTTTTTCTTCAGCACGGTTAAATTCACCGCTATTTGATGATGCGCCTGGAGCTTTTACTTCCGGTTCCGCTTCCTCAATTTCTATACGTTCCACAGGCAGTATTTCCCAGAAATTATCTCGAAAACCTGCAGCCAATTGTTCCTTTCCAGCGGTAAACGCCAAGTCGCCATTGTAGAGCGTATTAAATTCTGTATTAACCGCATGAATATTACGGTTTAAAAAGGTGTCCTTTTTGCGTGAACATGCTGCAAAAAAAACAACAGCAAGAATAAATAATGTAATTTTATATGTGCCTTTCATCTATATTTTATATTCTATTATTGAAAGATGGAATTCGCCATTCAATATTCCCCACTTTATAAGAAAATGTCTAATGTGGCTCATTTCAAAATGCTTTTCGTTTATATGATATTCTAACTTAAAAGGTTCTATTTTAGTATGTAGAATCACTAAAGAGCGGTAAAAATACATTTCTTTTTAATATCTATGGGAATATATACCGAAAAAATCAGTAACAATCAGTCTTACAAAGTATTAGGCGCCAGCTTCTATTTTTTTATAGATACTCGAAATTTATTTCATTTTTCAATATAAGGTTTTGTTCAAGAACGATTTCTTACTTTTGCAAAAAAAATAAATATTATGAGCGATTTTCACACGCTTAGCGTTTCCGAAGTAAAAAAAGAGACACATAATTCTGTCACTATATCCTTTACAGTTCCCGAAAATATAAAAAGCTCCTTTGTTTTTAAGGCAGGCCAATATATTACCATAAAACATATTAGCGATGGGAAAGAATTGCGTCGCGCATATTCCATCTGCTCCTCGCCGAAAAGTGGTAAATTAAAAGTTGGTGTAAAAAAGGTAGAAAAAGGTGCGTTTTCTGAATATGCAAATTCCCAACTAAAAGCTGGCGACACGCTCGAAGTAATGCCTCCAACAGGTAAATTTATTTTAGAGCCCAATTTAAAACACTATGTTGCTTTTGCAGCTGGAAGTGGTATAACACCAGTCTTATCACTGGCAAAATCTACTTTAGAAGAAATGCCCCAAAGTTCATTTTTACTTATTTACGGCAATCAGTCTAAAGAAGAAGCGATGTTTTATGACGAAATCGTTCAGCTTCAAGATGAATTTCCAAAACGGTTTAATGTTGAATTCGTCTTTAGCCGAAAAAAGGAAGGCGATGCACAATTTGGAAGAATTGGTCGTTCTCTTGTCAATTTTTATCTGAAGAATAAATATCGTGAAACCTCTTTCGAATCATTTTACCTCTGCGGTCCCGAAGAGATGATTGATGATGTTGCCGCTACATTAAAACATAACGGTGTCAACACAAAACAAATTCACCACGAATTGTTCTCCACCGCTGAAAAAGGTTTACTTGTTGAAAAACACGACGGTTTCACCAGTGTTACTGTTGTACTTGATGATGAGGAAGAAATTTTTAAAATGCCGCAGACAAAATCAATTTTGGAAGCTGCTTTGGATGAAGGCTTAGATCCGCCTTATTCTTGTCAAGGTGGAATATGCAGTACGTGTATTGCCCGTTTAAAAGAAGGGAAAGCTGAAATGCGTAAAAATCAAATCTTGACGGAAGCTGAAATTGCAGACGGATTGATACTTACTTGCCAAGCACATCCTACAACGCCGACGGTTGTTGTGGATTATGATGATGTATAAGCCCCCTAGCCTCTAAGGGGGAACTCTTACTACAACGTAAAAGACCTCACGGGGTTTCCACCGTCGGCGGATAAATAAAACCTTTGAGAACTTTGATACTCAATTATGCTTAATGTAAAACTTCCTTTATTTTCGAAACCACCGTTTCTGGAGTAATAGTTTTCATGGCTTCTTCATAAGTCTTCGGAAATTTATTCCCGTAAATTGAAGTAGGAATCAACGGATATTTTTCCCGATCGGCAAGAAGCTGGTTACTTTCAGGCTGATTGAAAGGCGCAAAACCCGCAGCCGGATGCGTTACGCCCCAAAGCGTAATAACAGGAATACCCAACATAGCGGCCATATGCCCGTTCCCGCTGTCCATGGAAACCATTAAATCTAAATTTGAAATCAAGGCGAGCTCTTCTTCAAAAGTTAGTTTTCCAGCAACATTGGTCACATTGGAAAACGGATTTTCCAGTTTTTTTAGTTGTTCAATTTCCTTCTTTCCGCCGCCAAAAAGAAAAATTCGATATTTATCTGTTCTATCTAGCTCCCGGATTACTTCCCCCATCAAATTTAAAGGATACATTTTACTGCTATGGGCTGCAAAAGGAGCGATACCAATTAGTTTCTTTGGCTCCACTCCCATAAGACCAAGTAATTTAGGCGTTAATCTTTTTCGCTGGGGTGGCGTAAATTTTTGTAGATCCAGTGGATACCCGAGTTTTTCAAAAACGTCGGCGTAACGTTGGTGTGTCGATTTTAATGGGGAAATACTTTTTCCCTGGGTGTCAGCAGGCAGGGATTTTTTCTTTACCAAGGCTTTTTTATCAGCTCTACCTTTATCTATTGTCGCTACTTTAATCCATTTAAATAGTAAGTATCGAGTAATTATCTTAGAGCGGATAACGTTGTGAAGATCCGCTACACTATCGATACCGAGCGCTTTAGCCTTCTTGGCCAATTTTATAAGTCCCAAGCGTTTATGTTCGCCATAAACATCAGCCTCCAAAAAATCGAGATTGGGAATTCCTTCAAAAAAAGGCTTAAAAACAGGACGAGAAAGTACTGTGATTTTTACTTCTGGAAAGGTTTGTACAAAAACCCGGAGTACCGGCACCGTCATAGCCACATCGCCCATTGCAGAGAGTCGAATTACTAATATATGTTTACGTTCGGCCATATTTAAAAAATAAGGGTTTTATAAAGGCTTGCGGCAACATAGGTCGACTGCGCTCAGCACATTCTAGGTTATTTTTTGTTGCGAAGCACTGGGTTTAATTCTTCATCATTATACATTTTCATCTGTTTATAGACTTTCATATATTTGCTGCCATGAGCAATATCATCCAACAACTGATTTATAGCGGTGCTCAAGTCTACTCGCTGTTCTAAAAGAATATTCAACTTTGCTTTACAAGCCATTTGGTGCTCTTGGGAAGCATCTTTGCGCTCTGCTTCCTCATTCATATGATACACTTTTAAAGCTAAAATTGAAAGCCTATCAATTCCCCAAGCAGGACTTTCGGTGTTGATAGTAGCATCATCCTTCACTTTTACATCCTTAAATTTTTCGAGGAAATAACTGTCAATATATTCCACCATATCTGTACGGTCCTGGTTTGAAGCATCAATTTGACGTTTCAATTTTAAGGCACCCACGGGATCAATATTAGGATCGCGAATAATATCTTCATAATGCCATTGCACAGTATCAATCCAACACTTGCGATAGAGCAAATGTTCAATCAAATCAGTGTCTTTATCGTATGGATTGCTGAAAGCTTGATCCACCGTGTTTATTTCGTGATACTTGTTTATTACTTCTGCGAAGATTTTGTTGGCTTTGTCGCTAAACATCGTTTATTCTTTATTGTTATTATTTATTCCTCCTGCAAGATTTTTCCAATCTTGTAGGCTTAGGTTTATTATTGTCAACTTTTTACCCCTATAATGTCTTCCTTCTGTGGCGGCCAGGTTGAGACCTTTCAGGAAATCTAAAAACCAGACCCTAATTCCCCCTTTGGACTTGCCTGCCGTAGGAAGAGGCTAAGGAGATTTTTCTAAAATATGCAAATATTCAAAAGTTTCTGAAGCTTTGTGGTTTCGGTTTTCAGTTTTATCGGCCTTAAAACGTTGATATTTCTTAGTTTTTAAGCTGTATTTCCCGAAGCGTTCCATCACCGATTGCACTTGCTCTTGACTCATCAATCCTTCGTTATTATAACTTAGAAAAATGTATTTGAATTGCGCGTTTTCAATCAATTCTTCAAAACTTTTAAGGACTTCCCCGGTTTTACACCAATCGCTTTTATAGTAATCGCGCAAGCCGGTTTTTCCTTTAGGCACAAAGGTATCATATTTTGCAATAGTATTTAGCAAATGATAGTTGGCACCATACTGTCGCGCATTGTAAGGCGGATCTAAATACAGGATATCCCCTTCTATTTCCTTAATCTGTTGGTTTGCGTCCTTTTGGAATACTCGGTTTTCTTGATTTGCCAAGCCATCGCTAAATAAATTTTTCTGGATTTTGGCGGCTTTAATTATCAATGGTTTGGCAGCCGAATTTTTAATATGTTTTAAATAAGCGCCGTAAACCGAAGCGGTATTGGCAACCTTATCGGCACTTTCCAATAAAGAGGCTAATAGGAAAAAGTATTGATCTTCGGAAATTGTTTTAGATTTCTTCCAATGTTCTATTTGAAGTCGGACGGCGTCGATTTTCTGTCCATTTTCAGAAGTGAAATAGTTTCGTCCCGCTTTTCCAGCTTCGGAATAATTTTCAAATATGAAGCCTTTATTTCCTTTTAAAGCATTCAGTTCGTCCAAAAGGTTTTGATATTCAAATTCGAAATAATTACCAATATAATTTCGGTTAAGCACATAACTATAATATTCAACATCGTTGGCAATTACTTGTTTTACGTGCGGTCTAAAATTTCGACCTACAATTCCTGTACCCGCAAAGAGATCGCAGAATACCTTTTGAGAAAGGTCTTTTCCGCAGGTTTCGGTGACCGTTTCAAAAATAAAGGAGGAGAGTTTGTGTTTGGAGCCTATGTAGTTCATTTTGAAACCCAGATAATATCGCTGAAAGTTATTTGATCTTCAGCAAAAGTAAAAGAATACAGGTGCTCCCGACTATAACTTTCAATATATTCCTCAATAGCCTTCTTAAGCAATGAAATCTCCCCTTTCAATTTCCAGTGTTTCTTATTTTCGGCATAAACCACTATAAAAAGTCGGTTTTTAAGATGATAGCGTTTTTGTGTGCTTTGGTTTTTGTAGAGCCATTCAATAAGTTCGGCTTTGTGATTCTGGGCGTATTCAAAACTCTTACCAAATTGTTTCGGAAATACTGAAGTTTTATGATCGAAAGGAATTCCGAAGAGATAAAAATCCTTTTCAGAATCCTTGGCTTCCGCTACGGGTTCAATTCCGTCCATTTCGGAAAAAATCTGCTCCACTGCTTTGGCACTCCAGAAATTGTACCAACGGTTTGCGGCGTATTGAAAAATATGGTGTTTGTCTAGTTTCTGTCTTTCAGCAACAATTTTAATTTGTAGAATAAGTGCTTCCCAATTAAAAGTTTGATAGATGAAATTTGTGAAATTGTCCCATTCATTATTTTGCTTTCGGAACCATTTATAGGGGTAAGGATGCCTTTTTTTTAATTCCTTTTCAATATTTTCTAAATTAAGCGTATTCATAAAACCCTAGTGCTTAAATAAAGTTAGAATTCGTGAAAATTAGAATGCCTCAATATTTAAAAAAACCCGATGATTAAGCCAATAATATTTCCGGGGAAATTTTTAAACCTTTGTACAACGATTTTACCATTTTAAGTGTCAAGCCTCTTTTTCCATTTAAGACTTCACTTACACGACTTTGGCTTCCTAGATATTCCACCATATCTGCATTAGTCATTCCCATTTGTTCCATCCTAAACTTAATAGCATCAATGGGATCTGGTGGGGCAATGGGAAAATGTTTCATTTCATAAGATTCTACTAAAGTAACCAGCAAATCCAGTTCATCGCCCTCTGGAGTATCTCGTTTCGCACCCCATATTTCTTCAATTCTTGCAAGAGAAATAGTATAATCTTGTTCTGTTTTAATGGGCTTGATATTCATAATTATATTGTTTTGACATTTATTTTATTGTACTCGGTGTGGGTTCCAATAAAACGAATGAATACTACTTGAAATTCATAATCTATTGCTACTACCAGCCTATATGCATTTCCTTTAATATTAAAAACTACTCGCCCTTCACCTACAATACTTGCACTCGCGAATTGTTGTTTCAATTCATTAGGGTTTTTCCATTCGGCTGTTTTTGTGTCGTGATACCAAGCCCGTAAAGATATTTCTGAATCAGGGTAATCAGGTTTTTCAAAAAATGTTCTTAAAGTCCTAAAGGCTATGATTCTCATCTGTCAAAGTTAGGTAAAATATTCGTATTTCCCAATTTGGGATAATTTAGAGCTTTTAACCGCTGCCTATCTATAAAAACAAAAACACAAATGGTAAGATAACGACAAGCCAGAGCATACTTTCCTTAAACCAAAACTCTAGAGCATCCCGTTCACCATATCGCTTGGTTTCAAAATTTTCGATGTAATTGGCTATCATTATGGAAATTGGCGCCAAAATGAAAAGAATCTCCGCACCTGTTTTTTCAGGGCCTGCCAACGCGATAAAAAAGTAGGTTAAACTCACGTAAAACATTAAAAGATAATTCGACTTTTCTTTTAACGAGACTGCGGAGAGACTTGATAAACGATAAATTCCAGTCCAAATATAAAAAGCAAGTATAACGGTAACGGGCACTAACACGGAAGCCGAATTATAATTTATAAAATCTAAGCTGATAGATTCTCTCCATTCAAAAAACCACATAAATGAATTTGAAACAAGCAATTGGTACGCCGTGTTTAACATAAAGACTGCCAAAAATCCCGTAAAGGGAATGAGCATTTGCTTATAATTTAAGTTGGGTTTTTGGACAATGGCAATGTATAATGGTAGAAAAAATAAAAGACTCCAAAAATAAAAAAGAGAAGCTACAACAATCCAAAAACTCGCATCGAAAATTTTCCTTTCCGAATTTTTATCACTTCGCAAACTCATAATTCTTCGCAAGGCGAGGATAAGAAAAATATTCCCCAAAAGAATGTTATGTTGAAGAAAAATAACTGGTAACATCACCATAAAACACGCAAAAAACAAGATGGCATAGGTGTTGCTTTTTGTTAGATGATTTTTTCGAATAATAAAATCTAAAAGTAGCATGCTAAAGACACTTACTATTATAAAAAAGGCATTAGTTAAAAGAAATGAAGGAGTAATAAGATCACTAAATCCCGAAATTGCCCCCAGCAAATACCCCGCGGCAATGAAGACTGCGAGAATTAAATAATTAATAGGACTAGATTTTCCGAAAAAGCTTGTTAACATAGGGGTTATTTTCTATTTTTGCTTTCTAAAGTTTAAAGATATGACTTGGAAAGGTTTTTGGGAAGCAATAGCTTCTATTTTTGAAGATGCACTTTTTATACCTTACGATGCACTTCGTAATATGGAATTGTCCACATGGTGGGGAGCAAATATTATATCATGGATATTTCTTTTAATTGGTGCAGCTGCTTTTATTTACTGGATGCTTCAATTGAACAATTTTCATGAAAGTACTGACAGTACTTACACCTACGACGAAACTCACTGATCCTTTATAGATCGAACCCAATATCATTACGATAATTCATCCTGTCAAAAGATAGTTTTTCTATATTTTGATAGGATTTTTTTAGCGCCATTCTAAAATCGTCGTCTAAGGATGTTACTGCCAACACGCGGCCACCGTTCGTGAGTACTTTGCCATTTTCAGATTTTGTCCCGGCATGAAAGACCATGGAACCTTCCACGTTTTCCAATCCTGAAATTTCCTTGGCTTTTTCATAGGCTTCAGGATATCCTCCAGAAACCAGCATCACTGTGGTTGCAGCTCTTTCGTCAATTGTAATATTAATATCGTTGAGTTTTTGGTGAAAGGTTGCTTCAAATAAATCTACCAAATCGGTTTTTATTCTTGGCAGTACCACTTCGGTCTCTGGATCACCCATTCGCACGTTGTATTCTATCACATAAGGTTCGTTGTTCACTTTTATCAAACCGATAAAAACAAAACCTTTATAGTCTATATTTTCTTCAGCTAAACCATTTACCGTAGGCTTGACAATTCGGTCCTCAATTTTTTTCATCAGCACCTCATCTGCAAATGGAACTGGAGAAATTGCACCCATTCCACCTGTATTTAAACCAGTATCACCTTCACCAATTCTTTTATAGTCTTTTGCCGTAGGAAGAATCTTATAGTTTTTACCATCCGTAAGCACAAAGACGCTTAATTCGATACCATCCAAGAATTCCTCGATAATAACTTTTGAACTAGCTTCGCCAAATTTGCTATGGGCGAGCATATTTTCGAGTTCTGTTTTGGCTTCCTCCAAATCATTTAAAATTAAAACACCTTTTCCGGCTGCAAGGCCGTCCGCTTTTAAAACAAAAGGTGGATTCAATTTTTCTAAAAATATTTTACCTGCTTCTAATGATTCGGCTGTAAAACTCTCGTAGGCTGCCGTAGGAATATTGTGCTGCATCATAAACTCCTTTGCGCGTTGTTTACTACCTTCCAACAATGCGCCGCGTTTTGATGGCCCTATGAGTATAACATCTTTTAAGTGCGGAGTTTCAGCAAAATAATCTGCTATTCCCTGTACCAATGGATCTTCGGGACCAACAATTACCATTTTAATACTGTTTTCAACCACACAGTTTTTTACGGCTTCAAAATCGGTTATATTTATCGCTACATTTGTTGCCAGAGACTCAGTACCGGCATTTCCGGGTGCCACAAAGAGATTTTTGCAGCGTTTGCTTTGTGAAATTTTATACGCAAATGTATGTTCGCGACCGCCGGAACCCAAGATTAGGATGTTCATAGTTATTTTTTTATACCTACAAGGAGATTGCTTCGACAAGCTCAGCACATCGCCTAGCAGAAAGATTTAATTTCTTATACCTACAAGGTTTTGAAAACCTTGCAGGATGATGTTTAAAAGGTGGTTGAGTGATTTGAAAACCTATTTAGGTTTTCAAATTGTATCGAAACCCAAATTGTATCGAAACCACGGTGCCAAAAATAATTGTTTGTAAATTGACCCACTAATTTTTGGCCTAAAAACCGCATCAAAGAATTTTAAAATGTATTCGTTTTTTCTAAACAAAATTCTACTTCCTATAGGCTCTGTCTTTTTTAGCGGGGATTATTCTAGCTACTTAAAACAATGGAAAAGTTATGACGCGATGTCTTCGGAAGCTCTAGAACAAGTTCAAAAAGAAAAATTAGCGGCAATACTGAAATACGCTTTAGCTAAATCTCCGTATTACCGAAATCTAAGTCTTCCCCCTGAAGCAAGTTTAAAAGATTTTCCAATTCTTACGAAAGGTATTTTACGCGAAAAGGCTGAGGCAATTATTTCAGAAGAATTCAAAAAAGAAAACCTCGAAAAAAATCATAGTAGCGGAAGTAGTGGCGTACAATCTTTTACTTATATGACTTTTGATCATAAATTTTATCTGCGTGCCTTACAGACGCATTGGTGGTCATGGGGAGGTTATAAGCCAGGGGAACGGCTAATTCAAACAGGTATTTCACCAAAACGAACTTTTCCTAAGAAATTAAAGGATATCTTCTTTAGAACAAATTATGTTGAAGCTTTTGCTTTAAATAGAAAAACAATCGAAGATATATTACATCGAAGTGAAAACAAAAACCCGAAACATCTGGCAGGTTACCCCTCGGCATTGAATGAAATGGCCTTAACCGCTATTTCCGAAGATAAAGTTTATCACTTTAATAGTTTAATTTCTTACGGCGACAAATTGTATGGTCAACACAAGAAGAATTTTGCAAGAGCTTTCCAAAACCCTATAATAGTTAATACTTATGGTTGTGCCGAAGGCCTTCATATGGCTTGTAAAGTGGATCAACCGTATTATTATATTATGTCTCCTCACGTTTTTCTAGAAATTGTTGATGACGGCGGTAATCCTGTGAAGGATGGGGAAAGAGGACATATTTTGGTTACATGTTTAACTAATTATGCCATGCCCCTTATTCGCTATAAACTGGGAGATTTGGGGATTATGCTTCCCAAAGAAAAGTACCCAAAAAACGTTCAGTTTAACTATCCGTTACTACAGGAAATAACCGGGCGTGAAACCGATGTTATTAAAATTCCTAATGGAAATACACTTATAGTCCACAGTTTTACAGGGATTATAGAATTTTATGAGGAAATCAAACAGTTTAAGGCTATTCAAATAGCAAAGGATAAGATAACCATTGAATACATGCTAGAAAATAATGAGAAGTTATCTCTAAAAGCTGAAAAAGAAATATCTGAAAAACTGCGTAATCTTACTGATAATTCTATGGAGATTTCACTTACTCAAGTAAAAGTTATAACAGCCTCACCATCGGGCAAACCACAGATAATCGAAATTAGAAGCACTACCTAATTCTTCTTTTTTCTAACAAAAACCTTCCTAAAAATTAATAGGGATTTAATCTAATCTTTCAATAAATTTTGGGCGGACAAAAAAGTATTCCCATAAAAAACAGCTCATAAAGTAAAGTGAGGCTGGCCTAGAATATCCTAAATGGTTTTTATAAAAATTGTAGTTGTGCTTTAGCAATCCTATTTTATCGGAACTCACAGAATCTTTTCTAATTCTATAATAAGCCAAATCTTGAGCGATTCCCCTAGCAGGGTTTTCACTTATTTTAATAGCTTCCAACCATAAGGCCCAATCTTGTCTTTTGGGTATTTTAGGAGATTCTATTTTACCTAAGGAAACGGCGTGATACATTCCAGTAAGATTGCCAATATAATTATTTCGGAATTGTTTTTTATACGGAAGAATGGCTCTTGCAACAATTCGTTTTTTGAGCGAATTCCCCAATTCATCAATATGAAGATAGCTTGTGAAGGAAACAGCGCAGTTATTTTCTATCATAAAATCTAGCTGAACCTCCAATTTATTTGGCGACCAGAGATCATCAGAATCTAAAAATGCTATATAATCGCCTTTTGCGATTTCCGTAGCTTTATTACGGCAAAACCCAGGACCCTTATTCGCTACTAGTTTTATGAATATAATTCTTGGGTGAGACGCAGATAATGTTTCAATAATTTCCGAAGAGCGATCCGTTGAAGCATCATCTACTATGATAAGCTCCCAATTTGTATATGTTTGTAAAAGTACGCTTTCAATAGCTTCCGAAATAAATTTAGAAGAATTATAGACTGGCATGAGAACCGAAATGAGCGGACTTTTTTTCACATCAATACGCTTTATCATCACCCCTTAGCGCATTATATATTGTTTGAAATACAATTTTTATATCGAGAAAGAGACTCCAGTTTTCGAGATAAAAAATATCGTATTTCACTCTATTGATAATATGGTGGTCATCTTCTACTTCTCCGCGATACCCGCTTACTTGTGCTAAACCGGTAATTCCAGGTTTTATAAAATGACGGACCATAAATTTATCAATCCGCTCTGCGTACATACGTGTGTGGCTAACCATATGTGGCCGTGGTCCTACTACCGACATATCTCCCTTAAGCACATTGATGAACTGCGGCAGCTCATCGATACTCGTTTTTCTTATTATTTTTCCAACTTGCGTTACCCGTATATCGTCTTTTGAAATTTGGTGAAGATCTGCCATGGGATTTGGTTTCATAGACCGAAACTTATAGCAGTAGAACTCTTGGTAATCCAATCCGTTTCGTTTTTGTTTAAAAAATATTGGACCCTTAGATTCTAATTTTATCAATATACCTAACAACGGAGTTAGCCAAGATAAGATCCCAATAATCACGAATAGGGAAAGGACAATATCAAAACCTCGTTTTAAAAACTTATTAAAAGGTTCGTCCATTGGAATTTTTCGCATCGAAAGAATGGGAAGCACTCCATAATAAGTAAAGTCGAGTTTCTTACTATAGATTTCTTTGTTATCTGGAAGAAACTTTAAAATCTTGAGGTTATTATCCGCAAAATCAATAAGTTTTATCAAATCCTTGTTGCCAATTTCCGCAACAGATGAATAAACCTCATCTATTTCTTCCTTTAAAATATAATCCATACATTCCTCGATAGAAACTTTGTTAGAGCCTTTTAAGTCGAAGGTTTTATATAATTTATATCCATAAACAGGGTTGGTTGTGAAAAACTTCCGGAGCATTTCCGTCTTTTGGTTTAAACCGATTATTACAACCTTTCTAACATTTCCACCAAGATATAAACGGTATTTTTTTAAGAGGTAAAAAATTCCCAGTTTAACAACGGTAATGCACAACATTACCAAAAGGATATAGTTAAATATAGTTGATGCCGAAGTGGTTAACTCATTATAAAACCCGAAAAAGGAGAATACCATTAATACGAAAACTATCCCTTGTTTCCCTACCAGCGACATTATTTTCGCAACGTGAGTAAAGCGATAAATTTCATAAAAACCTGAACGTAAAGACAGTAAAAACCAAGCTAAGGTTAAAAATATAATGTAGTTAAAAAAGGGAAATGGCTTCTCAAAGAATTCAAAAGCCAAAAAATGGATAAAGAAGAGGTCTATTCCATACGAAATAGGTCTTAAAAATCCAGAGTATCTTCCACTTTTAAACATTTTTTCTATCTGTTGTGTTTTGAAAAATCTTTATGTTCACTTTTAAAAAGATCTTCTTTTGAGAGATTTCTAAAGTATTCAAATGTTTTTTTCATGCCTTCTTCTCTCGAAACTTTAGGCTTCCATCCCAATATTTCTCTTGCTCTAGAAATATCTGGTTCGCGTTGCATGGGATCGTCTTGTGGCAGTGGCTTGAAAATTATTTTTTGATCAGTACCGGTTAATTTGATTATTTCCTGTGCAAAATCAAGAATGGTTATTTCTCCAGGATTGCCAATATTTACTGGTAACGAATATTCACTCATTAATAAACTATACAAGCCATCAATCTGGTCATCAACATAACAAAACGAGCGCGTTTGCGAACCATCACCAAAAACAGTTAAATCTTCTCCACGTAATGATTGCCCAATAAATGCAGGTATTACGCGACCATCATTAAGTCGCATTCGCGGGCCGTACGTATTAAAAATTCTAGCAATGCGAGTGTCTAAACCATGAAATCTGTGATAGGCCATGGTTATAGATTCCTGAAAGCGCTTTGCTTCATCATATACTCCACGCGGCCCTATGGTGTTTACATTTCCGTAGTAATCTTCAGTTTGCGGATGCACTAATGGATCTCCATAAACTTCAGAAGTGGAGGCTATCAAAATACGTGCGTTTTTTTCCTTCGCCAACCCCAAGAGATTGTGCGTTCCCAAAGATCCTACTTTTAGCGTCTGAATTGGGATTTTTAAATAATCTATAGGGCTCGCAGGCGATGCAAAATGAAGAATATAGTCGATATCTCCCGGAACAAATACAAATTTCGTGACGTCGTGATGATAGAACTCAAAGGATTCAAGCTTAAAAAGATGCGCAATGTTTTTTAGGTCACCTGTAATAAGGTTATCCATTGCGATAACGTGAAAATCCTCAGCAATAAATTTATCACAGAGATGAGAGCCCAAAAATCCGGCTGCTCCTGTTATCAATACGCGCTTCTTCATAGATTTACCGCTTTTCTTCCTATGGAAACATATGTAAAACCTTCTGTTTCCATATCGCTCACATTATATAGATTTCTTCCGTCAAAAATTACTGGGTTTTTTAAAAGTTTCTTTAACCTATTGTAATCTGGCGTTCGGAAAATGCTCCATTCCGTACAGATTAATAACGCATCGGCTGCATCAAGGGCGGCGTACATAGATTTTGAATACTTTATTTTATCGCCAAAGCGTTTTTCAATATTTGGCATGGCTTCAGGATCAAAAACCTGAAGTTTTGCCTTTTTATCCAGTAAGGCTTCCATCATATCTATAGAGGGAGCTTCGCGAATATCGTCGGTTTCTGGTTTAAAGGCCAGGCCCCAAACAGCGATGGTTTTTCCCTCTAAATCGTCATTAAAATAGCTTTCAATTTTAGGTAGTAAAATCGTTTTTTGGGTGGAATTGATTTCAATTACCGAACTCAAAATTTTAAAATCATAATCCTCGTCTTTTCCAGCCTTTTTAAGCGCTTTCACGTCTTTTGGAAAGCAAGACCCTCCATATCCAATTCCAGGAAAAAGAAAGCGTTTCCCTATGCGGCTATCGGTGCCCATTCCTGCGCGGACCATATCAACATCAGCGCCTACTTTTTCACAGTAGTTAGCAATTTCATTCATAAACGTAATCTTGGTCGCCAAGAATGAATTTGCCGCATATTTGGTAAGCTCGGCAGACTTTTCGTCCATCACGATAATTGGATTACCGGAGCGTACAAACGGCGCGTAAAGTTTTTGCATTAATGCAGTAGCTCTTTCATTGCTTGAACCAATAATTATACGTTCAGGCTTTAAAAAATCGTCAACGGCGAAGCCTTCTCTTAAAAATTCAGGATTTGAAACAACATCGAAATCACAGGTTGCGTTTTTGGAAATTACTGCGCGTACTTTTTCAGCTGTTCCCACCGGTACCGTACTTTTATCAACAATAACCTTATAATCCTTTATACTTTTTCCTATCTCTTCAGAAACATTCAACACATAGGAAAGATCCGCAGCGCCATCTCCATCTTCAGGAGTTGGAAGCGCAAGAAAAATGATTTCACCATGCTTCAAACCTTCTTCCAGGGAAGTCGTAAATTTTAGGCGATTCGCTTTTATGTTTCTTTCAAAAAGTACGTCTAAATACGGCTCATAGATTGGTACTACGCCATTGCGCATTTTCTCAACCTTAGCCTTGTCTATATCTACACAGACTACTTCGTTCCCTGTTTCTGCTAGGCAAGTTCCTGTTACAAGACCTACATAGCCCGTTCCTATTACTGAAATTTTCATATGTATCTCCCGTCTTTGTCCTTTGGCTCCTCTAAGAGAAAATTACCACGGATAAAATTTGACGGATTCTTTTTAATTTAACGTTTGCAAAAGTACAATTTGCAATTCTCTTTATATCTCTTTTATCTCGTTGTTTTCCGTGGTTTTAACACTCGTCATTAATGCAATCAAAATAAAACCTACATAATACGCCCCAATCTGCCGGTTAAATAGGTTTTCAACTAAACAATACATTATCAATATTGCCAACATCGCTGTCGGAAAAAATTGTTTTCTGTTTGAAATAAAGCTCAACCCTATAAAAAGTAAAAAAAGTAAAAGAGCAATAAAACCTGCGCTTATATAAAAGTCCAAAAACTGGCTATGGGTATTGTATCGCTCAGAAACAAATTTCTCCTGTTTTTTAGGATTGGAAATTTGAGTTTCATAACAAGAAACAAGTTTCTCCTTTGTGGTATTAAACCCGATTCCCGAGAGCATAAAGCCTTCTTGGTTTATAATGCTTTCGGCACATTCCCAAACTACTGCACGCAATTCATAAGTCATTGAGTTTGCAATAAATGAAGGTGGGTTTTCCTGAATTCTTTGGCTAAATTGAGTGCTCCTTTCATTTTTAAGAACAACAAACAATCCACTAACAACTACGACTGCGCCAATAGCAATTATAAACTTCCAAATCTTTCGTTGGCCATAAAACTGCTTAATTAATAACAACACAAATAACGCAACCATAGCTATTTTCGAAGCGATTAAAATGATAAACACAGCATTTATCAGGATGTTCGCTAAATAGTAATTGTTATTGGGATGGTATTTTTTCTTAATTGCTTGAAATGAAATCAAAATGCTAAAGACACTCAAAAGCCCTAGGTAAAGCCGATCTATCAATAAAGATTCTATAACCTGTGGAGATTCACCTAGTGCAACGCTTCCAGTGGCATCCGTAATAATCACAAAATTATAGACTGAAAAAACAATTGCCGCCAAAGATGAAAAAATGATAGCACTGTTTATTTTCCTTATATCCGCTACCGGAATATAGAGAATTGCCAAACCTACTGCAATCAGCACTTTTTTGATGACGTAAAAATCTTCTGACCATCGTCCTGCAATAAATGAATTAATACAGAGATATGCAAAAAGACCAAAAAATATAGCAATCGGTAGTGATTTTAGCTTTTTAAAATCTGACTTTTTTACAATAAACGGAAATGCAATTACCAAGATTGCCAATAGTATATTGGGAAGCGCTCTTATATAATTGTCAAAAGGAATGATAAAGTAGAGCAGTAAAAAAGTATAGGGATATATGGCAGAAAGCAGTATCCTCATTGTTTTTAGTATCTTTTTTAAATTTTAGGGGAAGATAGAAAACTCTTGGGAAATATTAGACTTTAGATGTGAGATATTAGATGTGAGAGTCAGGCAGTGTTCAGTATTCAGTGTTCAGTGTTCAGTATTCAGTATTCAGTATTCAGTATTCAGTATTCAGTATTCAGTATTCAGTATTCAGTATTCAGTATTCAGTATTCAGTATTCAGTATTCAGTATTCAGTATTCAGTATTCAAAAATAAAAATTTCAAATCACCAGAACCAATTTCCAAACAAAATTTCCAAATATAAAATGTAAATCTCACGAATTTTTGTGCTCTCTGTGGCCTTGCCTGCCGGCTAGGTAGGTCTGTGGTCTTTTAGCCAGTAGACGTTAGAAAAATTGATGAAATTTAGGCCTTAACCTCTATTTTGAAACGTTCTTTTAAAACTAAAAAGATAAACTTTGAGTTACCAACTAAGTAGCGTTTCCACATACGTCGTGGTTCTTGGGCGAAACGGTAGAACCACTCTAAGCCAGCATTTTGCATCCAGGTCGGTGCGCGTTTTGTTTTTCCTGCAACTACATCAAAACTGCCTCCCACACCCATTATTAGGTTTACGTTTTTTAGTATGTCACGATATTTATAAAGAAAATTTTCTTTAATAGGTGAAGTGATTGCAACAAAAAGCATCTGCGTACCACTGTTTGCAATTTGTTGTGCAATTTCTTCTTCTTCGGAAGGAGAGAAGTAACCATTCCTATAGCCTGCAATAATTTCTGGATTGTAGATTTCGGAGTATTTTCCCACTACAGCTTTTACTACCTCTTCTTTAGCGCCAAATAAAAATATCTTGTTGTTATTTTTATATGCCATTTCCACGAGACCGGCCATTAAATCTATTCCCGCAACGCGCTCTTTAAGAGGTTTTCCTAAAAATTTTGAAGCCCAAACTACTGCCTGGCCGTCTGCATTTATAATACTGCATTGGTTTACACTGTTGCGCAGTTCTAAATCCTTTTGCATGGAAACTACTTTTCCTGCATTTACCACTACATGGTGCAATTGTTCACCAGTTTGTATTTTTTCCTGCACCAGGGCAAGTGTTTCCTTCATTGATAAGTTATCAATGGTGGTGTTTAGGATTTTTATCCGTTGTGGATTACTCACAATCAATTTTTAGCGAGCAAAGATAGTATTTATAAAAAACTAATCGTTTAAATAGATTCCGTAAAAATCTTTATGAGTATTTTGTTCATCTAATAAGATGGTTGAGGATGTGTCATCATTAAGATTTAATTTATAAAGATATTGGTTATTGCGAGATTGACTAAGTAACGCAAAAATACTATTGGAAGAAAGGGAATAATCTATATTTTGAACTTCTCTTGTCGGAATAATCGCTAAAGACGATAAAATATTTCCCGAAGATTTATCAATCTCAACAATTTCATGCTCGTCTCCCCCTAAAGATTTTACTCCAAATATTCTTTCTGTTTTTGTTATAAAAATACTGGAATAGGTTTCAGAAATATTATAACTAGTGAGAGTTGAAGTTTCTACATTAAGCTTCATAAAAATAGGTTGATCTAATTCGTTTTTTGTAAAGAAAACCAGCTCATTTGTTGAAGGTAGAAATCCTGAATTTTTTATATCATAGATAAAATCTGTGGGAAATTCATAAAGCGTTGACACATCGGAATGATCTAAATTGGCAGACCTTATTTCATAAATATCATCAATACCATCGTAATAGCGATATATATAGAATATTTTATTATCATTAGCCGCTAAGATACTTGAATCAAAATCTGCGGCGTCACTTAAAAACCAAATTCCGTGATAACCAGAGTAGAGATTTATAATGGAAGCTTTTTTATAATAAGGTTCCCCTTGCGTCCAACGTTCACCATAAGTGAACACAAAAATATTTGCCCCCCTGTAAAAGTTTGAGGAATATACTTCAGTACAACCTGAATTCCAAAAATCTCCGATTTCATCCATCAATACGCCAGAATTAATATCTAAATTGTATATTTTTAAAACTTCACAATCTCCTCCATCAACAGACAAATAACCATATAACTTATCAAGTTCTTCTATAATTTCAATAGATCCAACGCTTAGAGTTAAATCTTGATAGGAAATTTTTATCTCGCCCGAGGTAGCTCCTTCGGGAATTCGGGCAACAATTTCAGTTTCAGTAACACTTGTAGTTTCGCTTTCAATTCCATTGAACCAAATCGTATAAGTAATTTCTAGATCAATATTTTCACCTATAAAGATTATATCATCTCCTGGAGAGGCAGTAGTAGGGGAAAAACTTGTAATTATTAACGGAAGCTCCTCAGTTATTTCAAGCTCACCAACGGTTAAACTTTTGTTATCATATTTTATAATGATTTCGCCAGTGGTGGCATTTTGAGGAACAATTGCTTTAATTTCTGAAGGAAAGTTTTGTACATTCTCTGAAGTAATTCCATTGAAAATAACAGTATATTCTTTTGAGACATCAATATTCTCTCCTACAAAAGTTATTTCATCCCCAGCCATTGCAGCTATGGGAGAATAACTAGTAATAATAAGACTTTTTGGAGTATCCTGGGTAGGATTTTCATCATTACTGGAGCATCCAATTACCAAGAGGATCATCGTTAAATATGTGAAAAGTGATTTCATTTCTCAAGGTGTTTTAAAAGAATTAGGTTGCTTTTAAATTTACAAATTTTTTAAAAATGCCACAAGCTGTTTATTTACCGTCACGGAATCATAGTTTTTAGCAGTATTGATCGCATTTTTTTTCATCACAACTTTCTCATTATGGGGCAAGGCATGAAAAACAAGAATTTTTTCTTTTAGCATTTCATCATCTTTTTTGTCAAAAAGAAATCCATTGACTCCATCTTCTACATATCCCAAAGGACCACCTGTTTTACTGGCAATAACTGGAGTTCCACAAGCCAATGCCTCTAAGCCTACGAGTCCCAGACTTTCTTCTTCGCGATAGGTAGGAAAAATAAAAACATCCATCCTATTGTAAAGAGCTGCAAGCTCTTTTTGTGAGATATTCGAAATGATTTCAAATTTATTATTGATTCCAGCTAGTATAGTTAAAATTTCTTGCTTGTCCGGTCCATCGCCAACAATGAGTATTTCAAAGTTGTTAATGGCTTTTTCTTCTTTTATTTTTTTAAGGGCATCCAAAAAAATACGCCATCCTTTTCCTTCTATAAAGTTTGATACAAAACCTATTACAAAATTGGAATTCTCAATTTTCTCACTACGGCTTGGCGAAAACACTTCGTTGTTAATCCCTCCAGAAGGGTAGACTAGCAATTTTGAAGAAGAAACATCGAATTGTGACATTAGCTTCTCTTTGTAATAATTTGAAGGTAAAACAATGTGCGACTTTTTCAAACCGGGTATTAAGAAAAAAGATAAGGCTTTTTTAAAAGTACTGTTGAAGATAAGATCACTACCGTGAAAATTCAATATTACTTTTCTGTTTAGCAACCAAAATGGAAGCAGCGCTGGCGCCACATGTAACGGAAAGTGTACATATACCAAATCATTTTTTCCGCATTTAAAATAGAGCTGCGCTATTTGAAAATATAATTTTAAATAGCCTAAAAACTTTGAGACCAAGGAATGCTTTTTGGTAAGCACCACTTTTTCAACCTGAAAAAAACCTGAAACCGCGTTTTCAAAATTCTTCACAAAAATACCATACCGCACATTTTCTGTGGATGGATACATATTTGATATGAGGAATAATCGTTGCTTTTTAGTTGTCATGTACCGTTTGCTTTGAATACCAAAGAATAAAAAGGGCATAAAAAAAGGAAAATATAAACACCCCTTTGCTTATACCAAAAATGCTTTCTGAACCCGAAAACAAAACTAGTATTATATAAAAGCTTAATGCCTCGCCCTTCAGTTTTGTTTTTCGAAAAAATATGAGGATTACCATTAAAAAAACCAAAAGACCCAAAAGACCATTGGAAACTAAAAACTCCAAATATTGATTATGGGCATTATAATGATTTTTCAAAGCAATCATAAACCCACCTTTACTATAGGCTATATTGTAGAGTGAATGTGCATCGCCAGTACCCACACCAAAAATCCAGTTTCCACGTTCTTTGAAATCAGAAAAAATTACACCCCATCTATCATATCTATCCAGGGTTATATTTCCCTCGGTGTCCACAATAGTGGCCATTTTTGATCCCAAAAAGTCAAATTTTATTGAAAATAGAGCGAGAGCCACAAATAAACCTATCACATAAAATATTCTCTTAATTTCCAGCTTTTTTAAAATGGTGACAGCAAGAATAAGAACGAGACAGATTACTCCAATTCTACTGCTGGTTTCAATCAAAAAAAGAAAAAAGGGCGCCAACAAGAGTGCGAACTTTAGTTTGTTTCTTCGCAAGTTGCGGAACTCGGGCATCCGCACTAGCCCAACGATAAAGAGCACCAACATTACGGCAAAGTAACTGGGATGACCACCTAAGGGTTTTACGGCATTCCAACTATTATAGACCCATTTAAAAAAATATCCGGCTTGCACCCAGGGCGTCGCGTTCGTTAAAATGGATTCAATGATAACCACCCAGCAAATGACCATCCCAATAAAGAGTCCTATTCCGAATGAAACATAAATTTTCTTCAGATTAAAATCTTCACGCTTATGAGATAAAATAATTAATGGTATCAAGACTAAGGTCAAGGTACGTTCCATACCGCGCAAAGCCACCTTGGTATCTGATGAAAAGAACCAGCCTACAACAAACAACAAGTACAATGCCAGCAAGCCATAAAACGCTGTCTTATTCCTTTTAATGTTTTCTAGTCGTTCTTTAGGCTTTAGTAGAAAAATAGAGGAAGCCACAAAAACCCAAAGTAAGATGGTGTTTAAATTATCCCATAGCGGCAAGGTTGCAACAAATAAGTAGGTGCCGGCCTCAAAAAATTTCCTCCAGGGCGATTTATTGTTCCAGTAACTTTTTATACCTTTTATCATACGTATTGTTAAGGGCTATCTCTTTAAGCAAGTCCACTAATTCTTGATATTCCTGAGGCTGAATCATTTTTATTTTACGATGGATTTCCGCTTTGTTTTCAAAAGATGCAAAAAGTGGATAATCGTTGCCTAACAGATTTTTTAAAGGAACGTGGGCTTCGGTAAAAAACGGAAGCTGAAAGCTTAAAAAATCGAATACTTTAATAGGAAACGTAAGATCGTCATACATATTTCTAGGACGCGTATGGAAAGCATAGGCAATATTATTTTCTGCAATAAACTGCGGAATTTCATTTCTAGGCACTTTGTCCAGATTTATATGCGTCGCCGTGACTTTCTCTTTTAAATCCTTATCTCCCGAAAGAATAAAGAAATTGTATTCATTTTTATAAGTTTCGGCAAAGTCGATAAAATTCTGATAGCCTGAATTTGTATAGCCCAAACTTCCAAGATAGAGAATGCCAAGTTTTTTAGAAAAGCTAACGGGTATCCGTTTCTCTGTAATGTTATGCGTTCCAGGCGGCAGATCTGTATAGGGCCGTTTTGGGAAAAACTTATTCTTTTCAAAAAAAACCGCTCCCATTTCCTTGGTGGGAAAGACCATAGAGGTAGAAATCCAAGTTAGGTAAAAATTGCTCAGCTTGTTGACGGTATATGTAATCTTGCCTCTTACAGAATTATATTCCTCTGGAAACAATTCAATATAAATATCTCGAATAAAAACAATTGTTTTCTTTGAACGCATTCTTAATAAAAAAAGACTCGGAATATCTATAAGTGAAATACGGTTTGTAGCCGATTCAACATAAGCTATATCGGTGCTTTTAAAGATAGTCTTTAGCTTACTATTTTTATAAAAGACAAAATTTCCCTTAGCCTCGAAAATACTTTTGAAAGAATTGATTCGAGTATTTGGCCCACCGGAGACTTTTTTAAGATTGGGGATTATATATAAACTATTCTTCATAAGATAGTTTTTTATAATCCTCATTTCTTTTTGAGTTTGTTGTTTCAAGTATTAAGAACGGGACTAATAGATAGAAAACGTTATTGAAATAATGAATAGAAAGAAGGTTTGTAAATACAACCAAAAAAACAAAACCAAGTTTTGATCTTAACGTTGGCAGTTTTAAATAGAGATATAAATGAAGTATAAAAAACAGAAATAATAATAGATATCCACCACGGTGATACAAGTAATAAAACCCATTATCAATTTCCTGAAAAGTAAAAAAGCTACTAAAGGCTTGCACTTTTTCATTTTCTCGGTAGATTGTAGTACTAGCTCCAAATCCT
Organism: Aequorivita capsosiphonis DSM 23843; assembly: GCF_000429125.1. Taxonomy (GTDB): domain Bacteria; phylum Bacteroidota; class Bacteroidia; order Flavobacteriales; family Flavobacteriaceae; genus Aequorivita; species Aequorivita capsosiphonis. The sequence continues at coordinate 102,477 of NZ_AUBG01000015.1, forward strand.
TCTCCAAATACCATTTGCAGAATACCGAAATCTTCAGAGCTCGTTGCTTTTCTAAGATCGTCAATCCGTATTTTTAAACTGGCATATTCCCACGGTTTAAGAACATAAGGAAGTTTTTCCTTTATTAAAGGCGGAGCGAGGTCTGAATTAAAAAATGCAATACTGGAAACAATAATTAAAAAACTAATAACTATATAAGCAGGTTTGAATATTTTTTTAAAATTGGCAATAATCAAAAATAACAGCACTGCGGCAATTACCATGTTCATCAGGTTTGTAGTGAGTATGATATAAGGCATGGCAATCAAAAAAGAAAGCCCCAAAGCTAAGTCCAGTGGTCTTCTTTTTATCAGGTAGTAAAAAGCAATTAAAACAATTGGAATGATTGCAGGCCCATAGACTCTTCCTCTATAACCAAATATGGAGGAATTCCACAAATTGGGTAAAACGCCGATATAAAGTAACATATACACTGCAAAAACAACAAAATTTAAAATAAAAAGAAATCGAAGGAAATTGAAGTTTTTTACATTTAATAAGAACAGATAGAAAAGAAATCCATATAATTGAAACTTAATATCAATGGTAGGATTTTTATGCTGGTAAAAAAGACCAATCACTAAAAAGAAAAGGTAGATAAAAGAGGCTAAATATAGATAAGACGGTACCCGTAGTTTTCCTTTTTTATCTATAACCCAAACACTCCCCAGCAAAACAACCAATATAATTAGCGACAAGCTGCTATATTTTACCGTGCTGATAAGCAAGAAGAGTAACACTAATAAAATTTGGTAAATTACTTTCACGAAAGAAGAACTATATTTAACGAAATCCTATCGGCAAATTTACTCTAAATTTAATATTAACAATAGTTATCAATGTTTAACTTTAATTGTACAAGTACCTTTAAATTTGATGTCAAAAAAAAAACTATGAAGAAAATCTATTATATTCTTTTAACACCATTAATACTACTTATTTCGTGTAACAAAAATGTTACTGATAATACCAAAATAGAAAAGCTAAAGGATACGTCAATAGAAATTGAACCCGACAGTACTTCCTATTCTTTGAGCTTATATGATATTTCAAAAAAAATTAATTTTAAGGAAATTCCTCGAACAGTTCCTTACGATTCTATAAAAAACAAAAGATTTGCCGATTTAATTCTGAAGGATTCTATAGTCGTACTTCATTCTTTTAAACCATACTATATTCCTATCGAAAAAATAACTTGGTCCGAGAATCCAGAAAACAATAATACGTGGCAAAATTATTATGAAGCACTCTTTTTTGTATCTATTCTTAACCACGGCTATCAAGATTATGGTATCGAAGCGTATCATGAGAAAGCAAAGAAATATATTCTGAATTATATCGAAAAACATCCATCGCTAGAAGAAAAAACATCAGATTATACTTGGTATGACCACGCTGTTGCTTTTAGAACCTTACACATGTTGCAAACCGTGGCCAATGACTTGGAACAGGATGATCCTGACACGAAATTTATCAAGAAAGTTTTTAATTCTCTCTCCTTGAATGTGACCTTTATGATGGATCCAAAAAACTATCGGATTCATAATCACTCTTTAATGATGGATCGAAGCTTGCTATACCTGGCAAAGATTACAAAGTCGGATTCTTTATTTTACGATAAGATATATTATCCCACTGTAACTCGAACCATAGAAAACATGGACAAAGTTATTGACCCAACTGGTCTTGCGCGGGAGCATTCAACTACATATCATATCTTCGATCATAACCTAAATAAGACCATTCTAACCTTTATTGAAGAAGATGATATTAATCCAGCTTTTCAACTTAAGATACTACGAAAAAACGACGTTTTATTACAACTGGTGAAACCAGACCTTACTTTTCCAATATGGGGCGATAGTCAAATTGAGGTACTTAACAATCAACGGGCCGAGGAGTTTGGTAACGACCAACGTATTTTAGATGTTTTGGCAGGTAAAAGATTACCCTCAATAGTAAATTTTGAAAATAATATTGCAACATTGAGAACCCAGAAAAATGATAGTAGCTATGTTGCTTTATTTGCAAACTTTTACTCGCGTGTTCATAAGCACAACGATGACCTATCCTTTGTCTTTCAAACCTTGGGAATGGATATCTTAACCGATCAAGGTTATTATGGTTATGAAAAAGAACACAGACCTTTTTTAATGTCAGTATTTGCGCATAATTCTATCGCGATAAATAATGAAGATTATTGGCCAGGAAAAAAAGGGCAATATTCCAAACTAACTGGATATTCAAAAAGCGATGCCGTAGAAATTATTTCGGGTGAGCATACCATGTATGATTCTATAACCGTAAAACGTAAATTATACTTTATAAAACCAAATGTAATAGTGCTTCAAGATTGGGCAGAATCAAAATATCCAAATCTCATTAAAAATATAAGCCAGCAATTCAATTTTGGAGAAAAAGCTACAGATATACAAGTTTCGGAAAATAACGCCATAATCACTTTCCCGAAAAATATTTCGGCAATCGTAAAATCATTTTCAAATGATGATAAAATTACTTTAGAAAAATCGTATAGATCTAGAATACAATACTCAATTACCCCCATATATCAAATAAAAGTTCAAAAACCGGGTAATAAATTAACTACTGTAATTGAAGTTCAATCCAGTGCTTATAAATATCCTGTTTCCAATATTAATATTCAAGAGGGAGAAATTGAATACACTATCAAAGGAAAAAAATATAACTTAACACTATAGACTAGATAATTGCCAAAAAACATATTAAATAATTATCGTATATTGATAATCTAATCAAACGTTATGAAATATCAATTTACATTTATTTTATTCTTAATCCCTTTTTTAACATTATGTGCACAAACTACTTATGTCCCTGATGATAACTTTGAACAAAGATTAATCGTTTTAGGCTTAGATGATGTTTTGGACGATTACGTTTTAACCAGTAATATTTCAAATCTTACCTCGCTCGATCTTCAAGGAAAAAATGTTAGTGACCTAACTGGTCTTCAGGATTTTGCAAGCTTAAGATATTTTGATGCCAGTAATAATCAATTTTCCCACATTCCATTGCATCCGAATGCAAGTCTTAATGCTTTAACAGTCAACAACAATCAATTAACTGAATTGGATTTAAGCCAACATCAAAATTTAACCGAGCTTGCGTGCGCCAATAATTTTATCGCAAGTTTGGATTTAAGTCAAAATACAAATTTGATGTATTTAACTGCAGGCCAAAATTCATTTCCAGAACTATATATATCAAATCACCCAAATCTTAGGGAAGTCCGCCTTTTTGGACAGAATACCTCTCTAACGAATGTCGATATTAGAAATGGTAATAATACTGTGATTCAAGAATTTGTTGTACTAAACAGCCCCAACCTTCCCTATATTTATGTGGACGATTGTGAATATAGCACCATAAACTGGACAGACATTGACCCAACCACTACTTTTGTTGAAATGGAAGGTCAAACCGAATGTGAAATGATAGGGGTGGAAGATAATTTCTTAATTCAAAATATAGCAATATATCCTAATCCTGTAATAGACTTTATAACCATAGAGAGTGCGAATAGCTTGAACATTGAAGAAATAACCATTTTCAACATATCTGGAAAGAAATTAAAAACGTTGTTTAGCGATTTTGAAAAGATAGATTTTAAATCATTCCCCTCTGGCGTATATTATCTAAAAATTCAATCTAATAAAGGAACCGAAGTTAGAAAGGTTTTGAAAACCTAACATTAAAATTCTTTAAGATGAAGATACATATCATAATTACTCTATTCCTTTTAAGCGGTATCGCTCATGCTCAAATTGTCAATATCCCAGATGCGAACTTTAAGACTGCGTTATTTATATGAGGCAATTGAATAGAAGAATTATTTATTGTTATAAATGTCATTACTAGGAAGCCCCAGCGTATCGTTCTTTTTAAAAAAATATATTTTTATCTTATCCAAAGAACTGTCGGATATTCTAGTTTCTAGCTTTTTGATAATCACTTTTGCTGTGCCTACATCAATTATATCAGTTATAGGATCAACAACAAAATCATCTGATTTACGCTTTCGTTCTTTAGATTTATCGGACAGTAAATTTTGGTTTTTAGGGTAAACACCTATTACGAGTTTATGATCTTTTAAAATCTCTGGAATACTGTCAAATGTCAGTTTTATAAATTTATCTTGTGACTTTTCCAAATTGTAAAAGTAATCTGTGACTTTAAAAACTTTAAAGTCTAGCCCTTTATTATTTTTAATAGGAATATTATACCACTTAGAAAGACTATCTACCAACCTATTAGTTACTTGGTAACTTCCTCTGTAATTCAAATGTGTGGAATTGTAAAAACTTTTTGCGTCCAATGAATACCGATCCCTATCAATATTTAAATTCAAAAATTTTACATTGTCAAATTCTTTAATAATGTCTCGAATAGCCGAATCATCATAATAAGTTTTATATATTTTTAAGGATTGAAACAATATAACCTCTGCGCCTTGTTCTTTAGCAAATCGAATAAAATCCTTTGTTTGGTCTATAATTTCATCAGTCCATAAAACTTCTTTTGTTTTACTGATGTAAGCATCTCTATAAAACTCTTTCTGAAATTCAGCATCTTCTACTGGGGTTTGATTATTAGCTATAAAACCATTATATGAAAAATAAACTTTATCACTAGCCATTTTAAAAGCTTCATTTTCGCCTGGGGAATGATAATTATTTATATCATTCAACCTTAAAAACCTACCTGCATCTTTGGAAAGTGAAGAAACATAGTATTCTGGAAAATCCTTTATGGGAAAATAGTCCTTCACGTGCAAAAGCTTATTGACTGAAAGAGGTATCTCTTGTAGGGCAATAGTCTGGTAATACCAATAATCTTTATTTCCTTTAGGCGGTTTGCGAAGACTTCCACCAGAAACTTCAAAAAAGACATATTTTAATTTATTCTTTTTCAGTGCTTCCCTTGCAACAATTAATGATGTTTCAATCAATTGGGAACCGGAGTTAAGATGAATGGCATTTAGACCCAATTTATTTTTAATTATCGTAGGATCATAAGCCGTAAAGGAATATGAATTTCCAAAAAAACCAATGTCATAACTATCCGCATTTTCTTCTTTGTTAAAAGTATTTAATGTGTAAGCATAACGACGATCTTTCCCTACATCAGGTGCATAAGGAATCAAAAAAGACCAGATAAGTGCGCCTAAAACAAAAAGAAAAAGGACCAGCTTAAAACTGAAAGTAAATAAATTGTTGCTGCTCGCCGCCATAGGCTCCGAAAATTAAAATAGTTAAAATTATAATTATGTAAACTGACCATCTAAAGACAATATGTTGTTTCAGCAATAAAACAATGGGATTGGTAACAAATGAGTTATAATATTCCACCAACAACATAATACCTATAAAAAAGATACTTAGATATAATTGGCCAGAAGTTAGTCCCAGATTATACAATTCGCCATTGAACACCCTTGTCATGTCCCAATCAAAAAGGTTTTTAATAACAATCAAGGAGTCGGAAAAAGTATCTGCCCTAAAGAAAATCCACAAAAAGGTAACCAAAGTAAAGGTGAATAGCCCCCTAAACAATTTAACGCTAAAAGAAGCGTCTCTTTTAATCGAAAAAAACCAAGAGGTCCGTTTGTAATATAGTTTTTCCAATACAATTATTAAACCGTGCATAGCGCCCCAAATAACAAAATTCATAGAAGCCCCGTGCCATAGACCACTGACCAAAAAGACAAAAAATAAGTTCCAATACGTTCTGTTCTTTCCTTTACGGCTTCCTCCAAGAGGAATGTACAGGTAATCCCTAAACCAAGTGGAAAGCGAAATATGCCATCTTCTCCAAAATTCTGTGATATTTTTTGAAAAATAAGGACTGTCAAAATTCTTCATCAGGTCTATTCCCATCAGCCTGGCAACCCCCCGTGCTATATCTGTGTATGCCGAAAAATCACAAAAAATTTGAAATGAAAAAAGAAGTACCGCCGCAGAGGTTTCAATTCCGGTATATTTTCCAGGATCATCATACACGGTATTTACCAAAATTGCAATTCTATCTGCAATTACCATTTTCTTGAAAAATCCCCATAAGATCAAAAGCATCCCCGACCTTAAATTTTCATATTTAAGTTGTGAAAAATTCCTAAGTTGGGGTAATAAATGCTTGGATCGCTCAATGGGCCCAGCGACCAATTGTGGGAAATAAGAAACAAAGAGCGCGTAAATACCTATATGTCTTTCAGGCTTAATTTCGCCCCTATACACATCCATAGTATAACTCAAGGCTTGAAAAGTATAAAACGAAATCCCTACTGGAAGCAAGAGATCTAAGATAGGTGCATCGATGTTTAATCCTATTATCGCAAAGCTATCCTCAATTGTTTTTGAAAAGAAGTTGAAGTATTTATAAAAGAAAAGAATGGATAAATTGGTTATAAAACTTAGTGCCACCACAAGTCGCTTCCCTTTCGCCGTGGGCGCTTTATAAATTAAAATTCCACTGAAGTAAGTTACAAGAGTTGAGAAAGCGATAAGCAATGCATAGGTCGCATTCCAGCTCATATAAAAATAGTAACTGGCAACAAGTAATAATAACCACCTAAATTTTTTAGGAGTGATCAAATACAACAACAACACTACTGGAAGGAATATTAAAAAAGAGAAGGAATTAAATAACATTGTTCATTATTTGTTAGTTTTTAATGATCTAAAAATTATACCATCTATTTCATTTGTATCCGCAAAATACCAGATTCAGATTTATTTTGAATTGTAATACTCAAAGTTCCCTTATTAAATTCTTTATGCAAGACCTTTTGGTCATTCCAATAAACATCATAGGAGTAATCGGGGTTAAGACAGGCTATTAGTGAAAAAGGCTTATCGGCGTGATCCATCACTTTTAAGCTTGCCTCTAATTTTGTATAATCTTTATTGAATTTTTGCTTTTTAATCCAAACATCATAACCTGCAGTAAGGTTTCCTACTTGGTAATAGGAATTAAACCACGCTAAAACTGGTGCCGAAAGGCCACTAAACTGATACCAGCCCTTTCCTCCCTTGGTTTCAATGGAAAAACTTTCATAGGAATTATAGGTTCTTTCCGTTTCCCGTTTCCATACATCTAGTGCTGTTGTGGCAATTTTATGGGCAAAATCAGCCTCTCCCAAATCGAGCATCGCTTTCCAGTAAAACCATTGATGGGGCATCCAAACGCGGCCGTTCCAATAACCCGTTTTATTAAAATAAGGGGCAGATTGATCTACCGTTGACAACCCAACATCAGACCATAGCTCTCCTTTTGTTTTAAGGTGAGACAAGGTTTTCTCGATTTGGTCTTTAGTACCAATTCCGGCTATCAATGGCGAAACACCGCCCAAGCCCATATTATAATTAATGGAATCTTCATATTTTAAAATTTCTTCTGGCTTCCCAGAACCTGAATGTAGTACGTAGCCATAGTAACCACTTTCTTCATCCCACGAATAGTCGTTTAAGGCAGCGGAGAGGCTTTTAATGTCTTCGTTATATCCAATTACATCTTCCGAATTATTCAGTGCCTCGGCAGCAATTTTTAGGATTTTAGCAACGCGAATCATATGAGCAGAACTAACTACCGGAGCCGTTATCTTAGTCATTTTATTATCGTGCATATATTTTTGTGGCGGATAATCATCCCAGCCTCCAGAGTTATAAAAATAATCCCAAGTTCGAATAAGACCAGAATCCAGGTTTCGAGTGCTAGAGGTGCTCGTGTTTCCGATTAAAAAATCGTAATACCGCTTCAATCTGGGGTATTCTTCTTTTAAAAATTTATCAGATTGGTTTTTGTTCCACAATTCTTGAAATAAATAAATCTGCACCGGAAGCGGCGTACCGTGATGTATAAAAGCCGATTGCTCCTCAGGACCTGTTAAATAAGCATTGAGATTTTCGGTTCCACGCTGTAAATCTAATTGCGTAAGACCAATCCCTATAAATCCGGAATCCCAAGTATATAAGCAATCCCACTTACGCCCTGGCGCATGATGCCGAATGTATTGATGTTGCGTATAGATGGGATAAACCACATTTGATATTGTTGTGGCAGCCATTCTTTTTTGACTAAATAAATATTTCTCTCCTTCAGGAACAGTATTGTACTTATATAATTCATTTTTGGCAGTGGTGAAAATCGTATCATAATTCAACTTGCCTACACCTTCCAATCTGGATTTCACTTCTTCCAAGTTCCCTGAACAAACCATTGCATTAATAGTTTTGGATGTATTGGGATCCAATTTTATGGTTTGAAGTGCGGCATCGGTAAAATGTCCTCCTTTATCTCCATAAAACTTATTTTCTTCCGAGGCATTGAGCTGTTCGTTGAAGTTGTTAGGCAGATCCTTTGCAAACCATTCTGCAGTTTTAAAATCGGGATAGTCCCAATACACTCCATAGTAAGTATCTGTATTCTCGTATTTTAGAATTATGGTATTGGAAGTTGGTCCTTTAATTATTTCTGGGACGCTATTCCATTTAACCGGTTCGATGGTAATTAAATCAAAATCATCTTGCGATACTATAGCATATCCATCGATAATTAGCGGAGATCTTGATTTGGATTCCACATTGAGTTGAAATTCTCCATTTTGTATTTCGCCAATAGGTATTTTAATCATATTGAGGGAGGTGGATGCGGGAAGTTTAACTTCAGTATTTACTATACCGCTTAATTGCAGTTTTGCACTTTCCTCTTTTTCTGTTTTATATCGAATAGCTAGTACAGCATTCTTTATATTTTCTGGAACTGTAAATTTATACGTAACCAGATCGCCCGTTTTCTTTCCAAATCCCTTCCCAATACCACTTCCGTTTATAAGTCCGTTTTCCCGAACTTCCCCTCGCAGCATTCCGTCGGGAACCAATTGATCTTTAACCCAAGGATTTTTAAAAGTAAAGGTCTCATAATCCAAAGCATCCACCCAGATTGCATTTTCAGGTAGGTTAACTATCGCATAATTCAAGGGTACTTCTGGTTTGTGAGGCGCTAACGGAGGAAAGTGCATAGAAGCCATTAAATGCATCGTAAGATTTTGAATTGAATCCGTATTATTAACGCTGGTCATTTTTATCGCACTTGCGTTGGCATCAATTTTTGCATAAGCTATATCTGAATACACCTTATCTTTCCATTCCAGCTCATGGCGGTACGAAAAATAATCTAGATTGGGAGCGGCTTCCCACGGATGAAAATTTGATGTTTTTAAAACATCGGGCGGAGCAATAGCTTTATTATAAAACGAAGGAAAAACAGCAAGGTCAAAACGAAGGCCTTCTTGCGTATCGGGAATATGTGAAATTCCAACATATTTTTTGGTATATGGACCCCACTGCGAAAGGCTTAAATCATGAGAGCCTTCACCAATAAGGTTAGCATGTTCTCTCTCCTTTTCGATACAAGAACTGATAAACAAGGACAGCACGACAATTGAAATAACTAATCCTGAAATCCTAAATATACTTTTCATGTCTTATCAAATTTGATTGATCTTACTTCAAAATGGCGTTGAAACAAGTTATAAATAGCCCTATTTTTTTGAAATCATTTGCTTAATCTCCTTAATATAAAGCTTGGGTATAACGGCAAGAGAAAATTCTGTTAGACTTGCTCCAGTCATCCTTTTTACCAAAAACCACCAATTGGGTACAAATAAAAACAAAAATCCTATAGTAACTGCCCAAGCAACGGCCTGAATGGAAATCGCACTACCCAAAAATACAAATATGGCCATAATAGCCATGGAGAACAAATTCCAATAGAAGGAGAGATTAGTTCGTCCTGTTGCTATTACCAAGCTTCCAATGGGGTTACCTAAACTTCGAAGATACATATATAGCGACAAGATACGTACCAATACTACAACGCTTTCATATTTTGGCCCATACAATATGGAAACAATTAATGGTGCAAAAATTATAATTCCCAAGTATACAAAAAAGTTTAACGATGAAATAATGTTAATTAATTTCAAATAATTCCTTTTAAGTACTGTGATATCTGTCTGAAATTTTGCCAACAATGGATTGGCAATTTTTGTAATTATTGGATTGATGATCTGGGCAGGTTTATAAACCAGTTGTTTTGCTAAGCTATAGCCTCCTAATAGCTCCGTACTAAATAGTTTTCCAATAACAATAATATCCAGATCGCGATTAAAGTAATTTACAAACTGGCTTCCCACTTCATAGATACCGATTTTTAAAAATGGGATGGCTTCACCTAGGTTAAAGTGAAAACGTACAGGGTTTAATAAGACTCCTCGAATCCAAAAAAACAGATTTGGCACCGCATATTGAAACAAAGCTGAAAATATTAAAGCATATATACCAAATCCATAATATGCAAGAAGAATAGCAAGGCCCAGGGAAATAATTGAACTGGTTAATTCAACAATAGCAATGATACGAAAGTTGAGTTTTTTATGTTCAATGGTTTTAAATTGGCCTCCAAGTGCTGCTGCCAAAACGGCCAAAGCCATGATAATAATAAGTTGTGATAATAAGGGCTCATTATAAAATGAAGCGATATATGGCGATACAAAAAAAATAATTCCAAAGACAACAACGCCAAAAATCAGATTTATCCAGTAAAGACTGGAGTATTCGTTTTTGGAAATATCCTGTTTATGAAATATCGCTGAAGTTAAGCCCATATCCATAAAAAGATTGATAATACCCAAAATGAAAAGCGTTAGGGCCATGAGCCCAAAGTCGGTTTTATCCAGAAAGCGGGCCATAATCGACAACCTTAAAAGCGAGCATATTGCAACACCCATGGTGCCCAAGGTAGTCCATTTCACCCCTTTTATTACGCTGCCTCTTATTGGATCCATCTATTTTAAATAGTTAGCATTGACTTAAATTCCTTAATACTATCATCTTTCACTATGCTGGTACTTTGGCTTTCCATTTGTTTCCTAAGTTTCACAAGAGTTTCTGGGTTTTGTAAAAATGCTTCAACACCACTTAATATTGATTTTGTGTTATTACCTACAATCTTTCCGTTGATGTTCTCTTTTACAAACTCCTTGGCTGCCGGAAAGTCGGTAACAATTACTGGTGTGTTAAGCATAATGGCCTCGCTTAAAACCATTCCTTGAGCTTCATAGGCAGAAGACAATACAAAACAGTCAGCGTTCTTTATGTAAGGGTAAGGGTTTTGTTGGAATCCTTCAAAAACCATATAATCTTTTAAGTTATATGATGTTGCTTGGGTTTTTAGTGATTCCAAATCAGGACCATCTCCAATAATGTACCATTTAAAGGAGTATTGCTTTTCTTTGAGTTCTTTGGCAACTTTTAGAATTCTATCAATCCGTTTTTGATTGTTTTCGATCCGTGCAACGGTAACAAAAATGATGCTATTTTCTTCGGCTGAATATGGGTTTAAGCCATTCCCTTTATCAATAATAATTTTAGGATCAATAAAATTATGAACTAAATATGATTTCTCTAAAAACTCGGGTGCGAAAGTATCAAAATCGTCTTTACAACTTTTTGAAACAGAAACTACTTTATCAAAATTACTGTAGTGCTCTAATATATAACCTCTTGTAAAACCTAACTTATCAAGATCATTATGAATCCAAGCTATTTTCTGTTTCGCTTTTACAGAGATTTGCACAAAATCATTTGCTCCCATCACTGCTTTAGTTTTAGGAATGTCGTTGGAAAAAGAAATGGCAGCATCATAGTTGGTTTTTTTGTTCCAACTGCCGTACAGAAACTTCATAGAAATTTTTCTACTGAACTTAGTGCCTATGCCCCTTGACACTAGCTTAACTAGTAAATACACCACCAAAAGATACCACGGAAGGTTTTCTTTGGCCTCTTTAAAATTAATGAATAAGCATTTCAGAAAAAAGGGCGAATGTATCTTGACTTTATTGTTGAGATCGCTAAATTTTTCACCAAAATATGGATTAAAACAGACTAATTCTAGGGAGAGCTGATTGTCTTTATGAAGTTCTAACAACAGATTATACAATGAATTCGCTATTCCTCCCATCTTTAAGTGTGGGTTTACAAATAGTATTTTCATCGTATTTCTATTTTATTAATTTACTAGCTACTTGTTTAAAATTCCACAAAAATCCAAAACTTGAATTTGGGATTCGATTTTCAAACCTTTAAACTCATTATGTGCCACTAAAAAGACCATAATATCACATGTCTCTTTAGCTTCTGTTGGACTCGTAATATTGAATTTGTCGTGAGATTTTAGATTTGGCTCAACAAACAAAATATTAAAGCCATCTGTTTTTAATTGTTCGGCAACGTGCAGCGCTGGGGATTCTCTTAAATCATCAATATTCGGTTTAAAAGCAAGTCCCATACAAGCTATAACGGCATCACGACCCTGTTCTATTTTAAATTGAAGTGCTGCATTTTTCACTTTTTCAATGGCCCACTCTGTTTTGTAATTATTGATTTCTCTAGCGGAACGAATTATTTTTGACTCCTCAGGAAATTCAGATACTATAAACCAAGGATCAACAGCAATACAGTGGCCGCCAACACCAGTTCCGGGTTGCAAAATATTCACTCTGGGATGTTTATTTGCTAAACGAATCAATTCCCAAACGTTGATATTTGCTTTATCGCAAATCATAGAAAGCTCATTTGCAAAAGCTATCTGCACGTCACGGGATGAGTTTTCAACCAATTTGCACATTTCAGCAGTCTGCGAATTGGTTTTATGTAATTCTCCCTTAACAAAATGTTTGTAGAAGTTAACCGCTTTTTCAGTAGAAGCTTCGTCAATTCCGCCAATAGCACGATCATTTTGTTCCAGTTCGTAAATTACGTTCCCAGGTAATACGCGTTCTGGACAGTATGCAATAAAGATTTCACCTTTTAATTCAGGACGTTCCTTAAAAATAATCTCTTGCATCTTATGGGTTGTTCCAACGGGACTCGTGGACTCCAAAATAACTAAAGCTCCTTTTTGAAGGGTAGGAATTATATTTTTAACGGCACTTTCAACATAAGAGAGGTCTGGCACGTGATTTTCTCTAAAAGGGGTTGGGACAGCTATCAGGTAAATATCTGCCATCACCGACTTTGTCGATGCTTTTAAATAGCCTTGCTTAACTACATGATGGACAAGTCCGTCAAGTTCTGGCTCCACAATGTGAATTTTTCCTTCATTTATGGTATTTACAACGCGTGAAGAAATATCTACGCCAGTTACATTCAATCCTTTGCTCGCTATTAATGCAGCTGTTGGCAAGCCAATATAGCCAAGCCCCATCATTACCACTGAGGGTTTATTTTCCATGTTATAGTTGTTCAATAAAATTTACGATCCGTTCTGAAGTCTTTCCATCGCCATACGGATTATGCAACATGCTCATCGCATTATAATACTCCGTATCATTTAATAATCTTTCGGTTTCAGCTACAATTCTAGCCTTATCCGTTCCCACCAAAAGTACAGTTCCTTCATCAACAGCTTCTGGACGTTCAGTGGTTGTACGGGTTACTAATACCGGTTTTCCTAAACTTGGTGCTTCCTCTTGAATACCACCGCTATCCGTAATGATTAAATATGACTTTTCCATCAACCAAATAAAAGCAGGATATGCCAAAGGCGAGACAAGATGGATATTTACAACGCCGCTAAGCAAATCGTTTACTGGGCCAACAACATTTGGATTTAAATGGACAGGATAGATTATCTGTACATCTGTATGATTTTGAGCTATTGTTTTTAGAGCAGCACAAATATTAATAAGTCCTTCCCCGTGATTTTCACGTCTATGGCCGGTTACAAGTATTATTTTATTCTGAAAGTTCAAGATGTTTTTTAAATTCTCAATTTCTTCGTCTTTAAAATTTTCAGCATTTACTTTTTCAATTCCATAGAGAAGCGCGTCGATAACCGTATTTCCGGTCACTAAAATATTTTCTTCTTTGGTGTTTTCGGCCAAAAGATTATTTTTGGAAAGCTCCGTAGGTGAAAAATGGAAATCTGCAATCTTCCCGGTGAGCTGTCTATTAAATTCCTCTGGAAAGGGATATTGTCTATCAAAAGTTCGCAAGCCAGCTTCCACGTGACATATTTTGGCGCCACTATAAAATGCTGCAATACCTACAGCCATCGAGGTGGTAGTATCGCCGTGAACATAAACATAATCTGGTTTTACCTCATCAAGGACAGGTTTCATGTTTTCGATTATGGTGGCTGTCAATGTATAAAGATTTTGGTTTGGACGCATAAGATCCAAATCGTAATCGGGAACTATTTCAAAGAAGTCAAGTACTTGGTCCAACATTTCACGATGTTGGGCGGTAACGCAGACTTTTGTTTCGAATTTATCATTTTTTAAAAAAGCTTGAACTAATGGCGCCATTTTTATGGCTTCAGGTCTTGTTCCAAAGACAATGAGATTTTTTTTCTTCATGAATTCGTTTTCTCATGGGTTTCAGCAATATCCTTCATTCTTCTATAAAGATTCATAACCAGGAAAAATCCTGAAAATATCAAAATTAGAAGTATCGGATATTTTACTTTTCTGCTTATATGAATACCCGAATCGTCCGAAACGTTATAATTCGCTGCAGCGACTTTTACGATTTGCTGTTCATCTATTAACTGTTTATTCAGCTGTAAAAGACCGTAGGTTAAATCTGTCTTGGTCTTCAAAAGATCATTAAGTTGACTATTATCGTTTACCGCAACAGTTGGGAAATTTTGCTTGCCTTTCTGCATTTCAGCGGCAGTTTTTAACAGACTGTCTATTTGGGAAAGCATCTGTTCTGAAGATTCTATGCGAACCTGTGTATTTTTGCTTCCCACCTCTTTATATTGCTCATAATGAGAATTGTCATTAAGGTAGTTTATTGCGGCATCTACTATTTCTTGAGAATGTGCTTTACCCCTAATCTTTAAAGTTAAATGTTGATATTTAAAATACTGAAAGACCTGTGGATCCTTTAAATAATCTTGAATACCCTGTTTTTCTGTTAAAGCCTTGAAAAGGTCAACACGTTCACGACTTCCCGATGCTAGCCTATATATATCTACAATAGGCTCTGCTTCAATTCTTTTCAAATCCCTATAGTTAGGGCCAAAAATTTTCTTAGTAAAAACAGTATCTTGGTTCTTTATTTTTATAGAAAGAGTGTTTACTTTATCATAAAAATATTGCGTGCTCTCAAAATTGGGAATTACTATGAGTTCGTTGTTATATACCTCCGTCTCGTTTTTATCCATATAGTAGCCAACAACCACTCCAACTATGATTAAAACGACAATAACGATAATGTACTTTACAAAAAAAGTAATGACCAAAAAAAGAAGCCTTATAAAGGATTTAAAGAGATCAGTAATCTTACCAAAAAGATGACCCAAATCTATTTCATCTTGATTGTTTTCTGCCATAATAAATGCTATTGATTAACCAATTCGGTATTTAATTACTGTTTCCAAACTTTCTTTCCAACCCAGGATAGATAATGTAAACATTTTTTCAACTTTTGTATTGTCCAAAATACTATATTCCGGCCTTGCGGCAAAAGTACGGTATTGGTTCGTTTTTGCAAGACTTGCCTCTTTTAATTTTTCCGACTGCCTAAGTATCTCCTCCGCAAAGCCATACCACGTAGTTTCACCCCTGTTGCTGAAGTGATAAACGCCATAATTTGCCGAATCTTGTTCAACAATCTGTAATAGCGCCCTTGCAAGATCATTGGCATTTGTGGGCGTTCCTGTTTGCTCTGTGGTAATGGTGAGCGGTTTCCCTTCTCGGGAATATTTTAAAATGGTTTTTAAAAAATTATGCCCGTATTGCGAATACAGCCACGAAGTGCGAAGTATAAAAAACTTATTACATATTTCTTGAATATATTCTTCCCCTTTTAACTTAGAAGCCCCGTAAACATTAATGGGATTGGTTTTATCTGTTTCTAGGTAAGGCGATTTTTTCTCACCGTCAAAAACGTAATCTGTGGAGATATGAAGCAATACAACGTCATTTTCTTTACAAGTTAAAGCCAAATTTTTTACTGCTTCAGCGTTTATTGCAAAGGCTTGTTTCTGTTCGCTTTCCGCTTTTTCAACGTTGGTGTATGCAGCGGTATTTATACAATGGGAAAAGTTATTTCGTGTGAAGAAATCTGTTAGGCCAGCCGCGTTTTCAATATCCAATTCTTCTTTTGAAACAAAAACAAACTCAAGGTCGGGGAAATCGGCTGCCGCATCTTTTATGCATCTTCCCAATTGTCCGTTTGCGCCTGTTACCAGTATTTTTTTCATAAATACCCTAAATCCCCGAAGGAGGACTTTTACCCTATTATTTTAAAATCAATTGCCGCTCCCTTCCCTTTGGGAAGGGCTGGGGATGAGATTTACTGCTTCCTGAAAACCAGGAAGTTCCAAATCTTTTTCCGAAATAATAAATTCTTCCTTTGGAAGATGCCAATCTATGGCTAAGGTTGCGTCATTATAAATGATTCCACCTTCTGAAGCCTTATTGTAGTAGTTATCACATTTATACGAAAAAATAGATTGTTTTGATAATGTGATAAATCCGTGTGCAAAACCTCTTGGCACAAAAAGTTGTAGATGCTCTACATTGTCTAAAACAATGGAGAATGACTCACCAAAGGTTTTGGAGTCTTTGCGAAGGTCAACAACAATGTCCAAAACCTTGCCGCTAACAACCCGAACCAACTTGGCCTGCGCCATGTTTCCGGTTTGAAAGTGGAGTCCGCGTAAAACGCCTTTTGATGAAACAGATTGGTTGTCCTGAACAAAAGCAGTCTTTAAGCCAGTAACTTTTTCGAAAATTTCTTGGTTGTAAGTTTCATAGAATAGTCCGCGTTCGTCTTTAAAAACGTTCGGTTTCAATATAAAACAATCTTTTAAAGGGGATTTTTGTAGTTCCAAAGTTTAATCTAGTTGAATTTAATGTTTTCCATAGCCAATTCTTAGCGAGGTTTGAGCCAAAGCTACTAAGCCTCTTTTATAAAAGTGATATTATCTAAAGCACACTCCAGATTTTTTAAATTACCAGCATAAGTGAGCTTATCAAACACGAAAATCTCATCCTGGGAATTATTAAGGAGGTATTCCACAAAATTGGAACCTATGAATCCTTCATCCCCGGTAATCAACATCTTATCACTAATCAAAATTATTTTTTAGAAGTGTCTAAAATCTGTTTTAACATCTTTTCGGTAATTAAATAGGTGGGTTTTACACCTGTTGTACCTAATCCACCAGAGGCCAAAGTGCTTCCGGTTTCAAGAGGGTTATCTGATGCATAATATGCATAACGAACCTTCACATTTGGACTGATACTTCTGCGGATTTTTGATGCCGCCTGAATTGCTTTTTGATAATGCGCACCCTCCATTTCTAGACCAATAACGTTCCAAGTTGAATTGTGGAAAAACTTTAGCACATCTCTATTTTGAAGTGAAGTTCCCAGGACCGAGATCATCGTTCCAGTGCAGACTTTTACATCGTCATCATTAAATAGTGATTTTTCCAATTCGTTTTCAAATGGATAATTATCTGCTGTTCCCTCAAAAACGTGCGCAGATGGAATCATAATATCACCTTTTCCACCCTCTAGAATACCAGCCTTCCCCATAATAGAAACCGAGGCTACATCTAGAAAATGGCTGTCATTATTTTCATCAACAAATGGTTTTAACAACTCATCCATGGTTTCATAAGCTTGCTCACCAAAAGCGTAGTCCATCACTATAATTACCGGCTTTTGCGAGTTATCCAAATCCTTTAAACCTTCAGTATAATCGTTCTTTTTTATTTTTGCTGAATCAATTATCTGAACATCTATATTGGTTCCACTTTGGTCTGCAAGGAAGATCATTCCTTCTGAAAGTGCCAATTTTGAAACCTTTTCGCGCATTTTCAAACTGGTGGGACTACTCAAAGCTTCGAAAATCTGCATTGATTTCTTCTTTGAAAATTCCGTTGGTAATGCTTTTTGAGCATACAGACTGTTCATTACACTGTGCATATTGGCACTAATAATGTGCAAGGGACGCTCTAAAAGATCTTCTTTCTGCAAGGTCTGCTTGATTCTATAAGCCCACTGTTCGCCGTGAATATGATGGCCCAAGCGCTCCCGAAGCACAGGACTGAAGGTGATGAGACGTTGTCTGTCTTCTAAAACCTCATCAATAGCTAATTTTCCTAGAAAATAAATAATATTGAAAAAACGATTTTCACTCTTCTCAGTAGCAAAGTAAGGATACACATTTTTTACTTCTTCAAAAGTCCTTCCCAAGAAATTTGCAGTATGAGTAAGTGTAACCTCTTTTTCTTCTTGTGTAAGTTTTCCTTTTTTCTGTACGGTCTGTTCCAATTTTTTCCAATCGCGTATCAATTCGCCGTTTTCATTGACAAGCACCTGCTTCATAATTTTATGCGACTCGATAAAAAGGAAGGTAACATGGGTAAGAATA
This sequence comes from Aequorivita capsosiphonis DSM 23843, assembly GCF_000429125.1. GTDB lineage: Bacteria > Bacteroidota > Bacteroidia > Flavobacteriales > Flavobacteriaceae > Aequorivita > Aequorivita capsosiphonis. The sequence goes on from NZ_AUBG01000015.1 coordinate 121,010, forward strand.
TCATAAATTTCCGAACGCCCACGCGTAACTTCGATATTCATTTGTTCCGAATCTATTCGGTAACAGTTTCTGCGGCGTTTCATTGGAATAATAGGCTCAAAATGCGAGTCTTTATAACCTTCATCACTTGTAAGGTTAATAAACCTACATTCCTCAATCCCTTCAGGCAAACGGTCCATCACGTATAACAAACCCTGAAGTTCAATTTTTTCGTCTTTTATAGAGCCGTAAATCTCGGGTTGAAGAATTAATAAAGATTCCCGAAGCGATTCTCCCGAAACTCCCATAGGCTTGTAAAACCCACGATTAAAGAGGTGACGCATCGTGATATATAGTCTTTCGATGGCGCCCGTACTTTCTTGGGCGCGCGTTCTGATATGTGATTTCATTTTTTTCATTGAATGCAAATATACTACTAATTTTAAGGCTGGATTTTAAGTAAGAAATCGGCAATTTTTCGATCGTTGGAAAGTCGAGGAACCTTGTTTTGACCACCGAGCTTGCCTTCAGACTTCATATAGTGTTGAAAACTATTCTTTTTAAGCGATCTGATTATTAAAGGCTGCAATATTTTCCCTTTAATTAAATCCAAATAGTAGGAATTTTGTTGTTGCATTTCGGCATCGATAAATTCAGTCAGCTTTTGAATATCTTCTGGCGCTTGTTCAAATTCCACAAGCCATTCGTGATACGGCAATTCTTCTTCGGAAGGGGTAATTTGAGGTGCTACGGTGAATTCAGAAATAGAGAAATCGAATTCTGACATGGCCTTCTTCATGGTTTCCTCCACTTCCTTGCCTATTACGTGTTCCCCAAAAGCAGAAATGAAATGTTTAATTCTTCCAGAAACAATAACACGATACGGATCTGTAGAGGTAAATTGTATTGTATCGCCTAAATTATACCCCCAAAGTCCTGCATTGGTTGAAATAATCATGACGTAATTAACACCCGTTTCTACTTCGCCAATGGTGAGGCGTTTTGGATCTTCATCAAAAAAAATACTTGCCTCTATAAATTCATAGAAAATCCCCCCATTTAAAAGCAAGAGCATTCCTTTTTCGCTTTGTTGATCCTGAAAGGCAAAAAAACCTTCACTTGCGGGAAACAGTTCAATGCTATCAACCTTTCTTCCTATTAAATTTTCAAATTTTGCGCGATAAGGTTCAAAGTTCACCCCGCCATAAATAAAGAGATTGAAGTCTTTGAAAAGGTCTCCTACTTTTTTGCCGGTTTTCTGTTGTAATTTTTCAAAATACATTTGTACCCAAGACGGAATCCCGCTAATGACCGTCATGTTTTCATCTTTGGTTTCCTCAACAACGGCATCCACTTTAGTTTCCCAATCTTCAATGCAATTGGTTTCCCAGCTAGGTAAACGGTTTTTTTGAAGATATGCTGGCACATAATGCGCCACAATCCCAGAAAGTCTTCCGAGTTTTATACCGTTTTTCTCCTGCATTTCAGGACTTCCCTGTAGAAAAATCATTTTACCATCTACAAAATCAGCATTTCCGGTTTCATTGATGTAACACAAAATAGCATTCCTGGCAGCTTCCACATGATAGGGCATGGATTCCTTGGTAAGTGGAATATATTTTGCGCCAGAGGTTGTTCCTGATGTCTTGGCAAAATAGAGTGGTTTATCGGGCCAGAGTACATTTGCTTCCCCTGCAACAACACGTTCTACATAAGGTTTTAACGCTTCGTAATCCCGTACTGGAACTCGTTTTTTGAAATCTTTAAAAGATTTGATGTTTTCAAAATCGTGATCATTTCCAAAGGCTGTGTTTTTTGCTTCGGAAATTAACTTCTCAAACACTTTTTGCTGGGTTTCAATAGGATTTTTTGCCCATTTTTGAATTCGGAGTACTACAATTTTGGCAAATATTTTTGCTGAAACGGATTTTAGGCTCATAGGCTATCAATCAAAATCTATAAAATTTGTTGGATTAACTGGAAAACCATCTCGCCAAAGTTCGAAATGCAAATGAGGCCCAGTTGTGAGTTCGCCGGTACTTCCAACGGTTGCAATTACTTCCCCAGCTTTTACGAGCTCGCCTTGTTCCTTGGTAAGCATCGCATTGTGCTTATATACAGAAATAAAACTATTATTATGCTTAATAATAATCACATAACCCGTTTGCACTGTCCATTCTGAGAAAATAACCGTCCCATCAGCTATTGCTTTTACGGGGGAGTCCTTAACCGTCACCACATCAACGGCATAATGTTTCGCTTCGGAGTCATATTGTTCGGTAATAGTGCCTTTAACAGGTGCAAAGAACGCATAATCTTGAAGCTGTGGCGCAATAAGGGGGTTGTATTTGTCTTCCTTATCAACGCTAGCTCGTAAAACAGAATCTTTTCTGGAGGTGCGTATTAAAACAGCAGGATCCGTCTTGGCCAATTCAATTATGGAATCCTTATTAAAATCGACCGTTTTCACATCGCCAGTAAGCACCTTTTTAATGGAAGCAAGGTATTGCTCATTTACATCTAGAACTCGCTGTAAAGAGTCTGTTTTGTAGGTTAATTTAGTGGATTTCTTTTTTAAGGCTGTAGATGAATACCCTGGTATATATTCTCGAAGTGGGGTAAATGCTATAATAATAGTAGTTGTAATTATTAGAAACAAAGCAAATAAAGTGCTGAATATAAAAACATTCAGTCTGTTTAACTTAAAAGAAAAACGCTCTTCAAAAGTTTCCTCATTAAGTATTACTAGGCGGTATTTGTGCAGTAACTTCTTTTTAAAACGTTTCGCTTTTTTTTCTTTCTTTGCCATACCTAGAAAATACTTTTCTACAAATATAAAATAAACTACAGCTACAGATGCTAAAGTTATCCTCAAAACGTGCTATCTAAACATTTCTTGTTACATTTGTAGAATTAAAAATTAGAAATCATGAGCACATTGTTTATTCCCTTAGGTATGGTAGGTCCTTGGCAGATCATATTGATAGTAGTTATTGTACTATTGCTTTTTGGCGGAAAGAAAATACCAGAACTTATGCGCGGACTGGGTAGCGGACTTAAAGAATTTAAGGATGCTTCAAAGGATGAGGATACTGATCCTAATATTAAAGACAGCAAGATTTCAGACAGTAAATTCGACGAGAAAAAGTAATTCAATATTAAATATTTATAAAAAAGGTGTTGTTAAGTTTTCAAACTTAACAACACCTTTTTTATTTGAAAATTACTTTCTATAATATTATTTTCTTTAGTTAATGATAACTCAAATAATTATGCAGAATATGGAACTGCGTTCTTTTTAAATCTCAAACTTGTTATCATTTTTGAAGAAATCGTATTGAACATCAAGATAGGCAAAAATAATATCGTTACCAATATCTACTATCTACGATTCTAGAGTTTCAAAGCTTAGAAGAATTTCATTTTATTTTAGCAGTCTTTAATATCGATTCCAACTCAAACTGTAGGTTTCTTTTCGCCACAGAAGGCGCGTACGTAAAGCCTTCGAGAATAACATAGCGATTGTTTTTTTCGTCGCGAACGGCATAATTTATAAAAGGCCCCCCCATCCAGGCGCCTTTTACTTCCCAAGTACCTTTGGTTTCGTATGCAAATTTGCCATCAATTTTGGATTTAAAAAGATAAGGCGCATACGCGTCTTCCGTGATAAACTGCCCATCGTCTTCTACTGGCAATAATCTGCTGCCAATAGAATCCCTTATTTTAATGATATCGGCGACGGCGGTAGAATCATCTTTAATCATCGTCAACGGAACTTGATACACAAGAATATTGGTTGTGCCATCCTTTAGATCTTTTCGTAACCAAAAAAAGTTATCAGAGCCCTTTGCAAGTCGATAAGCACTTGGAACTTTCAGGCTCACGCCCATAACCTTGCTTAAAGAATCGGTTTTCATTAACGAAATAGCCGTTCTTCTTTGTCTTTCCTTTATTTCCTCAGCTTTAAAAATAGCAATTATTTTCGCTGAATTTTCGTTTATTAACTCCACAAGTTTTTCTTCGGAAGTAGCTTTAATAATAGCACCTGCTTGTGGTTTTGCATATTCATTATCGGTGATAGTTACCTTATCCTCATCACTTAAAACCACATAAAGAAAAAGTCGATTACTCCGTGCAAAGCCCTCAAAAGCGTCTGGAGGCATTTGGTTCATGGAAAATAAAGGCTCGTCTTGTGGAAGACCATCTGTAGGCGCTGCAAAATTGTTTCTAATAGCTTCCCCAACTATGCCATTCCATAGGTCATTTGGTGTGACAATTTGTAACGAATTGATGTTTCCAACCGAATTTGGAACGAGAGATTTGTCCCTTTTTCCACTTCCATTACAGGATGTGAAGGCAATAAACAACGAAAATAGTACAATATAAAGTGATCTCATGAAAAGGATGTTTATGGAACTATCCTTTGTAAATCTTCAGTTTAGTTCCAGGCTTTAATTTAGTACCACTAATATCGTTCCAATTTTGGATATTCTTGATTGAAACTCCAGGAAATTTTCGTGAAATGCTCCATAGCGAATCCCCATTGCGTACGGTGTACGTTTTTTCGGAAGTTGTACTCTTTGAAGGTGAGTTGCTTGCAATGTCACCTACCGTCTTTTTAGGATAGATAATAAGATTCTGCCCTATCTTTAAAGAGTTGCTCCGCATGCCGTTCCAGTTTTTGATTTGACTGACCCCAACCCCATATCTTTCAGCAATTCTACCTAAAAAATCGCCTCTTTTAACGCGATACCGTATTTTTTCGGGCTGCTCAATCAATTCTGGAGACGATTTTTCGTCCTCTTGTTGTTCTTCGTCCACAAAGGCATAAATAGCATCTTCGTTGTTTACAAAAGTGCCTACAATGGTAAGTGGAAGACGTAACATATAGTTTTCATCCTTTACAACAGGAATTATTCCCAGCTTATAGGAAGGATTTAAAAACTCCAATTCTTCCTTATCCATATTGATAAGTTCCGCTACCTGATCTAATGTAATTTGCCGCTTTACTCGGATTGTATCGGTAGCAACATACGGAATCCTTGTAGCTTGTTTTTTAAACCCGTGCTCTTCCGCATACTCAAAAATGTACATGGTCGCTAGAAAAGCAGGCACATAACCCGCGGTTTCACGTGGAAGAAACCTTCTAAGATCCCAATAATTAGTTTTGCCGCCAGAGCGACGTATCGCTTTTGAAACGTTACCTGGTCCTGAATTGTAAGCAGCAAGTGCTAAATCCCAATCGTCAAAACTGTTGTTTAAGCTGTTTAAATATTTACAAGCGGCTTCGGTAGCCCTAATTGGATCTGAACGTTCATCTACATACGAACTAACATTGAGACCGAACATCTTTCCCGTTGGATACATAAACTGCCAAAGACCAGTAGCGCCAACGCGTGATTTTGCACGTGGGTTTAGGGCAGATTCAACAATGGCCAAATATTTTAATTCTAAAGGAAGATTGTGTTTGTCAAGCTCTTGCTCAAATAAAGGAAAGTAATATTCACTCAACCCCATCAAGCGTTCCAAAGAGCCTCTTCTACTTTTTAAGTATCGCTTTATCACATTTTCCAAAGAAGGGGTGTACGATACGTTAAAAGGAGTGCGAGCGTCAAGTTCTTTTAGGCGTTGCTTCAAAACTTCAGTTGGTAGTTCCGTATATTCAACTGGCTCATAGTCTTCATTGACAATGCTGTTATAAACATCGTCAAAAAGATCTGATTTATAGACCTCATTCAACCAAAGACTGTCCTTTGTTCTAGCCAATGCCATATCTTTTAGGTTGTATATGGTACTGTCCTTAATACTTGTAGCGACAACTGTGGAAGGTAATTCCGAAGAAATTTTTGTTACCTTGATAGAGTCTACCACTCGAACCTTTTTCGTGTCCAAGTTTTTAGTATGATTTTTCTTTTGAGCAAAACTCATACTGAAGACCAACATCAGCAAAAGTGAAAGGATTGTGTTTAGTTTCATCAGCTTCTATATTGCGTTTTGATATTATGGCAAGTTTGCCAAATTGATAATCTTTATAAAAAGGTCACAAATAATCTTCTTAGAACCTGTAACGCCTTTTAAAGTGAAAAATTTTATCAAAAATAGTGATTTTGCGAAATTACGCAAACATTTCGCTTCATCCTGCTAAGATACTGACATTTAACATTTTTCACAAAAGCGCCTTAATCCCGGGAAGTGTTTTACCTTCAAGCATTTCTAACATGGCGCCACCACCTGTTGAAACATAACTCACTTTATCAGCCAGGTTAAATTTATGTACTGCCGCAACAGAGTCACCGCCACCAACCAACGAAAAGGCTCCGTTTTTTGTGGCTTTAGCTATATTCTGTCCCAAAACTTTGGTCCCTTGAGCAAACTTGTCCATTTCAAAAACACCAACTGGGCCGTTCCATAGGATTATTTTCGAATTTAGAATAACTTCTTCAAAAAGCTTATTGGTTTCTGGACCAACGTCCAAGCCCATCCAGCCATCAGGGATATTTCCAACAGTTACTATCTGTGTATTTGCTGTATCGGAAAAACTATCGGCAATTATGGCATCAACGGGCAAATGAACTTTCACGTTCTTCTTCTTTGCCTCTTCCAAGATTTCTAGCGCCAAGCTTTGTTTATCATCTTCCACCAAGGAACTTCCCACTTTTCCGCCTTGGGCTTTAATAAAAGTAAAAGCCATTCCACCTCCAATGATTAAATGATCAATTTTATCGAGAATATTTTCGATAATCGTGATTTTTGAAGAAACTTTAGCACCACCAATGATTGCTGTCACCGGTTTTTCTGTTGATTTTAATACTTTTTCAACATTTTCAATTTCTGAAGCAAGTAATAAACCGAAGCATTTGTTCTCTGGAAAAAATTCAGCGATAATAGCCGTTGAAGCGTGTGCCCGATGGGCAGTTCCAAAAGCATCATTTACGTAAACATCACCCAGTTTTGATAATTTTTCGGCGAAATCACGATCTCCCTTTGTTTCTTCCTCGTAATATCGCAAGTTTTCAAGTAGAAGAATTTCACCAGACTTCAAGTTGGAAACCGCAGCTTCAACCTCGGCGCCTATGGAATCCTCAACAAACTTCACTTGGACTCCAACAATATCTGATAACGACTTTACAATATGTTTTAAAGAAAATTCAGCCTCTTTATTCTTAGGCCTTCCCAAATGAGACATTAAAATACAGCTTCCCCCGTCTTCCAGTATTTTCAAAATGGTAGGTTTGGCCGCTCGTATGCGTGTATCATCTGTTACATTGAATTCTTCGTCCAACGGGACATTAAAATCAACCCGGATCAATACCTTTTTTCCTTTAAAATTTATATCGTTAACTGTTTTCATATTCGTAAATTTTGCTTGCAAATATAGTTTTTTTAGGTCTTTTAGGAAGTAATAATTGCCTCAAGTCTGTTTTCGCATAAATTTACGATAGTCATAATTACTTGCAGAAAAAATACCAGCAAAATTGCTTAGATTTGCGAATGGATTTTTCAGAAGCAATAGGCCAAAACCACATTAAGTCGCATCTTTTACAGACCATTGAAAACGGCCGAATTCCGCACGCCCAGATGTTTTCAGGAGTAAATGGAAGTGGATTATTACCTATGGCCATCGCTTATGCTTCTGAACTATTGTGCAAACAATATGATAAACAAAGCCCAGAATATCTCTCTTGTAAAAATAAAGTCGAAAAGCTAAGTCACCCCGATTTACATTTTGTTTATCCCGTTAATACTAGTGACACTATAAAGAAGAATGCAATTTCAGATCATTATGCGGAAGAATGGCGAAATTTTGTTTTAAACAATCCCTACGCTTCCCTATTTGAATGGCTCCAAGCAATTGGTATCGAAAAAAAGCAAGGGAACATTAGTAAATATGAAGCTGAAAATATCTCGAAAAAGCTATCGCTGAAATCATTTGAAGGCGGTTATAAGGTGATGATTATATGGATGGCGGAAAATATGAATACAGATTGCGCCAATAAAATACTGAAGCTGGTTGAAGAACCTTCAGATAAAACGGTGCTTTTGCTACTAAGTGAAAATGAGCAGCAAATTATAACAACCATTCGCTCACGTTGTCAACAATTGATCTTTCCGTTGCTATCTGAGGCTGATATTGCGGAGCGTTTAAGCGAAGGAAGCGAAATTGATGAGAACCTAGCCCTTAAAACAGCGCGAAGAGCACGTGGCGACTTTAACAAGGCATTACAGTACTTGGAAGAAACTGGCGAGGATGAAGTATTTGAAAAATGGTTTATTAGTTGGGTGCGCTCCGCGTTTAGAGCGAAAGGAAATAAAGGTGCGATAAATAATCTACTTGACTGGAGCGACGAACTTGCAGGACAAGGTCGGGAAACACAGAAAAAATTTCTTAACTATTGCATTGAAGTTTTTAGGCAATCACTTTTAAAAAATTATAGCGCAAACTCACTTTTATTCTTTAAAGCGAAAGATGAAACATTCTCCCTTGCGAAATTTGCTCCATTTGTTCATCAAAACAATATTTTTGAAATCAATAAAGCTTTGGAGGATGCTTCCTACCATATTGAACGAAACGGAAATGCAAAAATAATCTTCACCGATCTTTCAATTAAGCTGACCAGACTAATCCATAAAAAAGAACTGGTATAAGACCCGTTGTGCATTTAGAACATTTCATCGATTTTTACCCTAACCCTAAAGGGAATATCTATGAAATTTCAAGTTCTTCCTTTAGGATAAGAGGCAAAAACTTGAAATTTCGTCAAAACTGAATAATATTCATCAAAATGCTCAACGGATTGGTATAAGACATTTTTATGTCTTTTCCATTTAAATAAATTTCTTCTATTAATTTTCGCCGTTTTTCGTGCCATTTCCAGGAAATAACACGAAAAATGAATAGCGCAGCGCCACAACTGGCCAAAAACCTGTTAAAAAGGCTTAAATCGCGTTATTTTGCTTTTCTGAAGCAATATATGTGTGAAGAATACTCTTTTGAGCGATTTGCCTTCAAATTTGATCTAAGACCGATCCAGAATGCTTTTAGTGAAAATTTGCTTCCAGTTTTATATTTTTCAGAAAGAAGACTTACATAAAACGAATCAAAAATCATTGGTTCGGTTTTTTCCAATGTAAAATTTTTAGAAAACAATTTCTCTATAGATACTTTTGAAAAATGCCAGAGATGTCTCGGAACATCAAAAGCCGCCCAGAATTCTTTATAGTGTTTGGCATCGTAACTTTTAAAATTTGGCACTGCGATTATAAGTGTGCCATTCGGCTTCACTAAATCTGACAATTGCGAAATTGTTTCTTCTAAATTCGGAATGTGCTCCAAAACATGCCAGAGCGTAACCACGTCAAATTGGTTTTCATGAAAATCGCTTAGAGAAGATTTTAACTCAATTCCTTTTTCTGAAGCTAATCGGCGAGCGTTTTCATTGGGTTCCATTCCCTGAACATTCCATGATTTTTCTTTGGCAACTTTTAAAAATTCCCCCGTCCCTGCTCCAACATCTAACAAAGATCCAACTTCCGAATTCTGCTCAAAAATCAGATTGGTCTTTTTTTGAAGTGACCATTTCTTTACCGTTTGGTAGAGTCTGGACATCAACCCACGCTTTTCATCGGTATGGGAAATATAATCTTCACTTTCGTAATACTTGGGAAGATTTTCCACATCAGGCTGCGGAGATGTTTTTAGCATATCGTGATCCTGGTCGTGAATCAAATTAAAAACCTCGCCAGAAACCAAATAATCTTTTACCGATAAATATGTCTTTTCAGGATGTTGCAAGAGAAAAAAGTTTGGTTTTTTAAGAGGTTATAATTGCAGCCAACACGGAGCAAAGTCCAAAATGTTCCACGTGAAACAATATGCCTAACGCCCCATATACACTAAGAGTACGGATACATCATTTGGAGAAACACCACTTATTCGCGAAGCTTGTGAAACCGTGGCAGGTTTAATTTTTGTCAATTTTTCCCGCGCCTCATAAGAAAGAGACTTCAAATTTGAATAATCAAAAGAGGCTGGGATTTTTAAACCTTCCAAACGATTTAATTTATCGGCGTTGTTTTTTTCCTTTTCAATATAACCAGAATACTTAACTTGAATTTCTGCCTGCTCTATCATTTCGGTGTCCAAGTCATGCTCCTCAATAAAATTCTTAACTGAAGCGATTCCTTTCATATCCTCCATCGTCACCTCTGGACGTGAAAAGAATTTAAACATCTTATCACTTTGTTCTACTAAGGCAGAATCTCTAGCTTCAAAAATTGCATTAATTTCCTCGGGGGCAACACTCGTTTCTTTAAAAAATTGAACAAACGCATCAGACTTTTCTCTCTTTTCTTCCATTTTTCGCATTCGAGCATCGCCAGCCAAACCAATGGCATGCGATTTTGGAGTCAGTCTAAAATCTGCATTATCCTGTCTAAGTAAAGTTCTATATTCTGCTCTTGAGGTAAACATTCTATATGGCTCCTCGGTTCCTTTTGTAATTAAGTCGTCAACCAATACCCCTATGTACGCCTCATTTCTTTGAAGAATAAACGGATCCTTTTCGTGAACTTTTAGGTGGGCATTAATTCCAGCCATCAGACCCTGTGATGCTGCTTCTTCATATCCGGTTGTACCGTTTATCTGTCCTGCAAAATAAAGTCCGGAAACCAATTTGGTTTCCAACGTATGTTTTAACTGTGTTGGCGGAAAATAATCATATTCAATTGCATATCCAGGACGGAAAAATTTCACATTCTCAAAACCTACAACTTGACGCAAAGCTTTAAACTGAATATCCTCTGGCAAAGAAGTAGAAAATCCATTGATATAATACTCAACGGTGTCCCAACCTTCAGGCTCAACAAAAAGTTGATGTCTATCTTTATCGGCAAAACGGTTTATCTTATCTTCAATAGACGGACAATATCTAGGCCCGGTACTTTGTATGGAACCATTAAACATTGGAGATCTATCAAATCCTTCTTTTAAAATATTATGAACCTCCAAACTTGTATGACTCATATGGCAAGAGCGTTGTTTGACCAAAGGTTTGGTTTCATCGGAAAAAGAGAATTTTTCAGGAATGGCATCACCAGGTTGTTCAATCATTTTTGAAAAATCCAAGGATCTTCCATCAACTCTTGGAGGAGTTCCGGTTTTCATTCTTCCAGCTTCGAAGCCTAAATCAATTAAATCTTTAGTTATTCCAACAGAAGCTTTTTCTCCTGCTCTTCCACCACCCAATTGCTTTTCCCCAATATGGATTAAACCATTTAAAAAAGTACCATTGGTAAGCACGACACTCTTTCCTCTTATTTCAAGTCCAAGTGAAGTTCTAACTCCTTTAATTTTTCCATTCTCAACAATAATCCCAGAAATCATTTCCTGATAGAAATCCAAATTTTTGGTCTGCTCTAACATCATCCTCCAAGTTTCTGCAAACCGCATTCGGTCACTCTGAACCCTTGGACTCCACATAGCAGGTCCTTTGGATTTGTTAAGCATCTTAAACTGTATCGCCGTTTTATCTGAAATAATCCCACTATAACCACCCAACGCATCAATCTCACGAACTATTTGCCCTTTAGCAATTCCGCCCATTGCAGGGTTGCAGCTCATTTGGGCAATAGTTTGTAGATTCATGGTAACCAATAGCGTTTTAGAACCCATATTGGCCGCAGCCGCAGCGGCTTCAGAACCAGCGTGTCCGGCTCCAACAACAATTACATCATATTCGTTTGGAAACATATATTATCTTGATTGTTCCACGTGGAACATTTCTTTTATTCAGAATTTTTTTAGGGATGCAAAAGTACAATAAATATCTTAGATGCAAAGAGTTAATCCAAGAAGTGATCTAATAGCTCGTCAGTACTTTTAAGGCTTCGTTCTCTTTTTTTCGCATCAATTCTTCCTCTTCCTCAGTTTTATCCTTTAAACCACAAAAATGTAAAATTCCATGAATCATAACACGATGAAGCTCTTCAATAAAATCAGTATTATAATCTATGGCATTGTCTGCAACGCGTTCAACGGAGATAAAGACTTCACCGTTAATCTGCTTACCAACTTTATAATCAAAACTAAGAATATCAGTAAGGGTGTCGTGATCTAAAAACTCCACATTGAGTTTATTCAAATATTCGTCGTCACAAAAAACATAAAGGAGTTCGCCTAGTTCGAATCCTTCGGAAGTAATTACATCAGAAATCCACTTAGTTAATTGCGCCTGGTTCTCTAGCTCGAAATCGGTTTCAAAATTAAAATCAATCATTGTTTTCCTTAAAATATTCTTGCACCTTAATTTTATAATCTTGACGCAAAGGTAAGGCCTCCCTGTTTAAAATTTCCGTTGTATTAAAGTATTTTTTTATCTCATCAGGTGAGAGTAGCACATTGTTTCGGTATTCCTTTTTATTTGTTTGGGATTCCCTTTTCTCCTCCTGCCCCTGTTCAAATGTCGCCTTGTCCAATTTCAATAATTCATACTTCAAATTTAACATTTCCTGAAGCGTGCCTTGATTAAAACCCTTATCTAGCAATTGCTGCTCTATACCCTGCATTTTGCGCAATAGATCACTGGCATTACCTTTATATCCTTCCTTGCTCAATCTATCTTGTAGTTGTTGACGCAGTTGCTGCTGTTGTTTATAAATTTCGAAGATTTCACCATTCATTTCTTCACTATTACCACTTCCTTCCTTGTTGTCTCCTTCCTTCTCTCCATTTTTCCCGTTCTTTCCGTTTTTACCATTTTCACCTTTCCCATCACCACTTCCATCATTTTCACCATTTCCTTCTCCCTCTCCCTTACCATCACCTTCTCCTTTTTCTTCGCCCTCACCTTTACCTTCTCCCTCTTTTCCTTCCTCGCCTTTTTTCATTCCTTCCTTCATTTTCTCACTCAAGCTTTCCTGTTTTTGAATAATATCCGGTAGTTGAAATCCACCGCCACTGCCTTCACCGGGCATAGGCATACCTTTTCCAGAGCCAGAACCCATAGACATTTGCATCTGCATTTGCATATTTGACAATATATCACTTAGCAAAACAGCCAAATTATTTGCGCCCGTTATCGTATATTGCTGATTTCCAATACCTGTACGCGATTGGTTCTGTGCCAAGCGTTCTAAAGATTTATCTATATTGTACTGCATTTCAGTGAGTGTATTGTTGATTTTCTCACCAATAAGTGGCTGACGAAGAGCTAAAGCAAAGATGCTATCATCAATATGTTCAAAATTGTTTTTAAGATCGTTTTGAATATTCAATTTCTTTCCGAAAATTGGATTTCCATAGTCTATAGTTTTAAAGGTCTCCATTAAATCTTCCTGCTCAAAGGAAAATACCACCAGGTTTTTCACAATTTGTCGAAGCATTTTTACATCTTCTTCCAAAGTCTCGGCCCCTCCAGATTTCATCTCCATTTTCATCTGTTGGCTCATTTCCTGCATTTTCTGACCTGCCTTTTTTTGACTTTTACCGGCCTCGCTAGGTTTACTCTCCTCTAGTTTGTCCGTAGCTTTTTCCTGTTCCTCATCTATTTCCTGCTCCGTGGCTTTATCTCCCGGAATGTCCATCGGCTTCTTTAAGCCTTCATTTTCCTTTTGCAGTTCGTCCATCTGTTTTTTGAATTCCTCAAACTTATCGTTGAGTTCCTCCTGTGCTTCCTTCGTGTTTTCCTCCTCTGATTTATCTGCTAACTTTTCTTGTTCCTCACCCAATTTATTCAATTCCTCAGCAAGTTTTTCAGCCTTTTTTTCTACATAATATCTCTTGGTCAACTCCAGAAGTTGTTCGAGATTCTTTTCTTGGTTTTTATTTTGTTTGGCTAATTTCTCCAACTTATCAGTAAGTTCTTCTTTTTGGATTTTATCCTGAAGCTTTTCCAATTCATCCAGCAACTTCTCGTTCTCTTTAAGGCGTTCTTCATTTTCATCCAAACGTTTTTCAAGTTCTTCCTTAAATAGATCCTTTTCTGTGTTTTCAGGTTGGAAATTCTTGAGTTCTTCTTTCATTTCCTTAGAAAAATCCTTCATAATTTCCTCTTGCTTCTGCTGACGCTCCAGATAATTTTCAAGCTTCTTCTTATCGTTGTAATTAAGCTCTTTCTTCTCCTTTTGTGTTCGTGATAGCTCCTCAAGCGACTGCTTTCTATCTTTTAGCTTCTCCAAGGATTGGTCTAGACCTTTGATAGCATTCTGCTGATTTTGTAATTGCTCATCTTCCAATTCACTTTTTGTCAATTTTCTAAACGAATAAATCCCAGATTTGGAGGATTTGTAATTGTGGATTCCATCATTGTCAAAAACTTCAAAATAATACTCATAAGAAACTCCATCATCCAAAATAAGATTGCCAGGAAAATTATAGGTAAACTGATCAAAATTGGTCTTGTTCAATGGTAAGGCCTCTGTTTTGGCACTCTTCTCTTCCCCTTCGGGAAAATAGACCAGTCTAAGCTTTGTAAGTCCGTAATCATCAGAAATCTGTCCTAAAAAGAAAACACGCTGACTACTTGTCGAGTCTTTTTTTGATTGTACGCTAATTTCTGGAAATTGATCTTTCACTACATTTAAGGTGAAAGCCAGATTTTCATAATCCTTCAGTTTTTCGTTGGAAGTAGTAATGGCATAATCGAACTTATTATAAACTCCCTTTTCGAGATTAAAGCTCGCCCCTTTTGCCGCGAAAAAATAGGAAGTATCCGCAGTTTTTAAAGTAACGGCTTTGGTATTTTTAGTAGCAACATTCCATTTTACACGTGTTCCTTCCGGAATAGTGGCATTTCCAGTACTTTTCAAGGTTTCATCTCTTTTTTCAGTATAGGAAGGATAGTCCAAAACCATTTCGAAATTCAACAACGAGGGCGTTTTTACAACATCTATTGTGTATGGTCTGGAAGTAACCTTATTCGCTTTTAAATTGAAATTAATAGATTCTGCTGGTTGTTGGAACGTATATTCAAACGAACCGGGTGCGGTTTGTTGCATATAATAGGTTTCTCCGTTATAATTGATACTTGCATTTTCAGGAATAAGAGTTCCCTGCGCCTGAACGTTTAAGGTGAAGGCTTTATTTTCAATCGCATTCAAATTATCATTCAAAACAGTAAATGCGAAAGGAGCAGGCGGTTCAAAAGCGGTATCATAGTGGACCACTCTTTTATAGCTACTGGAGAAAATATCAGTACCTCCTAAAACGCTAAACATTATAAATACCAAAACGGGAATTGCGGCGTATTTTAAATATTTCGCGTTCTTTTTAAAATTTACGGCACTTTTGAAGGGAATCGGTTGTAATTCTTCTGCTTTTTGTTCAATACTTGCCGAAAGTAATTCACTTTCGCGTCCGTTATGGTTGAGCTGAATAACGTTGAGCAACTTATCACTTACCTGTGGAAAATGATTACCAATTATTTTTGAGGCTTCTTCGTGATTTATTCCCTTTTGAAGTTTGAAAAGTTTAGCAAGCGGAAAAACAATAAAACGCGCAAATAGCGTAAGCTCCACAACTATAAAAGCCCAAAAAAGCAAGCTTCTTCCTATTGGGTTTAACCAAAGATAATATTCAACGAGCAGCGTTATCAACAAATAAAGGAGCCCAATAGCGAAAAAAAGAATAGTTCCTTTAATCAGCTCATTGGTGTAGTATTTTTTAATAAATTCTTCCAGTTTTTGCTGGATGCTATTGAAAGTGCTCATAAATAGATTTCCGTGTATTCAAAACTCCTAAAATACAATAATATTTTGTTCTTGGCTCGATACAAATATTGCTCCGTAAAACTACAAAACCAGCTAATACATTAGCTTTAAAATAAGACAACATAATTGTACCTTTGCACCAAAATTAAATGATTCCCAATTTCGACACAATACGATGGGAAGCAAACAAATATAAGATTTATGTCTCAAAAAGTTAGGGTGCGTTTTGCTCCAAGTCCAACAGGGCCTTTACATATTGGTGGTGTTCGCACTGCTTTGTTCAACTATTTATTCGCGAAAAAACACGGTGGCGATTTTCTCTTGCGAATTGAAGATACTGACCAAAATAGATATGTGGAAGGAGCTGAGGAGTATATTGTTGAAGCTTTAAACTGGTTAAACATTCCTTATGACGAAGGTCCTAACAAAGAAGGCAACTGCGGCCCCTACCGCCAAAGCGAGAGAAAAGACCTTTATAAGCAATACGCAGATGCTTTAATAGAGTCCGGAAATGCATATTATGCTTTTGACACTTCAGAAGAACTCGATGCACGCCGAAAAGATCACGAAGCAAAGGGAAAAACCTTCATCTACAACTGGCACAACCGTTTAAAACTAAAAAATTCGTTGGTTTTTTCTGAGGAAGAAACACAACAAAAAATAGCCAATGGCGAAGAATATGTTATCCGTTTTAAATCTCCAGAAGACGAAACGCTTTTTCTACACGACATTATCCGTGGTGGCGTACAAGTAGATTCAAACATTCTGGACGACAAAGTTTTGTTTAAAAGCGATGGCATGCCAACCTACCACTTAGCGAATATTGTGGATGATCACTTGATGAAAATTACACACGTAATTCGTGGGGAAGAATGGCTTCCTTCTATGGCCTTGCATATTTTATTGTACCGAGCTTTTGGATGGAATGCCCCTCAATTTGCACATTTACCGTTGATTTTAAAACCAACTGGGAACGGAAAATTAAGCAAGCGTGATGGAGATAAAATGGGCTTCCCAGTATTTCCTCTAGAATGGAAAACTGCTGAAGGGGATTTATTCTCAGGATATCGTGAAGATGGTTATTTACCCGAAGCGGTGCTAAATATGTTGGCATTTTTAGGCTGGAATCCAGGAACTGAACAAGAAATTTTTAGCTTAGACCAACTAATTGAAGCTTTTGAACTAGAACGCGTTCATAAAGCCGGAGCCAAATTTGATCCTGAAAAAACAAAATGGTTTCAACATCAATACCTACAACTGGTAGATGATGAAAAACTTGCTGAAGATTTTAAGAAATTTCTTCAAGACAAGAAAATATCCACAGCCGGAATTAATGTAACAAGAACTGTTTCTCTTTTAAAAGAGCGTGCAACATTCGTTAGCGATCTATGGGACCAAGGCAGCTTTTTCTTTGAAACGCCACAAAACTATGATGAAAAAGCTGCTGGAAAGGCATTTAAGCCGGAAACCCCAGAATTGTTGAGAAAAGTAGTTTCAATCTTAAATTCTTCGGCTCTGTCTGCCGGGGCGGATGACTTTTCAACAGAAAACCTTTCCGAAAAGGTGAAGGGATGGATTACTTCTGAAAATATTGGTTTTGGAAAAGTAATGATGCCGTTGCGTTTAGCTTTGGTTGGCGAAATGAAAGGGCCAGATGTTTTTGATATTCTTTCAATAGTAGGCAAAGAGGAAAGCATTTCCCGTATTGAAAAAGCCATTGATTTTATTGGTTAAAAATAAATAACAGCTCCAACTAAAATGGTGGAGCTGTTTCCTTTAAAGTCCTTTTTCTCCAAATCTTTATCATTTAGTTTGCCCAACATATTCGTAACTCCGTATTGATACTGACCATATATACGAAAATGTTCCAAACCTGCAGTGAGTCCTCCAGCTAGGTGAACATTAAATTTGGATATATCTTGAATATCTTCAGTTGCAAGGGTTTCATAGCCTGTTAAAACATAGTCCTTAAATTTTTCATTGTCCAGTTTTAATTTTCCATTTATATTGAGAACAGGTCCAAATTCAAGGCTTAAATGTTTAACGATTATATTATAACTTCCCAAGAAATTAATTTGTGCTCCTTGAATAGTGTAAGCAATATTTTGAGTGTCCGCTCCCGAAAAACTACTTCCCTCCACCCCAATTGAAGCGCTCTGAAAACTTATTCCATAAATCAGGTCAAAATTATTTCGGAAGGCGCCACGTGTTGTAAACCCAGCCATAAATCCTGAGTGTTGCTCCGTTACTAAATCATCGGTTTTAATATCGAAAAAAGTAATTCCACCTTGAACTCCTAAGAAATTATAGTCCTCATAATTCCGTTGGGAATAAATTTGCTGAAAAAAAATACAGAAAAAAACAGCTATAAAACTGGTCTTAAGGCTCATAGTTTGGAAGTCTATTTAAAAGATTCAAAGTAGCTTTATTTTCGTATCTTCCACAGCATTTAAACAAATTTATTCAAAAAAATTATGGGAGGATTTATTTTAATACCCTTGTTGATAGTAGGTATCTTTATATTATTAGCAAGCTTTTTTACGGTTAAACAACAAACCGCTGCCATTGTAGAACGATTTGGAAAGTTTCTAAGCATAAGACACTCTGGATTGCAGTTAAAAATACCTTTAATTGATAGAATAGCTGGGCGTGTCAACCTAAAAATACAACAATTGGACGTTATTGTTGAAACCAAAACGAAAGATGATGTTTTCGTACGTTTAAAAATTTCCGTTCAATTTCAAGTATTGTCAATGAAGGTTTACGATGCATTTTATAAACTTCAAAATCCACATGATCAAATAACTTCCTATGTTTTTGATGTGGTTCGCGCCGAAGTTCCAAAGATGAAATTAGATGATGTTTTTGAAAGAAAAGATGATATCGCCATCGCAGTAAAATCTGAATTAAACGAAGCGATGAGTGAATACGGTTATGATATTATTAAAACTTTGGTAACAGATATTGATCCGGATGTGCAGGTAAAAGCTGCGATGAACCGTATTAATGCTGCTGAAAGGGAAAAAGTAGCCGCTGAATATGAAGCGGAAGCCGAAAGAATAAAAATTGTTGCTAAAGCCCGCGCTGAAGCGGAAAGCAAACGCTTGCAAGGACAAGGTATTGCAGATCAGCGTAGAGAGATAGCTCGAGGTCTGGAAGAAAGTGTGGATGTATTAAATAATGTAGGCATCAATTCGCAGGAAGCATCGGCACTTATTGTGGTTACACAGCATTATGACACGCTTCAGTCCATTGGGGAAGCAACTAACACCAACCTGATCCTTTTACCAAATTCACCGCAGGCAGGAAGTGAAATGCTAAACAATATGATTGCATCTTTTGTTGCAAGCAATCAGATTGGGGAAGAAATGAAAAAGCAAAATATCGCTAAAGGTATCATACCAAAAAAGAAGCCTAGACGTGAAGCCCCACCTAGGAAAGACGAAGGGGACGATTTGGAATATTAATCCGAAAAACAAAAATGCCCTCTGAATTCAGAGGGCATTTTTGTTTAATTCTAAATATTGTAAGCTATTTATAAAGAGGCTTATCACTTTATTATTTACCGGATTTACTACCTATAAACTTGTTTACTACTTTTAAGACAAAGGCCTTTTTCAAGATAGATCCAACTGTATTCGCTATTAAATTAACAGGTGAAAAGGTTTCACTTATTGTTTCCTTACTTCTTGTAAGACCAAGTTTTACTTCCTCAAGATCTATCTGCGATTTCAGGCGAAGGTATTTTAAATCTCTGTCTATTTCTTCAAAAGTAGTGTATCGCTTCATAAATATTACTTTGTTTCTCTTTCCTTTCGTATTGCGTCTTTTTGAAGAACCTGTTGGTATTCTTCAATTTCTTCCTCAGCAACTTTTTTAGGTTCTATGTCGTGTTCGTCATATAAAAGACTAGAAAACTTCTTAAGTAAACTCATTTCTATAAGATTCTTTCCGAAAATAAACATACAGATTAATAAGATTCCGTAGAAACCTCCAATAATGAAAAATCCAACATAACTGTGTTCAAAAAACGTCCCTAACCAAAAGGCAGCACCCACAGAAATAAAAAGCATTACAAAAAGGGAAAGACTTCCAAAAACCAAAAGGTTTACTAAGGAAACAGATCCTTTCATTGCTGATTTGAACAGGCGGAGTTTATAATACTCCGCCGTGCTCAGCCCATAATCTTCTATTCTGTCTACAACCTTATGCAGGCCATCTGTTAGGTCTTTAAACATATTACGAAAGTGCTTTTTTCGCTGTGGCTTTTGCTTTATCAATTTCAGAATCTGCATGAAGTTTCGCATTTTGTTTGCGAAGTGATTCTAACTTATCCTCCATTGCCAATAAAATATCATCTGCCTTATAACTTGCAGAGGACAGTGTGTCATTTAGTTTTTGATTAAAACTATAGCGCGCTTCTTGTGCTTTTTCGCTTAAAGTTTCAGTTGTTTCGCGAATTTGTTTGTTTAATTTCTTTTGAGCTTTCTTAGCTTCTTTGCTGAGTTTATCCCGCGTTTCAGAACCTTTTTCTGGTGCATAAAGAATTCCAAGACCTGCTCCAATTGCAGCTCCTGTTAGTAATGCGATAAGGGTTTGACCTGTATTTGATGCCATTATTTATTGTTTTAATTGTGTTAATAAAACCAAAGGTACGTAAGAGTCTCTCTGAGTCTTGTTAATAACCGGTTAATAGTTGTTTTTTAATCTATAAATTAATCCTAAAAAGACTGAAAATTAGCCAATTTCTCTTAAAAATAAAAACATAATGAACTTAAGGTGTTAATTAATCGGACAATTTTCCCCAAGAATCACGCAAAGGAACGGTGCGATTAAAAACTAATTTCTCAGAAGTAGTATCTGGATCAACAACAAAATATCCCAAGCGTTGAAACTGAAATTTATCTTCAGGTTTTGAATCTTTCACGCTTGGTTCGGCAAAACCAGTAATAATTTCTAAAGAGTCGGGATTTACAAATTCCATAAAATCTTTATCTTTAATGGTATCTGGTGATGCTTCCGTAAATAGACGATCGTATAATCGAACCTCCACAAGAAGTGCATGCGATGCGGAAACCCAGTGCAATGTTCCTTTCACTTTTCGTAAAGAAGCTTCTGAGCCACTTCCACTTTTACTATCTGGATCATACGTACAATGAATTTCAGTGATGTTTCCTTCAGCATCCTTTACCACGCTTTCCCCTTTAATTATATAGGCATTTTTTAGACGAACCTCTTTCCCGATAGTCAATCTAAAAAACTTCCGGTTTGCTTCTTCTTTAAAGTCATCTCTTTCAATCAACAATTCCTTTGAAAAAGGCACTTCTCTGTTTCCTGCACTTTCATCTTCCTGATTGTTTTCGGCATCAAGCCATTCGGTTTTTTCATCTGGATAATTGCTAATGATCAATTTCACCGGATCGAGAACCACCATGATTCGTGGGGCTTTCTTGTTTAAATCTTCACGAACGTTAAATTCCAAATGTGAGATATCAATCAAGTTTTCACGCTTTCCTACGCCAATGCTTTCCGCGAAGTTTTTAATGGATTCTGGGGTATAACCTCTTCTGCGAAGTCCAGAAATAGTAGACATGCGGGGGTCATCCCAACCAGTAACAACACCGGCCGCTACTAATTGAGCAAGTTTTCTTTTGCTGACAACTGTGTGACTTAAGTTTCTACGGGCAAATTCGCGTTGTTTAGGGCGTAATTTATCTTTATCGACCACTTGGTCCAAGAACCAATCGTAAAGCTCTCTATGGGGCAAGAATTCAAGTGTACAGAAAGAATGGGATACCTGCTCTATATAATCACTTTCACCATGCGTCCAATCATACATTGGGAAGATTTTCCAATCGGTACCAGTACGGTGATGGTGTTTGTTTAAGGTTCGATACATCACTGGATCACGCATCAACATATTTGGTGATTCCATATTGATCTTGGCTCGAAGTACGTGCTCTCCTTCCTTAGTTTCGCCATTCTTCATTTTTTCCAGCAAATCCAAGTTTTCTTCCACAGAACGAGCTCTAAACGGACTTGATTTTCCCGGAGTATTCGGAGTTCCCTTTTGCTCCGCAATCGCTTCTGAAGTTTGGGAATCTACGTAGGCTTTTCCATCCTTTATCATTTGCACGGCCCAATCATATAACTGCTGAAAATAATCGGAAGCATAACGTTCCTCTGACCATTTATAGCCCAACCAGGAAATATCCCTTTTAATGGCGTCTACAAATTCCTGTTCCTCTTTGGCGGGGTTTGTATCGTCAAAACGTAGGTTTACCGGTGCATTATATCTTTCGCCCAAACCAAAATTTAGACAAATTGAAGAGGCATGACCAATGTGAAGATAGCCGTTCGGTTCTGGTGGAAAACGAAAGCAAAGCTGATCCTTTTTATAATCGTTCTTGAGATCTTCCTCAATAATATGCTCAATAAAATTAAGCGGTGCAGCGTCGTTTGTCATAGATTTTAAATTTAAAGGCGTGTGCGTTCTATAAATAATACGTTTGATTTAAAGCATACAAAGGTAACCAAATAACATAAAAAAGTATCTTTGCAAAAACTATTTACATGGGTAGCATTCGCTTAAAAAACATAAAAATCTATGCCTTTCACGGGTGTTTAGTAGAGGAAGGTCAAATTGGCTCTGACTATTTGGTAAATTTAAAGGTAAAAGCCAATTTAAAAAATGCCTCTAAAACTGATGCACTTGTCGATACGGTGGATTATGTATTGCTTCAAAACATTGTTCGGCAAGAAATGGCAGTACGCGCCAAACTCTTGGAACACGTTGCTAAACGTATTATAGATTCCGTTTTGTTACAGGCTGAAATGGTGAATGAAGTGAAGGTTTCCGTAGCAAAAAAGAATCCACCCATTGGCGGCGATGTAGCTGAAGTGAGTGTAACTATGAAAGAGAAAAGGTAATTTGCATTATTAATATGTTTTCTTAGTTAAATTTTTTTACCTTTGCCACCCATAATAGGGTATCGTGGCCGAGTGGCTAGGCTCAGCTCTGCAAAAGCTGCTACAGCGGTTCGAATCCGCTCGATACCTCTAAAAACCTCAACTAATGTTGGGGTTTTTTTATTTAATATTAGTAGTTACAGTGGTTCCCCCAATCCCGAAGTGTCGGAACGGGGCGCTCGATGCCTCTAAAAAATGGATCAAGCCCAATTGTTATGTTTATGGAAAAATTGTGGTTAATATATAAAGGAAGAATTCTACATTTTTAACTCCTCTATTTTTCGTTCTAAAGTATGTGCTCCTGTTTATAAAAAAAAGAAGCGTTGGGGTTCGTCCTTTCGAATAGCCCAGTGCTTTAGCTCGGGGTTATTTGGGAAAATGGTTATTGGCTTTAGCCAAACTCCTTTCATCTTATAGTATCTCTGTTTGATAAGTTAGAGCGAGAATGTAGATAAAAACTCAAAGGTTTCCCATTCTTCGTATGAAGCTACGAAAAACCTCAACGAACGTTAGGGTTTTTTGTTTAATCAGGATAACAAAGCCTAGTTCCGTAAGATGAGAACGTAAATAGATACATTAGAATACGGGAAGTCTTCAACTCTGAAGGGATCCGAAGCCTTTCCAGAATTTTACTAAATAAGAAAAATTAAAGTGGTTCTTCAACCGGCGGTATTGGTCTCTCTACTGGATGTTTTTGTCCTGGAATTTTTTCAAGCCCAGCCTCCATTCCTTTTGGGAAAACTCCTTGAATAAGCAAGAATACTCCGAATCCTAATATTAAAATACTTACCCACTTTTTAGTTTTAAAGATAACCCGAGGAGTCATCTTATTTTTCAATCTTTTCGCTAAAAGCATTTTTAAAAGGTCGGTGGTAAAGAAAGTAGCCAAGACGGTAATAATAAAAAGAATCACTCCATTTTCTGAAGTAGTAAGTGCGTTAGCCATTATTAATACACCTATCCAACCCGCCAAGACACCGAAGTTTACAAAATTTAAAAGAAAGCCTTTTAAAAATAATCCGCCAAGATTTTTTTTCACCTTTACAGCATAGTGCTCCCGGACTATTTTAAAAATAGATTTGTTGGTACGGATATATGAAATGATTCCATAAGCTATAAGAATAGCACCACCAAAAATAAGTAAACCAGGGTCGTGCTTTACTTTTTCAAGTATTCTACTGGTACTAAAAAAAGCAATTAAAATAAAGATGATGTCTGCAACGAGGGCTCCTAAATCAAAAAATATTGCGGCTTTAATTCCTTTGGTTATAGCTGTCTCAATCAGTGTGAAAAACACTGGACCGACGGCAAATGCCAATAAAAATCCATAGAATGCTGCGAAGAGTAAACCGTCAAACATAGTAAGGTAAAAGTACAAAGTTTTTAAAGATATTAGCTTTGTACGGTCGAGTTTAAAAAAATATAAAATTCCTTATCGCACACGAATTGCTTTCCCATAATCAACGCTAAACCTTTATAAATTATCAGAAAAGATATTAGAAAGTCATTGTACTTCTACTCTCCATCCTTCTTGTGACCAAGCATGGTAAAATCTAAGTGTTTCTTTACTAAATCGGCATTCTTTACTTTTACATAAACTTCATCACCAAGTCGGTAAACGTTGTTGGTGCGTTGCCCAATAACGGCATATTCATCTCTATCAAATTCATAGCGATCATCTGGCATATCTTGTAAACGAACCATTCCTTCGCATTTATTCGAAATAATTTCTATGTAAATTCCCCATTCGGTAACTCCAGAAATTACACCTAAGAAATCCTCATCTTCATGGTCCTGCATATATTTCACTTGCATATATTTTATGCTATCCCGCTCTGCATTGGTAGAAAGGCTCTCCATATCGCTACTATGTGAACATTTTTCTTCATATTCTTCTTCATTAGCCGATTTTCCCTCATCTAAATACCGCTGAAGAAGACGGTGAACCATTATATCTGGATATCGACGAATGGGCGAGGTAAAGTGTGTGTAATAATCAAAAGCAAGTCCGTAATGACCGATATTATTTGTAGTGTACAATGCCTTGCTCATACTTCGGATGGCAAGCGTATCTATTAAATTTTGTTCCTTTTTACCTTGAACATCCTTTAAAAGCTTGTTCATGGAAGTTGCCGTGGAATGGCGGTCTTTCGTATTCAATTTATAACCAAAACGTTTGATTATATTTTCCAAAGCTGCAATCTTTTCATCATCTGGCTCGTCGTGAACACGATACACAAAAGTCTTTTTTGGTTGCATTTTTCCAACGAATTCTGCTACGCTTCTATTGGCTAAAAGCATAAATTCCTCAATCAATTTATTGGCATCTTTACTTTCTTTAAAATAAACACCTTCGGGATTGCTGTTTTCGTCCAAAATGAATTTTACTTCCACTTTGTCAAAGGAAATAGCACCAGCACGCATACGTTTTGTACGTAATTTCTTTGCTAGCGTATCCATTTCTAAAACAGCAGCAGCTATTTCGGGTTGTACAGAATATTCTTGATCCGTTATTGCAATGTCTGCAGGAATAGTATGAGTTTTCTCTGTAGGATTTTCTATAATATGTTGTGCTTCTTCATAAGCAAACCGCGCATCACTCAGTGTAACTGTTTTACCAAACCATTGCTTTACAACTTCCGATTTCTGATTCATTTCAAAAACCGCGGAAAAAGTATATTTCTCTTCATTAGGACGAAGGGAACATGCATTATTTGAAAGAATTTCTGGAAGCATGGGCACTACTCTATCCACCAAGTAAACCGAAGTTGCACGTTCATAAGCTTCGTCATCAAGCTCATTTCCAGGAGTTACATAATGCGAAACATCGGCAATATGAATTCCTATTTCAACATTTCCATTTTCCAATTTTTCAAAGGAAAGCGCATCATCAAAATCTTTTGCATCCTTTGGATCTATGGTAAAAGTCAAAACATCGCGCATATCACGACGTTTTTTTATTTCTGAAGCTTTTATGGAAGTATCAATTTTATTTGCATAATCTTCCACTTCCGGCGGAAATTCATACGGAAGACCATATTGTGCAAGGATGGAATGAATTTCGGTATTGTGTTCTCCAGGCATTCCGAGCACTTTAATAACACTTCCAAAAGGAGAATCAGCCTTTTCTGGCCAATCTTCCATGGCAACCAGTACTTTTTCACCGTTTTTTGCACCGTTTATTTTATTCTTCGGCACAAAAATATCTGTGTACATTTTATAATCGGTAACATCTACAAAAGCAAAATTTTCTTGCACTTGAATGGTTCCAACAAATTCGGTACGTTTTCGCTCAATAATTTTAGTTACTTCACCTTCTGATTGACCACCTTTTTTACGTTTAAAAACATAAACTTCAACAATATCACCGTTTAGGGCTTTGTTTAAGTTTTTGCTTTTTACGTAAATATCGTCCTCTAAATCCTCAACGATAATATAACCTTGGCCACGACCTGCTATATCAACTTTTCCGGTGTAATAGTTTTGTGAAGGCGTAAGTATATATTTCCCTCTGTCAATTTCCTGAATAGTTCCTTTGCCCTGAAGATCCTTTAATTTTTTTACTATTTGATTTCTACTGCTAGGATCGTCCAATTGAAGTTTTGCAGCAATTTGCTTAAAGTTATATGATTTCGAATGATCTTTCCGAAGAATTTCTAAAATGGTTTGGGAAAGATTTTGGATTTTATTATTCTTTTTTCTTTTATGTTTTGGCATAGTTTATTTTGTAATTATCGTAAAAGTACTATTTCTCAAGCAATAGCCTCTTTACATTAGCAAAGTTTTAGTACCTTAGTGAGGCTTCAAAATTTGTTTTAAAAAAGTATCTATGAATAATTTTAAGACCATTGCTATATTTCAATATCCGGCAGAATATGCAGTGTTAAAACTGTTATTCGAGCAAGAGGAAATTCGTTATTTTTTTCAAAATGAAACAATGATAAGCGTTTTTCCTTTCTATTCCAACGCTATTGGCGGTATTCGGCTTCAAGTTCATATTGACGATATTGAAAGCGCCGAAGAAATAATAAAAAATTTGGATCATCCTTCAAATTTAAAAATAGTTTAAGGAAATAGTGTCAGTCCTTCACTCGGGTCCGCCCGAGATCGCGAACTTTATCTAACTTGGGCTCAAAGTACTGCCACGAATTGCACTAATATACACTAATATTCATTCTTTCTTGAAAATGATGGCGCAAACAGGACGCTATAGATTTCACGAATGGAACAGACTTTCAATTTGTTTTAAAATTTTGAATATTTAGTCGACAGCTATTACAACCTTAGTCATTTCGTTCTAAATCTCTTTTTATAGTTGTCAACATATATTATATACATCATTTGTTTTTTTATAAATTTTAAAAGAAAAATGGTAATGATTATAGCGTGTTAATATGTACCATAACTTTTTGAAGTTTTGTTTTGAAATCAATTTGTTGCTACTTAATAAGAGGTTGTTAACATAAGATTAAGAATTAAACCGCTTGAAAATAAGGCTGTAGCCAAAGTAATCAACAACTGTGAACAACCTATCTTCACAACTTAAATTTGACAAGTATTTTCGGAATTCATGTTTGAAAACTGAAATTTTATAATGATAAGTAAGCTGTAAAAAGGGACTTAAATTTTTGTTTTTCTGAGATTATAAAACCTATTGTAAATTAAATCTAATCCTGCAAATTTACTTGTGGTATTTCTGCCAACAAATATCAACACTCTTATTAACTATAAAATCAACCTATCGTTAAGAAATGGTTATCAATTGATTTTCAGGTTTTAAAAACCTATTTGCTGATGTTGATAGAAATGCGTGAAAGAAAATAATTGTTTTATTGAATTTTATTCATTAATGGCGAAGTCTTAAAATTTCTGGCTTCTAAATTATTATCTTTGAAAAAAAATTATCCCTTTAAAAGTCCCTAAAGAATAATAAATCCATTGAAGGTGTATATTAGGGTATTCCCTGCCCGACCGGCAGGCGGGCACCTTCCTAATTTGTAAAATTTAATATAAAGATGAAAATATCCATCGGCAACGACCACGCAGGTACAGACTATAAATTTGAAATTGTTTCCTTTTTGGAAAAAGAGGGGCATACCGTTTTTAATAACGGAACCGATTCCGAAACAAGTGTAGATTATCCAGATTTTGTGCATCCTGTGGCCAAGGATGTTGAAAAAGGTAAAGTAGATTTTGGAATTATAATCTGTGGTAGCGGTAACGGCGCCAATATGACTGCCAATAAACATCAAAAAGTTCGTTCTGCACTCTGCTGGACTAAAGAAATAGCTGCCTTAGCCCGGCAACATAACGATGCTAATATTTTGAGTATTCCCGCGCGTTTTACCAGCAAACCACAAGCGGTTGAAATGGTAAGGACTTTTCTTGAAACTCAATTTGAAGGGGGTCGCCACCAAAATAGAGTGGAAAAAATAGCGTGTTCATAAGTATCTAAGATGACGCATAGCCACGAAGAAAATCACACCCATTCCCATCCAGATTTGAAAGGAAGAAAGCTCCTGTTTTCTATCTTTTTAAATATAATTATTACGGTTGCCCAAGTAATTGGCGGCGTTGTTTCTGGAAGTCTGTCGTTGCTATCGGACGCACTGCATAATTTTAGTGATGTTCTTTCGCTTAGTGTTAGTTATGTTGCTGATAGATATTCAAAAAAAGATGCGTCCGTTACTAAAACTTTTGGATATAAACGTGCCGAAATAATTGCTGCATTTGTAAATTCTGCCACTTTGGTGGTTGTGGCAGTTTATCTTATTTATGAAGCTGCGCTTCGTTTTATGAACCCGAAGCCCATTGAAAGTAATTTAGTTATCTGGCTGGCTATTTTAGGAATTGTTGCCAATGGTTTTAGCGTTCTTCTTCTTTATAAGGAATCTAAAACCAATATGAATATGCGATCTGCATATTTCCATTTGTTTACAGATATGGCCGCTTCGGTTGCCGTTTTGATTGGTGGTTTATTGATGCTTTATTTTGAATGGTTTTGGGTGGATAGCTTATTGACAGTACTAATTGCTGTTTATTTATTGATTGTGGGCTACGATTTGCTAAAAAGCTCTTTTAAAGTGTTGATGCTTTTTACGCCAGACGAATTAAGTCTGGAAGAAGTTAGCGCCGTAATTAGTACATTTCCTGAAATAAAGAATGTGCACCATATGCATATTTGGCAACTGAACGAGCAGGAAACACACTTGGAGGCACATCTGGATTTTTATGAAGATGTAACTCTATCGGAATTTGATGCGGTGCTTATAAAGGTTGAGGAAGTACTTTATACCGATTTTGGAATTAACCACGTAACCATTCAACCCGAGCATCAAAAAGACGATCCTAAAGATATTATTGTTCAAGATTGATTTTAAAAAACCTATGGAAATTGAAGTTAAAAGTTTTGACGAATTAAGTAAAAAGGAATTGTATGAATTATTGAAACTTCGAAGTGAAGTTTTTATAGTAGAACAGGACTGTGTTTACAATGATATAGATGGAAAAGATGAACGCGCTCTGCACGTTTTAGGCCGGGAAGATGGAATATTAGTGGGGTATGCCCGATGTTTTCAAGCTGGAGATTATTTTAACGAAGCGGCCATAGGAAGAATTTTGGTGCGTGAAAACTACCGAAAGCTGGGTTATGGCCATCAAATTACAAAAGCATCAATTCAAGCGATAAAAACTAAATATAAAGCGGATAAAATAAAGATATCAGCTCAAACATATTTAGTTATTTTTTATGAGAGTCATGGGTTTAAAACGAAGGGCGATCGTTATCTGGAAGATGGAATCCCCCACATTGCCATGGTTAGAGCTTAAAACAAAATTATTTCATCGCATTTCACTTTAGGAGAGAAGTGCGATGAAATAATAATTTTCGTATTGTTTTAAAGATGTTTAGAATTTTCAGAAAATACGATATTGCTTAAGATAAATTAAAGCTTAATTAGGTTTTTCTCCAAATTAAGATCTTTCAGCATTTCGTCAGTAAACTTATAATGTCCACGACGTGTGATGATTTTAAAACGTTGGTTCCGCATTCTGGTCAACGTATCCAGAAATTGCCATTTTGATTTTAGCAAACGAGGTTTTTCTGACTTTAAACTGATTTCAAAATAGTGTTTTACACCTGCGCGATCTGCAACAATATCTGGTGTAATTACAACATCGCTATCTTTCTTATGATAGGATTTGGGAGTTTCATAACCTTCCACATCGGCCTGGATGTGTTCAAAACCCCTGTTCTCTAAATAGGCCAAAGATTCCATGAGAATCTCTTTATTTTCGTCTCTATCTGTTTTTACCATAGCTGCTAAACTACGAAAATATTGATAAACAAGCGGTTAACTTTATGTTAACTATTCTAATTATTTTTATAACGGATTGTTTTATTGTACGATAGTTTAAATTGAACCTGAATATTTTCTCAGGTGCGGATTGAAATATGCTAGAAGTATTTAATTATAATTTCTGAAGTAATTGGATAATAGCATTTTACTAACTAATGAACCTAGAAAATAACCATATCTCAAAAATTGCCTTCGAAATTTATTAATTTAGCTGAAAAACTTTACTTTAGTAGTTGAATATTAAACAATTGAAACCATGGGAACCTTACAATTTAATAACACGTTTTTTTCAAAAGTTACTTTTACGATTGTTTTTCTTTTGTTTGGTATAGGGAATATTCAAGCTCAAATGGGTTGTACCGATTCTCAAGCCAATAATTATGATCCCACGGCTACTCAAAATGATGGCAGTTGCACTTACGATCCTGTTAATGTTTCTACTACAAATACGTATCCTTTGGATGCTATTCTTTCTGAAACTTCTGGGCTTATCTATTGGGATGACAACCTGTGGACACAGAATGATAACAGCGATACTAATCTTTATGCGCTCAACCCTTCCGATGGAGCTATTTTGAACAGTATTTCTTTAGATCCTGAAATAAATAAGGATTGGGAAGAAATTTCGCAAGATGAAGATTATGTATATGTAGGTGATTTTGGAAACAACGTTAATGGAAACCGCACCGATTTAAGGATTTTAAGAGTAAGTAAATCTTCCATTGTAGCAGGAACACCACAAATTGATATTATAAATTTTGCCTATGAAGACCAAATAGATTTTACACCAACAGGAGCGAATAACACTGATTATGATTGTGAAGCTTTTATTATAGCAGATGAAGCTATCTTTCTTTTTACTAAGCAGTGGGTTAGTAATGAAACTAGGATTTATAAGCTGCCTAAAACGCCGGGAACATACCAAGCTGCATTACAGGATACCTATGCGATTAACGGGTTGGTAACAGGTGCTGTTTATAAAAAGAACGAACAACTTATCGCACTTTCTGGGTATAGTAACTTTTTGCAACCTTTTGTTTTTCTATTATATGATTACACAGAGGAAGACTTTTTTGGAGCCAATAAACGTAAACTGGAAATAAACCTACCTTTTCATCAGGTGGAGGGCATTACCACCGATGATGGTTTAAATTATTTTATAACCAACGAAAAATATACCGCTACAGGAACCACCCAGCAATTGCATACTTTAAACCTTACTGAATATTTGGAGGAATATCTTAATGTCATTGCTTTTGAAGAATCTGACCAGTTTAAAATATTCCCAAATCCCGCTACTTCAATTATTGAAATTAGGAGTAATATGAGTTCCTTTCCTATAACTTATACCATTGTAGATTCGGCCGCAAAAAAGGTGAAAGAAGGAACATTGAATGGCCAAAACTCAAGTATTGATATTTCGGAATTGTCCGTGGGCAATTATATTTTTCAACTTGGGAAAGAAACTATAAATTCCTTTAGGGTTATAAAGAGGTAATCTCAACTAAAATCTGCTGAGTTCAACCCATAATTGCAAACTGTTTATTTTTTAGTTCTTCAAGTGGGTTATTATACTTAAAAATCAAGAATTTTATTTCTATTATTCTCCTAAGAAAGTCCGATTGAATGTTCTTACTCTAAGTAGCTCCTGCTTGTGGATTATTAGATAGATCCAAACCGGCACGATAAAAATTAATGCTAATGCATATAATCCAAAACGGCTGTCTGAATTAATTAAATTTTTTGACCAAAACAATAAAACTATTACTGAACCAATTAAAAAGATGATTCCAGCCAGTAAATAAGTTGATTTTTATTCTTTGGCGTAAATTTTATTTATTTGAGTTATAGTAATTAAATGGTATTTTCCACATTTTACTTCTTTGGTTTTGCCATTTTTCATGGCTTAATCTACTCTAGTCGCTGCATCAGATTTAAAGCTATTCTTGTATCTACAGCTTGGACATTTAAGGTAGAGTCTCAAAGTTTAATTTTTAAATCCCCTATTCAAAGGAGGTCTCGATCCGATAGCTATCGGATGCGCTCGACCAGACATATGTTACTTCAAAATCTTCCTATACCTTCCTTCATCGTTCAACACAGCAACCGCTTCCATAATCTCTGGGTTGTGCTCAATTTGATAATTGTACAATCCTTCACGGTAGAAATAACGCTTTAAGATTTCATCTTTTAACAAGGACTCTATTTCCACCTTTTTGTCAACCACAGCTTTGTCTTTGGCTTTATTTATAGCAACCATAAGTTGGTTGTAACTCGTTGAAATTTCCTTGCTAATTTCATCATCTTCTGAAATTTTTAAACCTTCAGCAAATTTTTTCTCCGTTTCGGTTTCATATTCAAAATGGTTTTCTTTTAAGAACTTGAGAAAATTTTGAAAATCGTTTTCTCCGAAGTTGAAGTTTTTCCAATCTGTCATTTGATGGCTGTAATAATATTTTGTCGCATAGTCAAAAATGGCATTGTCTTTTAGCAAAGCAGTGGTAATGGGGCTGTAAACGGCAGATTCCAATTGTACATCTGGAAGAATTCCACCGCCGTCATAAACCGTTCTTCCGCCCTTGGTTTTATAAGCGTTGTATTCTTTTGCATCTTTCCGAATAGGATCTCCGTTTTCATCGCGATGCCAGTAATCTAAAGCTTGAATAGATCTGCCACTAGGCGTGTAATAACGAGAAATAGTAACTTTTAACTGGGTTCCATACGTCAATTTTTTTGGACGCTGTACCAGTCCTTTTCCGAAACTACGGGCACCTACAATCACTGCGCGATCTAAATCTTGAAGTCCGCCGGAGACAATTTCGCTGGCGGAAGCGCTTCTACCATTCACCAAAACCACTAAAGGAATTTCTGTATCTACGGGTTCCGCTTTGGTTTTATAAACTTGATTGTATTTTTCAATTACGGATTTTGTTGTGGTAATAACCTGCCCTTTTTCAACAAAAAGATTTACAATGCTAATAGCTTCATTCAAGAGACCACCAGGGTTTCCGCGTAAATCTAAAATAATTTTTTTCGCACCTTGAGATTTTAGGTCTATCAGGGCTGCTTTGGTTTCAAAGGTGGTTTTGCTGTTGAATCGGCTTAAAACAATATAACCGATATCGTTATTGATTAATTTATAAAATGGGACTGCTTTAAGTTCTACAGCGCCACGAGTGATTGTAGTAGTTGCTGTTTTTCCTTGTCTGATGTAGGTTACATCTACCTTGGAACCCGGCGATCCTTTTAATAAATCTCCTGCTTCGTCCTCTAAATCCGCTATTGTTACGGTGCCAATCTTTATGATTTCATCTCCTGCTTTTAGCCCTGCCTTATCTGCGGGATAATCTTTATAGGGCTCAACAATAATAATTTTGTCCTTTTTGTTTTGAGCTGTGGCGCCAATACCTGTATAAACCCCCGAATTATTGATTTTAGCGTCTTCTACTTGCTGTTCGTTCCAATAAACGGTATAAGGGTCCAAATCCTCCAACATTCCCTTAATCGCATTGTCCATAAGTGTAGCTGGCGTTACCTCGTCCACATAATTCATGTTTAATTCCTTGAAAAGCGTGGTAAAGATTTCAATTTGTTTTGCAATTTCGAAGAAATCACTTTTAAAACTTACCGTGGTAAAAAAGATACCTATGGCAACGATGGGAATTAGAATTCTTTTTTTCATCATTTTTAAAATTTATGTTTCCTGCAGGAATTATTTCGTAGAACTTTTCTGGTTTCTATTCTTCAGAAAGATACGAAGAAACAAAACTATAATTATTGAAACGGGATATTGTAGCTAAAGGTATAAAATACTGAAGAAAAACATAGTACTCACTGTAAATTGCCTCCTAATTTTTTGAGGAGATTTTCCATCGCTTTTTCCAAAGTGAAATATTGCGGTTTTACTTTTCCTAAATAAAGGAAAAGCATCACGTATTTCTTGTCGTTAATTTCTTCGAATAAATGTTTGTTTAGCCGATATACCTCACGAAGTTGACGTTTTACGCGGTTTCGGTCCACAGCCGATTTAAAATTGCGTTTTGGTACGGCGAATGCTGCAAGATTGGTTTCAAGATTTTCGCGCTTTGTCGGCAGGCACGGCTTCGGAAGAAAAAAGACTTTTATAGGATATTTAGAATAGGTTTTGCCTTCCAAAAACAAAGATTCTATTGTCTTGGCGCTTTTGAGTTTTTCGGTCTTGGGAAATTTTTGATTCACAATGTAAATATATAAAAGAAAGACCTAACAGGTTCAATTGCTTCAAGTCTCGCAATGACCCCTGTTAGGTCTAGATAAGGTTTCCAATTCGCCCTTTGGGCTTGCCTGCCGGATGAAGGGGTTAGCGGGCTTCCTCCTCCCACAAATTATTTTCAGGGTTTATGTCTGCCATTCTTTGAGTGGCATCAATCATCATATTTTTAACTTTTTTCCCGTTTTTAATTTCAAAAGTGTAGGTTGGAAATGCCCAAGGCCAATCTTCCAAAACAGTGCGATTTAATTCCGTAAACGGATTTGGCTTTTCGCCCCACATCATTCTCAATGGAATGTAAAACAGTTCCTGCGAACCGTCTTCATAAGTTACGTAAAGATCTATAGGCATTGGCATTAAACCAACTCTTTCTAGAGTTACTTTTGTACTTTCTCCTTCGTTTTCAACCGTTTTTATTCCATAGTCAATGGTGTTTGTTGTCTTGGTCCAATCGGTTAAATACCAATCGAGTTCAAAACCTGAAACTTTTTCCGCAGTGCGAATAAAATCATTAGGAGTTGGATGCTTAAATTTAAAATCGTTAAAGTAGCGTTTTAAGGTTTTGGACAGGTTTTCTGGGCCAATAATGTATCCCAATTGCACTAAAAATACGGCACCTTTACTGTATGCATTTACTCCATATGCTCTATTTGTAGCATATCTATCTGCGTGTGTGGTGGTTGGCTGTTCCTCTCCACTATTCGCCATAAAATAGTAGCTTCTGTAAGAGCCAGCATGTGGATTCGGTTTATCTTGCTTCATAACATAATTCATCGCCTCACTTGAAATGTAGCTAGTAAAGCCTTCATCCATCCATTCGTGCTTCAGCTCATTGGTCGCCAAAACAAATTGGAACCAAGAGTGTGCAAGCTCGTGGGCAGTTACACCTACCAAACTTCCGAATTCGCGTTCACCAGTTATCATGGTGCACATTCCATATTCCATTCCGCCGTCGCCACCTTGAATTACTGAGTATTGTTCATACGGGTATGGACCTACATTGTCATTGAAAAACTGCATTAACTCCGCAGTTTTAGGCTGTAGGTTTTTCCAGTTTTCAGCTATTTCAGGATCATTTTTATAAAAGAAATGTAGCGTAACTCCATTGGGTCCAGGATATGTATCGTGAATATATTCATTATCTGCAGCCCAAGCAAAATCGTGCACATCTGGTGCTAAAAAGTGCCAAGTGTATTTTCCTTTAACTGGGTGCATGGGTTTCTGCCCAGGATGGGTATAACCGTGACCAACAGCTGCTGGATTTTGTAGGTAACCCGTTCCTCCAATAGTATAGGCTTCATCAATGGTTATAGTAACGTCATAATTACCCCAAACACTGTAAAACTCACGACCAATGTAAGGATCGGCGTGCCAACCTTCAAAGTCATATTCTGCGATTTTAGGATACCATTGCGTCATTGTTAAGGCAACTCCTCCTTCACTATTTCTTCCCGAACGACGGATTTGTACAGGAACTTGTCCATCCCAATCCATTTTGAAAACGGTACTCTCACCAGGAAGAATTGGCTTGTTCAGCATAACTTCCATCACTGTACCTTTAATTTTATACTTAGCAGTGGCACCATCTTGAGTAAAAATGGTGGGTTTAACATAGCCTATTTCCGAAGGAGTCAACTTTGAAATTCTATCGCCAACGCGACTATCCGGATCTTTTATGGTTCTAGACCGAACGTCCATTTCGCTTCCCGGTTGAAAAGCGTTAAAATAAAGGTGATAGAAAACCTTGTTTAAGGTATCAGGAGAATTGTTTGTGTACTTCAACTCCTGTTTTCCCTCGTATTGAAAGGTTTTCACATCCATCTGGACGTCCATTTTATAATCAACTTCTTGCTGCCAATAACTTGTGTTATTTTGGCCAAAAGCTGAAACAAAAACAGCTAGAAAAAAGAAAGGACTTAAAAATTTATTCATTATTTAGACATTTTATCGGCCATAATTAGGGCATTATACATATTTACCATTTTTCCTGATTTTGAAATACTTGAAAATGGTTTGGTGTTAGATGGATCATTTCCTAACACTACATCCATATCTGTTGTAATTCCACTATCCAGAATGATTTGCTTTACTTGTTTTGCGGAAAGCTTTGGATAATAAGAACGAATCATTGCAGCTACGCCAGCAACTTCAGGTGAAGCCATGGAAGTACCTTGTAAATATTCATACGTGTTTAAAGGAGTTGTTGACCAAATTTTTACACCTGGAGCAAAAACATCAACATTGGTTTTTCCATAGTTAGAAAAGCCAGCAACTAAATCACTTCCATAAACATAATTAAGAGCTCCAACAGTTAAAAATGAATCTGCCATTTCGGTACCATTATCAATCTGATCATTTGGATATATATTTACCGTGTCCAGATCCAAACCGTCATTTCCGGCGGCATTCACGATTAAAACATCTTTTGACGCAGCATATTTTAAGGCATCATAAACCCAATCTGCGTGCGGAGAATAGTATTTTCCAAAGCTGGTATTAAGCACTTTGGCGCCATTATCTACGGCATAACGGATTGCCAAAGCAATATCCTTATCATACTCATCGCCATCAGGAACGGCACGCACAGCCATAATTTGTACATTTCTTGCCACCCCTTCCATACCAATATCGTTGTTACGTTGTGCAGCTATTATTCCAGCCACGTGGGTGCCGTGTTTTACGTTTTCTTTGGTTGGATCTGGTCCTGAAACATTGTTATCTCCATAAACATTGTCCGCAAGGTCATCTGGATTATCACCTAAAACGCCACGGAAATCCTTGGTCATATTGAAATTATCCTCAAGTCTTCCATTAAAATATTTTAAACCACCCTCAAGTTCTTTTATCATTTCTGGCATAGAATCAGCATAACTGAGCATTTGGTCCAGCATGGCAATTTGTTGTTGCTCTTCCGGAGAAGGGGTTTTAATACCATTAAGATCTTCCTTGGTGTAATTTTCTTTTCCAAGTTTTTTAGCCATAGCTTCATGGACTGGCTTTAATTGGGAAAGCATTTGTTCGTAACGGCTTTTATTTCGCGTTATTTCACCTACTTCCTTTTCATATTCGGCTTTTGCTTTTTCATACAGCGCAAAATCCTTTCTATCTGCAGCGCTAATTGAAGACTCGCTTTTTCCTTCAAATTTAGGGCCGAACTTTCTCATATAACGCACATACTCCATGTTTTCACCAATAATGTCACCAATGAAATTCCATCCGTGAACATCATCAATAAAACCATTATTGTCATCATCTATCCCATTTCCTGCAATCTCTCCAGGATTGGTCCATAATACATTTTTTAGATCTTCGTGTTCAATATCAACGCCACTGTCTATAACGCCAACAATTACCGTTTCTCCTTTTCGGTTTTTAATGATCTCTCTATACGCTCTGTCAACACTCATTCCAGGAACGGTATCTTGAACAAGATCCATTGCCGGCCAATGTTTCAATTGAGCATCAGTTAGTGGTGCATTTTTTATAGGGTTAGCGTCTATGTTCTGGATTGGAGTAGCGACAATTGCGGCTCCACTTCCACAGCTTGCCATCACAACTGCCATAGCAACTGCGAAAAAGGCGATCTTAAAGGTTTTCATTGTTTAAAATATATTAATTAAAAAATTCATTGAGTGATAAGGTTTCATCAAGTCGAACCCCTTTATCAGTATTTTTAACAGTAATTATCGGATTGTGTGCATCGTGTTCTAAGATTAGGTAATAGCCTTTTTCAGCTGCCATCTTAAGAAATTTTTCCTTTTCGGGAAGTGTTAATAAGGGACGCGTGTCATAGCCCATAACAA
Organism: Aequorivita capsosiphonis DSM 23843; assembly: GCF_000429125.1. Taxonomy (GTDB): domain Bacteria; phylum Bacteroidota; class Bacteroidia; order Flavobacteriales; family Flavobacteriaceae; genus Aequorivita; species Aequorivita capsosiphonis. The sequence goes on from NZ_AUBG01000015.1 coordinate 159,073, forward strand.
ATGGAAGTGGTAAATGACCAGCCGTTGGTAACAAATCAGCCACAAAAACCAAGGTTTTTCCTTTGTAATTTATATGCGGAATCATTTGTTTATCGGTGTGTCCATCTACATATAGAATTCCAAAATCAAGCTCATTCGCTTCCGAAAAGTCTGATGTAGGTTGCGTTACAAATTTTAATTGCCCGCTTTCCTGCATCGGAAGGATATTTTCTTTTAAGAACGAAGCTTGTTCTCTTCTGTTTGGCTCGGTTGCCCATTGCCAATGGTCTTTATTGCTCCAGTAAATTGCGTTTTTAAAAGCAGGTTCATAACCAGTGCGGTCCTTGTTCCACTGAACGCCCCCTCCACAATGGTCAAAATGGAGATGTGTCATAAAAACATCGGTAATATCATCACGATGAAAGCCGTGTTTTTTTAAGGAATCGTCTAAATTGTAGTCACCCCAACGATGATAGTATCCAAAGAATTTTTCGCTTTGCTTGTTTCCCATTCCTGTATCAATCAAAGTGAGTCGATCGCTATTTTCAATGAGGAGACATCGCGCGGCGATATCAATCATATTATTTTCATCCGCGGGATTGGTTCTGGTCCATAGCGTTTTTGGAACAACGCCGAACATCGCTCCGCCGTCTAGTTTAAAATTGCCAGCTTCAATAGGGTATAGTTGCATAATTTGAAGAAATAACTTGCAAATTAACAAAAGCCTTACACACCAAACCCTCTAGTGTAAATTAATTATACTATTTTTAACAACTCTTTAGTATTTCGTGGAAGCGAAAAGTATTTAATTTACCGAAAACCCAAATGAATGGTAGAACTTGCTGGAATTATAATTCTCGGAATATTGGCCCAATGGGTCGCATGGAAGCTTAAAATTCCTGCAATTTTACCTCTTATTTTGATTGGACTTTTGGTAGGTCCGCTATCTACATTTTTATCTGCTGATGGAACCCAATGGCTGCAACCAATCTGGAACGGAGAAAAGGGACTTTTCCCCGGAGAAAATCTTTTCTATTTTGTGTCCTTGGCTGTAGGAATCATACTTTTTGAAGGAGGTTTAACCCTGAAAAGAGAAGAAATTTCAAAAGTGGGCCCCGTTATTGGGAAACTCATTAGTATTGGCGCGGCCATTACATTTGTTGGTGCAGGTGTAGCCGCCCATTATGTTTTCGGACTTAATTGGCGTATAGCATTCCTTTTTTCAGCTTTAATAATTGTTACGGGACCTACCGTAATTACACCCATTCTACGAAATATTCCGCTTAAAAAGGATGTGGCTGCCGTTCTTAGATGGGAAGGGATCTTAATTGATCCCATTGGCGCTTTGGTTGCGGTACTGGTGTATGAATTTATTAGTGTAGAAGGCGATTCAGGTTATACAAAACAAGCCTTATTGGATTTCGGAAAGATTATTTTAATAGGAATGGCCTTTGGAATTTCGGCAGGTTATGCACTTTATTTTTCAATAAAAAAGAAGCTAGTGCCACACTATTTGTCTAATGTAGTTTCACTTTCCTTGGTGATGGCAGTGTTTGTAATTAGTGATTTGTTTGCACACGAATCTGGGCTTTTGGCCGTGGTTGTAATGGGAATGTTTCTTGGGAATAGTGATTTACCTAGCCTAAAGGAACTCCTTTATTTTAAGGAATCACTGAGTGTTTTACTGGTTTCTATTCTATTTATTCTACTTGCGGCAAATATTAGCGTAGAAGATCTTTTATTGGTTTATAATGTAAAAACTGCAATATTGCTTGCCATTATTATTTTCGTTTTACGACCCTTAACGGTTTTTGCGAGTACAACAGGCTCGTCCCTACAAACAAATGAAAAACTGTTTATTAGTTGGGTGGGACCTCGTGGGATAGTTGCGGCTGGTATCTCTTCTCTTTTTGGTACCCAACTGGTTTCCAAAGGTGTTGTAGGTGCAGAATATATTACGCCATTGGTTTTTGCCGTTGTTTTGACAACGGTGATCATAAATGCCACTACGGCGCGTGTTATGGCCGGATGGATGGGTGTATTTTTAAAGAAATCTGAAGGAATACTTATGGTTGGTGCCTCCAAAGTCTCCAGATTGATAGCTACTTATTTGCATAAAAACAGCCGTCACGTTGTTCTTATTGATTCTAACCAATTGAATATTAACAGGGCAAGAGAGCTCGGTTTAGAGGCGTTTACGGCAAACATTTATTCCGATGATCTCACCGACAATATAGAATTGAACGATGTGGGCTATCTATTGGCCATGACAGGGAGCGACGAAATAAACAAACAGGCCATTAATCGCTTCGGAAAATATTTTGGTGAAAATGGAACCTTTAGGTTAATGACTTCGGAAGAAATGCAAAATAAGCGTACCATTTCTGCCAAAGAGTTATTTTCGCATACACACGATTACACTCGTTTTACGCAAGTGGCGCGAGACTTTCCATCCATTCAGGAAATTCCGGTGGAGAGCCACAATCAATTTTTACGGGTGCTCAATATTATTAGTGATAACGAAGATGCAATCCCGTTGTTTCTTAAACATGAAAACGGATTTTTAGATCTTCTAAATGATCCTTCGGAGCTCGAGGTAGAAGTTGGCAGTAGTTTGGTTTATCTGGGTAAACCCATGGATTTTGAAGATGTGGTAAATGCTACGAGAACTGAGAATGAAGGAAAATCTCAAAAATAACTTTGAATTTAAGCCGTTTGCTTAAAAACTGTCTGTGATGAAAAGATCCATAATAATAGTTTTAGTATGTACCCTAACTGTTTTCTCCTGTAAAAAGGATGATTCGGTAACCTGTATTAGCTGTTCTTCCCCAGAAACATCCAGCTTTCAGGTTTGTGAGGAAATAGATGGCAATGCCTCTGTAAATGGTCAAAATACGGGTACTCCGTATGCTATTTATTTATCAAATTTAGAAGCTACAGGTGCAGAATGTGGTAATTAGGCCTCTTGGCCTGGAGCATATTTATAATTTTTACTTTGTATTTCTTGTTTTTTTTCAGTTAATTGTGGTCTAACTTAAAACCTTCAATTATGAAAAAATTATTATTTAGTGTGTTAATAACGAGTTTGTTGTTCACTACCTCTTGTAAAAAAGACGATGATGGCGGCGGCGGGACTAGCTGCGAAGCTCGCGCTTTAGATATTTCTAATGCAGCCCAAACTTTTATAGATAACCCAAATTCAAGTACTTGTGAGAACTATCGTTCAGCACTTCAAAAATATCTTAACGCTAATTGCCCTGGGAGCGAAAGTTATCAAGATGATTTAGATGATATAGATTGCGCATTTTAATCTTTTCTTAAAAGGCCTTGAATCTTTCAGGGCTTTTTTAATTGTTTAATCTTCAAAATTGCCATAAAAGATTCCTGTGGAATTTCCACTATCCTTTCTGGCGCATGTTACTATTAAAACGTTAATTGGGGTAATAAATAAGGATTACTCCTCATCATTGAACGAGAGGGAAAAAATTATTGTGATTCGAGATTTTATAAACACTGCCCTTTGCCTTCGCAAATTTCCATAAGAGCTTTAATTACAAATTGTCAAGCTCTTTCCAAGAAGTATTACGAGCTTCCTTAATTAAAAACTTGTCATTTTCTGAAATTTGCTCATCGGCGACTCCGAATGCTGTTTTCATTCCAAAACAATCATTTAAGAATTCCATAAGTTCTTGAATATTGGCAAAGTTGATTTTATCTAAGGTGCCTTTTTCTATGGTTATAGTAGTCAGGTTTAGGAATTATTATTTAAAACTTAAATATATAAAATTTGTAGATAGTTTAAATTTCAAACATCCAATACCAATATTTAAGCTTTGGATAAACTAATAGTTCTTATTAAGTAAGCATCGTTGAGCACTTGTCATCCAACATAATTAATCATTCAACTTAAGAGCGACCATAGAAGCTTTCTGTGAAGCTAAGCGAGTAATAACGTTCCTAACACACCAATTAATAAATTCGTGTACCTGCTTGCCGCAGATTCGTTGCAGAAAAATGAGTCGAATTGGAAGCGCTTTCGGCATCTGTCACCTGTCATCCAGCATACAGTTAATCATTCAACTTAAGCACCGCCATAAAAGCTTCCTGCGGAATCTCCACGTTACCTATTTGACGCATACGTTTCTTTCCTTTTTTCTGCTTTTCTAGAAGCTTTCGTTTTCTCGAAATATCACCACCATAACATTTTGCGGTCACATCTTTTCGAAGTGCTTTTACGGTTTCACGGGCAATAATTTTGGCCCCTATCGCAGCTTGGATTGGAATATCAAATTGTTGTCTCGGGATCAATTGACGAAGTTTTTCGCAAATTTTCTTTCCAATGTCAAACGCATTATCGCGGTGAAGCAGAGCAGAGAGTGCATCTACAATGTTGGCATTTAGTAAGACATCCACTTTTACAAGATGCGACATCCGCATCCCGATTGGGGAATAATCAAAGGAAGCATATCCTTTTGATACCGTTTTAAGTCTATCATAAAAGTCGAAGACAATTTCAGCCAAAGGCATATCAAAAGTGAGTTCAACTCTTTCTGTAGTTAAATAGGTTTGATTGGTAATTTCACCTCTCTTTTCAATACAAAGCGACATGACAGAACCCACGAAATCTGATTTGGTGATGATAGTAGCCTTAATATACGGTTCCTCAACACGGTTTAAGGTGGAAGGTTCAGGCAAATCGGATGGGTTGTTTACCAAGACTATCTTGTCCGGATTTTTGTTGGTAAACGCGTGATAAGAAACGTTTGGAACGGTAGTTATCACGGTCATATTAAATTCTCTTTCCAGTCTTTCCTGAATTATTTCCAAATGCAACATGCCCAAGAAACCACAACGGAATCCGAAACCAAGAGCAGCCGAACTTTCTGGAACGAAAACCAGGGAAGCATCATTCAACTGTAATTTTTCCATGGAGTTGCGAAGCTCTTCATAATCCTCGGTATCCACAGGATAAATACCTGCAAAAACCATGGGTTTAACGTCTTCAAAACCTTCAATCATATTGACGGTTGGACTTTTGGAATCTGTAATGGTATCTCCTACTTTTACTTCCTTTGCTTCTTTTATTCCAGTAATCAAATAGCCTACATCCCCAGTTTTTATAACCTCTCTCGGGAATTGTTTTAGCCTTAGGGTTCCCACTTCATCTGCATAATAGCTTTTTCCGGTAGCCATAAATTTGATGTGCTGGCCTTTTTTAATTTCACCATTAAGAACTCTAAAATAAGTTTCTACACCGCGAAACGGATTGTAAACAGAATCAAAAATCAAAGCTTGTAAAGATTCGTCTGGATTGCCTTTTGGCGGAGGAATACGCTCAATGATGGCGCTTAATATTTCATCAATTCCAAGGCCTGTTTTGGCACTTGCGGGAATTACTTCTTCAGGTTTACAGCCCAAAAGGTCCACAATATCATCGGTCACTTCCTCTACATTTGCGGAAGGAAGATCGACCTTGTTTAGCACGGGAATAATTTCCAGATCGTTTTCCAAAGCTAAATACAGATTTGAAATGGTCTGTGCCTGAATACTCTGTGCCGCGTCCACAATTAATAAAGCTCCTTCACAAGCGGCAATGGAACGTGAAACTTCGTATGAAAAATCTACGTGACCTGGAGTATCAATTAAATTTAATATATATTTCTCGCCTTTATAAACGTAATCCATTTGAATGGCGTGACTTTTTATAGTAATGCCGCGTTCGCGTTCAAGATCCATGGTGTCCAGTAATTGCTCTTGCTTTTCACGATCTGTTACGGTGCCAGTAGCGTCCAAAAGACGGTCTGCCAAGGTGCTTTTTCCATGGTCTATATGGGCGATAATGCAAAAATTGCGGATGTTCTTCATAAAAATTCCTTCTCTAGCTATAATGCTGCAAATATAGATTAAAACGACGATAATCTTGATTTTCATTTAAACACTTAATAAAATAACCTTTGAGATTATTTTGGTTAATAAATATTTAACATCTTTGTAGTGTTATAGTGCTTTTAGTCTATAATATTTTGATTTTCCCCAGAATCAACCATATTAAGGGTGTCGCCCCAGATATCTAGTTCTATGATGAAAGGAATTTTTTTGCTTTTATGTTGCCTCCCTGGAGGTATATTGATGGCGCAGGATTTTAATATTTCTGGAAGGGTAATGGACTCAAATAATCTTCCATTGTCTTTTGTGAATGTTTTGCTATACAATGAGGGTTCAGAGACGCCCATTAAGGGCTGCACTACTGAAGCCGATGGTAACTTTATATTAGAAGGCTTGGAAACGGGAACTTATAAACTAAACTTTAGTTATGTTGGTTTCGAAGATCATACAGAAACTATTGATCTTTCTTCAGATAAAATAATCGATACTATTAAGCTTAAAGAAAGCCAAGAAACTCTTGGAGAAACAGTTGTTACCACCAAACTTCCAACGATAGAAAAAACGGCCAGTAAACTGGTTTTTAAGGTTGAGAACACCTCGCTTTCCGTAGGAAGTACAATGGATTTATTAAAGAAAACCCCGGGAGTAGTTGTTATTGGAGAAAGCATTCAAGTTAAGTTTTCATCACCCACAACTTACATTAACGGTAAGCGTGTTTATCTTTCTTCTGCGGAAGTAACCTCGCTTCTGGAAAATACCGACGCTGCCAATATTAAATCTATTGAGGTAATTACAAACCCTTCTGCAAAATACGATGCCGATGCTGGAACCGTGCTTAATATTATTACCACAAAGGCCATTTCCATTGGTTATAAAGGCGCTTTAAACGCTACGTACACCCAAGGAATCTATCCAAAATACAGTTTTGGAACCTCCCATTTTTATAAAAATAACTGGCTGAATCTCTATGCTAGCTATAGTTACTACACCAAAAAGCAATTTAAAGAAGACGAAAATTTCATCCGTTTTTTCAAGACAGATGAGGTTTCCACAAAATCTATTTGGGAAACTTATTTCAACCGTACCACAAATTCCGATAATCACAGTGGGAACATAGTGTTGGATTTTACCTTAGATGAAAAAAATTCGCTCAGCTTAACTTCAAATATTTCGTTGGCCCCCAACAACATCTATCACAATAACGGGAATGCTTCCATCTATAATCCCCAGCGTCAAGTAGATTCATTGAATACCACATGGAGTCAAGTGAATTATAAAAAAGATAATCTGGCTTTTGCATTAGATTATAGCAGAACATTAAATGATAATGGCGCCAAGCTCTCTGCTACTGCCAATTATATTTATTACAACCACCATCAGGACCAAAGTGTAAGCACCAACTACTTTTTACCGGACAATGCCTTTATACGAAATAGCAGCTTTTTCACCAACTCGGCCCAGAAGAGTACTATTTTTACGGGGCAATCTGATTTTTCCACTGCTTTATGGGGCGGAAATTTTGAAACTGGTTTAAAATTTAGCACTATCGACACTGAGAGTAAACTAGATTTTTTTGATACTGAAAAAAATAGCAATACCTTCAACAACGCGTTTTCGGATGATTTCAATTACAAGGAAAATATTTTTGCAGCTTACGTGAACTATATAAATAAATGGGAGAAATGGAGTATTATAACTGGTTTGCGTGCTGAATACACTACTATTGATGCCATTTCACGTTCGTTGGGTGATATGAATACCCAAAGTTATTTTGAACTTTTCCCTTCAGCAGAGATTAACTATACCATCAATGATGACAATAGTGTTGGTCTTGAATACAAAAGAAGTATTCAACGTCCTAGGTATGAAAGCCTAAACCCGTTTAAATACTTTATTACTGAAAATAACTACATCAGTGGAAACCCCGATCTTGTACCGGCCATCCAAGATAAGATCATTTTGAGTTACGCTCATAAAAATAAACTGTTTTTTGAATTGTATTATGAAAACGCAAGAAACGGATTGGGTAACTTGTCGTTTCAAAATAATGAAAATAGCACATTACGCAGTGTAGAAGATAATTTGGACAAAGTTTACCAATACAGTTTTGACATAGCTTATGCGAGCTCACTAACCGCTTGGTGGTACTTTCATTTAACCACCTCATCCTTTTACTTGTCCAATAAATTCTACACTTTGGAAAGTTCTCAGAACACTTATACCAATGATACTTTTGGACAGTATCTTGGCGTTTATAATCAATTTACTCTCTCCAAAGATCGCTCGTTAACGGCGGATCTTAGCGCACTTTATATTTCGAACTTTGTTTTTGGCAATCGCTATTTAAAAAACCAGAGTTATGTGAACATTTCCTTTAGAAAAGAATTTTGGGACAAACGCGCAAGTTTGACAGCTGGGGTTGATGATGTTTTTGATACGCTTAACCAGGTTGCTTCTGTTGCAAAGCATTACAATCAGGACAATCAGTTTTATGCAATCCAAGAGAGTAGGTTGTTTCGTGTAGGCTTTAAATATAACTTCGGAAATGCAAGGCTTCGCGACAATAACAAAAAGATAGTAACAGACGAAGGCGATAGATTGAAGGAAAAATAAATTATTTATTCCATACCCCGCCCTAAAGGGAGAACAAAAAAGTTGCTTATTTCTTTATCATTAAAAATAAACAGCTGATTATTCGAGGAAACTAAACCTAATAGCTGTCATAGCTAAGTGTAAAGCAACCCGAGCTATTCGGCTTTTAATTAACATCGTTATTTACTGATATTTACTACTTTTGCACCTCCAAATTAAAATGAATTGCCAAAAATAGGAAACATACAACTGCCAGAATTTCCCTTGTTACTCGCACCAATGGAAGACGTTAGCGACCCGCCATTTCGCGCATTATGCAAAGAACAGGGCGCCGATGTGGTTTTTACTGAATTTATCTCTTCCGAAGGGCTTATTCGCGACGCGGCAAAAAGCGTAATGAAACTCGATATTTACGAAAAGGAACGCCCTGTAGGCATTCAGATTTTTGGTGCAGTTTTAGAATCGATGTTGCGCAGTGTTGAAATTGTTGAAGCCAGTGGCCCAGATATTATCGACATTAACTTTGGCTGTCCAGTAAAAAAGGTGGTGAGTAAAGGTGCCGGAGCAGGAATTTTAAAAGATATTGATTTAATGGTAAGCCTTACCGAAGCCATGGTAAAGCACACTTCACTTCCCGTAACCGTAAAAACCCGATTGGGTTGGGACCACGATTCCATTAAAATTATGGAAGTTGCCGAAAGGTTGCAGGATGTAGGTTGTCAAGCCCTTTCCATTCACGGCAGAACACGTGCCCAGATGTATAAAGGCGAAGCCGACTGGAAACCCATTGCCGAAGTTAAAAACAACCCACGCATGTACATTCCCATCTTTGGGAACGGCGATGTTGATACTCCCGAAAAAGCGATGGAAATGCGTGATAAATACGGTTTGGATGGCGCAATGATTGGCCGAGCAAGTATTGGTTACCCATGGTTTTTTAAGGAAGTGAAACACTATTTTGAAACAGGCGAACACTTACCGACACCCACGATGCTTCAACGCGTGGAAGCAGCCAAACGTCACCTACAAATGGCCATAGACTGGAAAGGTGAAAAACTGGGCGTTTTTGAGACCCGCCGTCATTACACCAACTATTTCAAGGGAATTCCAAACTTTAAGGATTACCGAATGAAAATGGTAACCAGCGATGATTCAGCTTCTGTTTTTGAAGCTTTTGACGAGGTTTTACAAATATTCGGTGATTATGAATTTGTTTGAGATTACTGAACTATGGTTTCTCAAATGAACTCTGCCGAGGCATAGGGGGTGTGAGTCTTAGATGAAATATTTCTTCTCTTCAAATCCTTTTGTTCAATGAGTAATGGTCTCTAAGTGTCTTTCTTTATAAATGGTTTTGTTAAAAATCCTACCTACCTTTGAATTCCAAATTAACAAAATGCAAAAACTAAAGATTCTCAATACTCATTATGTTAGTCATAATGTGAAGCGATTTGTATTAGAAAAACCTACAGATTTTGAATATTCTCCCGGACAATCGGCACATATTTCCATTAATCTTCCGGGTTGGGAGGATCAGATTCGTCCCTTTACGTTTACTTCATTACAGCATTGGGATACTCTGGAATTTATTATTAAAATATACGAAGACCATAAGGGAGTAACTGCACAAATGGGCAAGCTTAATACTGGTGCGGAGCTTTTACTTCACGATGTTTACGGTTCAATCAAGTATAAGGGCCCAGGAATTTTCATTGCTGGTGGTACGGGTATTACCCCGTTTATCGCCATTTTTAGAGCACTTTTCGAGAGTGGAAATCTGCGGAATATCGCGCTTTTGTATTCAAACAAAACCAAAGACGACGTCATTTTACACGATGAATTAACAAAATTATTAGGACCGGCCTACAAAAATGTATTTACCAGAGAAGGCGTAATTGGCTTTAGGGAACGTAGAATTGATCGCAAATTTCTAATTGAAACTATTGGCAATTTTGACTCACGGTTCTATGTTTGCGGACCTCAAAATTTTACAGAAGAAATTTGTGAAGCCTTAATAAGTTTGGGAGCTGATCCAGAATATCTGATTGTATAAATTGGCTCTTAAAAATTAAAAGTGGTGTCTTTTTGGATATTAAGCCAATAACTTCTCCCTAACTCTACTCGATGCAATTTTTGAGGCTATAATCCCTAGAACAGTTATGGTTACAAAAACGATAACCACGTTTATGAGCTCCATTTTTACAGGATAGGGTAAGGTGCTTGTTATGGCAACAAATTCAAATTTCAGTTGCGCGAGTACAGCTAGAATTCCCAATAAGATTCCTAGTACTCCTCCCAATACCGTCATTAGCGTTCCTTGGAGGAAAAAGATACGACGTATCTCTTGCAATGAAGCTCCCATATTATAAAGCGTTTTTATATTTTTCCGCTTGTCCAAAACCATCATAATAATGGAACCAATTACGTTGAAAAGTGCAATAATCACTACCAAGGTGGCGATAAGATAAACCGCTAAATTTTCAGCATTCAACATTTTGTAGAGCGCGTCGTTCTGCTGAATTCGATTTTTAAGAAGCACTTTTTCCGGAAAAATCTTTTCGATTTCGCTGCGCACATTTTCCTTATAAGCTGTTGACAGCAGTTTAATTTCTATCGAAGATATTTTTGAACTATCCAAAGTGAGCAGTTTTCGAGCAAATTCCAGATCGGAGAAAACATATTTGGCATCCAAGTCTTCATTTACGCTATAAACGCCTGAAACCACCACATTCTCTTTATTAAAAGCATCAGAAGGGTCGAGTGCGTTTAGCTGTCCAGTTCCAGGTTTTGGAACGTAAAGCTCCAATAAATTAGTATAATCATTTACGCCCATGGAGAGCTTGGCAATTGTAGAAAGACCCACAACCACTTGGTGTTCGTGAGGTGTAAACCATTGACCAAAATACATAATACTGTCTAGCTGTGTTACTTTTCCATAAAGTGAATCCACGCCTTTTATATAGGCAATATGGTTTTTTCCTTTGTAGTGAAGAAAAATGCGTTCTTCTATTATTTCTGAAAAAGTTTCAATTCCTTCAATATTTTTAAGTTGTTGTCTTTGCGCTTCTGAAAATGTGATCGTTTTTCCACTTTCGGGAATAATTTTTAGATCGCTGTCAAAAACATTGGTGAATTGCAGACTGAAATCCTTTAAACCTGAAAATCCCGATAACACTATAAACAGTGCCATTGCAACTACAATCACGCCAATAGCAGCAATACCGGTAATAATATTAATGGCATTGTTGCTGCTTTTTGAAAACAAATAGCGCTTGGCGATGTAGAACGAAAAATTCAAGTTACGATTTTTTTCTTTTGGGAAGTAAATCTGGATTTTTCAGCGGATTATCTTCGCCTTTTACTGCATTGTCTATCTTTTCGATATATTCCAAAGAATCATCGTTGTAAAAAGAAAGATCCGGCATTTTCCGAAGCTGATTCTTCGTAAGCTGCGCAATTTGATGCTTTATTTTTGGTTTTACTTTGTTGAGTTCCGCTACAATCGCTTCTGCTTTATCCGCAGGAAACACGCTAACATAGACCTTCGCGATGGAAAGGTCTGTAGTTGTACTCACTTTGCTTACCGAAATTATAATGCCCATCTGCCCGGCTTCGCGAAGCATATTCTGCAATACGTTTGCGAGATCATTCTGCAAAACGCTACCTATTTTTTTTTGTCTATTAGTTTCTTCCATAGTGCAAAAATAGAACATAAAATCTTAGATTATGTAAATGAAGCTTTAAGCTTGTTGAAATTCAATGGAATTAAGTTTGTATTTTTGACTTTGTTATAAAGATTCCCACCTCGGTGGAAATGAAATTTAAATTTTTGATGGAAAAAATAGAGCATATTGGTATTGCAGTAAAAAGTATAATGGAAGCAAACAGCGTATATGAAGCCTTACTTGGAACTGCACCCTATAAAAGTGAAAAAGTAGAAAGTGAAGGGGTTGAAACCTCCTTTTTTAAATGTGGTGAAAGTAAAATTGAACTTTTGGAAGCGACAAACCCAGATAGCCCCATTGCAAAATTTATAGAAAAACGCGGCGAGGGAATCCATCATATTGCTTTTGCTGTTAAAGACATCAAGGTTGAAATGGAACGTCTTAAAAAAGAAGGATTTATTTTATTAAATGAAGTACCTAAAAAAGGTGCTGATAATAAGCTAGTTGCGTTCCTACACCCTAAGTCTGCCAACGGCGTTCTTGTAGAGCTTTGCCAAGAAATTGAGAATAACTAAAAATAGTTTTGCTGTATTTGTAAAGTGTTTTACATTTGCAAACCTTAAATCTATCTTCTATAGATGTCAATTTGGTTTAAGTTTGAAGCGGTAATTGAAATTTTGAAGTCATAAAGGTCCCATAGCTCAGCTGGTTAGAGCACCTGACTCTCCCGAAAGCTTTCGGGACAGGGGGTTTTCTATAGCTGATATATTTTTAGTATGACATTATGATAATTGAATAAATTAGGTCCCATAGCTCAGCTGGTTAGAGCACCTGACTCATAATCAGGGGGTCCATGGTTCGAGCCCATGTGGGACCACAAGGGGAAGCAATATTTAGCTTCCCCTTTTTTATTTATGATGGCGCACACCTACATTTTATATAGCCAGAAGTTAGATTCATTTTACATTGGCGCTTGCCATGAGGATTTGTCCATCCGAATTATAAACCACAACAATGGCAGATATGGCCGCCACAGGTTTACTTCTAGAGCCAGTGATTGGGTATTATTCCTACAATTTGAAGTTGGAAGTTATGCACATGCCATCCGGTTGGAACGAAAAATAAAGAGCATGAAGAGCAGAAAATATATTATGAACCTTTCGAAATATCCAGAACTAAGGGAAAAGATCATCAATGAGACCAAGAGCATCTGACTCTCC
>NZ_AUBG01000016.1 GCF_000429125.1 Aequorivita capsosiphonis DSM 23843
GAGCACTCTAATCAAATAGGCTCATGAAAAATATAAGCCTCCTCATACTCCACCTCAAAATGTTTTAGGAGCTGCCTATACTCGTCCAAAAAACTTTGCTTTTTGTGATGAGCTTCTTGGTTTTGAATATATCGATATACATTGTGAATAGCCGTTTTACTATAGGAAAAGGCACCAAAACCGCGCTGCCACTCGAATCTATGGGACAGAAATCTGCTGTCATTTATCCATTTGGAGGATTTAGCCTTCGCGCTTTTCATAACATCTGAAACGCTCAAAGAAGGATTAAGCGAAAAAAAGCAATGGATATGGTCTTCAACACCATTTACAATCAAGGTTTTACAACCTGTCTCGTTGATTAAATTTCCTATCACACCACACAAATTTGGCTTCCAGTCTTTCTGAATCAAGGCTTTCCTATACTTCACTGCAAACACAGTCTGTATATATATTTGATGGTAAGTATTAGACATAACGTTGGAATATAAATTGCTAGAGTCAATTTCGTTATACTTATATAAAGTTTAAAAATCAATGGATTAAATAAAATCTAAGATTTTTTTATGCCCGATCCTCATTCAACCACTTTGGAAGCATGCTTGGTTTAAATTCCTCCATCTTCTCAAGAAGTCGTTCTGGATTGTTATCCACTAAAAGCAAATTATAGTTATCCATGGAGACAAAGCCTTTTCTAACCATGGTCTCGAGCATTTTTATAAGATCGTTATAGAAACCATTTATATTCAAAAGACCGATTGGTTTTTGATGAAGCCCAAGCTGGAGCCAAGTAATAATTTCAAAAAGTTCTTCCAAGGTGCCCATTCCACCAGGCAAAGCAATAAATCCATCACTTTCCTCTTGCATTTTTAGCTTGCGCTGGTGCATATTTTCGGTTGTAATCAATTTGGTAAGACCAAGATGGACCACTTCTTTCTTTTTCAGGAAATTTGGGATAATGCCTATAACTTTTCCTTTCTTGTCCAACACACTTTTGGCGATGTTTCCCATGACGCCTATTTTGGCTGCCCCGTAAACTAAAGTTATATTTCGACTGGCAAAAATTTCTCCCAGTTTTTTGGCTGCATCAGTAATTGCAAGATCGTTGCCTTCGCTGCTACCGCAGAAAACGCATATTTTTTTAAGTTCGTTCATAGTAAATTTTCTTAGTGAAACTTTGTGTAAAAACTTTACCACTGAGTTGCACAAAGAAACACAGAGGTTCACAAAGGTTTTAGATAGTACATTTAATCATTCGGTCCTTCTCGAATATGTCTTTTTTTATTTCCACATCATGGAAACCTTCGCCTTTTAAAAGTGCAACCATCTCCTCTGCAAGGTACTCATTAATCTCGAAAAATAGTTTCCCGCTAAGCTTTAAATGCGTCCTTGCTAATTGAGAAATCGCGCGATAAAAAAGTAAAGGGTCTTCATCGTGAACGTATAAAGCAGTATCTGGCTCGTACCTTAAAACGTTCTGTTGCATCAGTTTTTTTTCCAACTGCCGAACATAGGGTGGGTTTGAAACTATTACATCATACAACTGCGGAAGCGTTTTGGAATTTAAAACATCAGCTTGAAAGAAATTCACCTCGACTTTATTTATAGCTGCATTCTTTTTGGCGATATTCAGTGCTTCCTCAGAAATATCTAACGCAGAAATACTTGCTTGTGGAAGATTTTTCGCCAGTGATATTGCTATACAACCTGAACCTGTGCCGATGTCCAAGATACCACTAACCAGCGAAGTCGGTACTTCAGACAAGATCCATTCTACCAGCTCTTCCGTTTCAGGACGGGGAATTAGCGTGTGGTGATTGATTATAAAAGGAAGTCCATAAAATTCAGTTTCTCCAATTAAATATTGAATTGGCTCGAAATTTTTTAGACGAATCAACGCTGCTTGAAATTTTTCGGCATCTTTATCTGAAACTTCCTTTTCTGGATTTAAAGCAATTTCCAGTCTAGAAAGATTTAAGTACTTTTCAGAAAGAATATTAAAAAACGATTGTATTTCTTCCAAAGGATATAGTTCAGATATGGAACTTTGAAAGCTTTTTTTTAGTTGGTTTAATTTCATAACGAGAATTTAGACTTACAGGTTTTCCTTTGGCATTTCCTAACAGGAAAACGGCCTGCAACTACAAGAAAAGCACACCTAACTTAAAAAGAGGCGGTTAATAATCTTTTTAAATTTGATTTTTATTATGCCTTGGTATTTTGATTTTTGGATTTTGGAATTTAGATATTTATAACCTTTTCAACATTTGCACAGGGCAGGAATAATGACCTGTATTTCCCAACGGCCCCTCAAGGTTTTCAAAACCTGATAGTTTATAAAGTTTTTGGGCATGGGTCATATATTCCATGGTTTCGAGATATATTTTTTCGAAATCAAATTCGCGAGCTTTCGCCACGCAAAACTCCATCATTTGAGAGCCAATTCCTTTTCCGCGAGCTTCAGAAAGAAAATACATTTTCTGGAGTTCGCAGACATTACCATCAAAGTTCTCCAGCTTTGCTACGCCAGCACCGCCAATTATTATATTATTTTTCTCAACAACAAAATATGCCGAATTTGGTTTTTGATAAGTTTCAAACATACAATTTAAAGCTTCATCTGCATAGGCTGTTCCAACTTTTGGAGCGCCAAGATCTTCCAATACACTGCGAATCACTTTAGCGATTTGCGGATTGTCTTTCTTTTCAATAAGTCGAATTATGGGCGTGTTCATCTAATTAAATCCTTGTATTTTTACGCGGTGAAGTTACATGAAAAATATATGTCCCGATGTATCCAACTAGCCAAAAATGGTCTTGGAACCACCTATCCAAATCCGTTGGTGGGTAGCGTTATTGTTGAGAATGATCGAATAATTGGTGAAGGCTGGCATTATAAAGCCGGTGAACCTCATGCCGAAGTAAACGCCATTGGAAGCCTGAGGGAAGCAAACTTTTTGAAAAATGCAACAATTTACGTAAGTCTAGAACCTTGTAGCCACTATGGTAAAACCCCACCCTGTGCCGATTTAATTATAGATACTGGCATCAAAAAAGTTTTTGTCGGAAGCTTAGACCCCAATCCAAAAGTTGCAGGAAGAGGAGTGAAAAAATTGATGGAAGCAGGTTGTGATGTGGTCGTCGGCGTTTTGGAAAAAGAATGTGACGCACTAAATAAACGATTTTTTACTTTTCACCAAAAAAAAAGACCTTATATTTTTCTAAAATGGGCGCAGACGGCCGACGGATTTATTTCGCCAAAAAACGAAACTCGAAGCGAGAAAAAACCAGTATGGATTACGAATGAATATTCCCGTCAAATAGTTCATAAAATGCGTGCAACCGAAGCGGCGATTCTCGTTGGAAATACAACGGCACTTCAAGACAATCCATCGCTCACGGTTCGCGATTGGTCTGGCAACCATCCTGTTCGCCTGGTTCTTGATAAAGAATTAAAAATTCCAGCAAATTACTCGCTTTTGGATGGGCAAACAAAAACAATAATCTTTAACGGAAAAGAGTCTTCAGAAAAAGGAAATACTACGTTTCTAAAGATTAATTTTTCCGAAGAAATAATTCCGCAAATCCTCGCTACTTTATACAAAAAAGAGCTGCAATCTGTCATCATTGAAGGCGGCGCCAAAACGTTGCAAACTTTTATTGATGCAAATCTATGGGACGAATCTTTTGTGTTTTCAGGAAATACATCTTTTGGAGACGGCATTAAAGCGCCCAATTTCCAAGGATATTTAATTTCCGAAGACAAGATAAAAGAAGATACTTTACAAATCTTTAAAAACCTTAACTCTTGATATTCCTTGCCCTGAGTATTCTTTCTTCTACGGCGATTTTCCTCATTTTTAAACTGTTTTCAAAATTTAAGGTAAATACACTTCATGCCATTGTGATGAACTATGTTACCGCAACTATTTGCGGTATCGTTTTTCAGAAAACCACCATACATATCGTTGATATTCCCCAATATTCCTGGTTTCCATATGCTCTAGTTTTAGGTGGTTTGTTTATTCTGGTATTTAATTTAATGGGCCTGACAACACAACGCAGCGGCCTTTCTGTAGTTTCCGTAGCAACGAAGATGAGTGTTGTTCTCCCCATCATTTTCGGCTTGGTTTATTATAGCGAAAGTCTTGGTTATTTTAAAATTATTGGGATTGTCTTAGCCTTGGCAGCTCTTTATTTGACTTCCATAAAAACAAAAGATGGAATCAAGGTAAAGACTTCAAATATTATTTTTCCCATTCTTGTTTTTTTAGGAAGTGGGATTATTGACACAACAGTAAAATATTTGGAGGGCGAATTTATAGCCAAAAACGACATTCCTATTTTCTCGGCAGTTATTTATGCGGTATCTGCCATAATTGGTTTCGGATTATTGGCCTTTCAAGCTTTAAAAGGAACGTTTAAGTTTCAATTAAAAAATGTAATTGGTGGAATCGCACTTGGCATTCCAAACTATTTTTCCATTTACTTCTTGGTACAAGCCTTCCGAAGTGGTATTTTAGACAGCTCGGGTATTTTCGCAATAAACAATGTCGCCATCGTTATGGCTTCTACCATTCTGGGCATCATGCTTTTCAAAGAAAAATTATTGCCAAAAAACTGGTTCGGAATTGGTCTGGCTGTTTTAAGTATTATTTTGATAGCTTTAGAGAGATTTGAGATGTGAGACCTTCCTCCGGCAGGCAGGTGTGAGACTTGAGAAATTAGAAATTAGAAATTAGAAAAAATAAATTTGGAGATAGAAAAAGACACATACAAAACAATTAAAAAGCCCGGCGAAGAGGCGCTTTACAAGGAAAAGGGAAGTAAATTCTTTGGTTATGCTTTTCCGGTAACCACAGAAGATCAAGTAAAAGAACATATTGAAGATCTCAAAAAGAAACACCACAGTGCGCGCCATTGGTGTTATGCTTGGCAAATTGGCAAGAGTTATGAACATTATCGCGCCAATGACGATGGCGAGCCTTCCAACAGCGCTGGCATGCCTATTTACGGCCAATTGCAATCATTCGACGTTACAAATGTACTTGTAATTGTAGTGCGTTATTTCGGGGGAACCAAGCTGGGCGTGGGCGGCTTGATTCAAGCTTATAAAACCTCCGCACAAATGGCATTGGAAGCTTCAAAAATCGTTCAAAGAACAATTAATGAAACTTTTAGCCTAAAATTTGAATATCCAGAAATGAATATCGTCATGCGGATTATAAACGACGAAAATATTTCCGTAGTCAATCGTAAAATGGAACTGCAATGCGAGTTCGAAATTTCTGTCCGACAAAAAGATGCCGAACGAATTTTTGAAGTGTTTGAAAACACCTACAAAGTTTTAATAAAACGAATTGAAGACTAATTATTCTTCTATTAATTTCTCAATTAAATAATCTGGTGCCTTCATCAATTTTTTTGTTGTGCTATTGATAAAAACTAAAATAGTGGTTGCAGTGGCCAAAAGTTGTTTGGATTCATTATAAATTTCATATTGAAATTCAATTTTTACCGTGGGCATTTTCTTTAATGTGGTTTTCACTGTCAACAGGTCATCATAAGCCGCTGGAAGCTTATAATCTATACTAAAGTGCACCACCGGAAGCTGTACGTTGTTGGCTTCCATCCACTTGTAACTAAAGCCTAGTTCTCGAAGCCATTCGGTTCGGCCCTGCTCCAGGTATTGTGCATAGTTGCCGTAATAGACAACGCCCATTTGATCAGTTTCGCCATAGCGAACTCTAATGTCTGTAAGTGTATTCTTCAAAATTTTATGGGGTTTAAAGAAAGTTTTTTTGTAGTTTTATCGAAAGTCAAGTATGACGAAAAAAAACTAATAATTCAACCCCAAAGTGGTTTTTTTTATAACTTTTTTGTTCACATATTTGCACTGTTAAGAAATAACGAGGAAAGACTCCAACCCCTATTTTTTGGCTAAAACTTTTTAATTAAACAGATCAGAATTTTTAACTATGAGCAAAACTGCAGAAACAGTTTGGAACAATTGTTTGGCCTTTATCGAAGATAACATTACTTCGCAAGCGTACAAAACTTGGTTCGAGCCTATTAAGGCAGTTAAGTTGACCGACAACGCTCTCAGTATTCAAGTTCCTAGTAAATTTTTTTACGAATGGCTTGAGGAACACTATGTTAAGATTTTAAAAGTGGCACTTACCAAAGAGTTGGGCTCTTCTGCCAAATTGGTTTACATCATCAAGATGGAAAATACCTACGGCAATAAACAACCGTTCACCGAAAAAATACCAAGCGCCAACCGAAGTAATTTACGATCACAAGATGTTGACGTTCCTTTAAAAAACAAGAGTCCGGAATTGAGGAATCCATTTGTAATTCCAGGGATTAGAAATGTAAAGATTGAATCGCAACTAAACCCTAATTACAACTTCGAGAATTTCCTTGAAGGGGAATCAAATAGATTGGCCCGTTCGGCAGGTTTAGCAGTCGCAAATAAGCCTGGAGGAACTTCATTTAATCCACTACTTATTTTTGGTGGAGTTGGTTTAGGAAAAACACATTTGGGCCACGCAATTGGCGTTGATATAAAGGATAAATATCCGGAAAAAACCGTGTTGTATATTTCTGCGGAAAAATTTACACAACAGTATATAGAATCCGTAAAAAAGAATAACCGAAACGACTTTATCCACTTCTATCAAATTATAGATGTATTGATCGTTGATGATATTCAATTGCTTTCTGGAAAAGCTGGAACACAGGATGTTTTCTTTCATATATTCAACCATTTGCACCAAAATGGAAAGCAGGTTATTTTAACTAGTGACAAGGCACCGGTAGATATGGTGGATATTGAGCAGCGCCTACTCTCTCGTTTTAAATGGGGACTTTCTGCGGAATTAAATCACCCAGATTACGATACGCGTGTTGCTATCATTAAAAATAAACTTTATCGCGATGGTGTAGAAATGCCTGACGATATTGTTGAATTTTTGGCCAATAACATCAAAACGAATATTCGGGAATTGGAAGGTGCTATTATCTCATTAATTGCCCATTCCTCTTTCAACAAAAAGGAAATCACCATTGAGCTTGCGCGCAAGATTGTTGATAACTATGTGAAACATACCAAACGTGAAGTTTCCATAGATTATATCCAAAAAGTGGTGAGTGACTATTTTCAAATGGATGTGGATACTTTGCAATCAAAAACCCGTAAAAGACATATTGTGCAAGCACGCCAATTAGCCATGTTTTTTGCAAAGAAATTGACGAAAGCCTCCTTGGCTTCTATAGGCTCACAAATTGGACAGCGCGATCACGCAACGGTACTTCACGCCTGTAAAACCGTTGACAACCTTTCAACCACCGACAAGCAATTCCGAAAATATGTGGAAGAACTCAATAAAAAACTGACACTTTAAAAATTCAAGGTTTAAAATTCAAGGTTGCAGGTTATTGACAACCTAATAACTTTGTATCTTAATAACAAAAATCCGAGAGCTTTGAAAAAACACAAAATTCTTATGGTCTGTCTAGGCAATATTTGCCGTTCACCATTGGCAGAAGGTATCTTAAAGTCTAAAGTAGATCGTTCCAAAATATTGGTTGATTCCGCAGGAACTGGAGATTGGCATGTGGGTCAAGAACCAGATAGTCGAAGTATCGCTGTGGGTAAAAAGTACGACATTGATATAACACCCCAACGCGGAAGACAGTTTACCGCCAAGGATTTCGAAGATTTTGATATAATTTACGTTATGGATAACTCCAATATGGAAAACGTGTTAGCACTGGCGGAAAACGATTCCCAAAAGAAAAAAGTGAAACTTATTCTAAATGAAATTTTTCCTGGGGAAAACGTGGATGTTCCTGATCCTTATTTTGGCGGAGATTTAGGTTTTGAAAATGTTTTCAAAATGCTTGATGAGGCTTGCGACCAAATTGCCAATAGATTTTAACGCTTATACTCGGCGCATTTTACTATATTTAGTAATTCCTAAAAAAAATGGCCATGAGAAAGTTAATTCCTGCACTGCTACTTCTTTTTACTTCATGTATTGTTTTCGCTCAAGAAGTCACAATCGAATTGTTTAAAGATGGTTTTACCCAACCGCTTAGTTTACAACACGCTAATGATGAACGCCTTTTTATTGTTGAACAAGGTGGAAAAATAAAAATAATTCAAATTAACGGAACCGTAAACTCAATTCCTTTTCTCGATCTCTCAGGACAAATCTCCAATGGTGGAGAACGCGGACTTCTCGGTCTTGCCTTTCATCCTGATTATACCAACAACGGGTATTTTTATGTAAATTATACCAAACCAAATGGAGACACTCAAATCTCAAGATTTTCTGTTAATTCTGGAAATCCTGATTTAGCCGATATGAATTCCGAATTACCTATACTTGATTATGAACAACCATTTGCCAACCACAATGGTGGAAATTTGGCTTTTGGACCCGACGGATTTCTTTACATTTCTTCTGGTGATGGTGGCGGTGGCGGAGATCCTGGAAATCGCGCTCAAAATATTAATTTATTATTGGGGAAGTTATTACGAATAGATATTGATAATCCTTCCGGTGGAAATAATTACGGAATCCCTGCAGATAATCCCTTTGTTGACAATCCCAATGCACGCGAAGAAATATGGGCCTATGGTTTGAGAAATCCTTGGCGTTTTTCATTTGATTTTACCGATAATACTATTTGGATAGCAGATGTTGGACAATCTGAATTAGAAGAAATAAATCGTGTCTCCACCATAGAAGGTGGCTTAAATTACGGTTGGCGTTGTTACGAAGGCTCACAACCTTTCCAAAACCAAAATTGCCCTCAAGCTTCAGAACTGACTTTTCCAATTGCCGAATATCCTCACACAAACGGAAAATGCTCTATAACCGGCGGGTATGTTTACAGAGGAAGTTTATATCAATCGTTAAACGGTGACTACATTTTTGCTGATTTTTGTACTGGTGAAATTGGAAGCATACTAAGCGATGGCAATATAATGTGGAGTAGTAACTTACCTGGTAGCTGGGTTTCTTTTGGCGAAGATGTAAATAAAGAGTTGTATATAATCGATTTGAACGGAGGAATTTTTAAAATAAAACCCGCAGAACTTGGAACGGAAGAATTTTCAATTGAAAACAGCCTTAGTATGACTCCGAATCCTACGAGCGGAAATGTCCTTTTCAGTCTGAAAGATGATAGGCTACAAACAATTCTACTTTTAGACATTAGAGGTAGCTTAGTTTCTTCCAAAGAAAATATTTTTAGTAATAATCATAAAATTTCAACTGAATCAATAAATCCAGGGATTTACTTTGCAAAAGTAATTTCAGAAAAAGGGTTCTCTGCAGTTAAAAAGCTAATAATTCAATAATTTTTTTTAAATGACTACAAGAAAAGGCAATTTATATCTAATCCCTTGTCCACTGGGAGACGTATCCGCATTAGATGTTCTCCCAAATTCAGTAAAAAAAGCAATTGAAAACATTGACCATTATGTTGTGGAACACGAAAAAGATGCGCGTCGTTTTATAAAAAGTATCGTTCCCGAGAAGGGGCAGCCTTCTTTAAAAATTCAAGAGATAAATAAATACACGCAACCTGAAGAAATTCCACCTATGTTAACGCCTTGTTTAGAAGGCCTAGACGTGGGCATTATTAGCGATGCAGGATGTCCAGGAATCGCTGATCCTGGCGCTCGTGCAGTTCATTATGCACATGAAAAAGGTATAAAAGTGGTGCCTTTGGTTGGCCCATCTTCCATCCTACTCGCCATGATGGCGAGTGGCTTTAATGGCCAGAATTTCGCCTTCAATGGCTATTTGCCAATTGATAAAGGCGAGCGAAAAGCGGAACTGAAACGTTTGGAGAAAATTTCGAAAGACTTTGACCAATCCCAACTATTTATTGAAACGCCCTACCGCAACAATCAAATGCTGCAAAGTTTAACGGAAGACCTCAGTGCGCATACTCGAATCTGTGTAGCCTGTGACATAACCTTGCCATCGGAATATATTAAAACGGCTTCAGTAGCATTATGGAAAAAAATAAAGGTGGACCTTCATAAAAGACCCACCTTATTTATCATTCACGGATAACTTTTACATTACTCGCGGTTTCTTATTTGCAACAATATGTGAGGTATCATAACCCGAAAATTTCCGCAAGTAATAACGAATTGAAGCGCCATTAGCATCTGCAAATCCTAGTTCTCCAGCACTTCGTAGAAACTTTTTCACATTTCCTGCTCCAGCCAAATGCGCAGCTGCCAAAATTCCAGATTCGGTAACTTTAACACCACCAACAGTTTTGCCCGTATAACGTTTTATGTCCCTTCTAAGAATCCACTTATTTCGTGAAGTGTAAGCTAAAAAAGCGGCCTCTTGTTGCTTAGTATCAAATAGAAAATTGTCAGTATTCTTAAAGCCCATCATTCTGAGGGTTGCTCTAGAAAATTGATATTTCCCCATATATCCATAATCATTTACAATATGGTAATCTCCTCTCGATTCCTTAAAACCAAGAGCTTCTTTAAACCCTACATAGGATTTCCCCAAAAACAAATAAAATTTCGGAGTCACAGGAGCTATTAAAGGAGCAAGTTCAGCCTCTGTGGGAACATCAAAGTTTAACTCCAATCCTTCTGTACTGAAAGCAGAAAAATCGGTGTTATCTTTTGAATTAAATCCTGTCCCTACTATTACGGTAACAACAAGTAAAACTGCAATTAGATATATTCTTTTCTTCATTACATTTAAAATTCGGGAATAGTATTATTCCTTCGTTTAAGCGCGCAAAGATACATATTTTTTTAAAAATCTGATTTATAGGCTGTTAAAAAATCATTAAATAAAAAACCAGGCTTGTCAACCTGGTTTTTTCAATAATTATAATGTCGCTCTGGCGTTGTTGTCTGGGAGTATTCTAGAAACATCATAGTCAACAAAGCGTTTCATATACTTTGTAATAGGAATATGATTAGCATCTTTAAAGACATTTGCTCCCTTACTATCCAGAAATTTTTTCACATTTCCGGCTCCTCCCAAGTGTGCCGCGGCCAAAAGACCTGATTCTGTTATTTTAACACCATCAATGGTTTGGCCACTAAATTCATCAATATAATCTCGTAATACCCATTTATTTTTAGAAATTAAAGCTTTAAAAGCTGCTTCCTGTAATAAAGGAGAATTTAAAAAGCGAGACGTATTATAAACCCCCACCCAACGAAGTGTGGAACGACCAAACTGGTATTTGCCTAAATAACCCAATCTATTCACGGCCCTGTAATTACCACTGCTTTCACTAAAGCCGAGGTCATAACAGAAACCTAAGAACGACTTCCCAAGAAATGGAATTTCATCTTGAGAACTCAAATTCACTTCATAGTCATAAGGAACATAAGCAATGTTTCCTATAGTGTCTGTAGCGAAAATAGAACTGCTGTATTCTTCTTTTTTTGAAGAGAATGCCATAACGGTAAAAACCGTTAGAACAAGCAGCGCAGACAATTTCATAAAACGTTTTGTCATGTTTTACTTAGTTTTAAATTATAATTATCGCGCCATCGCTTTGTACGTGACGAAATAAATTTTTAATTAGCAAACACACGTTTTTTATAAAAAGCATGCCCACTCCGCCGAATGAAATTAGTATACCAAAGAACGATTGAAAATCAATTTATTTACTGATTATCAATTATTTATGTATTATTAAGTTACAAGGAATTCATTAATTAAGAGGAGACTTAACATAATTTAACCTATTTTAATCATAGGTTTTAACAGAAAATGCAGTGGAGTAAACACTATCGCTTCAAACCTTGTGCATTTACCCAGCGCACATATTCAGCCTTATTGGCATTGTGTTGAGAAAGACTTTTGGCGAATTTGTGATATCCAAAATTGGTAACATCTGCTACAAAGTAATAATAATCGTGCTTTTCGGGATTCAAAACAGCGTCAATGGAAGAAATATCAGGCATGGCGATTGGTCCAGGAGGAACACCCGCATATTTATAAGTGTTGTAGGGTGAATCCAGTTCTAAATCTTTATAGAGTACTCTTTTTATAATCTGATTATAATCACCGCTTTCGTGTTTTAGTGCATAAATAACCGTTGGGTCGGCTTGCAAGAGCATTCCAACTTTCAATCTGTTGTAATATACTCCGGCAACTCTCGGCCTCTCTTCTACCTTTGCTGTTTCCTTTTGAACAATTGCCGCAAGTGACATTACTTGGTTTTTGGTTAAGTTTAAATCTTTTGCCTTTTGGGTTCTGGATTCATTCCAAAAACGTTCGTATTCGGTTTTCATTCTGCCGCGGAAAGTTTCTGCAGAACTGTTCCAATAAAATTCATAAGTGTTCGGAATGTACATAGAGAGAGCAGTTTCCTTAGTTAAAACAGCGTCTTTCAAGAATTCGGGATCTCGCATTGCCTCTATTAAAGATAGGCTGTCTGCTTCTATCTGCGTTGAAATATGACCTGCTAAATCTTCTAAGCGTTCCTGATTGTTGAACTTTATATTAATAGGAATGTTTCTACTTCTCAAGGCATTTATAATATCATTATTGGTCATTCCTTTGGTTATTATAAAATGACCTGGCTTAATATTCCCAGTATATTTCTTTTGATTAGCCACCGTATAGAAAGTCTCCGTATCCTTTAAAAGTGGCTCTAGCTCTTCCATTACATCATTTATTGAAGCATTAGAAGGAATATAAACATGCGCTTCCTTATTATTAAAAGCCGTATTATTTGAAAAAGCAGTATGGGAAACATACCATGCAAATGCACCCATAGCGACAGCTCCAAGCAAAACAATGATTAGCAATATTTTTTTTATATACATTTTTTAGAATTGTGTAATGTAAATTTTGAATTCGTAAATACAAATTGATAAGAAATCTGATGAATAATTATTAATACAAAGTACAAAAGAATGATTTTATTGAAAAATAAAACTTATCGAATTAATTGGTAGAAATATTCACTTTTATAGTTCCCATTTACGAAAATCCAATCTTTTTTGACACCACTTCTTTCGAAGCCTATATTTTCGAATAGTTTTATGCTTCCTTGGTTTCCTTCGGTAATTGCAGCGAATATTTGATGTACGTTCAAATTCTTGAACGCGTATTTACAAACAAGTTCTATGGCTTCAGTTGCAATTCCCTTTCTTTTATCTTCTTCTGAAAAAATCACGATACCAACTCCAACCCTATGATGTTTCGGTTCAAAATCGAATAAATCAATAAAACCTACAGGTGCTTCATTTTCACTTTTGCAGATAACAAGGCGCAATT
Organism: Aequorivita capsosiphonis DSM 23843; assembly: GCF_000429125.1. Classification (GTDB taxonomy): domain Bacteria; phylum Bacteroidota; class Bacteroidia; order Flavobacteriales; family Flavobacteriaceae; genus Aequorivita; species Aequorivita capsosiphonis. Next base: position 13,299 of record NZ_AUBG01000016.1, read on the forward strand.
GTTTTACTTCATATATATCGCGATAGCTGTTTTCTAAATATTGCTTCAAAATATATCTGGAATACGGATGGGTTGTATTGCTTACTTCCCAAAGCGTTTCATCATTCTCAAGTTCGTAAAGAAAGTCGAGATCCTCTGATTCCAATGCTCGAAGAAATATATTGTTTCCTTTTAGTGTCATAACTTCCATTTTCCTTTAAAAACCTGAATGGCTGGACCCTTCAAATATACATTATTATAATTGACGCCCTCCTTATTAAAATGCACTTCCAACTGTCCACCTAGAGTATTCAAGGTAATTGTGTTTTCTGAAGTTTTCCCTGTTTCAAACATGGCAAGAGCAACAGCTGTAACGCCAGTACCACACGAAAGTGTTTCGTCTTCCACTCCCCTTTCGTATGTTCGGACCGAAAAAACGGCATCATCAACCTGTTCCACAAAATTTACGTTGCTACCTTTCTTTCCGTAAACTGCATTGCGAATATTTCTTCCAGTATTAAAAACATCAAAATCTTTCAGTCCGGAAACTACCTCAACATGATGAGGCGATCCTGTGTTTAAAAAAGTGTAATTTTTAGATTTAGTGATTGCTTCAACATCATTCATTTTTAAGGAAACCCAATCGTTTTTTACAGTAGCTTGATGCATTCCGTCAACCGCTTCAAAAGTAGCTTCTTCAGAAATAATCCCAAGAAATTTTGCGAAATGGGCAATACATCTTCCGCCGTTTCCACACATAGAACTAAGGTTGCCATCGGAATTATAATACACCATAGTAAAATCTGCCAAAGTCGTGCTGTGAAGGCAGGAATGGTTTTCCAATAAGATTAAACCATCGGCACCTATGCCAAAACGGCGGTCGCACATTTTGGCCACCAACTCGGTATTTTCTTTCGGAAAAACCCCTTCTCGATTGTCAATAATGACGAAATCGTTGCCAGTGCCTTGATATTTGTAAAAAACGAATTCCATATTCGCGCAAAGATATAACAAACTATCTAGCGGCAATAACCCGCGAGATAGTAAAATTTCAAAAAACAAATTCCAAATACCAAAGATTAAACCTCAAAGAAAATATAATTCCAAGAAAGAAAGGACAACAAGTATTGGAATAGTATTCACGTTAAATGCAAGTTAAATACGGCTTTATGGCATACTTTTTTAGGTTGATGCTTGTTAAATTTGTATAGCTATTCGAAATATGAAGATTCAAGTAAAAAACTCAATTTTCAATGAAAAAATCTTTTTTATAGCTAATTATTTACGCAACTCTAAATATTATTAATAAAAATAAATTTAAAATGAAACAGACATTTCGTTTATTCCTGGTAGCACTGTTTGCAGGTGCAATCACACTCGGAGGCTATAAATACTTCGAAAAAAAAGAGCATATTAGCTTTGAACCAGAGCAAAGTTCTCCATTTATGAATACTAGCTTCTCATCAAATGGAGCTGAAATGAACACCGATTTTACCGATGCTGCAGAGAAAACAGTTCACGCTGTTGTTCACGTTAAAAATATTACCGTAAGCCGGCAGCCTACCAACATATTTGAATATTTCCAGGGAGGAGGGCAGCCCAAAGCTATGATTGGCAGCGGAAGTGGCGTAATAATTTCACCAGACGGTTATATTGTTACCAATAACCACGTAATTGCAAATGCCACAGATCTTGAGGTAACGCTGAACAATAATAAAACCTATACGGGCAAATTGATAGGCACCGACCCAGCAACCGACATCGCATTGATTAAAATTGACGGCGACGAAGATTTTCCGTTTATCCCTTTTGGCGACTCTAACAATGTAAAGATTGGAGAATGGGTGCTTGCAGTTGGAAATCCATTTAACCTAACCTCAACAGTTACCGCAGGTATTATAAGTGCGAAAGCGCGAGATCTCAATCAATTTGATGGAAACCCACAATCCTTTATACAGACAGATGCTGCGGTAAATCGCGGAAATAGCGGTGGTGCGTTGGTAAACACAAGAGGCGAATTGATTGGTATAAACACCGCAATTACTTCGGAAACAGGAAGTTTTATTGGGTATTCATTTGCGGTTCCCTCCAACAATGCCCGAAAAGTAATTGAAGATATTTTGGAATACGGAAACGTACAACGTGGCATTCTTGGAATTCAAGTTGGAAATATTAGCCAAGAAATAGCTGGGAAATACGGAATCAACGAAACCGAGGGCGTATTTGTTGGCGGTCTTGAAAAAGGAAGTGGCGCCGATAAAGCAGGAATAAAAGAAGGAGACATTATTAAAATGCTAGATAGAGTTCGCGTTACAAAGTTCTCAGATCTCTCAGGATATCTAGGCTCAAAAAGACCAAATGATGTGGTTCAGGTAACTGTACTTCGCAACGGAAAAGAAAAGGTGATTCCCGTAACCCTTGTAAAACTTGAAACCTTTTCAATCGATAATTTAGGATTGGAAGTCAAGAACACAACTTCGGCAGAGCTAAAAGAACGCGGTTTAACTAATGGCGTGGTGGTTACCCGAGCCCTTACTCCAGAAGTTGCCCGATACAAACTAGAAGGAATAATAATCACCCAATTAAATGACGAGCCGATAAAAGACATAAACGACGTTAGGAGGATTATGACAGAGCGAGACCCACGTACGCCAATCAAAATGACATTTATGGATGGCGCAGGAAATATAAATTCCTTTATATTTAGGTAAAACCGAAAAAACCATGTTTACAACACCGCTGAAAATCAAAACTTTCAGCGGTGTTTTTATTTTCCTTAATAATTTCCCCAAGCCGATGAAAATAAGTAATTTTGCACAAAATTTAAACCCTTTAAAAATCCATCCTTATGAGTTTTGATGACGTTTATGAAAAAGAACTGTCTTTTCAAACTGACCGCAGGAAAGCCTCAGTAGAATTTATTAAAATCATTAGCGACCTTTGGTATGACAAGTCCATTGAATTGGTACTTTTCCGTAACCAACTTATCGACCGCAATGTGAGTGAAATTTTAAACCTTCACGAATATGCAGGCGAATTCGTCCAAAAGCCTATCTCAATTTTCGACTCTGTTGAAATTGCACAGGCCATTAAAACTTTGGATCTTCCACCAGCAAAATTGGATATTGGTAAACTTACCTACGAATTCCATTTGGAAGACGATAAATACTCCAACGCTTTGGCATTCGTTTCAGCTAAATTAAAAGATGCCAAAGAAGCAAAAACAGTAGTCCCAAAAGACGTAGTGCTTTACGGTTTTGGCCGTATTGGCCGCTTGTTGGCACGTGAGCTTATGACGCGTACAGGACAAGGAAACCAACTCCGTCTTCGTGCCATCGTGGTACGCGGCAATATGGACCAATCTGTTTTAGACAAAAGAGCTTCCTTGCTTCAATATGATTCTGTTCACGGAGATTTTTTAGGAACTGTTAGTACAGATCTTGAAAACAGCGCGCTGATTATCAACGGAACTACGGTTCACGTTATTTCGGCAAACAATCCTGAGGATATAGATTACACAAAATACGGAATTGATGACGCATTAATCATTGATAATACCGGTGCTTTCCGTGATGAGGAAGCTTTGGGCCGTCATTTAAAAGCGAAAGGTGCTGCAAAAGTATTGCTTACCGCTCCAGGGAAAGGAGTTCCAAATATCGTTCACGGTGTAAACCAAAACGAATACGACCCAAATACAGTTGATATTTTCTCAGCTGCTTCCTGTACAACAAATGCTATTACTCCTGTCTTAAAAGCGGTAGAAGATTCATTCGGCGTAGTTCGTGGACATTTAGAAACAATTCACGCCTATACCAACGACCAGAATTTGGTAGATAACATGCATAGCAAATACCGTCGTGGTCGCGCTGCAGCATTAAACATGGTAATTACAGAAACCGGCGCTGGAAAAGCAGTTGCAAAAGCCTTACCTATTTTGGATGGCAAACTGACTTCCAATGCAATTCGTGTTCCTGTTCCTAATGGTTCTTTGGTAGTTTTAAATCTTGAAGTAGCGAAGCCTACCTCAGTAGCCGAAATGAATGCAACTATGAAGAAATATGCTTTGGAAGGCGACTTGGTAGAGCAGATAAAATATTCCATGAGCAATGAACTTGTTTCAAGCGATATTGTTGGCACTTCGGCGCCGGCTATTTACGACAGCAAGGCGACCATTGTTACTGAAGACGGTAAAAATGTGGTACTATATATTTGGTATGATAACGAATACGGTTATAGCCATCAAGTAATTCGTTTGGCGAAATATATTGCTCAAGTTAGAAGATATACTTACTACTAATAGGTATTAAAAATTTGATTGAAAAAATCCTGTTACGTGAGTAACGGGATTTTTTATTTATATTTGGATACTCACCATTTTAACATTTCATTAATAATGCGATTCTCACTAAATAACAGCTTTTCGATATTACTTTTTTTTTCAGTGTTCACCTTCATTTCCTGCTCAAAAGACAGTGATGAACCAGAACAAATCGAAACTCAAATAACAGTTACCACTCAGGATTTTTCAACCACCATGGATGAAAATCCAACAAATGGACAAGTAATCGGAACCGTTCAAGGAAATACAAACCAAGGATCTATTACTTTTTCAATCACGGAACAAAATCCTTCGGAAGCTTTTTCTATTGATGCTGCTTCTGGTGAATTGAAGGTTACGGATGGAATGCTTTTTGATTTTGAAATCAATCCAACAATTACGGGAACAGTGAAGGTGGCAAATGGGACGGTTTCTAAAATTGCAGTAGTTACTATTTCATTAAATGATATAAGCACTGAAAATATATATGATGGTGATGTATATTTAAGCTCCCAAGATGAAGTAAACACCTTTGGGGCCAGCAATTACGTTCGCATTACCGGATTTCTCTTTATAGGAAAAGATTCTGAAACTGAATTAAGTAATATTTCAGATTTAACGCCTTTAGAAAGTCTGAATAGAATTGATGGCGACTTTACTATTTATCGTAATGGCGAATTATCAAATACGCTAGGACTTGGGAATATTGAAGACATTGGCAGTAATCTTATAATAGGGGAAAACCCCATTTTGATAAGTGTTAGCGATTTAAATAATATTACTTCTGTTCAAAATGATTTATCTATAAATGAAAATCCGTTACTAGAAGATATGGAGGGATTGAGCAACATAACCAATGTTAGTGGAAATTTATTTTTCTACAATAACCCCTTAACTCCCAATTTGAATTGGATGAGGAATTTATCCTCAATTGGAAAAGACCTTTATATCGGGGGATGTAAGCTGATCAGAACTTTAAATGGGCTTAATAGTTTAAGAAATGTTGGTCCATATATTACAATTGAGAATAATGAATTACTCGAGAACTTAAATGGTTTGGAAAATTTAATCGCTACGATTGAAGTATTAAAAATAAATAACAATGCCTCATTATTAAATATCGCGGATCTTAATAATATCACAGTAACTTTTGAAATAATCATTTCAAATAATAAAAAACTACAAAATTTAATTGGTTTATCAAAAATAACGTATCTTACTTTTGGCGCCTATATTGTTAAAAATAATTCATTAATCGATTTAACAGGACTAGATAATCTTATATCTAGCGGTTTAACCGTGAAACAAAATCAGAGCTTGATAAACTTAAATGGATTAAATGGTTTACAATATGCTGAACAATTAATATTTTATTCTAACCCTTCTCTTTCTGATTTTTGCGCCCTCCAAAATTCATTAATCACAAACCTCAATATATACTATTCTGTAGCGGGTAATGGTTTTGACCCAACTCAACAGGATTTAATAGATGGCAATTGCAGTCTTTAAAAAATAAAATTATGAATAGAATTCTACCTTTTAAAATAATAGCGTTCATTGCTCTCTTCACTTTTATTTCCTGCTCAAAAGATAGTGATGAACCGGAACAAATCGAAAAGAATGTACTTACTCAGGATTTTTCAACAACAATGGATGAAAACCCAACAAATGGCCAGTTAATAGGTACTATATCCGGGACCACTAACCAAGGCACTGTTACATTTTCAGTTATTGAACAATCTCCAGAAGATGCCTTTTCCATTGATTCTTCCACTGGGGAATTAAAGGTTGCAGAAGCAAGCATTTTTAATTTTGAGATAAACCCCACAATAACCGGTACAATAAAAGTGGCAAATGAAACTTTATTTGAAATAGCTACAGTAACCATTAATCTAAACGATTTAGAGGAAGATAGACCTTTCCAAGGGGATGTGTTTTTGAGAAGCCAAAGTGAAATAAATGATTTCGGAAATTTAGGTTATACACGTATAATAGGAAATTTAAATATTGGGAATTATGATTATGATGACATTGTGGACTTAACCCCTTTATTAAATTTAGAAAAGATAGATGATTATTTATCTATATACAACTGTTCTCAACTTGCTACAATCAATGGGTTGAGAAACCTTTCACATATTGGATCAAATTTTCTAATAATTGCAAATCCTTCGCTTAAAAAAATACACGATTTGCAAAGTCTCACTTCAATAGAAGGAACGCTGGATATATCTTTAAGTTTGCAATTAACAGATATTAGTGGGTTCAATTCTTTGGAAAGTATTGGAAATGAGATGTTAATTGATCAAATAGGTCTTGCCAACTTGGATGATTTTGAGAATCTAAAAGCTATAGGAGGAAATTTAAATATTTCGTATTGTGCTAATCTAAAAAATATCGATGGATTGTCCAACTTAGAAAATATAGGCCCCACATTAAGTATCATTTCGAACGATATCTTGATCAATCTAAACGGATTTGCAAATTTAACCGACACTGTTTTAGAATTGAAGGTTAGTGGTAATCATATACTTCAAAATATATCCGGACTGCAAAATATTGATGTTTCGGAAAATATTAGTATCAGTGACAATTCTCTTTTGAAAAACATCGACGGTCTTTCAAGAATCAGCAGTCTATCAAGTGTTACTTTGTTAAAAAACAACTCATTGAAAAATATAGATGGGCTGTCCAACCTTAATACTATAAGTAATGACATTAAGATTACAAGAAATAAAAGTTTGTCTAATTTAAACGCTCTTACTGGGTTAACAAGGGTTGATGGACTTATGGAGATTTCGCAAAACTTATTGTTGAGAGATTTTTGTGGACTACAAAATTTTATGACAAGTGGCACTTTGGGATCTTACGAGATTTCAGACAATTTATTTAATCCAACTAAACAAGATATTATAGATGGGAACTGCAGTATTTAAAATTAAACAATATTTCCGAAGCTCTAATTTTATGAAAGTATTAAATAAGATCAATAAATATCAACTCGTTTTGTTTTTAGCAAGTTTTTTTATCATTTCTTGTTCAACTGATGAGGATTCCACCACTCCCATTCAAACAGTTATCACCACTTATGACTTCTCAAAAACAATAGATGAAAATCCTGCACAAGGATTCGAGATAGGCAATGTCTTGGCAAGTACAAACCAAGGAGATCTAACTTTTTCTTTGACCGAACAAACCCCAGCAGGTGCAATGAACATTGGTTTAGAAACTGGAATACTGACAGTTGCAAACCCTAGTGTTTTTATTTTTGAAACTAACCCCACAATTACAGGATTGGTAACCGTTACCAATGGTGCGGTCTCTAAAAGTACAAACATCAATATCTCCCTTAACGACATAACAGAAGATAATATATATATTGGCTCAATAAACCTTAGAAGCCAAGCAGAAGTTGAGGCCTTTGGAGCTAATAATTATACTCATATTTCTAGCACCTTAAATATTGGAAAATATCTTGATTATGAAGTTTCGGATATTAATGATCTCTCACCGCTTTCGTCCTTAACCAGTATTGGTGTAAATTTATTAGTTGGCCTCAATCCAAATCTTCAAAATTTGAATGGTCTGGAAAATTTAACAAACGTTACGAATACAATTCTCATTGCCCAAAATGAGTCACTTACTACAATTCAAAGTCTAAGCGAAGTAAATTCCGATTACATTTCTATTAACATTTTAGAAAATAATAATCTTCAAAACCTAGATGGCCTGGAAAAGATCAAGATATTAATTGGTCTGGAGATTTCTGAAAACTCCTCATTACAAAACATAGATGGACTCGCCAATGTAACACAAACCTACAGCTTAAAAATTAATGAAAACCCAGAATTGACAAACATTGACGGACTTCAAAATCTCACAAGTGCCAATGGTGGGATTATGATTCGCAATAATAAAAGTCTAACCAACCTTGATTCTTTAGAAAACCTCAAATATTTAGAAGATAATCTAACAATAATTGAGAATCAGTCTTTATTGAATATTGATGGTATTAGAAATCTGGTTTTGAGACCTAAACTCATCTATATTAGAGATAATGCATCACTTAATAGCATCGCTGGATTACTCGGCATTGAAGTTTCGGGAGCTTTGGCGATAAGCGATAATCCATCTTTACTTAATCTCGTAGGTCTGAATAATCTTAAAACAGCTTCTTTAAGTTTAGAGATAATTGGTAATTCGAGTATTCAAAACATTGACGAATTGAGCAATCTTGAATCCGCAGACAAGCTTAGATTGAATAATAATAGTGGTTTGCAGAATATCAACGGTCTTTCCAATTTAAAGTCCATAACCCAAGATCTTGATATAAAGGATAATAATTCAATTCTGAACTTAAATGGATTACAAAATCTCTACTATTTAAAGAGAAACCTAAGAGTTACTGGAAATACATCTCTAGCAGATTTATGTGCTCTGCAACTTCTTCTTGTTAGTGATGGTTTGGGTGGTAATTTTACTGTAAACAATAATGCCTATAACCCAACGAAACAAGATATCATAAACGGCAATTGCAGTTTGTAAATGTCTCCCACCATAATTTTCCCTTACTCTCTGTGCCTCTGTGTTAAATTTAACCGCGCTGCCATAAAGGAGGTTTATCTTTTTTATGACTTCATTAACTGAGTATTCCCAAGCTTTCAATCAAATTTGTTTAAATCATTTATTTTAAAAAATGTCAGAAACAAATAAGAGAAGCAGGTTTAAAAAGAAGCGATATACAATTCCGATTATCATTTTAATCCTTCTTATAGCTTTTAGAATATATCTTCCCACGTTAGTAAAAAAGAATGTCAACAAAGTCTTGGCAGACATTCCCGGCTATTACGGCCAAGTGGATGATATTGATATTTCACTGATACGAGGGGCTTATGTGATTAAGGGAATGTATTTAAACAAAGGGACCGCAGACTCCCAAGTTCCCTTTCTCAGTTTCCCGAAAAGTGAAATTTCCATGGAATGGAAATCACTTTTTAAAGGAAAAATAGTAAGTGAGATCATAATGACCAGTCCTGAAGTAGTGTACGTTTTTGAAGATCAAAAAGAAGAAAGCGGAGACGCAGATGTTGATGATTGGACAAAAGCACTAACAGAACTCGTTCCCATAGACATAAACCACTTTGAAGTACACGATGGTAAAATTGCTTTTGTTCAGCTTTCGGCAGATCCTAATATCGATTTGCAGATAGCCAAATTAGAACTTACCGCAGATAACTTACGCAACGTGGTGGAAAAAGAGCGCATTCTCCCCTCACCTATCCGCGCTACAGGAGTTTCCATCGGAAATGGAAAAGTCTCCTTGGAAGGAAATATGAACCTGGTTAAGGAAATTCCAGACATGGATCTTTCCTTTTCTCTAGAAAATGCAGATGTAACTGCGTTAAATGATTTCACAAATTATTACGCTGGTCTGGATTTCGACAAAGGAACATTCGGCCTTTATAGTGAAGTAGCAATCGCTGATGGGCATTTAATTGGTTATATAAAACCATTGCTTACAGACACCAAATTAATAGGTGAAGGCGACAGTTTTCTCGATGTTTTATGGGAAGGCTTTGCTGGGCTCTTTAAATTTATATTGAAAAATCAGGGAACTGATACCGTGGCCACAAAAGTTCCTATTGAAGGCGATTTAAACAATGTTGATGCTGGGGTTTGGCCTACCGTATTGGGCATTTTTAAAAATGGATGGATAAAAGCATTTACAGATCAAGTTGATGATGATATAAATTACAAGGATGCCTTTAAAGCTGGAGATATCACTAGAAAAGAAAAACGTGAATTGCGCAAAAAGGAACGCCAAGAAGAAAGAGCAAAACGGAAAAAAGAGCGCGAGATTAATAAAGGTTGATTTTTAAATAGGACTTAGGACTAAAGGACTTAAGACATAAGACCTTTACGTTGCGGGAAAATTTAAACTGTTATAATACTTTTTAGTCATACATTATATGTCTTACTGTCTATCATCTAACTACATTTATAACAGACTGATATTTAATAATCTACATATATAAGGATAAAGAGATGACTAAACGATTTTGTTTCTGCACTAATATTACAGCGCATTCTAAGCAGACTGAAAGTCTGTTGCATTAGTGAAATTCAAAGCGCCCTGATTGCGTCATCATTTTTCGAGGAAAGATTGAATTAGTGTATATTAGTGATCCCGATAGATTCTGTGTTAACTAACAAGAGATTTTCTCTTTTTTTTATTATTTTTGTTATTCAAGACGGCTATAAGCTAGTCTGTAAAAGGATACTTTCTGCATTTGCATTTAGTGTCCTTTTTTGTTGATAATCATTCTCAAACTTAGTTTTATCCTTATCTATAACAAATATAAGTTCCAGCATTTTTCTCTGCACAGCTATCAGTGCTTTCATTTTAACCCCACTTTTGGCAACTATTCGGGTATATAGGTCTCTATGGAATTTATTATACTTTACGGATGACAGAGAAGGTAGGTGCATTGATTTTCTAAGATGCCTATTCCCTTTTTTTGATATCCGCGGTTTACCCTTTACAGATGTGCTCGATTGTTTTTCCCTAACATCCAGGCCCGCATAACCGGTCAATTGTTTTTTGTTTCTTATCAGCTCGAACCCATTGGTCTCAGCTAATACGATGACCGCGGTCAGCTCTCCCACGCCTGGTATGGAACAAATATTTTTTATTCTTTCCCTAATATCCGGATAATCCTTTAGCAATGTGGCTATATCCATCTTGATTTCTTTCTCCTGACCGTTGAGAAATTTGATTCTCTCAGCAATACGTTCAAGGCTTCTTTGGTTAGGCATAGCCTCCGCTTTTTCCGCGTGTAGCTGATTTTTGACCATAGATCTCTGATCAACTATTTGGTCACGCTCCCGGGTTAATTGCTTGAGCCGTCTATAAACTCCTTTTGGGCGATTCCAGTTATCTAGTCTACGTTCAAGACCGAATCTCATAATAGCTTGTGATGCTGTCTTATCAGTAATCGTGTTTATGTCCAATGTCCTAAAAAAATTACTGATCTTATTGGGCAATACAATGCTCAGATCAAAACCACTTTCAGCAAGGCCATAGGCAAGTTTTTCATGATAGACTCCGGTCGCTTCCATGACATATCTAACGCTATCTGCATTGTTACTGTGGCCAGCAACCCAATCGATCAAAGATTTTATACCGTTGTCAGTGTTTTTAAACACTTTGTACGATATGATTTCAATGTCCAAATCCTCATAGAGCCTTCCCAGAGATACAACTAATTCCTTTTGGGCTACATCAATACCCGCAACTTCCTTTAAAACTTTTTTCATGTGTTCGATTTTTAAAATTACAAATGAAAAATCTCTGTCCGTTTTTTCTCCTGGTTGGATATTCTGGATACCGTTGAGGTTCCTTACATTCTGTTCAAACTCTACGAGATATAAAAGGATAAGGTCATATCTATCGGTCGGTATATCTTAAGATTACCTAGCCATCGGTTGACTCTTACCCTCTTTCACTTATATTTGTAAAACTAAAAATTTATTTCCAAAGCAAACATAGGAGCTATCGGGACGTGGCAATACTTTGAAGCCGAGTTAGATAAGGTTCGTGATCTCGGGCGATCCCCGGCGAGAGACTTAAGTCAAAATTCTAATATTTCTTAATCTAATCATATTATGAAAGTAATAACAGCATCCATTGAAAATATAGAACAGATAGTGCCATTATTTAATGCCTACCGAGTTTTTTACAAACAAGCATCCAACCTAGAAGCAGCCAGGAAATTTTTAAAAGAAAGGTTTACAAAACAAGATTCAGTCATATTCCTATGTCTGGATGCTTCTGGAAAGGGCTTAGGTTTCACACAACTATACCCAAGTTTTTCTTCAGTTTCAATGCAACGTATTTATATTTTAAACGATCTATTCGTAACTTCAGAAGCCAGAAAACAAGGCGTAGGCGAAGCGCTGATGGAACGTGCAAAAAAGTTAGCTATAAAAGAAGGCTGCAGAGGAATCACCTTAGAAACTGATACTGAAAATCCCGCCCAATCCCTTTATAAAAGATTGGGCTGGAAAAATGATGTTAACGTAAATCATTATACTTGGGAAGTGTAGTCCGTTTCAATTAGCGTATTTTTGTATTTTTATCACTATTTCTATGGACTCTATCACTCTTCTTGAAGTAGTTGAAAAATATGTTTTGAACCCTTTTGACCATGGTTTTTCGAGAGGCAAAAAAGTCTCCATTAATCAATGTAACTTGAAAAAAGATTTTCTATAATGCGAATAGACATAATTACCGTTGTTCCTGAATTACTTCAAAGTCCGTTTGAAGTATCAATTTTAAAGCGTGCCATCGAAAAAGGCATCGTGGAAGTTCATACCCATAATCTTCGCGATTGGTCCACTAACGCCTATAAACAAATAGACGATTATCAATTTGGCGGTGGCGCGGGAATGGTAATGATGATTGAACCTATTGATAAATGCATTTCAGAATTGAAAGCGCAACGCGATTATGACGAGATCATCTATATGACGCCCGACGGCAAAACCTTCAATCAACAAACTGCAAACACACTTTCACTTAAAGAAAACATCATCATACTTTGCGGACATTATAAAGGCGTGGATCAACGTGTTCGAGATCATTTTATAACGATGGAAATCTCTGTAGGCGACTTTGTTCTCAGTGGCGGCGAGCTTGCTGCGGCGCTTGTTTGTGATGCAGTGATCCGTTTAATTCCTGGCGTTTTAGGAAATGAAACTAGCGCATTAACAGATTCTTTTCAAGATGATTTATTAGCTCCACCAATATATACACGTCCTGCCGAATATAAAGGTTGGACCGTACCTGATATATTAACGAGCGGCCATACCGGCAAAATCGAGGAATGGCGGGAGGATCAGGCTTACAAACGCACAAAGGAGCGTAGGCCAGATTTGTTGGAGTGACCCGCTAATTTACTGTCAATCAACTTTTTTTAATAAAATAATTTGTTTCTTAAAAACAGTATTTAGATATTTGTCTAAATAACTAAATATATAGTGAAAGACATTTTCAAAGCATTAAACGATGAAACAAGAAGGGAAATCCTAGAACTTTTGAAAAAAGAGGATTTGACCGCGGGAGAAATCGCAGACAATTTCAGTATTTCAAAACCCAGCATTTCGCACCATCTTGACATTTTACAGCGAGCAGATTTGATTGCTGGAGAAAAAAAAGGGCAGTTTATCCACTATTCGATCAACACAACTATTCTCGACGATGTTTTTACTTGGCTACTAACCCTCAAAAAATAAATTTTATGAAATTCAATTTAAAAAAAGAGCTTCCCTTGCTCCTACTTTCGGTTTTGCCAGCTTTCTTTCTGGCGTATGTTTGGAACAGCTTACCAGTCAAAGTCCCTTTGCAATGGGGATTAAATGGTGAAGTTAATCGATATGGAAACAAAATGGAATTGCTAATTGTAGGCCTACTTCCAGTATTTCTATATGCGCTGTTTTTGTTTATTCCCTTAATTGATCCTAAGAGGCGCTTGAATACGATGGGCAATAAATATTATACCATCCGCCTTCTTATCGCAGTATTTATAGCGGTGCTTTTCATGTATGTGATCTATTCGGTAAAAGAACAATCACTTAGCAATCCGAACTATTTATTTATGATTATCGGTGGCTTTTTTGTACTGCTGGGAAATTATTTTAAAACGATAAAACCAAATTACTTTGTAGGTATACGTACTCCATGGACTTTAGAAAACGAGGATATCTGGAAAAAAACCCATAAGCTTGCAGGGAAATTATGGGTTGCCGGTGGACTATTGATAATCATTTTCTGTTTCATTTTCAATGAACAAACTGCATTGACACTGTTTTTAATAATTACGGGAATAATTACATTAATTCCTATTGCGCATTCGTACATTCAATTTAAAAACCTGCCCAAGGAGTCTATTTCCTAATATGAAAATTAACCCCAAAGGCCTCGATTCAATTACTTATTGCATTTAAATTGAAAAGCACTTGCCACATTATATAAATTCCTTACTTTTGCAGCCACTTAATCCAACCTCTGGCGAAAACCGCGAATGTTGTTTTAACTCAAACCTTATCAAATTAACAAAATGGAAGAGTTAATTAAATTTGTAGAAGACGAATTTGTTACTAAAAATGAATTTCCTGAATTCGGGGCTGGTGATACCATTACTGTGTATTACGAAATCCGTGAAGGCGAAAAAACAAGAACACAGTTTTTTAGAGGTGTTGTAATTCAAGTAAAAGGTACTGGAACTACTAAAACTTTTACAATCCGTAAAATGAGTGGAACTATTGGTGTGGAACGTATTTTCCCACTAAATATGCCAGCACTTCAAAAAATTGAGATCAATAAAAAAGGTAGTGTACGTAGAGCACGTATTTATTACTTTAGAGGTCTTACCGGTAAAAAAGCCCGTATCAAAGAAAAACGTTCATAACTTTCTCTTTGTTGAAAACTCTCAAAAGCCCTGTGATTACAGGGCTTTTTTTATGAACAATTGTTAACAAGCAATGTTCGTAAACTGTGGATTCTTAGTGGGTTAAACAAGCTTGAAAATCCAATTCTTCGTCTTATATTAGCTATATCAAAATGGTGTTACAGCCAGATTGATAAATTAAAGTTAAGTTCTTTTACATCTTTTTTCCGAATTGCTTACGAAACTAACGCTTGAAAAACTGCTAGTATCCAGATTTAGAAAAAATTAAAAGAACCACTTTAATTGCTTTTTTTGGTTGCCTGAGATACTCAAGATCTTTAGTTTATTAGTATCGAGATCAAAAAAAGTTTATGAGTCAATTTTTTATAAGACGGAGACGCTTTACAGCATACCCGAAACTAGAAAAATTTGAACTCTGTGAGTAAATCACATTTGCAAGATTATAATCATCCTGCAGTAAGTCAGCCTTCGGCAGACAAGTGGTAACGATTTACTTTACAAGGAGCCATATCAAAAGTATTTATACTTTGATATGGCTTTTCTTGATTATAGCCAATAGTTCCAACTTTACTCCTAAGTTTTTTTGACTTGATTCCATGTAAGCTCCCAAACCCTCCTTCGGCGGCCAAGCTTTTAAACTGTTAAACTCCCTTTTAAAAGCGCCGCCAAATCGCTATATTTGCACCTGTTAAAATTTCAAATTTATTATTTCCAAAAACATATTATCCATGACAAAGTCTTCAAAAATTATATATACTAAAACCGATGAGTCACCTGCTTTAGCAACTCACTCTCTTTTGCCAATTGTAAAAGCATTCACCGCACCAGCAAATATTAAGCTTGAGAGTCGCGATATTTCATTGGCTGCACGTATTTTAGCGGTTTTTCCGGAATATCTTTCTGAAGGCCAACGCGTAAATGACGACTTAAAAGAATTGGGCGAATTGGCCAAATC
This sequence comes from Aequorivita capsosiphonis DSM 23843, assembly GCF_000429125.1. Classification (GTDB taxonomy): domain Bacteria; phylum Bacteroidota; class Bacteroidia; order Flavobacteriales; family Flavobacteriaceae; genus Aequorivita; species Aequorivita capsosiphonis. The sequence continues at coordinate 29,020 of NZ_AUBG01000016.1, forward strand.
TCCAGAAGCCAATATTATCAAATTACCTAATATTAGTGCATCTGTACCGCAATTAAACGAAGCCATCGATGAACTTCAAAAGAAAGGTTTTCCAATTCCAGACTATCCAGTTGAACCAAAAAACAACAAAGAAAAAGAAGCTAAAGCTAAATATGATAAAATAAAAGGAAGTGCAGTAAATCCAGTGCTTCGCGAAGGAAATAGCGACCGCCGCGCACCTAAGGCTGTTAAAAACTACGCAAAAAAGCACCCACACAGTATGGGCGCTTGGAGTAGCGATAGCAAGAGCCATGTGGCCACCATGGATCACGGTGATTTCTTCCACAATGAAAAATCTCTGACACTTGCCGCAGATGATACTTTGAGTATCGTTCTGGTTGAAAAGGATGGAGCTAAAACAGTCTTAAAAGAGAACCTTAAGGTTTTAAAAGGCGAAATTATCGATGCCACCGTAATGAGCAAAAAAGCATTGGTGTCTTTCCTTGAAGAACAACTAAAAGATGCCAAAGATAAAAAAGTGCTCTTCTCAGTCCATATGAAGGCAACAATGATGAAGGTGAGCGATCCAATTATTTTTGGATATGCTGTAAAAGTATATTTTGAAGATTTGTTTAAGAAATATGCAGACACATTCGAAAATCTAGGTGTAAATGCCAACAATGGCTTGGGTGACCTGGAAAATAAACTTTCTGAATTATCTGAAGAGAAAAGAAATGAAATCATTTCAGACATTCAAGACATAATAGACAAAAACCCAGACCTCGCTATGGTAAATAGCGACAAAGGAATCACCAACCTTCACGTTCCCAGTGATGTTATTATTGATGCTTCAATGCCGGCGATGATTCGAAACTCTGGCCAGATGTGGGGACCAGACGGAAAAAGCCACGATACCAAAGCTGTAATTCCAGACAGTAGTTATGCCGGAGTTTATGAAACTACTATTGAATTCTGTAAAAAACACGGCGCTTTTGATCCAACAACAATGGGAACTGTTCCCAACGTAGGTTTAATGGCTCAAAAGGCTGAAGAATATGGCAGCCACGATAAAACTTTTGAAATTTCAGCAGATGGAAAAGTTGAAGTGCTTGATGCTTCAGGAAAAGTGATTTTAGAGCACGATGTTGAAACAGGCGATATTTGGAGAATGTGCCAAGCAAAAGATTTACCAATTCAAGACTGGGTAAAACTTGCCGTTGAAAGAGCCCGCGCAACAGGAAACCCAACCATATTTTGGTTGGATGAACATCGCGCCCACGACGCTGAGCTAATCAAAAAAGTAAATAAATATTTACCAGAACACGACACTAAGGGTCTTGATATCCAAATTCTTTCTCCAGAAAAAGCAACTGAATTTACTTTGGAACGCGTAAAAGCTGGGAAAGACACCATTTCGGTAACAGGAAATGTATTGCGAGATTATTTAACTGACCTCTTCCCTATTCTGGAATTGGGTACAAGTGCAAAAATGCTTTCCATAGTACCTTTAATGAATGGTGGTGGATTGTTTGAAACAGGCGCCGGAGGTTCAGCCCCAAAACACGTTGAGCAGTTTATAGAAGAAAATCATTTACGTTGGGACTCATTAGGTGAATTTTTAGCGATAGCAGTCTCTCTAGAACATTTAGGTACAAAGTATGACAACCCTAAAGCAATCGTTTTAGCCGATGCTCTGGATGAAGCAACTGAAAAGTATCTTGACAACAGCAAATCACCATCACGAAATACAAAAGAACTTGACAATCGTGGAGGTCATTTCTATTTGGCGATGTATTGGGCTGAAGCGCTTTCTAAACAAGACAAAGATCAAGACCTAAAAAAGATTTTCACTCCAATTGCCAAGGAATTGAGGGAAAACGAAGCTAAGATTAATAAGGAATTTATCGACGCTCAAGGCCCTAAAATGGAGATTGGCGGTTATTACGAGCCAACAGAAAAGCTGGTTTCCGAGGCCATGCGTCCTAGTAAAACTTTTAATCACATTCTTTCGGAACTGTCAGCCGAGGCAGAAATAAAATAAAAGTCAACACGTTTTTTATAAACCTCCAGCATCCACTGGAGGTTTTTTTATGTTAAAAAATAACGCAGAACTCCATATAATACTGATTTAAGCGTGTAGCTTGTGCTAAAGGTTGAAGGTTATATCTACAAGATCCAAAGGAGACCTTGCAGGAATGTCCAAGTAATTTTTTATACGCTCTAAATTATTCATGCGCCTCTGCTTTCGCAACCAGAATTTTAGTATCTTTTTAAAAATAAATTGATTCAGAAACGACGCTGGTAGTTTCTATCTTGCTAGATGTCATCGGGCGGTAAGAAGGAATCCTCTTAAGGCTTGTTGAAGAGTTTAGAAGTTTGAAGATTATACAAAAGAAACCTTGCAGGAAGACTCAAAAAAGACCTTGCTTGAATTTCAATTTACGTTAAAACGATACTTATGAAAAAATATATTTCTATTGCAATGGCATTTGTTGTTTTTGCCTCCTGTGCCCAACAGAAAAAGGAAAACGATATCGCGTTAAAAATGGAAGCGCAAACCTACAAAATTGAAGAAGTTGTAAAAAACCTTTCTATTCCTTGGGGAATGGTTTGGCTTCCCGATGGCAGTATGCTTATCACCGAAAAAGATGGGCGATTGATTCATTTTAAAGATGGTAAAAAGGTATCAATAGCAAATGTTCCTAAAGTTTACAACAGTGGCCAAGGGGGATTGTTGGACATCGAATTACATCCAGATTATAAGGACAACGGCTGGATCTATATTACTTATGCTTCCGAAGAAGGTGCTGAAAAAGGCGGCCATACCGCTTTAATGCGATGCAAACTGGATGGTAACTCCCTTACCAATCTAGAAAAACTTTATAAAGCTGAACCCAACACTACTGCTGGCCAACATTTTGGTTCACGGATTGAGTTTGACGATGATGATTTCCTGTATTTCTCCATTGGAGAGCGTGGAGAACGAGATGTAAATCCGCAAGACATTACACGCGACGGTGGAAAAATTTACCGATTGAATGATGATGGAAGCATCCCTGAAGACAATCCTTTTTACAACGAACCCAATGCGAAAAAGGCGATTTACACCTATGGAAATCGGAACCCACAAGGAATGGCGAAGAACCCTGAAACAGGAAAGATCTGGATTCACGAGCACGGCCCAAAAGGCGGCGATGAAATAAACATAGTTAAAAATGGTGCGAATTATGGCTGGCCAACTGTAACTTATGGAATCAATTACAGCGGAACAAAAATCACTGACGAAACCTCCAGCCCAGAGATTGAGTCTCCTGTTTACTATTGGGTTCCTTCAATCGCTCCCTCCGGCATGGCATTTGTTACAAGCGATAAATACCCGAATTGGAAAGGGAAGTTGTTAGTAGGTTCCTTAAAATTCGCATATGTAGAATTGCTAACATTGGAAGGAGAAAAGGTAATCAATAGAGAGAAAATTGCGCAAGATATTGGTCGTGTTCGCAATGTAAAAATGGGGCCTAACGGTTTGATTTATATTGCAGTTGAAGGGCAGGGAATTTTTAGATTGATTCCTGAATAAAGATAGCCACGAAGGCACGAATCTCCTGTGGGGGTGTAGGTTAAAAAATTATTTCAACTGTCTGCTGCGTGCAAAGGAGTGTCGTAGCTTTTTTATTTTATCTTTTAGCTCCTTTTTTTACAAAAAATCAAAAGCTTATCAATTTTAAACCTAAGAAATATGAAGATGAAAATTGACCCGATAATCGCAGTAAAAGATGTTGAAGCCAGTTCTAAATGGTATCAATCAGTCTTTGAATGTAGAAGCAAGCACGGCGGAAAAACTTTTGATATATTGGTCTCCGATAATGATGACGTTTTAATATGCCTTCATAAATGGGGAGAGCACGAACATCCTACAATGCAAAGTCCTTCCATAACCCCTGGTAACGGACTTATTCTATATTTCAGGACTAAAAAAATGAATACAATTAGAAAAAACGTCGAAAAACTAAGCTATCCTATTGAAGAAGAAATTCACTTAAACCCAAATTCCCTCAAAAAGGAGTTTTCATTAAGAGATCCAGATGGGTACTACATAAGCATAACTGAATTTCATAGCTATGAAGGTTAAATAGTTTCTGAATAAAGGTCACCACGAATACACGAATATTTTTGAATAAGGCTCTAGTTTAATAAAGCACTGTTTTTTTAAACCGCTGATTAATTACACCCCATTTTTGATGTCAAAGCCATTTCAAATTGATTCCCAAATCAGCTCCCTTCCCTCAGGGAAGGGCTGGGGATGGGACTTAGCAAAAGACTTAAATAATCATTCGTGCATTCGTGGCAAATATTTTACTTTTTAGCCCCTTTCTTTCTTTTTCTCCAGAAATCAAAAGCGAACCAACCTATTACCACAATAACAAAGTACATCAAATAAGAAACTGGTTTTCCACTTCCACCAACGGTAGTAAATAGTCTATCCCAACGTACTTTTTTATTGATTCCATCCCAGCTCATCCACACAAATACAGGCTTTCCAACCACGTGATTGAAAGGCACAAAACCCCACGTACGAGCATCCTCGCTATTGTTTCGGTTGTCACCCATCATCCAATAGTAATCCATTTTAAAGGTATAGTCCGTAATTGCTTTTCCATTCAATAGAACTTCGGTGCCGGACTGTGTTATTTTATTATCTACCCCCAACTCACTGCCTTCATAAACTTCAATTAATCGTTTATAGAATGGTAATGATTCTGGAGTTATAGCAACAGTTACGCCTTTCTTAGGAATATATAAGGGTCCGAAGAAATCATTGTTCCAAGCATATCTTTGATTATTCGGAAAAATACTTCGGTCCCATTCTCCTTTTCCACTGCTAAGACGCGTAATATCAACAACATTCGGGTTGTTGCTAAGCATATTCATAGACTCTTCCGAAATAGCCGCAAATCGATATGTATTGTTTCCAAAGCCATAACGATCGGTAATATTGTATCGGTTGTGAAGCATTTCAGGATTTAATTGTCCGTTTACTTTCACTTCATACGAAAATTGGATTTTTGCGCGATCTGGCAAATCATTCTTTTTTCCGTTGATAAAAACATAGCCATCTCGAACCTCCAATGAATCGCCTGGCATCCCTACACAACGCTTTACATAGTTCGATTTTTTATCGATTGGTTTGTAATAGTATTTCCCATCACCATACTGCTGAAACGCATTTACCGTATCAACCGGCCAGTTGAAAACTACGATATCGTTCCGCTTGATTTTTTGAAAACCTGGTAGTCTGAAATATGGAATTTGAGGATACGTAAGATATGATTTTGTATGAATCAAAGGAATAGTATCATGCACCATCGGGAAAGCAATAGGCGTCATAGGTGCACGTGCCCCATAATGGAACTTGCTCACAAAAAGGAAATCGCCCACCAACAAGGTTTTTTCCAACGAAGAAGTTGGAATAGTAAAAGGTTGCATTACATAGGTGTGAACAATAGTCGCCGCAACTACTGCGAACAGAATCGAACTTACCCACTCTCCCGTTGAAGTACGTGGCTTTAAGCTTCTGTCTTTTATATAATCGAGTTTTTGGGTGTAATTAATGTAATAAATATACAGCCCCAAAGTCACAATTCCCAAAATGGTATCGGTTGTTGAATTACGGCCAAAACTGCGCAATGTTTCCACCCAAACTACGGGGAACATAATTAAATTCACAATAGGTATAAAAAGTAAGATGGTCCACCACCACGGACGATTGATGATTTTCATTAAAACCACTGCGTTGTAAACCGGTACAGCCGCTTCCCATCCTTTCCTTCCTGCAGCTTCGTAAAGCTTCCAAGTTCCGGCAAAATGGATTAATTGTACTACTAAAAAAACTATAAACCAACCTGTCCAACTCATCGCTTATTCTTTATTCCTTATTACTATTTTTTATTATTATTTATATTATTGACCTTGAATTTTTAATGCGTCAATAATCAATATTCAATTCCATTCCCCCTCGGGGGCTAATACGTCCTTCATTGTAAAAACACCTTTTTTATCTTTCAGCCATTCAGCCGCTAGGATTGCCCCTTTTGCGAAACCTTCACGATTGTGAGCTTCATGTTTAAATGAAATTGTGTCTATGGGAGAATCGTATAAAACTGTATGCGTTCCTTTTACATCCTTTTCTCTTTTTGCTGTGATATTCAAACTATTTTCCGAAGAAGAATTCAACTTCCAATTATTTTTTTCGCTATGCTTTAAGATTCCTTCGGCAATGGTAATTGCTGTTCCACTTGGCGCATCTTTTTTTTCAAGGTGATGAATCTCTTCAACTGAAACATCATATTCCTTCCAAGGAGCCATCAACTTAGCGGCATATTCATTTATGCTAAAAAAAAGATTAACACCTACGCTGAAGTTGGACGCATAAATGAAGCTTCCGTTACGGTTTTCACATAAGTTTACCATTTCATCATAGTTCTCCAACCAACCTGTAGTTCCAGAAATTATTGGAATTCCAGCTTCTAAAGCCTTCGAAATATTGCTAACCGCAGCATCCGGTGAGGAAAAATCTATAGCCACCTCAGCATCCCTAAAATTTCCTTCGGAAGATTCGCTGGTGCTTTTAAAAACCACGGAATGACCTTTTTCCAGAGCCAATTTTTCAATGATCTTACCCATTTTACCGTATCCTAGGAGTGCTATCTTCATATTATCTCTCGCAAAGGCGCAAAGGCGCTAAGTTGAATTTCATCAAAATGATGTGAAGGTTCTTTCTGTTCTGTCTTTTGATTCTTGTGCCCCGCTCCTTTCATCTTTACTCTTTTGTCTTTCTTCTTTATTCTTTCTTCTCTACCCTCTAACAACTACCGTCTAAAGTCTACCAACTATTTAAACCGATACGTCAACGACATTCCATACTGTGGCTTTGCGCTAAATTGATTATAATCAAAACTGGGTTGTAGCGATAGGTCTTCACTTACTTCATATTGACGTAAATGCGCATCTACATTGGCATCTACAATATTTAGAAAATAAAACGCGGCCGTAACAATAATACTAATGCTTTTGTTTTTTTGGGCAGTCTTTTGGGCGTTTATCAGTCGGTCATTAGAAATTCCTTGAAACTCATCATCCGTGTAGCCTGCAAGTCTTCTTTTATAAGCATTTCGGAAACGATCATAATCATCATCCTGTTGCTTGTAAAAATAAACCCCCGCCGCCATTCCGGCATAAATAATCGGAATTTTCCAATACCTTTTATTGTAAACCTGTCCCAATCCCGGTAATACGGCCGAATAGAATGCCGCTTTTGCTGGTGCCAGTGGATTGTACTCCTCTTTTGGCAAGATAGAATCGTTTACAACAATTACCTTTTTCTCCTTTTTTACCGTTAAGGAATCAGGAGTCTGCGCAAACAAAGATGTGGCGAAGATTAAAAAAAAAATATATAGGAAGTTACTTTTCACTTTTTATCAGCTTCAAAATACGTTCGAAGTCATCTTGATTTTTAAAAGGAACTACCAGTTGCCCTTTTCCCGACTTAGAAACCTTAACATCTACAGAAGTTTCAAAAATATCTGTCAATTCTTTTTTTGCTTTTTTGGCGAAGGCTGGTGCGCTCACTTTCTGTGGGGCCGCTTTTTCACTAGGATTTTTAAAATTCCGAACCAAAGCTTCTGTCTCGCGAACGGACAGATTTTGGCTTAAAACCTTTTCATAAATATCCAATTGATCACTTAAATCATCCACATTGATCAACGCACGACCGTGGCCCATACTAATGAAACCATCACGCATTCCGGTTTGGATAATTGGATCTAATTTCAGCAATCGTAAATAGTTGGCAATGGTAGAACGGTTCTTCCCCACTCTATCGCTCAACTCTTCTTGGGTGACGTTAATTTCTTCAATTAATCGTTGATATGAAATTGCAATTTCAATGGGATCCAGATCTTGCCTTTGGATATTTTCAACCAAAGCCATCTCCAGGGATTCCTGATCGTTTGCAATTCGAATATATGCCGGAATGGTTTTTAACCCGATCAATTTTGAAGCTCGAAAACGACGTTCCCCGCTTACCAATTGATATTTATTAAAGTCGAGTTTACGAACGGTGATTGGCTGAATTACGCCGAGTTCCTTAATCGAGGAAGCCAGTTCCCGAAGGGAATCTTCGTTAAAACTGGTTCGCGGCTGAAAAGGGTTTACTTCAATACTGCCCAAATCCAGTTCCACAATGCTGCCAACAACTTGATCGGCATTTTTATCGGAAACTGATTTTATATCATTGGAAGGATCTTTCAACAATGCTGAAAGTCCGCGGCCTAATGCTTGTTTTTTGGTCGCTTTCGCCATTTACTCTTTTTCGTTTTTCTTGATTAATTCGTGAGCCAAACTCAAATAATTGTCGGCTCCTTTGCTGGAAGCATCATAACTAATAATACTTTCACCATAACTGGGTGCTTCACTTAAACGCACATTGCGCATAATGATTGTTTCAAAAACCATTTCATCAAAATGCTTCTTCACCTCATCTACCACTTGGTTTGAAAGTCGCAGACGCTGATCGAACATGGTAAGCAACAAGCCTTCAATATCAAGGTTTTGATTGTGAATTTTTTGAACACTTTTAATGGTGTTCAAAAGTTTTCCAAGACCTTCCAAAGCGAAATATTCACATTGAATAGGAATAATAACGGAATCTGCCGCTGTTAGGGCATTCAGCGTTAGCAAACCTAATGACGGCGCACAATCTATAAGTATATAATCGTAATCTGCTTTTAGACCTTCAATAGCTTTTTTCAGCATATACTCACGATTCTCCACATCCACCAATTCAATTTCTATCGCAACCAAATCTATGTGCGATGGAATTAAATCTAAATTGGGTGAATTTGTCGCAATGACAGCCTCTTTTGCAGTGGCACTGTGCTCAAGCAATTGGTAAGTCCCCAACTCAACTCCCTCCACATCAACACCTAATCCCGAAGTTGCATTGGCTTGTGGGTCCGCATCTATAAGTAGTACTTTTTTCTCAAGAACGCCCAATGATGCAGCTAAATTTACTGAGGTCGTGGTCTTGCCAACGCCTCCTTTTTGATTTGCAATTGCAATTATTTTACCCATTAATTTGCTTGGAATTTTAGCAGATAAAAGTACGATTAATTATGTGGATAGAAAATCATTTTTGTTAACAGAACCCCGTTGACGAAAATTTCAAATTCCAATATCCAAATTCCAAATAAAAATCAACCTTTAAAAAAACAAAAAATCAAAGTAATCATCTCCATGTATTCTTTGGAAATTTTTAAAGGCTATATTTCTTATCTTTTGGAATTTGGTACTTGAAATATGTTATTTGGTTTTCTGCTGACGTATCATAGATTCCAACATATCCCACATTTGTTGTGGTACTTCTTCAAGCTGATTCATTTGTCCTGCGCCTTTTAACCATTCGCCGCCGTCTATAACTACTACTTCGCCGTTGATATATGCCGAAAAATCTGAAACAAGATAAGCAGCAAGATTCGCGAGTTCTTGGTGTTCACCAACTCTTTTAACGGGTACTTTTTTAGCCGGATCAAATTTTTCTTTTAAATCGCCTGGCAACAATCTATCCCAAGCTCCTTTTGTTGGGAATGGTCCAGGAGCAATAGCATTAAATCGAATTCCGTATTTGGCCCATTCAACAGCTAAAGAACGCGTCATGGCCAGAACTCCTGCTTTTGCAGTAGCGCTTGGAACCACATAAGCTGAACCTGTAAAAGCATACGTGGTAACTATGTTTAAAACAGTTTTATCAGTTTCCTTCTTATCAATCCAATATTTTCCGAAAGCAAGGGTACAGTTTTTTGTTCCCTTTAAAACGATATCAATTATAGTATCAAAAGCATTTGCTGAAAGCCTTTCCGTAGGTGAAATAAAGTTACCCGCGGCATTGTTCAGCAGTACATCAACAGTTCCAAATTCCTTTACCGAGGCTGCAAGCATTGCTTCTACTTCGTCATAATTTCGAACATCACATTGCACAGGCAATACTTTTCCCCCAGTGGCTTCTTCGAGTTCTTTTTTTACGGTTTGTAACTTTTCTATATTTCGGGATGTAATCACCACATTGGCACCCAGCTCTAAAAAATAAGTGGTCATCGCCTTTCCAAGACCGCTTCCACCGCCAGTTACAACTATTGTTTTTCCTTTAAGCGCATCATCGCGCAGCATTTTTTTAGTGTAGTCCATAGATATATAATTGAAGCGCAAAAATACATATAATTGTACAACAACCCCATTTTATAAGGCTTTTCAGTTCGTCAATAACACGAATGCAAATTCTAAGGAAGCTATAATTCCCTGTTAAATAATCTCTAAACCCCCAATCTCAGCGCCTCCTTTTTTTTATCTTCCCACATAAACACGTTAAAACTATTCAAAAAAGAAAACATGAAGGCAAGTGCTACCTCCAAAGAAGTAGAAATTTTAGATGAATTGAAACCAGGTGAAAGAACCATTAAAGAGCTTCCTCACGACGGTTATCTCTTTTTGGAACACGACGTGCCCTTCTTGATTATCTACCGTAACATTCCAAATGACCAGGCAACGATGCGACTGGCCAGAACAGGAGCCTCTTACTTAATTGTTGGGAAAGATCATTTTGAATATTTCAAGGAATTTGTAAAAGAGCTTACCGAAAAAATGAGCGCTCGTTTTGGTTCGTTTATTTTAATGGAAATATATAGTGGATCGCCCGGAAGTACGGAATTTGTAATTCGTGGCCCTTCTCATAAACTTCCAGTTTCTCTAGATGTTTTAAAACAGGAATTGGATAAAGTAGAAAGTAGAAGGTACGGAGGTCAGGACCTCAGTGCAAGAATTGAACAAAGCAAACAGCGACAGCCCCAAACTAAGCAAGCTTTTTGTAGTATTGAAGAAATTAAGGAATGCGGTGGAACATTGATTGGTCTTGAAGTGCCTCCCGTATATAGAAATGAGGAAGGAATTGTTTATCCCCTGTATTTTCGAAAATTTAGAGAAGGGTTTGCCGCTGCCATACATAAAGCAGTTTTTGAATTTATTCGAGTTCAGACTTCTTCAAATTTGGAAAGTTTTGCAGCTTTGGGAAAACGTGAAATTCACAAAGAAGTCTATAAGATTGATAAAGAACTCACGAAAATTGAAAGCAACTATCAGTTTTTATTATTGGTTTCACCCGTGAATATTCAATCCATGCGCGAATGCTTCTTTAAAACCAATTTCAAGGAATTAAACGCGTACCACTACCGGCTTCTCCCGATAGATCCAGATATTTTAAAACGCAGGCTTTACGATTTACGCATTGATGAAATTGACGATCCGGCCCTTTCTTTTCTCTTTGATGAAAAACGAGAGGAAATCGATCAGCAATTAACCATGTTAAAGGAACGCGGATCAAAGAATTTCTTTTACCGGAGCGTTCGTCTTTATCAAGGACTTGATCAAAACATTGTATCTGAAGCAAAATTGATACTTCAGAATATTTCGGAAGACACCTACCAAGAAAAAGTAAAGACCTTAGATGCCAAAGCCTTCGGGAAAATGGCGGAAGCGGAATTTGATTTTTTTAGAACACAAGCCGCGGATTATACTTGTAATGTTCATATTCGTGAAGATGTAAATGTGATGATGGTTTCCAGAGGCGAACTTTATCTTCCGGAGGATTATACACTTACAAAACCCGAAGCCTCCGCACTAATCCAGCACGAGGTTGGTACGCATGCGCTCACCTATTACAATGGAAGTCAACAGCCGCTAAGTCAGCTTTCGCAAGGCTTGGCAGATTATGATTCGCTGCAGGAAGGAATAGCAGTGCTTTCAGAATATTTAATTGGAGGACTCACAGGAAATAGATTGCGAACACTGGCTGGCCGAGTAATTGCAGGACAGGCACTTTTAGACGGAGCGGATTTTAAGGAAGTTTTCAATTTGCTTTACGTTACGTATAACTTTTCAAAAGAACCAGCTTTCAATATTACTTCCCGAATATTTCAAGGCGGCGGATTTCTAAAAGATATTATTTATCTGAAGGGTCTTGTCGAGCTTCGAGATTATTTAGTAAGAGGTGGAGATTTAGAGTTTTTGCTTGCTGGAAAATTCGCCTTAAAACACGTGCCGATGATCAAAGACCTAACCGATCGCGGATTGCTACATCCACCAAAAATAAAACCGAGATATCTAAAAGACGAAATGTTTAATGGACGAATGTCCAAATTACGACAGGGAATTTCCCTTTCTGAAATGGTATAAAAAAAATAAATTGCCCACGAAAAAGAAAATCATAAACAAGATAAAGCGAAACAAAGGGCATTTCGCTTTCCTTTAAAACAAGCCAAAAAAATGAAAATATGTTTTGTATTAAGCGACGTTAAAACCGAAGCCTGCGGGACTTCGGTAGTTATTTTAAAAAAAGCACACGAGCGTGGCCACGAAGTCTATGTGATGAGCGTTGGCGATTTCATCTTCCATCGGGACGAGGATATAAGTCTGCGTTGTAAAAAAATTCCAGCTTCGGTAAAAGAAGAGAAAGTAGAAGATTTTTGGGAACAAGTACAGGATGACAAATTAAAAACAAAGTCTGTGCCTAGTACAAATATGGATATCCTTTTTCTTCGGAATAACCCTACCGAAGAGACTTCCGATAGACATTGGGCAGAACACAGTGGAATTGCTTTTGCCCGAATGATTCAACAGTTGGGTGTTTTGGTACTGAACGATGCTTTCGCAATGAGCCATGCTTTTATTGATAAATTGTATTTCGAGGAATTGCCTGCAGAAATTAAACCCAATAGTTTGATTACTCGAAACACAGACGATTTGATGAAATTCTGGGAAAAGAATGGCAAGAAAATGGTGCTAAAACCATTGGAGGGAAGTGGCGGTCAAGACGTTTACTTAATAGACAAGGACAAGAAAAACCTTAACCAAATTATAGAAACACTTAGCGCAAAAGGATATATTATAGCGCAAGAATTTTTACCCGAAGTAAGTAAGGGTGACGTTCGAGTTATTTTAATGAATGGTAAAATTTTGGAAGAGAACGGCCAAAAAGCAGTTATACGAAGAGTAAGTTCAGATAAAAGCGAATTCCGAAGCAACTTGTCATTGGGAGCTAAAGCAAAAAAAGCAAAGCTCACACCTGAAATGGAGCATATTGTTTCCCTGACCGCCCCCAAACTTATCCGCGATGGGCTCTTTTTTGTGGGCTTGGACATCGTGGATGACAAATTGATAGAAATAAACGTCTTGAGCCCAGGCGGTTTAGACTATTGTGAGGATATAGGGCTTCCTGCATTTACTGATACTATTATTGACGCTTTAGAACGTAAAATGCAATACATTAAATATTACAAAAACAGTTTGAGCAATAGATCCTTGGCCACCATGGATTAAGACTGAATGAATAATTTTTTATAAATAAAAGCACAATAATAAATGAAAGATATACCAAGAATTATAGGAAAGTATGATAGTGGACAAAATGGACCGTTGCTTTTTATAACAGCCGGTGTTCATGGAAACGAACCCAGCGGCGTGGTCGCTTTAAAAGAGGTTTTTACCATCCTGGAAAATGAAAAACCCAATATTAAAGGGATGGTTATTGGCGTTTCCGGAAACCAAGAAGCATTAAAAAAGGATGTCCGCTATATTGATGAAGATTTAAACCGAACTTGGACCAAAGAGAACATACCTTCGGGAGAAAAGGATTCACATGAAAAGAAAGAGATGTTTGAAATAATAGACGTTCTAAAAAAATATCCGGAAAGCAATTTTACAAAACGTTATTTTTTAGATTGTCACACTACTTCGGCGGCAAGTGCCCCTTATATTTCGGTTCAGGAAGTGAACGATAATGATTCTTGGGCCCATAAGTTTCCCACGTACATAATTCGCGGATTCTCTGATATTGTTTTGGGTTGTATTGATCATTATGAAAGTAGAATAGGGATTACGGGCTTTGTTTTTGAAGGTGGGCAGCACGAGAGCAAAATTTCAGAAAAGAACCACGAAGGAATGATTTGGTTAGCACTTAATCACGCTTGTAAATTGGATTTTAATCTATTAAAAAATTATCCTGAAGCGGCCAAAATGCTCGAAGCTAAAAGAGACTCAAGAAAGACTTTTGAAATAAAATACCGTCACGGCATCAAAGATGAAGATGACTTTAAAATGGAACCCGATTACAGTAATTTTCAGCCAATTAAAAAAGGAGAGTTATTGGCCCATCAAAATGGAAAGCCTGTTTATAGTGAATGGGATGCTTATATTTTTATGCCACTGTATCAAAGTCAAGGAAACGATGGCTTTTTCGTGGTAGAAGAAGTTGCTGTTGATTGACAATAGCTTTATTGAAGTTAAAATTTTTTCAAAATTGTTTTATAGAGGGTTAAAGATTGCCAAATGATAGTCTTAGGCTCTCGTATAATTGTATCTTAAATCTATGGAAAAAGTATTAGTAGCCGGTGCACATGGCACCACAGGAAAAAAGATAATTTCAATTTTAAAAGAATCAAATAAATATGAGCCTTTTGCAATGGTTCGGAAGAAAGAACAAGCTGAAGGATTTGAAAAAGAGAGTGTAAAAACAATTCTCGCAGATCTGGAACAAGATGTTAGCGGAACTACCAAAGGCATGGATCGCGTGATTTTTGCAGCGGGTTCTGGCGGAAAGAATGTAATGGGAGTAGATCAAGAAGGAGCCAAAAAACTTATGGATGCTTCCAAAAAAGATGGTATTAAAAAGTTTGTAATGCTAAGCTCTATGGGCGCTGACAATCCGGAAGAAGCTACAGAATTAAAAGACTATCTAAAAGCCAAACACAATGCCGATGAACATCTTAAAAGTTTAGGCATGGAATATTCCATCGTTCGTCCGGGAACTTTAAATAATGAAACGGGTAACGGCAAGATCCAATTGGAGAATAAGCTCCACAAACGAGGCGAAATCTCGCGTCAAGATGTTGCCGAAACTTTAGTTGGATCTTTGGAAGGTTCCGTAGCAAGGAATAAAACCTTTGAAATTTTGCAGGGTGAAACCCAAATTAAATCTGCCTTGGAAAAGATTTAAAAACTCCAACACCATCAATATAAAAAAAGCACGTGAAAAAACTTCACGTGCTTTTTTTATATTTAGTATGAAGCTTAACTATTCAGATTTCCAAAGGGATTTCTGCGCCGTTCCGTGGTCGCCCAATTGATAAATACTAATTGATGTCGCTTTAAAAGGAATTGGCTTAAAAACGTTTTCGGCCAAACTATCCAATAAAGTTCTTTGGGCCACCCCTAAACTAATATGTGGATCAAAGTTTTCATAGCTGTGTTTTTCAACAAATTCGGGGACATAGGTTAAAGTAGATTCACCAATTGGGCTATTATCTGGGTTTTGCACAAAAGATTCTGGGTTACCGTTATAAACTATAAACGGCTTTACCAATTCAATTGCTTTCTCGTGAAGTTTCAATAATTGATCATTCTTCTCAACAGCAATCATCGCAAAGCTCTCTTCTTTTTCTTTATAGTAGAAAAGACTTTCAGCCTTGAGCGTATCATTTTTAATTTCATCATAAAGTCCGTGCAAAGACCTTCTTACTTTCGGCAAGTCTTCTTCCTTAATAAAACATTGCAAAAGCGTGATATGCGGGATGTGATTTTCGTCTAATGTGAGGGTTTCAGGATTATTCTGCTTCATTAATTCATTTAGCTGAAGCGCTTGCGCATGCATTTCTTCCGAAGGTGTCAACAACACATCTATTGCGATTATTGTTTCCTTTTTTGGCGTACAGGAAAGTGCCAACAAGCCTAAACCGATTGCCATTGCGTATTTTTTCATATTAATTTAGCTGTATTGAAAATTATTTTTCGGCAAGATACTGAAACTCTTTTTTTAGAGGAAATGAAGCCTGAAATTATATTCCTTGGAAGATTAAAATTTCAAAAACCATCGCATCAATTTCAATCGAAATGGCGTATGTGGATAATAGCGAATGGAGGGATCAAGCCAAGTTGGTTTATCCATTACACTTTTAAAGTGGGTAAAAGCCTTAAACCCTGCTTCGCCGTGATAATTTCCGGTTCCACTAAAACCTACTCCACCAAAAGGCAGGTTTGCGTTAGTGATATGCATAACGGTTTCATTTATTGCCCCGCCACCAAAAGATATTTCGTTTAAAACCTTCTTTTTCACGAAATTGCTTTTCGTAAATAAATAGCAGGATAAAGGTTTCGGAAGACTGTTTACTTTAGCAATTGCCTCCTCTATGGTTTCGTAAGTAATAACCGGAAGAATCGGCCCAAAGATTTCTTCCTGCATAACAGGATCATCAAAGCTTACATTTTGCATTATTGTGGGCTGAATGTAGCGGGTTTCCGCATTCGTTTCTCCCCCGAAATATATTTTTTCTGGCTGAATCATTTTAGTTAGACGCTCAAAATTGCCATTATTAATGATCTGTAAGAAATTATCATTTTCAAAAGCAAAATGTTGGCTGATAATTTCTTGCTTCGTCTGTTCAAGAAATTGCTGTTCTATACTTTTATGAACCAGCACATAATCTGGAGCAATGCAGGTTTGGCCGGCGTTTAAGAACTTACCCCAAACTATTCGTTTCACTGAAATTTTAAGGTTGCAATTTTCTGTGACAATGGCTGGACTTTTTCCACCGAGTTCCAAGGTTACCGGAGTGAGGTTTTCGGCGGCAGCTTTATAAACTATCTTCCCAACTTTTGTGCTTCCTGTAAAAAATATTTTATCGAATTTCTGCTTTAGCAATTCTTGGGTTTCTTCTACGCCACCTTCCATAACGGTGAAAAAAGCCGGATCGAAATTCTCTTTTACAATCTTCGAAATTGCAGCTGCAGTATTAGCTGGCAATTCACTAGGCTTTAGCACCACGGTATTTCCAGCAGCGATTGCGGCAATAACAGGTGCAAAAGAAAGTTGATATGGATAATTCCACGCACCAATAACCAAGCAAACCCCCAAAGGTTCAGGGATAATATAACTGGAAGCAGGAAAATTTAGAATGCCCGTGGAAACTTTCTCTTTCCGAGTCCATTTAAAAATCATTTTTCGGGCTTCTTTGATGTCTTTGTAAAGCAGTGAAAGTTCAGTGCTGTAATTATCAAACTCCGACTTTTTGAAGTCTTTGTAAATTGCTTCGTGAAGTAAACCCTCACTTTGCTTTAATGCCTTTTCAAGAATCTTTAGCTGTTTTCTTCTGAAGTGGATATTTTTTGTTGCGTGCGTATTGAAGAAGTTGCGTTGGGCGTTGATGATTTGCTTCATAGTTTAATGTTTTGAGGAAAAGTTATAACACCGAGTTTTACAAAGAAACGCAGAGTAACACATAGAAAAAAAAAGACTCTGGAGTAATTACATCATTAACTTCTCCCAATATCTATCAGCATCTTTTTCATTCAAGTACGAATAAAAGTCCCTAAGCAGATCCGAAGGACGTTTTCGATTTCTCCCGATAGTTATCGGGATCAGTTTCGATTTCAGTTTCCCTATTTATCCCTATTCAAAACCTTATACTCTTCATAACATCCACTGATAGCGTCAAGAATCTGCAAATCGTTGGCAGTGCGGATAAAGTCTTTGGAAAAGCTACATTTGTTCAATATCTCATCAATATCAACACGCTCCAATTGAAGTACTGCCATTAACGTTTCACGGTCAAATTTACTCTGAAGTAGGTTTCTGATTTCGTCACTCTCCTTCATTTGTCGGAGTTTTTTCATCTGTTTGGGTCGTTTCCCAAAAACGTTATAAAGAAAATCCGCAGGATTGAAAATAGAGTTCAAAACCTTACTTACTGCGCCAGGCTGACTGTTTCCGGCTTCATAGCCTGTGCTAAGTCCCGAAATTCGATAACGATAATTATCATAAACAGGAATCAACTTGGCATCTATTTCAACGTAACCCGTAAGTTGGATTGGCCTAATGACCACTTCTTCCAAAGCAATACCAAGCTCAGTCATCTTTACTTTAATGTCGCCAAATCGAAGCCAGTCATTAGTCACTCTAACACGAAGAGACTTAAAGCCAAGATAGGAGAAAAACAGCGTATCATTTACGGCAGCTTTAATTGAAAACTCCCCTTTTTCATTGGTTATAGTTCCTTTTACCTGATTTAGGTTTACGATATTCACGTTTTCCATTAAATTGTCGTTGGCATCGTTCATAACGACTCCTTTGATTGTAGCATTATCCTGTGCAAAAGAATAAGCTGCGATAAAAAGAAGGGCAATAAGTAGGATATATTTTTTCATAAATAGTATAAGATTGCGCGTACTGACATTACAGAAGGCAATCTTAATCAAATTTTTGGTTGCTTCAACCCTAAAGGAAACAATTATTTTAGTCGCGATTCAATATTAAAAGAAGCCTATCTTTTAGGGAGAAGATAGAGACTCGTTCGAATTTCAATTTAATATATCGAAAAATTTTACTGGGGCAAAATCTTCCGCTCTTTTTCAATTTTAGAGTTCACTAGTTCTTTTACGCCGTTAAACCATTCCTCTCTTAAAATGCTTAAAACAATGCTATCTCTTCTACCTTTAGGTGCTACGCAATTGCTTCGTAAAATTCCCTCTTCGGTACAGCCAATACTTTTCATTGCTGCAATGCTACGCGCATTGTTTGCATCGGCCCTAAACTCTACACGCTCTATGCCAAGTTTTTCAAAAGCGAACTCCAGCATCAATAATTTACAAATTTTATTGAGTCCTGTTCCTTGAAATTCCTTCCCATACCAAGTATAACCGAGTTGAACGGTATTATGTTTTTTCTGAAAATCGTAGAAACGGGTGCTCCCAGCAACCTTTTGGCTGCGTTTATCAAAAACAATAAACGGGTATGCTGTTTCCGCTTTTCTTACTTCCAAAGCAAAATCTATATACATCTTTAAGTTTTCCAAACCACTCGCCGGCTGCTGAGAATATTTCCATATTTCAGGTTGATTTAAAGCGAAGTCTTGAAGCGTTTCAAAATCTTGCATTTCAAGCGGACGTAAACGAACACGGTCGTTTTCTAATATATATTCCTCTTGAAAATTGAAGCTTTGCATAGGTCTTAAAAAAAATACGGGCCTCTTTAATAGAGACCCGTAAAGATACTTATATAGAATATTTTGATAAAGTTTAATGTTTTAAAATCGAAATTAAAAACCGAAAATCAAAGGTTTAGAGAAGTTCAGGAGAACATTTCTATCGCTAAACTCATCGACTTCTAAACGCATCAACACAAAACTCTCTAGTCTCTCCTTCTACGTCTTCCGCCGGTTCCTTTCGTGTCTGGACGATCGCTACTTCTACGGCTTCTACCTTTAAAGCCAGATTTGTTGCCATCGCCTGAACCAGCGCTTCGTTTTTTAAAGTTTCCTTTTCTATCGCTTCCGCGGTCTCCACGATCTCCTCTGTCGCTTCTATCACTTCTTTCGCTTCTTCTTTTTCCGCGATCACGTCCGCCGCCTCCTCCGCCGCTTCTGCTTCTACCTCCGCCACCTCCTCCGGTGTCTTTGGAAATTTCAACATTTATCTGTCTTCCTTCAAGTTTGAAATCCTTGAAGATGCTCATTACCAATTCCTGATGTTTTGTATCGGTATTGAAAAACGAGAAGCTATCTTTTACATCAACCTTATAAAGGTCGTCTTTTCCTAGTTGCAATAAATCGCGAAGGAAATCTTTTAGGCTCATCCAATCGAAATCGTCTTTGCTTCCAACGTTTAGAAAATAGCGCGTACTATCAGCATTATGTTCTGACTGACTGCGATCTCCAGAAACATTTAAATCTTTACTATTTTTATAGTAATTCAAGAAGCGTGTAAATTCTACTGAAAACACCTTTTTGATAAGCTCCTCCTTTGTGAAGTCTTCCAAAACTTCATTGATGTTCGGAAGATACGCGTTAATCTCAGGATTTATTTCAGTGTCCTTTATATTGTTCGCCAAATGGAACATCTGGACTTCACAGATTTCCATTCCTGAAGGAATTTCCTTGGCTACAAACTGCTTTTGAATGATTTTTTCAATGCTTCGTAATTTTCTAACTTCACTCTTAGAAACAATAACAATAGAAATTCCAGTTTTTCCGGCACGACCGGTACGGCCACTTCGGTGTGTATAGATTTCAGGTTCGTCCGGTAATTGATAGTTTATAACGTGTGTAATGTTATCTACATCAATTCCACGTGCGGCAACATCTGTTGCAACAAGCATTTGGATTTGACGATTCCGGAAAGATTTCATTACCGTATCTCGTTGGCTTTGGCTTAAATCGCCGTGTATGGCAGCCGCGTTATAACCATCTTCAATAAGTTGTTCGGCAACTTTTTGAGTGTCGCGTTTTGTTCTACAGAATATTACAGAAAAGATTTCAGGATTTGCATCCGCCAAACGCTTTAATGCGTTGTAGCGATCTCTTGCGTTTACCAAATAATATTCGTGCGAAACTTGGTCTGAACCAACGTTTTTCGTACCCACGGTAATTTCCACAGGAGTATGCATGAATTTTTTGGCGATGGTAGAAACCTCTTTCGGCATGGTCGCGCTAAAAAGCCAAGTGCTCTTTTCTTTTGGAGAGTGTGAAAGAATCTCCGTAATGTCTTCATAAAAGCCCATATTGAGCATTTCATCGGCCTCATCAAGAACGCAGTATTCAATTTTTGATATATCAATCAATCCACGACCTATCATATCTTTCATACGACCTGGAGTGGCAACTATTATTTGCGAACCTCTTTTAATCTGGCGCGCTTGATCTGTAATACTTGCGCCTCCATAAATAGCCGTAACGTTTAAGCCTGGCATATATTTACCATAAGCTATCATTTCATTCGTAATTTGAAGACAAAGTTCGCGCGTTGGCGAAAGGATAAGACCTTGAGTTGTACGACTGTTTACATCAATTTTTTGCAACATAGGAAAACCAAATGCTGCGGTTTTACCGGTTCCTGTTTGTGCGAGGGAAACCATATCGGTTTCGCGATCTAAAAGGATTGGAATTGCTTTTTCTTGTACTTCCGAAGGGGTTTCAAAACCCATGTCGGCGATGGCTTTTAGAAGATGTTCTTCCAAGCCGAGTGCTTTAAATGCTGTCATTTTTTTAAAATAAATTTTTATATATGTGTGCTAACGGGAAGCGACTGGACATATAAAAAACGGACAGCTTCACTATAACACCCCTCACCCTGAGGACTTTTCTCTAAAGCAAGGATATTTAACCTTGTGTTTTTAGAGGGCGCAAAAGTAACTTAAAGTTTTCAGTTATCAATAACTGTTGGCAATTATTTTAGAAAGAGGCTGAATTAAGGGGGTA
This sequence comes from Aequorivita capsosiphonis DSM 23843, assembly GCF_000429125.1. Classification (GTDB taxonomy): domain Bacteria; phylum Bacteroidota; class Bacteroidia; order Flavobacteriales; family Flavobacteriaceae; genus Aequorivita; species Aequorivita capsosiphonis. The sequence continues at coordinate 50,346 of NZ_AUBG01000016.1, forward strand.
GGGTTAAGTGGCAGTATTCAGTGGCAGTATTCAGTGGCAGTAGGCAGTTTAAAAGCTTGGCCGCCGTAGGAGGATTTAGGAGCCTGCCCGCCGTAGGAGGGTTTAGGAGGAAATTAAAAAAACCAAAGAATTAGTGAAACTATTTTTTCACGATTTTAACTAGTTGTGAATTTTCTTCGGAAACAAGCTTCATTATATATATGCCAGAAGTATACTTGCTATAATCCAAAGCCACCGACTTTTGATGATAAGAATTACGCTCAATAAGTTGACCTATAATAGTGTAAATTTCAATGCTATAAATAACAAGAGGTGAAGTAATATTTAAAATATCAGTTACCGGATTAGGGTAAACGGCTATGCCTATGGATGGATTTTCTGATACATTTATCAAGTTTAAGTTCTCGTACCAAGCAATTTTATTGTCTGCAATAGAAGCCGATAGCACGTCATTGTCTCCATCATTATCAATATCCGCAGCATATACAGACCGTGGATTGTCCGTAAGTGTTGAAATAACTTTTTCTGTACTAAAAGTTCCGACTCCATCTATGTTTTCAAACCAAACTACCTTGTCATCGGTGCCAGAGGCAGATAGCACATCTACATCGCCATCATTATCCAGATCTATCGAAAAAACCATAAAAGGTGTAATAAGGGTGGAAGTAATAATTTGCTGTGGGCCAAAAGTAGCTAAGCCATCTGTATTCTCAAACCAAGATAGTGTATCCCCTCCAAACTCCGCGGCAAGCACGTCATTATCATCATCGCCATCAATATCTATGGCAAAAACCGAAACAAAGCCTCCATAATCCAATGTTTCAACAATGAGTTGGTCTGGGCCAAAAGTTCCCAAACCATCCAGGTTTTCGTACCAATACAAGCGTTTGTTACCGGAAGAGGTTGCCACCAAATCTATATCCATATCTCCATCAAGATCTGCTGCATAAACAGAAAGACCCGACATTGCACCATTGGTAATGGTTTGTTTAGGACCAAAATCCCCAAGACCATTTGTATTTTCAAACCATATAATGGCATTTTCGCCACGAGAAGAAATAACGACATCCTTATCGCCGTCATCATCTAAATCTGCTGTAATGATTTCACTTGGCAAAATAGTGGAGGCGTCAATAATGCGCTGTGAACTAAAATTACCTAATCCGTCCATATTTTCAAACCAAACTATCAAATTTCCAAAACCTGATATTCCCAAAACATCCATGTCTCCATCCCCGTCAATATCTGCAGCTGCAACATAAACGGTTTGATCTAATGAAGTTGTAATCATTTGCTGAGGGCCAAAAGTACCAAGCCCGTCCAAGTTTTCCTGCCAAGCTATGGTATCGCTTCCCCTAGAGGCCGAGGCAATGTCCATATCACCGTCGCCATCAATATCTACCGCAATGACCAGTTCAACTCCTATGGCCTCATCAGTAATAAGTTGCTGGGGTCCAAACTGGGCTGAGGCTACTACGCATAAAAAATAAAAAAAATAGAAAAATAAGTCCGCATTGCCATAGCTTTTAGTTATTCTCTTTATAAATTACGGTTTCTTCGTTAGCTCCATCTATAAAAACTCTTTCAATTTTGTACAAGCCCGGTTGTAATGTATTTATTAAATTAGGGTTGTTAATCCCTAAAGAATCTTGCGGCGTTACCGTAATATTGGAATTAAATATATTATCGTTAAACTTGGTAATACTTCCTCCACTGGGAGTACGATTAAAGTTATCATAACATCTCTCAACTTTAGTGGTCTCAAAGGCAATATCAACCTCTTCGATATTTAAAAGATTTTAGAGTGTACGTTACTAAGGTAAAGTATTTTATACTGTAAAAAGTGTGTAGCTTCAAATATTTTCTAAGGGTAGATTCAACTAGTTAATGCAACAATTGGATTTAAATTTTGTTAGAACACTTAATTTGGAGTTTTTATATCCCAATCGCTTTATTGGTTTACTATTTAACCTGTTGATAATTATGTGTATTGTTTCGTGGTTTATAGTGTTAAATTCGAACAATAAGAAATCATATTTAGTCAAGCTGAAATCGTTGAGCATTTAGAGGGTTAACCCATCAACTATCGCATAGCCTTTCCGCGGTGGCCGTTAATTTTAAAAAAATATTCAAGACACCGAAAGTTTTAAAAACCTTTGGGGTCTTATACTACAACTGCAACTGCCCACTGCTACTTATTCAGAAAGATAACTAATCAACTGCCGCATGGCTTTCCCACGGTGGCCGATTTTACTTTTTTGCTGAAGTGTCATCTCGGCAAAGGTTTTATCGAAGTCTTTAGGTTGGAAAATTGGATCGTACCCAAACCCAGAATCTCCACGCGGTTCTTGGGTTATTTCACCTTCACATATACCTAAAAACATAACTTCAGAATGGTTCATGGAAAGTGCTATTGCCGTTTTAAACCTTGCTGAACGAACTTCTTCGCCTTGAAGATTTTTCAGCAGCTTTTCCATATTGGCCTTTGAATTGTGCGAATCTCCCGCATATCTTGCACTGTAAACTCCAGGTTCGTTATTGAGGGATTTTACTTCCAATCCGGTGTCATCAGCAAAGCAATCTAGGTTGTAATGATCGCGTACATAGTTTGCTTTTAAAATTGCATTCCCCTCAATAGTATCAGCAGTTTCTTCAATATCTTCATTACAGCCAATATCGTCCAGGCTTAATAATTCAATATGGTGTGGAAGCATTGCTTTTACTTCGGTGAATTTATTTTTGTTGTGGGTGGCGAAGACGAGTTTCATTGTTTTAGATTTTAGACCTGCCTGCCGGCAGGCTGGTGTGAGATGTGAGATTTTAGACGTGTGTACGTTGAGATGTGAGATACTTTTCTGAATTTTGAATTTTTATTTGGGATTTTCAGAATGATATCGCTCAATAATCTCATCCGAGGCTTTAATGGTTCTTTTAACCCATTCCATTTCAATTTCAGGGATTTCTTCTTCGGAAAGCTGCCATTTAACGTCGCTCTGCTTCAGTTTTGTAACCACGCTTTGCAGAATAATTGCTGCTGAAACCGAAATATTCAAACTTTCGGTGAAACCGTACATTGGGATTTTCAGAAAACCATCAGCCGCATGCATCACCGTATCACTCAAACCTTCACTTTCTTTTCCGAAGAAAAAAGCACTTTTCTTTGAAACATCAAAGTCGTGCAGCATGGTTGAGTCATTGTGAGGCGTTGTTGCGATAATTTGATATCCTGAATCTTTCAAAGTCTTTATACATTCCTTTATAGAATTATACCTATTGAAATTCACCCACTTTTGAGCGCCCATGGCAATTTCCTTATCAATTCGCTTGCTTACTTTTTCTTCCACCACGTGCAGATCCTGAATTCCATAAACATCACAAGTCCGCATTACGGCACTGGTATTGTGAAGTTGATAAACATCTTCGGTAACTACGGTGAAATGTCGCGTTCTTTCGGAAAGCACTTTTTTAAAGCGGTTTTTTCTGCGTTCGGTAAGGTAACTTTCTAAATATTTTAATAGTTCTAAATCCATACTTCGTCTTCGCTCAGTAACCGAATTGAAAAAAGTTACTGGGTTAATAAGTTATTGGTTATTACTTACTTTTTCTATATTTTGCTAAGATAAAAGTTATTGGTTTAACTAGTTCTTTCTTAAGTACAGATTTTTGAATAACTTAGTAACTAAATAATTTTAAAATGAAAATTGCAGTATTGACAGGCGCCGGTGTAAGCGCAGAAAGCGGAATAAAAACATTTAGGGACAGTGATGGACTCTGGGAAGGCCATGATGTAATGGAAGTGGCCTCCCCCGAAGGTTTTGCCCATAATCCTGCTGCTGTGCTGGATTTTTACAATCAACGCAGAAGACAACTCTTAACGGTACAGCCCAATGAGGCGCACAAAGCACTGGCAGAACTAGAAAAAACCCACGATGTTAGCATCATAACCCAAAACGTGGACGATCTGCACGAACGTGCAGGAAGTACAAACGTAATCCACCTCCACGGGGAACTATTGAAAGTGCGAAGTACTTTTGATGAAGATTTAATTTTTGATTGGAAAAAGGATCTTAATCTCGGAGATTTCTGTGAGCACAATCATCAATTGCGACCACATATCGTTTGGTTTGGCGAAATGGTACCGATGATTGAAGTGGCAGCCGAAATTGTAGAAAAAGCTGATGCCGTTATCATCGTTGGCACCTCCATGCAGGTCTATCCTGCGGCTGGTTTGATGCAATATGCACAGGAAGGTGCCCCTATTTATTTTGTAGACCCTAAACCTTCAATCTCAGAAAGTAAGAGAATTTCGGTTTTTGCTGAAAATGCCTCTACAGGGGTGCCAAAGGTTGTTGAACTTTTAAAATAGAAACGATATGCTTCCCGAAGATTTAAAAGAAAAACTAATGGAGGTTGACAGCAGTCTAAAAAAGAGACAGGAAGTCGCTTATTGGATAGTCAAAAAACCGCATTACGTACGCGAAACCCTGCAATGGTGCTTCATTCCAGAAAGTGAACTTTTGGTTAATGCCGCTTGGGCTCTAGAGATTATTGCTAAAAATAAACCGAAGCTTTTCTTTAAATATATGCGTCTATTCTTTGAACAGCTTCCAAATATTAAAAATGATTCAGCCCTTCGTTCTTCTGCCAAAATTTGCGAAATGTTATGCTATCACCATTATATGCTTAAATACACTTATTTCAGAGATATTATGAGTGAAAACCAGCGAAAGATAATGACCGATTGTTGTTTTGAGTGGCTAATTACCGATCAGAAAGTAGCCTGCCAGGCTCCAGCAATGAGTGCGCTGTATTATTTGGGAAAAGATAAATTTGGCAAATGGATTTATCCTGAATTAAAACATCTTCTTACAAAAGATGCTCCAAACAAAAGCGCTGGCTATCAAGCACGCGCTCGCAAAATATTAAAAAGATTATAATTTAATTCCGTATTCTTCGCGAAAAACCACAAGCCTACAATTAAACTGTAAAAGAGACAAATACAATCATAAAATGTATTAACATAAGCTTTTACTTGGTAGTTTCATTTCATTAACATAATTTTAAAACATTGCCCCACATTCTCAAATTTATGTTGTTTTGAAGCTACACCTACCTACTAATTTCTTTTCAAAAAAGAAAGCCCAAAGCATTGCTAATAGCACGCTTCTACTATTAATCCTTTGGTCTTCTTGCGGATTGTTCGCCCAGACAGACACACGGGTTGACAGTCTTAGAACTTCTTTTAAAAATGAGACCAATGATTCACTTAAGGTCATTTACGAAATAACTTTATCAAGAGAAACGCATCGAAGACAGCACAACGCAGAGATAGAGTACAAACATGCACAAGGCGCTATTGACCGAGCACTCGGACTTAAAGATTCACTATTATACGCAAGGGCCTTAGACAACCTAGGATTACTTTACCGATATCACCAACAATACGATCGGGCTTTAACATTTCATACTCGCGCCTATGAACTGATAAAAGAGAAAGATGTAAAACCTATTTTTAAAATGATTATCGCGAACAATGCAGGTGTGGCAGGACGTTATAATCATAACTATGACACAGCTTTTTTTTATTATATGCAGGCGTTAAAGATAGCCGAATCCGTAAATGACGTTAAGAATATAGCTATCTCGAGCAACGGAATTGGTAATACTTTAGGTAACATACCAAATCGTAAAAATGAAGCTCTACCCTATTTTTTACGGTCCATGGAGGCCCAGGAAAAAATGGGAAATAGTTTGGGAGTTGCGATGAACCTTCTTTCGATCAGTGGATATTATATTGACAAAGGAGACTATCAAACTGCAAACAAATATCTGGATAAATTACTTGCACTTAACCAGGAAAGGGAAGATTTGTTCGGCTTAGCGATCACGTATGAATTCAGAGGCGTATTGTATCTAAAGGAAGGTAAGAGCCTTGATAAAGCGATATCATACTTTCAAAAGTCCATCGAAGAATTTAAGACTCTTAACGACGAGCACAAACAAGCAGAACTTCTTATTCACCTAGGAGATACTTACTTTAAAAAAGAAAAACTTAATAGAGCCGAAGAGTATTATAGTCAATCACTAAATCTTTCAAAAAAAATGAACGAGTTAGAGTTGATCAGTACAAACGCGAACAAATTATCAAAAGTTTCAGAAAAAAGAAACGATTATAAATCAGCGCTATCTTACTTTAAACTATCTCAAGCATACAAGGACAGTGTAAATCTTGACGAGCAAAACATCAAGATAGAAGCATTGACCCAAGAATACAATCTCGAGAAAAAAGAAAACCATATACAGCTTCTAGAAAAAGACAAGGCACTGCAAGAAGCAACGTTGAATACCCAAAAAGAACAACTGGAAAGAAAACAGATCATCACCATTTTTTTAGCCATCGGTCTGGGAGCAATCTTGATTATTTTTCTCTTACAATACAGAAATTATCGAACTAAAAAAATAACTAATGAACGCTTAACCAAAGCTGAGAAGGACAAAATGAATACTATTTATGAGCGCAATCTAGCACAAGCCGAGATTCTTGTAACTCGTTTGCGCGTTAATCCACATTTTTTGTTTAACAGTCTTAACGCCATTACCTACCTTGTTCAAAGCGAGCAGAACTCCAAAGCCATTCAATATCTTGAAATCTTTAGCCAATATACCAGAATGGTTCTAGAAACCTCTAAACAACAAGTTATCAGCTTGCAAGAAGAAATTGAATTGGCCGAACATTATCTCACTCTGGAAGAAAATCGTTTTGCTCAAGACTTTAAATTTTACATTTCAGGCAATGAAAACTCTGAAATTGAAAATGTCTGTATTCCTCCCCTATTGCTTCAACCATTTTTGGAAAATGCAATTTGGCATGGATTGTTGGTAAGTCCACGTGAGGAAAAAATCTTGCGGATCCAAATTGTTCATGACGAAGAAAGAATTCAAATTATTATCGACGATAATGGTGCTGGCAGAAAAGCCAAGGAGACTCAAAATACCATAAAAACACATAAAAGCATGGGGATGCAAATCATTAAAGAACGAATTGAATTGTATAATAAAACCTATGAGGGGAAAATCAGCTATAAAATAATTGATAAAAAGGATAATGACGGGAAGCCCTTAGGCACAAAAATTATTTTAGATCTTAAAAACACGGTTAATCATTTCCCATTCTATAACGGAAAATCCGAGGTTGTTGAGGCCTAAGATTATAAGGTGTTTTATGAATGCCAAACGGCGGCTGAAATGGGTTTCGCATATAAATCATCCTATTGCAGATCTTGGATATTAGACATTAAAGCTTCTGTTAAAATAACTATAAGCCCTTAATGAGACCGTGAATATTTCATTAGCTTTATATTCCATTAAAAACCAAGCTCATGAAATTTAGAACCATACTTTTAGTCGCTTTTCTATCTATATCGCTTCTCTCCTGCAAAGACACCAATAAGGAAACAAGAAAAGAAACGAGCGAACCCATCACCCCAGCCGAAACTCGTTCAACGATGGAGTACAATGAAAATCGCCTTGATTCAATTCCTAAAAACACCACTAGTGGTCACGATTTTAAAGGTGGTGGAGATGAGCCGTTTTGGAGTATTGAAATTTCTGATAAAAAAATACATTTCCAATCTCCCGATATAAACTATAAATCTATCACGGCAGTTATAAATACAATAGATACGTCTGGCAATACCATTACTTTCAATTCAGAAAATGAAGGCGAAACAATAAAGGTTGCACTTCTTGAGCAAGAATGCAAAGACAGAATGAGCGGTAAAAAGAACTCCCATAAAGTGGAGGTTTTAATAAAACGTAAGTCGGAAAAAGATCCCAGAACTTATGACGGTTGCGGGTCTTTTGTAAATAAATAAACTTGGAGAAGATCTAACTCCTATTAAAAGAACCTCACAGACTTTTAAAAATCTGTGAGGTTTTTCTTTTACTAGAAAATGTATTAGGCATTATCTCTTGGCTGGTGTTTTTGCTGGCGCTCCGCTTCTTGTTGATTAATTTCTTTCCCGTCCGTAGCTTTTTTATTGATCGCCTGTTCTTTTTTACTTTGCTTTTCCTTTTCTACATTTTTTTCATTCTTGTCCATAACTTTTCTTTTTTATTGAAATTATAAGATACGGAACTTTCAAGTGCTGGTCAAAATTTTAAAATAGAATTAACACCTACTTTTGGACTCCTTTCAACAACCAATCCTCTACTTCAACATCAGCATCTTTTGTATGCAACACAGCAATATCTCCGGTAGCTTCGAATATAACAGCTCTTACCTGTGAAAGTTCTAAAACATTTGCCTCTCTTAGTTTAGATCGTAAATCTGCTTCAGTTACACGAGCCCTTATCAAATTTTGGTGAAGTATTTTCTCCCCTATCATAAGCAATAGTGGTTTATTATCAACAATGTCCTGGACAATTCTAAAACGCCTTAATGTTGCTATGAAAATCTGGAGTGCATAGACAATTGCAATACCAACTATACCTTGTATTAAACTAACGGATTTTGACAAAACTGTGGTGGCTATCAAAGAACCAATTGCAACGGTCATAGCAAAATCAAAACTGCTCATTTTGGAAAAGCTGCGTTTCCCAGCAAGTCTTGTGAAAATTATTGTAGCTATATAAATTCCTATAGCAGTTAGAATAATTGCAATTAAAGATGTTGTAGAAGCCTCGAACCATTTTTCCATATTGATCGGATTTAGTATTTATTAATAATTACCTTTTAAATTTATAATACTCCAAAAATGAATGCGGAGTTTTGTTGATTGAGTTTATAACTGCCTCCATTCCCATTACACTAAAAGTAATTCCATTGCCACCGAAACCCAAGATATAATGTTCACTCTTTTCAGGATCTGTCTTACCGAAATACGGCAATCCATCTTTTGTTTCGCCAAAAGTACCGGCCCAAGAATAATCTGCAATAAAAGAAATTTCGGAAAAACATTTTTTAAAGCTTTTGGTCAATTCTTTTTCCTTACGCGGAAGTAGTGCATCCCGATGTTTCGCATTCTTAAAATCTCTATCGCCACCCCCCATCACAATACGATTATCAGCAGTACTTCTAAAGTATAAATAAGGTTCATCAGTATTCCAATAAATTCTATTTTTAAAAGCTTGTGGAATTTTTTCATAAGCTTCAGAAGCTAAGGCGAAGGTACTCTTCAGGTTTACAATATTCTCTTTGATAGTTTTTACACTTTCATAGCCAGAACAGTGAACTACATCGTCAACTTCAATAATATGGCCCTCTTTCGTTGTAGCCATTGTTTTTTCATTTTTAGCTTTCACCTCTTCAATAGATGTTCTATCGTATATTTCCAATCCTTTGCCACAGCAATAATTTAATAAATCATTCGTGAATTTATAAATGTCCATCACGGCACCAGATTTTGATTCAATTGCAGCGAAAGCATTAAGTCCGATTTTCTCTATTTCTTCCTTCGAAAGCCATTTCACATTAAAACCGTGCGCTTGTCGTGCTTCAAATTCATCCTTCAGAAACGAAATATCCTTTTTTGAAGAAGTGAAGTAAACGCTCTTCTTATATTCAAAGCCACAGTTACTTTTTATCTTATCAACTATTTTTTTTAGATCGGTAATAGTCTTTTCACAATTCTGATAGCTGGAAACGGCACAGGTTAAACCTACTTGTTCAATTAATTTATGTAGAGGCACATCTATCTCGTATTGGAGCATGGAAGTACTCGCTGCAGTACTGCCATTACATACATCCCGACGATCTACCATTATTACTTTTTTCCCTTCATTAATGAGCTTATAGGCTACTAAGGCTCCCGTAATACCCGCGCCAATAATGAGCACTTCCGATGAAATTGATTTTTGTAGCCTGGGATAGCTATAGGGAAGCGAATTTACAATAAGCCAGTATGGCTCGTTTGAACGAATATCCATAGATTTTTTATCGAAAGATAATCAATAAAACGGATTATTTATGGATCAAAAAGTGCCTTTTATTCCGTGAACTTGCAATTGTCTTTATACTTAAAATAAATTTTAACACAATAGTTAAACACTTCTCAATTGTGAAATTGATAAGATTTTTTATTCACTCAGAAAAGTACCTTTATAGAAATCAAAATAAAAAACTATGAAAACTACGAACGAAAAAGCTAATGAACAAAATCACGACAAACTGGTAGGTAATCTTCAAGAGCTTTTGGAAAAAAACTACGATGCACAAAAAGGTTTTACCAAAGCTATGGAAGATGCTAAAAACCCGAGATTAAAGGGTTTCCTACAACAACAGGCAGCACAAAGAAGTCGCTTTTCAAATGAGCTGACTAATGAACTTCGCAACCTTAATGAGGAACCAAAAGACAGCGGAAGCCTAACTGGCGATCTTCACCGTACATGGATAGATATTAAAAGCGCTGTAACTGGCAACGAAGATGAAGCAGTACTTGAGGAATGTATTCGTGGCGAAAAAGCTAGCTGGGATGAATATGAGAACAAATTAAAAGAAGAAAATTTCCCTCCAAATATCGCTAGTATGCTTCAAAAGCAAGCTTCCGAGATCAATGGAACGTTGAATAAAGTGAAAACTTTAGAAGACATTGCCGATAGGTAGAAAGACAATAATTGAAAAAGAAGAAAAGCAGAAAGCCCCAAAAAACTAAGTTTTTCGGGGCTTTCTAATTAGTATAAATATTTATTGTTTCAATCCTCAATGGGAATACCAGCTTCTTTAATGGCAGCAAATCCACCTGCAACATCCACTACATTATGGATTCCACGACTCTTTAAAATAGAGGCTGCAATAACAGAGCGATAACCACCCGCACAGTGTAAATAAAACTTTTCATTTTTCGGAAGTTCTTCCAAATGATCATTTAAAAAACCAAGTGGTGCGTGAACAGCTTTAGGGATATGGCTATTGGAAAATTCTCCATCATTACGGACATCAATAACCGGCACATCATTTTGCAATATGCTCTTTAATGATTCCGCATCTATAGATTCCAACACATCAATCTCTTTTCCTGCTTCCTTCCATTTGTCAATTCCTCCTTGTAAATAGCCGAGAGTTCTGTCAAAACCAACTCTAGCCAATCGGGTAACCGCCTCTTCTTCTCTTCCCGGAGAAACTACTAAAAGTATTTCCTGTTCAACATCAGCTAGCAATGCACCAACCCATGGTGCAAAACCACCATCTAAACCAATAAATATAGAACGTGGAATATGGCCGTCTATAAATTCAATTTGATTTCGAACATCTAAAACAATCGCCCCAGTTTCATTTGCTATTCTTTCAAAGGAATCTGGATCTAGCGGTCGCGTTCCCTGTGCCATCACCTCATCAAAAGAAGTATAGCCTTCGCGATTCATTTTCACATTCATCGGAAAATATAACGGCGGTGGCGCCAAGCCGTCAGTAACTTCTTTAATAAATTCATCACGGGTCATATCAGCACGTAAGGCGTAATTCATTTTCTTTTGGTTTCCCAAGGTGTCCACCGTTTCTTTCATCATATTTTTTCCACAGGCAGAACCAGCGCCGTGTGCGGGGTAAACGATTACATCATCGGCCAAGGGCATAATTTTATTTCGAAGGCTATCAAAAAGAATTCCTGCAAGATCTTCTTGGGTAACTTCATTTGCTTTTTGCGCCAAATCCGGACGGCCAACATCACCTAAAAATAAGGTGTCTCCACTAAAAATAGCATAGTCCTTACCGTTTTCATCTTTTAATAAAAATGTAGTGCTTTCCATGGTATGTCCAGGCGTGTGAATTGCGGTAATAGTTACATCTCCCAATTTATAAACCTCTTCATCTTTTGCTAATAATACTTCAAAAGTAGGATTGGCGTGCGGTCCATAAATAATTGACGCTCCCGTTTGTTCGGCTAACGTGATATGTCCGCTCACAAAATCCGCATGAAAATGAGTCTCGAAAATATATTTTATTTTAGCATTATCTTTTTTCGCACGCTCCAGATATGGCTTGGTTTCACGTAACGGATCAATGATTGCGGCTTCCCCGTTGCTCTCTATATAATAAGCCCCTTGGGAAAGGCATCCAGTGTAAATTTGTTCTACCTTCATCGTTTTTCTGTTTTAAGCAAATATAAGGATTGTATTTTCTATATTTTTCCGAAGTATCGTCCAAAAATATACATTTCACAAAACTTTTGCATTTAAGCGGTTTAACTTCTTTTATCTTTACCAGTTAACCTAATAAATTAATTATGAAAAAAATAGCCTTTATTTTAATGACATTGCTAATTGTTTCCTGTGCTACTGAAAACAAAAGCGATGAAGTAGTTCGAGATCTTGCCAAAAAAGACATTATTGAAAAAATGGACCTTCCTGAAGGCACTAAATTCAACGATCAAGATGTTGAGGTAACAGAAACCCAAGCAGCAGAAGGTTCTTTAGGAGTTGTCTATATTGTGAAAATAACAATAAAATCACAAGATCGCGAAGGGAATGAGGTAATAAAAACCCATACCATGAACTACAAAAAAGTTGGCGACGGTAGTCTATCTGCAAAAGATTACGAACTTATTTCTTTCGAATAATTATTAGTAAAACACTATATGAAATTTATACTATTTTTAATTTTCTCCCCTTTTATTCTCTCGTGTAATGCAACGCAAAACACAAAAGGACCCAAAAAAAAGAATATTGATTATGCCAATACAATAACTGCAAAAGAGCTAAAAGAGCATCTTTACACTTATGCTGGTGACGCCATGGAGGGTCGGATGACTGGCTCAAAAGGCCAACGAATGGCTGCAGATTATATTCGCGACTTTTATATAAAAGAAGGAATTGCCCCAGCACCTGGAACTGATAATTATTTTCAACATATTCCCGTTAGTTTTTTTGCCGGAAAAAATGATCCAAAAGCTTCTGAAAATGTGATAGCCTATATAAAAGGGTCTGAAAAGCCCGATGAGGTTATTGTAATTTCTGCACATTTGGACCACGTAGGAATTGACAAGAACGGAAATATCTTTAACGGTGCAGACGACGATGGCAGTGGAACGGTCTCCGTGATGGAAATGGCACAGGCTTTCCAACAGGCAGTGAAGGATGGCAACGGACCCAAGCGATCTATTTTATTTCTACACGTAACTGGAGAAGAAATAGGACTTTACGGATCACGCTATTATACTGAAAATCCATTGTTTCCATTGGAAAATACGGTTGCGGATTTGAATATTGATATGATTGGCAGAATCGATCCTAACAAAAAAGATAATCCCGATTATTTATATTTAATAGGAAGTGATATGCTTAGCCAAGAATTACAAGATGTTTCAACTAGTGTAAATGATAAATACACCAAGTTGGAATTGGATTATAAATTTGACGATCCTGACGATCCAAATCGTTTTTACTACCGAAGTGATCACTATAATTTTGCCAAAAACAATATTCCCGTCATCTTTTATTTCAATGGCGTACACGAAGATTATCACAAAATAACCGATACACCTGATAAGATTGAATATGAATTAATGGCAAAACGCGCCAAACTTATCTTTTTGACCGCGTGGGAATTGGCGAATCGCGAAAAGAGAATTGCTTTAGATAAGAAATAATCAAGGCTTGTTCCAATTTTTAAATGAAAGAACTCACATAAAAAGGAATCCCGCGCCAAGCTTGGAACCTTGAACTTTAAACTAAAAAATCCTCCCAATTTTCAGGGAGGATTTTTTACTGGATGGAATCACGACTCAAGCGAACTAAGGATGCAAAATATAAATCACGCGCCAACTTGGAACCCTGAACTTTAAACCTTAAACTAAAAAATCCTCCCATTTTCAGGGAGGATTTTTTTCGGGTGGAAGACCGGGTTCGAACCGGCGACTTCTGGTACCACAAACCAGCGCTCTAACCAGCTGAGCTACAACCACCATTTATTGTTTTGTAAAAAACAATGCCGCTAAGCGGACGCAAATATAAGTCAATTCTTATTGTTGCGCAACATCATTCAGCAAGATTTTTCTAAAATTTTATCCTGTCTTTGTCGATTGTACGTTTAGATTAAATCGGAAATAGAATCAACAGCAACAAATCTTTCCACAGTAAAACCTTCAGCGTGCTCAGTACCAATAAGTCTTCCTAAATCTTGGGCTCTATAGGTAATACTATCGCGAAAGTTGGTTGATGTAATTGGCGTCTCTGGTTCATCCGCCTCTTTTTTATGAAATTGACTCTCATAAGCAAACACAGCTTCTAGCTTTTTATCTAAAAATCCTGTGACATCAACCACAAAGTCTGGTTCAACATTTTTCCATTGAATGTAATGGTAAACATGCTTTGGCCTCCAAGCCTTTTGATTATTGCCTTCAAAAATAGTCTCAATTTTTTGCAACCCGCTTAAAAAACAGGCGTCACTTGAAAGTTGGCTAGCCATTCCGTGGTCAATATGTCTATCATCAATAGCATTGCAAAGCACAGTCTCTGGTCGATATTTTCGTATAATTTTAATTATTTCCAGCTTAGAAGCTTCATTATTCACTATAAAGCCATCAGAAAACTCCAAGTTGTGTCTAAATTTCACTCCTAAAATCTCAGCGGCATTTGCAGCCTCCTTTTCACGGATTTCAGCAGTCCCACGGGTTCCAAGTTCGCCACGAGTAAGATCTAAAATCCCCACTTTTTTTCCGTTGTTAATTTCTTTGGCCAAGGTTGCCGAACATCCCAATTCCACATCGTCTGGATGGGCGCCAATGGCAAGTATATCAATTTTCATAAATCAGTACTTTCTTAAATTTTTTCCATTTTTGTTAGCTTTTTAAATGCGCCTTGAAGATCGGCTATCAAATCTTCAGTTTCTTCTATTCCCACAGAAAAACGAAGCAAGCCATCACTAATTCCTTGCTCTTTTCTTGCCTCAGCAGATAAAAGCCCGTGCGAAGTCTTTGCCGGCGAAAGGATTGTAGATTCCACTCCTGCTAAACTCATGGAAGGTTTTATCAATTTTAAAGAGTTTAGGAATAGAGATACATCCAAGGATTCGTTTATTTCAAAAGAAAGCATTCCTGTATAACCTTTCATCTGCTTTTTAGCAAGCTTATGTTCTGGGTGATTCTTTAGCCCTGGATAATATACTTGCTCTACCAAGGGATGATTTTCCAACCATTTTGCCATTTTCTTGGCATTTTTATTTTGAGCCTTTACACGAAGCACCATAGTTTTCATACTTCGCTCCAAAAGCCAAACGGTATAATCACTCAAGCTTCCGCCTAAATTTTTAGCAAGGTTCCAAATAATTTTAATATGCTCTTCACTAGCTGCAACGGCGCCAGCGCAAATATCACTATGTCCACCCATATACTTAGTAGCACTATGGATCATGATATCAATTCCAAAATCTGCAGGAGTCTGATTTACTGGTGAAGCGAACGTATTGTCTATCATGGTAACAATTCCGCGTTGTTTCGCCAACCTTGAAATCATTTCCAGATCGGTAATTCGCATTAAGGGGTTGGAGGGGGTTTCAACAAAAATGACCTTCGTGTTATCCTGAATCTTTTCAGAAAAATTATCTTCTGAAAAACCTTCAGTAAAAGAAAATTCAATTCCAAATTTATCAAATTCCTCTACCACAAAATTATAAGTTCCTCCATATAAAGTTTGCGGAAGCACTACGTGATCGCCCTTATGCAAAAACGCTAGCATAGTTGTGCTAACGGCAGCCATTCCACTTCCGAAGATAAGTCCAGCCTCACTTTTTTCAAGCATGGCGATCTTTTTACAAAGCGCTTCTTGGTTTGGAGTGTTAAAATAACGCGGATAGCGTTTTACTTCAACATCTTCATAAGCATAGCTGCTAGACATATATATTGGTGAAATAGCACCTTTAAATTGTTTGTCTTCTACCTCGCCAACGTGGGTGCAGATAGTATTTAAACCTAGGGATTTTGGTTTCATGATTTATCGATTTTTCTGAAAGTTTAAAGGTATGGTTTTTTCGAGAATTCAGATAAAAAATGGAACGGTAAACACAAATCAGGATTAGAGCAGAAATTAAAAGCTATGGAGAGAAGAAACGATAAAGAATATTTAAGGACTTAATTAACTACATTCGTAATTCTTTCCATAAGATTTTCATACTCCGTTTTTTTACCTTTTTTGATTTTTTCCCTAGAATCGGCAAGCGACTCATCCATTTCCGATATATGAGCATCCTCTGGAAATAAAATATACGTGAGCGTCGATACTTCTTTCACGGTGAAATTATTCTCCTTCAATTTACGGTAATAAGTTGCCTTTGGAATTTGAAGCTTATCAATAATATAAGCGGCCTTGTATGGTGAATTTTTTAGAAGCTGAGGAAGTTCTTTTATATAATTCGCGTATTGTGAAACTATTTGTATCATTTTATAAGACTTTAACTATCAAACATATGTATTTTTATTCCCAAAAACAAATTTTATAAATTTCAAATGACAGATAAACCGTCTTTCTTTTTAGATTTTCTGACATTTCATAGGTTGCACTTCCACTACTCCTCCTCATTTAAAAATTCTGGTATTTCTAAATAGCATTTAGTTTTTCTATCTTTATCAAATGAAAATAACGGTTGCTTTATTACTACTTTTTACATTCAACTTTTCTGTCTATAGTCAAGTTGAAGTTCAAGAAAGAAACTTGAGCTTAGAAATGGTAAAAGCGAGAAAAATCGGAGTACTTTCAGTTCAATTTGCTGGTACTTATAATGTTCTTTCGGGTAAGGATGATAAAAGAGTACAGATTCGGCTTAAGGTACGTTCGTTGGATGGAGAAGAGACCGTTTTTGACCCAAACAAACTTTCATTTGTAACCGATGAGTTTAAGGCGCGATTTAGCGTTTCAGAAGCACTTTTCGCCACTTTCTTTAGAAGTAAAGGTTTTCAACTTTTAACTACTAATGATACTGAAAAACCAATTTTCGCGAAGTATGATCCTTCAGTTCCCAATACTTTTGACGATTACTCGATTGATGATTATAAAGATTGCGCTATTAACCTCAATTTTGGCACAAAACGCAAACCAATAGTTCATACTATTTATTTACGCCCAAATTATATAGACAAAAATGTTATCGATGTATATTTTGTTGTTCCCAATGAATTAAAAACGGGAAAACTATACTTTGAAAACACATTAATTTCAGAAATAAAAATACGCTAATGAAACTACTACTCACAAACATAAAAGAACTACTTCAAGTTCGCGAAAACTGCCCTTCAAAACTGAGCGGCAAGGAAATGAAAGAACTTCCAACCCTCAAAAATGCTTGGGTTTATATAAACCACGGAATTATTGAAGATTATGGAACCATGGACAAAATGGGGCCACACCAAGGTTTTAAAACTGTAGATTGCAGCGGAAAAACTGTTTTTCCGGCTTGGTGTGATAGCCATAGCCACATTGTTTACGCGGGAAATCGCGAACAGGAATTTGTAGATAGAATCAACGGACTCAGCTATCAAGAAATTGCTGAAAAAGGTGGTGGAATTGTGAACAGCGCCAAAAAACTGCAACAGACTTCCGAAGAGGATTTGTATTGCCAATCTGCCACACGTTTGGAAGAGGTTATGCGTCTTGGCACCGGTGCCATCGAAATAAAAAGTGGCTACGGACTTACCACTGATGCCGAAATGAAAATGCTTCGCGTTGCTAAAAAGCTTGCTGAAGAATACCCCGTAACAATAAAAACCAACTTTTTGGGCGCACACGCAATTCCCACGGAGTATAAAGGTGATAAAGACGGATATTTGGATTTGTTGTGCAACGAAATGCTTCCAAAAGTAGCTGAGGAAAAGCTTGCTGATTATATAGATATTTTCTGTGAAGAGGGTTATTTTTCCGTAGCCGATTTGGAACGGGTGCTTTCCGAAGGGAAAAAACATAACCTTATTCCCAAAGTACACGTTAACCAATTCAACAGCATTGGTGGAATTGAAGCCGCTGTGAGGCACAATGCATTAAGTGTAGATCATTTAGAGGTAATGACCGATAAAGACATTGCCGATCTCCAAAACAGCGACACGATGCCGGTGGCACTTCCCTCCTGCTCTTATTTTTTGAGTATTCCGTATGCGCCTGGCAGAAAAATGATTGATGCTGGATTGTCTCTCGCACTAGCAACGGACTATAATCCCGGGTCAACTCCCAGTGGAAATATGAATTTTGTAGTTGCCACAGCCTGCATTAAAATGCGTCTCACTCCGGAAGAAGCTATAAATGCAGCTACTATAAACGGGGCTTATGCCATGGGGCTGAGCAAAACCCACGGAAGTATTACAAAAGGAAAAGTGGCAAACCTAATTATCACAAAACCAATTCCCTCTTACGGTTATTTACCTTATGCCTTTGGCAGCAATATGATTGATTCCGTAATCATTAATGGAGAAGAAGTAAAATGAGTTATGTAAAAATATATTCTGAAAAGGACACTGCTTCTTTTATAAAAAAACGTGGTGGCGAAACCAAGTTTGGTGAAAAAATATGTTTTGTTGAAAGCCTTAAAGACTTAAAAAATCATTCGGCAAAATACGTGGTCTTAGGAATTCCAGAAGATATTGGTGTTCGTGCGAATTACGGAAAACCAGGCACTTCAAAAGCTTGGGAAGCTGTGCTGGGAAGTCTTTTAAATATTCAGCAGAATCATTTAACCCATGCTGAAAACGTGATACTTTTAGGCGAAATAGACTGCGATACCCAAATGCGGCAAGCAGGATATCTTTCTAAGGAAAAAAAACATTATGCCGAAGAACTTGGCGAATTGGTTACCCAAATTGACCATAAAGTTACCGAGGTTATAAAAAAAATTGTGGAAGCTGGCAAATTGCCAATAATTATCGGTGGCGGTCATAACAACAGTTACGGAAACCTGAGAGGCACTTCCGAAGCATTAAAAAAACCAGTAAATTGTATCAACTTTGATGCGCACACCGATTTTCGTTCCTTGGAACACCGTCATAGCGGTAACGGTTTTTCGTATGCTTTTGAGAAGGGGTTTTTAGATAAATATTTCATATTTGGACTTCATAGAAATTATACTTCGGAAGCGATTTTCAGTTCCATGGAAGAAAATTCAGAAAGAGTAAAGGTTAATCTTTTTGAAGATATTTCAGTAAAACAGAAACTATCTTTTTCCGAAGCCTTAAAAGAAGCTGAAAATTTCTGCTGCAATGAAAACTTCGGAATTGAACTGGATATGGACGCTATTGAAATGATGGGTAGCAGCGCCATTACTCCCAGTGGCTTTACTTTAACCGAAGCAAGAAAATTTGTTTCGCACTTTTCAAAAAACAAAAATGCTAGATACCTTCATATTTGTGAAGCTTCGCCATTAGCGGAAATCTATCCAAACCAAGTTGCTAAAACGATTGCTTATCTGGTAAGCGACGCAATTTTATAAGCAGACAGAAACCATAACTTCTTCTTTATTAGTATATTTATAGCAAAAATACTATGAAAAGGACATTCCATATTCTATTGTTTGCCATAATTCTAACGGCTTGTAAAAACACCAACTCAGAAGAAGCTGGGTCTGCAATTTCAAAAAGTGAACCCCAAAAAGAAATTGATGGAGGTGAAGTTGCATCTGAAAAAGGCTTCACCATTAATCCCGTGGAACATGCCAGTATGGTTTTAAACTGGGACGGAACTATAATTTATGTCGACCCCGTTGGCGGCGGAGATATGTATTCCAAATATTCCGAGCCTTCCACTATTTTACTAACTGATATTCATGGCGATCATTTTGATATACCGACGCTTGAAGCTGTGATTTCTGAAAACAGTTCCATTATTGCACCAAAAGCTGTTTTTGAAAAGCTGCCAGAATCACTTCAAAATAAAACCAAAGTATTAGATAATGGAGCAAAAACCACCGATCACGAAATTAAAATAGAAGCAATCCCTATGTACAACCTTCGGCCAGAAGCTTTAAAATTTCACGAAAAAGGTCGAGGTAATGGATATGTGCTCGAAAAAGATGGGAAACGCGTTTATATCTCTGGTGATACCGAAGACATCCCCGAAATGCGTAATCTTAAAAATATCGACATCGCTTTTGTCTGTATGAATTTACCTTATACCATGACGGTGGAAAAAGCTGCGGAAGCGGTTTTAGATTTTAAACCAAAAACAGTTTATCCCTATCATTATCGCGGTGAAAATGGTCTGAGCGATGTGGCCAAGTTTAAATCTTTAGTAGAAGCGGGAAATCCGGATATCAAGGTTACACAATTGGATTGGTATCCTAATAATTAATTGAAACAGACCACTTAGATAATCGTTTATGAAAAGGCACTAATCCTATAAATAATGGCATATGAAAAATCTTAGACCCACCTTCAATCTTATTGCCTTTACATTTCTCTTTGTACTTGTTTGCTCAAGCTGCAAAAATAATTCTAAAGAAAAATCACTCGAAAAAGAAACAGGAAAAGTGGAATACCCTGGCGAGTGGATGTACAACCAACGCGCCTACCCTAACAATTATATAAACAAGGATGCATATAAAGAGGCTATCGCGCAATCTAAACAAATTCTTGCAAATAGATCACCTGAAGTCGCTGGCGAATGGGCTTTTGTAGGTCCATTAAATACAGGGGGACGTATTACCGATGTGGCAATCGCACCAGATAGTGATGACCATCTTTATGTTGCTACTGCCACAGGAGGAATTTTTAGATCGTATGATCGTGGAGTCAATTGGACTCCAATTTTTGATGAAGTTTCCAAACCTTCCATTGGAGATATCGCAATTGCGCCTTCCAATCCGCAAATAATTTATGCGGGTACAGGTGAAGCTAACGGAAGCGCTACGGACGGAGCCTATTTTGGCGACGGAATATATAGAAGCGAAGATGCTGGAGATACTTGGACGAATATCGGTTTGCCAGAAAGTAATCACATTGGTCGTATTGTAGTTGATCCCACAAACCCTGATCGCTTGTTTGTAGCCGCAACCGGGCAATTATATGGAGAAAATGTGGAACGAGGTATTTATAGAACTACGAATGCTGGAGCAGATTGGGAACAAGTACTTTTTGTAACCGATTCAACAGCCGCAATTGATGTGGCCATGAATGTTGCAAATACAGATATTATCTACGCTGCAATGTGGGAACGTACTCGCAAACCATGGGAACGTGATTACGGCGGAGTGTCATCTGCAATTCATCGTTCTATGGATGGTGGAACTACTTGGACTGAACTTGGAGCAGCCAATGGTCTTCCGGCACCAGATGCCCAAACGGGAAGAATTGGTATCGCCGTTTCAGAATCGGAACCATCAACAGTATATGCTCGGTTTACAACCAATGAAATAACCAATGAATTCAACGGACTTTATAAATCTACTGATAACGGTGATAATTGGACGCTTGTAACCTCTGCTGGAGCCCTGAGCGGAATAGACGCTAATTTTGGTTGGTACTTTGGAAATGTTCGCGTTAATCCAACAAATTCCTCTGAAGTCTATATTATAGGTTTTGATATTGCAAAATCCACGAATAGTGGAAGTTCATGGCAAACATTGCCAGGAATGCATGTGGATCACCACGCTTTGGATTTTTCGAGAACCAATAGCAACTTTATGCTCTCTGGAAATGATGGTGGCGCATATATTTCAGATAACGGCGGAAGCAGTTGGACGAAGTTTTTAAACCTCCCTATAACTCAATTTTATAATATTGAAGTTGATTATCAGCATCCTGAAAGACTTTATGGTGGAACCCAAGATAACAACACCATACGCACAATTACAGGTAGTCTAGATGATTGGAATTCTATTATTGGTGGGGATGGTTTCCACGTAAATGTAGACCCTATAGATAATAATTATGTTTACGCAGAATCACAATATGGCAATCTACGCCGTTCAACCAATGGTGGGACAACTTTTCAAAATGGAACCAACGGAATTAATGGCAGTGATCGTGTAAATTGGAATACTCCGGTAATTCTTTCCCCTTTTAGTCCAGATAAAATGTTCTATGGAAGTAACAAATTATACACATCTACCAGAGCGGTTTCTTGGTCAGCAATTAGTCCGGACCTAACGGATGGGCTGCACCCAAGTGGTTCTCTTGCTTTCGGAACACTTACGGCAATTGCGGCTTCATACAATAATCTCGATGTAATTTACACAGGAAGCGACGACGGCAATGTTAACGTAACTTTTGACGGAGGAGCAACTTGGACCGACGTAAGCGCAGGTTTGCCCGATCAATACATCACCTCTATCGCGATGGTACCTAATGATGATTTAATTGCTTATGTAACTGTTTCCGGTTTTAAGTATCTGGATTATACGCCACGCGTTTTTAAAACTACCGATGGAGGACAAAACTGGGCGGATATCTCTTCCAATCTTCCAAATATTCCTGCAAACGACATTATTACTTATCCTGCAGAAAATATACTTTTCGTAGCAACAGATTTAAATGTTTGGTATTCCAACGACGATGGTGCGAGTTGGACAATTTTAGGAAACAATCTTCCATTTACAGTAGTGATGGATTTAAAATTTCACGAACCTACTAAAACCCTTTATGCTGGAACTTTTGGAAGAGCCATGCATAGCTATGATGTAGGCGATATTTTAGACGTAAACGAAAATGAATTGGCTTCTAGTTCAATCAAGGTTTATCCAAATCCAGCAACCTCAGAGTTTACGATTTCGCAAAGTTTTACGTCGGAAGGAACTGTTCAACTATACGATATGTCGGGAAAAAAAATAAAAGAATTGTTCCATGGAGATTTTGGAACAAATAAAAACATCAGCATAAAAACTGATGGCATCGCAAATGGATTCTATTTAATAAAGTTGAATCAGGGGAAGCAATCTATTACGAAGAAATTGATCATTAAAAGATAAAACTTTTGAAATCATTTTTGAACGTACACTTCAACATCGTCCGGTTATAAGTCATATTAGTATCAGCAACAATGTCTAAATTATTTTTTTGTAAAAATTTTAAGAAGTAAGAAGTATTACATTCTTATATTAAAGGATTGCAACCAAATATCCTGTTTGCAAGTACAAAAAATAAATTTCTATGAAAGCAATACATATTACAAAATCCGGAGGTCCCGAAGTATTACAGATGAAAGAGACTCCCCGTCCAAAACCACAAAAAAGTCAAGTTCTAATAAAAGTAAAAGCAGCGGGTGTTAACCGCAGCGATGTGGTGACTCGTAAAAACACGAATACCTACGGCAAAAATTCTGAAGAAACAATAATACCAGGTTTGGAGGTTTCTGGGGAAATTATAGAAATTGGAGAAACCGTCACAGATAAAAAAATCGGCGATAAAGTCTGTGCACTTATCGCAAGTGGTGGGTATGCTGAATATGTTGCAGTAGAAAGTTCCCACTGTCTCCCTATACCAGAAGGAATAAGCCTTACAGACGCCGCTGCCATTCCTGAAACCGTATTTACTGTTTGGTTCAACGTATTTAAATTAGGAAAACTTCAACCTGATGAAAAATTATTAATTCACGGTGGAACAAGCGGAATTGGAACTATGGGACTACAAATGGCCAAAGCTTTGGGTTCCACTATCTACACTACCGTTGGTACCGATAAAAAAGTTGATTTTCTGAATAAAATGAATCTTGGCAAAGTAATAAACTATAAAAAAGAGGCCTTTGAAGATGTTTTTAAAGGTGAGAAAATCGATGTTATTCTGGATATGGTCGGCGGAGATTACACCCAAAAGAATCTCGAAATTCTTAATAAAAAAGGTCGCTTGATCAACATTAATGGAATGAAAAGTAATGATGTGAATATAAATCTACGGACCATTATGAGCAAAAACCTCATCTTGACGGGAAGCTTTTTAAAGCCACAATCTGCCGAAATAAAAACCGAAATCGCCGAGGAAGTTGAAAAAAATATTTGGCCACTTTTTAATTCTAAAAAAATACAACCTGTTATTTATAAAACATTTCCCTTAGCGCAAGCTTCCGAAGCTCATCAGCTTATGGAAAGCAGTGAACATATTGGTAAGATTCTATTAACCATGGACTAATTCTAAAAATCTATCCAAACAAAAAATCTGGCATTCTATTCTTCCAAATTTGGGATGGAATAAAATGCCAGATATACTTTTAAGCGAAAAACAAGCGCTTAGATAAGTGCGACTTCTTACTGTTTTTCACAAACCACGCCCCAAATAGGCAATGCAGTTTTAGAAGTATTAATTTTCACATTCTCTTTATCAATCACCTTAAAATGCGCTGCGTCTCCAAAGTTTTTATCAAAAATAGAAGCCAAAGAAAACTTGGGATCCTTAAAGTTTAGCGTTTTCCAACTTCCATCAGATGTATATGTCCCCTTCTCTGAAATTACAGCAGGTTTCTCGTCGGTATCGGGCTGTGGAATGCTCTGAAAATCGAATTTAAACGTATCATTTTCATAAAGCTGTAATGAAATTGAAGCAACTCCATTACCTAAGCTTTTATATGAAACAGTCTCAATTTTCCCTAAAACAACTTCTTTGGATTCTTTGGACGTTTTCACCGCAGTTTTTTTACTTCCGCAAGAAGAAACACCAATTACCAAGGCAATTAAAACAATGTTTTTCCACATAGCTTATCGTATCAATTTTTTGTATTTGATTCGTTTTGGCATCAAGTCGCCACCCAAACGTTTCTTTTTATTTTCTTCGTAATCAGTAAATCCGCCTTCAAAATAATAGACTTCACTATTCCCTTCAAAAGCGAGAATGTGCGTACAAACCCGATCCAAAAACCAACGGTCGTGACTAATAACAACAGCACAACCTGCAAAGTTTTCTAAACCTTCTTCCAAGGCTCGCAGTGTGTTTACGTCCAAATCGTTTGTTGGCTCATCCAGTAGAAGTACGTTTCCTTCTTCTTTTAAGGTCATCGCCAAATGAAGTCTGTTTCGCTCTCCACCGGAAAGCATAGAAACCTTTTTATTCTGCTCGCTTCCACTAAAATTAAACCTACTTAAATACGCTCGAGAATTCACTTGTCTGCCGCCCATCATAATAAGTTCTTGGCTGTCGCTAAAATTTTCCCAAATTGTTTTGTCTGGATTTATATTGGAGTGCGCTTGATCTACATAGGCTATCTGCGCAGTTTCACCTACTTCAAAAGTACCCTTATCTGGCTCCTCTTCCCCCATAATCATTTTGAAAATGGTTGTTTTACCAGCACCGTTTGGTCCGATAATTCCCACAATTCCCGCTTGTGGTAATTTAAAATTCAAATCTTCATAAAGCAGTTTATCGCCAAATGCTTTTGACACATTCTTTGCATCAATTACATTGGTTCCCAAACGAGGACCGTTTGGAATGTATATCTCCAGCTTTTCGTCCAACTGTTTTTGGTCTTGGCTCAACAATTTGTCATAATTCTGCAAACGCGCTTTTTGTTTTGTTTGTCGGCCTTTGGCTCCTTGACGAACCCACTCCAACTCACGTTCCAAAGTTTTTTGATGCTTACCAGCTTGTTTGGATTCCTGAGCCATTCGTTTTGACTTTTGATCTAACCAAGAAGAGTAATTTCCTTTCCATGGAATTCCTTCGCCTCTATCCAATTCCAATATCCAACCCGCTACGTTATCCAAGAAATAACGGTCGTGCGTTACGGCGATTACCGTTCCCTTGTATTCCGCTAAGTGATGTTCCAACCAATGAACGCTTTCAGCATCCAAGTGGTTTGTTGGCTCATCCAGCAATAAAATATCTGGTTCTTTTAATAAGAGACGGCAAAGCGCAACGCGTCTTTTTTCACCTCCGGAAAGAACACCTATAAGTTTATCGGGATCTGGAGTGCGAAGGGCATCCATTGCGATTTCCAGTTTTGTGTCGAGTTCCCAAGCATTGGTTGCATCAATTTTATCTTGAAGCTTTGCTTGTTTGTCCATCAGTTCGTCCATCTTTGCCGCGTTTTCATAAACTTCTGGCAGGCCGAACATATCGTTTATTTTGTTGTATTCGTCCAGAACATCAACTACTTCCTGTACGCCTTCTTTTACTACTTCCAAAACGGTTTTGGTCTCGTCAAGTTTAGGCTCTTGCTCTAGATAGCCAACGGTATATCCAGGTGCAAAAACCACATCACCTTGATAGTTTTTTTCTTCCCCTGCAATGATTCGCAGCAAAGTGGATTTACCACTTCCGTTAAGACCAAGAATACCAATCTTGGCACCGTAGAAAAAGCTTAAGTATATATTTTTAAGTACTGGCGTCTGGGCATTTTGGTAGGTTTTGGTCAACCCAGACATTGAGAAAATTACTTTTTTATCGTCAGACATAAATGTTTATGGTTTATGGTTTGTTGTTGTTCGAATTTAATCTTTCTTGAATTTTTGGCCTTTTATATCAGAATTCTTTAGGTAATACATAAAAGCCCCAATTTTATTTTTTTCTAATTCACACATTTTAGTGAGTTCGTTGAATTGTTCTTCTGTTATTAGTTTTTTATCGAATGCTCGATAAGTTTGAGATTTAAGTTCAGAAACAGAGCCTTTTGAATAACTGAGAAAATTAACAAATTCTCTATTACCATCTCTATCGAAACCTTCCGCAATGTTATCCATTACTGAACCTGAACTCCCTTCCATTTGATTTCTAAGTCTGTAATTCTTACCAATTCCAGTGGTTTGAAATAAGTCTTCAACAAATTTGCAAATGACTCTTGCGTTCTTCCAAACCTCTAAATCTTCGAATCTTTCTATTCTTGCCATAATAAAAAATTATAGTAAATATCAAATCACTTCAACCATAAACTCCAAACCACAAACCTTCAACTTTTCAATGCAGATTCAACAATCTCATTAGAATCAACATCTGCCCTGTGTGATATGCTGTGTGCTCAATTAAAAGTGTTACTTCACGTAGTAAAGTTTGTTCATCTTTTCCATTCTTAACCGGCTTAGTTAGTTTGTTTTCTTTATTTAATAAAAAGGTCTTTATCCGTTCCCGATCTGTTAAATATTCGGCATTCAATGTTTCCCACTCTTCTTCATTCCGACATATTTTTTCCTTTGGCCAATAATAATCTGGCCATTTAGGTTCTGTATAATCGTCTGAGCAAGTGAATTTCACTATATCCTTCTGAGTAAAGACAATATGAAAAAATAATTCATAAAGCGAATAAGGCAAGTTGTCCGGCCGCGTATTGATGTCTTCAAAAGAAATTTTCTTCAACATTTCAGTCAGGGGCATAAAAGCTTCACCACCTTCCAGAGGTTTCACAAGTTGTTCCCGTATAAATTTTTCTTCAGACATAAATTTTTGATGATTCATTTGCAAGATTACCCTTCTCCTTCGGGAGCTAAAGGGCTAAACCCTTCCTTTCAACGCATTAAAGACCCAAGCAATGGCAAAGAAACCAATTCCCACCGTGGCAAAACCCCAGCCAGCAACATCGTCATAGCGGAAAGCCCCGAGGGCGATCAAAATACAGCCCATTACAATCATTATAAAAGTGGCCCAGGCCAATACCGTATTTTTGTTCATTCCCATAGTTTATTTTTTGGTTGTTTTATTTATGCCGCAAATGTAAGGGCAAAAACAAATATCGGCAATATATAGTAGAATTTCGTTAACAAAATGTCATAGTTGAAAAAGAATAGCAAAAAAAGAATGTAGATCAAAGGCAGATTTAGCCAAAGTTTATAGAAGCAGATTATTTGCATTTCGTATTTTAGCGGAAACAATATAATTTCGATGGATTTAGACTTCAACAAAAACGAAGACCACAATAAACTTTTAGTTTCAGACTTGCGAAACAGGCTGGCCAAAGTAAAACTTGGCGGCGGTCAAAAAAGAATAGATAAACAACATTCACAAGGCAAACTCACAGCTCGCGAACGTATTGACTACCTTCTCGACCCAAAAAAACCGAGTATTGAAATTGGCGCTTTTGCGGGGGATGGCATGTACGAAGAACACGGCGGAGCCCCAGGTGGTGGCGTAGTTGTAAAAATTGGTTACGTAAAAGGAAAACAGTGTATCGTGGTTGCGAATGACGCCACGGTGAAAGCCGGCGCCTGGTTCCCAATTACTGCGAAAAAGAACCTTCGCGCGCAGGAAATCTCCATTGAAAACCGCTTGCCTATTATCTATTTAGTTGATAGCGCAGGAGTTTATCTGCCTATGCAGGATGAAATTTTTCCCGATAAGGAACACTTCGGAAGAATTTTTAGAAATAATGCCGTAATGAGCAGCATGGGAATCACCCAAATTGCAGCCGTTATGGGCAGTTGTGTTGCCGGTGGCGCATATCTTCCTATTATGAGCGACGAAGCACTTATTGTTGATAAAACCGGAAGTATATTTCTTGCCGGAAGTTATTTGGTGAAAGCCGCCATTGGTGAATCCATTGACAACGAAACCCTAGGCGGCGCTACAACTCACTCGGAAGTGAGCGGCGTAACAGATTACAAAGCTAAGGACGACAAAGATGCCTTAGATAAAATAAAAAATATCTTTTCCAAAATCGGCGATTTTGACAAAGCAGGCTATAATCGTGAAAAGGCTATAAAACCGAAGGAAAAGCAAGAAGATATTTATGGATTGATCCCCAAATCTCGCGCGGAGCAATATGATATGCGTGAAATCATAAAACGTATTGTGGACGACAGCGATTTTGAGGAATACAAAGAAGGTTACGGGCAAACTATTCTTACAGGCTATGCTCGTATCGATGGATGGGCAGTTGGAATTGTCGCGAATCAACGCAAGTTAGTCAAGACTACAAAAGCAAAAACGAAACCCAGCGAAATGCAGTTTGGAGGCGTAATCTACAGCGATAGTGCCGATAAAGCCACACGGTTTATAGCTAATTGTAACCAAAAGAAAATCCCATTGGTGTTTTTACAAGATGTTACTGGCTTTATGGTGGGTAGTAAAAGTGAACATGGTGGCATAATTAAAGACGGCGCCAAAATGGTAAATGCCGTTAGTAATAGCGTTGTTCCAAAGTTCACAATTATAATAGGAAACAGTTACGGCGCAGGTAATTACGCCATGTGCGGAAAAGCCTATGATCCTCGATTGATTGTAGCTTGGCCAAGTGCAGAGCTGGCAGTAATGAGCGGAAATAGTGCCGCAAAGGTTTTACTACAAATAGAAACGGCTTCGCTAAAAAAGCAAGGCAAAGAAATTACCGAAGAAGAACAAACCGAACTTTATGACAAAATAAAAGCGCGCTATGACGAACAGATCTCGCCTTATTACGCAGCTTCTAGAATTTGGACCGATGCAGTAATAGATCCATTGGACACACGAAAATGGATTTCAATGGGAATAGAGGCCGCCAATCATGCGCCAATTGAAAAAGCCTTTAATATGGGCGTTCTTCAGGTTTAAATTATTGTTTATTTTTATTGATATTTTTTATTGGATATTCCTGAAATACACGGTTATTATACACTAAATTGACATAAGATAAAACCTTTCTATTGAAAAAACGATAGAATGGTTTTATCTTTTTAATTTTACTGTAACCAAGATAAAGTAATGAGCAATGAACTTGTGAAACAGAACAACTGGTTTCAGCGCCACTGGAAATGGATGTTACCATTAGTTGTTGTTGGTATTTTGACTGCTACATTATTCGCCTCACTAACCGCAGGACATCTTGGCGATTTTGGAAAAGCTTATGCCGAACCTCAACTATTTAAAGGTGCTTTGGATCTAGCACAACAAAACAGGGAAGTAACAGAACTCCTCGGCCAACTTGAACCTGTAGGAAATATGGCTATTCTGGAGGGAGATATTGAATACACCCACGAAAGTAATCACGTCAACTTATCGGTAAGAGTTACGGGGACGAAAGGTAAAGCGAATATGCAAGTTATTGCTAACCGTATAAATGATAGTTGGGAATATCAAAAGGTTTCAATCCGTGTTAAAAATCCGCCTGAAAAACGACAAACTATAATGGTCAAATAGACGCCATTAATCTCAGGTATCAAAAATCCTCTTTAAAACCTCAGCGCGTTTCACTTTTCCGGTTTCTGTATAAACGAATTGTGGCAAAGAGTATATTTTTTTAGGTTTTTCATAAGCTGACAGCGTTTTAAATACTTCGGAAAATCCTGCTAATGCCACTTGTTCTTCACTTTCAATAATTAAAACCACACGTTCCCCTAAAGCTGTGTCTTCTTCTGAAGCGATAAAGAACGGCTGACTAATATGTCGGGAAAGTTTTTCTTCCACCGCTTCGGGATGTACTTTTACGCCGCCAGTGTTAATCACATTGTCAATTCTTCCTAAGAATTTAAAGGAAGTTGGAGAAATCAGTTCTACTACATCGTTGGTAATTACCGCTTCTTCAGATATTTCCGAAGCGTTTATCTGCAAGCAACCATTTTTTGTCAATAAAAAATCAACTTTTGGAAGCGCTGAAAAAATCACGGACTTCTCTTTTCCATTTATAGGCCGCACCGCAATGTGGCTGATGGTCTCCGTCATTCCATAGGTTGCAAAAACCATAGTTGAAACTTTTTGAAGCTGCTCTTCCAATTTCCACGGCACTACTCCTCCTCCAATAATCAGCTTTTTTACCTTGTGCAAATCAGACAACGAGTGGAAAACCTGATATGGCACCATAGCGGTGAAATCATAATTTTCGCTAGAATTTTCTAATGGATTTTTTTCAGGAGCACTCGTATGTAAATCCCAGCCGGCGATCAGTGCCCTAACCAACATCATTTTCCCCGCGATATATTCTGAAGGCAGACATAATAATGCTTTAGTTCCTTCCCATAAATTAAAATAAGTTACAGTTGCAAAAGCACTGTTATAGACGTTTTTCTTTTGAAGTTCGATTTCCTTTGGAGTTCCGGTAGATCCGGAAGTTTTTACAATTATAAAATCCGTGTCATTTAACCATTCTAAGATAAAAGTACCGATGGCAACTTCATCATCTTTGGCGTTTTTAACCAAAACGTTTGCAAATTCCTTTAAGTCTTCCGGGGAAGAAAAGGCTTTGTTGTTGATCTTAAACTCTGGATGTAATAATGATTCCACTATTACTTAAAATTTTATATTGTCTTCAAGATTTCCTGTGCCAATGGCTTCTTGACCTTCTTCAGTTACTGGTGGTTCAACTTTGCCAAATAGTTTTTCTCCCCAGTTTTTCCACTTATAGCGATACGCCATGATTAGTAGAAAAATAGGATATAAAATCAGAACGGGTGCAATAACATCAAAACCCGCAGAGGGTTCCGAAATATCCTTAAAAATAGAATGGGTTTTAAATACCGTCCAATCTGCTGTTACCAAAACTGCAGTGATGAGGTTATTTCCTGCGTGAAAACCAAGCGCCAGTTCCATTCCTTCGTCCATCAGCGTCATAATTCCCAAGAAGAAACCTGTTCCGATGTAATATATCATTATAATATTCCCAAATTTATCAACTTCGGGATTTGCCAAGTGAAGTCCACCAAACACAACCGAGGTAATAATTAAAGGCAACCATCTGTTTTTTGCCAAAACTCCTATTCCCTGCATTAAATACCCTCGAAAAAGATATTCCTCAAAACTAGTTTGCAGCGGAATCATGATTATTGCAATGGCAGCGAGAATAATGAATGGAACTAACTCAAATTGTAGCACATAATTTCCGGGGTTGTTATAATAATCTAGAAGTGTAACCACCACCATGGTGATGCTTATAAGTCCAAATGAAAAAAATACACGTCCCCAATCCGTTTTTTTCCGTGAGGTGGTCAATTCTACAAAGCGCTGTTTATGAAGAAAACGTACTACCAGATATACCGCCAACAAACCGACCGCAAAACTGAACAACATCAAGAACAAGGTGAGGTTTGAGTCTAAAACCGTCATCAACACACTTTGGTCTTGCAGGGTTTCTATGTCTCCACCATCTGTAAAAACTTTAAGAGCAACTGCTACAATCAACGGAATTGTACCAATCTGGCTGGCAATAAAAATAATGATAAAACCTACCAGATAACGCCACCACTCGTGAAGGGATTTAAAAGCTTGTTGAATATACATGTTTAGATGTTAGATATGAGATGTTAGACGTGAGACGTGAGATTTATATTACAATTTAAAATTGAAAATCCCAATTCCCGAATGGCTCGTAATGTAGCGCTCCGTTTGAAACTTCCAGCGGACTTTCAATATTATTGGTGTAAAGGCTGCCCGTACCTAAACCTTGTGGCAATTTACTGTTTTTTGTGAAAGTATATTGCGAAATAGCATTCAAACCAACATTGCTTTCCAAAGCCGAAGTGATCCACCAACCTGCATTGTACTTTTCTGCAAGTGCTATCCAAGCGTCACTTCCGCGAAAACCACCGATCAATGAAGGTTTTAGTATGATATATTGCGGTTTTATCGTATTGATCAGTTTTACTTTTTCTTCTTCTGGAAAAATTCCAATTAGCTCTTCGTCTAATGCAATAGGTAAAGGTGTTTCTTCACAAAGTCGCGCCATTTCCTGCCATTGTCCCTGTTTGATGGGCTGTTCTATGGAATGTAATTCCAAATCTGAAAGGACTTTTAGTTTTTCCAAAGCTTCTTTTGGTGAAAAAGCGCCGTTCGCATCCACTCGCAATTCCACTTCAGAAGCGGAAAACTCTTTCCGAATGGATTTCAAAAGTTCCAATTCAGTTTTAAAATCGATAGCGCCAATTTTCATTTTTATACAGCTGAAACCTTGCTTTAGTTTTTCAGAAATCTGCTCCTTCATAAAGGATTTATCACCCATCCAAACCAATCCGTTTATCGGAATCGCTTTTTCGCCTTGCGTAAATTCCGACGGAAATAAAACAAAGGGGTTATGTGAATTAAGCGATTTAAAAGCAGTTTCGAGTCCAAATTGTATCGAAGGAAATTCGGTTAGTGCTTCGTAAAGTTTTTCTTCACCTAAAGAAATATTTTCGCAAACCCATTGCAGCTTCTCTTCATAATCTGGTCTATCGTCAATACTCAAACCTCGCAACAGGCCGCACTCGCCTACTCCGAAACCTTCTTCGGTTTTAAGGATTAGAAAATAAGTTTCCTTAATATTCATAACGCCTCGGGAAGTTCCGCTGGGACGTTTGAAGTTTAGGATGTGCTTTTTAAATTCAGCTTTCATTTTTCTCTCGCAAAGGCGCGAAGACGCAAAGAAGTTTCACCAAAAGACTTGGCGGCTCTGCGTCTTGGCGTGCCAATTTTATAGTTCAATAGATTCCCCGATTTCAAAAAGCATCAAGTCTTTTCCAGCTTCGTAGAATTTCCGTTTAGCTTCTTTGTGATCTATTTCAATATAGCCGAAAGTATCATAATGCACCCCCATAACTTTATCACATTCCACAAAATCGCTGGCAATGATTGCGTCCTCGATCCCCATCGTGAAGTTATCGCCTATAGGAAGAATTGCCAAATCCAATTTTGTGCGAAGTGGGATTAGCTTCATATCCATCGTCAATGCAGTATCTCCAGCAATGTAGATGTTTTTATGCTCTCCTTCAATAACAAATCCGCCCGGTTGTCCGCCGTAGCTACCATCAGCAAATGAACTTGTATGTATTGCATTTACGAATTTCACTTTACCAAATTCAAACTTCCAGCTTCCGCCGTGATTCATTGGGTGTACTTCAATGCCTTTTGCTTCGTAATGATTGGCTATTTCAAAATTGCTCACAATTACAGCTCCTGTATTTTTGGCTATCGTTTCGGCATCTAAGGTATGATCTTGATGCGCGTGAGTTAACAGAATATAATCAGCTTTTAACTCGTTGATGTCTATTTTATCTTTTGCCAGATCATTTCCAGTTATAAATGGATCCACTAAAAGGTGTTTCCCTTTAATTTCAATACCTAGACAGTTTTGTCCGTAGAATGTAATTTTCATAATTTTATTTTTTTCTTAAACGCACTCCATTGTTTAATAATGAAACCTCATTGAAATAATAACAATTTTTTCTTCCTCCAAATTTACAGAATACACCAATCTATGTTCTTGTGTTATTCTTCTGCTCCAAAATCCGCTCAAGTTTTCCTTAAGTTGTTCAGGTTTTCCAATTCCCTTAAAAGAGTCAACAAGAATAGCTTCCAGTAAAAGACTTATTCTCTTTTGAATTTTTACATCGCCAGATTCCTTCCAAAAATTCCTTTCCTTTAAAGCTCTTTCGGTATAAACTATTTCCAAAGGTTTTCAGTTTTGATGGCAAGGGTTTTCCCGCTTTTCATCTCGGCTATTGAAGCTTCCAAGTTTTTCCGATTTGCTTTAGTAGAAAGAAGGTATAAGGTTTCCTTCCACGAATTGTATTCAGACATAGAAACCATAACAACATCTTCCTGCCCAGAGCGATGAACAATCAAGGTTTGTTTATCTTCCGAAACTTTATCGAGTTTCTCTTTTAAGTTTTTTCTTAAATCGGTGGCGTTTGTAGTTTCCATCACTTTTTAATTACTATTTACAAACGTACGCTATAATGTACTTTTTTACAAGGAATTTAAACCATTTGAGAAATAAAAAACAATACCGAAAACAAAAATGTACTAAGCGCAACTTTCTTTAATTCGGGATCTAAAAGTGGAGGCGAAGTATTTTTCTTTACCTTTTTCAAATGAATAAATAAGGGGATAAAAGCCAACAAGGGTAAATATTGAAACAAGGTTGCTTCTCTTAGGATAAAGTAAACTAAAGCACAAATAAAAGCTCCGATTATTAGAAAATAGTGATATGTTTTTACTTTAGCTCCACCCAGTAAAACGGCAAGTGTGTTTTTATTTACATTGGCGTCTGCCAATCGATCTCGCATATTGTTTAGGTTTAAAACTGCCGTACTCAAAAGACCGATTACAATTGCCGGCAGCAAAATAAACCCATTTAGATTTTTGGTAAATAAAAAATAGCAGCCCAAAACGCCTAGCAGCCCAAAAAACACAAAGACAAAAACATCGCCCAATGCTCGATATCCGTAGGCGGTTTTACCCACGGTATATGTTATGGCAGCTACAATTGCAGCTATTCCCAAAATAAAAAAGATAGTGGAATGCAGGAAATTTTTTCCTTCAAAGGCAACGTAGATCAGCAAACACGCGATGATTAAAGTAATGACGGAAGTAATAACTATTCCAATCTTCAAATCTTGTGCTGAAAGCACCCCGCTCTGCATGGCCCGCATTGGCCCTACTCGCTCGTGATTGTCCGTTCCCTTGACTCCATCGCCATAATCATTGGCAAAATTGGAGAGAATCTGAAAACCTAAAGTAGTTGCTAATGCAAGTAAGAAAATACTTAAGGAAAACAAGTCTGACTCTTTAGCCACCGCTCCCGCCGTAATAATTCCAGAAATTGATAATGGCAAAGTGCGCAATCTAGCGGCAGAAACCCAAGCCTTTAGTTTTGTCATTCCTATTTTCGTTTATCGCGACAAAAATACATTTTAAATAGTGGTGTTCCAATTTTTTAGAAAATGGATATGGCTGCTGATATCAAATGTTTATTATCTTCGCTTTTTTGAAATTTTAAAATTTAAAAGATGAAAAACTCAAACACTTATAATATAGCATTGCTGTTTCTACGGGTAGGTTTTAGCGGAATGTTACTCACGCACGGAATTCCGAAACTAATGAAACTAGTTTCTGGCGACTTTTCCTTTGCCGACCCAATAGGAATTGGCGCTCCTGCATCACTGATTATAGCTGTGCTTTGCGAAGTACTTTTCCCAATTCTAATAATTGTAGGTTATAAAACTCGATTAGCCTCCATACCTGTGATTGCAACGATGCTGATTGCAGTGTTTGTGCATCATGCCAACGATATTTTAGGAGTCAAAGAAAAGGCAGTTCTATTTGCAATTGGGTTTATTACAATTGCACTTTTGGGAGCTGGAAGGTATTCTGTTGATAAAAAATAAACAGAAGAAATCGAAGCTTAGAAAGAAAAAGGCTATTCGGGAGTTTAGTATTTAAGTTTAGTGTTTAAATTATACCTATTCACCTGCGCTTCAGAATAAAGCAGAATCTCAATTAAAAATCCTTACCAATAATTCTTTTAATAAATCGCCTTGTGAGAGATTTGCAGCACCAACGCCTTTGCTTTTCATATCAACTTCACGAATTGCGGCTATTATGGCACTTACTTTTTTCATTGGATAATTACGCGCCGCGGTTTGATAATCCTTAATAAAAAACGGATGAACCCCTAAAGCTTTTGAGGCATCGCCTTTATTAGAAAGGGCGTGATATTTTAGCAATTTTGAAAAGAAACTGTAAAGTAAGGCCACAGTCACAACTATAGGATTGTTTTTCGGGTTTTGTGAAAAATATTGGATGATGGCAAAAGCCTTTTTCACATCCTTTGCTCCTATAGCATTCTGAAGCTCAAAATTATTAAAGTCCTTACTGATACCTATGTTCTCTTCAATAACTTGAGGCGTAATCTGTTGACCAGGTTTTAGAATGAGCTGCAGTTTTTCAAGTTCATTGTTCACTTTGCTGAGATCATTCCCCAGAAATTCCACCAACATTTGCGCTCCTTTTGGCGTGATGGTATAACCTTTTCCTGCTAACACGCGCTTAATCCAATCTGGCACTTGATTTTCGTAAAGTTTTTTACTTTCGAAAACTACTCCAGTTTCGGCTATAGCTTTAGCCAACTTCTTACGTTTATCAAGCGTCTTGTATTTGTAGCAAACAACTAAAATAGTAGTGGGTTGCGGATTCTTGGCGTAGCTGACCAGATTTTCAATAGTTCTGGAAAGATCCTGAGCCTCCTTTACAATAACCACTTGTTTTTCGGCCATCATCGGGTAACGCTTGGCATTGCTGATAATATCCTCAACCGAAACATCACGACCATAAAGCACCATTTGGTTAAAACCTTTTTCTTCTTCGGACAACACATTCTCCTCAATATATTTGGAAATACCATCAATATAATACGGCTCCTCGCCCATCAAAAAATAAATGGGCTTTGTTTTTCCGTTCTTAATATCGGTTATGATGGATTTTACTTTGTCTAAAGGCATGAAAGAGTTTAGAGTGTTAGAAGTCGATGAGTTGAGTAGTCTAGTTTATTGAGTTTTGAATTTTGTTATTTATTTGGAATTAGGTAATTGTTATTTGGAATTTTCACACATATTTGCGCTATGCAGAAACTCAATTTTCCCGAATATTCATTCCGCTTCAAAAATAGCGAAAATAAAACGTTGATTTTTGATGAAATCAGAAAAAAATTCGTGGTTCTCACGCCAGAAGAATGGGTGCGGCTGCATACGGTTCGATTTCTTCTAAATGAAAAAAAATATCCTAAAAGCCTTATAAATGTTGAAAAACAGTTAAAGTTAAACAACACTACAAAAAGATATGACATCGTAGTTTTTAATAGCGACGGCAGCATTTTCTTGATTGTGGAGTGTAAAGCTCCATCAATTAAAATCTCCCAAGTTACTTTCGATCAAATTGCCAGATATAACCTCGCCTTGGAAAGTGAGTTTCTAATGGTTACAAACGGATTGGAGCATTATTACTGCCAAATGGATTTTGAGAATGAACGCTACAATTTTCTAAAAGAAATTCCCAACTATAAATAGGGCTTCGGTACAAATTTATGGAATTACATTTTTTTCGTTTCATTTAAATCACTCAGCCACCTTAAACTATTCAGAAAATCAAAATTGTAAATATAATTCAGCATCTAAGGTTGCTGAGTGAATTTATGCTTGCCAAGCAAAGCATAAATTTCTATCGAAGCACCAACTTTTTAACTAAATTTGTCCCAGTGAAAGTAGCGGTGGTCATACTTAATTGGAACGGAAAAGGTTTATTGGAGAAATTTCTACCGGCGGTGGTTGAATTTTCTAAGGAAGCCACTGTTTATGTTGCCGATAATGCTTCAAGGGACGATTCAGTTTCTTTTATTTCGAAAAGTTTCCCATCAGTAAAAATAATTCAAAATAAAGTAAATGGCGGTTATGCCAAAGGTTATAACGACGCATTAAAAAGTCTTTCTGAAACAATTTTTGTTTTGTTGAATAGTGATGTAGAAGTAACCGAAAATTGGCTGCAACCCGTTCTTTCAGAATTTTCAAAAGATAATTCGGTGGTGGCTGCACAACCAAAAATTCTCGATTTTAAAAATAAAGAGTACTTTGAATATGCCGGCGCCGCAGGTGGATTTGTGGATAAGTATGGTTATCCCTATTGCCGCGGACGAATTTTCAATACGCTGGAAAAAGATACTGGACAATACAACGGTATTACCGAAATATTCTGGGCTTCGGGAGCTTGCCTTTTTGTAAAATCGGAAGCCTTTTGGAGTGCCGGCGGACTGGATGAAGATTATTTTGCACATCAAGAAGAGATAGATCTCTGCTGGCGAATGAAGTCCAAAGGAGGAAAAATTCTTTACATTGGAAATTCAGAAATATATCACGTAGGCGGTGCCACCCTAGATTCTCTAAACCCTAAGAAGACTTTTTATAACTTCAGAAATTCGCTTTTAAACCTTTTGAAAAATGTTGGCGGAGTGAAAGCTTTTAGTGCCATTTTTATGAGAATGGTTTTAGATGGAGTCGCCGCTGTTCAGTTTTTATTTCAGGGAAAACCCAAGCATTTCGCAGCCATTGGTAAAGCGCATCTTAGCTTTTATAGTCTTATGCCAAAATTTAACAGAAAACGCAAAAAAAACGCTACTACTCTAAGATATTTCGCAATAAAATCTATTGTATATCAGTATTTTATACGGAATAAGAGATTTTTTAGCGACTTATAACCTAAATTATTGTTAATCGTTTCAAGAGTAGTGCGGATTTTGATAATTTTGGCGCTTAATGTATGAATGAACAATCTAAATATAACATTTACAAATTATGAAGAAACTATTGATTTTAGCAATGTGCTCCGGTCTGGTATTTACCTCTTGCGTTTCCAAGAAGAAATATGCTGAGCTTGAGACCAAACAACAAAACACGCAAGATCTGCTAAACACAGCTACTGTTAAGCTTAACGACTGTCTTGCAGCAAGAGCAGCAACGGATGCACGAGCTAAGCAGCTTGAAGAGCGTCTTGCTGATATGAAGAAAACAAATTCTGATCTTATTCAAAGTTCAAAAGATCTTACTATGTTAACTTCTAAAGGAGCTACCAACCTTGAGAAATCATTAGAAAGCCTAAAAGAGAAAGATCTTAAAATCACTCGTTTACAGGATGCTATTAGTAAAAAAGATAGTGTAACACTTGCTTTGGTTACAAGTTTGAAAAAAGAAGTTGGTATGAACGATCCTGACATTGAAGTAAATGTTGAGAAAGGTGTCGTTTATATTTCGTTATCTGATAAAGTTTTATTTAAAACTGGAAGCTACCAAATTTCAGGAAGAGCTAACGAAATCTTAGGAAAAGTTGCAAAAGTAATTAATGGTAAACCAGACTTTGAAGCTATGGTTGAAGGACATACTGATAATGTTCCTTACCGTTCAAGAGAAGGTATCCAAGATAATTGGGACTTGAGTGTAAAAAGAGCTACTTCAATTGTAAGAGCATTGCAAGATCTTGGTATCGCACCAGAAAGATTAGTGGCAGCAGGTCGTGGTGAGTACGATCCACTAGTACCAAACACTAGCGCTGAAAACAGAGCTAAAAACAGACGTACCCGTATTTTGGTTCTTCCAAAAATCGATCAGTTCTATGATATGATTGAAAAAGAAATGAAGAATCTTGAAGGAAGTGATAAGTAAACTTCCCAAGTTTTTAAAATAAATTAAACCCGGTCCAAAAGACCGGGTTTTTTATTGGTTTTGTGTCACGTATTAAAGTAATAATCACAAAGCTTTTCGTATCTTAGTTCATAAACTAGGCAAAAAGATAAATTTAAACGAAATGGAAGAATTCACCACCAATTGGACCCACGAAGAATTAAAAGGATATATACTATTGTATTGTGCCCACGCAGATTTCAATGTTTCCAAAGAAGAAAAGGAATACATTAAATCGAAAGTTGGCGAAGAAAAGTATCAAAAAATACGAAAAGAATTTGAAGATGACAATGACTATCAGCAAATTCAGAAAATTCACGCTACCATTGAACGTCTTGAGTATTCAAAAGAAGAAATAGATGAAGCCTTTCAAAGTATTAAAAAATTATTCTTGGCTGATGGTAAAGAAATGGACGTTTTGGAACAAAACATCTACAGAGGCTTAAAGCATCTCCTCCAGAAACAATAAACCTATTCACTATCTCTAAAAAAATAGAGCTGGATTGATTTAAAACCAATTCAGCTCTATTTTTTACGAAATATGTTTGAGCTATTAAATATCTGAAATATTGTAAATTTTGCTGAGTTTAGCTATAGCTCCAAACTTCCTTTTCCTTCCCGAATAACCTCTGGTTCACTTCCTGTAAGATCAATCACTGTAGAAGCGACGTTTCCTCCGAAACCACCGTCAATTACCAGATCAACTAAGTTGTCCCATTTTTCTAGAATAAGTTCGGGGTCAGTGGTGTATTCAATCACCTCATCTTCATCTTTTATAGAAGTTGAAATTATCGGGTTGCCCAATTCGTGAACAATAGCGCGGGCTATTGCATTATCCGGAACACGGATACCCACTTCCTTTTTCTTTTTAAAGACTGTTGGCAAATTATTATTTCCCGGAAGGATAAAAGTATAGGGCCCAGGCAAGTTTCTTTTCAATAACTTAAAAGTTGGCGAATCTATCTGCTTTACATAATCACTCAAGTTACTCAGATCCTCACAAACAAAGGAGAAATTGGCCTTTTCCAATTTCACACCTCGCAACTGTGCTACACGTTCCAATGCGCGGTTATTTTTAATATCGCAACCCAGCGCATAAACGGTATCACTTGGGTAGATAATAACCCCTCCATCCCGAAGTATTTTTACTACACGCTTTATTTCCTTAGGGTTTGGGTTTTCTTCGTAAATCTTTATAAATTCAGCCATCGCATTATTTTTGTTCTAAATATAATTCATTTTATAGCAAATACCAACTCATCATAAATCTGCTGTATCATAAACAATAGATTTCTTCGTTATGGAGTACAACAAATATACTTATGAAAAAGCTGCTAATTATAATTCTTCTCTTCGGAATTCAACTAAGTTATGTTTCCTGCTCCAAAGACAGCGATAATGTTTCGGAACTGCCATTAGAAGCAA
Source organism: Aequorivita capsosiphonis DSM 23843 (assembly GCF_000429125.1). GTDB lineage: Bacteria > Bacteroidota > Bacteroidia > Flavobacteriales > Flavobacteriaceae > Aequorivita > Aequorivita capsosiphonis. The sequence goes on from NZ_AUBG01000016.1 coordinate 91,471, forward strand.
CAAGTCTATTGGATGTTTCCTACGGTAACAATCCGCAACAAAAGTACGATCTTTATTTACCGGCCAACCGTACTAGTACTAAAACGAAAATAATAGCATTGGTGCACGGTGGCGGATGGACTGAAGGCGATAAGAACGATATGGCCTTTCTTATTCCTTATATTCAGCAGAAACATCCAAACCACGCCATTGTGAATATAAACTATGTATTGGCAGATGTAAATACTCCGGCCTTTCCAAATCAAATTCTGAATTTAAAATCAGTTATAAGCAAATTGACCAATGAGAAAAATGAATTACAGATTTTTCCAGAGTTTGCCCTTATTGGCGTTAGTGCTGGCGCCCATCTTTCATTAATGTATGATTATGTTTACGATACTGATGACCAAGTGAAAATGCTAGCAGATGTTGTAGGGCCATCAGATTTTACAGACCCATATTTCAGTGAAAATCCAGGTTTTCCAGTCCTCTTATCTTTATTGGTTGATGAAAGCGCCTATTCCCCAGGAACAGATTATGCTGAAGTATTAAGTCCTGCACTCCAAGTTTCAACTGAGAGTAGCCCTAGCCTACTTTTCTACGGAAATGCAGATCCTCTTGTGCCACTTTCAAATGCAACAACTTTAAATGCAGCACTTAATGAAGCGCAAATTGATCATAATTTTAATGTATATGAAGGTGGCCACGGCAATTGGGCTCAAGCTGATATTGAGGATATGCTAGCGCAAATAAGTGTCTATGTTGATACCTATTTGGAGGTGGAGGAATAGGTTGGTTTCGTTAATTCGAATTAACCAATCCTAAATTAACAAATCACGAATCAAGAACCTTCAATTTTGCAAACCGAAGAAGTAATTTTTTTAAACCTCCGTTTTCAAAATCTATTTCCGCTTTTGTATCTGCTCCTACACCTTCAACTTTCATGATTTTCCCTTTTCCGAAGCGTACGTGTTCCACCATCGTACCAGTATTTAAGTTGGCATCTTTGGCGCTAAAGTTCTTATCAGTTTCACTGGCTACTGGTCTTAGTCTGCGCAATTTTCGAAGTTGTTCTTCCGTGGGACCAGATGGCGCTCTCCCTGCAACCGGTTTTTTTAACCGAAGCTTGCTATGATCTACATCGTCAAAAATATCGGCATCAAGCAAGGGTTTGTAGCGGTTTTCGGTGATTGGGGTTAGATACTCCAAAAAGCTTTCGTCAATTTCCTCAATAAAGCGGCTTGGTTCGGCATCAATCAATTTTCCCCAACGGTAGCGGCTTTGGGTATAAACTAAATACGCCTGCTTTTCAGCGCGGGTTAAGGCTACGTAAAATAAACGGCGTTCCTCTTCCAGTTCGCTTCTGGTGTTCATACTCATGCCACTTGGGAACAGATCTTCCTCCATCCCCACAATATAGACATACGGAAATTCCAGGCCTTTCGCCAAATGCACGGTCATTAAAGCCACACGGTCGTCATCGCCCTTATCGTTATCCAAGTCTGTGGCAAGGGCAACGTCTTCCATAAATTCTGAAAGGGAAGCTGTGGAATCAGCAATTTCCTTTTGCTCTTCCACAAAATCACGCATCCCGTTTAGTAACTCCTCAATATTTTCCATGCGAGCAATACCTTCAGGAGTTCCGTCTTTCTTTAATTCCTGAAGCAATCCCGTTTTCTTGGCAACGTGTTCAGTGATCTGAAAAGCATCATAATTTTTGTTCAAAACCTGAAAACTTTCAATTCTTGTGACAAAATCCTGCAACTTGGTTTTAGTTCCCGAGTTTATTTTTAAATCGATTTTATCAATATTTTTCATCACTTCAAAAATAGAACGATTGTAATGATTCGCTGCTACTATTAATCGTTCCAAGGTTGTGCCTCCAATTCCACGCGCTGGATAATTGATTACACGTTTCAGCGCTTCTTCGTCTTTCGGATTCAAAATCAGGCGCAAATAAGCAAGCACATCTTTTATTTCTTTCCGCTGGTAAAAACTAAGGCCACCGTAAATTCGATATGGAATATCTTTCTTCCGCAGGGCATCTTCTATGGCTCGACTTTGGGCATTTGTTCTATATAAAATAGCAAAATCACCATCTTTCATCTGATAGTTCATTTTATTTTCAAAGATGGAGCTGGCTACAAATCTGCCTTCATCACCATCGGTCATGGTTCTATTTACAAGTATTTTATTGCCCTCATCATTGTCTGTCCAAACGATTTTGTCCAGTCGAGTTTTATTTTTTTCGATAACATTGTTCGCGGCATTTACAATGTTTTTGGTAGAACGATAATTCTGCTCCAATCGGAACACTTTCACCTCATCATAATCCTTTTGAAAATTCAAAATATTATTGATGTTCGCCCCTCTAAATGCATAGATACTTTGGGCATCGTCACCCACCACACAAATATTTTGGAATTTATCTGAAAGTGCCCGAACAATCAGATACTGACTGTGGTTCGTATCTTGATACTCATCTACCAAAATATAACGGAAACGGTTTTGATATTTCGCCAAAACATCTGGAAAACGAGTTAGAAGCTCATTGGTTTTCAGCAATAAGTCGTCAAAATCCATGGCGCCCGCCTTAAAACATTTATCAACGTAAGCCTGATAAATATCGCCCATACGCGGCATTTTCGCCATAGCATCCGCCTCCATCAAATCAGGATTGCTTAAATATGCCTTTACCGTTACCAAACTGTTTTTATAGGAAGAAATTCGCGAATAAACTTTTTTGTATTTATAAACATCCTTATCAAGGTGCATTTCTTTGATAACCGCACGAATCACGCTTTGTGAATCTTGGGTATCGTAAATTGTAAAATTTGAGGGATACCCTAATCTGTCAGCCTCAAAACGAAGGATTTTCGCAAAAATACTATGAAAGGTTCCCATCCAGAGATTCTTGGATTCACTGGATCCAACAATCCTTGAGATCCGGCCTTTCATCTCACGAGCGGCCTTATTGGTGAAAGTTAAAGCTAAAATATTGAACGGGTCAACACCTTTAGACATCAAATAGGCAATGCGAAAAGTCAAAACCCTAGTTTTCCCAGATCCCGCACCAGCAATCACTATCATAGCCCCATCTTTTTGTAGCACTGGCGCAAGTTGAGCTTCATTTAGTTGTTCTAAATACTTTTCCAAAATTTTCCTTTTTTAACGCTGTGAAATTAACCAATCTAAGCCTTTTAAACCCACTTATCTTGTGTGAATTTTAAACAAAGTTCGCAAGAAGATCTTGTAAGTTTAGTTAACGTACTATGAATAAATAGCTCTACTGGAATTCACGAAGAAATCAATATTTTTTTGATTAGAAAACCTTTATACTAAAAATTACTTTTCGGACAATAGTGGAAAAGCCTCTTTTTTCCAAGTGCCATCAGCCTGTTGAATGGAATATTGATAATCTCCCGCTTCCACAAAAGCGGGATTAAATTGGTAAGAGACAAGTTCCAACTCAAATTCTCCAGAGGTGAATTTTGTTATAACCTGATTTTTTCCGAAGATCCCCGAAAAATCAAATCCAACTGCGGGCAGTCTGATATCGCCTTCCAATTTATTAAAGCCGTAAACTTGGTAAAAGTTTACTGGAATAATTTCTGTAATGTAGGTACTTTGATCGCCGCTTAGTTTACTAAACTCCCACTTATACTCCTTACCGACAATAGGTTTTCCATCGACATTATTGTATTCTTCTAAAGATTTTGTTTTTCCTGTTGGTTTTAAAGAAACATACTGATCTGAAACAGGATAAGAAAGTTTTTCGTCATAGAATTCAGGATTTGCGACCCATTCTATAAATTGAGAACCTATGGTTTGTTCTCCGTGGCCATCATTTCCGAAGAAATAATAGTTTCCTAACGTATCACTCACCACGAACTTTATCATTGGATCGTCGGGCATATACATTAATTGGCCAGTATCAGGGTTGTGATAAAGCCAAAATTCTTCTGGCTCCTCTCCTTCATCACCATAGCTATAAATAAAAGCATGACTAAAATAAAGTGTCTGGGCAGGGTCGTATTCTAGATGATTCGCCTCCTCAAAATATTCTTCATCCTCGTTTGTCGCTTCTTCCAGAACAATAGTTTCAGAGGAAGATTCGTTTCCCTTTTCTTCATTTTCATTTTGGGATTTACACCCAAAAATAGAAATGGTCACTAAAATAAAATAGAGTATGGCTGCTTTCATAAGATTAGTTTTCACAAGTTTAAGCATTATTTCTTAATTCCTAAAAAAGCTCCAATCTCTCCAATCAGTCGAGATTAATCTATTTTTCAAAAAAATGAAATACCTTCTATTTTTAAGTAGATATATTATCATAGTTTTAACTTTTCGTTTGATAAAAAAAATAATTCGAACTAAAAAAAGAGATACTTTTGATTATTATCTGGATGAAAAGCGTTTTTCAAATTTCTTCTGATTCCATTTAATTTTAAATATCTTTATAAAAAATACATTTTATGAACGAGATTCTATCATTCTTAGGACAGATCCCATGGTGGGCTTGGATATTGATCTTTTTGGCAATTGTTGCTATTCGTGATGTTTTCTTCAATAAATATCACGCAGTTAGCCATAACTTTCCAATAGTTGGTCATATTCGCTATATGCTTGAAAGCATTGGACCTGAATTACGTCAATATATTGTTGCCAATAATCGCGAAGAACTTCCATTTAACCGTATTGAACGCGGGTGGATCTACGCTTCTGCCAAAAACGCGAACAATTATGAAGGCTTTGGAACTGACCGTGATATTTATGAGCCCAACTATATTTTCATCAACAATGCGATGCTTCCCTTTAAGGTTCAAAAAGAAAATCCAAATTATAAAAACCCCTATTTTTTACCATGTGCAAAATTGATGGGTGAGTATAATAAGCGACGACGACCTTATCGACCTACTTCTGTTATCAACGTTTCGGCAATGAGTTTTGGATCGCTATCGGCAAGGGCAATAGAGTCATTAAACAAAGGTTGCGGCCTTGCTTATTCATATCATAATACAGGCGAAGGTGGCCTTTCTCCCTATCATAAAACAGGTGCGGATGTTATTTTTCATTTTGGAACTGGTTATTTTGGAGTTCGCGATGAAGACGGAAATTTTTCTATGGAAAAAATCGTTCAATTGGTAAATGATAACCAGCAAGTTAGAGCTATTGAAGTAAAGCTTTCGCAAGGTGCCAAACCAGGAAAAGGTGGTGTTTTACCAGGTGCTAAAATTACTCCAGAAATTGCTGAAATTAGACATGTACCTTTGGGGAAGGATGTATTATCTCCTCCAAATCATACCGCTTTTGATGATGTTAGAGGTTTGGTTGATTTTGTTGAAAGTATCGCCGAAGAAACAGGTCTTCCAGTTGGAATTAAATCGGCCGTTGGACGTTTAAATGAGTGGGAAGAGCTAGCTAAAGTAATGAAAGAAACTGGCAAAGGTCCAGATTTTATAACCATTGATGGTGGTGAAGGTGGAACCGGTGCATCACCTCCAAGTTTTGCCGATCACGTTTCGCTCCCCTGGTTATTTGGTTTTGCCGAAGTATATAAAATTTTCAAAAAACATGATCTTTGCAATCGTGTGGTCTTTATAGGTAGTGGAAAACTTGGTTTTCCTGCCCGCGCCGCCATGGCTTTTTCCATGGGAGCCGACTTAGTTAATGTTGCCCGTGAAGCCATGATGAGCATTGGTTGCATTCAAGCGCAATTGTGCCACACCAACCGTTGCCCAAGTGGTGTTGCCACCCAAAACAAATGGCTCCAACGAGGTATTAATGTTCAAGACAAATCTGTTAGAGCACATTTTTACTTTAAAAACTTTAGAAAAGAACTATTAGAAATGACCCATGCTTGCGGTTATGAGCATCCATGTCAGTTCACTATGGATGATGTAGATTTAACCGTTGGTGACAAAAATCTGATTAAAACCTTATCGCAATCTTTTATGTACCATAAATGTGCAGTGCCATTTGAAAGTATGAAGGCACTTTCCCATTGTGAACATCTCGGTGGTAATTATCACGAAAAAGAGGCCAAGAAAGAAGTGAAAGCTATGAAAAAGGAAAATATGGTGCGGTATTAATTTTTTAGGGAATTTATCTCTTGCCAATATTTCCAAAACATTTAAGTTTGTTCACTTTTAAAAGTAGCTATGGAAGAAGCAACCCAAATTTTAAGTTATGTAGCATACCTATTGCCCGCAATCGTTGTAGGATTGGTAGCCTATTATTTTTTTAAAGGTCACACCGCCAACGAGGAAGGCCGGCGTAGATATTTAATTCAAAAAGAAGCGCAAAAGCAGGTGTTACCCATGCGTTTGCAGGCTTATGAACGAATTGTTTTGCTTTTAGAGCGTATTGACCCAAATAAGCTGTTAATTCGGGTAAAACCATTTTCAGACTCCATGGAAGATTACGAAAATCTGCTTGTGAAAAATATTGAACAGGAGTACGAACACAATCTCACACAACAGTTGTATGTTTCTCCGGAATGTTGGAATTTGGTAAATGCTGCGAAAAATGCCACCATTCACGTAATTCGCCAAAGCGTAATGCAAGAAAAGGATGAGAACGTAGATAAGATGCGCGAGTGGCTTTTAAAGCATTTTATGGAAGAAATAACACCTTCGCAAAAAGCTTTAACCTACGTAAAAAAAGAAGTAAGCGAACTTTATTAGATTTTAAGGCTTAAACAAATTGTGTTGGATTGCGAAAAGCACAAGGCCTATTCTATTTTTTAGACCCAGTTTTCTATAAAGAGAATCTCTATAACCCTCAACCGTTTTGTAACTGCAAAACATGGTTTCTGCTATTTCTTTATAGTTCATTTCAGTACAGGCCAATTTTATAAACTCCAACTCCCTTTCCTTTATTTCGGTATCTATATTTTTTTTCAAGGACTCCATAAGTATTTGCGATACCGTATTGGTGTAATAATGTCCGTTTTTCATTACTTCCAACAAGGCTTTTTCTAAAATATTCTTTTTGGTGTCTTTCATCAAATAGCCTTTGGCACCGGCACGTAACATTTTCAAAATAGTGTATTCGTCTTCTTCAATGGACAGCGCGAGAACCTTTACCTCTGGATAATCCGTTTTAAGTATTTCTGTAGTTTCTATACCGTTTAAAATTGGCATTTTAATATCCATTAGCACCAAATCTGGAATATTCTTGGGGTTTTCTTTGAATTTATTTAATAACTCCGCTCCATTTTTGCATAAATAGAGCACGTTAAATTCCGCAAATCCCTGAACCAATCCGCCAATGGCCTGAGACAATAAAATGTGATCATCTACAACTACTACTGAATATTCCATTATCTAATTTCTTTTTATTTGAAACATTAAACACACTTAAACAAAGCTATATTTCAAACTTAATGATGTTCCCTTATCTTTTATTGAGCTAATGTCTAGCGTTGAATTTATTAGCTTTGCACGGGTTTTCATGTTTGTCAAACCAATTCCCATGAACTCATTTTCCGCTTCAAACCCTACCCCGTCATCTTCTGCCTTTATGTGTAATAATTCATCCGAATAATCCAGAACAACGTTTAGCGAGGAAGCTTTAGAATGTTTTATGGTGTTCGAGAAAAATTCTTGTAATATTCTAAAAAGAATAATTTGGGTATTTACTTCAACAAATTCTACATTTCCTCTAATTTCTAAATTTGCCGCTATAAATTTTAAGCGGTTAAACCGTTCTATTTCCATGCTCACCGCTTCCTCCAAGCTAAGGCTTTTTAAGGCTTCTGGATTAATTAATTTAGATAGGGCGCGCAATTCCTTTATTCCCATTCCGATAGTCTCACAAACCTCCGGCATTAGCTCTGGATTTTCAATTGACATTTGTGCCTGTATTTTTGCAAGCGTCATTAATTGCCCAATATTATCGTGGAGCTCCCAACTAATATTACGAAGGGTTTGTTCCCGTATTTCTATTTGCGATTCAGCCAACTCCCGATCATAAGCCTTTTTTGCTTCTTCCTGCTCTTGCAAAAGCCTATTTTTTCTGCGAGTAAAAACGCTGAATAAAACAATAAGAATAACAACAAGTGTTACGGGAACGGCAATTGCCGTAATAACTATTATCTCTTTTTCATCCATAGAAAACCTATCAGAAAAAATGAATACATCACTATTATTAACGAAAATTGAATTATCAATAACATTTGAAAAAAATCGTCATACACATAATACCAGCTTTTGATTATTTTAATGGGAATATACCCAATATAAAATAAAAACAGGCCGACACTTATCCAAAACAAAAGATCATTTTTTACTACGAGTACTAAAGAAGATTGCAAAATACTTATATAGTATAAAAGAATACAGAAAATTAAAATACCGGCACCTGCAATATATGATCGGATGAAAGATTCTGTAAAAATATCGGTAAATATCAAATCACTTAGATAGATAATCCAAAAAAAAATAATGCCTATTTTTATATACCGTTTAAATCTTTTCTCTTCAATAACCTTCATAAAAACATAAAAGAAAAACGAAAAATAGAATAAATAATAAATATTGAATAAACCTACATTTGTTATTATCTCTCCGTATTCATCTTTAATATATTGCCCTAAAAATTCGGTCAGGATAGTAAAAAGTAAAATAAAAGGTATAAATTTTAAGGGAGTTTCTTTATAGAGCGGAAACTTAAAAATTGCAACTACAAATACGATGACGTATAAAGCCATAAAAGCAGTCTGTAGAATTATTAATGTTGTTTCCAAAGAACATCATCTTTAATTATTATTACTAAAATCATCCGGTCCCGGCGGCGGCATGAGATTACCATCATTTAATATCAAACTTGATGTTCCTCCATTCTGGACTGGGTTACTTCCTGCCATAAAAAAACCAGCCTCATTCACTTGTCCTTTAGAGTCGGACTGTTCTTTATTTTGACCTTTATCTTCATTGTTCGCAGGTTTCTTAATGGGCACCGCTGTAAATTTTCCGTCAATTTCGGCTATTGAAAAGCCAACATTTTCACCCTTATATTCCATCGTTGGAAGAACGAAAAAGCTATTTCTTCTTGGATACCTCACTTTATCACCGTTGGCAAACGTTTCACTGTTGGGGTAATTTGATAGATAAAACCGTAAGGTTCTCACATCTACTTTCGCCTGCGCAGCTTGATATTCCACATAGGCTATGTATTGTTTTATAGTTTCTAAATCGTATTCGGCCAAACGTGTTGGTGTAAATGGATTAGTATCTGAAACAACACTATCCTCATATTTTTTTATAAGCGGAACTCGTCGCTCGCTGTAATTTTTATACATTTCAGTGGCCTGCTCCACAGAGATTATTTCCTCTGGTGGTTTGACTGGACCTGGGTTTGGATCGTTTGCTGGTTCTTGGCAACTAAGAAACAATGAATTCATAAATATTAAAAACAATAATGGGCTGATTAGTCTTGCTCTCATAACAATTGGTATTGGTTGAAGTATAATATTGGAATAAATATAATTACAAATGCCATAAGTTAAAAACCTATTCATTGTAATTTCACGTGAAGATAACTCATGCAGCTTGATTATTAGCTATTTATCCAACACTTCTTAGAGGAATAAGGGAAAATACTGAAACAAAGGGGGAAATCCCCCTCTTATAAAAATGTCTAGAAATCATATTATAGGTCCCTTATTGGAAGTAGGTAATTAAAGGCTAATCAACTTTAGTGCGAATTTCATTCAATTCTTCATTTTTTTGATGTGCATATTCATACCCGCGTTCCCACCACATTCCCATCATTTTTTTATCAAAAATCAATGAGTTCGTTGTTAAAACCGTTGGTGTATAATATAGATTTATTATGACATCTTTATTGGCTGCTACATATTTTCCGATTCGGATATTCTGCTTTTCAATACGATCGGCCATATAGCTATGCATATTCGTAAGTAGTGAAAACACATTTTTTGAAGGGAGTCGGTTATAATATGTTACCTCCGTTTCCAAAACAATAACATCAACCTTGGTTGCCCCACGATTTATGGCTTCTTCAATAGGAACCATGCTTCCAAAGCCACCGTCGGCATATTCACAGCCATCCTTTTTCACCAAACTCATAAATGGAGTGAAATTTGAAGAAATCCAAATCCAATCCAGGAAATCTTTATACTCAAAATCATTGACAGATTTATATTCTACTTGGTTTAAAGAGAGATTAGAAACAGTAACCACCACTTCTTTTTCAGAATTTTTTAAAATATTAAACTCATTTTCGGTAAAGGTTTTACCAATAAGTTTTCGAAGGTTTTTGCTTTCTCCGAAAGTTTTTTTGCCTTTCACAAAGTTCCTTAATACCGTAAAATGATTTATTCCTATCTGTTTCCCACCAAACTTATCTTCCTTTATCACAAATGGACAACTGTTAAAAATACTTTTCTGGTTTACGGAGGTGAAGACTTCTCTTATCTTTTTAACCTCGTTTAAAGCTAAATGTGAAATAAGCAAACTACCGGTAGAGGTTCCCACAAAAATATCGTAATCTTGATGGAGTTCTTCCATTAGGTATTGAGCCACTCCACCTGCAAATGCGCCCTTACTTCCTCCTCCAGATATAACCAATGCTTTCATTCCTTCGTAATTGAATTTAAATAATTTGCCGCTTTTTCTGAAACTTGTCTCCTCAAAATCTTTACCTTTTCATAGTTTCCTTTATTCTGAAGCACCTTGTTCAGTAGTTCTTTAGATGTTTTCGAAAAACGCCAAGTGGGGTGCACACAAGCCTCTACCAGATTTTTAAGGGTTTTAGCGTCCCACAGATTAAGTTGATCTACATATTCAAATGCTTTATCGCGAACTTCAAAACTATAGTTGGCTGCGGTATAGTTTGTCAATTCATTTAAATAGGAATCCTTTTGAGCGTCCTCATATTCTCCCGTAATTAGAGCTAAAGCAAGCCATAGCTGGCGAATGTTTTTATTCTGAAAACCCACAATCCCTTCTGTCTTGTTGAGATATTCGCGGCGATTTTTTGGAAATTGCATACTTAATTGATACAAAGTAGCCTCCATCGTTACGTACGAATCATCATTCAGCAAACCTTCATACTCCTTTTGAAGTTCTATTGGAATTGTTTGTAGCGAAAGCGCCACCGCCTGACGAACATATAGATTGTTGCTTTCGAAAGCGTTTTTATAAAGGGAAAGTGTTTCAGAAATAGGCTCCTCCATTAACTGATAAACCGCTTCTTGACCAATAAAATCATTCGGGAAAGTAAGAGCCGTTTTCAATTGCAATTTTTTATCGGCTAAAGGAGTTGCTCGCAGCGCTGAAACTTCAAAGTAGCTTTTTATAAAAGACGATTTCAACAAGGATTGATATGCTTCTTCCGCCTTAAATGCGCTTTGCTGCAACCAATTCTTTTCAAATTCTGAAATATCAGTTGCAGTAACGGCTTTCACTTCGTTTAAAAAATCTTCATTGGAAACATTTTTGAATTTATATTTCTCCAAATAATTTTTAATCGAAACTCTAAAAGCCTCCTCCCCTATTTCCTCCCGCAAAATATGAAGAGCCCAAGCACCTTTTTGATAAAAAGTAAGCGAACTTGCCTTCGGGTCTAAAAGTGACTCCCCTTTTCCTTTATCGCTTGCCGCTTTTAACTGCTCCGCCGTTTGGTATAGTTGCCAATAGTAATATTCTTCTCCAAAAATTTCCTTTTCAGCCAATAAAGCATAATAAGTGGCGAAACCTTCCTGCAACCAATGATCTCCGTTCGTTTTTTCAGTTACCATATCACCAAACCATTGGTGCGCCAACTCGTGGGCATTTACGTTGATGTAATTTCTATCGTTAAAACCTATGGAATCCACCATAAACGCTTCGGAAAAAATTGTTGTGGTAGTATTTTCCATGCCGGCATATAAGAAATCGCGGACAGGCACTTGTTTATAGTTTTGCCACGGATATGGCACCCCAATTTCAGTTTCCAAGAAGTCAAAAATCTGCTTGCTGTACCGATATGTAGGTTCTACTTTTAGCGAATCTGTTGGTTTGTAATATAATTGTATCGGGATTCCGGAATTAGCTACCAGGTTTTTATTTTCATAATTTCCAATGACGAGAGCCACTAAATAACTAGACATGGGTTCTTTCATATCGAAATGCCAGTATTTTTCTCCATCCTTTTCAGCTACGTTTCTCAATTTTCCATTGGCAATCACCGTTTTATCTTCGGAAGAAATCAGGGTTAGATCAAATTCAATTTTATCATTAACATCATCAATACTCGGCAACCAATGTGAAGTGTACTTCCCCTGTCCTTGGGTCCAGATTTCGTTTCCGAAGAAATATAGCGTTTGCTTCGGTTTCATTGAATATTGAAAATCGGCTTTATAAGTTTTCCCTTTTTCAAATTCACCTACAAACCACAACTTCTTATCAACAGCTGTTATATGGAAGTTCTTAGTTTTAATTTCTTCAGTCGAAATATTTACCGCATCCATAAATATGGAATCGGCTTGTTTTAAAACTTCAAAAGTCACAACAAAATGACCTTTAACTTCTTTTTGAGTAGCATCAGGTTGAATAGAAGCTTCAATTTTTAAAAAATCAACAACCTCGGTCTGCTGTGCAATCAATTTCGCATTAAAACCAAAACCAAACAGCAGTAAAACGAAAACAATCACCAATGAAAGTCTTTGACATTTTAAATTCATTTTTGTTTTGGACTTCGATTTCGATTTCGATTTCAAATAGTAATGCATAAAAAAAAGGTTATTCTTGATATTCAAAAATAACCTTTTTAGAATGTATGCTATAGGTTTTCCTACTCTAAAATAATTCTTTTCACTCCAGTTCCATAAGAGTTTTCAATGTTTATAAAATAAACTCCCTTTGAAAGATTAGAAACATCAAACGAATAATCGTTCAACTGGGCAGCAGATTTAAAATAATAGGTCTTCACTGACTTTCCATCCACAGTATTAATAGTCATACTAGACGTTGACTCTGGAAATGCTGTTTTTATTTGGAAGACTCCCGATGACGGGTTTGGATAAACCGTTATATCATAAACCTGGGTGTTATCTATATTTTTAATCCCCAAGGTGTTTCCATAAACCATTGGGTTATTACTTTGATTGATAATGTGCGTATCCACATAATAAACAGGATTGGAACCGTCATTACAATCTGCACAAGTCTGCCCAGTAACACAATTGGGATTGTTTGGATGGCAATAATCTCTGTAACTTGGGTGGAAACGATAATCCAGATCGATAGTGGTGCCTGCATAAGCCGTTAAGTCATAACTATCTGGTTGCGAAATAGCTCCTGGGCACCAGCCCGCTCTATTATACTGCCAAGTACCTTGCTGTCCGGTACAACCATCCGGATTTGGATTACATTGATTCCACAAATGTTGGGTAAATTCTTGGGTGCCATTTACATCAATATAATGGGTGGCGTTAAAAAATTCAGCAGCGTTCCCCGAGTTAAGCGAACCCCAATTATGACCGGTATTTGAAACGCGCAAATGTGAAGCTTGCACTCCTTCCGGAATTTCAACATTAAAAGTTTCAACTGGCTCTAGGTTGTCCATATCGCCAAATGGATAAGCATCATCCCAAATTTCCACTACGTTACTGTAAGCGAACTCTGGTGCGCCAGCAGTATAATTTGTATCTAAAGATAATTGCCATCCACCAGTTCCCCAAGTGTCAATGAACACGCGGATTTCCACTTCGCCTTGAAGAAGCGACATATAATCCGTAACATCCAATTCGTGGCTACAAGCCACTCCATAAGGAGTAATATATCTAATTAATTGTATCCAGTTTCCATCTGGAGCTTTTACATCAATAAAAGCCCAACGATCCCAATCGTCACAACCTCCAGAGATACTTGGACAGGCAACATCTAAATATGCATTGATATCATTATAAGCGCCTACAAACTGAGGAAATGTATAGGTACCGTAATACCAACGACTGTTTTCACCCGTAAATTCGATAACCACGTCCTCCAAACTTGTAACCATTTGGGTAGAAGCACTGTTAGTAACAACCACGTTTCTAGTGATTGAGGTTTCATCACCACTATCTGTTTTAGCAGTCATTATTATTTCGTGACTCCCATAACTATCAGGTGTCCAAAGGTAATAGTAAAAACCAGTATCAGCTTCCGCTTGATAATCGGTTCCGTCGATATTTATTATTACTTCCGAAATAATGTCGGTGCTATCAACAATAGCATTCATATATATAGGATATGCCTTTAATGTGGGCATTTCAATAGGGTAATCTTCCGTCAATCGGGTTGTAAGTTCGGGGGTAGTAAGGGGTTCAGCAAAAGCTGAAATTTGCAGTAGCATGGCCAAAACAAATAAGAAGTAGTTTTTTTTCATTTTTAGGTTGTTTTTGAGATTAAAAAAGATCGCGTGCTAAAACCAGATCAATTTGATATTTTAGCGATTTTTGATTAGCATTTCAAACAATGGATTGTTTAAATTAGCAAAATATATTAACAAATATATCTTTTAAACTTTAATCCAAGAGTTAATCAGTATTTTTATTACAAAAAACGAAGCTAGTTTATGAATTCCAATTTCTTGCAAACCCCTATCGTTTATTTGAAAGGCGTTGGCCCCAATAGGGCGGATTTGCTAAAAAAAGAACTTGGAATCCATAGTTTTCAAGATTTGCTCAATCTCTTTCCAAATCGCTATTTGGATCGTACCCAATATTATAAAATAGCGCAATTACAGCAAACCAACGCCGAAGTTCAGATAGTTGGAAAAATCACACATATTAAAACCGTAGAACAAAAGCGTGGCAAGCGATTGGTTGCAACTTTTAAAGACGAAACCGGCCAAATAGAACTCGTTTGGTTCCGTGGCCAAAAATGGATTCGCGAGAGTTTAAAAATAAACAAGCCGTATGTAATTTTCGGAAAAACGAATTATTTTAACGGTAGTTTCTCCATGCCGCACCCTGAAATGGAATTGGTGGAAACACACGAAAAAAGTATCCGTTCAGCCATGCAACCTGTGTATCCTTCCACCGAAAAATTAGGGAACAGTGGCATCACAAACAGGGTGATAAATACCTTGATGCAGCAGCTATTTATTGAGAGCAAAAACAACTTTGCAGAAACCCTTTCCAAACCACTTTTGGAGGAGTTAAAGTTAGTGTCTAAAAAGGATGCACTTTTCAATGTACATTTCCCAAAAAGTCAAGCACATTTGGCACGTGCACAATACCGATTAAAGTTTGAGGAATTGTTCTATATCCAACTGCAATTAGTTCGAAAAAACTTGCTCCATAAATCGAAAATAAAAGGTTATACTTTTGATAAAATCGGCGACAATTTCAACACGTTTTTTTCTAAACATTTACCCTTTGAATTAACCAATGCACAGAAACGGGTTATAAAGGAAATCCGCAATGATTTAGGGAGCAATGCGCAAATGAACCGACTTCTCCAAGGCGATGTAGGTTCTGGGAAGACTATAGTGGCTTTAATGTCAATGCTGATAGCACTTGACAACGGTTTTCAAACTTGTTTAATGGCGCCGACAGAAATTTTATCGATCCAACATTATACAGGTTTAATTGAATTGTGTGATAATTTGAATATAAGTATCGAATTACTAACTGGATCAACAAAAACTTCAAAGCGAAGGAAAATTCATGAAAAATTGGAAAATGGCAAGTTAGACATCTTGATCGGTACGCATGCCTTGCTTGAAGACAAGGTGAAGTTTAAAAATTTAGGGCTTGCCATTGTAGATGAACAACATCGTTTCGGCGTGGAACAAAGAAGCAAACTTTGGCATAAAGGAGGCGCCTCTGAGGAGGTTCGTGGGGCTATTCCCCCGCACATTCTAGTTATGACCGCCACCCCTATCCCCCGCACCCTTGCCATGAGTATTTACGGAGACCTGGATATTAGTGTAATTGACGAACTTCCTCCAGGTAGAAAAGATATCAAAACCGTACATCGTTTTGATGCAAATAGACTGAAGGTTTTTCACTTTATAAAAGACGAAATTTCCAAGGGTAGGCAGGTCTATGTTGTGTACCCCTTAATTCAGGAAAGCGAGACCATGGATTACAAAGATTTGATGGACGGGTACGAAAGTATTACGCGTGATTTCCCCTTGCCAGAGTATCAAGTTTCCATCGTGCACGGACAAATGAAACCAGCCGACAAAGAGTATGAAATGAATCGCTTTGTAAAAGGTGAAACCCAAATTATGGTCGCCACAACGGTTATAGAAGTTGGCGTAAATGTTCCAAATGCCAGTGTGATGATTATTGAAAGTGCAGAGCGTTTTGGGCTTTCACAATTACATCAATTGCGTGGTCGTGTAGGACGTGGTGCCGAGCAGAGTTATTGTATTTTAATGACTAGCCATAAACTTTCCGCGGATGCGAAAACCCGCTTAGAAACCATGGTCCGCACCAGTGACGGCTTTGAAATTGCCGAAGTAGATTTAAAGCTCCGTGGTCCCGGCGATATGATGGGAACTCAGCAAAGTGGCGTTTTAAACCTTCGCATTGCAGATATAGTAAAGGATTCCGAAATATTAAAGATTGCCAGAAGTTATGCAATGCAGGTTTTAAAAGCAGACCCCAACCTTTCTTCTGAAGAAAACATTCCTATAAAGAATACGTATGCACGATTGGTGAAGTATCGCAATATTTGGAATTATATTTCGTAGCCTATTATTAAAATATAATTTTTCTTTCTGTTAAAAAATAATACTCAAAAAAGAAATAAATTGAATGTAGTTACTTAACTGATACAATCATCAAACTTTAATGAGGGAAACTTCCATGGATTTAGGGGGATTTAATCCTACATTAGTTCAATTATTTATCGTAATTTACTAACTATCTAATAGTTAGAAATTTTAACATCAAATCTTAAAGTAAATGAGATGTTTCAGAGATATGTTCCATCCAAAACACTACAGCCCTACATCGCTTTTTACTATACTATAAAATGTAGAAAGTCGGATTATGACTATATAATTAGTGAATATTCTTTACCTAATGGATTTGGATATATGGGGTTTCATTCTTGTGGTTCTTTCTATATATTTCAAAACAATAAAATAAAAGAGCTTCCAAGGTTCTATACAGTTGGCCAGCAAACGCAACACTACTATATTAATTCAGACTCGGATCTTGTAGATTTCTATGGTGTAGGGTTACAACCAACGGGATTATGGCATCTTTTTGGATTGGATATGCCCACAATCACAGATAGTGTTATTGCAACTACTTGTCTCTTCCGCAATGATTTTCAAAAATTCACGAAACAGTTTGATTCATTAAAAGAAGTTGCTCCAAAAATAAAGCTTATTGAAAATCTTCTGCTCCATGAGTTATTAACCGCTCAACCACAATTAAATGTAATTGATTCAGCTATCCAAAAAATAAATGAAACTTACGGGTGTTGCTCACTTACTGAGATTACAAGTGGTTTGGGGATTAGTCCACGATATTTCCAAAAAAAGTTTAAAAAAATGGTTGGCATTACTCCTACTGCTTTCAAGCGTATTATCCGTTTTAATTTTATGTTTGCCGAAATTCAACCGGATTCCCATATAGATTATCAATCCTTAAGTGCGCTTTGCAATTATTATGATTTCCCCCACTTCTCCAAAGACTTTAAAAAGTATTGTGGAGCCTGTCCCTCAAAATTTCATATAGACAAGTTCCATTTTCTTCAAGAAGTTATAACTTCAAAAGTTTTACTTGGAAAATAACTACAAAATCCTTTTAAATAAATTAATTAACTGACTGCCAATTAATAAAGGACGCTTTTATACAACTCATTATAAAATTTCTACCTTACATTTAAACCACTAAACTCCCCAATATTGATTATTAAAGAATATTAACCTCTTTAAATTTAATATTATGGGACATTTAAACTTTATCAATTCCGGAGCAAAAACATGCAAAAACTACTTTGCGAAACACGAGGCTCCATTCCAATTAAAAGACAACAATAAACCTGACCCTTCCAAAAGTGGGTACGGGCTTGGCAAACGGAACAATTTTCTAACATTTATGTTTGGCATTTTCACACTCGCCTGTTTTGCTCAAAACACTGCACCACAAATCGAAATTACAGATGTAATCGTAGATGAAAGCGCAAAAACACTTACCGTTAATTACTCCTTAAACGACGCCGAAAATGATTTATGTGAAGTATGGCTTAAAATGTCTTTAGATGATGGAATTTATTTTGAAACAATCCCAGAATTAAACATTTCAGGAGATATTGGTTCTGGTATTCATCCTTATCCCGTACATTCTTTTTCTTGGAATTACTCAGACTTAACTGTAGGAATTAGAAGTGTGGATATTAAACTCTATGCCTCAGACAATCAACCCGTTGATATTGCCGAAATGGTCAGCCAGGTTGATGAAGCAAGATTATTAAGCAACTTACAATTTATTGAAGGGGAGCGGCATTATTTAACGGCACCCGTCCATCTGGAGGAAGTACGTACATTTATTGAAGGTGCTTTTATAGATGCAAATCTTCAAACCGAACGCCATGATTTCACGACTGAAGGTGTGACTATGCAGAATATCATTGGTCGAAAGCCTGGTGTAAAAGATGAGGGTATCACTTATATTATTGACGGTCATTTTGATGGTGTGGCCGGCAGTCCGGCTGCTGACGATAACGGCTCAGCAGTAGCAGGAACACTTGAAGCACTTCGCATATTATCGCAATATACCTTTGAACATTCCATTCGATTTATTGGTTTTGATGCTGAGGAAAGTTTATGGCCTAACGGAAGTGATCGGTACATTTACAATGGTATTAAACCTTTTGAGGATTTACAGGGAACTTTAAATATGGAGATGATTGGGTTCTATTCTGATGTGCCAAACTCGCAAACCTTACCTGCGGGTTTCGGCACTCTTTTTCCAGAAGCTGTACAAGAGATTGCAGATGACGATTACAGAGGGAATTTTCTATTTGGCGTTGGCAACACGCTCTCAAATCCGCTGTTAACAGCCTTTATTAATGCTTCAGAAAACTATGTTCCGGAATTAAGATTAATTACGGTCTCTGTAGCTGGTACGGGCCAGAGCGTACCGGATCTTCGCAGAAGTGATCACGCAAGTTTTTGGGATGCTGGTTTACAAGCGCTGATGCTAACTGATACTGCCGACTTTAGAAATGAAAACTATCATACTCCCGGCGATAGCCTAGGCACCCTCGATTTTGAATTTATGAAAAACGTAGTGAAAGCCAATTTAGCAACGGCGGCCGTACTTGCCAAACCAATTAGCGCCGGATTTGACGAAGCTGATTTATCTGCTTGGTTAGGCATAGGAGAATACGATCAGCAGTTTGCGACAGAAATATTTATATTTCCTAACCCATCAAATGGACTCTTATCATTACGGGTTGAGAATGCCAAAATTGGATTTATCGCTCGTGTTGAAGTTTACGATCTACTAGGAAAACGTGTTTACCTTGATGCCATAGACTTACCTGCAGGTACAAGTAATTCTGAAATTAACCTAGAGAATTTAGCCAACGGTTCTTATATACTTATCCTAAATTCAGGAAATGCCAAAAAATCGATCGGATTTATTATTTCAGATTGAATTGAAATTCTTATAAAACACTAATCTTAAATTTCATATTATGAAAATAGCTACAATAACTTTCGTATTGTGCGCAATCCTGACAATATCTATGTCAGGACAAAAAGCCAAAAAAAATATTGCGCCAATAGTATCTTCTAGCGAGCTGACATACAATTCTAAGGTTTCAGCCTCCAATTTAGCTTCTTGTAATGGAACTCTTCCAAATTATACCAACGGTACTACAAGTATTTCAGGAAGGGTAGCATCTCAAGATTTTGATTTAAACTACAATGCCTATGATTGCCAGGCAGCAGATGATTTTGAGGCTCCCGGTATTGGGGAATCCACAATTTGCAAAGTATCCGTAATTGGTAGATTTTCTGGTGGTGGTTTTGCTGCAGATCCTAGCAGCGAAATAGTGGTTGAATTATTTGTAGATGATGGTGGGCTACCAGGAACAATAATATATACTGAAAATTTTCCCGGAACTATAGATGACAACAATGACGGGGATTTTATATTAGGTCTAACTGGAGGACCTGAATTAATGGGTGGTACAACATATTGGATAGGTGTTCAGGCCATATTGAACATTAATGGTGGACAATGGTATTGGGATACCGCAACAGATGGGAATGGAAATCCTTATGCTTGGCAAAACCCTCTTGGCGGTTTTGGTCTTGGCTGTTTTACGTGGTCGCCCCATACAAACTGTTCATTATCTCCAGGACCAGATTTGATGATGGATATATCCTTTAATGAGTCTCTAGGAACAAACTCCAATTCCTTGGAAACAGCTGTCAAGATTTATCCAAACCCAGCAAATAACCAATTCACTTTACAAACTGAGGTGTCCTTGGAAAAATTGACAATATATGACCTTAGTGGAAGATTAATAAACAATGTAGATTTGTCGGAAATGAAGAATGAAAAAACGATTGATATTTCATCATTGACTTCAGGAGTATATATTGTTCGTGTAAATAGTGATCAAGGTTCTATTGTAAAAAATTTACTGAAACAATAGTCTTAATCAGAAAACCAAAAGGTCTTCTGCTATAGAATCCATAGCAGAAGACCTTTTTTATAATTATTGTGATAGAAAAAAAATAAAATCTATCCTTTTTATTTATTCCAATAAAAGATTAAGAATACTAAAAATTGCTTGAGAAGTTATGTTTAAGCAGACTTCAACCTTTCTCCTGAATAATTCCTTTCTATAGAAAACACCTTGGACAGTTGGTGAAGTTTTGACATTTGTATAATTATATATTGTAGATTTCATCAATCAAAATTTCATATAGGAAGTTCTATTTTCTACAAGAGGTAATCCCTTCAAAAGATTTGGTTGGCTTACCACTATAAAACTATTTTAAGTTTTCACATATAATTGATATTCAAATGATAAAGGCGGTTTTATACAAGCCGCTATAAGATTTGAACACTATAAATAATTGGCAAAAAAAAGCTATCTTTATTTGGGATTTCATATAAATGAAATGAGTAAAAAATTTATAGAAAAAGCGCATGGTATTGTGATGAGCAATCTTTCCGAGGAAAATTTCGGAGCAAGTAGCCTTGCATCAATGTTAGGATTGAGTACATCTCAAACACTCAGGAGAATAAAGGCCGCCACAGGAAAATCGGCAAATATATATATTAGGGATATTCGATTAAAGGAAGCTGCCCGATTAATTCAGGAAACCGAGCTCTCTTTTGCTGAAATTTCATATCAAGTAGGTTTTAACAGTGCATCTTATTTTAGTAAAACCTTTAGCAAATATTATGGTATTACCCCAGGTGAGTTTAAAATCCGAAAACTTAGTTCGGAGGAATTGGATACTATCAAGCCCAAGCAAACCTTGCGTAGTTTTATTACAAGCAAATCGACTCTCTATATTGGTATTGTATTTCTGGCTTTGTTAGTAGGATATTTTATTGTAAATGACATAGCGGCAAAAAATAATTCTCTACCCAATTCTATCGCGGTTTTACCATTTAAAGATTTGAGTCAACAGGACAACCAATGGTTTTGCGATGGCGTTTCAGAAAATATTTTACATTCCTTGGCACAGATAAAAGATGTAACGGTCACTTCTTTTACTTCTTCATCTACCTATAGAAATTCAGAAAAACGTATTCCAGAAATTGCTAAGGAGTTGGGAGTCTCATATATTCTGGAAGGCAGTGTGGTACTACATGACAATAAAACAAAAATCATTGTTCAGTTGATTGATCGTAACGACAATTATATTTGGTCCAAAGAATACTCTGATGATTTCAATAATATTATAGATATCCAGAACAATGTAGCCCAAGAGGTATTAAGTCAATTTAAAACAATCCTGACTCCAATAGAGGAGCAAACCTTAAATGCCTACCCCACAAAAAATATGGAGGCTTATGCACTACATTTGGAAGGCAGCTTGATCAATGAAAGTAGAAAATTTGAGGATTTAGAAAAAAACATTGAGAACAATAAGAAAGCCATTGCTTTAGATTCCAATTTTGTAGAGGCCTATGCCTAGGTGGCGTCGACAAATCTCGTGGTTGCCATTAACTACGAATTAAGTGGTAATAATAAATACGTAAAAGAAGCCCAAATTTATACTAATGAGGCTTTGGCTATAGACCCGAATTCTGCCAGGGCCAATGCGGTTAAAGCGAGACTCTTATTGGGTAATGATTGGAGTGAGAGTGAAAAGTATTTTAAAAAAGCCATCGCCTTAAATCCAAACGATAGCGAAACACGCTATTGGTATGCAGATTATTTTCTTAAGTCTGAAAATTCTGATTTAAAACAAGCCCTCAATCAAGCAACTATCGCCTCTAAACTAAGTCCATTTTCTCCGAAAATTACTGCCAGATATGCATGGTTATTAATTTTAAATAAAAGGTTCGATGAGGCTGAATCCTATCTTACAGCTTACGGATTTGTTATACCTACTGATGAGAGGTTTCTAATTAGCTTACATTTAAGAAGTCGGAAAAATAAAGATTGGCAGCCCGTTTTTGATTGGGCATATACCTTAATTAAGAGTGATCCCGAAAATGCAGCAATGTACTACCACTATTTGGCCCAAGGTTACAATCAAATATACATAGACAAATTAAAGTCAATGGAATGTGCTAAGAAGGCTTATGAGTTAAATGATTATTTTTTATTTTTCTATATTAATAATTTAATGATAAATGGATTTCATAATAAGGCTGCCGAATTCCTTCAGTCTGATGTTTTTAAAAATCTTTCGGAAGAAAGTAAAAGATATTATACCTGGGAATACCAATACTACACTGGGAACTATGAAGAAGCTCAAAAGGAAATAGAAAAATATCCAAAAGCATTTAAGTATGCAGAGCTCTCGAAAACCTATGCACAGTTAGGAGATAGAGCGAAACTGGATAGCATCAACAAATTATATTTTGTACAAGGAGAATATAAATATTTTTACAGAGCCTATGTGCATGCTATATTAAAGGAACGGGATTCAATGTATTATTGCTTAAATAAAGTAAAATATAGTTACTATAATCCTTTTACATTAACAAACGGAAGTCCAGAATTCGAGCCTTACAAAAACGACTCTCGTTATAAGGCACTTTTAAAAGAGTTTTACATTCCAATTACGGTAAAGTAAAATTCCAATAATATAACTGGAAATCTTTTAATCTTCACTAGCCTGTTTGGGAATTCCAACTCAATTAAAATTCTTCTTTTTATTACTACTGCAACGCTACACTGACGTGCCACGTATAGAACTGCGTGAAAATTTCAACAAAACGCCCAAATAAAACTAGGTATTGCCTGTTTTTTACAACATCTAAACATAGCTATTGATGTACTTTGATACTATTAAAAATTGAGATGGTACTATCAATTATTGGCCAAATTAGAATTTAGTATTATGAAAAGAATCATAAATGCTGCCCGCATAAAATGTTCGAACATCGATTGATGCTTTAGCACAATTTTTATGCAAGCCTATAGAAGATTACCTAATTACTTTTAAAAAAATACTAACTCCCACAATTGATTTAAAAAAGAATATTAACCTATTTAAATTTATCATTATGGGACATTTAAACTTTATCAATTCGGGAGTAAGAATAGCAGAAAACTACTTTACAATTCGCGCCATTAAATCACATTATTTAAAGGCAACATCAAGAATATTAAAAAAAGTAATTTCAACGCTCGTATGTTTACTTCTAATGGGCACATTGGCCTTAGCTCAAAACGTTCAAACATCTATTGATGCTTTAAGCAAACAGACAGATGCAGTAATCACCGTAAACAAAAACTCTGGAATTGTCCAATTCATTAGATTTCCAAATACGAAACCCTTGGATTTGCGAGGTCATACCGTATATGAAAAAGCACTTTCCTTTTTGAACGATTACAGTGGTATTTACGATATACCAAACATAAACGAATCTTTTATTCAGAAGACTACTGAAACGGATCAATATGGATTAAAACGCGTTGTGTTGTCCCAAGTTTATAATGATGTTCCCATTTTTGATGGCCAATTGATTTTTCATTTTAATATTGAAGAAAAGCTGACTGCCATTAATGGAAATTATATTGTTAATATTAAAGTAAATCCTGTTCCAAGTATATCCCAATCACGGGCTTCATCAATTGCTCTGGAAACAATACATAACCAAAGCATCAATTTTTCAGGAGCTCCTTTACAAATAATAGAAAGTAACTTGTTCATATTTCAAAAAGGAATGACTCAAGGCTATCGGGATGGGCAACATTTAGTTTATAAAGTTGAAGTTGGAAATCTTATAGATGTACGGGAATTTCTTTTTATAGACGCACATACCGGCACCGTAATAGAACAATATACCGGAATAGCCCATGCCATAGACCGCACCATTTATGAAAGCACAACTTCAAATATTGTTTGGCAGGAAGGTGATCCATTTCCAGGAACACTTACACAATGGCAACAGAACGAAGTGGTGGCGTCTGAGCATACCTATAATTTTTTTAAAAACGCCTTTGGATATGTGTCTTACAATGGCGCAGATATACCAATGAAGGTAATTAATAATGATCCAAATATTGTTTGTCCAAATGCCACTTGGAATGGTATTACTGCAAGTTTTTGTGATAATGTAGCAGCAGATGATGTTATAGGTCATGAATGGGGTCATGCTTATATGGAATATACAGGTGGCCTAATCTATAGTTGGCAATCGGGTGCACTTGATGAATCTTATGCAGATATTTGGGGAGAAACGATCGATTTATTGAATGGGTATGAAGATGACGGAGAAGATCTTTCGCTAAGAACCGGTTGCGGTAGCTCTGATCGTTGGATGGAAGGTGAAGATGCAAGCGGTTGGGGAGGTGCGATAAGAGATATGTGGGACCCTACTTGCAAGGGAAGTCCTGGAAAAGTAAGTGATACACAGTTTTGGTGTTCCGGAATCGATTTTGGTGGCGTACATACAAATTCTGGCGTTCCCAACCATCTTTACGCCTTATTGGTAGATGGTGGCAATTATAATGGACAAACCATCTCTGGCATTGGTTTTACAAAAGCTGCCCACATTTTTTGGAGAGCACAGAGCCAATATTTAACCGCAACCAGTGGTTTTATACTATTTGCAGATGCTCTAGAAGCAGCCGCGACAGATTTATTGGGGATCAACTTGGAAGGCTTGTCCACTGCATTCCCAACCGGACCTTCTGGGGAAGAAGTTACTGCAAATGACCTTACACAAGTTACTAATGTTATTCTTGCCGTAGAATTAAGAAACGACCCACCCGCTGCATGTTTTACCACCATTTTGCAACCTTTAACTGATGAATTGTGTGAAGCCGCAACTTCTAACCCCATATTTTTTGAAGATTGGGAAAATGGATTTGGCGATTGGACTCATGAGGAACTCCCGGTGCATCCATCTTTATGGGTACCGAGAGATTGGGTGGTTTATACTGATCCTATTGCCAATAGAACTGGTTTTATTGCTTACGGCCAAGCGGGTTATTATGCCAATTGCACAACAAACGGGCAAGAAGGTATTATTCGGTTGACCAGTCCAATTATTACCATGCCAAATGATTCCAATCCCACGTTTGAAATGGCGTTTAATCATGCAATTTCTTTAGAAGCAGGGTTTGACGGTGCAAATATTAAGTATAGTCTAAACGGAGGCGATTGGAATTTAGTGGAGTCATCTTCATTTACTGAGAATCCTTATAACTTCAATTTTTTGTACAACACGGAAAACCCTTTGGCTCTCGAACCTGGTTTTACTTCATCAGATGGTGCAGGAGCATTTCTAACTTGGGGAACTAGTGTTATAGATCTTTCTACCCTAGGAGTAACGGCAAATTCAACTATTCAATTTAGGTTTGAAGTAGGGACAGATAAATGTGCTGGTGTATTAGGTTGGGCCTTGGATGAAATTATGGTCTATAATTGTGAATCGCTTTCTATTGCCGATACAGATTTTGAAAACATCATTAAAGCATACCCTAATCCAACTGATGGAATCATAAACATAAAGGCAAATGCACCAATAAATAAACTAGAGATCTATACTATATTTGGGCAATTGGTGGCATCAAACAATAATTCGGACCATATAGATTTTACTGGTTTTAGCAACGGAATATATATTCTAAAGGTTACTGCAAACGATGGTAGATTCAGTATGATTAAAGTATTAAAAGAATAATCATCATTTGCATTGTATGGATAGACAATTGGCTTAATATTTATTAAAATGAACTCAGTAAATAAAGGCATAGAAGTCTATAGCTAAAAGTTTGAGATTGTCAAGAAGTTATGGCTTAAAAAAATTAATTAGTATGCAATGATTTTTCTATACAATTACTAATCTTAAATTCTTAAAATTATGAAAACACATACTTTAACTTTCGTATTCTGCGCAGTCTTGACGCTATCGATGTTAGGGCAACAAATCGGAGAAAACAGTACTCCAGTAGCTTCATCCGGGGTACTTTCATACAATCCTAATACTACATTCTCCAATTTAGCTTCTTGTAATGGAACTCTTCCAAATTATACCAATGCTATTCCAAATGGTGGACGAGGGGCAGCATCTCAAGATTTTGAAATAAACTTCGATGCCTATGATTGCCTGGCAGCAGATGATTTTGAGGCTCCGGGTTCTGGTGAATCAACAATTTGTGAGGTATTCATAACTGGATCTCTCACAGAAACTGGTTTTGCCGGAGATCCCGGCAGTGGAATTGTATTTAAATTGTTTGAAGATGATGGTGGGCTACCTGGAACTCTGCTATATACTGAAAATTTTCCTGGCACTGTTGATGCAGACAATGATGGGAGTTTCTTGCTTGAGCTTTCAGGTGGGCCTTCTTTATCTGGTGGCACTAAGTACTGGTTAAGTGTGCATGCCATTTTAAATATAATTTTAGCAGGACAATGGTATTGGAGTACTGCAAGTGATGGAAACGGAGACATATTCGCTTGGCAGAATCCCCTTGATGGCTTTGGCGGTGGTTGCACTACTTGGTCTCCCTATACAAATTGCGGATTATCATCTGATGGGCCAGATTTGCTGATGGATATATCCTTTAATGAGTCTCTTGGAATCAATTCCAATTCTTTGGAAAGAGCCGTAAAAATCTATCCTAACCCAGCAAATAAACAATTCACTTTACAAACTGAGGTGTCCTTGGAAAAATTGACAATATATGACCTTAGTGGAAGAATGGTGAACAATGTAGATTTGTCAGAAATGAAAAATGAAATGACAGTCAATATTTCATCTTTAGTTTCGGGAATTTATATGGTTCGCATTGAAAGTGATCAAGTTTCTATTGTAAAAAATTTAATAAAACAATAGTCTTAATCAGAAAACCAAAAGGTCTTCTGCTATAGAATCCATAGCAGAAGACTTTTTTATAATTATTGTGATAGAAAAAAAAAATAAAATCTATCCTTTTTATTTATTCCAATAAAAGATTAAGAATACTAAAAATTGCTTGAGAAGTTATGTTTAAGCAGACTTCAACCTTTCTCCTGAATAATTCCTTTCTATAGAAAACACCTTGGACAGTTGATGAAGTTTCAAATTATATGTTGTAAATTTCATCAATTAAATTTTGAAAGATGACAATTTATAAAAGCAGAAGTTCCAATTCAGTAAGAATAATCACTATTGGCGGAATCCTCTTACTAATTTCCATAATCATAAGCATCATTTTAATAAGAGAACACTATGAAATAACTATTGGCATTGGTGCAACTTTAATACTTTTAGGTTTTTTGATTTATTTCTACTTCAATTCGCTTCAGGTAGTTATTATTAAAAACGAAATCCTTATTCTCAAAAAGAATATTGGAAAGATTGAAATTAAATTTTCTGAAATTAAATCAGTTAAAAGCATTTCGGGTACGGTCTTAACGATGACGGCCGGAAGCAAAGGTTTTTTTGGATTTATAGGTGTTACTATGGATGGTTCCAAAAGTTTTGTGAAGGATCGAAGTAACGTGATACAGTTAATAACTTCATCAAATAAGAAATATTTATTCAGTTGCGACAATTCAGAAGACTTGATAAATAAACTCGATTTTAAAAAACCGTATCGATAATTAATATTTATCTTTTCTTTAATAGGAGGCCTTGGCATTAATTATTGTTGTCCATTAAAATACTTATCATTACTTTTAGATTTATGACAGAAGCCGCCTTAGAACAAGAAAACAAAGAGCTTGCGAAGCAGTATAAACAGTTGCTCAAGATCAGTTATCGCACCCTTACCAAGGAAGATAAAAAACTAATACGCAGCGCGTTTGACCTTGCCGTTGATGCCCATAAAGATCAACGCCGCAAAAGCGGGGAAGCCTATATTTTTCATCCCGTGGCTGTTGCAAAAATTGTGGCGGCAGAAATTGGTCTAGATGCAACTTCCATTGCAGCCGCCCTCTTACACGATGTGGTTGAAGATACCGAATACACCTTGGAGGACATTGAGCGCATGTTTGGCAAGGCCGTAGCGCGAATTGTTGATGGCTTAACCAAAATTGCCCACATCTCCATGTCTGAAGATGTTTCCATGCAAGCGGAAAACTTTCGGAAAATGCTGCTTACACTTAATGAGGACATTCGAGTAATCATTATAAAAATTGCGGACCGCCTCCATAATATGCAGACCATGGATTCTATGCCTGCTTATAAACAGCGGAAGATTGCTTCGGAAACACTTTACATTTATGCTCCTTTAGCCCATAGAATCGGGCTTTACAATATAAAAAGCGAACTTGAGGATCTCGGTTTAAAATTTACCGAACCAGAAGTATATACTGATATATTAAGCAGAATTAAAGAAAGTAAGGAAGAACAGGACGCCTATATTGAAGCTTTTAATAAGGTGATAAAAGATTCCTTAGACGCCGAAGAATTGCAATATGAAATCAAAGGCCGTCCAAAATCGATCTTTTCCATTCATCGGAAAATGCTTGCCCAAAATGTCACCTTTGACGAGGTTTACGACAAATTCGCGGTTCGGATAATTTATAAAAGTCAGCCCGAAAACGAAAAATTTCTCGCTTGGAAAATTTATTCCATTGTCACCGACCATTTTAGACCAAACCCGATTCGGTTACGTGATTGGATTTCTTCCCCTAAATCTACGGGTTATGAAGCTTTACACATAACCGTGATGGGACCAAAAGGGCGTTGGGTAGAAGTGCAGATTCGCAGTGACCGTATGAACGAGATTGCCGAAAAAGGATTCGCCGCACATTATAAATATAAAAATAACGAAAAAGACGACGGCGGATTAGAGAGCTGGCTAAATAAGCTTCAGGATACCCTTGAAAATTCAGAAATAAGCGCCGTGGATTTTGTAGAAGAATTCAAATTGAATCTCTACGCCAAGGAAATTTTTGTTTTTACGCCAAAAGGAGATCTTTATTCCCTACCCAAAGGGGCAACGGCATTGGATTTTGCCTTCCATATTCACACTGAAATTGGAATGCACACCCGTGGCACCAAGGTTAACGGAAAATTAGTGCCCTTAAGTTTTGAGTTGAAAAGTGGCGACCAAGTTGAAATAATCACTTCAGAAAATGCAAAACCTACAGCTAACTGGTTAAATTATGCAACCAGCGGAAGAGCGCGTTCCAAAATAAAATCCTCCTTAAAAGATGAGAAAAAACAGCTTGCCGAAGAAGGAAAGGTAATTTTGGGGAGAAAACTCAAGTCGCTAAAAATAAGTTTAGACGAGACAACACTAAATCAATTAGTGGTATTCTTTAAAGTAAAAACAAGTCTGGACCTTTACTATCGTGTTGGTGCAGGGATTATCGACAATCAAAAACTAAAAGATTTTGCTGCCTCCAGAAGTAACGCTTTTATCAGTTTCTTTAAAAACAGAATTCGCAAACCAGATAAACCCGATGATGTTCATAAAGAAGAACTCACCGAAAAATATGATCAGCTTGTCTTTGGAAAAAACGAAGATAAACTGGATTATAAAATGGCACATTGCTGCAATCCCATTCCGGGAGATGATGTGTTTGGTTTTGTAACGGTGAATGAGGGTATTAAAGTCCATAAAACAAATTGCCCGAATGCGCTGCAGCTTCAGAGCAATTACAGTTACCGCATTATGCCCGCCAAGTGGATTGATTCCACCCAGCGCGAGTTCAAGGCGAATCTTACTATTAGCGGCATTGACACCATTGGTCTGGTAAATGAAGTGACAAAAGTGGTTTCCAGCAATCTTCACATAGATATGAAAAGTGTGCATTTTGACAGTAATGACGGTATTTTCACTGGCAAAATAATCGTTATTGTAAAAAACAAAACCATTTTAAATAATTTGGTCGATAATATTAAAAAGATAAATGGAATTGATAAAGTCACGCGGTTGTAGCGTTGAAAGTTGAAAGTTGAAAGTTGAAAGTTGAAAGTTGAAAGTTGAAATAACTAAAAATAGATTTTCCGCATTAAATTATGGTTGACTTTTCGGGAAAATTCAAATTATTTCAAATCCTTTTTGAAGGAACTTATTGGAAATAGTAAAGTAGTCTTTCTTAACGCATACGATTTAAGAATCTTCAAATAACGAAAGTACTACTGCGCCTTGGCAAAACTATAACTTAACTAAATCTGGTCAGAACAAAGCATTATTTAATGGAACAAGTCTCTGTAATAGAAAAATAAAACCTACTAATTCCCAGAACCCACAAAGTGTAAAAATAATTACTCAAAATCAGCACACTTAAACCCGAAGTTATTCTTATACCAGCTCTTGCTTACAATCAGAAAATGAAAAACACTACCTTAATATCCTTCCTTTTAATAGTCTTTAATTTTTCACTAAAGGCTCAAGATAAAAACGACTCTACTCAAATTTATCTTAGGAATGCGTATATCTTAGATTTCCAAACCGATGAATTTAGGCTTGGCAATATTTTGATTGAGAATGATATAATTTCAAAAATTAATTATGGCAAATCTTCCGTTGATAAAGAGGGAGCGTCAAACTACAACTTAGAGACCTTTTATATTATACCAGGTTTAATTGATGCACATGTTCATTTAGGGACAGACCCTTCAGGTGAAGATAATTTAGAGGTGACAAAACAAAGACTCAACTACTTACTGTTCAATGGTGTAACTAGTGTAAGGGACATGGCAGGTGATGCCCGCTATCTGAGCTACTTGTCTAGATTAGCTCTGCTCGATGAAATTAATGCTCCTGATATTTATTTTTCTGCTTTATTTGCTGGTGATTCATTTTTTAAAGACTTGAGGACTAAGGCTGCCTCAAAGGGAACAAAAGCAGGGCAAGCTCCTTGGATGCGGGCCATTAATTCTTCCTCTAATTTAAATCAGTTAATTGCCGAAGCTAAAGGAACCGGTGCTACAGGAATTAAAGTATATGCTGATTTAGATTATAACATAGTAAAAAATATCGTTGCTGCTGCTCATAAACAAAACATGAAAGTTTGGGCACATGCTACCGTCTTTCCCGTAAAACCATCTGAGCTTAGCATAGCTGGAGTAGATGTATTGTCGCATGCTACATTGCTTGCATGGGAAGAAGAAAATGATGTGCCAACTGACGCTGCGCTGAGATATAGTAAACGCGAATATTTTGAAGTTAATAATCCAGTCTTTACGAAACTTATGAAAACGCTAAAAGCAAATAACACCATTTTAGATGCCACTGTTAATGTTTATAGAGATAACCCTAAGGATACTACTTTAATTCAAAAAGGAATCGCTCTTACAAAACTCGCTTATCAAAAAAAAGTCGAAGTTGGCGTGGGAACCGATATGGAACTAGATGATTTAACAGCTATAGCTCCTATTTTTCAAGAAATGAATACACTACAAAAAGAAGTTGGGATGAAACCGATAGATATTATTCGAGCTGCAACTATTGTAAATGCAAAGATGATAGGTAAAGAAAACTCTATTGGATCTATTGCGGAAGGAAAGAAGGCAAATATGGTTGTTTTAAAGTTAAATCCATTAATAGATATAAAGAACTGCTCGAACATTAAATATGCAATTAAAAATGGAAAAGTATTTAAAAAGGAATAATTGTGTAATGTAAAAAATATGCAAGGAGTAGATTTGGAATGTAGCGCATAACACCTAAAAACCTCACGTTACTTCTGAATCCACTGGATGAACTCCACAATTAAAACAACTCTTGTTATAAAAATCGAGTGATCTAAATCGATTAGATTAATTTCTAGCCCAATTCCTAAGCATAAAAGAAATGAGTAGTTGTTTTCATAACAGACCTAAGCTATTTAAAAACCTTAATCGGTAATTGAACAAAAACACAACTATAGATAGCTGGCGCATATATGGACCCCAGAAAAAGACCTTCCATAAACTATTCACTATTGTTATTTTACTAGTAATTAAAAGTATATTTGAAAAAAAATAGATTGATAATTAATATATGAAAAGAGGACAGATTTCGGATATACTGAGAAAGCTAGGATTGATTTATTTCTCGGATTGGTTAAGATACTACAAACAGAAATTTGACAATAGAAAAGTAAACAAGTCTTTTAAACTAAAGAACCCCGATGTAAAACTTCCACCGGACTACCTGATTTATGAATCATTCCAGATAAATTATGAAAAATATTACACCAATAGTATTGGTACTGCCGAATGGTTAAGAGATCACTTCAAAAAACATATTGATTTAAAAAATAAGCGAATATTGGATTGGGGATGTGGCCCTGGGAGAATAATCCGCCACTTACCTAACGTGATAGGCAACGAATGTGAATTTTTCGCAACTGATTATAACAAGGAAACGATAGCCTGGTGCTCTAAAAACTTGCCTGAGATTCATTTTAATCAAAACTCGTTAACCGCACAATTGCCATACGAGGATGATTTTATGGATATAATTTATGGAATCTCGATTTTCACCCATCTTTCAGAACAATTACATTATGATTGGTTTAATGAATTATATCGGGTTTTAAAACCAAATGGGATCATGTTTTTGACAACGCAAGGCGATAATTTCAGAGTAAAACTTACAGATTCAGAACTTAAGAAGTATAATGATAATCAACTGGTTGTTAGAGGAAATGTAAAGGAAGGGCATCGAACATATTCCGCATTTCACCCCAAAGGATTTATGAAGCAACTGTATCATAACGTTGAGGTATTAGAACATATTGAAACCAAACCCGAAGACGGAAATTATGTGCCGCAAGATATTTGGATCATTAAAAAAACGTAAAATGCTATTGTGGAAAAAATTAGACTAGACTGACTTTAAAATCATCAAAAACGCAATGCTTACCCTAAATTGCGGTATATCGTAATATAACCTTCGTAACTTTTCACATTACAAAATTTCACCCAATTCCCGTTGCATTATGTATAATCTCAATTAGATTTTTAAATGTCGTATTAAAAAATTTGAATGTTTAATTGGTATAAACTTCAAAGCTTCTTTTTCTTTACATTGAACAAGGGAAGAACCAAAATTTGAGTAACTTTGTATCTTTAATTATGAGCTCAAAAACAGACACAAATAATCAAGCAATAGTAAAGAACGTTTTTACCGGTTTTCTTCAAGATAAAGGGCACCGTAAAACACCTGAACGCTATGCCATTCTTCAAGAAATCTATGACCACGACGATCATTTTGATATCGAATCGCTGTACATAAATATGAAGAATAAAAATTACCGTGTAAGTCGGGCCACGCTTTACAATACTATTGAATTGCTCTTGGAATGCGGTTTGGTGCGTAAACACCAGTTTGGTCAAAACCAGGCGCATTATGAAAAATCATATTTTGACCGCAATCACGATCACGTAATCCTTTCAGATGGCGAGGTTATCGAGTTTTGCGATCCGCGAATACACAGTATCAAAAAAACTATTGAAGAGGTTTTTAATATTGAAATAACCAACCATTCACTCTATTTCTACGGAAATAAAAAAAATCCCGACGAAAATTCAGACGGGGAAAATTCCTAAAAAATTATGGCAGTAGACTTACTACTTGGATTACAATGGGGCGACGAAGGCAAAGGAAAAATTGTCGATGTCCTAACTAAAAACTATGATATAATCGCACGCTTTCAAGGCGGTCCAAACGCGGGCCATACATTGGAGTTTGACGGAATTAAGCACGTTTTGCGCACGATTCCTTCAGGGATTTTCCATAAAAACGCGATGAACGTAATCGGAAACGGCGTGGTTATAGATCCCGTGGTTTTTGTAAAAGAATTGGAAGGTTTGGACAAATACAATCTTGATTATAAGAAAAATCTGATTCTTTCAAGAAAAGCACATATCATTCTGCCAACGCACCGTTTGTTGGATGCAGCTTCAGAAGCCTCCAAAGGAAAGGCAAAAATTGGCTCAACCTTAAAAGGAATTGGCCCAACCTATATGGACAAAACCGGTAGAAACGGAATCCGTATAGGCGATTTGGAACTCGAAAACTGGCAAGATAAATATCGCGCTTTAGCCGATAAGCACGAAGCGATGATCGACTTCTACAACGTTGATGTTCAATATGATCTGGCCGATCTTGAAACCGAATTCTTTGCGGCAGTAGAAACACTGAAAACACTTACATTTATTGATAGCGAAGAATATTTGCACCAAGCGCAAAAAGAAGGAAAAACTATTTTAGCTGAAGGTGCCCAAGGCTCTTTATTGGATATAGATTTTGGAACCTACCCTTTTGTAACTTCCTCTAACACTACTGCGGCAGGAGCGTGCACAGGTTTAGGCGTTCCTCCAAATAAAGTAAAAGATGTCTTCGGAATTTTTAAAGCCTACACCACTCGAGTTGGTAGTGGCCCCTTCCCTACTGAACTTTTTGACGCTGTGGGTGAGAAAATGGCGATAATAGGAAACGAAATTGGAGCGGTTACCGGCAGGGCGAGACGTTGTGGTTGGTTAGATCTAGTAGCCTTACGCTATGCCGTGCAAGTTAACGGTGTAACTCAACTTATTATGATGAAAGCAGACGTACTTAGTGGATTCGAAACCCTAAAAGTATGTACGGCATATAATTATAAAGGTGAAACTATTAATCATTTCCCTTACAATATTGAAGCAGAAAACGTTACGCCAATCTATACCGAAATGAAAGGTTGGAAAGCAGATTTAACTAAAATGGACGCTATTTCACAGTTGCCACAAGCACTGAATGATTATATAGACTTTCTTGAAAAAGAATTGGAGGTGCCCATTAAAGTTGTTTCAGTTGGTCCAGATAGAAAGCAGACTATTCTTCGGGATTAATTCCCGATAGCAAGCGGAATGAGATTCAGAAGAAATTATTTTAAACAAAGCATTTGAAAGCAATTTCGATATATATCTTATCGTTTCTTTTTTTTTCCTTTTTCGGATCATCACTTTCTGCACAGGAAAAGCAAAAAGTTGATATTCAATCTGGGTATTTGGAAAGACGTCCTGAATTTCCCGATGCAGCCATTTATACAAAAGACGAAACAGGACAAGTTTATATCATTCACGAGGGAGTGGAAATGTGGTGTGATCAAGCCTTTGTTTACACAAACGATAACTTTGTAAAAGCCTATGGCGACGTCCGCATTACCCAAGGCGACACCATATCGATGAACAGCAAATACGCCGAATACAACGGCAATACTCAATTTGCTTTTGCCAGCGGCGATGTGGTTTTAACCGAACCAAAAACAACGCTCCAGACAGATACGCTTTATTTTGACAGAATAAAACAGCAAGCCTATTATAGAACCGGCGGTACCGTTCGGGATACAGCCAGCGTCCTTACAAGCAAGTCTGGCAGGTATTTCGCTGAAAGTAAAAAGTACCAATTTCTTTCGGACGTAAAAATTGTAAATCCAAAATATACGGTCAACAGTAATCAGCTCGATTTCTTTTCTGAAACAGGAGCAGCTTATCTCTATGGGCCTTCAACCATCGTTAGTGAAACCAGCACTGTTTATTGCGAACGGGGTTATTACGATACGCGTGGTGATACTGGCTATTTTATAAAAAACTCAAAAATAGATTACGAAAATCGAACCCTTTACGGGGATAGTATATATTTTGACAGAAATAAAAGCTTTGCTTCTGCAACCAATAACATCAAAGTGCTGGACACTATAAACAAAAGCGTGGTCCGCGGCCATTATGCAGAAGTTTTTCGTGAAAAAGATTCCGTTTTTATCACAAAAAGAGCGGTTGCAATTACCGTTCGGGATCAAGATTCCATGTACGTTCACGCCGATACACTTCGAATAACCGGAAAACCTGAAGACAGAATCCTTAAAGGTTTTAACAAAGCAAGAATGTTTAAACCTGGGAAAGCTGGCGATGAACCAACAAGTGGAAAATGTGACTCCATTTATGTTAATGAAAAAAAGGGAATTACCAAGCTACTTCGAAATCCAGTTTTATGGAGCGGTGAAAACCAGATGATAGGCGACACTATTCATATTTTATCTGATACGCTCACAGATAAACTCGACACCTTAAAAGTGTTTAACAATGCATTTTTGGTGCAAAAAGATAGCATGGGTTTCAATCAAGTTAAAGGTGAAAGACTTATCGGACTTTTTACCAACAATGAATTGGATACAGTAAACATCAATAAAAATGCGCAGGTAATTTATTACTCTCGAAATGACAAAAACGAGTTGGTTGGTATAAACAATACGGTTTCCAGTTCTATTCAAATGTATTTAGAAGAGCAACAGGTTACTGGAATTCGTTTTATTAAAAAAGCAGATGGAAAGGTATATCCACCCTCCATGCTCCCTGAAAATGCAAGACTTCTTCCCGGTTTCCAATGGCGTGGTAAAGAACGATTATTAACAGTTGAAGACTTATTTAAGGGAAAACCCGCACCCATTCTGCCTAAGATAACTGGAATTCCATTGCCAAAAAATGAAGGTCAATTTTTCGATGAAATTCCCGAGGATGAAATTCAGCTTCCAAAGGAATCAAAGCTTTCTCCAAAAGATCTCCAAAATCGACCTGACGATCCTATACCTGAAATGGAGGAAAATCCCCCTACCTCCGAAGGGGACAATGAGGGGTGATGGTTATTGGTTTTTTGGAATCTGGAGTTTGGAATTTATTCACCTTTTGTTATTTGGTCTTTGTCTTTTGAAATTTATCATTTAACGCCTACCTTCCCCACGTGATTCATCAAGCAAAAAGTTATATCAAATTTGTTCGGCTTTCCAAAAATAAACATGGGGTACATTCCCCATTTGTATATGATTTGGTCACCAAATGTTTTAATGATAAAACCAAATATCCAGAATATCAGATTTTAAAATCATATCGAAAAACCTTACTAGCAGATCCCAGTACCATTGAAATGAAGGATTTTGGCCAAGGCTCCCGTGTGTTTAAAGGAACGGCAAGAAAGGTTGCCGCCGTTACTAAAAATGCTGGAATGAAAAAGAAACGACAAAAGTTACTCTTTCGTTTAGGGTATTACTTTATGTCTGAAAATATTTTAGAAATGGGCACTTCTCTTGGTCTTGGTACAGCTGCACTTTCCCTTTCCAATAAATACGCTTTCGTTAATACTGTTGAAGGGTGTCCAAATACAGCAAAAATTGCAGGAGAATATCTTAAAAAATTCAAATTAAAAAACATTCATATCCATCAAGAAACTTTCAAAGAATATCTTTCATTGCATTCCGAGGAAAAATTTGATTTAATCTTTATTGATGGCGACCATAATGGCGAAAGAACCCTGGGCTATTTTAATTCCTTTTTAAACAACGTTCACAACGATTCCGTAATTATTTTTGACGATATTTATTGGACCAAGGACATGACCGAGGCCTGGCAAAAAATTATTGCCAACGAAAAGGTGACCCTCAGCATTGATACATTTCAATGGGGAATTGTTTTTTTCAGAAAAGAACAACCTAAACAACATTTTACGATAAGGATTTAAGGTTGAAAGTTGAAAGCAAATTAAAAAACCATTTCGTCTTAGCGCCCCTGCCGGCAGGCAGGTTTGCGTTCATGTTTTTCATACGGTTGCTAAGAGTTTGAGCATTTAGTTTTTATTGTAATTTGTAATTTACTTTTTTGTAACAAGGCTCGTATCTTTACGTCTTATAAAGCATATTGAAAAAATCTATGGATTTAGTAATAAAAATTCGAAATATCACACGTGACTTCCCTTTGGGACAAGAAATCGTTAAAGTTTTAAAAGGAATCGATCTAGACATTGAGCGAGGAGAATATGTTGCCTTAATGGGTCCATCAGGTTCCGGAAAATCTACTTTGATGAACCTACTGGGTTGTTTGGACACCCCTACTTCTGGAACCTACGAGTTAAATGGAAAAAACGTAAGCAACATGACCGATGATGAATTGGCCGAAATCCGAAACAAGGAAATAGGCTTCGTCTTTCAAACCTTTAATCTTCTCCCTCGAACTACAGCTTTGGAAAATGTAGCATTGCCTATGATTTACGCAGGTGCATCCAAAACCGATCGAACCGAGCGCGCAAAACAGGTTTTAACCAATGTTGGTTTGGCAGATCGAATGGACCACAAACCCAATCAACTTTCGGGTGGACAGCGACAACGTGTGGCTGTTGGAAGAGCCTTGGTCAACAAACCCTCCATCATTTTAGCAGATGAGCCAACGGGAAATTTAGATTCCAAGACCTCCGAGGAAATTATGAATCTTTTTAATGAGATCCACAAAGCAGGCAATACGGTGATTTTGGTTACCCACGAAGAGGAAATTGCAGAAAATGCCCACAGAATTATTAGACTTCGGGACGGAATAGTAGAAAGTGATACTAAGAAAAATATTAACACCAGTATCTTAGAATAGATAGCAGTCACATGCAATTTAGTCTCAATTAGTTAGACGTTAGACACATAGCTAAAGCCTAAATCTATATGCGTAAAATAGTTCTTAAAACCTTCTTCTGGTTGTTAGAAAATTTATGTCCCTGAAACCATTCAATACATACCCTAAACCTTGATATCCTTCTATAGCTAAGGAATTGTGTTTCAAATCTTAAAAATCGAGAAGATCAGACCACGCCATATTGAACACTAACTAATATTCCTGTCTGTTCCTCCCTCCAACAAGCTTTGAAAAGCATCAGCAAAATTCCTTTAATGTGAAGAAAAAAGCTTTTGATTCACAGTACAGGGATGTTAGGAACGTAGAGTTCGTCCTATATAGACTAAGGCTCAACACAAAAAGTTGTGGAATAAATTAAATCCATAGTCATTTTGACTTGAACCATAAAAAACTTTGGATTAATCTCAGGCATTCCGGAATAACCACGGTGCTTTAAGCCCGTGGTTAAAAGTTACAATGAATCCGGCTTTGGCCAAACATTGGATTCCCAAAAGTTACCCTCAAACCTAACAGTTTCCTTTGCCATTCGTAGCTTCATGTGAAGCATGGGAAACCTGTGAGGTTTTCATCTACCTTCTTGCCCTAACTTATCAAACGGAGATCCTATAAAATGAAAGGAGTTTGGCTAAAGCCAATAACCATTTTCCTCAATAACCTCGAGCTAAAGCACGAGGCAATTCAAAAGTACGAACCCGAACGCTTCTTTCTTATTTAATAAACAGGAGCATATACTTTAGAGCACTCCCGAATAACCACGGTGCTTTAGCCCGTGGTTAAAATTTGCGAACGAATCCGGCTTTAGCCAAACATTGGGTTCCCAGAAGTTGTCCCTAAACCTAACAGTTTCCTTTACCATTCGTAGCTTCATGCGAAGCATGGGAAACCTGTGAGGTTTTCATCTACCTTCTTGCCCTAACTTATCAAACGGAGATCCTATAAAATGAAAGGAGTTTGGCTAAAGCCAACACCCATTTTCCTCAATAACCTCGAGCTAAAGCACGAGGCAATTAAAAGTTCGAACCCGAGCGCTTTTTTTTTTATTTAATAATCTGGAGCATATACTTTAGAGCACTCCCGATAGCTATCAGGATTAGAGGAGTCAAAAATGTAGAATTCTTTCTTTATAGATTAACGACTATTTTTGCATAAACACAACAATTGGGCTTGATGCATTGATAGAATGTAAGCAGGTTGCAGCGGCAGTATACCGTTTTCAGGGAATATTTTAAAGGAATTCGGCTCAGAGAAGGAAAACGGATGGGGCGGTAAGGAAGATTTAGTGAAAAGACCACTTTCCGTTGCACCGCCCCTACCACCACGATGTGGGAGCGCAGGTCATTATTTGAGTTTATTGCATAAAAAAAGACCCAATCAAATAAATGATTGGGTCTTTAAAGGAAGGCGGCGACCTACTCTCCCACATAACTGCAGTACCATCGGCGCAAACGGGCTTAACTTCTCTGTTCGGAAAGGTAAGAGGTGAGCCCCGTCGCTA
>NZ_AUBG01000017.1 GCF_000429125.1 Aequorivita capsosiphonis DSM 23843
TATACTGCCGCTGCAACCTGCTTACATTCTATCAATCCCTCATGATATTTAATGAAGGGTCTTTTTTTATGGAACAAACTCAAAAAATGTCCTGCGCTCCCACA
Organism: Aequorivita capsosiphonis DSM 23843; assembly: GCF_000429125.1. Classification (GTDB taxonomy): domain Bacteria; phylum Bacteroidota; class Bacteroidia; order Flavobacteriales; family Flavobacteriaceae; genus Aequorivita; species Aequorivita capsosiphonis. Next base: position 105 of record NZ_AUBG01000017.1, read on the forward strand.
TCGTGGTGGTAGGGGCGGTGCAAAGAAATAGTTATTGTTCAATAAAACATGATACCGCCCCATCCGTTTTAAATTATACAGCCGCCTTCTTTTAAAATATTCCCTAAAAACGATATACTGCCACTGCAAACTGCCACTGTAAAGTGTTTACCGCTACTGCCTACTAGATACTTTTTTTGATGTATATTCACATATTCAGCAATATTGAAATAAATATATAACTATCAAATCAACAATCTATCTAACTGCCATTACGCTATTTTTCGGGCTTTTAGCTTTAGGCCAATCGCACAACGACAAAAACGCTGAAATTACTTCCTACCTGGACAATTTAGATTCAAATGTTTTCTCGGGAACCATTTTGGTTGCGCAAAACGACAAAATAATTGAAGAGAGAGCCTATGGACTGGCAAGTGTTGAGTTCAATGTAAAGAACAAGATAGATACCAAATTCAACATTGCTTCCATTACCAAAATGTTTACGGCTGTGGCTACGCTGCAGCTATATGAGCAAGGAAAGCTAAAATTGAACACTCCTATTGGCGAATATTTACCGGATTACCCTAATCAATTGGTAAGAGACTCTGTAACCATTCATCAATTACTGACGCATACTTCCGGACTAAATAATTTTTATGTTTCTGATCTGGATAGTATTAATCCTTCAAATTATGAAAAAGTGACCGATTTTGTTCCGCTTTTTGTGAACGATACGCTTTTGTCAAAACCAGGAACAAAATACGATTATAGTGCATCTGGATTTGTAGTTCTCGGTCTGATCATAGAAAAAATATCGGGTGAAAACTATTATGATTATTTAAAAGATTACATTTTTAAACCTGCCGGAATGGCTCACACGAAAGCGCTGAAAGTTGATTCTATTGTAAAAAACAAGGCGAGCGGGTACACCTCGATGTTCGGAGAAAGCAAGGTCCTAAAAAAGAACGACTACTACTTAACAAAAGCATCGCCAGCGGGATTTCATTATTCAACTTTAAACGATTTGTTTAATTTTTCAAAAGCTTTGAGACACTATAAACTTTTAAGGAAAGAAACCACTGAATTAATGTTTGCCCCAAAAGTGAAAGGATACAACACCCATTTGGGTTATGGAATTGATGTCGATCAACGCTATAACCAGACAATTCTTGGACATAGTGGAGGCTGGTATGGAATTCATACCGAGTTAATGGATTTTATGGACGATCATTATTCCGTTGTGATTTTATCAAATATCGATGAAGGCGGGCAAACAGGTGCAACGAAAGTAGCCGATTTCTTTAAGGAATTGATAGCCGATAAGAAATCTGAGAAGTAATTTGACGATAGAAGCAGCTACGTTATGTAACATTTAGAACGAGACTTATGAGCTTAAAGAAATACTTGTACTTGCTAGTTTTACTTTTAATTTTCGGAGGCTGTGCTACCAGAAAAACTGAGAGTTCACGAAATAACAAGTATGTCCAATATCAAACCATAATTGATTCTATTTACCTCTCGAACCCTAAATCCATTGGAATTATGGTGCATATAGAATCTCCTAAAAAAGGAATATCTTGGAGTGGAAGTGAAGGATATTCAGACTTTAATCTTAAAATAAAATAACACCTGATCAACCCGCTTTAATTGTGAGCAGTAAAAAAACATATATTTCTGCAACAATCTTGAGACTTCAGGAACAAAACAAACTTTCGATAGAAGAGGCTATCAAAAATCATCTAACCGATAGAACAATCCAATTATTTGAATCTGATGGTTATGATTTAGACCTTATAAAAATTAAGCATTTATTATCACATACAAGTGGGATTGAAGGTTATGCCGACGATGTCTATTTAAATTGGGTCGATAAGAATCAAAAACATAGATGGACAAGAGATGAACAGCTAGAACTTACCATTAAAGATGGCAATCCATTGGGTAAACCAGATGATACTTTTAATTATACCGATGCCAATTATTTGTTATGTACAGAAATTATTGAAAACGTAACAAAAAAACCATTCTATGAATCAATGAAAGCCTTGCTTAAATATGACCAATTCCATTTTTCAAACACTTGGTTTCCAACTTTAGAGCCAAAAAACAAGGAAACAAAATCATTAGTTCACCAATACTGGGGAGAAAAAAATTGGGATTCTTATAATCACGATATTTCTTGGGATTTATATGGAGGTGGTGGAATTGCAACGACTACAAAGGAATTGGCTCAATTTTCTTACAACTTGTTTAATGATAATATCATAAAAGACAAAAACACGCTGAATCAAATTTTCAAGACAATCGAGACCAAAGATGGAAAGGATAACAAATACGGTTTAGGTTTGTCGATAGGAAATGTAGAGGGTTATAAGAGTTATGGGCACGGTGGGTTTTGGGGAACCGTGGTTTTATATTTTCCAGAAATGGACACTTCAATAGCCGTTTTTATTTTGGAGCGGGATGAAAGAATATTAAGAAAAAATGTTTTAGAAGCATTGGTACTTGAACTTACACTGATAAAAAACAAAGATGTTGCAAATTGAATTTGTAACTTGTTTCGATAAAACACAAATGCGACCAAGCATATTATTTTAAATTCACCCATTTTGAGCTGTTTTGCAATTCATCTTAAAGAAATTATTCAAGCCATGAAAAACTCAGTAATCCTTCTCATTACGATCTTCGCCATAACTGCGTGCTCTAATCCTCCCAAAAAAGAAATTGTTCCTATAACAGGAATCGATTCAACATTGCGACCCGGTGACAATTTTTTTAGATATGTAAATCACAAGTGGTACGATTCTGTACAAATACCCTCAAGTCAAGCTGGAGTTGGTGCGTATATGTTTATGAACTATCCACAACGATTACGTCTACAAGGTATATTGGATAGTGTTTCGCAAAGCGATAATTCTGATGGAAGTGTTGGGCAAAAAGTAGGCGATTTTTACGCCTCTGGAATGGATACGGTAACCATAAACAAGCGCGGTTATAATCCAATTAAACCAATACTTGCAAAAATTGAAGGTATTAGCGATATATCTTCCCTTATGAATTTTGTCGCTGCTGAAACAAAAATGAACAATTCTTCTATTATTGCTTTTGGCGTGTCACCAGATGATAAAAATAGCAGTATCAATATTGCTCACGTATATCAAACGGGTCTTGGTTTACCAGATAGAGATTACTATTTTAACAAGGATGCATCAACTCTTGCAATACAACAAGCATATAAAAAATATCTTGCCACATTATTTCAACTTACGGGTAGCACTGCCGAAGCAGCCAAAAAGGATGCTAACCTGGTTTATGACCTTGACAAACAGCTCGCCGTTTCGCATAAAACAAGAGTTGAACTTAGAGATATAAAAGCGAACTACAATAAAATAGCTGTGACAGCTCTTGCGAACAGCCATAAAAATATAGGTTGGATCGATTTGCTGAATAATTTGGGTGCCAAAACTGATTCTATTGATGTGGGTCAACCTGCATATTATGACACACTCAACAAACTATTAAAGACGGTTCCTATTGATAGCTGGAAATTATACCAAAAAGCAAATACCATAAATAGATATGCTAATGCGCTAAGCAAAGATTTTGTAGATGCCTCATTTGAATATGCTAAAGTACTTTCTGGTCAGGCTGTTCAAAAAACACGTGGCGAAAAAATGGCCAGTTCGGTTGACAACTATCTAGGCGAAGCATTGGGACAATTATATGTAAAAAAGTACTTTCCGGAAGAAGCTAAGGAACGTGTGTTAGACTTGGTGAATAATCTGCAAAAGGCGTACGCGGTAAGAATAGATAATTTAGCGTGGATGAGCGATAGTACAAAGATAAAGTCTAAAGAAAAATTGGCTGCGATCACTAAAAAAATAGGATACCCAGATAAGTGGAAGAATTACAATCACGTAAATATCGCGAGAGACACTTACTTTGAGAATGTTGTATCCGCCGCAACAGCAGCATATGAACTAAAATTGGCAAAATTGGATCAACCGGTTGATAAGTCGGAGTGGTATACTACACCTTCAACGGTTACAGCCTATAATAATCCCTCAGCGAATGAAATTGTTTTTCCGGCAGGAATTTTACAACCTCCTTATTTTGATAACAATGCAGATGATGCCCTTAACTATGGAGGTATAGGTATGGTTATCGGGCATGAGTTAACACATACTTTTGACGATCAAGGCGCACAATTTGACAAGGATGGAAACGTAAAAAATTGGTGGACAAAAGATGATTATGAAAATTTCAAATCAAGAATACAAAAAGTCATCGATATGTACAGTACGTTTACGGTTTTAGACAGCATACATATTAAAGGTGCCATGACCGTGGGTGAAAATACGGCAGACATTGCAGGAATAGCTGTTGCATACGATGCTTTTAAAATGACCAAAGAAGGCCAAGATTCTACGAAAATTGGTGGTTTCACTCCAGATCAGCGTTTCTTTATTTCTGTTGCCAAAATATGGAGAGTAAAAATGAAAGACGAGTTTTTACGTTTGTGGATCAACAACAATCCACATTCTCCACCGGTTTGGCGCGTGAACGGACCATTAATGAACACGACCCCTTTTTACAAAGCATTTGATGTAAAACCTCAAGATTCCATGTTTTTACCGAAGAAAGATAGAATAACGATTTGGTAAAACATACTTGAATAGTAAGTAAAACAAAAACGAAATAAGTATAATAACAGTTCCTTTTACGACTTCGCTCAAGACTTTTAGTACGATTTATTTCTATTCATTTAATCTTCAAACCTGAAAGTGCTTTATTGCTGTATTTAAGGATTATATGTCATCTAATATGAATCCATATCTAAGGTAAAGGCCAATTCCAATACTATATTAAACCATAAGAGCCAGTATTTCGCTACTTTTGAACTGATATTGACTTCTTCAGAAACTGAAACATTATAAACTTAACAGACAAAACATGAAAAAAATCCTCGTATTAACCATTACTCTTTTGTTTTGTTCGATGCCTTTGCTTGCCCAAAAATTCAATAAATCTCCTTTAACTATCAAAGAGATTATGCAAGGTGATCACTTTGTAGGTAACCTTCCTTCGAACGTTCAATGGGCAACAGACGGGCAGACCATCTATTTTGACTGGAATCCTGATGATGTTTACAGCGACTCATTGTACGGCTATTGTCTTAAGAATGATGCAATAAGCAAAGTAGATTATGATACCGAATATAACTTGCCATCGCCGTATGGCAAATTTAATTCAAACAAGACCAAGAAAGTCTACGAGAAAAACGGAGATATTTTTCTTGTCGATCTCTCCTCGAATGAAAAAACCCGTATTACCCATACCAACGCGGATGAAGAGAATCCGCATTTTACAGATAATCAAACCAAGATTGCTTTTAAAAGAAACAAGGATATCTTCACCTGGGACATCGCTTCAGGTACTATTTCTCAAATCACAAACTTTACAGATAAAGAGGAAAAGACCGAAGAGGAAAACACCAAAGATTCATGGCTCCAAAAAGACCAACTGGCGCTTTTTGACGTGTTGCGAGAGCGCAAACAGAAAAAAGATAAACATGATAGCCTCGCAAAAAGAGATGATTTAAAACGTCCTTTTCCTATATATATAGACGATAAAACGGTCAGCAACATGCAAATGAGTCCCGACGGAAAGTATGTAACCTACCTTACTGTGAAAAAGGAGAAGAAAGAACGTGCGATTGTGCCGCATTACGTCACTGAATCAGGCTATACTGAAGATCAGAAAACTCGCAGTAAGGTAGGCGATGCACCGGCCGAATACAAAATGTTTATCTACGATATTGTAAACAGAAAAGTAGATACCGTATCATTGAAGAACCTTGAGGGCCTTGATTATGTGCCGGAGTACACTAAAGATTATCCTAATAAAACTTACAAGAACCCTGACCGTATAGGCTACATTTCGGCCCCGGTATGGAGTGGAGATGGGAAGAGCGCAATTATAGATATTTCTTCTAACGATTACAAAGATCGATGGCTTGTATTGCTGAACATCAAGAACGGTACCGTGACGAACATCGACCACCAACACGATAAGGCGTGGATAGCTGGGCCGGGAATAAACAGTAGAGGTGGTTCGTTAGGGTGGATGCCGGACAACAAACGTATTTGGTTTCAATCTGAAAAATCAGGATATTCTCACCTTTATGCCACGAATGTCAAAACAAAAAAAACGGAGGCCTTAACATCTGGAGGTTTTGAAATATATAACCCATATATTTCCAACGATAAAAAGCACTGGTATTTTACGGCAAACAAGATACATCCGGGGGATCGTCAGTTTTACAGCATGCCTATCAATGGTGGAAACTTCGTCCAATTAACCAATAGAACAGGAAACAACAATGTTACTCTTAGCCCAGACGAAAAAAAGATGGCTATATTGTTTTCCTACTCCAACAAGCCTACCGAGTTATATCTTAAGGACAATCCGATGTTTTCAAAAAAGGTCGAGCCTGCAAAACAGTTAACACGATCAACGACCGAAGCCTTTAAAAAATACAATTGGAAAGATCCAGAAATCGTCACCTTCGAAGCTCGAGACGGAGCGAAGGTTTATGCGCGCCTTTACCAGCCACAATCTGAAGTCAAGAATAAAGCCGCCGTTATATTTGTGCACGGCGCTGGTTATTTACAAAACGCACACCAATGGTGGAGCACCTATTTTAGAGAATACATGTTTCACAATCTCTTGGTGGATAACGGCTATACGGTAATCGATATCGATTATCGTGGCAGCTCAGGTTATGGCCGCGATTGGCGTACCGGTATTTATCGCCATATGGGTGGCAAAGACTTGACAGACCAGGTAGACGGTGCAAGATATCTAATAGACGAATACGGTATTGACAAGGATAAGGTTGGCATCTACGGTGGTTCCTATGGCGGGTTTATTACCTTAATGGGCATGTTTAAAAAACCAGAGACCTTCCACGCCGGTGCTGCCATCCGTTCGGTTGGCGATTGGGCAGCTTATAACCACGGCTATACGGCACGCATCTTAAATACTCCAGTTACCGATAGTTTAGCATATCGCCGAAGTTCACCCATCTACTTTGCTGAAGGACTTAAAGGAGACCTTTTGATCCTGCACGGTATGGTAGATGACAATGTCCACTTTCAGGATATGGTGCGCCTGTCGCAACGTTTAATTGAACTGGGAAAACACAATTGGGAAATGGCCGTCTATCCCGTGGAACGACACGGTTTTGTTGAGCCCAGCAGTTGGACAGATGAATATACACGTATTTTTAAATTGTTTCAGGAAAGTTTGTTGCAAAAACACGCTGAGGAATAAAATGATGATAGTTGCTTAAATGCTAAGACCTTAGTAAAATATCCCCAAAGTATTTTGGTAACCCAGGTTTAAGTACAGCAATTAACCAAATGATACAACTATCGCTATAATGATAGTTTGTCGGTTAATTCCTTTGATTATTTTTCTTCTCTATTTTTGGAAAATATATTTGACGGCAACTTATTAAAAACTAAGGTCATTAAATATAAAAGGCAATAAAACATACAAAATGATTAAGAAAATCTTAACCCTAATTCTCTCAATCGCTTCACTTTTAACTGTCTTTGGCCAAGAAGTGAAAAGTGAGCAAGTGATTAATGACAGCATAATTACCAAGCTGAATGATGGTCCATATATTTTTATAAAGGATAATCAACTTATAGAAAAAAATATAATCGACGGGAAAGTTGTTTCCAAAAAACTACAGAACAACGCTTATGACACCATTTATAAACCAGAAAAATCAGTTTTCAACAATGTAATGAAAGTGGCTGCCCTAAGTGATATTCACGGACAATACGATTTGGCTGTTGAAATTTTAAAAAACAATAAAATAATCGATAAAGATTTAAACTGGAATTTCGGCAAAGGACATTTGGTAATCGTTGGCGATATTTTTGATCGCGGCCCCAAAGTGAATCAAATGCTTTGGCTCACCTATAAATTGGAACACCAAGCAAAAGCAAAAGGAGGCGATGTGCATTTCATCTTTGGAAATCATGAATATATGATATTTCTAAAGGATTTTAGATATGTAAACGAAAAATACCTGGCCGTTTCCAAATTGCTGAACCGCGATTATAATGAATTGTATGGCGAAGACACCGTGCTGGGCAGATGGCTCCGCTCCAAACCAACGATTTTGAAAATAAACGACAACATTTATCTTCATGGAGGAATCTCGGAAGAATTTTTAGCTCAGGTCGATTTTGATATTGAAGCCATAAACAATACCATGCGGCAGTCCAATGGCAGAAGTAAAGAGGATATGAAAACCACTGATTTCTATAAAACTTATTACGGAAGTACCGGTCCTATCTGGTATCGAGGCTATTTTAAAAACGATCTGGACGACGAGCAAATTTCGAATATTCTAAAACAAACTAATGCAATGCACATTATAGTGGGGCACACAACGCATGACAGTATAGTCAGTTTATACGACAATAGAATATTTGGGGTGGATTCGAGAATTAAAAAGGGGGAGAACGGCGAGATATTATTTATAATAAATAATAATTTTTCTAGAGGAACCAAGGAAGGAAGTCGCATAAAATTTTAGGAATAGCTTATTTGATCTCCTATCTGTGGAAATCGCAGAATAACTTTGGTAAAATTCCAATTGCTGTTTTTAGTCAGAAAGATAATTCTTTTGCGAAAGCGATTGCAGCGGTATCCTTTTTGGCTTTTTAAAAAAAAAAACAAAAAGACCTTCCTACGGCAGGTAAATATAGTGGAAAGCGCGGTGCTCACTGCCCCAAATAGGGCAGGGGGCATTTGCCCTAATTATTCCGAATGTCCTTAAATATTTATTTCCTATTTCGATTTCAAAACATTTTCAATATATTTAAACAACAGACTGTATCAATCTAAAAATTTGTGGTAGTTATGGATAATCCAGAATTAAATCTGGCCTGGGACTTTGTCAATAATACCGACAGAAATATCTTCCTGACCGGGAAAGCGGGGACAGGAAAAACTACGTTTCTGCATAAATTAAAAAACGAATCCTTAAAGAGGTTAGCAGTAGTTGCGCCTACTGGCGTTGCAGCTATCAACGCAGGCGGTGTAACGGTACATTCGTTTTTTCAACTTCCTTTCGGTCCCATCTTACCCGAAACCGCAAATGCGCAAGGCAATTCCTTTTCGAAAAAATTCAGTAAAAAGAAAATCAATATTATCAAGTCTTTGGATTTGCTGATTATCGACGAAGTAAGTATGGTTCGCGCCGATATGTTGGATGGAATAGACCAGGTTTTAAGACGGTTTCGCGATAGAACCAAGCCTTTTGGTGGCGCCCAACTTTTGATGATTGGCGATTTGCAGCAGCTTTCGCCCGTGATTAAGGATGATGAGTGGTGGCTTTTAAAACAACATTACAGTACCGGTTTTTTCTTCGGAAGTAATGCTTTTCAAAATTCAAATGCACTTAGCATTGAACTAAAACACATCTACCGGCAGGAAAGTGAGGATTTTATAAAAATATTGAACGAAATTAGAAATGACTGCTTAAGTCCTGAATCTTCTGAAACCCTTAACAAGCGCTATATTCCAAATTTTTCAGCCAATGACAACGCTGGGTTTATTACCCTTACAACACATAATAATCGCGCAGATAGAATAAATGCCGTGGAATTAAATAGGCTAAAGAAGAAAAGTTTTGTTTACGAAGCAGAAGTTGCTGGTAAATTTCCAGAATATACCTATCCCACACATTCAGAACTGGAGCTTAAGGTTGGGGCGCAGGTTATGTTTGTTAAAAATGACAGTTCTCCCGAAAAACGTTATTTCAATGGAAAGATTGGAACTATTGTCGATTTAGATGAAGATGAAGTCTTGGTGCGTTGTCCAGGCGATGATTTTGAAATAGTGACAAGCCCAGAAATATGGAGAAATATTCAGTATTCCATCAAGCCAGATACCAAGGAAATAATGGAGGATGAAATTGGTTCCTTTACACAGATTCCATTGCGTTTGGCTTGGGCTATAACCATTCATAAAAGTCAGGGCCTCACTTTTGATAAAGTAATTATCGATGCACAGGAAGCTTTTGCCCACGGACAGACCTATGTAGCTTTAAGTCGGTGCAAAACTTTGGAAGGAATTGTTTTAACTGGGCCGCTCACTCAAAAAAGTATTATCAATAATCACGAAGTCGCTTCCTTTAGCAAGAATGCGGAAGAAAATCAGCCAGATTCTTCCATTTTGGAAATTTCCCAAAAAGCCTATCAGCTCAATCTAATTGATGAGCTATTTACTTTTCACTCTTTTCTATATCCTATTAGCCGAATTATCGATGTCTTCTATAAAAATAAGGGCAGCATCAACGGAAATTTGCTGGAACAATTAACTATTCTGAAGGAAAAAGGAGTAACGGAGCTTTTAAAAATCAACACGAGCTTTAAAGCACAACTTAAAAATTTAAGTGATGAAGAAGCTCCGGAAAACAATCCAATAATCCAGGAGCGCTTTAAAAAAGCTGTTGTCTATTTTGAAAAACATACGCAAAACTTCGTCAAAAAACCATTGGACGAATTGAGTTTTTCTACTGACAATAAAGCCTTAAAAAAGGAAATTACAAATCATCTAGACACTTTGGAGAATCTGTTGGCCGGTAAACTTTTTTGTTTTAAAGGCTTAAAGGAAGGTTTTAAAACTGTAAAATATCTTGACTTACGCGCTAAAGCTTCGCTTCAAGAAGTAGATAAACCAAAACGATCCAAAGAAGATTACGTTGCATCAACCGAACATAAAGAATTATTTGAAATCCTGAGAGAGCTTCGGAAAGTTCTTTCTGAGGAAGAGGACGTTGCACCTTATCAAGTTTTTACGCAGAAAGCTTTGTATGAAATGTGTCAGGTTTTACCCACAAATGATGGAGATTTAAAAGCAATATCTGATATCGGCAAAGTCAGACTCGAAAAGTATGGCGCTGAAATCCTTGATGTTATAAAGGATTACTGTAAGGAAAATGAAATTGAACCAAAAAAAACATCCAAGCCGGTTCCTAAGAAAAGTGGCACCCAAAAAACTTCCTATGAATTATTCAAAAGTGGAAAGAGTATTCCTGAAATTGCTGCCGAACGGGATTTAACCGTCGGCACTATTGAGGGACATCTAATTACATTTTTAGCCTCGGGAGAAGTGAAAATAACCGATTTAATGCCAGAGGAGAAGTATATAGAACTTAAGAACCTTATGGAAACCGTACCTTATGATGGTTTCAGTGATTTAAAGAGTAAGATTGACGACAAGTTCTCGTATAATGATTTGAGGATGGTCAATAATGTTATGGGACTTGAGAAGTAAATCTATTATATAACCACTTCCTTAATAATTTAATAAATAGCTAGTTCTGTATTTAATTAAACCGTTTTACATAATATTCAAAGTCCATTCGAAACAGACTAAAAGTCTGTTTTATTCGTGAGATCTATTGAGGTCTGTTTGCGCCACCGTTTTCAAGAGAGAATTTACCTGCACGCCGGCAGGCGGATTAGTGAAAATTAGTGCCATTCGTGGCCGTAATTTTAGCTCAAGTTAGGGTAAAGTTTGTGATCTCTGGCTGGCTCTAGGGAAGGCCTTATGTCTTACATCTTCAGCGTCCGCATTAGACAGAAGTTTTACGGCCTTCGTACCCACTTCGGCGAGTAGGCTAGCGGAGGAGCAAGTGGACTTACATCTTAGTCAGACACGACTAATTTACAGTCTAAGCTTATATAAAATACGCAATCACTACCGCCAAAATCACAGCACTCATCTTTGAAAGATTGAATTTGTGGTTCTTGGAGCTTTCAAAAAGAATAGTGGTAGAAACGTGCAGGAATATCCCAATTACAACTGCGGTTATTTGAGTTTCATATTGGTGAACAAAATTGTAATGTGTTGAAATAAAACTGCCCAACGGCGTCATGATCGCGAAAAAGAAAAGAAATAATAGGGTAGTGGATCTTTTATATCCTGCGGTAATAAAAAAGAAGGATAGAATTATGGCAACTGGAACTTTATGTATGATGATGGCAACCAGTAAATTATTGTTTTCCGAAATAGGGAAACCTTCCATAAATGCGTGAATGCTTAAGCTGACAAATAAAATCCATGGAAAATGTTTTGTTTCAGAATGTAAATGGATGTGTCCGTGTTCTGCGCCTTTGGAAAAGAACTCCAGAAATATTTGCAAAAGTATCCCAAGCATAATATAAACACCAATACTTTTGGAATGGTCTTCAAATACGTGTGGTAACAACTCAAAAACGGTAATCGATAGAAGAAATCCGCCGCTAAAGGCCAGAAAAACTTCCATATTACGCATTTCTTTTTTTCTTAAGAATAGTGCCACTAAGTATCCTACGGCTACTGCCAAAAAGAGCAATAAATAATTCATTAATTGAAGATTAGAATTAGTCTTTCGGAAGTTTCTTTGTTGAAATCCTCAAGTTTATAATTGCCGAAAACATTTTTTAGCGTAATGCCAGCTTCTTTAAAATACAATTCGAAATCCTGCAAAGTCAATGCCTTTACCCGTTCGGTATAAAAATAATCATTTCCTTCGTCATTAAAGCGGATGTTTTTAATGATGTATCCATCTTCTACATATTTTTCAATATGAAACTCGATGCCCTCCATAGTCTTTTTTTCGGAGGGAACTAAATTTGCTATTGCCAATTCGGTATTTAAAAAGTCGATAACGCCATGGCCAGATGACTTCAATTCGGCTTTTATTGCTTTTATCGTTCTAAGATTGTCAATTTCATTTTCAAAGTATCCAAAGCTTGTAAACAGATTTAAAACAGCGTCAAATTGTTTCGGATAGGGCACACACATATCGTGCACTGCAAAATGAAGTCGAGGCTTTTCGTATTGTTTGGCGTAATCAATGCTCTCTTCAGAAAGATCTATTGCCGTAACATCAAAGCCTTGTCTGTACAAATATTTTGCGTGCCTTCCTCTTCCGCAGGCAAGATCAAGAATGCTATCGTTTTTTTTAAGATTTAAATGTGTGGTGAGCGAATTCATAAATACGGCCGCTTCTCTATGATTTCTGTCTTTATACAGAATATGATAGTAAGGTGTGTTAAACCAAGACGCATACCAAATCTCATTTTCTTTTCCCATAGTTATCGTTTCACCCTGCAAAAATACTGTATTTTTGTGCCTTTGTTAAATGGAAGATTTTTAATTTCACAAAAAGTTTTATTTAATAAATTTAATGTCGGTTAGAGCCCTTCGGCTTCGCTGAAAATAGGCTAAAGTTTTAAAAGAACCCTAGCTTAAAGCCTATCGTTAAAGTCTTGACGATTTTTGACCGGACAACGCAATTATTATTTATTTATTCGAATCTTCATATTATGGTTGAGAATTTTAAAATGGTGGCCAAAACCCTTTTTGGCATGGAAGAGCTTCTTGCACAAGAATTAAGGCAATTGGGGGCTTCCTCCGTTGAGATTGGTATACGTAATGTCTCCTTTGAAGGTGATACAGGTTTTATGTATAAAGCAAATCTATGTTGCCGTACTGCCATTAAAATATTAAAACCAATAACAGCTTTTAATATTTTCACTGAAGACGATCTCTACAAGCGAATATATGAGATGCCGTGGGAAAACTATATGGATGTTAAGGGAAGCCTCGCGGTAAATGCGACGGTTTTTTCGGATGTCTTTACACATTCGCAATATATTGCGCTAAAAACGAAAGATGCCATTGTAGATCGTTTTCGCGATAGGGAAGGAGTACGGCCCGATGTTGATTTAGATCATCCTACACTTCGAATAAATGTTCACATAGATAGAAATATATGCACCGTTTCCTTAGATAGTTCTGGAGAATCTCTGCACAAACGTGGCTATAAAGTTGAAACTACCTTGGCCCCGATTAATGAAGTCTTGGCTGCTGGTATTCTTATGCTTTCGGGATGGCAAGGGCAATGTAACTTTCTAGACCCCATGTGTGGTGGAGGAACCATGTTAACGGAAGCCGCAATGATTGCCTGTAACATTCCTGCAAACTTAAATCGGGAGGAATTCGGTTTTGAAAATTGGCCCGATTTTGATGTGGATCTTTATGAAAAGATAGAGGAAGCTGCTCTTAAAAAAATTCGTGATTTCCCATATAAAATTTATGGTTATGACAATGATCCAGTTGCCATACAGAAGTCGAAAGAAAACATTAAAAGTGCCAATCTTCAGGAATTTATAGAATTAAAGGAGCAGGATTTCTTCCAAAGTGAAAAAGAAGGCGATCAATCTTTATATATGGTTTTTAATCCACCGTATGATGAGCGAATCTCCGTAAGCGACGTTGAACAATTTTACAGTTCTATAGGCAACACCTTAAAACGAAACTATCCAGGCACTCAAGCTTGGATGATTACTTCAAATATGGAAGCTCTTAAATTCGTAGGCCTACGACCTTCCAGAAAAATCAAACTTTTTAACGGAAAACTGGAAGCAAAGTTGGTGCGCTATGAAATGTATGAAGGAAGTAGGAAGGCGAGTAAGCAGTAGTTTTTAGTGAGCAGTGTTCAGTGTTCAGTTGCAGTGGGCAGTATATGGTTTCAGGTTCAAGGTTTAAAGTTCAAAATTCCAAAACTGTCAATCCATGAATCATCTTGGTTTTACGATTTCCCTCCTACGGCGGGCAGGCGTTTTCGATTTCGTTTTCAACATCACGTGCGCTCCTTACCCTTATAATCATGGTCAATAAAAAAGACCAATAATTTCCCAGGGGAAGGTGCTTTGCCCTTCGAAGCTTTTCAGCGAAGAAGTGGCAGCTGTGAAATATCTTTAATGAATCTCTAAATATTCAATCCAGCTGCCATGCCTCCGGCAGGTAAAACGGAAGGGGTATTGTCAGTGGTCAGTAAACAGTGTGCAGTGATCAGTTGCAGTATTCAGTTGCAGTATTCAGTTGCAAGTGGGCTCTGGTTGGTGTTCAAGGTTTCAGATTTAAAACTCCAAAACAGTTAATCAAGGATTTGATTTCATCTTCATCTTAACTCTGTGTCCTCTGAGCCTCTCTGTGGTATTTTTTCACCACGAAGGCACAGAGAACACAGAGCATTAGTTCGCAGATTGAGTAGTATTAAACATTCACTACATTATTCATTACGCATTAGACATTATTCATTATTAATCTCCACCAACTTTAACAAGGCTCTTTTTCTTGTAAATAGGAATTAAATAGGAGATAGAATATCCATAACCTACGCCAAACTTACTGTAATCATAAGTCCTGTTGAAACCGGGAACGTAGAGATTTGCGAAATTATCGGGTTGGGTTTCTGAGATTCTGTTTTTAAGCTGCGCGTTTATGGAAAGATAGAGATTATTAACGATCTCCGTTTTTATACTAATTATTAATTCGGCCCAATGAGCAGTTAAACCGCTATACTCAATGGGTTCATATATTGTTTCCGTAGGAAATGCAGGATTATCGGTATAAATCCGATAACTTAAAAGTTCTTGTTTAAAGCTTGAAAAACCATAGCGCAGTCCCACAGTAATGGCATTATTCATTCCCAACCAGTTTTCGTAGGCGTTATAATCAAAGCCTATTTTGGCATAGCTGCCGCTGGTTTTGGAAGAGACATAAGGTTCAATCCAATCTTTCTTTTCATTTCCGAGCTCTACGGCGGCGTAAAACCTTTTGGTCACTCGAAAATCTCCAATAATCTCAAAACCCGAATAGCCGTCTTCAATTAAGGTTCGTAAAGGTTTGGATAAATCTACACCGACCCGCAATCCAAACTTTTCAATTTTAGGAACGGAATCATTGTTGGTTTCAGTCTTTTCCTGCGCCATCATTGTTTGAATGCCGCAAAAAAGGCTAATGTAGCAAAGTAATGTGGGCGCTATTTTCATCATTTACGGTATCTCTATTTACTATAATATCTTCAATCCAATTTGCGGGGTTTGCATTTTCAAAATCTGCATTTAGATTTGTAAATTCAGTTTTAAAACCACAAGCACGGTTCACATAGCCGTTTTCTCTATTGTAGGTAAAAATCAATTCATCATACGTCTTTATCGTATCAGTTGGTGTAATTCTATTTCGAACAAAAAGATATCTAGTGGTGTCTGAATTTGTGTTTAGGGGAACAATGATAGAGTCTGTACTTATTAAATATTGAACTGGAATCGAATCTGTATTATTGGTAAGTACACTCAAAACATTCACTTTTTTCCGAATTTGAGGATTCGCGATATTGTTAAAAGTGATTACCAAATTTGGCGTTGTGGCTTCCCCCTCGGGGCATATATCATCCTTTGTACAGCCTTTGAAAGCGAATACGATAAGGATAAGAAAAATAATTCGTTTAAACATAATTTTTAAATTGACGTAAGACTAGTTGACATAGGATGTAAGTTCTTCAATCAGACTGGCCCGAGATCGCGAACTTTATCTAACTTGGACCCAAAGTATTGCCACGAATGGCACTAATTTAAACAAATGATAAACTGTAGAAAACAGATGCGCGATCAGCATGGTTTTTAATATCACGAATGTAACAGACTTTCAGTCTGTTTCTAATTCCTTGTCACACTAGTAAATCTTGGTTTAGGTGTTTATTTATTTTTATATATAAATTATTGATTATTATAAAAGTAGTTAGATGATTGACTAAAAAAGACGGGTGCTAAATATTATGTATTTATCATTTGATAGGATCAAACAATCCTACGCTTGTCCGCCGTAGGAGGATCTTACGTCCTTTTGTCCTACGTCCATTTTTTTAAACTCAGCGTTTCTCCAAAAGTACAACATTTTCTACGTGATGCGTTTGTGGAAACATATCTACGGGTTGCACTTTTACAACTTTATATTTTGAATCCAACAAGGCCAAATCGCGGGCTTGAGTTGCGCTGTTACAACTAACGTACACTATCTTTCCTGCTCCTAAATTCAATAATTGGGCAACCACATCGCCGTGCATTCCGTCTCGAGGTGGATCTGTAATCACAACATCTGGGGTTCCGTGGGTATTGATAAACTCTTGATTAAAAACTTTTTTCATATCGCCCACATAGAATTCAACGTTGTCAATTTCGTTTAATTGGGCATTTTGTTTTGCTGCTTCAATAGCATCGGGAACTGATTCAATACCAATCACCTTCTTCGCTTTTTTAGCGACAAATTGTGCAATGGTTCCCGTTCCAGTATAAAGATCGTAAACCAATTCTTCCCCGTTTAGGCCAGCAAAATCACGGGTGATCTTATAAAGTTCGTAAGCTTGCTCGCTATTGGTTTGGTAAAAAGATTTAGCGTTTATCTTAAACTTCAACCCTTCCATTTCTTCAAAAATATGATCTCTTCCGTAGAAAAGTTGAATATCCTGATCATATAAAGTATCGTTTCCTTTGGAATTGATTACATATAAAAGGGAAGTGATTTGCGGAAATTCTTCTGCAACAGCGTCCAATAATAACTTTCTATTGGCTTCATCTTCGTGAAAAAACTGAAGCAATACCATTACTTCCCCAGTAGAAGTGGTACGTAACATCAAGGTGCGTAAAAAACCTTCCTGATTTCTAGTGTTGAAAAATGTTAGATTCAATTCCTCTGCCTTCGCCTTTACAAAATCACGAATTGCATTACTCGGTTCGGCTTGCAGATAACAAACATCCAGATCTAAAATTTTATCCCACATGCCAGGAATATGAAAGCCAAGTGCATTTCGGTCTTCTATGATCTTTCCACTTTTAATCTGATCTAAAGTTAGCCACTTGCTGTCGCTAAAAGAAAATTCCATTTTATTTCGGTAGAAATATTGCTTGGCAGAACCTAAAATAGGCTGACATTCGGGTAATTCAATTTTACCAATACGTTGCAGGTTTTGTTCTACTTCCTTTTGTTTATAATACAATTGGTGCTCATAACCCATGTTTTGCCATTTGCAACCGCCGCAAGTACCAAAGTGCGGACAAACGGGTTCAACTCTCTTTTCGGAAGCCTTTGTAATGGAAATCGCCGAGCCTTCATAATAGGCTTTTCGTTTTTTATGTGTCTGTACCGTTACAATGTCTCCCGGTACTGCGTTGTCAATAAAAAGAACCCTACCATCTGGCGTCTTTGCTACAGCTTTGCCTTTGGCGCCTGCATCAATCACTTCGAGGTCTTTAAAAATAACTTTGTTGTTTCTTCTTGCCATAAGCGCAAAAGTAGCACAATTGTTATGTTTAAATCCTGTTAAGGCTTCAAAAAATGTGGGATTTATTTAGTAATTTGCGGCCAAGGGAGGATTCCGCTCCATAAATCAGGAATCATTTATTTTTTACATCAAATTATTACAACTTATGTCAGTTTTAGAGCAAACAGCTTCAGAAAGAGCTATCGAATTGGAAAACAAATACGGAGCCCATAACTATCATCCGCTACCTGTGGTTTTAAACAGGGGAGAAGGTGTGTATGTTTGGGATGTGGAAGGAAAAAAATACTATGATTTTCTTTCGGCTTATTCAGCGGTAAATCAAGGGCACTGCCATCCAGCAATTGTGGATGCAATGACCAAGCAAGCACAAACACTAGCGCTTACTTCACGTGCATTTCATAATGATGTGTTAGGGAAATATGAAAAATTTGCTTGCGAGTTTTTTAATTTTGATAAATTACTTCCAATGAATACAGGTGCCGAAGCGGTGGAAACTGCTTTGAAAATCTGTAGAAAATGGGCTTATGAAAAGAAAGGATTAGACGAAAACGAAGCTGAAATTTTAGTATGTGCCAATAACTTCCACGGAAGAACAACTACTATTATCTCTTTTAGCAACGATCCTGTAGCCAGAAAGCATTTTGGACCTTACACTAAAGGATTTATAAAAATTGATTACAATAATCTTGAAGCGCTTGAACAGCAATTAGAGAGCAACAAAAATATCGCAGGTTTCTTAGTGGAGCCTATCCAAGGAGAAGCGGGAGTTTATGTGCCAACGGAAGGCTATTTAAGCAAGGCAAAAGCTTTATGTGAAAAACATAACGTGCTTTTTATTGCCGATGAAGTGCAAACAGGAATCGCCCGTACTGGAAAACTTTTGGCGGTTGATCACGAAAATGTAAAACCAGATCTTTTAATTTTAGGGAAAGCCTTGAGCGGTGGAGCATATCCAGTTTCTGCTGTTTTGGCAAACGATGACATTATGGAAGTTATCCAGCCTGGTAATCACGGTTCTACTTTTGGTGGAAATCCTGTGGCTGCTGCAGTAGCAATGGCTGCGTTAAGCGTGGTTCGGGATGAAAAATTGGCGGAGAATGCTGAAAAACTTGGAAAATTATTCCGAAGTGAATTAAATAAATATATCGAAACCAGTACGATCACAAAATTGGTCCGCGGAAAAGGATTGTTGAACGCGATTGTTGTTAATGATAGTGAAGACAGCGATACCGCTTGGAACATCTGTTTAAAACTTCGTGATAATGGATTGCTTGCAAAACCAACCCACGGAAACATTATTCGCTTTGCACCGCCATTGGTGATGAACGAAGAGCAGTTGAGAGATTGTGTTTCTATTATTATCAATACACTGAAGGAATTCGAAAAATAATATTTTCCTCTGTGAGACTTTGTGTTGCCTTGGTGAAACTTCGTGTTATATCTATACGGGTTATTACACAGTCCCGATAGCTATCGGGATCACAGAGAACTAATAATTATTACATACGAAAACGGCCCCGATTTTTATCGAGGCCGTTTTTTTTAGTTATAAAGAGCGTTTTTACATTCCGTATTTTGCTCCATGATTTCTTCGTTCATATTCATAATTCCGTCCATTCCAATTGTTGAGAAAAGATAAATGGTATAGGCCAAGTAAATTGCGCTTAAAGCTATTCCTATAATTGAAAGTATCTTTCCTGTTTTTACGTTTTGAAAGCCTGTATAAAGTTCTGGGTTTTCCATATAAATCTTTGTTGCGCTGCCGGCCATAACGATAGCGACAATTCCGAAAATGATTCCGATACCATAACAGCAACAAGTAACGATGGAAATAATTCCAAAGACGAGGATTAAGGTTGAGTTGGGTAGTTTTTGTTGTTCCATAAAATTTTAGTGTTTTTAGTTGATGCTCTAAAAATACCAAAAATTATAAAGCCTAGATGCTTCGGTTACGTAAAATGACTCATTTTTATAAAATAACTCACCACCATTACAAGGGCGTTTAAAATGATAAGTCCAATTTTAACTTGATAATCGAATTTGAATTTTACAAAGAAGTTAACGAAGATTACTGTCAACAGGAAGAAGATGGAATAAATGGCCGGATAAACCTTAAATGCCGCCGCAAATTCCCCAGTAAAAAGGTGAACTGTTGCACGCTGCATGCCACAGCCCAAACATTCCACCCCAAAGATTTTCTTGTTCACACAAGGAATCATATACTTTTCAAGGCCGTCTAATAACAAAAGCATTTGTTATTTATTATGAACTATAGCTTTATAGTCTAAGGTAATATTTTCTGAAGTGGTAAGTTTTACCAAATAGACACCATCACTTAAATTACCGGTGTAGAAGGAATATGTAGTATTGTCGCCCAAGTTCCGTTCATTGATTACCAATTTACCCGCCATATCATAAACCTCCGCAGATTTTAGGGTATAGCCCTCTGGATTGCGGATTTCCAACTGCTTTGCAGGATTGTTTTGGAAGAAGTTCACATTTTTCTTAGCGGCCTCATTTGCCAAGAGTTGCGTTTCTGGAACATCACTTCTTAAATTTGGATTGCGGAAAACAATATAAAAACGATCCTCGTAAACTCCAGCTGGCAGCGTCATACCTGCAGATAGGTTTCCGCGGTGCAATAGGGTGTAGGTGTTTTCGTAATTGTCAAAAAGATAAGCTCTTTGATAAGGTTTGTTTATTTCCTCTACAGCACGAAAATCTACGTGACTTGGTTGATGTAATTTTAGAGTAATAGGAATTTGCTTGTCTTCATTATAATTGGTGCCTTGAATTACATAGGGAAGTTTTACACCATCAGCACCACTAATTGGAAAGAACACATCGGATTTCATGCCAGCAGGGCTTAAACCATCATAACCACGGTCGTATCCATCTGTCGTTTCATCGGAGAATAAAAGGAGCATATCACGAGTGAGCGCACTATCAAAAACTACATATAGGCGTAATTGTGGGGTACGCGTGTCTTCCACCTCATATTCTGCGGAAATGTCTGCGTTAGGATCGTTTATGTTAGCCTCCTCGTCATTTGTACTAACGGCAGTGGGTCGATAGAAAACCGAATTACTTCCTTCTTTTTCAAAAACTCTATGAGAATTTTTGATTGTAACAGTTCCGCTAGAGTTCCCCACAAGTCTAAATCCTTGCCCTATTGGAGCATACTGTCCAGGGTTATTTGGTCTTACTGATGGAGTCCCAGGATCCCCACCGTGGGTACCATCTGCTTTCCAAATATAAAAGGTAGCTTTTGTAAACGAACCATTTCCGCCACTTCCCTTAATCCAAACTCCATATCCAAAAGGTTTGTCGCTATAATAATGAGACATGACCGATCTGTCCTCGTCATAATAAAATATCGAATTTAATGCTACATTATCGGTGTCTGAAAAAACTTGTTGCATATCAAGTGCAGAAGGGTAAGGATTGCCAGAAAGAGTCATCTTCGCATCTTGACCAACACTAGGGCCGTCTACCGGAATTACAAAATCACCACTATTTGGTCTTCCTCGGAATTCATAGATTTGATCCAGTGCTGCTTCAGGATCATTTGAAGCTTCAGTTCCTTTATTAACCCCTTTCATCGTAAACCCAAATCCAGGAGACGCGCCTGGCGAAGCATTAATTCTTTGGTAATTAGCTTCAGCTTCAGTTCCAGGTGTAGTTAGAATATATAACCAACGTCTCGAAATAGTAAGTGGACTTGAAAATCCATCTCTACCAGGTATGTTTGCGCTTAAAATTGCTTTTGTGCCTTCGCCTGGGGTTGAACCGTTTTGATCTTCATAGATACTCCCAAGACCGAAATTGGTATTTCCAGAGGTTGCAATTGTTGGATTTCCAACTGGAGAGCACCAGTCATAATACGCAAAGGCATTTGTTACCGGTGAATTTTGTTGGACGGAAAGGAAGCCATCGCCTGTATTTGTAGATGTAGTACCCCCTTGAATCAATTGTCCGCCATTACGAAGGTAGACACTAGCCTCTTCATCTCCAGCACTATTTTTTTCGAGATTAATTTCATTTTTAACATAAAGAATCTGATCCTTTACATATATATAAGAGTCAGTACTTGATGGTCCCGGTGTGGGCCGAACGCTCAACTGCGCAAATGCAACGGCAGAAGTTAAAAGTAATGCTAAAAAGAGTAGTGGTTTTTTCATATTTTTACGGTTTTTAAACCCGAGATTGAGCCAGTAAGACCTTTGTATTCACGGTTTAAATTTAAAAATAATATTTAAGATATTGGCTGGTTCGCTGCAAAATACTTAAAATTTTCGTTTAGAGGTTATTATGTTGGCTGTTTTACCGAAAAATAGCTAGTATTTTAAAGAAAGTCCTATGTTTTTTAGAATCTTGGATTAAAAGAATATTTTTGAGGTCTCAGTGTAATCAAGCTGTTTAAAATCAGGATTAAGAAGTAACTATGAAAAAAGGAGATAAAGTTTCGGTGTTGGATGATGCTATTTCAGGGGTTGTTACTGAAGTGAAAGGGAACACCATAACTATTTTGACAACCGACGATTTCGAGATTGACTTCAGTGAACATGAACTTATCGTAGTAGATGGTTCGCTTAAAAAAAGCGATTTGGCACGGATGGATGTTTCTGAAATAATTGCAGAAAAAGAACATAAAAAACCGGGAAAAACCGTCCGCATTAAACCCAAGGAACGCAGCCTGCCGCCGATGGAGGTAGATTTACACATCAATCAATTAGTTCCCAAAACCCGCGGCTTGGACAATTACGAAATGCTCAACATCCAATTGGAAACTGCTAAACGACAGCTGGATTTTGCCATTTCAAAACGAATCCAAAAAATAGTTTTTATTCACGGAGTTGGCGAAGGCGTGCTCCGCACCGAATTGGAATATCTTTTTAACCGCTACGAAAATCTAAAATTCTACGATGCCGATTATAAAAAATACGGCCGAGGCGCAACGGAGGTTTATATTTTTCAGGAGAAGCAGTAGTTTATAGTTGGTAATCTTTAGACGGTAGACGGTAGACGGTAGTGGCTCACATTATAAATTCGTCGTTATTCATTAGACATTTTAGATTAGGTGTGAGACGTGAGATTGCTCGATAAACACCGATCTTAATGGCACAATATCAATACCGACAGTCGGTAGCGAGTGGTGGCTCAAATTATTCATTCGCCATTACAGAGAGGGTGTAACTTGTTTATTGATAACTTCCACGCTTTCAATGGTTCCCATATCTAAGGTTTCAATGGTTATTTGTTCTTCGCCACTTTCAAGTACCAGGTTTTTTACGGTTATCTGTACGTTTTTCTTGATGGTGTATTTATGTAATCGATATTGGTTCACTTCATAGCTGTTTGAAACCGCAGGGTTTAAGTAGTCTGCACCAACTGTTGGATCTGTTTTATCGTCCGTAGGATCGCGATTCATATTTGCGTCTTCCTTGCGGGTTAAAACACCATCCTCGTCATCGTCATTATCTAGAAAATCTGGGATTCCATCGCCATCGGTATCTTTGGGATTGGTCATTGGATCGTCATCGTCGTCCTCATTATTTAATTCGCGAATGGTAGGCACATTGTCGCCGTCATCATCTTCGTCATAATAATCGGGGATGCCATCGCCATCGGTATCGCCATCGAATTCAAATTCCTTGGGAACGCCATCATTATCGTCATATATAAAGGTAGTGGTTACAATCACCGTTCCAGACTGGGCCAGATAATCTACGGTAACGCTTGGCGTGGTTGGCGGAATGCTACTACAAAAGTAATCGTTGCCTAAGGCGCCGTCATAATTTCTGTAGTTCATAAAAAAGGTAGTACCGTTTAGTGGATACTCTTTTACGCCGTCTTCCTTATATAAACTGTCGGTAACAGACAATTTCAAGGAAAGACTTTCTTTAGCTTCTGGGTTTACCTTATAAAAAACATAGTTTCCCAGGGTGCCGCATTTTTGTAGATCGACATCGTCAAAATTAAAAGTCGTTACTATAATGTCACCGTCATCACAACTTTGAAGAAAGATACTAGCGAAGAAAAAAAGGGCAAGGAATTTATTCATATTTAGTTTTGTTTGCGGGATGATTTACCACGAATGTTTTTGATATGCCGCATAAAGCACCATTGCAAAAATTTCATATTCCTTAAGCTTCGTGAGACACTTATAAAAAGATGCTGCAAAACTATCAAAAAATATAATTCGTGTATTCGTGGTGAATAAAATACATACAAAGTAACGCATTTCTTTTAAACTGAAAGACTGGCAAAACTGATTTAATATGTATTTTTGTACTCTTAAATAGTACCGCTAAAAACGCGTTAAATTGAAAGGATCCTAAATCTATTTGTATAAAAAAATCCTCGAATGAAAAAAGTATATTTTGATAATGCCGCGACCACACAGTTAAGGGAAGGAGTGATTACAACCATTACTGATGTTTTAAAAAATGAATATGGAAATCCTTCATCTACACATTCTTACGGTAGGTCTTCTAAATCGATACTTGAGAATGCTAGAAAAGAGATTGCCAAATCATTAAACGTTTCGGCAAGTGAAATAATCTTTACTTCGGGGGGAACGGAAGCAGACAATTTGATACTTACAAGCGCCGTTAGGGACCTTGGTGTAAAGCGTTTTATTTCCAGCAAAATAGAACACCACGCCGTGCTACATACTTTGGAATGGCTTCAAAAAGAATACGATATTGCGTTGGATTTTGTAAAACTAGACGCCTGCGGACACGTAGATTATGCGCATTTGGAAAGTTTATTGGCAGATACTTCAAAAAGGACATTAGTGAGCTTGATGCACGTTAATAATGAAGTGGGAAATGTGCTTGATTTAAAAAAGACCGCGCTTTTATGTAAAAAATACGATGCCTTTTTTCATAGCGATACCGTACAATCTGTTGGTCATTATGAATTGGATTTTAAAGAGATTCCAATTGATTTTGCCGCAGCGGCAGCCCATAAATTCCACGGACCAAAAGGGGCTGGTTTTGCTTTTATCAGAAAAAATGCGCGGTTACAACCCTTGATTCGCGGTGGGGAACAGGAGCGAGGAATGCGTGCAGGAACCGAAGCCGTTTACGCGATTGCAGGAATGGCTGAGGCCTTAAAAATATCCTATCAAAACCTTGAACAGGAGCGTACTTATATAACTGACTTAAAAGATTACTTTAAGTCGCAGCTTTTACAGAACCTTCCCGGCGTAAAGTTCAACGGAAGTTGTGATAACAATGAAAACAGCACCTATACCTTGTTAAATGCTTGCCTTCCAATTTCTGCTGAAAAAGCCATGTTGCTTTTGTTTCAATTGGATTTACAAGGAATTGCCTGTTCCAAAGGAAGCGCTTGCCAAAGTGGGAGCGAAGGTGGTTCACACGTTCTAAACGCCATCCTTTCGGAAGAAGACCTTAAAAAACCATCCATCCGTTTTTCTTTTTCCAGTTTTAATACGAAGGAAGAAATTGATTATGTGATTGATGTTTTGAAGGAGTTTGTTGAGAATTAAGGAGAAGATGAAAATGAAATCGAAAACGAAATCGAAGATGATCGTTGGTTTTGGAGTTTTGAACTTTCAACCTGCAACCCGCCAACTGTAAAAAAACTCTGTGTGCTTTGTGCCTCTGTGGTTTTATCCACCGCAAAAGCCCGGAGAACGCAGAGTTAAGGCATTAATGAAATCGAAAACGCCGGCCCGCCGTAGGAGCGAAACCGAAAACACTTACCAGCCAAAGTAGGATGACAAATTAAGGAACGTCAATACTTTTGGAATTTTGAATTTCCAAACTTTGAAATTGGAACCTGAAGCCTTGAACCTGAAACCCCTTCCGTTTTACCTGCCGGAGGCATGGCAGCTGGATTATAAATTTAGCGATATAATTAAACTGTTTCCCACCTGCCACTTCTTCGCTGAAAAGCTTCGAAGGGCAAAGCACCTTCCCTGAAAAATTATTCGTCTTTTTATTTTAAAATTACTGAAAGGGGAAGGAGCGCACGTGACTTTCAATATGAAGATGAAGATGAAATTGAAAACGCGTACCAGCCAAAGTAGGATGACGAATTAATGAACGTCAATACTTTTTGAATTTTGAATTTTCAAACCTTGAACCTTGAACCTTGAATCTTGAACCTGAAACCTTTCCTTCCCCTTAAAACTTCGCAGTAAGTCTTACATTAAATACACGTGGCGTTAAATAGTTTGGGATGGAGTATTGCACTTTGGTGTAAACATCTCTAACAAAAGTGTTTGTGATTGAGTTTTGTACATCAAAAATGTTGTATATCTCTGCGCCAACAGTCAATTCCTTAAAAGGCTTTAACCAGCCACTGTCTCTTAGTTTTGTGTCGTCCACAATTACATAGCTCATCCCGATGTCTGCGCGTTTGTAATCCGGTAAACGCACTTGATATTTATATGGATCGGCATAACTAGGGGAGCCGCCCGGAAGTCCTGTGTTATAAGTTAAGTTTAGATACATTTTCATAGAAGGGATTACTTTAATATAATCCTGGAAGAGCATTCCAAATTTCAGGCGTTGATCTGTTGGCCGAAATATATAGCCGCGATCATCGATGTTTTCTTCTGTTTTTAAATAGCCAAAACTCAACCAGCTTTCTGTCCCAGGGACGAATTCACCCGCTAATCGCAAATCAAGTCCGTAGGCATAGGCAACGGCGTTGTTATTAGCTCGGTAACGAATGCGTACATTTTCTAAGGAATATGGGTTTACATCGGTCAAATGCTTGTAGTAGAGTTCGGAGTTTAACCTAAAAGCACGATCCCACATTTTAAAACTGTAATCGTTTCCAAATACAATATGAATGGATTTTTGCGCTTTTACATTTGGACGAACGGTACCAGATGAGTCACGCAATTCTCGATAAAAAGGCGGTTGGTTGTAAACACCACCAGAAAGACGGAAAAGCATATCCATATCCCAGTCTGGTTTTAAGGCTACTTGTCCGCGTGGACTAAAAACAGTCTGCGTATTGCTTTCGATGTTTTTTCCGCTTACCGTCCAATTGTGGGCGCGAACTCCGGCGTTTAACCAAAGCTCACTATTGCCAAGATTCGTTTTTCTACTCCATTGCGCATATCCTGAAAAACGATCAATTTGAGTGTCGTTAAGCGCACGGACATCTGTATAAGGCACTATTGGCGAAGTGTCTGCCTGATAAGGTTGATTGTTCGGTGGAAATATTGGTGGTCTTATAGAAAACCCAGCAGAATCAATAATTTCATATTCCTGAACGCGGTCTCTAATATCCTCGCGGGTGTATTTGATGCCGTATTCAAAATTATTTTCTTCAATGGAAAGGTTTCCTTTATGTTCTAGGTTAAGAATCAGCGCATCCAAGTCATTCCGGGCGTGGGTGAGTTGACCACCTATTCCGCGGGTGAATTCTACTTCACCTAAATCTTCGCCTCCAATTTCGGTATTCACTTCCCCTAAACGATATTCAGCGAGAATGTCAAAATGTTCCTGCTCTGTAGTTTGGTATAGCGAGCCAATAAATTTAGCCGTATAGTTATCTGAAACTACCCAAGTAGATTTTAATGCTCCAAAATACGTGCTGTATTTATCTTCCTCCTGCCCTTCATAAAAAACAAGCAAAGCAATAGGATCGGTAATGGTACCGAAATTTGTCTGTCTGGTTAATGGTTTGTATTTGTATTCGTTTAAAGAAATATTTCCTAAAAAGCTAAGTTCAAATTTATTGCTAAACTTATAGGTTAAATAAGTCTGTGCATCTGCAAACTTCGGTCTATAATTGGTTTCTGTCTGTTTTGAATTTACAAAAAGACTGTTATCTCTATAGCGAATTCCCATAATTCCGGAGAGGCGGCCGTTTTTTGAAACTCCTTCCACAGAAGCGCTTGCCCCCAAAAGACTTGCATCTATTGTTGCCCCAAAGCTAACTGGACGGCGGTAGGTGATGTCCAAAACTGAAGAAAGCTTGTCGCCATATTTCGCTTGAAATCCACCTGCGGAAAAATCTACGTTACTAGTAAGGTCGCTATTTACAAAGCTTAAACCTTCTTGCTGCCCGCTTCTAACCAGAAACGGACGATATACTTCTATGTCGTTTACATAGACCAAGTTTTCGTCATAGTTTCCGCCACGAACGGCGTATTGGGTGCTCAATTCATCATTTCCACTAACTCCGGGAAGTGATTTTAGCAAGTTTTCAACCCCTGCATTTGCACCAACCATTTTACGGATCACTTCAGGGGAAATAGTAGTAACACCTTGAACGCGCTTATTTTCACGACCCGAAATAACTACTTCACTTATCTGCTCGATTGTCGTGTTAATAACTGGGTTTAGCTCATAATCTTCGTTTGGTGAAAGATTCACCGTTACTTGTACTTTTTTATGACCAACGTGTGAAAACGTAATGGTAATATCTTGGTTTGAAGGGATTTCCAACAGATAGAAACCATTGAAATCTGAAATAGTTCCCGTGTCATTATACAGTACGTTTGCACCAGCGATCGGCAAGCTGTTTTCGTCAAGAATAATTCCTTTTATGACGGCTTTTTGAGCAAACACAACGGTTGCGAAAAGAAATAAAAGGAGCGTGAGCGATAGTTTAGTTGTTTTCAAAAGCAAGGCTTAGGGGTGTTTTCTGAAAAATTTTGCTTCAAATGTAGCACTATTTCCAACATTATCTGTTACAATAACTTTCAAATTATTCTCAGAATCTAAATTCACATTATCATTGAAATTATAAGTTAGAACGTCTTTTTTGTACTCATATTCCATTAAAACGAATTTTCCATTGATAGTTGCTCTATATGAGCTTATACCGCTAAGGTCATCCGTTATTTTAACCTGAAGAAAGTTTTGGTTGCTAATCCATTTCCCTTCTGAAAAATTAACGGGTTTAATTTCTGGCGGAATCGTATCTGAAGCAATTACATAGGTGCCAAAGGTTCTAGTCTTTGTAACGAGTTTATCGTTTATTCGCTTCGTTGAATTGTAATAGGGGAGTCCCCTGTAATTCAATCTTCCTATATATAGCTTGTCTTTATCTACATCTTTATATGCTGAAATATCTGCCGTGATTGAAATATTGGTGTGAATAGGGATCACGTCTTCATGGAAAATTAAGGTATCTCCTTCATTTTTTATATTGAGATAGGTGTCTTCATATAGGCTGTTCGCAGGTATATAAATGCTGTATTTGCCTTTGGTTATGGAGTTGGAATGATCTGCATAAATATAGTCGTCTGTTTTAACAATATTCTTCGGTTCCAGAATCTCCATTTTAGCACCTTCAATTGGCACCGAAATAAACCTTCTATTACCCTTAAAGTCTGAAACTTCTATGGAATATATGGAATGCAGGCTGTCTTTTACGGTTACAAAACCGTTATCATCTTCTTTGGTAATTATGCTTAGCGGATTGTTTGGCTCCCTAAATAACTTTTGAACTCTACTTTTGTTGGTTTCCCAGTATTCATAGTCTACATAACGATTTAGGTATCGAGTTTCGGAAAACGCAAACTTATTGAAGATCACTTCAAATTTTTCAGCACCATTAAATCGCGTCTCTATTTTATAACTTCCGTTTTTATTTGAAGCACCATCCAGTTGGTCATAGGTGGTAATTCCGAAGCCAATTTTACCATAAGCGGTTATATCTTCGGTTTTAAAGTTGCCATCTTTTTGCTTTATTAAACGTAGCTTCGTTCTGTTTTGGCCTTGATTGACGTGCGCATCTTCCCCAATGGGATAGGCGAATATTGCGCTGACAATTGGAGTTTTTGAATCTGGCACCTCAATTCCAAAGAGAAGTGGATTCATGGGTCTTTGGGCTGCATCGCGGATTTCAAAATGCAAATGCGGACCGCCACTACCGCCTGTATTGCCGGTATATGCAATTAAATCGCCTTTTTTAACGTGCAACAAGGTTTTATCTGGGAAAAGCTCTGTTTCGTAGGTCTCCTTTTCATATTGTGTATCCTTAACATATTTTTCAATAGCCCCAGCATAGCTTCGCAAATGACCATATACAGTGGTGTAGCCGTTCGGGTGAAGAATATATAGAGCTTTCCCGTAGCCGAAACTTCCAACTTTTATTCTACTAACATAACCATCGGCAGGCGCAAAAACGGGTTGCCCTTCCCGCTGTTTGGTTTTAATATCCAAACCACTGTGGAAATGATTGGAGCGCAACTCACCAAAACTGCCTGAGAGAATCAGATCAATCTCTAACGGATTTGAAAAGTAATCTGTGGGAATATTGCTTTGGCTATATGCAAACCCACTAAAAAGCAGGCAAAAGGATAAAAACTTCTTCATGCTGCAAAATTAAGAATACGTTGCAATTAAATGGAGGGATGTGTGATTAATTGCAGGGCTTTTTCAATATTTCAAAAAATTATGAAAAACTGTTTGCGTATTAACGATGGTATGCTAACTTTGTGTTAGAAGTATTGAACACAGAATTTAATGAGTAATCTTTCTGAAATAGTTGATTCTCTTGAAAATAGGATTGGCGAGCTGCTCACAAGGCACGAGAAATTGAAAAACGCCAATGCGGAATTAGAAGAAGAACTCAAGGTTTTAAAACTAAAACAGCCAAAATTCGAAAAGGAAATTGAGTCTTGGTCTGAAAAGTGTGAGTCATTAAGGCTGGCAAATTCAATACTTGGCAGCAACCAACATAAACGAGAAACTAAACTCAAGATAAACGCGCTCATTCGGGAAATTGACCAGTGTATAACTAGTATTTCCGAATAAAAATATAACAATGGCCGAACCATTAAAAATTAAACTATCAGTAGCAGACCGGGTTTACCCTCTGACCATCAATCCGTCGCAGGAAGAAGGCCTTAGGTTGGCTTCAAAAAAGATAGAAGAAATGATTAAAAAGTTCGAAAAAAGTTATGCCGTCCGCGACAAGCAGGATGTATTGGCCATGTGTGCCTTACAGTTTGCCGCACAGGTAGAGCAAAAACAAATTGATACCACTAGCGTCACGCAAGAAACAGAGGAAAAGCTAAAGACTTTAAATCGTTTACTGCAGGAGCAGCTATCATAACGTTCTTTAAATTAAATAAGGTTACTGCCTACATTAATACTAATTTTTGGTAAACTCAACACGAATTCTTTAAAAAGGGTGAGTTAAAGTTGTAAAAGCGAGCCGTCTTTGAACGGATACTTGACCAGCTTGTTAGCCCTAAACATTCATTTTAAGGAGTTTATTCAAAATAAATATATTGATGTAGGCTTTTTTTATACATATAATTCAACGAAAAAATGGACATCATAATAACTAGTGTAATCGGCGCCATCGTTGGTATTGCTATTGGTTTTTTTATTGCAAAAATGTTGGAACGCAGCAATGCTTCCAAAATGATTTTAAGAGCAAAGAAAAGCGCATCATCAATACTGAAAGAAGCGAAATCTGAAGCTGAAACTATCAAAAAAGATAAAATACTTCAGGCCAAAGAAAAGTTCTTAGAACTTAAATCGGAACACGAAAAAGTAATATTAAGCCGTGATAAGAAAATTTCTGACGCAGAAAAAAGAACTCGAGATAAGGAATCACAAGCCTCGGGCGAGTTGGCAAAAACAAAGAAACTTTCTGCAAGTCTAGAATCTAAACAAAAGGATTTTGATGAAAAAATACTTGTACTCGACAAAAAACAAACGGAGGTTGAAAAACTTCACAGAAGTCAAGTAGAGCAATTGGAGGTTATAAGCAGTCTTTCAGCAGAAGATGCGAAGTCACAATTGATGGAGAGCCTTAAGGATGAAGCTAAAACACAAGCAATGGCTTACATTCAGCATTCTGTGGAAGAGTCTAAAATGACTGCACAACAGGAAGCAAAAAAAATAATTATCAATACTATTCAACGCATAGGGACCGAAGAGGCGGTAGAAAACTGTGTTTCTGTTTTCAATCTTGAAAGTGATGATGTAAAAGGTAGAATTATTGGTCGTGAAGGTCGAAATATTCGTGCTATTGAGGCCGCAACTGGCGTTGAGATTATTGTTGATGACACTCCTGAAGCTATTATTCTTTCCTGTTTTGATTCCGTTAGAAGGGAAATTGCCCGTTTATCACTTCATAAATTAGTGACGGATGGACGTATACACCCAGCGAGAATTGAAGAAGTGGTTCAAAAAACTACGAAACAAATTGAAGAAGAGATAATTGAAGTAGGAAAGCGTACGGTTATCGAATTAGGAATTCACGGTTTACATCCTGAGCTTATCAAGGCGGTAGGACGTATGAAGTATCGCTCTTCTTATGGTCAAAACCTTTTGCATCACTCACGCGAAGTTGCGAGACTGTGTGGTGTTATGGCTGCGGAGCTTGGCTTAAACGCTAAACTAGCCAAACGCGCAGGATTGCTTCACGATATTGGGAAAGTACCAGAAACCGAAACCGAAATGCCACACGCACTTTTAGGAATGCAATTGGCTGAAAAATTTGGTGAAAAACCAGAAGTTTGTAATGCTATTGGTGCTCACCACGACGAAATTGAGATGACAGGATTACTTTCACCAATCGTTCAGGTTTGTGATGCTATTAGCGGTGCAAGACCTGGAGCAAGACGTCAAGTATTGGACTCTTACATCCAGCGTTTGAAGGACTTAGAAGATATTGCTTTCGGTTTTGGAGGTGTTAATAAAGCTTATGCAATCCAAGCTGGACGTGAACTTCGTGTAATGGTGGAAAGTGAAAAAGTGAGCGATGAAAAAGCAGCGCAACTTTCTTTTGAGATCTCACAAAAAATACAAACTGATATGACGTATCCAGGACAAGTTAAGGTTACTGTTATTCGGGAAACACGCGCAGTTAATATTGCGAAGTAAAAGCCCCCTAGCCCCCGAAGGGGGAAATCTTACTCTAACTTAATAAAAAAAGCTCCGAAGGGAGCTTTTTTTATTTATAACAGTGGAGTTCCCCCTTCGGGGGCGGAGGGGGCTGTTATTAGGAGGCTTCATCATAAAGGTTTTCATAACCTTTGGAAGGCTCCTCAAAGAACTTTCCGTTGATATATCTATAGTGACGATCTAGTTTGGCTATTTTTTTCATATCCGAATCGGTTAGCGAAACATCTGCCGCTTGAAAATTGGCGATTATATGATCTTTAGTGGTTGATTTTGGAATGGCGGCGCAATCTCTGTGATTGTGCCAAGCAATCAACACTTGTGGAACAATAGCGCTGCGGTCTCGCGCTATTTCCTTTAAAGTATCAATTTCCATCATATTGGGTTCGTCATCAGCTTTCATGGCCTTGGAACGGTCTCCAGAGCCTAATGGAGAATAGGCGGTTACCAGAATGTTTTCACTCTTGCAATAGGCTAATAAAGAATCCTGTTGTAATAAAGGGTGAAGCTCCACTTGGTTCATTTCAGGTTTTATTGTTGCCTTTGAAACGAGATCTTTTAATTTCTTTTCACTAAAATTAGAAACGCCAATATGTTTTGCCATTCCATCCTTTTTAGCTTCTTCCATCTGCATCCAAGTGTCAATAATCGGTGCTTCTTCAGGAGTTAGATAGTCATCTGGTTTCTTTGGAAAATCGACTCCATTTCTGAAGGCAACGGGCCAATGAATAAGGTAAAGGTCTAAATAATCGAGTTTTAATTTTTTTAATGAATCCTGTAATGCTGGGATTACTTGGCCCTCAGCATGGGCATCATTCCAAAGTTTTGAGGTTATAAATAGGTCTTCGCGGAATATTTCACCTTCGGCAAATATTTCGGCAAGAGCTTCACCAATAATTTCTTCATTTCCATAATTTTTAGCAGTATCTATGTGCCGATATCCCGCATAGATAGCGTCTTTGACTGCTTTTTTTAATTCATTTCCAGTTGCTTTCCAGGTTCCTAAGCCTATGGCGTGCATGGTATCTCCGTTTTGGAATTTAAGTGTTTTCATAATTTTTTCGTTTTAAGAATATAATTTTGAAATTACGAAAGAGTATCGCCAGAGTAAAGGATTTGAGGGAGTTTGGGTTTTATTTAACCCAATGGAAGTGGAAAGTGTCTAGGAGTCTAGGAGTAATGGTGGCCGTAGCACTAGAAGAGTTTAAGTGTTGAGGAGTTTAAAAGTTTATCGTAAGGAGGAATAATTTCAAAAACGTATTTTTCAGGATGATGCTTATGAAAGACGGCCAGTTTGGAATTTGGAATTTATTTTTTGGAATTTTGCCTACTGCCTACTGCCTACTGCCTACTGCCTACTGCCCATTGAATACTGAATACTGAATACTGATCCCTGAGAACTCACTTCCTAGGGTGATACAGATTAATAACTTCCGTTAAATGCTTTCTATCAATATGGGTGTAAATTTCAGTAGTAGTAATACTTTCGTGGCCAAGCATTTGTTGGATGGCACGTAGATCTGCGCCGTTTTCTAAAAGATGTGTGGCGAAAGAGTGTCTGAAAGTATGGGGGCTAATATTTTTTTGAATTCCTGCTTCTTTGGCCAAACGTTTTACAATGGTAAAAATCATGGCTCGCGTTAGTGATTTTCCGTGTCTGTTTAAGAACAGGGTGTCTTTAGCTTGCGAATCTATATCTTGGTGTACACGGATTTCCTTTCTATAAATATTGATATATTTTACGGTGGTTGGTCCAATGGGAATCAAGCGCTGTTTGTCGCCCTTTCCTGTTACTTTGATAAAATCTTCGTCAAAATAAAGATCTGATATTTTTAGGTCAGTCAGTTCCGATACACGGAGTCCGCAACCATAAAGGGTTTCAAGGATAGCACGATTGCGTTCGCCTTGTTTGGAGCTTAGGTCGATGGCTGCAATAAGTTTATCAATCTCCTCAATTGCAAGGGTGTCAGGCAGTTTTCGTCCTAATTTTGGGGATTCAATAAGTTCTAAGGGATTCGTTTTTCGGAAATCTTCAAAAATCAGGTAGTTGAAAAATCCTTTCAATCCAGAAATCAGCCGACTTTGTGAGCGTGGATTCACTTTTTTCGCAATATCATAAATGAATTGCTGCAAGGTTTCTTCGGAAATAGTGATAGGAGAGTGTTTTACTTCATTATTTTCTAGCCACCGCATCAGTTTCTTTACATCTAAAGAGTAGTTGACAATGGAATTCTCTGACAGGCCACGCTCTAGGCGGAGGTAGTTTTGATAGTCCTTTAAAGTCTGTTGCCAATTCACAGTGCTATATTACTACTAATAACGATTAAACAAACAAATTTACAGTGCAAAATTTAAATGGGTGTACGGAAATAGTTAACAAAAAACTAAATATATCTTAAGCTTCCACAATAAAGGTATCTTTGTCGGTTAATAAAAAAATTTAAAATTTAGTATTATGAAAAAACTAATGATAGCGGTAGTCGCAATCTTTATGGGAACAACTGCTTTTTCACAGGAAATTGATCTTGGTATAAAAGCTGGGGCTAACTTTGCTAATATTTCAGATGCAAGTGGACTTTCAAACAAAACTGGTTTTCAAGCGGGTATATTCGCAGGAATAAAGTTTACTGATAAAGTTGGGATTCAAGCAGATATGCTTTATTCACAACAAGGAGGTGACTTTGATTTTGGAGATTTTGATCTTACCTATATTAACGTTCCAGTTGTGCTGAAATATTATTTATTTCAAGGCTTAAACATACAGGCTGGACCGCAATTTGGTTTTATTGTTGACGACAAGATAACTGTTGACCTTGGAGATGTTGTAACTGATGCTAAGGCTGAAAATTTCGACCTTTCAGGTGTTGTGGGCGCAGGATATGACTTTCCTTTTGGAATTCGTCTAGATGCTCGTTATAACTTCGGACTTACAGATGTCTCTAAAATAGATGGAGCTGATGGAAAGAATAGTGTATTTTCAGTTGCATTAGGATACTCTTTCTTATAACCAACTTAATATAATAATTATCTAAGCCGTCCAATTTGGATGGCTTTTTTTATGAGTTATAGGTTTGAATTTTTTCGAACGAAGCTCCTTTAAACCAATCCAATTTCGGCCAGACTCTAATTATGCTGTCGCTTAGTAGGTTTGATTAATATCATTAAAAATAATACTTAACATAAAGTATATACATTTTAGAATGTAAGATTAACTTATATTTGCGTTTTAACTAAAACTCAAAACCTAGTTATTATGAGAAAATTGATTGCTGCAGTGATGATTATGTTTATGGGAACCACCGCATTTTCACAAATAGATATAGATCTTGGAATTAAAGCTGGTATTAACTTTTCCAATATAAGAGATCTAGACGCTCTAAACCTACAGTATAAAAAAGGTCTTCAAGCAGGTGTTTTTGTGGGAATAAATTTTTCAGAAAAGTTTGGGGTACAAGCAGATTTACTTTATTCGGAACAAGGAGCAACAATAACAAAAGCGAATGGAAGGTTTGATTTAACCTATATCAACTTACCGATTGTTTTTAAGTATTATTTAGTGGAAGGTGAAGGTTTGAGCTTTCAAATTGGACCGCAATTTGGTTACTTAATAGATTCTGATTTAAGAGCAGTCTATCAAGGAGTTGGAATAACGGCTGAAGCTAATGATCTTGATATTTCCGGTGTAGCAGGTTTTGGTTATGAATTTCTAGATGGGTTTCAAGTTGAGGGTCGGATTCATCTAGGTTTCACCGATATCACAGACGATCCTCGAGCTAGGGGAACACACAAATTTGCCTCGGTAGTTTTAGGCTATTCTTTTCTGTAATTATAGCATTCAAAAATTAAATATATGAAGCCACCATTTCCGGGTGGCTTTTTTGTTAAAAAAACTTATTATTGTTCGATTAGAGTAGTGTTTATTTGATTTTAGTCTAGAAAACCGCATGTCGTATAATTTGGCTTATGAGGCTAGGCTTGGATGAGTTCTCTTTTTTTACTTACACTGAATATATACCGGCATAATGCTTCCAGGAGCAAAATTTAAACAAATGCACCGAAGCCGTCATATGGAAACATTCGCAATAAATATCTTATGGTTTTAAGGGGTTTTGCTTTCACCAAATTCTAAATAATAGCTACCAAATACTAAGTCGGGGTTGCTCATTCTATAGAAGATAGATAGGTTTGTTCATTAATAAAATTCAATCATTTTTTTAAATTAAACATTTTCACCCTTATATTATACATTGTAATGTTTTAAAACAGAAAGCATTCTAGTCTGAAAGAAGTTTATTATATTTAGAAACGACAATAGTGTCTTTAATTATAAATTTTTAAATCTTAACCATTATGAAAAAAATTTTACTCTTTATTGCAGTTGTAGCCTTGACGTGTACCACTGCACAATCCCAAGAAATTCGATTGGGAGCAAAACTCGGTCTTAATGTAGCTTCACTTGGAGGTGATAGTTATGGCTTAGGAAGTTTGGGCTCTAGAACCAGTTTTCACCTTGGTGCTTTAGCAGAGATTCCATTAAAAGGCAACTTTGCCTTGCAACCAGAGATATTATACTCTTCCGAAGGATCGGATTTTAGCTTTGGTTCTGCGAGTAATGATATTAAATTAGACTATATCCGTGTTCCTGTTTTGGCCAAATATTATATTATTGAAGGCTTGAGTGCCGAATTAGGGCCCTCTTTTGGCGTTTTAGTCTCAGCAAAGGCAGGTGATGAAGACGCTAAAGATTTTTATAAATCTTTTGACGCTGCCATAGCGGTCGGGGCCACCTATAGACTTAATATGGGAGTGTTCTTTAGTCTTCGCTATAACAAAGGATTATTGGATGTAAATGATATGGACGAAGATAATTATAAAAACCAAAGTAACGTCTTTCAAATTTCAGCGGGATATTCCTTCTAAAACAACTTAAATAGATATTGAAAAAGCAGGAGCCTATTGGTTTCTGCTTTTTTTATTTGCTATTTTTTATTAATATTACATTAGTTTATGCTTGTAAAACAGTCTATTATGAAAAAATTCTACTTAATAATTATTGTGACTTTCTTTATTAGTACTACATCCACTTCACAAAATGTGGTTTACGGCGTAAAGGCCGGAATGAATCTTTCAAAATTCAGCGGGAGTACCAATGACCCATATTCTGGATACGACGGAAAGGTTGGATTTCATTTGGGCGGGATTATTGAAATCTCTCTAACCGAAATGTTTTCAATACAGCCTGAATTACTTTATTCATATCAAGGAACCAATATAAATTCAGGCGCTGGCAGAATCGGTACGCATAATGTACAAGTACCAGTTCTTGGGAAATATTATATCCTAGATGGCCTAAGCGCTGAAGCTGGTCCTGTTATGGAGTATTTAGCATCTGCAAAATATAATGCAACTTTAACGAGTGAAGGAGGGAGAGAGACTATAGATATTACCGATAACTACAAATCTTTGAACTTTGCTTTCGGTTTTGGGGCTTCCTATAAATTGATTTCAGATTTATTTTTTGGAATCCGCTATAATTTTGGAATATCAAATATAAATGATGCTGATTTAAAAGACTCAAAAACAAAAAGCAATGTTCTTCAATTATCGGCCGGATATTTTTTCTAAATAAACCTTGGTACTTTATATTTCATTTATATTTGAAATATGAAAATAATCATCATTAACGGTCCCAATCTTAACTTGCTCGGGAACCGAGAAAACAACATTTACGGAAACGAAACTTTCACCGATTTTTTTGCAAAGTTGCAGCAGAAATTTTCAAAGATAGAACTTTCGCATTTTCAATCGAATATTGAAGGGGAGCTAATAGACAAAATTCAAGAAACTGGATATAATTATGACGGAATCATTCTGAATGCCGCTGCTTATACCCATACTTCTGTGGGAATAGCTGATGCCGTAAAAGCCATAACAACCCCAGTGGTAGAGGTTCATATTTCAAACACCTTTTCGCGTGAAGACTTTAGACATAAAAGTTATATTTCGCCTAATGCCAAAGGTATTATTGTTGGCTTCGGATTACAGGGTTATGAATTGGCGTTGTTAAGTTTAGTCCCAAGCCCCCAAGCCTCCTGACCCCCAAAGGGGGGAACTCTTACTTAAACTCAATAAAAAAAGCTCCTTTCGGAGCTTTTTTATTTTATAACAGTGAAATTTCCTCTTTGGGGGCGGAGGGGGCTGTGGCCCTTATAAATGTATCACTTCCCCATAAGCATCTGCAACAGCTTCCATAACTGCTTCACTCATCGTTGGGTGTGGGTGAATTGCTTTAAGCACTTCGTGGCCCGTGGTTTCCAATTTTCTTCCCAATACTGCTTCCGCAATCATATCGGTAACGCCGGCACCAATCATATGGCAGCCTAACCATTCGCCATACTTAGCATCAAAGATTACTTTTACAAAGCCGTCTTTTTCGCCTGAAGCGCTCGCTTTTCCACTGGCTGAGAAAGGGAACTTCCCAACTTTAAGTTCATAACCAGCTTCCTTTGCTTGTTTTTCAGTCATACCAACGCTGGCAATCTCTGGACTTGCATAGGTGCAACCGGGGATATTTCCGTAGTCAATTGGTTCTACATTAAGACCTGCGATTTTTTCAACACAAGTAATTCCTTCGGCAGAAGCCACGTGGGCTAGGGCAGGACCCGGAACAATATCTCCAATTGCATAATAGCCTGGAATGTTGGTTTGATAGTAATCATTAACCATTACTTTTCCTTTGTCGGTAGCAATACCAACATCTTCTAGCCCGATGTTTTCAAGATTGGAAGCAATACCAACAGCAGAAAGAACAACTTCGGCTTCAAGAATCTCTTCCCCTTTTTTAGTTTTTACAGTGGCATTCACCAATTTTCCTGAAGTATCCAATTTTTCAACTGAAGAATTGGTCATAACTTTTATTCCCGCTTTTTTGAAAGAACGTTCAAATTGTTTTGAAACGTCTTCGTCCTCCAAGGGAACAAGAGTTGGTAAAAACTCTACAATAGTAACTTCAGTTCCCATGGAATTGTAGAAATGAGCGAACTCAGAGCCTATAGCGCCACTACCCACAACTATCATACTTTTTGGTTGTTTTTTTAGAGTCATAGCTTCGCGGTAGCCAATAACTTTTTTACCATCCTGTTTTAGATTTGGTAATTCGCGAGAGCG
This sequence comes from Aequorivita capsosiphonis DSM 23843, assembly GCF_000429125.1. Classification (GTDB taxonomy): domain Bacteria; phylum Bacteroidota; class Bacteroidia; order Flavobacteriales; family Flavobacteriaceae; genus Aequorivita; species Aequorivita capsosiphonis. The sequence goes on from NZ_AUBG01000017.1 coordinate 40,317, forward strand.
CGCCCCCGTAGCAATAATTATATGGTCTGCGGAATATTCCTTTCCATCAACGTCCACTTTTTTACCGGTTTTCAGTTTCCCGTAGCCGTTAATAACGTCAATTTTATTTTTCTTCATTAAAAACTGAACCCCTTTGCTCATGCCTTCTGCAACACCGCGGCTTCGTTCAACCACTTTTCCGAAGTCTTTATCAAATTCCTTTACGGTAAGACCGTAACTGTCTGCGTGTTTTAGATAGTCAAAAACTTGTGCGCTCTTTAAAAGTGCTTTTGTGGGAATACATCCCCAATTTAAACAAACGCCACCAAGGCTTTCTTTTTCAATAATGGCTGTCTTTAAGCCTAATTGTGAAGCTCTTATGGCGGTAACATAACCTCCTGGGCCACTTCCTAAAACTATTACATCGTATTTGCTCATTTTCTGAATTTAAGTCTGTGTTTTTCGAAGCTACGAAATTACGAAATTCAAAAGGAATTAAATGAAATTCCAAATAACAAAAAGCAAATAACAAATGCCAAAATCCAAATTCCAAAGAACCGACCTCTGGAATTTGGTTTTTGGGATTAATTGGTACTGGAAATTTGTGATTTGTAGATGTTATTTCTTTTTAAAATCCAAGGAAAGCGAATTGATACAATAACGCTGTCCAGTTTCAGAGGGACCATCTTCAAAAACGTGCCCAAGATGGCTTCCACAGTTGGCACAGAGGGTTTCGGTGCGGATCATTCCGTGGGTTTTATCGGTCACAAATTCTATCGCCCCTTCAATAGCATCATCAAATGAGGGCCAGCCGCAGCTACTCTCAAATTTATTGTCGCTTTTAAACAGTGGGGTATGGCAAGCGCCACAAACATAAGTGCCTTTTTCGAAGGCGAGATTGTATTGGCCAGTTCGTGGGTACTCCGTTCCTTTTTCTCGGAGAATATGGTAGCGTTTCTCGCCTAACTCCTCGCGCCATTCCGCTTCTGATTTATTTATTGGATACTTATTCTGATTTTCCATTTTTCGGTATAAAATTTAATGCAGCACCATTAATACAATGCCTTTTTCCTGTTGTTTCTCTTGGGCCATCATTAAAAACATGCCCTAAATGGCCGCCGCAGGAAGAACAATGTTCCTCTGTTCGGCTATAACCAAGCTTTCTGTCTTTTGAAAAACTTACATTGCCCTTAACTTCTCTGTCAAAGCTAGGCCAGCCTGTTCCGCTGTCAAATTTATGATTGCTTTCAAATACCGGAGTGCCACATGCAGCGCAAACATAAGTTCCTGCTTCGTGATTGTTGTTTAACTCACTTGAAAATGCGCGTTCAGTATCTTCGTGGCGAAGCACATTATATGCCAAAGGAGATAGCTGGGCTTTCCACTCGGCATCTGTCTTAGAAATTTTAAAGCTTTCCTGTCTTTCCAATTTGCTTTTCTGTGCAGGGATATTGCAACTGAAAAGCAAACTGCTAAAAATAATAATGGCACTTATAAACTTCATATTAAAGCTCTATTTTTTCTATCTGGTTACCATTTGTACGCATCACTTCTAAAATATCTTCCATAGAAGGGTTTGATTTTGCGTATTCGGCAGGAATTATTGCTACACGAAATGTCTGATTGTTGAGAAAATCTGAACCACTGGTAGTAGTGTCAAAATTTCCATCAACTTGAATTTCTGCATCAAAGAGGGTATGATTAAAAATATACTGAAGAATATCTCCATTAGAGAAGAAGAAATTTTGAGGCAGTGGTGACCATGAGTCAAATGTTCCGCCATTAACGTCTACTTGTTTTTCTAACCGATATACTAAAACAACATCAGATTCAAAAACCTCAATAGGAAAGCCAATGACAGCTGTAGGAAGCCCAGTTTGTGAATCTACTTGAAAATTAACGGTACTTTCAAAAACCTGTGCAAATAATAAACCTCCATCTTGTCCCGGAGGTCCTGGGTCACCTTCACAAGAAGTAAATAGAATGGTAGAGGAGAGCGCCAAAAAAAGTAGGATATTTTTCATAATAAATATTTTATAAGTTAATAAGTGTTTTATAATTTACAAAAGTCGTTCCAAGAATTTTATAAGGTATAAATTTAAAGTCTTCTTCTGTAGCGCTATATTAAAGAAACACTAAAGTTTAAATTTTTGGTATCTTTTTTGGTCCTTCAAACTTTAGTATAATTTTATTATTGGGATAAACATTATATATCTAATTTTAACATTTAACAAAACCAATTACAAATGAAAATCAAAAAATCGTTATTAATATTACTATTAGGAGCAGTGGTTGTTGCTTGTAGCACCAATCCATTCACGGGAAAACAAACCTTAGCCCTGGTTCCGAATTCAGAGATTTTACCAATGGCATTTCAGCAGTACAGCGAATTTTTGTCGGAAAATAAGGTCGTGAAAAACACCTCTCAAGCCCAAATGGTAAAAAATGTAGGTCAAAAAATAGCAAGTGCTGCGGAAAGATATCTTTCAGCCAATGGTTACGCAGGTTACTTAAAGGACTATCGTTGGGAATACAATCTAGTTGATAGTAAGGAAGTAAATGCTTGGTGTATGCCCGGCGGAAAGATTGTGGTTTATACAGGTATTTTACCTATAACAAAAGATGAAGCCGGATTGGCTGCAGTGATGGGCCATGAAGTTGCTCACGCTTTGGCAAATCACGGGCAACAACGTATGAGTGCTGGCCAATTACAACAATTGGGAGCAGTTGCTGGAAATATTGCGTTGGCGGGAGATGCTCAAAATCAACAGATTTTCAACACCGCCTACGGTTTGGGAAGTAATTTGGGAGTCATGCTTCCTTTTAGTAGAAGCCACGAGACCGAAGCCGATCATATTGGTTTAATTTTAATGGCAATTGCCGGTTATGAGCCAGCTGCCGCGGCCGAGTTATGGCAACGGATGCAGGCGCAGGAACAAGGTGCACCGCCAGAATTTCTAAGTACGCACCCTGCGAGCAGCACAAGAATTCAAAATATCAAAGCTTGGGTTCCAGAAGCAAAGGCTGAGGCAAGAAAGTTTGGAGTTACCACTTTTAAGAGATAGGAAGTATTGGGTGACATTTTTTTAAATGAATTTTTTAGAATCCCGCTTAACGCGGGATTTTTTTATTAGTTTAGTGTCCTTTAAAATACCAATTATACTATGCCGAATCTATTAAAAGGAAGTAAAAAACTGCTCAATGCGTGGGTTTTTTATGATTGGGCTAATTCGGTTTATAGCCTTGTAATCGCCTCGGCTATTTTTCCTATTTATTATCAAGCACTTTTTAAAGCGACAGACGTAACAACCGTTTCCGTGTTTGGTGGAGCCATCCGAAGCACACCTTTGATAAGTTATACTACTGCCGCAGCATTTCTTTTGGTTGCATTTATTTCGCCATTGCTTTCTGGGATCGCGGATTATGTAGGGAACAAGAAAAATTTTATGAAGTTCTTTTGCTATCTCGGCGCTTTGTCTTGTATGGGGCTTTATTTTTTTAGCCTGGAGCATATTTATATTAGTCTTCTATTTTATTTTTTCGGGTTGGTCGGGTTTTGGGGAAGTCTGGTCTTTTATAACTCCTATCTACCGGATGTTGCTTTTCCCGAGCAGCAGGACAGAGTGAGCGCCCGCGGTTATGCCTTGGGATATTTAGGTAGTGTGTTTTTGCTGCTTTTTAATTTAGCAATGGTAATGCTGCCGGAATATTTTGGTTTTGGGGAAGGTGGCGCTGCTAGCATGTTAGCCATGAAATGGAGCTTCGTTAGTGTTGGAATCTGGTGGATATTGTTTAGTCAATATTCATTTTATTTTCTTCCGAAGGGGAACAAAACTGGAAAAAAAGTAACAACCAAAATACTGCTTAATGGATTTCGCGAATTAAAAGGAGTTTACAATTCCCTTTCTGAAAACATCCAGCTTAAAAGATACTTAGTCGCGTTTTTTGTTTATAGTATGGCCGTGCAAACCGTGATGTTAGTGGCAACCTATTTTGGTGAACAAGAAATAAACTGGGGCGATGATGAGTCAAAAACAATGGGTTTGATTGTGAGTATCTTGATTATTCAATTGGTGGCTGTGGGAGGGGCGATGCTAACCTCGCGTGCCTCTGGGAAATTTGGAAACATTCCCGTCCTTATTGTTATCAATTTAATATGGGTGTGTATTTGTATTGTCGCGTTTTTTATTCAAGAACCTATTCATTTTTATATTACGGCTGGAATTGTGGGATTGGTAATGGGTGGCATACAGGCCTTGTCACGCTCTACCTATTCAAAATTTTTACCAGAAACCAAAGACACAACCTCTTATTTCAGCTTTTATGATGTGGCTGAAAAAATAGGAATCGTAATAGGAATGCTGATTTATGGGTTTATTGACCAAATTACTGGCAGCATGCGTAACTCCATTTTGTTCCTAGTTCTGTTTTTTATAACCGGAGTACTTTTGCTATTAAGAGTGCCAAGAAATAAAAACAATTAAACAATTTTTGTTTAAGTTTGCGTTTATTACCTACCAAACGAACTTATCTATGAAGAAAATGTATCTTATAAAAGGAATGCTTTTGGTATTTCTGGCATTTCAATTTATTGCCTGTGAAAACGAACCTCTCACTGGTGAATTCCCTCAAGACGACCAAAATGACGCCGATGAAGGCCAGTTTAGAGCCCAAGTTGATGGACAGGAATTTATTGCAGTTACCGCTACTGCGATTCTTAACTCTGACAATGAACTTGTTATTACGGGTGAAAAATCCGGCGGGGAAAGTATAACCTTGGGTGTTACAAATGCCGCTGTTGGTAGTTTCAATTTAGCAACAAGTCAAATCAATGAAAATGCCGGAGCTTATTTTGACGGTTCCACAAATGTAGTCCCTTATGTAACTGCGGAAGCATTTGGAGGCTTGGGACAATTGAAAATCACGGAACTGGATACAGCCGAACAAACCGTTACGGGAACTTTTAGTTTTAGAGGCGTACGATTAAAAATAGATGCCGATGGAAACCCAGTTCTTGATGGAAGTGGTAATCCGGTTATGGAAGAAGTAGAAATAACTAGCGGTGCCTTTAATGCTATTGCATACCAACTTGATGATACAGGCGGAGGCACTGGAAATTCCAATGATGAATTTTTCGCCAAAGTAGATGGAGTAGATTTTATTGCTGAGAGTATTTCAGTTACTGAACCTGTTGTAGGTGAGGTACATATGATAAAAGTAGAAGCTGTATCTAACACTGGCGAATTGTTGCGTATTGACGTGCCACGTTCTTTAGGTGAAGGTACTTTTGATATGGTGCGAATTTCCGACGGAACAAAGTTAATTGCTGTTTACAATGCTGGATCTGGAACTGAAAACCTTACTTCTAACCCGGGAACTATAACAATTTCTGAATTTGATCTTGAACTTGGCGTTCTGAAAGCTACGTTTAACTTTACTGGAACCGATCCTTTAAATCAATTACCAGATGTTGTGGAAGTAACAGAAGGAAGCTTTACTGCAAATTTTGAAGGTATTCCAGGTGGAAATAACACGTTTAGCGCCAATGTTAATAGCGTTACATATAATCCAGATGATATTAGTGTAACTATTTCCAATGTTAATCAATATCCAAGACTTACTATTTCAACAACCAAGGGAGATCAAAACTTGGAAATTAGTTTTCCACTGACTGTTACAGAAGATACTTTCGATATGGAAACTGAGGTGGTTGATGGTGACGAGATTGTTGGATTGTATACTCCAGTAGTGGGAACTTCAATAACCTATGTGTCCAATCCTGGTAGTTTGGTAATCACTAATTACAATATGGAAGATGGAATTATTGAAGGAACCTTTAATTTTACGGGTGTAGATACTACAGGGCAAGATCCAACGACTTATCAGATAACAGGTGGAACTTTTCTAGTTGTTCTTCCGTAAACAAAACAAGGATTAAATTAAAAAGCCGTTCTAAAATTCATTTAGAACGGCTTTTTAATTTACGGTAACATGTATTTAGATTGATTTCACTTTTCCCGAACCATAAATCTTTACATTGTTTTTTGATGGATTCCCTCCGTACAGGATGACCCCTGAACCTCTTATTTTCCCGGTTAAACTATTGCTCACAAATATTGATGTGCGCCCGGAACCAGAAATGTTGACTTCAGCTTGTTCTGCAATTAATTCCTTTCCTTTAAACTTGCTGCTTCCACTGGTGTTAGCGATAACGTTTTGTGCTGTCCCGGATACTTTAATTTTTCCAGAACCATTCAATTGCACATTTAATAAATCGGCTTTAACAGAAACTTCTATTTCTCCCGAACCTTTTGAAGTCAATGCAATGGAATTGTTTACCAGCAAATCTTTCCCTTCAACATTACCAGAACCTCTTAAGAAAATTTCAGCGATAGCTTCAAACGGAACCGATATCTTTATTTTTTTAGTGTTTCGGAGTGACGTGTTATTTTTGAGATTGTAAGTCTATTGCCATCGGATTCCACCACGATTCTATCTTGAACATTATCTTCCGCAGTTACTTTAATAATCCCTTCATTTCCCTTTTCGAGAGATACTTCCATAGAACCTGAAACATCAATAACGTCATAGGCTTTTGTGTTTACCGTTCTTGTAATTATATTTCCGCTGCCTACAATGCTGGTAGAGTTATTTTTTTGAGCGCTCAAGAGAGCGCTTGCAAAAATAAAAAGCAAGGTTAAGGGAGCTTTGATTAATATGTTCATAGTCTAGTTATTAATGATTAATGTTTGTCCTTTCCTATAAAGACTATGTTTAATATGAAATGTTACAGGTAGGGCTTAAAGAACTAATTATAACTGGCACAAAACTTGAAATATATAGAAAAAGAGCCTGCAAAACATTTGATAGTCAGTGTTCTTTCACAAAACAAATAAAAACATTTTAATAATAAGACATTGGGTGTTCAATAGTTGTGACACAATGTCCTAAACCAATATATGGCGAATTCAAAACTTACATCATTAGACAAGTTGTCATTTCAGGATTTAAATGAGGATGCAGAATTTATCCCATTGATGTCTGCAGAAGACGAAGATGCAATGCATAAAGAGGAGTTACCAGAAATACTTCCCATTTTACCATTGCGTAACACCGTTTTATTTCCGGGAGTTGTTATTCCTATTACTGCTGGACGGGACAAATCCATAAAACTTATCAATGAAACAAATAAAGGGAATAAAATAATAGGTGTTGTCTCTCAAAAGGATGAAGATGAAGAAGAACCAGGAATAGCTGATATCAATACAGTTGGTACCGTGGCTCAAATTCTTCGTGTTCTAAAAATGCCTGATGGGAATACCACTGTGATTATTCAAGGGAAGAAACGCTTTGAGCTGACTGAAGTTTTGACAACTTCGCCTTATATGACGGCTACTATTAGAGAGGTTGCTGAAGCTCGTCCGGAGAAGGAAAGCGAGGAATTTAATGCTATTATCGAATCCATAAAAGAAATGGCGCTTCAGATAATTAAACAAAGTCCAAACATTCCATCGGAAGCTGCCTTTGCAATCAAAAATATTGAAAGCCCTAGTTTTCTTATAAACTTCGTTTCTTCAAACCTGAATGTTCCGGTTGAAGAGAAACAAACCCTACTGGAAATCAACAATCTAAAAGATCGTGCCCTAGAAACCCTCCGTTATATGAATATGGAGATCCAAAAGCTTTCTTTGCGCAATGACATTCAGTCTAAGGTTCAAAGCGATATCAACCAACAGCAGCGTGAGTATTTTCTTCAGCAACAAATGAAGACTATTCAAGAGGAGCTTGGTGGATCTTCTACGGAAGAAGAAATTGAAGATTTACGAATGCGCTCCAAAACTAAAAAATGGAGTGAGGATGTAGAAAAGCACTTTTTAAAAGAACTTTCCAAATTGCAACGAATGAACCCGCAGGTTGCTGAATTCAGTATTCAACGGAATTATCTCGATTTACTTTTGGATCTTCCTTGGAATAAATACAGCAAGGATAAATTCGATTTAAACCGGGCTAGAAAGATTTTAGATCGCGATCATTATGGACTTGATGACGTTAAAAAACGTATTATTGAATACTTGGCGGTTCTAAAACTGAGAAACGATATGAAATCTCCAATTCTTTGCCTTTACGGTCCTCCTGGAGTTGGAAAAACATCTTTGGGGAAATCTGTGGCTGAAGCTTTGGGAAGAAAATATGTACGGATGAGTCTGGGTGGACTTCGCGACGAAGCTGAGATTCGTGGCCATAGAAAAACCTATATTGGTGCTATGCCCGGACGGATTATTCAGAGTATTAAAAAAGCGGAAACCAGTAACCCTGTTTTTGTTTTGGACGAAATTGATAAAATTTCTGCAAGCAATCAGGGAGATCCTTCTTCTGCGATGTTAGAAGTGCTTGATCCAGAGCAGAACAATTCGTTTTACGATAACTTTTTGGAGCTTGGTTACGACCTTTCAAAAGTTATGTTTATCGCCACATCCAATAGTTTAAGCACCATTCAGCCTGCGTTGCGGGATAGGATGGAAATTATAAATGTTACCGGATATACCATTGAGGAAAAAGTAGAGATTGCAAAACGTCACTTGCTTCCAAAACAACTCAAGGAACACGGTATGGATAAAAATACCCTTAAAATAGCCAAGCCGCAGTTGGAAAAAATTGTTGTAGGCTACACCCGTGAAAGTGGAGTGCGAGGCTTGGAAAAACAAATTGCAAAAATGGTGCGTTATGCCGCCATGAAACTTGCGATGGAAGAAGAATACCAAGTAAAAGTTTCTAACGAAATTATTGTTGAAGTTTTGGGCGTTCCTAAATTGGAACGTGATAAATATGAAAACAATGATGTTGCAGGAGTAGTTACCGGACTTGCTTGGACGCAGGTAGGTGGTGATATCCTATTTATTGAATCTGCACTTTCTAAGGGAAAAGGAACCTTGAATATGACTGGAAATCTTGGAAAGGTGATGAAAGAGTCCGCAACAATCGCGATGGAATACATAAAATCCAACGCAGAGAAATTGGGCATCAAACCAGATATTTTTGACCAATATAACGTTCACATTCACGTGCCAGAAGGAGCTACGCCTAAGGACGGTCCAAGTGCAGGAATCACGATGCTTACCTCATTAGTTTCTCTTTTCACACAAAGAAAAGTGAAGAAATCCATTGCGATGACTGGCGAAATTACACTTCGGGGAAAAGTACTTCCCGTTGGTGGAATCAAGGAGAAGATTCTTGCGGCCAAACGTGCACAAATTAAGGAAATCTTACTCTGTGAGGATAATAGGAGCGATATAGAGGAAATAAAACCTGAGTATTTAAAAGGCTTGACCTTCCATTATGTAAAAGAAATGAGTGACGTGTTGGATTTGGCACTCACGAAAGAAAAGGTGAAAAACGCAAAGAAGCTTTAAGTTTATATATTTTAGAAATGATTAATGTGCGATTGCTCTTGCGCATTAATCATTTCTCATTGCTATTATAAATTATGTTTATCACCTAAATATACATTATGAGGTTTCTAAGGTGATTTAAAAATTAATCTTAGATGTTTCTTTCCTTTGCAAAAATAAATTATACTTGCATTCGTTTAGACTTTAGTTACGGTAACTCGCCTCTATGACCCAAAAGGTTTTCTTAGTTGTTTCATTATTAATTTCCCAGCTTTTAGTGGCTCAGGTAGGAGGTAGATCGACCTATCAATTTCTTAATCTGGTAAACAGCCCTAGAATGGCCGCATTGGGTGGAAAGGTTGTTACCAATTATGATTACGATCCAACCCAGGCACTTTTTAACCCAGCGAGTATAAATCCAGAAATGGACAACCAACTTTCGCTTAACTACACAAACTATATAGGCGATGTAAACTACGGAACAGCAAGCTACGCCTATCTTTGGGATAGAAGAACACAAGTGCTTCATACAGGTGTTACCTATGTTAATTACGGAAAATTTGATGGTTATGATGAAACAGGAAACCCAACTAGTAGTTTTAGCGGAGGTGAAGTAGCCCTATCATTTGGGCATGCCCGAAATATTGCTTTTACTAATTTTCATGTTGGCGTGAATGTAAAATTTATTTCTTCAACACTAGAGCAATACTCATCTTTTGGTGGCGCGATAGATATTGGTGTTATGTATGTTTATGAAGATTGGGATCTACAAATCACTGGAGTCGCTCGTAACATTGGAACACAGTTTACTCCGTATCACATTGAATATGAACCGTTGCCATTTGAAGTTATCTTCGGAATTTCACAAACACTTGAAAACATTCCTATCCGCTGGCATTTTACCTTGGAAAATATGCAACAATGGAATATAGGCTTTTCAAATCCTGCACGGGAAGAAATCGATTTAGAAGGAAACATTACTAAGGAAAAAGTTGGTTTTGTTAACAATGCTTTTCGGCACATGATCGCTGGTATTGAGCTTTTTCCAGAGAGCGGCTTTAACATTCGCTTGGGTTATAATTTTAGAAGAGGAGAAGAGTTGCGAATTGTTGAAAAGCGTACTTTTGCAGGGATAAGCGCAGGTTTTGCGATAAAACTTAACAAATTAAGATTGAGCTATTCTTACTCAAAATACAGTAGTGCTGCAGCTTCCAGCTTTTTTGGATTAAATATTGATCTGCAGTAAAAACCCCTCATTTTTTTTGGACAATACTTATGAAAAAAATTACAATTGCAATTGATGGATATTCTTCTACGGGCAAAAGTACCGTCGCCAAGCAGATTGCAGATTATTTAGGTTACGTTTATGTTGACACTGGCGCTATGTACCGTGCCGTGGCACTTTATGCGATGCAACACAATATCATTTCCAAAACACACTTTGATAAGGAAAAACTAATTGAATCGCTTAAATCGATCGATTTGAAGTTTAAAAAGGAAGCTGCCTGGAATAAAGCACATATTTTTTTAAATGGAAAGAACGTTGAAAATGAAATCCGAAATCTTGAAGTTTCAGAATTTGTAAGTCCGATTGCTACTATTCACGAAGTAAGAGTAAAATTGGTTGCCCAACAACAGGAAATGGGACTAGAAAAAGCTGTTGCCATGGATGGAAGAGATATTGGCACAGTTGTCTTTCCAAAGGCTGAATTGAAAATATTTATGAATGCTTCTGCAGAAAAACGTGCGGAAAGAAGATACAAGGAATTACTGGAAAGAGGTGATAAAGTAGCTTATGATGATGTGCTTAAAAACATTCAGGAACGCGACTATATGGATACCAATCGAGAAGACTCCCCCTTACGCAAAGCTGTTGACGCCATTGAAATTGACAATTCTAACATGAATCTGGAAGATCAATTTCACATGGTGCTACAATTAGCAAAAGATCGCATTGCAGGTCGGGTCTAAAATTATGCAGTAAATTTTGGTTTATCTTAAATTGTTTTTATAATTGACTTTTCTTAAATACCCTAAAACAATGAGCTTTTTTCAAGAGTTTAAAAATTTCGCCATAAAAGGCAATATGATCGATATGGCGGTGGGAATCGTTATTGGTACTGCCTTTAATAATGTTATTAGCACGATTGTAAAAAAGGTTGTGATGCCACCATTATCACTGCTCACAGATGGTGTAAACCTTTCTAATAAAAAATATATACTTCGTCACGCATCCGATTCTGCAGAGGAGGTGGCGGTAGGTTATGGGGAATTAATGGAAGCCTTAATTGATTTTTTTATTATTGCCTTTACGATTTTCGTTGTTATAAGGACCATCAACCACTTTAAAAAGAGATCAGATGATCCGAAGGACGAAACGGTGGAAACCCCTAAAAACATTCAACTTCTATCCAATATTGAAAAATTGATGGAGGAGCAAAATACGCTGTTAAAAAAGAAGCGAGATTAAGGCTTCACTCTTTTAGCTGTTGCCTTGCTGGATTTGACTTTTCCAACTTCGCTAAACTCGAAAGTATAATGATCTTTGCTTGTAGTAAGGATTTTGATTAGGATAGCCTTCCTTTCAGCCTGATTCTTAGGGTTGATCTTTGTTAAAACATATTCGCAGTCATTAACCCACCTGATGGAAGAGGAGTCGGTCTTTCCTTGATAGAAGTCCACTTCAATGGAATCATTGCGGGTAATCGTTGTTTTAAATACTTCCGTCCCAGAAAGCGCCTCAAATTCGAAGGTTCCCGTCTTAAAATCTGAGCAGTTACGCTCCTTTTCATAACAACTACTTAAAAAAAGCAAACTAAACAAGAGTATAAAAAAACGCATTTCTAGAATTTTATGCGAATTTCCGAAAAATTACTGAGATGGATCAATTTTCGTATATATTAAAACTGCCATCCTTGTAAAAAATAACGATTTTAGCTACTTCCTTAGAACTTTGATTGTTTTCTGTATTTCTTTTCTTTCCTTCCTTACTTTCTTCCGAAAATAAATTTAAGGCTTTCCCTGCACTCGAGTTTGATTTTTGATTGGAAGCTGGAGTTACAGGTTTTATTTCTGAAGTAGCAGGGAAGTTTCCTTTTCCAAAAAGCAGCCAATTCATTTCCACTTCCGGAAATTTTTCAAGAAGTTTTATCACAAATTCCAAACTCGGTTTATTTCTTCCGGACAATAAATGTGAAATAGTGGAGCGGTTAAAATCAATCTCCTCCGCAAAAGCCGTGGCCGTTAATTGATAATATTCAAGGATTTTCTCCAGTCGTTTTACAAAACTAGCGCTGTTTACCATTGTAACATTTAATTAGATAAGATAACGGTTACAAATGTAAAATATTATTCAATATCATATATAATAGAAGCTATATATTTCTATTTAATATAGATTAAAGCTTTAGGTAAGTTGTTGCAAAACACTAGTTTTTAATAAATTGATTCATATTAAATAGAAGAGTGATAAAAATTTATTGATTCCTTGTTCAATTTACGTTTGATGGACTTCATTTGTTTACCATTGTAATCAAGAGAGTGCAATATTGTTGTTTACAATTGTAAACTATCCTTTGTTTAACTTTGTAAACTTGGAAATTTAAGTATGAAAATAGACACTTGGTATCACGATAATTTTGAGGATAAATTAAGCGGTAGGTTTATAAACCTAGAACATATTTCACCATTATTGGAGGATTATAAAACAGCCTACGAAATTTCGATAGCTGGTTATTCTGAAAATGGTCTTCCCCTTTCTTTGGTTAAAATTGGTAAAGGAAATAAAGTGGTTTTGGGCTGGTCGCAAATGCACGGAAACGAATCAACCACAACAAAGGCGGTTTTTGATTTTTTAAAGTTTTTGAATCAGAAAGATTTTTTTCAAAATGAAATCGAAACTTTTCTATCCAACTACACCTTATATCTAATACCGATTTTGAATCCTGATGGCGCGAAATCCTATACACGCGAAAACGCCAACGAAATTGATCTTAACCGCGATGCGAAAAACTTATCCCAAAGTGAAAGTCGTTGTCTGCGGAAAGTTTTCGACGATTTAAAACCACAACTTTGTTTAAACCTACACGACCAACGTTCCATTTATGGTTTTGCAGATGGTAAACCATCAACGGTTTCGTTTTTATCTCCGTCAGCAGATACGGAAAGATCCATAACCCATGCTAGACTTATTGCCATGCAGCTCATAAACAAAATGAATGGTACCCTGCAAAATTATATTCCCAATCAAGTGGGAAGATATGATGATAGCTTTAACTCTAATTGTGTTGGCGATACTTTTCAAGAATTGGGTGTTCCAACAATTTTGTTTGAAGCCGGGCATTATCAGCAGGATTATCAAAGGGAGAAAACAAGGGAATTTATTTTTTATTCATTGCTTTCCTTGTTTGATATTAGCGCTGCGGAAAATGATGGTGAAAATTATAAGAAGTACCTGGATATTCCTGAAAACAGAAAAAATTATAATGACTTTATCTTGCGAAATGTTACTTCGGAAGCAAATCTGGAACCTGTATCCATTGCAATTCAATATGTAGAAGTGTTAAAGAAAGGCAAAATTGAGTTTGAGGCTGTCATTGATGAAATAGGGGAGCTCAGGGATAAATTCGGATATATTGAAAAAGAAATGTACGGCGCTGAAATTTTAACAAATTCTCAGAATAATTTAACAATTGGAGCGAAAATTTCAAAAATATTTGGTAAATCGACCAATTCGTTAATCTTTTCCGCAAATAAACTTCTACTTTAGTTTAAAAGTACTTAATTTTGCAAAAAATATAAAAACATGCCTAAATTTAAATTAGATGAGACAGATCATAAGATACTTGATCTTTTGATTGACAATACCCGAACCCCATTTACGGATATTGCAAAAAAACTAGAAATCTCTGCAGGAACGGTGCACGTTCGCGTAAAAAAAATGGAAGAAGCTGGAATTATTACAGGCTCTTCCTTACAGGTTGACTACAAAAAGCTTGGTCACTCTTTTATTGCTTATGTTGGGATTTTTATCTTTAAAACTTCACAGACGCAGTTTGTGCTGGAGCGAATAAGTCATATTCCATTCGTTACAGTGGCTCACGTAACTACTGGAAAGTTTAATATCTTTTGTAAAATCAGAGCAAGAGATACAGCGCACGCTAAGGAAATTATCTATGAGATAGATGATATAGAAGGTGTGAGCCGTACGGAAACTATGATTTCAATGGAAGAAAGCATTAACGACAAAAAGAGGTTGCTACATTCTATATTTAAGGAGATCTAAAATTTCTTATAATATTAATCAAAAGCCTTTGCCCTTCAGCAAAGGCTTTTTTATCTTTAGAAAAAAACTTTTATGAAGTCTTCAGAAATGACACCTTCAGAATACAATGCTTTTTATAAAAAATATGTAGACTTAGTTGAAGACTCCTCTTTAAATGAGGCCCTAGCTCAAGGAATGGAATACATACAATCTTTTTTTAAAGCTATACCTGAAGAAAAATTGGACTATCGCTATGCTGAGGGGAAATGGACTCCAAAAGATATTTTGCAACATATAATGGATACGGAACGTGTTTTTGCCTACAGAGCATTGTATTTTGCACGAAGCGATAAAGCAAACTTGATGGGATTTGATGAAAATACCTTTGCAGTTAACGCACAAGCCTCAAATAGGACCCTAACAATTCTTTTGGGTGATTATATGGTAGTGAGATCTGCCACAATTTCCCTCTTTAAAAGTTTTAACAAAAATCAATTGAAGCGTGTTGGTATGGCAAACGCTAGTGAAATGTCGGTGAGAGCCACTGGATTTGTAGTTTGTGGCCACGAAATACATCATTGTAATATAATTAAAGAACGTTACCTCTAATGAAATTCTTAAATCTTTTAAAAGAAACATATTTAAGCTGGGACAAAAATGACCCTTGGGCAAAAAGTGCGATAATAGCATATTATGCACTTTTTTCCTTACCCTCACTACTTATTATTATAGTACATTTTGCAGGAGTTTTTTTTGGACGGGAAGCCGTAGAAGGTAGGATTAGTGGAGAAATAGCTGGCATGATAGGAGAGGGCAGTGCAGATCTTGTTCAGACCATGATTATTAATTCTGCTCTTTCAAATAGTTCGATTCCATTTATAATTTTTGGAATCGGTGTCTTAATATTTGGTGCTACTGGTGTCTTTTTTCAACTTCAAAAAGCTTTAAATGATATTTGGAGCGTCCGTTCCAAAAAGAACAATATCTGGGATACATTAAAACGACGTGCTGTTTCCTTTGGAATGGTGCTAATTATTGGGTTATTAATGCTTATATCGCTTGTTTTAAGTACCGCCATCAATGCCTTGAGTGATTTTATCGGTAACTACTTTACAGAATTTTCTCCAGGATTTATTCAATTTATTAATTTTATTATTTCACAATTAATCGTCACCGCTCTATTTGCTGCAATTTTCACGCTACTTCCCGATGTAAAGATTAAATGGAAGACGAATCTAATTGGAGCCTCTATGACTGCCTTGCTATTTTTAGTTGGTAAATACCTTATAGGCTTTTATTTCTCCAAATCGGATCCTGCATCCGTTTATGGTGCTGCGGGAAGCGTCGTTTTAATCTTGCTATGGGTTTACTATACTTGTTTAATCTTATTCTTTGGGGCTGAATTTACCGTCCATTGGGCGCTTGAGCGAAACATAAAAATTAAGCCTTCCAGCAATGCCACCCTTTCTTATGAATTGGAGATGGAAGAACTGCGAGCCTATAAAGAAAAAGTGGAAAAGGATAAAAAAAAAGCGCAAGCCTTAGAAAATAATTGATTCTCATATGTTTCTTAACAAATTTTAGTAAAAGCTTAATATCAAAATCTTGATAACCAGCCATGGGCATGGTATCTTTAATTAATTACTTAAAAAACTAAAAATAAAAGAATATGAAAAAGAGAATTGCAATATTAGCTACCGACGGATTTGAAGAATCTGAATTGAAGTCGCCGAAAGAGGCTTTGGAAAAAGAAGGTTTTACCGTTGAAATAATCAGCGAAAATGAAGGAAATATAAAATCTTGGAAAGATGGTAATTGGAGCAATGAATATACTGTTAACGCTACCATTCAAAATGCCAAGGCCTCAGATTACGATGCATTAATGCTTCCGGGCGGTGTAATAAATCCAGATAAATTAAGAAGAAATAAAGACGCCCTGACGTTTGTAAAGCATTTCTTTGAACAGAAAAAACCGGTTGCAGCAATTTGCCATGGCCCTCAGACACTGATTTCGGCAGATGTGGTAAAAGGAAGAAAAATGACTTCTTTTAGTTCCATTAAGGACGACTTGGTGAATGCAGGTGCGAACTGGGTGGATGAAGAAGTGGTAGTAGATCAGGGTTTTGTTACTAGTAGAAATCCAAATGATTTACCTGCTTTTAATTCAAAACTAATTGAAGAAATTAAAGAGGGTAAGCACAAAAGGCAACACGCTTAATAGCTATATAATTTGTTTAAACTAAAAAAGAGGCTTTGCAAAGCCTCTTTTTTAATATTGTTAGGATTGAATTACTCCTCTTCCTCCATTTTATTTTTTTCAGGAATTTCGCTTATTGGCTCGTTGAAGTCTGCCTCCACATAATCATCTTCGTCAAAGTTGGCCATCGATATTTCAAGACGGGAACTTACTTTCACCAGATAAATAGTGTCTTCTGTTTTCACCTCAACTGCCTCCACAGTTTCATTTTTGGCATTTTTAAAAGTTATAACATGATCATCATCATACCCGTCAGGATATTTTTCAACTAATAAAGAAAGTATCTCTGGGGTCAACTTTCGGTAATCTACAATAATACGCTTCATTTAAATATCAATCTTTAATTTATGGTTATAAAACTATTCAAAATTAGAAGACATAAAAATTATTTCAATAACTTTTTTAGAAATTTTTATAGTAATTGAAAGCACTGTAAATCAACTCGTTATCAATAACGCAATCTATTTTAGGTACACCAATGTCCTCCATAAGCACAAAGAGTACTTGCCCATTTCTGTTTTTTTTGTCAAATACAAGGAGGTTGATGATAGCTTCAATATCATTTTCGGAAAAAATTTGCTTGGAAAAGTGTTTTAAGATGCTTTCTGAAATTTCATTTAAGGTTTCTATTGGAAAATGACACATCTCCTTTGAAATGTAGGTAGCCAAAATAATTCCCACTGCAACGGCTTCCCCATGTAGCAATTCTTTTTTATCCGAATTTTCCAAAAAGTACGATTCTATTGCGTGCCCCAAAGTATGTCCATAATTCAAAGTTTTTCGTAGATTTTTTTCCAACGGGTCTTTCGAGACTATTTCTTTTTTAATTTCAATAGAATCCCAAATTAAATCTTCGAATGCCTCTTTTTTTGTGAAATCAGCCTTTTTTATTCGTTCCCAATATTCCTTATTATATATAATACCGTGTTTCAACATTTCTGCCAATCCAGACGTTATATGTTCAATGGGTAATGTATTTAGAAACCCCGTATCTAAAATAACCATTTCTGGAGGGTTGATAACGCCAATTTGGTTTTTTACGTGTCCTAGATCAACGCCATTTTTGCCGCCAACGGAGGCATCCACCATGGCGAGTAGGGAAGTGGGGATATTGATAAAGTGAACCCCACGCTTAAAGGTTGAAGCAACAAAGCCTCCAAGATCAGTGACAACACCACCTCCAAGATTGATTATCAAACTGTTTCTATCTGCTCTTTTTTCCGCAAGATTTTTCCAAACTTTTAAACAAGTATCAATGGTTTTATGGGTTTCACCTGCTGCAATTGTTATGATATGTGGAGTGTTCTTAAAATTGTGTTTTTGGATAAGAATTGGCAAACAATGGGTTAGGGTATTTTCGTCGCAGAGTATATAGACACTCGAGATATCGCTATCATTCAGAAACTCTTTTAGGGCTTCCCAAGCATTATTATCCTTGTAAACAAAGCCTTTTAGTTGTATTTCTTTTTTCATCAAATTTGCACGTTAATTAAGATCATTGAGAGTTCAAATCTAACTATATTTGCAGACTTTATTTTAGATTTTATGACATCAAATGCTCTCTTCGATAATACGGAAACGGCTTTTCAATTAAAAAGCGACTCTGAACTGGAACGCGCTTATTTTCTTTTTAAGATGATTTCCAAAGAACCCTTAGTAAAAATTGGTTCAGCAGTTACAAAATTTGCGCTAAATCTCAATTTGCCGGTAGAAGGATTGATTCGATCTACTGTTTTCGACCATTTCTGTGGCGGCGTAAATGAAAGTGACTGTATGCCTAGTGTTGATAGGCTCTTTGATGTAGGGGTAGCTTCTGTTTTAGATTTTTCTGTGGAAGGAAAAGAAACGGAAGCCCAATTTGATGCCACGGCAGATAAGGTTATTGAACTCACTAAATTTGCCAAAAATAAAGAGGCCATGCCTTTCTCGGTATTTAAACCTTCTGGTTTTGGAAAATTTAAAGTTTGGCAGAAAATCACTGAGAATCAAGAATTGACTGATGAAGAAAATGATCAGTGGAAAAAAATCGAAATTCGCTATGAGCGCGTGGTAAAAGAGGCTCATGCTGCTGGAATCAGCTTACTTATTGATGCAGAAGAATCGTGGATGCAGGATGCAGCGGATGAATTATGTGAACGAATGATGGAGAAGTACAATAAGGAAGCCCCAATTGTTTTCAATACGTTGCAGTGTTATCGTTGGGATCGTTTAGAATATTTAAAAAAAATACATCAAAGAGCGAAGGCTAAGGGGTTTAAGCTTGGGTTTAAAATTGTTCGTGGTGCCTATATGGAAAAGGAAAATGAGCGCGCACTTGAAAATGGCTATAAAACACCAATATGCGTAAGTAAAAAGGCGACCGACGATAATTTCAACGAGGTTATGAAATATATCATGGATAATCTTGAAGATATTGAATTGTTTATTGGTACCCATAATGAGTCCAGCACTTATATTGCTATGGATATGATGGAAGAAGATGGAATCTCAAGAAGTGACAGTCGCGTTTGGTTTGGGCAACTTTATGGAATGAGTGATCACATTACTTTTAATCTGGGTGAGGAAGGCTATAATGTGGCTAAATATATTCCGTTTGGACCGGTAAAAGATGTAATGCCCTATTTAATTCGTCGCGCTGAGGAAAATACTTCTGTGGCAGGTCAAACAAGTCGTGAACTTACGCTCTTGAAAAAGGAGAAAGCGCGGAGAAAGCTCTAAAAAAAAAATTATAGGTTTATAGGAGTTTAAGCGTTTAGGTGCTTGAGAATATAAACTAATTAGGAACTATTGCCGCTTCGGTTACTGTCGCCGTTTTATCACAATTTTCGATTTTAATTTTCAGCATTTTTTCTGAAATACTCCCTTCTATAACATACTGTTTACAGGAATCTGGTTTGGTATTGCTTTCAGAAAAAAGCACGTCGCCATCTTTCAACAAAGTGGAAATTGCAGATGTGTCCATTTGATTTTCGCTAAGTACTCGGAGTGTATTTTCAGAAAAAGCACGTTCCTTCAGCCTTATATTTTTTAACGTTCTAGATTCTGGACCGTAGCTGCAGGAAGTTCTCTTTCCACTGAGAATAAAAAACAACATGACTATTCCAATTAAAAATCCGCCGGAAAAATAGACCAATCGGTATGCTAACTTCATTCTGTGTGATTTGTGATGCGTTTATTCAGGCTTTGTTAAATCGGGATATCTGATATTAATTACTTCTGAAATTCTGAAATACTATCAAAAGAACAATAAATTTATATCGCTATAGGGAATATCAAACCAATCCGCTACTGCTTTATTTGTTAGAATTCCGCGGTAAAAATACAAACCATTTCTCAAACCATTGTCAAAACGGATAGCATTTTCGAGGCCACCGTTTTCTGCAATTTCTAAGATGTAGGGTGTGAAGATATTACTAATAGAAATTGAGGCAGTTTTAGGGTAGCGAGCAGGTATATTGGGAACGCCATAATGAATCACTTCATGCTTAATTACGGTGGGTTGGTCATGGCTGGTCATTTCGGTGGTTTCAAAACAGCCGCCCATGTCTACGCAAACATCAATTACAACAGCTCCTTTCTTCATGTTCCTTACCATCTCTTCAGTAACGATAATGGGGGCTCTGTTATGGCCTCGTACTGCGCCAATAGCAACATCGCAACGCAGTAAGGCCTTCATTAGGTTTTTTGGTTGAATGGTTGATGTATAAAGAATACGCCCCACATTGGTTTGAATGGTTCTGAGTTTTGTGATCGAACTATCAAAAACTTTTACGTTGGCTCCTAGGCCCAAAGCGGATCTCACAGCAAATTCACCAACGGTTCCAGCTCCAATGACAACAACTTCAATAGGAGGGACGCCACTTATATTACCAAATAGCAGCCCATTTCCCTTTTTGGCATTTACCATGAGCTCTGCAGCAATTAGTACAGAGGCAGTCCCGGCAATTTCGCTTAACGCCTTTACAGCTGGATAGCTATGGTCTTCGTCTTTGATAAATTCAAAAGCGAGGGCAGTTATTTTCTTTTTTGCAAGTACGTCGAAATATGATTTTTTTCTGGTTTTAAGCTGAAGCGCGGAAATCAGTACTGTTTTTGGTTTCATTAGCGCCAGCTCTTCCAGGGTAGGTGGTTCTACTTTTAGAACCATGGGGCAACCAAATACTTTTTTGGTGTCTTCTGTGAGTTGCGCTCCTGCTTCTGAGTAATCTCTATCTGAGAACCCAGCTTCATTGCCCGCACCTTTTTCAATCAAAACCCTATGTCCGTTGCTTACAACTGCGTTTACTGCATCAGGAGTGAGGCAGATTCTTTTTTCCTGAAAATAGGCTTCTTTGGGAATGCCAATATAAAGCTCACCCCTTTGTCGAGTGATTTCTAAGGTTTCTTCTTGTGGGAGCAACTGTGCTCTAGTAAACGGGGATTTTGGTGATAACATATTTCGAACTTGGAGGCCTCAATTTACGGAATAATTTTCGATTCTGAAGTATTGAAAATCAACGGAAGAGCTCCTTTATTTGTTGCCAGATGGTTTTTTTCTGCAGAAGATCCTCCTCAAAAGATTGGAGATCTTCTTGACGCATTCTACTAAAAAGCTTCGCTCTTATTAAGTAAACGAAGGGAATTAAAACCATCATAATTGGGATAACGTAAATTATTTCTACTTCATCAACATTTCTGGTTTGTTTTAAAATATTGATTAATTGAAATGCATACATGGACAAAGGCAATAAAATAATCCAATGCCACCAATGCTTACAGGTAAAGAACCAAAGCATCAATAATATAATAGGAATGACTTTACTTGATAAGAACCAAGCAAAGTGATAAAAAGATGGATAATGGGTAGTCAATGTAAAAAAGGGAGTTTCCCAGACCGGGGAATCGGCTGGAAAACTCTCATAAGAATAATATAAAAAAGGAGTCAACGCAACTATTAATACAATGACTCCTCCTTGAATAAGGCTTTTTTTATCCGGCTGGCGGAACTTTAACGGTCCACGGATCGATTTGTTGGGGTGCTTGTTCATCTTGAATACTTTCTGGGGTGCAAGAAGCAAAAAGACCCATCGCAAATATTGCGGCTACAATAATAACTTTAAGATTTTTCATAATTGAGGAGTTTTTGTGAGATTAATATAGAGCAAACCTACCATGAAAAAATTTAAACTGGCTAATTATGTTTATGTTATATTTACAGGTTAAACTACCTCTAAATCCTTTGAAATACATCAAAGATCTAAAGATTGTGTTATTTTTATTAACACTTACTGGAAACGCTGTTATGAAATTTTTTATTTGAGCGACAAATTTGAGTTGGGTTTTACTTCTGGTTTTTTTTAGTTTAGTTTTTAAATTGGTTTTATATTTTTTGCAAATGTGCACGAATTTAGTTTAAATAATTAGAGAGCAAGATAATAATTAATTGTTAGAACTTGGAGAATATGGAAATTATAACAGATCTTCTAATCATCTAATAAAACCTTATTAAACACTATTAGTGCTTAATGTTCTACTGCCATTTTTGTTTTTTTGAATATTTAATGCAATAGCATACTCGGGCAGTAAATCCTTAATTTTTTCTGGCCATTCTATAAAGACATAGTTATCGCTATAAAAATAATCTTCCACACCTATATCGTATGCTTCCTCAATATCGTTTATTCTGTAAAAATCAAAATGATAAATAGTGCCATCTGTTCCTTCGTATTCATTGACAATTGAAAATGAAGGACTTCCTGAAGTTTCGGTAACTCCAAGTTGTTTTACGATTTCCTTAATGAGCGTCGTTTTACCAACGCCCATTTCACCATAAAAAAGAAATATTTTTGAAGTCGAAGAATTTATGATTTGTTCGGCCACTTCAGTGATTTGATCTTGCGTGTATGTAAGTTCCATTTTAATAAAAGAGAACGAATATAAAGAATTTAAATTTGTAAATCCAATGCTGTAAAATTGAATTTGCTACTAAAAAACTTCTTTTTATCTTGGGGTAAATACCGAAAAAGGAATTAACATCTCTTCTAATGAAACACCTCCGTGTTGATAGGTATTTCGGAAATAGCTCACATAATGATTATAGTTGTTTGGATAGGCGAAGAAATAATCACCTTTAGCAAAAATAAAGGAGCTGCTCATGTTTATTGTAGGCAAACAAATGGATTTTGGGTCTTTTGCTGCAAGCACTTCTTTATCTTCATACGTAAGACTTTTCCCTGTTTTGTATCGAAGATTTAAGCTGGTGTTTTTGTCGCCAATTACCTTTGAAGGGTTTTTCACATTTATGGTTCCGTGATCTGTTGTTATAATTAATTTAAAGCCTAAACGCGCTGCCTGTTGGATAATTTCCAATAGCGGAGAATTCTTAAACCAACTTTGGGTTAGGGAACGATATGACTTGTCTGTTGAGGCTAGCTCCTTGATCACTTCCATTTCCGTTTTGGAATGGGAGAGCATATCCACAAAATTATAAACCACCACGGTTAAATCTTCATCTTTATGACTTTTAAAGTTTTCTACAAGTTTTTTTCCTTGCTTTAAACTTGTGATTTTATGATAACTCCAATTTAATTTCAACCCTAAACGTTTCAGTTGTGCGGTTAAAAACTCCTCTTCCTTCATGTTTTTTCCGCCTTCATCGGTATCATTTAACCAAAGATCGGGGTGCATTTTTTCCATCTCACTTGGCATAAGACCAGAAAAAATGGCGTTTCGGGCATATTGTGTTGCGGTGGGAAGAATGCTGCAAAAAAGTTCTTCTTGTGTTTTTTTATAAACATTGGCAATCGTAGGTTCAAAAGCTTTCCATTGGTCAAGCCTCAAATTGTCCACCACCACGAGTAATGTAGGAACTCCCTGATCCAATTGGGGCTGTATTTTATCGCGGAACAGGGTATGGCTCATGGTAGGTGCCTCGCTAGGATCACTAAACCAATCGGCATAATTTTTATCAATAAACTTACAGTACTGGCTGTTGGCTTCCGTTTTTTGAGATTCCAAAATCTCGAACATTCCAGAATCTTCAATTCCTTCAAGTTCCAATTCCCAATAAACCAGTTTTTGATATAAATCTTTCCATTCTTCAAAACTGTTTACCATGGAAAGATCCATTGCAATTTTCCTGAACTCCTGTTGGTAGTTTGAGGTGGTTTTTTCGGAAACCAATCTACTGTGATCTAGATTCTTCTTTAGACTAAGTAGAATTTGATTTGGGTTTACGGGCTTTATTAAATAATCGGCAATTTTGGAACCAATTGCTTCTTCCATAATATATTCCTCTTCACTCTTGGTGATCATAACTACGGGAATGGAGGCTTGTAGTTCTTTTATTTCGGCAAGAGTCTCCAATCCGGTAAGTCCGGGCATGTTTTCGTCTAAGAAAACAATATCGAAGGTATCTTTTTTAATTTCTTCTAAAGCATCATTTCCACTTTGTGCAGTGGTCACTTTATAGTTTCTGTTTTCAAGGAATAGAATATGTGGTTTAAGTAAATCAATTTCGTCATCCACCCATAGTATTTTAATCTCGCTCATATATGTATATTTGTCATTATGCTCCATAGCTTTAGCGAAGGAGCGCCATTATGCTCCATAGCTTTAGCGAAGGAGTAAATTCATTTTATCAATAATTCTCGCGTATTTGAAGAATTTCCTCCAAAAATAGCCCCGAATTATCTGAAACAATTTTAGTTGTTATTAATTTAAAGTTAAATTTTGAAAACCCTTCCAAAGCTTAAAATCTTAAACGACCCTATCTATGGTTTTATTACCATTCCCAGTAAACTGGTTTTTGATTTAATGGAGCATAAATATTTTCAAAGATTGCGCAGAATTTCTCAAATGGGATTTTCATATATAGTATATCCGGGCGCGCACCACACGCGTTTTCATCATGCATTAGGCGCCATGTTTTTAATGCAAAAAGCAGTGCAAGTGCTTAATTCAAAAGGAGTTGCGTTTTCTAAAAATGAGGAGGAGGCGCTTTATATTGCTATTCTTTTACACGACATTGGTCACGGCCCTTTTTCGCACGCTATGGAAAATAGTATCGTTGAAAACGTGAGTCACGAGCAGATTTCCCTGCTTTTTATGGAAAATTTAAACCAAAAGTTTAACAACGGGTTAACGCTTGCCATTCAAATATTCAAGGACGAATATCCGCGTAAGTTCCTGCATCAATTAGTTTCTGGCCAGTTGGACATGGACCGCCTGGATTATTTAAAGCGAGACAGTTTTTACACAGGTGTCCCTGAGGGAACGGTTAATGCGCAGCGATTGATAGCCATGTTGAACGTGAAAGACAATTATTTGGTGGTAGAGGAGAAGGGCATTTATTCAGTAGAAAATTTTTTGGTTGCCCGCCGATTGATGTATTGGCAAGTTTATCTTCATAAAACTGGAATTGTTGCAGAACAACTTTTGGTTCGGATCCTAAAACGAGCAAAACAACTTTCTGCCAAAGGCATTGAACTTCCTGCGAGTAAAAATTTAGCGTTTTTTCTAAAAAACCATATATCTTTAAAGGATTTCTCTGATGAGGTTCTCAGCACTTTTTCAAAATTGGATGATTATGATATTCTTTCGGGAATGAAAGCGTGGGTGAGCAATGACGACTTCGTGCTTAAAAACCTCTCGAAGATGCTGTTGAATAGAGATTTGTTAAAGATAAAAGTAAAATCACAGCCTTTTTCGGAACAAAAAGTAAAACAAAAGCGAGATAAGGTGATGAAAGCTTTTGGACTTTCGGAAGCGGAGGCATCTTTTTTTGTTTTCACAGGAAAACTAGAGAATCAGGCGTATAGCATGGACAAGGACACGATTAACTTATTAAAGAAAAACGGAAAAGTTATTGAGGTAGCCAAGGCGAGCGACCAATTAAATTTAGAAGCACTTTCCATATCCGTAGTCAAATACTATATGTGTTATCCTAAAAACAATAGTAATAGCCGACAGGACTAATTCCTTTTTTTCTATTTTTGCAAGAATGAAAATCAACGAGTACTATTCAGTTTATTTTAAAAGTGTTATTTTGCAGGTGGATAATTTTTATAATTCGGTTAAACAAAACCAATACGCATAATGAAATTTACAGCAGCTCAAATTGCAGGACTTCTAGACGGTACAGTTGATGGTGACGAAGAAATTGCTGTTTCGAAACTTGCGAAAATTGAAGAGGGCACTAAGGGCAGTCTGACCTTTTTGGCCAATCCAAAATACACGCATTATATATATTCAACACAAGCCTCTGTAGCTATCGTAAACAATGATTTTGTTCCGGAACATGCGCTTAAAACCACATTGATTCGTGTAGAAAACGCATATAAAGCCTTTTCACAATTGTTGGAATATTACAATCAGGTTAAAATGAATAAGACGGGGATTGAAAACCCCGTTTTTGTTGCAGAAAGTGCAAAATACGGTAAAAACTTGTATTTAGGTGCTTTTTCTTATTTAGGGGAGAATGTAAAAATTGGTGATAACGTAAAAATTTACCCCAATGTATATATAGGAGATAATGTTACTATTGGCGATAATACAATTTTGTTTACAGGAGCAAAGTTGTATTCTGAAACTATAGTTGGCGATTCTTGCGTTATAAATAGTGGCGTAGTGATTGGTGCTGACGGATTTGGTTTCATGCCAAATGAGAAGGGGGAGTATCACAAAGTGCCACAAACGGGAAATGTAATTATAGAAGATAATGTAGATATTGGTCCAGGAACTACCATTGATCGTGCTACTTTAGGCTCTACAGTTATTAAAAAAGGTGCAAAGCTGGACAATCAAATTCAGATTGCGCATAATGTTATCATTGGTGAAAATACCGTAATCGCCGCCCAAACAGGAGTTGCTGGATCTACTAAGATTGGGAAAAACTGCATGATTGGAGGCCAAGTTGGTATTGCGGGACATATTGTAATAGGAGATAATGTAAAAATTCAGGCCCAAAGCGGTATTGGAAGAAGCGTTAAAGACAACGAGACGCTTCAAGGCTCTCCAGCATTAAGTTATAGCGATTTTAATAAAAGTTATGTACATTTTAAAAACCTGCCCAAAATAATGGACAGAATTAATACAGTTGAAAAAAAGCAAAATAATGAATGAAAGTGTGGTAAAACAGCGCACCATTGGTAAGGAAATTTCACTTACCGGAGTCGGCTTACATACCGGCAAGCAGGTTACGATAACATTTAAACCTGCACCCGAGAATCATGGTTACTCTTTTGTTAGAATAGATTTGGAAGGCCGCCCAGAGATTGGTGCTGATGCCAATCTTGTTGTAAATACACAACGAGGTACCAATCTTGAAAAACACGGGGTTAAGATTCAGACCTCTGAACACGTTCTTGCTGCCTTGGTAGGTCTAGAAGTGGACAATTGTATTATGGAGCTCGATGCTTCAGAGCCTCCTATTATGGATGGTTCTGCTAAATTCTTCATAGAGGCCGTTGAGAAAGCGGGAATCGTAGAGCAAAATGCTGAAAGAAAAGAATATGTGGTAACGGAAGTTATTTCTTTTCTGGACGAGGAAACTGGAAGCGAAATAATCGTGATGCCAGCAGATGAGTACCAGGTTACAGCCATGGTTGATTTTGGGACAAAGGTTTTGGGTACGCAAAATGCTTCTCTCAAGCACATATCTGATTTTAAAGATGAAATTGCAAATGCGAGAACTTTCAGCTTTCTTCATGAAATTGAAATGTTACTGGAGCATGGTTTGATAAAAGGAGGCGACTTAAACAACGCAATCGTTTACGTTGATAAGGAGCTTTCGCCAAGCACGATGGACAAACTTCGTACTGCCTTCGGAAAAGATTCTATTTCCGTTAAACCAAATGGAATTTTAGATAACCTTACCCTTCATTATCCAAATGAAGCTGCTAGACACAAACTACTTGATGTTATAGGCGATTTGGCTTTGGTGGGCACGCGAATTCGTGGAAAAGTGATTGCCAACAAACCCGGGCATTACGTGAACACACAATTTGCTAAAAAGCTTTCAAAAATCATTAAAATAGAAAGTCGAAATAATATTCCTAAATTCGACATCAATAAAACACCTGTAAAGGATGTGAACGAAATTATGGCCATGCTTCCGCATAGGCCTCCGTTCTTGTTGGTAGATAAAATTATGGAACTGACAGACACGAGCGTAATTGGACTTAAAAATGTGACAATGAACGAACCGTTCTTTGTGGGGCATTTTCCCGGAGCACCAGTAATGCCTGGTGTTTTAATAGTGGAGGCAATGGCACAGACTGGAGGTATATTGGCGCTGAGCACAGTACCTGATCCTGAAAATTACCTTACATTTTTTATGAAAATAAACAATGTGAAGTTTAAGCAACAGGTAAATCCAGGGGATACACTAATTTTTAAATTGGCATTAATGTCGCCAATTCGTCGTGGAATTGTTCATATGCAAGGAAACGCTTATGCCAATGGTAAATTGGTAACTGAGGCCGAATTAATGGCCCAAATGGTAAAAACAAAAAACTTATAGATGAATCGAGTACGTATAAAAAAATATTTAAGGCGAAATATTTTAGTATGCGGTTATATTTCAGCTATACAAAACAATAAATTAGAGAAATGAACCAACCACTTGCATACGTCCATCCGGGCGCTAAAATAGCTAAAAATGTAGTAATTGAGCCTTTTACAACCATTCACAATAATGTGGTGATTGGCGAAGGAACTTGGATTGGAAGCAATGTAACAATAATGGAAGGCGCCAGAATTGGCAAAAACTGTAATATTTTTCCAGGAGCCGTAATTTCTGCCGTTCCACAAGACTTAAAGTTTAAGGATGAAGATACTACTGCCGAAATTGGCGATGGAACAACCATTCGAGAATACGTGACAATTAATCGAGGTACCATTGACCGTGGAAAAACAGTTATTGGAAAAAACTGTTGGATCATGGCTTATTGTCATATAGCCCATGATTGTATTGTTGGCGATAATTGCATCTTCAGTAATAACAGTACTTTAGCAGGTCATATAACGGTAGGTGATCACGTTGTTCTTGCTGGAATGACGGCTGTCCATCAATTCTGTATGATCGGAAACCACGCATTTGTTACGGGAGGATCTCTTGTTCGTAAAGACGTGCCACCATTTGTAAAAGCAGCTCGCGAACCTTTGAGTTATGTTGGAATAAATTCCATAGGGCTCCGTAGAAGAGGGTTTACATCCCAAAAGATTTCTGAAATCCAGAATATTTACAGACTGCTATATCAAAAAAACTATAATACTACCCAAGCAACGGAAATAATTGAGGCTGAAATGGAAGCTACTCCGGAGCGTGACGAAATTCTTCAGTTTATAAAGAATTCTAAACGCGGAATTATGAAAGGATATTTTAATTCAAATTAAATCACTACAAACAAACAATAAAGTACAAATCCCAAACCCTAAAGAATGGCCACTTCATCAGATATAAGAAAAGGACTTTGCATCCGCTATAGTAATGACATTTATAAAGTAATTGAATTTCTTCACGTAAAACCAGGAAAAGGACCTGCTTTTGTTCGTACTAAAATGAAAAGTGTTACCACTGGAAAAACCATAGACAATACTTTTTCAGCAGGACATAAAATTGAAGATGTACGTGTAGAAACCCATAAATTCCAGTATTTGTATAGTGATGGCGATATGTATCACTTTATGAATACCGAAGACTATTCTCAAATACAATTGATGAAAGGTATATTGGACACTCCCGAATTAATGAAGGAGGGGGAAACAGTTACTGTGCTAATAAACACAGAAGACGGTGCACCGCTTTCTGTTGATATGCCGGCCCATGTTATTTTGGAAGTAACTTCAACCGAACCTGGATTAAAAGGAAATACCGCCACAAACGCGACAAAACCTGCAATTGTTGAAACAGGTGCCGAAATTAATGTCCCTCTTTTTATAAACGAGGGAGATAAGATTAGAATTGATACCGAAAAAGGACAGTATCAGGAAAGGATGAAAGATTAAAAAAGTTGCAGTTTTCAGCTCCAGTAAACAGCAACCTAATAACCTAGTAACCCAACAACTCACTAAATGAAATTTCCAATTCCCCAAACCCTTGAAAGTATTGCTATCACAATCGGTTCTGATTATGTGGGCGAAGCTAATTTCCCCGTTTTTGGAATGAACGAAATTCATGTGGTGCAACCGGGAGACATTGTGTTTGTTGACCATCCAAAATATTATGATAAAGCATTGCAGTCTCAAGCTACTGTTATTCTTATCAATAAAAAAGTGGAATGTCCTGTTGGGAAGGCCTTGTTAATTTCAGAAGATCCCTTTCGAGATTTCAATAAACTCACACAACACTTTAATCCATTTGAAAGATCGCATAACGCTGTTTCAGAAACTGCGGAAATTGGTGAGGGAACCATTCTCCAACCAAATGTATTTGTGGGAAATAATGTAAAAATTGGTCGCAACTGTTTAATTCATTCAAACGTCAGTATTTACGATGATACTGTTATCGGCAACAATGTGATAATTCATGCCGGTACCGTTTTGGGAAGTGATGCTTTCTATTATAAAAACCGTCCAGAAAAATTTGATAAGCTGTTTAGCGGAGGCAATGTTGTTATTAAAGATAATGTAGATCTTGGCGCTCTTTGCACTATAGATAAAGGAGTTACTTCTTCTACCACGATAGGGGAAGGTACCAAGCTAGATAATCAGGTACATGTGGGCCACGATACCGTTATTGGGAAGCGTTGTTTGATTGCTTCTCAAGTTGGGATTGCGGGTTGTGTCTTGATTGAGGATTTTGTCACCATTTGGGGGCAAGTAGGTGTTACCAGCGGCATTACCATTGGGGAAAAAGCGGTTATTTCAGCACAAAGTGGCGTAAGTAAATCCCTTCCAGGTAATAAAGCATATTTTGGTACACCTGCAGATGAATTTAGAAAAAAATACAAGGAATTGGCCTCTATTAGACTAATTCCAGACATTATAGAAAAATTGGATAAATTATCATGAGTAAAAAAGCAAAAGAAGTAGTACGAGACTTTTATCGATCTGATATTCTTGGAGATGAAACGGTGTTGGAAAGATTTTTTCATCCCGATTTAGTTCTTATCTGGAATAGCCCTAATGGACTTTCCATCAAGCACTATAATGATATCGTTCATTTTTTCGGAGAAATTCGAAGGTCTTATGATGATCTAAGAGTAGAAGTTAGTCATTTATTGTCAGACGGACCTCATGTTACCATTCGTTACAAATATTATATACGCACTATGGAAAATCCTGACGAAGAACTTGGGATAGCCCATTTTATCGCGATTTTTGAAGTGAAAGATGACAAAATATATCGCGGGTATCAAATAAGTCAGCCGGTTAATGACAAAGATGACACCACAGAAAGTTATCATAAGGTTAGGGTCTAATATTCTTTATTAGCTTCAACAAAAGCTGTATCTTTGCGGCAATTCTCAAAAATACCGATAACATTTTACTTAAAAAGTAGCAATAAATAATCAATAGAAAATACTTACAAATGAGCGTTTTAGTAAATAAAAATTCAAAAATAATAGTTCAAGGATTTACAGGAAGTGAAGGTAGTTTTCACGCCGAACAAATGATTGAGTACGGCACTAACGTTGTTGGTGGCGTAACTCCAGGAAAAGGTGGTCAAAAACATCTTGACAGACCTGTTTTCAATACGGTTGAGGAAGCCGTAAAGGAAGCTGGAGCAGATACAACTATTATTTTCGTTCCACCAGCGTTTGCTGCAGATGCAATTATGGAAGCTGCTGATGCTGGAATAAAAGTAATTATTACCATAACCGAAGGAATTCCTGTAAAGGATATGATCACGGCTTCAAATTATATAAAAGACAAAGACTGTCGCTTGATTGGGCCTAACTGTCCAGGTGTTATTACTCCAGGGGAAGCAAAAGTAGGTATTATGCCAGGTTTTGTTTTCAAAAAAGGAAAAGTAGGTATCGTTTCAAAATCGGGAACACTTACATATGAAGCAGCAGACCAAGTTGTAAAACAAGGTTTGGGTATTACTACTGCCATTGGTATTGGTGGAGATCCAATTATTGGAACCACAACAAAGGAAGCTTTGGAAATGTTAATTATGGATCCAGAGAGTGAAGCTGTAGTAATGATTGGTGAAATTGGTGGCCAACTCGAAATAGACGCTGCCAAATGGTACAAAGAAAGCGGTATTAAAAAACCGGTAATTGGTTTTATTGCTGGTGAAACTGCTCCTGCAGGACGTACAATGGGTCACGCTGGTGCAATTGTTGGCGGTAGTGAAGACACTGCTCAAGCCAAGAAAAAAGTAATGCGCGAGTGTGGAATTCACGTTGTTGAGTCTCCAGCAGAAATTGGAAAGAAAGTTAAAGAAGTATTAGGCTAAACTATATTATAGACCTACAAGCAACCCCGCGAAAGAGCGGGGAATGCCTTGCAGATCTTTTCTTTAAGGCCCGCGAAACTCGCAGGCCTTTTTTTATGGCGAACCCACAAGCTTTTATTATATTTGAAACCCGCCACTAGCGGTTATCCTGCAAGGTTTTAGAAATCTTGTAGAAACATAAGACCAAACAAAAACTGACCGAATTATGAAATTACTGGAAGGAAAAACAGCAATTATTACTGGCGGAAGCCGTGGAATAGGAAAAGGAATAGTAGAAGTATTCGCCCAACATGGCGCTAACGTAGCGTTTACGTATAGCTCATCGGCAGAAGCTGCAAATGCTTTGGCAGATGAAGTTTCAAAAACGGGTGTAAAAGCAAAAGCTTATCAAAGTGATGCAGCTTCTTATGAAGAATCACAGAAATTGGCTGAAGATGTTTTAAAAGAATTCGGAAGCATTGACATTCTGATAAACAATGCCGGAATAACCCGCGACAATCTTTTGATGCGTATTTCAGAAGAAGATTTTGATAAAGTAATAGAAGTAAACCTGAAATCGGTTTTTAATATGACCAAAGCCGTGCAGCGCACCATGCTAAAGCAACGTAAAGGTTCAATAATCAACATGAGCTCCGTTGTGGGAGTTAAAGGAAACGCTGGGCAAACCAACTATGCGGCTTCAAAAGCTGGCGTGATTGGGTTCACAAAGTCTGTTGCAATAGAGCTAGGTTCACGTAACATTCGCTGTAATGCCATCGCTCCAGGTTTTATAGAAACTGAAATGACCGAGAAACTGGGTGAAGATGCTATTAAAGCTTGGAGTGAGATGATTCCATTAAAACGTGGTGGAACTACTAAAGATGTTGCAAACGCCTGTGTTTTCTTAGCTAGCGACCTTTCGGCTTATGTTACGGGGCAAGTATTAAACGTTGACGGCGGAATGCTTACTTAAAAAGTGTTCAGTCCCGATAGCTATCGGGAGTATTAATTGGCAGTAAGGTAGAAAAATAATAGAATTGATTAAAAAATATAAAATACAGAAACTAATTCAATTTTCAATCGGAGTTTTATGGTTGATTGGAATTTACTTTTTTGTAGATTCTGACATCATTCAAATTGGAATGTTTGCTTTTATTTTACTTATCGGAATTGCGAATAGCACAAAATTATTGATCAAAATTAAGAAAAACGAAGGTTTTTTAATATTTGAAATTTACTCAATTTTAACTCAAAAAGAAGAAATTAGGATTTTAGAATCACAACTTACTGAAATACGATATTATTCAAATTTATTTTTTAATTCTCATAATTTGATTTTAAAATATAATGGAACAAATGGTATAGTCACTAAAAAATTGTATATGAATGCAGAACCCTGGAGCGATCTAACTTCAGAATTAAAAAAAATAAAAAGCTTCTGTAACCAAAGTGTATAAGCAATTGATTCTTGGTTAGAACTCTAAACTCATCGACTTCTAAACTTTTAAACTCTTAAACCTGAAACCCTCTTTAGTGTCCATAGAAACTATACTTTACATAATCATCGCCGGAGTAATAGCTATTGCTCTGGCGCTTTTTATGTATGGGTATCGTTCAAAACAAAAAAGATCTTTACGCTGGATTTTTGGGGTGCTTCGTTTTGTCACACTTTTTTCTATTCTGCTTTTAATAATCAATCCCAAATTCAAAAGCGAAACGTATACTATTGAAAAGCCGAAGCTACCTGTTTTGCTTGATAATTCGGCATCAATTGGGGAGTTGGAACAAATGGAAAATGTTTCAGAATTACTTCAGAAATTAAAAGAAAATAAAAAGCTTAACGATAAATTCGATATTTCTTATTTTTCCTTCGGAAGTGATTTCCGTGAAAATGATTCACTTTCATTTGATGAAAAAAACACCAATATTTCCAAGGCATTAGCTTCAACAAACGAAATTTTCAATAATCAAACCGCGCCTACACTTTTAATAACGGACGGAAATCAAACCCTTGGTAACGATTACGAATTTTCGTCAACTAATTTTAAAAATCCAATTTTTCCGGTAATTATGGGGGATTCCATAAAATACACCGATTTAAAAATTGAGCAACTAAACACCAATCGCTACGCCTTTTTAAAAAACAAATTTCCTGTTGAGGTTATTTTAACTTACAGCGGCAACATTTCCGTTAATTCTGAATTTGTAGTTACTCAAGGTTCTTCAACGGTGTATCGTGAGTCGGTATCCTTTTCAGGAAATGAAACATCAAAAACGCTTAATTTTACACTTTCTGCAAATAGTGTTGGCCTTCAAAAATATACCGCACAGATACTTCCGCTTGCAGATGAAAAAAATAAGACCAACAATAGCAAGCAATTTGCTGTTGAAGTTATAGATCAAGCCACCAATGTTTTGGTGATTAGCAAAATGTCCCATCCAGATTTGGGAGCTTTAAAAAAGGCAATAAGTACTAACGAGCAGCGTACCGTTACTTTTAAAAAACCATTGGAAGCCATTAGAATTCTCAATGATTATCAACTTGTAATAATTTATCAGCCAGACCGAAATTTCGCTTCTGTTTTTTCTGAAATGGATAAACTAAAGAAAAACTCCTGGATAATCTCAGGGCTGCAGACAGATTGGTATTTCTTAAATGCCGCACAAAGTAATTTCAAAAAGAAATCGAGCAACCAAAGTGATGAGATTCAGGCAAAACTCAATACTAATTACGGCACTTTTGCGGTAGCGGATATTGGTTTTGAAAATTTCCCACCCCTACACACAAGTTTTGGAACGCTAACAGTTAATGTTCCAAATGAGGTTATGTTGGAACAAACAGTAAACGGTATCGCTACTGGAAATCCGTTGTTTGCTACTATGGAAATAAATGGCAAGCGCGATGCTATATGGGATGGAGAAGGTTTTTGGCGTTGGCGTGCCCATAGTTTTGTTGAAACCAATAGCTTTCAGAGTTTTGATGATTTTATAGGCAATATCGTCCAATATTTAGCTTCAAACAAACGCCGAAGCAGATTGGAGGTCGCTTCAGAAACCTTTTATTACAATAACAGTTCAATTAAAGTTTCGGCACAGTATTTCGATAAAAACTATGTGTTTGATAATCGAGCTTCCTTGAACATTAGCGTTAAAAACCAAGAGAATGAAAAGCAAACTATTTTCCCTATGCTCTTGCGAAATAATTATTTCGAAGTTGATCTTAACAGCTTGCCGGCGGGAGAATATAGCTATACGGTTTCGGTAGAAGATGAAGGCGTTTCCAGCGGCGGAAATTTCACAATTCTCGATTTTAATGTCGAGCAACAGTTCTTAAATGCCGATGTTTCAAAATTGAAACGTGTTGCGGAAAACACGAATGGAAAAGCATACTTTACTTCGGAATCTGATGCTTTAATTCAAGCGTTGATAGCAAATACGAACTTCCAAAACATGGAACGCAGCGAACAAAAAGTAGTGCCTTTTGTAGATTGGAAATATCTGCTAGCACTTATCGTTCTTGCCCTTGCTGCGGAATGGTTTATCAGAAAATACAACGGACTCATCTAACCATTTGTTTAGAATTAAATTTTCTGTCATTATTTTATGTTTATACTTAATCTCATTCAGAAAAATACAAGTTTTTTAAAGTTACATTTTATAGAATTAATTAGAGTGATATGCGATTATGGAAGATTAGGTCTAGCATCATTTGTAATACGATCTTTTTTTTATTAGTGGTGTTTAATTGAAGAACTAATAAGGACGAAGTGAAAAAAGTAGAGAAAAATGAGACTTACTTGACTATATGCCCTGATTGTCAGGGGCGTGGCAAAAAAAGCCGAGGCATTCGCAAAAAAGCACGAATCAGCTACCAAATAGCACTTGATCAATTTGAAAAAACGAAGGATGAAGTTACGGCTCCCGTTCCTCCTAAAAGTCAAAAATACGCTTGTTTAAATTGTAGCGGATCCGGTTTGATTCCTGCTGCTAGCCCTCCCATAGCCGATAAAGAAAATTACCCACACGTTGCTATTATTGGTGGAGGTATTGGAGGAGTTGCCCTGGCAGTCGCTTGCTTACATCGCGGAATACCATTCACGCTTTATGAACGCGATAACTGTTTCGATGCCCGATCGCAAGGCTATGGACTCACTTTGCAACAAGCTAGTAAAGCAATTAATGGCTTGGGTCTTTTCTCCTTAGAAGAAGGGATTGTTTCAACAAAACACGTGGTTCATAATACCGCGGGAAAAGTGATAGGGGAATGGGGGATGCGAAAGTGGATGGAACCTGATAATAAAAAGACTTCAAAACGTACAAATGTGCATATCGCGAGACAGGCTTTGCGTATGGCGCTGCTTAACCAACTAGGTGATAGTGATTCGGTAAAATGGGGGCATGAGTTAGTCGATTTTAATGAATGTAAAGACGCCGCTGTTAATCTGAATTTTGCGGTGAACGGAAAAATTATAAACGACAAGGCAGATCTCGTGGTTGGAGCTGATGGTATTAGAAGTTCCGTTCGGAAATTACTGATTGGTGAACATAACGCCCCTTTACGTTATTTGGGTTGTATTGTAATCTTGGGTATTTGTCCTTTAAGCACTCTCGAAGGTCTTGATAGTGCTTTGTTGGACTCGGCCACGGTATTTCAAACCGTGAATGGTCATGAGCGGATTTATATGATGCCTTATTCAAAAGATGCAGTGATGTGGCAACTTAGTTTTCCAATGCCAGAAAATGAGGCTAAGGCTTTGAGCGCTCAAGGTGCTCAAGCGCTTAAGGAAGAAGCTTGTCTTAGAACTCCTTGGCATAATCCTATTCCTCAGATTATAGCTGCAACAAAGGAATCTCATATTTCTGGCTATCCAGTATATGATCGCGAAATACTGAGTTCCGAATTGTTGGAGAAAAGCGAACAAATAACACTGATTGGAGATGCAGCTCACCCTATGAGCCCATTTAAAGGCCAAGGCGCAAACCAGGCGCTACTGGATGCCCTTGCGCTAGCGCGCGGAATTTCAAAAGGTTGTAAACCTTTATCTAATTGGAGAGAGATTGGCGTGAGGAAATGTGTTTTAACTGTATTTGAATCAGAGATGTTGGCACGCAGTACTTCCAAAGTGAAAGACTCCACTGCGGCTGCAAAGTTTCTACATTCCGAAACGGTGCTCTATGAGGGCGATGCGCCTCGTGGAAGTTTTGCAAAGATAAAAGATGGTAACGGCAATAATTGAAACTTCTCAATTTATAGTTAACCTATTAATCAGTCCTCTGAAACGATTTTATAATCACCAAGCCACAAACTACTGCCACAGCAGACAAACAAAATGCTAATATATTGTTGCTATAAATAAAGTTTCCAATGGCAAAAAGGGTACAATAAACACCAACGACACCTGCAAAAAAACCAAGGATTTTCATTCCAAAGCCTTTAAATTTAGATTCGTTGCCAAAGATTAAACTGTTGAAACTGTTAAGCGTTTCCGCTTCTGAAGGCTTTGTCAATAAGGTCACGAGCACCCATCCAATAGTCGTGATTACTACTCCGATAACGAGTTGCCAATGCCCGGCAATATCAACCAACGGAATTTCCATTTTACCATTAATAAAAAAGAAAGCAGCGATTACAAAGGAAATAAGCATCGCGGCAATTTCGCTATACGGGTTTATTCTGCTCCAAAACCAACGTAAAATAAAGAGTAAACCAGTTCCGGCACCAATAGAAAGCAACAAATTAAAACCATCACGCGCTTCTTCAAGTACAAGCGCCAACAAACCTGCAAAAACCATCATTAAAACCGTGGAGATTCTACCAACTGCAACCTGTTCTTTTCCGGAGGCTTCCTTCCGAAGAAAACGCACGTAAAAATCATTTACTACATAAGAACTTCCCCAGTTCAAGTGGGTTGAAATAGTACTCATAAATGCAGCAATCAATGATGTAATAACAATTCCCAATAAACCTGCAGGTAGGAAAGTAAGCATTGCCGGATAGGATAAATCATTTTTCACAAAAGATGGATTTAAGTCGGGGAAAGCTGCTTGTAAACTTTCAATATTTGGAAAAACAATGATTGACGCCAACCCGATAATAATCCAAGGCCAGGGACGAAGTGCATAATGAGCGATATTGAAAAATAAGGTCGCCCAAGTTGCGTGTTTTTCATTTTTCGCGGCTAACATTCGCTGGGCAATATAACCTCCACCACCAGGTTCTGCACCTGGATACCAAACGCTCCACCATTGTACGGCGAGAGGTATTATCAATAACGGAATCAATAATTCCGGTTTAGAAAAATCGGGTAGCATTGCCGTTTTTGCAGCAACGGCAGGAGTGGCGAGGAGTTTATCGATTCCGCCAATTTCGGGCATATTTACAATATAGATAGTCGCCCAAATACTTCCGACCATCGCAATTATAAATTGTACAAAATCCGTTAATAAAACCCCTTTTAAACCTCCAAACGCCGAGTAAATAACCACAACAGGCGAAGCAATCAACAATACTTCATAAGAAGATAAACCAAACATTACGTGGCCAATTTTAATCGCAGCCAAGCAAACGTTCGCCATAATGACAATGTTGAAGAATACACCAAGATAGATTGCACGAAACCCTCTTAAAAAAGCGGCGCTTTTACCGCTGTAACGCAATTCATAAAACTCTAAATCTGTTGTTATTCCGCTTCTTCGCCATAATTTGGCATAAAAAAATACCGTCAGCATTCCAGTAAGTAGAAAACTCCACCAAATCCAGTTTCCAAACACTCCATCCTCACGAATAACTCCGGCTACAAAGTTTGGAGTATCTGCCGCAAAAGTTGTGGCCACCATACTTACCCCAAGTAACCACCAAGGCATATTTCTATCGGAAAGGAAAAAGGATTTCGAGTCTTTTCCTGATTTTTTAGCTACAATTAGTCCTATTGCGATAAAAATGATAAAAAATGAAATTATGATTACCCAGTCCAGAGTTTCTAAATGCATAACAAGTATAGGTTTTTCGGTTGTTTAGGTTTGATTTGGTGAAAGTAAAGAAATTGCATCAAAATTATTAAAGCGTTAAAGTTTTATATTCACAGTTTTTTGAACAATTTTTTTGTTTAGATTTGCCTCACAATTATGAACAAGACAGTTTCACATAACCATCATATTATTTTCCACGCTCACGCGAGGTGATATGGCTGTTGTGTAAACTTAACAATATTCAAAAACCCGTTTGAGCAATCAAACGGGTTTTTTTATTCTCTAAACTGAACAGAATTATTATTTCAAAATATGAAAAAACTAAAAATTGCAGTACAAAAATCCGGACGTCTTCACGACGAATCCCTCTCTTTATTAAAGGATTGCGGAATTAATATAGATAACGGACGCGATCAGTTAAAAGCTTCGGCAACCAATTTTCCTTTGGAAATCTACTATTTGCGCAATGGCGATATTCCGCAGTATTTAAAGGATGGAGTAGTGGATTGCGCAATTATTGGTGAAAACATTCTTATTGAAAAAGGAGAGGGAACAAGTATCGCTGACCGATTGGGTTTTTCAAAATGCAGAGTTTCACTTGCCATTCCAAATTCGTTTAAATACGAATCAATTGAAGATTTAAACGGAAAACGAATTGCCACCAGCTATCCCGAAACACTGCGAGACTACTTAAAGCAAAAAGGAATCGAGGCAGAGCTGCACATAATTAGCGGCAGCGTAGAAATCGCCCCCAACATAGGCCTTGCTGATGCGATCTGTGATATTGTTAGTAGTGGGAGCACCTTATTTAAAAACAATCTAAAGGAGGTGGAAGTTATTCTTAAAAGTGAAGCAGTTCTGGCCGTTTCGCCAAATATTTCGGATAATGAAAATATAATTCTCAATAAACTTCGCTTTAGAATCCAATCGGTTTTACAAGGTCGCGATTCGCGTTACGTTCTCTTAAATGCTCCAAATGATAAGATAGAAGATATTATCAAAATTCTTCCCGGAATGAAAAGTCCCACCTTGCTTCCTTTGGCCGAAGAGGGTTGGAGCAGCCTTCATTCCGTTGTAAACAAGGATACTTTTTGGGAGGTGATAGACGAGCTAAAACTAGCCGGGGCAGAAGGAATTCTTGTTTGCCCGATTGAGAAAATGATAGTTTGAAAGTTGAAAGTTGAAATTGCGAAATAAGAACGACGAATTCTGAATCTTGAACATTAAATTTTAAACCTTGAATTTTTTAAGATGAATAAAATATACAATCCTAAACCTGAAACTTGGAGTGAGCTTTTAAAAAGACCCACTCAAAGCCTTGCAGATGTGGAAGCAAGCGTTAACGAAATATTTTCTGAAGTAAAATCGAATGGCGATAAAGCAGTTAAGAAGTACACTCAAGCCTTTGATGGTATTTCCATTGAAGAGTTGTTGGTTTCCAAGAAAGAAATTGATGTGGCTGAAAAAATGGTTTCCGGTGAGTTAAAAGAGGCCATCAACTTGGCAAAAGTGAACATAGAAAAATTCCACAGGGCACAAAAAACCGAAAGAATAGAAGTAGAAACTACTGAAGGGGTGCTTTGTTGGCAGGAAAAACGACCTATACAAAAGATCGGACTTTACGTTCCGGGAGGGTCCGCCCCTTTGTTTTCAACGGTGCTAATGTTGGCTATTCCAGCAAACATAGCAGGTTGTAACGAGATTGTGCTTTGTACGCCACCTGATAAAAACGGTGAAATAAACCCGGTTATCTTATATGCTGCGAAATTATGTGGTGTTACTAAAATTTATAAAATAGGAGGGATCCAAGCCATCGCCGCAATGACTTTTGGTACCCAAAGTGTTCCTAAAGTTTATAAGATATTCGGTCCCGGAAACCAGTTTGTTACCGTTGCAAAACAGATTGCAACAAAATATAATTTGGCTATAGATATGCCAGCTGGTCCTTCGGAATTACTGGTATTTGCAGATGATACAGCTAATGTTTCCTTTATTGCTTCAGATCTTTTATCACAAGCGGAACACGGCGCAGATAGTCAGGTAATTCTGGTTACAACTTCGGAAAAACTATTGAATTCCGTAGAAGTGGAAATTGAAAAACAACTTCAAGTTTTGCCACGTAAAGCTATTGCATCACAAGCGATTAATAATTCAAAGTTGATTTTAGTTGAATCCGTTTCTAAAGCAATCGATTTGATAAATGAATACGGCCCTGAACATTTTATAGTGGTTTCAAAAGACGAAGATTTTTTCCTTAAAAACATTCAAAATGCAGGCTCCGTATTTATAGGAAATTACACCCCCGAAAGTGCTGGAGACTATGCTTCGGGTACCAATCACACCTTGCCAACCAACGGTTTTGCAAAGCAATATAGTGGCGTTAATTTGGACAGTTTTCTAAAAAGTATGACGTTTCAGAAGATTTCCGAAAAAGGAATTCAAAATATAGGAAATGCGATAGAAATAATGGCAGAGGCCGAAGGTTTACAAGCGCATAAAAACGCAGTGACCTTGAGGTTAGACAATTTAAAAAGGACTAAAGATGAATAAGAATGTTTTTAATTTGGAGCTCTTAATTCGCCCAAACGTCCTCAAAATGAAGCCATACAGCTCCGCGCGTGATGAATTCAAGGATTTCGATCAAGAAATGATTTTCCTTGATGCCAACGAAAATCCCTTTGAAACTGCTGTAAACCGTTATCCCGATCCGCAGCAGCGAAAACTGAAAAGCATTCTTTCACAACAAAAGAACATTCCTACGAATCAAATTCTTTTGGGAAATGGTAGTGATGAAGTCCTCGACCTAATTTTCCGTGCGTTTTGCGAACCTGCGAAAGACAATATAATTACGCTTCCGCCAACCTACGGAATGTATAGCGTTTTGGC
Organism: Aequorivita capsosiphonis DSM 23843; assembly: GCF_000429125.1. Classification (GTDB taxonomy): domain Bacteria; phylum Bacteroidota; class Bacteroidia; order Flavobacteriales; family Flavobacteriaceae; genus Aequorivita; species Aequorivita capsosiphonis. The sequence goes on from NZ_AUBG01000017.1 coordinate 82,424, forward strand.
TAATTTAAACGATATTGAAAATAGGGAAGTGTTGCTTGATTCTGATTTTCAACCCGATTTGGATGAGATTTCAGAAACGATGGATTCTCGTACAAAATTATTGTTCATCTGCTCTCCCAACAATCCGACGGGCAATTTAATTTCTTCAGAAAAGATTACAAAACTATTGAACAATTCTAAAGGATTGGTAGTAATTGATGAAGCGTATATTGATTTCGTTTCAAATGAAAGTTGGTTAAAAAGATTGAAGGAATTTCCAAATCTGATTATTACACAAACGCTTTCAAAAGCATACGGAATGGCGGGAATCCGTTTGGGAATTTGTTACGCTTCCGCAGAAATAATTGCTGTTTTAAACAAAATCAAACCTCCGTACAACATCAATAAATTGACGCAGCAGAAGGCAATTGAACAACTTCAGGACATTACGAGATCTATAGTTGATATAGCCTTATTGAATGAAGAAAAGAACGCTTTATCTAAAGCTTTAGTTGAAGTATGTTTTATTCAGAATATATATCCATCCGACTCTAATTTTATTCTTATAAAAGTTGACAATGCAGAAAAACGTTATTTACAATTATTAGAAAAAGGCATCGTAGTTCGAAACAGAAGTTCGCAGCCGCTTTGTGAGAATACACTACGTATAACAATTGGAACTGCTTGGGAAAACGAAAAACTAATCAACATTATAAAAACATTAAAATGATAAAGAAACGCATACTTTTTATTGACCGCGACGGCACAATAATAAAGGAAACTGTAGATGAGCAAATAGACGCTTTTGATAAAATGATCTTTTATCCGAAAGTGTTTACCTATCTAGGAAAAATCGCCAAGGAGCTGGATTTTGAATTGGTAATGATAACCAATCAGGACGGGTTGGGAACGGAATCTTTCCCGGAAGATACTTTTTGGCCGGTTCAGGATTTCATTATAAAATCCTTGGAAAATGAAGGTGTGGTTTTTCAAAATATACTTATTGATTGCACTTTTCCACAAGAAAATGCAAATACCCGTAAACCGGGAATTGGTTTATTGAAGGAGTATTTTTCTGAAGACTACGATCTTGAAAATTCATTTGTTATAGGCGATAGGTTGACAGACATCGAACTTGCGAAAAACCTTGGCTCAAAAGGGATTTTTATTAATGACCACACTAACTTGGGCACTGACGAAATTGCGTCAAAAGCGGAAGAACTGCAAAAATATATTGCTCTAGATACAAACGACTGGCAAGAAATTTATGAGTTTTTAAAATTGAAACAACGCGTTTCTGAAATCGAACGCGAAACAAACGAAACGGATATTTCAATAAAATTAAACCTAGACGGCACAGGGAAGAGTGATATAAGCACGGGGATTGCATTTTTTGACCATATGCTGGACCAATTGGCAAGACACGGGCAAATGGACTTAGAGATCACTGTAAAGGGTGATTTGGAAGTAGATGAGCACCACACTATAGAAGATACCGCAATTGCTTTGGGTGAAGTTTTTAATAAGGCGCTTGGGGAAAAGCTGGGAATGGAACGCTATGGTTTCTGTTTGCCAATGGACGATTGTTTGGCCCAGGTTGCTATTGATTTCGGTGGGAGAAATTGGTTGGTTTGGGATGCAGATTTTAAACGCGAAATGATTGGAAAAATGCCGACGGAAATGTTTTATCATTTCTTTAAAAGCTTTACCGATGGCGCGCGAGCGAACCTCAACATTAAAGCTGAAGGAACAAACGAACATCACAAGATTGAGGCAATTTTTAAAGCCTTTGCAAAAGCGATTAAAATGGCTGTAAAACGCGATGCGGAGAAAATGATTTTACCAACGACAAAAGGAAAGTTGTGATTTCTAAATACGAGTAAAGGAATTAACGACGAGGTACGAACGACGAAGGACGAATTGCGAAATCGGAAAATAGAAATTAGAAATACGAGTTCTAAATGACGAAAGACGAAAGTATAAATCAGAAATACGAAATTGGAAAAACGAAATACAACAAAAGAAACTTTATAAAACCCATCTAATCCGCCGTGGTGGAGAACTGTTATGAAAACTAAAATAAATGAAAATATAGGATTTCCTCCCCCTTCGGGGGCTGGGGGGATTGTGATAATTGATTACGGGGCAGGGAATATACAAAGCATCAAATTTGCTTTGCGGCGACTCGGTGTGGAAGCTGTTTTAAGTAATAACGAAACTGAAATTAGAAATGCAGATAAAGTTATTTTCCCAGGTGTGGGTGAGGCTAGTAGCGCAATGCAAAAATTAAAAACTTCCGGCTTGGATAAAGTAATCCCATCCTTAAAACAACCTGTTTTAGGAATCTGTTTGGGAATGCAGCTGCTCTGTAATTATTCCGAAGAAGGAAATACAAATGGGTTAGGCGTTTTTGATGTAGCTGTAATTCGATTTTCAAAGGATGTAAAAGTGCCACAAATAGGATGGAATCAAATAACCAATTTAAAATCTGATCTATTTAAAAATATTACAGAAAAGGAGTTTATGTATTTGGTTCATAGCTATTACGCGCCTTTATGTAAAGAAGCCATTGCAACTTCGGAATATGGAATTCAGTACGCGTCGGCTTTACAAAAAGATAATTTTTATGGTGTACAATTCCACCCAGAAAAAAGTAGTACAGCAGGAGAGCAGATTTTAAAGAATTTTTTAGAACTATAAAAAGAGATTCCCGCCTTCGCGGGAAATAAACAATGAGAATAATACCAGCAATAGACATCATCGATGGCAAGTGTGTCCGTCTTTCAAAAGGCGATTACAATACAAAAAAGATTTATAATGAAAATCCGCTAGAAGTAGCCAAACAGTTTGAGGCCCACGGAATTCAATATCTGCATTTGGTAGATTTGGATGGCGCTAAGAGCAGTCACATTGTAAACCATAAAATCTTGGAAGAAATCGCTTCCAATACATCCTTAAAAATCGACTTTGGCGGAGGCTTAAAAACCGATGAAGATTTAAGAATAGCTTTTGAATGTGGTGCAAACCAAATCACAGGAGGCAGTATAGCAGTGAAAAACCCTGAAATTTTTAAAAGTTGGTTGCAGCAATTTGGAAGTGATAAAATCATTCTTGGCGCAGATGCCTTAGACGAAAAAGTTGCCATTAGTGGTTGGATGGAAGATTCTAATGAAGAATTAATTCCATTTATTCAAAAGAATCTTGAAGAAGGAATTAGCTATATAATCTGTACGGACATTAGTAAAGATGGAATGTTGCAAGGGCCTTCGTTTAATTTGTATCGAAAAATCTTTGAAAAGAGTCAAATGTCAAAAAATACTTTAAAGCTTATTGCTTCCGGAGGAATCTCAACCTTCGTTGAACTGCCAAAGCTTGCAGAAATTGGATGCGAAGGTGTGATAATTGGAAAGGCCATTTATGAAAACCGGATAAGTCTAAGACAACTTGAAAAATATATTTTGAACGACAAATTTTAAACGACGAACGACGAACGACGAACGAACGAGCGACGAATGACGAACGAACGAGCAACGAATGTTGAATCAAAGAAAAATGAGAAATGAATGAAGAGTGGATGCTATTCAATAATCGAAATATGATTATTTTTAATCCCTAATCAATTAATAATTAAGGCTATGCAAGATTTAAAAGCTAGAACAAAGAAATTCACATTAGATTGTTTGACATTATGTACTAAAATTCCAAAATCAAGGGAATTTGATAGTATAGTTCGCCAACTTATTCGTTCATCAAGTTCTGTTGGTGCCAATTATCGAGCGGCAAACAGAGCTAAGTCTGACCGTGACTTTATAAATAAGTTAAAAATCGTTGAAGAAGAAGCAGACGAAAGTATGTTTTGGTTGGAGATTTTGCTCGAAATTAATCCTAATAATACTGAAACCATACAAAAGCTAATAAAGGAAAGCGATGAATTAGTAGCCATCACCGTTGCATCCATAAAAACTGCAAGGAAAAGATTATGATTTATCCTTTAGTCTCGTCGCTCGTCGCTCGTACCTCGTCGTTCATTTCGTCGTTCGCATTTCTTACTTCAGTCTCGTCGCTCGTCATTCGTACCTCGTCGTTCACTCTGTCGTTCATCGTTCGTACTTCAGTCTCGTCGCTCGTCGCTCGTACCTCGTCGTTCATTTCGTCGTTCGCATTTCGTACTTCAGTCTCGTCGCTCGTTGCTCGTACCTCGTCGTTCATTTCTCGTCGTTCGTACCTCGTAACTCTAACCTCAACTTATGTTAACTAAACGAATAATCCCCTGTCTCGACATTAAAAACGGACGCACCGTAAAAGGAATCAATTTCCTAGACTTACGCGACGCAGGTGATCCTGTGGAACTCGCTAAATTCTATTGCGAAAATAGTGCTGATGAATTGGTTTTTCTGGATATTTCAGCAACTGAAGAACGGAGAAAAACTTTAGCGAATTTGGTTTTAAAAGTCGCTGAAACTATCAATATCCCGTTTACTGTTGGCGGAGGGATTTCTTCCGTAGAAGATGTTGAAATTCTTTTGAATAACGGTGCGGATAAAGTTTCGATTAATTCTTCTGCAGTAAAAAACCCGCAGTTAATAAATGAGCTAGCTTCAAGATTTGGGTCGCAATGTATTGTTGTGGCGATTGATGCAAAACTGATTGATGGTAATTGGATAGTGCATTTAGTGGGAGGAAAGGAGCCTACCAAGTTAGACCTATTTGAATGGGCAAAAGAAGTAGAGCAACGCGGCGCTGGTGAAATTCTCTTTACATCTATGGATCACGATGGAACTAAAAACGGTTTCGCAAATGAAGCTTTGGCAAAACTTTCAACTCAATTAAATATTCCGATAATCGCTTCGGGTGGTGCGGGAACTATTCAGCATTTTACAGATGCTTTTATAGAGGGAAAGGCAGATGCGGCTTTGGCAGCTAGTGTTTTTCACTTTAAAGAGATTAAGATTTCAGATTTAAAAAAGGAATTACAAAGGCAGGGAATACCTGTGAGAGTGACGAATTACGAGCGACGAACGACGAATGACGAATGACGAAAAAATAAAATAGGAACAATAAAAGATACTTAGTAATGGAAATAGATTTTAAAAAATACAGTGACGGCCTTGTGCCGGCGATAATTCAGGATAATTCTACTAATAGGGTTTTGATGCTTGGTTATATGAATGAAGCGGCTTTTTTAAAAACCAATCAATCAAAAAAAGTTACTTTTTTCAGTAGAAGCAAACAGAGGCTTTGGACCAAAGGGGAAGAAAGCGGTAATTTTTTAGAACTGGTTTCATTTGCGGTGGATTGTGATAACGATGCGCTGTTAATAAAAGTGAATCCTGAAGGACCGGTTTGCCACAAAGGATCTGATACTTGTTGGGAGGAAGAGAATTCATCAAGTTTCGGTTTTCTCTCGGAATTGGAAAATATAATTCAAAATAGAAAAGAGGAAGCTGAGAATAAGGATAGCTACGTCTCATCACTTTTCCGAAGTGGCATCAATAAAATAGCTCAAAAAGTAGGCGAGGAGGCAGTGGAAGTAGTTATTGAAGCAAAAGACAATGATGACAGTCTTTTTTTAAATGAGAGTGCCGATCTATTATTTCACTATCTCATTTTATTGCAGGCAAAAGGTTTTACACTTCAGGATGTGGAGAAAATTTTGCGGCAACGGCATAAAACTTATTAGTCTTTCTTCTTTTTTCCTACCTTTAAAAAATAATCACTTCTTATATGTGTGCAAAGAGAAAAAGAAAGAATAAAACCGCTAAAATCCAACCTAAAAAGGCTAGTAACCTTACTCCGGGAACAGTATCATATACGGGTAAAAAAATAACTACCCAAACCCAATTGGATATTATTGATTATTCAAAAGATAGCTTCAGTCGTTTCGAAACCCACGATATAGACGAGGCTTTTAAATATGAAGATGCGTCACATATTACTTGGATTAACGTAAATGGTTTAAGTAATTCCAGCGATATTATTACACTGGGAAATCACTTTGACTTACATCCATTAATTCAGGAAGATATTGTAACAACAAACCAGCGACCAAAAATAGATGAGTACGATGAATATCTTTTTATTGTATTTAAAATGTTGCATTACGATGAAAATGAAGATCTAAACCAAGAACACGTTAGTATGGTCATGGGCAAGGATTACGTGGTGACTTTCCAAGAATCTGAAGGGGATGTTTTTGGTGATCTTCGAGACAGGTTGGAACAAGGAAAAGGAAGGATTCGTGGGGCGGGAGCAGACTATTTGATGTTTGCGATTCTCGATGCGATAGTAGATAATTATATTACGACTGTAGAGTTTTTAAGCAATAAAATTGAATTGCTAGAGGATAAACTTTTTGACGATAAAGAAGATCCAAACATCACGCAGGAAATTCAAGAATTAAAAAAGGAGATTCTAAAAGTCAGACGGGCTGTCGTTCCTCTAAGAGAAGTGATAAATCGTTTGGAAAAAATAGAAACTCCCCTCATTGAGCAGCGTACCAACAAATATATTCGCGATTTATACGATCATATTATTCAAGTAAACGAAAGCGTGGAAATATACCGGGATATGATCTGGGGCTTGATGGATATGTATATGACTACCATAAGCAACAAGATGAATGAGGTGATGAAAGTGCTTACTATTATGGCTTCCATTTTTATACCCTTAACTTTTCTTGCAGGGATTTATGGGATGAATTTTGACAATATGCCGGAGCTTCACTTTAAATATAGTTACTACTATCTTTTGGGGGTAATGGCATTAGTTTTCTTCGGAATGATCTGGTATTTTAAAAGGAAGAAATGGTTGTGAAAAGCTGTATAACTATAAATTCTAAAGCTTGAGAAAAATTGCATTTGGCGGTGGCTGTCATTGGTGTACAGAAGCTGTTTTTCAATCCTTAAAAGGTGTAGAGTCGGTGGAGCAAGGATATATTGCTTCAACTGGAGAAGAAACTTCTTTTTCTGAAGCAGTAATTGTCCATTTCAACCCTGAAATAATTTCGATAAAAATTTTGATTGAGATTCATTTGCTTACGCATAAAAGCACTTCTAATCATAGTATGAGAAATAAGTATCGGTCCGCGGTTTATTCCTTTTCTAAAAGACAAAATAAAGAAGTGCAAGAGATAATAACATTTTTTCAAAAAAAGTTTGAAAATAAAGTAATTACAAAGACCTATCCTTTTTCTGAATTTAAACCATCACGGGAACCATTGCAGAATTATTATTACAGTAATCCAAATAAGCCTTTTTGTGAAAAATTTATCGATCCAAAACTTAAGTTTCTTTTGAAAAATTTTGGCGATCACTTGCAGGAAAATCGCTTAGATTAAGTCTTTGCGATTAGCTATTAAACGATGATTGCTTTAAATGGTTTTACACGAATCCATATTATAAACATTCGTTGAATTTAAAGAATTACATTACTCCTCAAATATTTTCTATTTTTATACGAAATGCAGCCTATCAAGAAATCAACTCAAATCAGTACCGACAAATTTCTTAGGAAACAACTTTCAAGAAAAGAATCCTTCGATTTTGCGCCACCATTCTTCTTATTGGTGAAATCTGGTAAAATGATTCTTCAAGGAGAAACGGAACACATTATTGAAGCTTCTACCATTACTGTTCTTTCGAAACAGGAAAAATTTAAATTAATAGATATAAGCGAAGATTGCAAATGTATTCTGTTGCAGTACAATAGGCAGTATGTGCGCACCATGACGTTTCAGCTCAATCTTTTGGATGCGTTTAAATATGTGTACACCAACTCAAAATATACATTCGATCTTCCTCATCAAGACTTTAACGATCTCTGGTTTTTGGCGGATTATATAAGTCGTCAATTAAAAGTTTCGGAAAATATGGATCTGGAGAAACATATTCTCCGGCATCTTAATTACTCCTTCTTATATAGTGCTATAGAAAAAATGGATAGAAACAACAAGTTTGATTCCAATCCAACAAATCAAAAGGAAAAAATCGTTTTAAAATTCTTTGAAAATTTACGCGATCATGCCACTTCCAAATTAAAGGTTTCGGATTATGCTCAAAACAAAATGTTACATCGCGGCATTTTTCAGCAATGGTAAAAGAGGTTACGGGAATGCCGGCATTAGAGATTATTCATCGTATGCTTATAAGTCGTGCCAAAGTCGAATTGACCACCACAAATAAACCTATTTCTGAAATAGCATTAGACTTAGGATTTACCGATCCATATACTTTTAGTCATTTTTTTAAGAAACAAAGTGGCATGAATCCAACAGATTTCCGAAATAACTACCAAGAATAATAAAAATCCCACATTTTGACATCAATCTCCTAAGTTTTAATATTTCAGAGACTTAGTCTCTTCTTACCTTTGTTTCAACAAAAAATAGTAAGGCAACATGAGATTATTAAAACAGACAACGCTGGTCTTCCTAGTGTTATTTGGTTTTCACAGCCAAATAGCTTCTGCACAGGAAAAACAAGAGCGCAAAATGACGATTCAGGAATTGGCCGATAGTTTAAAGGTGAACAACATACAATTGGAACTGGCCAACACTTCAGTAAGAGTGGCTGAAGCTAGAATTGGTGAAGTAAAAACCAACAGACTTCCAAACATCGGCGCCGAAATGATTGGAATGTATTTGAGTGATGTGGACATCTACAATACACATTGGTCAAAAATTCAGAGTGTGACCATTCCTAACTTCGGTCATCAATTCAATTTAAATGCAAATCAACTTATTTACGGTGGAGGACGGATTAACAAAGCCGTTGCTTTAGCCGAAATGAATAAAACCTTAGTTGATGGCCAACGCAATGACACAGACCAAAGTATAAAATTGAATGCTTCGGAATTGTACCTAAACCTTTATAATCTTCAACACCAAAAGGAAATTTTGGAAAGCAACAAAGAATTGGCCGAGGAGCGAACAAAAAATGTAAACGACTTTTTTGAACAGGATATGGTAACCAAAAACGAAGTTTTGCGAGCCGAAGTACTGCAAAGGCAATTGGAGCAAAGCATTTTACAAACTCAAAACGCAATTGATATAACTAACAAAAACCTAACCCTGATGGCAGGTTTAGATGAGAATATCTTGATTATTCCTGATGTTAGTAATATCAACCATACAATCCGTCTTCAGGATGAAGCCTATTTTCGTGACATAGCCTTCGGAAACAATCCGCGACTCAATATAAGTGATACCCAAATAGCTATTGCCGAAAAAAATCTTGAACTCACAAAATCAGATAGACTGCCTACTCTTGCTGGCTTTGCGGGTTATGGAGCTACACGGCCGATGACAAGTAGCGCTCCGGCAATTGATGCGTATTCCGCGAGTTATCAAGTTGGTTTAAATCTTTCCTATAATATTGAATCCCTTTTTAAAAATGGTAAAAAGGAAGCCGTGGATAAGATTTTGATCGATCAAGCCGAGCAGCAAAAAATAGCGGTGATGCAAAATATTGAATCCGATGTAAACACAGCTTTCAACAACTATCATCAGGCAATTAAGCAAAGAGAAGTGAGCAGCATCAATGAAGAAGCAGCTGATGAAAACTACCGAATTACCGAGTTAAAATACAAAAATCAACTAGTGACTGTAGCAGAAATAATTGACGCGTCAAACACGAAACTTCAGGCAGAACTCCAGACATTGGATGACGAAACAGACATTATTGTAAACTATATAAGGCTTCTACGTGTTACGGGGCAACTATAAACCAATCAGACTTTAAAAAATAGATCATGGCAAAAAAAGATAAAAAAATCAAGAAAAAAAATAAATTATATCTCACACTTTTAAATGCTTTCGTATTTATTGTGACCTTATTGGTTATATGGTTTATAATGAAAAACTACTTACATATCAATGACGATACTTACGTTAATGATGCGCAGGTAAAAGCTTATATCAGTCCCATCAACTCAAGAGTACCTGGATATATAGAAGACATTCGTTTTCAGGAACATCAAGAAGTGAAAAAGGGGGATACATTGGTGATTTTGGATAGAAGTGAATTTGAAAATGCCGTTTCACAGGCCGAAGCAGGATTGAGTCAAGCAAGGGCTAACAAAGCTTCAGCCCAATCTTCTGTAGCAAGAGTGAGTACAGGAGAAAGCACCGTGACAGCCAATATTTTCGGCGTTCAGGCCCAATTGGATAATGCGAAGGCAGATCTTACCAGATATAAAAATTTATTGGATAATGACGCGGTAACCCTGCAGCAGTATCAACAAGTGGAAACGCAGGTAAAAACCTTACAGTCGCAGTATAACGCAATGAAGGAACAAAAAAACACCGCGAGACTGACTACGGACGAAACCCAATCTAAAATTGCAATCAGTGATGCACAGATAGAAGCTGCTGAAGCCACCTTGGCAAGAGCGGAATTAAATTTAAAATATTCTGTAATCACTGCACCTGAAGATGGAATTATGGGGAGAAGACCCATTACCACCGGACAATTTATTCAGCCAGGGCAGCAAATTGCAGCCTTGGTACAGGAGAATACAAAGTGGATTGAAGCTAACTTATTAGAAACTCAATTGCCATTGGTACATGTGGGTGAAGTAATCAGTTTTAAAATTGATGCGATGGGGAAAACCAAGTTTGAAGGGAAAATAACTTCAATTTCCGCCGCAACGGGTGCGGAATATTCAGCGATTCCAACGGATAATTCCTCTGGAAACTTTGTAAAAGTGCAACAACGAATCCCTGTGAAAATAGAATTCACCAAAAATAATGATCAAAAACTCATCGATAGCGTACGAGTGGGAATGAACGTGGTTATGACCCTTAAAAAGTAGACGATGTATAACAAAGGTTTATTTGCAGATTGGGTTCCAAAACCAGTACAGCTGCTGCTTATTATCATCTTTCTTTTTCCGGTATTGGTGGTGAGTGGTATTTATACTGGTAATGTTAGCTATATGGCAAGCAGCCTTGGCACCTATAATGAATGGTTGGCTTTTGCCAACTATGCTGGGGTTATTGGGATGGGAACCAGTATGCCTATCATTTTCCGATTCAAATTGGCGTTTCATACAAAATATCTCGTTGTACGCACGTTTTTGATTTTGGCAGTGCTGTCTTTTGTGATCGGCACCGCGGACAATAATTTAGTGATAGTGGCCGCGTCATTTTTAATTGGTTTCTTTAAAATGTTTGCGCTTATTGAACTTATCCTCCCGGTTATGTTTATTATAAGTCCTACTGGGGAAAGACCTAAATTCTACTCTATTTTCTATCCTTTGGCAATTATTATTCCTCAGGTGGCTGGATATTTGATGACGCGAATTGGTTTTTTCACCTCTTGGGAGAGCGCCAATTTTATAATGGCTATCATAATGTTGTTTTGTGCTGCGCTGGCGCTGATCTTTATGCACCATAAGCGATTCGATAAAAAAGTTCCTTTGTATTATATAGATTGGATGGGGATGTTTCTCTACGTGATCATATTTATGGCGATGGCCTATTTTATGGCGTTTGCGAAACAAGAAAATTACTTCCGGTCAGACAATATTATGTTTGCCACGATCATAGTTATTGTGGGAATAATAGTTTATCAAATCAACCAACGCTTTACAAAACGTCCTTTCGTAGATTTTGGGACTTTAAAAAACTACAATGTAATCCACGGTATAATGATGCTATTTATGCTCGGTTTTTTCTTGGCTGGAAGCTCCCTTCAAGGGAAGATTACCAGAGGGGTTTTGGGGTTTAGTACAGTCTTGGACAATTCGTATAACCTATGGATGATTCCGGGAATTATAATAGGAAGTATTTACAGCTTAAAATGGCTAGGGAAAAATAAATCCTTAAAAATGTATATCCTCACTGGATTTGCGGCTTTTATTTTCTATTATATTTTTATGTACTTCTTGGTCTCACCAAACTTGAGTTATGAGCAGTTAATAGTTCCCAATATGCTTCGTGGTTTTGGAATGGCGGTCTTATTTATTGGTGTTTGGCTTTACGCGTTGGGTAATTTGTCTGTGGATGCTACCCTGGGGGTTGCAGCGGTGTTAATTGTAACACGCACCATGCTCGGACCAGGAGTTTGGGGATTGATCTTTAACTATATCGACGGGATTTGGAATTTAGAGATTTTCACTAATATAGCTGGAAAAATGGACGCTGGAGCCTATACCCAAGAGGCTGCAATGAATCTTTATAGAAACATCAAATTGGATGCGCTTGTTATTTCGACAAAGCGATTATACGGATTACTGGTTTTACTCGGTGGTGCAGTAATAGTTTATGTGGCTTTCCTAAATATGGAAGGTTTGCACAAACGAAAAATTGTGTTGTTGCGCAAGCGTTTAAAAGGTCAAGGAACTAAAGGTTACAACCGCACAATAGAAAAAGAAGAGGAAGAATTAAAAACCGAAGCAGAAGCCGCAAGTGGCGCTGCAATATAAAGATGCCTGATTCGGGTTTGGAAAACCAATCCCGATCTATTTCCCTGCCTTGGACGTTTATCTGAGGCAGGGTTTTTTGGCTTCGGGCTTCGATACAATCCCGATGAAAAATCGGGATCACTCAGCCACCTTTGATTGGTCTGAGTACTTTAACAACCAAACAAAGGTTCCTGAGTAG
>NZ_KE386851.1:0-30644 GCF_000429125.1 Aequorivita capsosiphonis DSM 23843
GAGATATCCAATGCCCTCGTTATTGGTTGTGTGTAGTTCATCGCTCGATCTTCGTCGCTCGTCGTTCGTCGCTCCTTGTTCGTATTTCCGCTTTCCCCTTTCAAATTTCGTCCTAAGTCTTCCACGCATTCACCATAAAAATAGAATCTTCAAAATAAATATCTAAAATTTCGACATCTCATCCTTCCCCTGAACTCAAATCTCACCTCATCCCCTAGAATTGCCAAACAAAGACCTCAAGTTTTTCCAAAAACTATTTGAAGCAACTTCTATTTTTTCCTGTTCCTCTTCTTCCCGATCGCCAAAATTGTGTTCTCTTAAAAAATCACTGTTTGATTTTCCAGAGGCATATTTTCTGCGTTCTGAATTTAGCTTTTCCATTTGTTGCTTGTCTCTCTCCACAATTTCCGAAACCAAAGGAAGAAGTCGCTCGTTCAAGGTGTTTATGGGTTCCTTCAGAAAGAAACCTTCTGCGCCTTTTCGCAATAGTTCCTCTCTGTCCGACTCGTATTTTAAATTCCCAGTAATAACTATTACCGGTATTTTTTTGTTGTATTCTTTTGTAATTCTCAATACATCAAAAGCGGTCATGCCCACCAGATTGAAATCGGTTAGCACCATATCAGGAATATAAGTTTTTAGCGCATTAATTAGGCTTATCTCACTGTCAACAAAGCGAATTTCGGGATTGGCACTAATTTTTTTAAGCTGTCTTTGTAGCAAAAATGTGTCTGAGACCATATCCTCTACTAAGAGGAAATTTAAGTTATTAGGCAGTTCCATAAAAAATAAATTCGTGGGTTTATTGGTTGGTTAAAGTTATTCAATTTTTCCTATGTTTATTAACATAATAAATTTTAAATTTAATCCAAAATAGTATCTTTTCATTTTAATCCCATTAAAAGATGAAAATTTTATCCTTATATCCTAAAAGACAGGGATATGTCCTTTTTTTTATAGTTAATCAGTAGATTGAAAAATAGATGAAAAGAATTCGAAAAATTGGTTTTACAAATTTTATTTTACTTGTTTCATCGCTAATTCTGGTTATTGTACTCATAGGCTTTTCCTTTATTATGAATGCAAATTCCGCTTCCGAAATTGCCCACACCTGGGAAGTGAAAAACAACATTCGTCGCGTTTCCGCATCTATTTCGCAGATGGAAAGTCTAAAGTTGGCTAATGTGTACACCAACCAAATAAAATACAAACACGCTTTTGCCGCAGCCCATGAGGATTATGATTCCTTGATGGATGCGCTCAAGGTTCTGGTCAATGATAATCCACTTCAGTTGGAACGGGTCCTGGAAGTTGAAAATCGAGTGGATCGCAATTTCTCTGAATTTAAGAAAGTTAAGCCTATAAACGGGATGGTTTCCATTGAAATGGTTACGCAAGGAAAGCAGGAAATGATTTTTGTTGAAACAATTCAGTCCTATTTAGAGGAAATGATCGTGTCTGAAAATATATTGTTGGAAAAAAGAAACCAAAGTTATGTGGTCTGGAAATTCATTATCCTGGGAATTTTGGCCCTAGCCACAATAATTGTTTTTCTAAGCCTTTATAGTTTAATCAACAAAATAAAACCGCTTGTGGAAGAGTTGTTTCAGACCAAGAATGATTTTGAGGATTCCAATAGAAACCTTCAAACTACTTTAGCGGAACTGAAACTAATAAATGCGGAAAAGGAGCTGGAAATTGTAGCTAAGGAATCAGCGGTTAAACAGGCAGATAAATTGAATGAGTCCTTACTTGCCAAAAACCAGCAATTGGACCATTTTGCCTATGTTGCTTCTCATGATCTACAGGAACCCTTGCGGACGGTCACTAATTATTTGGAAATTTTTCAGGAGGACTTTCCCGAAAGAGTGGAAGGCGAAGCCACTATGTATTTCGATTTTATTAACAGTGCTGTGGAACGGATGCGCAATCTAATTAGTGGGCTGCTCTCCTTTTCGCGAATTGGTACTAGCGGGGAACCAGAAGGTATTGATCTAAATTTGACCTTGTCGCGAATAAAAGACGATTTTTCAGCAGTTATTGAAGAACGGGAAATTATAATTGAGAGTGATCATTTGCCAACTTACAACGGTCACAGGATAGAGATCAAACAATTATTTCAAAACTTAATATCCAATGCCATAAAATTCACCAAACCAGAAGTTACCCCACATATTAAAATAAGTTTTGATGAAACGGAGCACTATTACAACTTCCACATCATTGATAATGGTATTGGCATTCCCGATAAAGATTTTGCCAAGGTATTTGATATGTTTAGCCGGCTGCACAGTACCAAAGATTATGAAGGGCAGGGAATAGGTTTAGCATTTTGTAAAAAAATAGTAGAATTGCACCGTGGAAATATTTGGGTTACCTCTAAATTTGGGGAGGGAACTAGCGTCCATTTTACATTAAAGAAATAATGATGAAAAAGAAATTAAAAAACGTATTGCTAATAGACGATTCGGAAAGTGACAACTTTTATCACGCTCGAAAAATCAGGAAAATGGGGATCACTGATAATATCCATATTTGTTATGGCGGTCAGGAGGCACTGGATTACTTGAAAAGCGAGCTGGAAGGGGTTCATCCGCAACCGACCCTTATATTTTTAGATATCAACATGCCGGGAATGAACGGATGGGAGTTTCTGCAGGAATATGAAAAATTGGAAGTGGCGCAACAAGGAGAAATCGTGCTCACCATGCTCAGCAATTCCATAGATCAGCGAGACAGAACCCGTGCACACGAATTTAAAACCGTTCAAGGATTTTATGGCAAACCTTTGAATGACGCGTATTTAACCTCCATTCTGGAGAAACATTTCCCGGAATTTATTTAATGAAACCTTTATTCCTACGCCTGCTTGCCCGTAGGCAGGTCCTAAGTCTTCGTTTCAGTTGGACTAATTTTCCAAGTTTATTCAAGACAGACTAAAAGTCCGTTCCACCTGCCTGACGGTAGTCAGGTTCGTCAAATTCAAACCCGTCCTACTTGTGCATCTGTTTTCGTTCGTCGTTGGTCATTCGTATTTCCCCTTTCCAATTTCGTCGTTCGTCGCTCATCGCTCGTCGTTCTAATTTCCCCTTTCTAAATTCTACTTTCCAATTTCGTCGTTCGTCGCTCGTCGTTCTAATTTCCCCTTTCTAATTTCCCCTTTCAAATTTCGTCGTTCGTCACTCGTTACTCGTCGTTCGTCACTCGTTACTCGTCGTTCGTCGCTCGTCACTCGTCGTTCTAATTTCCCCTTTCCCCTTTCTACTTTCCAATTTCGCCGCTCGTCGTTCGTCGCTCATCGCTCGTCGTTCTAATTTCCCCTTTCCCCTTTCTACTTTCCAATTTCGTCGTTCGTCGCTCATCGCTCGTCGTTCTAATTTCCCCTTTCCCCTTTCTACTTTCCAATTTCGTTTTTCGTCACTCGTCGCTCGTCGTTCTAACTTCTCCTTTCTACTTTCAAATTTAGCCGTTCCTATACTTTTAAAAATTACAATATTTTCTTAAAGTGCATAATCGAAACCTGATAGATTAGTAAATTAGTGGGATAACACTAAATTCTATAAAAAATGAAAAATCTAAGAACACTTTTGGCGGTTGGCTTTTTAGCCGTGCTTACATCTTGTGGCACCACGAAGCAAACGGCTGATGCTTCAAGCGTTTCAACAGAAACAAATAGAGGAAGATCAAACCAAACTACGGAGCGGACTAAAACAGAGAAATCGCCACAGTTTTCTTCGGAAAGATCCGAAACCTCAGAAACAGTCAGAAATTCAGAAACTGTTGATAATGCGAGAATTCAGCAGATGTACACGGCTTTAGATATGAATAAAGACCAAATTTCACGCTATGAGAACGAATGGAAACGTTCCACAGGCGCTTGGAAAAGCAAGAACCGCAATAAAAACATGAATAGTTTTGAAAAGACAGAATATCAAGATAGGATTATGAAAAACATCTTGGACGAGTCGCAATTTGAGGCGTATCAAGAGTGGGCTCGCGAAAACCCAATTACAGATTAAATTATTGTAGTTAGGTCTATATTAGGTGGCCCCAAGCGTTTTTTCAACATTATTAAAGTCTATTAAAGTCTATTAAAGCATTAAGTCCACCTTTTATTGGTGGACTTTTTTTTAGGAGAGGAGGGAAATTACGTTGAAACTATTTTTATGACTGAGAAACAAGAAGAAAGAGTACGAGCTAAAATCAAAAAGATCAGAAGTGCTTTGTCGGCAGACAAGCGATTTCACGGAGGTTATTTTGATGACAGTCGCGGGCTGCGCTATATGCCTCCGGAATTGTATTTGCGGATCAACGACTACAAAGGTGCCGCTAGATATTTTAAATGGTTTGATAAAAACTTTCCAGATGATATTGGCTATGGTATGTTTTGGTTTGAATATGCAATAAGCAGTTTTAAAAATAAGAAGATGGAGATTGCTGAAAAAAGCATTTTGAAAAGTTTTATGGCTAATGATTATTTGATAGAGCAGTTTTTAGGACTTCCTTTAAAAGATCGTATAAATAATGAGAGGTCCGAGTGGCATAGAAAACAAGCGATAGAAAATTTTCTGTATTCAGAAGAAAATCCAGAATTTGCAGAATTCTCAATCTGGCTAAAAAATTTTATTGAATCCTCTGAATTTTTAAACTTTTCAAACAAATATGTTGATATTGAAATAAAATTGAAGACGGAAACTGAAGTGTCAAAGAGATCGGCGTTGCTAAATAAATCTAGACAACTTTTAGATGACTATTGAGTTGATATTTATAAAGTTGAAAAATGAGTAGTGATTTGATAAAATACGAATGTAGAGTTTCTTCTTAAATCTAACTTGATCAATAACGCTCCATTCATTCATCTAAAGCTTCTTAAAAAAAGCTTCTACTTCCTCTTTAAAAACGGTAACAGGAATGCGATGTCCCAATCGCTGCCGCACATGAATGTCATAATCCGTGTGCTCTTGAAGCGTTTTGGACAAAAATGAAAACGTAGCTTTTGGGTCAATTACATCATCATCAACCCCAAGAACAATCTGTTTAAAACTGAGATATGGATTCTTATAAGTAGGTATCCTTTGGTGCACAGACCGGGAGTAGAGCGCAGGATTAAAAAGCAAGGATGGAAGTTGGTACGCATCAGCAATATAATAGCCAACAAATCCGCCCATGCTGCTGCCAATGACCGCCTTTATCTTTTCATTTTTATATTGTTCTACCAAAAGTTCAATACTGTTGTATTCGGTTCTATAGTCAATAGCCGGAGAAAAAACCCGTCCATACTTCTCTAAAATCGTTCTTTTTTCAGGAGCTAGATCTCCGTCTAAACCGTGTAAATATAAAATATTCATAATCTAGGTTTTTTAAATTAATCTTGTTTTACCATCAGTAGCTCGCCTCTTTATTTTATCCATATTCCCCACCGGCCTTCTTCCCTTCTAAGATACCCCAATCTTTCTTAATCTCAAAATGGAAATTATTATTTATTGTTATTCTCTATTATTTATTGTTATTTTCTATTTCTATTCTCTATAATTATTTTCCGCTTTCCGCTTTCCTCATTCGTCGCTGGTCCTTCGTCGTTCGTCGCTCGTCGTTCGTATCTCCACTTTCAACTTTCAACTTTCCCCTTTCTTCATTCGTCGCTCGTCCTTCGTCGCTCGTCGTTCGTCACTCGTCGTTCGTCGCTCGTCGTTCGTCACTCGTCGTTCAAATTTCCCCTTTCTACTTTCTACTTTCGAATCAATGCGCTTACCAATGAAAAAATAGCGACAGTTTTTCTACATTGGTTAGATTTAATCAATCCTAATACGATGATAATGTTGAATTTGAGAAATAAAATAATCTGGAAGATTCAGGGGATTCGGAAAGTTTTTGAAGCCTGAGACGATTACAAATTTATTAATTTTGAAATCGTAGGTCCCCAGTCTAAACCTGTCAGGTTTGGTCAAGAGTTGCGTGTGGATTGAAAAAAAATAGAACTCCTTTATGGACTAACCACAGTTTTTGCATAAACACAACAATTGGGCTTGATCCCAAATAGTGCTTTAAAGAAAATATATCCGCCAAGAATTTGGGGTATAAAAAGCTACCCTAGATTTGAGAATCCAGAATGTATTCAAAATTAATAAAACGAAACGCTATTATAATCTTTCTTGAAGCTCAGCAATAATAAATAATGCCAAGAATAATACGATTGTTCCAATTGCTAATCCACCTACTCCCATAAGGCAAACTTACTAAAAATATATTTTGGTTTTATGCTTTAGGATAAATTTATTCAAGGTTTCAGGTTCAAGGTTCAAGGTTCCAGGTTTGTCCATGGCTAAATAGCATGGACCGTTTTTGGTTGAAGGTTAAAAGGTTATGTGCGGATTTTTGAAATGGGAGGGAAGGAGTTTTGGAGGAAATGAACGAAAAGACGTATATGACGGGGGATCATGTGTATTACGACGGATTTGTTTTACTTTTCAACGGATTTTTATAAATTGGAGAAAAGAATCAGAAATTAAGATTTCTGGATTTTAAGAGACTTAATTTCGATAAGTATCTACTGTATTTAAGCTCTTATTTTATTAGTTAATATACTGAATACCAGCACACTGCAAAAAATATGAAAGTTTAATGCATAAGTGTTGGTCAACTAAGATTTAAAGGATATTTTTGTAAAAAATTTAACAGGTACTATTTTCTGAACGAAAACCGTACTCATTTTCTATAATTTAAACAGCGAAGTTTTATTTTAATAAAGCTTCTTTTTGGTTTAATAAATTGGATTACAGTTGTTTATGAATTGTCAGTTGTTCGTTTTCAAGAATAATGGTGATGTTAAGTATTTTGAATATGAAATTAACAATAATTAATGAAGTAGAGCCAACAAAGTATAATTTATTTTTTATTTCATTCCCCAGGTGAACTAAAAAATCTAAAATCCCCAAATGATTTTACCAAACTTACCTACGAACAAAGCGGAAGTACTTGTACTTTTAGCAGATTTTAAATTGCTAACCGCATTTTTAACCTTGGCCACTTCCTTGAGCGTAACGCTTGTAATCATGCCCAAAGTTATTGCGATAAGCCTCGAGAAAGACCTCACCGCATCCACCAATGGCAGAACTTCCCATAGGGGCATCATCCCTAATCTGGGTGGGATAGGTGTTTTTATAGGTCTGATTTTAACCAGTAATATTGCGTTTCTGCTATTCGCAAGTCACGAACAATTAATCAATTTGATTATTTTCAACATCGTGCTTTCGCTTTTGTTTTTAGTGGGAGTTTCCGATGATATCATGTCTATTTCTCCTAGGAAAAAGCTCTTTTTTGAACTAATTGCCGCCATCATATTCATTTCCGGTACAAACAATTATATAGGCTCCTTTAACGGACTTTTGGGCATACACGAACTTCATTATGCAATTGCATTACCTTTTTCAGTATTCGTTATTGTGCTGATTATCAATGCCTATAATTTAATTGATGGCATTGATGGCTTGGCGGGCTCTATTGGAGTCTTAGTGTCTGGTGTAATGGCTGTGGTTTTCTTTCTAAGCGGTCATTTTCTTATCTCCCTTATATCTCTGGCACTTGTAGGTTCTCTGGTGGCTTTTTTGATATATAACTTCTCTCACAAGCGAAAAATCTTCTTGGGCGATACAGGCTCTTTGGTGGTTGGTTTTGCATTGGCTGCCCAAATGGTTTTATACTTAAACTTAAGTCTTACCAGCGGAACGCCACTTTTTAAAAATGCACCTCTTTTTGTAATGGCCCTGCTGTCTTATCCGTTGTTAGATACCCTCAGAGTATTCATTGTGCGAATAAAAAAGGGGCAAAGTCCATTTACGGCAGATAGGAACCACATTCACCACCGGCTTATAGATCTAGGCCTATCGCACAAACGCGCCACTATGGTTGTTGTCCTTTATACCTTGGCGATGATAGCTTTGGCTTATTTATTAAACAATATGCCTATTAATGCAGCCTTCGCAATCCTCTTGCCAGTATGTATGATTTTAGTGGGCGTGCCATTTATATTAGTGCGTAAAAAAGATTCTCATGGATATCATTTGGAGTGGGTGTGGAAGGTTGCTGAGCAAGAGGGGAGTTGAAACGAAAGTTGAAAATAGAAATTGGAAAGTAGAAATACGAAGTATGAACGACGAGCGACGAACGACGATCGACGAAATGTGAAAATGGAAATTTGAAAGTAGAAATACGAACTATGAACGACGATTGACGAACGGCGAAATGTGAAAGTAGAAAATGGAAAGTTGAAAGTTGAAAGTTGAAAGTTGAAAGTTGAAAGTTGAAAAAAAGACATAAAGATAAGAAGAATTAAATGCGAGCGAAGATGCTTTAACAAAATATTGGTTTAAATCATCTTTAAAAATATAGTTATAAGTAATGAAGGAAGAGAAAGAAATAAAAATTGGAATTATAGGCCTTGGCTATGTCGGCCTGCCTTTGGCAAGACTTTTCGCCACTAAATATCCCGTAGTTGGTTTTGATATCAACCGGGAAAGGGTAGAAGCGCTGCAGAACGGACACGATACTACGCTAGAGGTAGAAGATAAAATATTACAACAAGTCTTGCTTCAGGCAAACCCCGTCGGCGCTCTTGCAACCGTACTTGAAGAAGAAGGTGGTGGAAGTCTAGAAGAAATGCCCGAAAACGGACTTTTTTGTACTACCGATTTAATGGATATTCAAGGCTGCAATTACTTTATTGTGACCGTGCCAACCCCAGTAGATAAAAACAACCGTCCCGTGCTCACCCCCTTATATGCTGCCAGCAAAACCGTGGGGAAGGTGCTTAAAAAAGGCGATACCGTAATCTATGAATCTACCGTATATCCCGGAGTTACCGAAGAAGAGTGCGTTCCCGTTTTGGAAAAAGAAAGCGTCTTGAAGTACAACACAGATTTCTTTGTGGGCTATTCTCCCGAACGTATCAACCCGGGCGATAAACAACACACCGTAGATAAGATACTTAAAATAACCGCGGGTTCTACCCCTGATTCGGCTAAGGCAATTAATGCGCTATACGCTTCCGTAATTACCGGCGGCACCTATTTAGCACCGAGCATAAAAGTAGCAGAAGCGGCCAAGGTAATTGAGAATTCGCAACGCGATATCAATATTGCTTTTGTAAACGAACTCGCTAAGATCTTTAATCTCTTGGAAATAGATACCCACGAGGTGTTAAAAGCTGCGGGTACCAAATGGAACTTCTTGCCGTTTAAACCCGGCCTTGTTGGTGGACATTGCATAGGCGTAGATCCGTATTACCTTGCACAAAAAGCGCAGGAACGCGGCTATCACCCAGAGATTATTTTGGCGGGAAGAAGATTGAACGACTCTATGGGCCAATATGTAGCCAGCCAGGTGATTAAGTGTATGATCAAAAAAGGAGTTGCCATTAGCGGTGCCGAAATATTGATGCTAGGCGTAACTTTTAAAGAAAATTGCCCAGATGTTCGCAATACCAAGATAGTGGACGTAATAGCAGCTCTATGCGACTACGGCGTTAAAGTAACCACCTATGATCCTTGGGCCAACCCAGAAGAAGTAAATCACGAATACAATATAGAAACGACTATCATCTTAAAACAAAAGCAGTATGACGCCATCGTTTTAGGAGTTGCTCATAATGAGTTTTTAACAATGGATCTAGAGCCTTATAAAAAAGAAACGGCCATTGTTTATGACGTGAAAGGAGTGTTGACGAACGTTGATGGGAAGCTTTAGTTAGTTGGTAGACTTTAGTCGGTAGAGGTTAGAGGAAATCGCCTCCCCGCTGGAGGAGGGAAATCGAAAATGAAAATGAAATTGGGAAAGCCTACGAATGAAGTCGGAGGTAAACAAATTGAATATTGAACATTGAGCATTGAAAATTGAGCATTCATAGCAGATTGTTATTAAAACCAACCTTCTCTAAAATCTCAAGTCTCACATCTCAAGACTCACATCTAATAAAACATGAATTTAGAACAATTTGACATATTAAAAGATAAGAGGGTATTAGTAACCGGAGGAGCAGGATTTATAGGCTCTAATTTATGTGAAGCCTTATTGAACCTTAATGCTCAAGTTACTTGTTTAGACAATTTTGCCACCGGCCATAAACACAATATAGCACCTTTTTTGCCCCACAAAAATTTTGAGCTAATTGAAGGCGATATTCGCTGTATAAAAACCTGTGAAGCTGCTTGCAAAGGCCAAGACTTTGTCTTGCACCAAGCGGCTTTAGGGTCGGTGCCGCGCTCTATTAACGATCCAATTACCTCTAACGATGTAAACGTTGGCGGATTTCTAAATATGTTGGTTGCTGCACGCGATGCAGGTGTTAAGCGTTTTGTTTATGCTGCCAGTAGTTCTACCTATGGCGATAGTGAAGCTTTACCAAAGCTGGAGGACAATATCGGGAAACCCTTATCACCCTACGCTATCACCAAATATGTAAATGAGCTGTACGCAGAAAATTTTTACAAAACTTACGGGCTAAATACTATTGGTCTCCGCTATTTTAATGTTTTTGGCAGACGTCAAGATCCGAACGGCGCTTACGCGGCGGTTATCCCCCTTTTTGTAAAGCAGTTTATGGATCACGAAAGTCCTGTTATAAATGGTGACGGCAGTTACTCTCGCGATTTTACCTATATAGACAATGTAGTGCAGATGAACTTGTTGTCCATTACTACAGAAAATAAAGAAGCGCTAAACCAAGTGTATAATACTGCGGTAGGCGATAGAACCACTTTGGTGCAACTTACTGAGTTACTAAAGAAACATTTAAGCAGCTTTGACCCCGCAATTGCAAAAGTAGAAATCATCCACGGTCCCAACCGAATAGGAGATATCCCGCATTCCTTGGCATCTGTGGAAAAGGCGGAAAAACTATTAAACTTTAAACCAACCCACACTATTAATGTTGGTATTGAAGCGGCGGTGGAATGGTATTGGGGGAATTTAAGAAGATAGTCCGTGGTTTTAAAGTCATAAAATTTCTTATTGTTATAGACTTTTTGTTAGAAGGAAAAAATGACAATATTATAGATTATTCAAATGAAATTTCAATCTCTATTTTTGAAACTATAATTTAAGATTCAATACTGAATTAATTTTTAATAATGAGAAGTTTAATTGTTTATACCGTTCAATTCTGATTAGAAGCAGAACTGATAACAAGTTGTAAAAAAGATGGTAAATTTTGTTTATAATATTAAAAGGACGCTTAGATACATATTGTCGGTGTTTTATACCTATATATTATTTAAAGGAAAACCTCGTAAATTATATTGTGGTTTCAATGTTATGTTCAGAGGAGATATTAGACTCGGTGATAATTTGAGAATTTATGATAATTCTAAACTTTATGGTAAAATTTCAATTGGAGATAAAACAGCAATAAGTGAGAACGTAGAGATAAGAACAAACTTTTCTGAAATCAAAATTGGAAGTAATTGTACTGTAAATAGGAATAGTATTATTATTGGTAAAATTAAGATAGGAGATTTTGTCCTTATTGCACCAAATTGTGTTATAGTGGGTTCTAACCATAATTTTGAGGATAGGAATATTCCTATAAAGAAACAAGGTGTTTCAAGTAAGGGTGTTAACATTGATGATGATGTATGGATTGGTGCGAATGTTACAGTAACGGATGGAGTTAGTATTGGAAGGGGAGCAATAGTAGCTGCTGGATCGGTGGTAACCAAAAGTATTGAACCTTATGCTATTTATGGTGGGGTGCCCGCAAAGTTAATAAAGTATCGGGATTAAGTATGGGGATTATAAAATCAGATTCTTTAAAGGGTTTTAGTTGGAACTTCGTTGAAAAAATATTTGGATCTTTAATTCAATTTATATTTACACTGATACTTGCAAGATTATTAACCCCAGAAGATTTTGGGGTGGTTGGATTATTAATTGTTTTTACTTCAATTTCACAGGTATTTATTGAAAGTGGTTTTGTTCAAACACTAATACAAAGACAAGATGTAACAGAGGAGGATTACACTTCTGTTTTTTACTTTAATTTTATAATGTCTTGCATAATCTACATTATATTATTTTTCAGCTCTAGCTATATCGCTGAATTTTATAATGAACCGACCCTTAGGCTTTTATGCAAAATCAGCTTTTTATCAATTGTTATTAATTCCTTATCAATAGTTCCTACTGCTATTTTAACAAAAGGTATGAATTTCAAGGTTTTGGCCAAAAGAACTTTAATTGGAAATTTAATTGGGGGGGGTATTTCAGTTTTTCTTGCTATAATAGGATGGGGCATATGGGCTTTGGTATTCCAGATGTTGATTTCTAATTTATTAAAATTAATACTATTGTGGATCTATGTTGATTGGAGACCTATCAAGAGATTAATTTTTTACCCAATAAAAAACATGTACAAATTTAGTCTGAATATCATGTTTTCTTCTCTGTTAGATACGTTGACGTCTAACTTACATGTTATTATTATTGGAAAGTTCTATAGTAAAGCACAGTTGGGGTTTTACTCTCAAGCTTATGCTTTACAGAGTGTGCCGGCAAATGCTTTAGTGTCAGTAATAAGAAGTGTTTCCTTCCCTGCAATGTCAAAGATTCAGAATGATGATGCATCATTGAAAGACTACTTTTCAGAAATCCAAGCTTTTGCTTTTTATATAATTTTTCCAATATTTATTATTGCATCTACCTTAGGAAAAGATTTGATCCCTATAGTATTAGGTAATAAATGGCTTGACTCAATTGAATATTTTGAGCTTTTATGTTATATAGGTGCCTTTTTACCTTTATATAATTTGGGTATGAATATATTGTTAGTAAAAGGAAAGTCGCGTAAGTATCTGGCTACAAATATAGTAAAGAGAGTAGTAACTATAACCTTCGTTCTTGCAACAATTTCCTACGGGATAGAGATTTTAATTTATGGGCAAATAGCAGCTGTAGTTTTAAATTCCATTATAACAATGTATGTTTCAGGAAAGCTCTTAGATTATAGCATATTTTCACAAGTACAGGCTATTTTAAAAACAATTTTAATCGGTTTAATATTAATTATATTTTCGAAACTATCTGAAATATACATTAATATTGAAAGCCATGTTTTAAACCTACTTGTAAATACCCTCCTAAGTTTAACGATTTTTGGATTATGTTCAATATTATTAAACGTTAATGAATTTCATAGAATTAAAAGGTTTATAACTAATAAGATGAAAAAATGATTAAAAGAAAATTTAAAAATTTTTTAAGAGCGATCTTACTTTATAAAGTATTTAGACACTGGATAGTTTTAAATATGATTTCATACAAGATAAAACCTTCAATACTAAATTTTTGTGGAGCTAAGATCGGGGTTAATAGTTATTTTGGGAATGGAATTTATGTTGATAACAACTTAAGCTTTTTGTCCATAGGAGATAATTTTAAGGCTGGTCCTAATATTCAGTTTTTATTTCATCATAGAGATATGAAGGTTTATAAAAAGGGATTTTCTAATCAAGACCTGAAATTAATAAGATTAGAAACAATTATTGGTCATGGTGTATCTATTGGGATGGGGTCTATTATTTTGCCAGGAGTAAAAATTGGTGATGGAGCAGTAATTGGAGCAGGTACGTTAGTTCATAAAGATGTGCCTGAATGGACTTTAGCGGTTGGAAACCCAATGAGAATTATAAAAGAGTACGAAATATGAATATTAAAAGAAAAATGGCAGGGCTTGTAGGTAACACTTTTATTCCTGATGTTTTTAATATGTTTTATCAAAAAACTAAGATAGTATTTTACCACGGTGTTGAAATAATTCCAGTTGAAAATTCGATTATTCAAAGTAATCAGATCTTATTCTCCGAGTTTAAGCGGCAGATCTTATTTTTAAGAAAGAAATTCGAAATTATATCTATTGATGAATTTTATTTACGTTTTACTAATGAGAGATTAAGTGGCAAAGAAGTCGTCATTACATTTGATGATGGGTACAAAAACAATTTAACAGTAGTTGCTCCTTTTTTAGGAGAACATGGTATTCCTTTTACTGTATTTATTTGTCCTGAATTAATAGATAAAGCTATAAGACTTCCAACGTATTATGTGAGAATGGGTGTTTACTCTAAAGTAATTGATGAGTTGAGCGTGCCATTTTTGAATAAGAAGTTTGGTTTGACTACAGAAAATCTAAGGAATGAGGCGAATAACGAATTGATTGACATAATTAAGACTTCAAATAATGATGATGTAAATAAAATTATAACAGATATAAAAGATAATTTTTCTGTAGAACAGCTTACAAGCTTAAATGATTTATACCATTCTGAAGAATTGATGACTTGGTCTGAAGTTATTGAACTAAAAGAAAATTTTTCCTGTACAATAGCCTCTCATGGCTTAGATCATGCCATTCTTCATTCAGTCCAAACTAACGAGATTATTGATAATCAACTTGAGTTAAGTAAGAAAAGAATAATAGAAGAGATTAAAGAATGTAAATATTTTGCATTTCCAAATGGCAATATTGATTCAGTATCCACTTATTCTGTCCAAAAATCAGCAGAAAACTATGATTTGGGGTTTGCGGTAAATGGATCTGCTGTCAGTTACAATGACCATTATGGCTATGTGTCTCGGTTAAGTCTATCGCCATTTTTCAACGAGTTTAAGGTGCAAATATTAATTTTGGCAAATATTAATTAATATGGATAAGTTTAATGTATTTTATAAATACTCCATAAATTTCTCTATAATATTAATAATTATAACAACTGTAGGGGGACTAATTTTTAATCAGGGAATCCAAGACTTCTTGTTTTCACTATTTATACCAATACTATTATTAGTAATTGGATTTAACTTTTATAAAATAAATAAATTTAATAAGGATAGCACTTATTTATGGAAATTAACATTAGTGCTATTTGTAATAAAATTGATTTCTATTTTTGCGTTTTCTGAAATTTTGTTATCATATAACAATATCCCTTTTTTATCTTTTAAAGATGATTATCTCTATTATCAAAGTTCCGTAGACATCGCAAGAGGTTGGAAAGTATACGGCTTTTCTATAGATGAAGATATTAGGTTGTCTACTGGGTTTTATTCTGGCTATCCTAATATAAATGCGTTAGCTATATATCTATTTGGAGAGTCCACTTATGTGCCAAAAATTTTAAATGCAGTAATATCCGGCTTAATTGTAATAGTTTGTTTTAAAATATTAAAACTTTATACATCTAATAAGATAGCTAAGCTTGTTACTTCTATAATCGCCTTTTCTCCAATATTGATTTATTTTTCAAGTTTTGTCCTTAAAGACGTAATGTTATTATTATTTACGTTGATAGCAATATATTGTTTTTGCAACCTTTTAGAAGGTCGGGTTAAGCTAAGAAGAATATTATACTTGATTTTGGCCTTAACGCTTATGATATTTTTCAGGGCTGCCACAATTACCCCTCTAGTTGGAGCATTTATATTAGTATATATATATAAATCCTTGTCATTCAAACGAGGATTTTCATATTATTCCTTATTATTTGTGATCTTTTCTCTAATTGCATTTGTTTACGTATGGAATTATCTGGCGAGTACTGGTATCGTAACCGATTTCGAAAGCTATTTTTCACCTCGTTATGATTCATTTTTTGGAAAAGAAATCGAAACCTCAGGTTCTAATATTTCCAATTTAAGTGTTATTTCTTATTTGGGCGCTCCATTGTTTTTATTATCTAGTCTATTTCTACCTTCACATTTATTTATAAACTTCGATAATATCGAGACCATAAACTATACGAGTTCTGCTTTAATCTACCATTTTGCCATTTTGCCATTTATTCTTTTTGGCTTTTTTTGGATATTTAAGAATTTTAAGAAAGTAAATATTAGCGTTCTATTTATTTTTTTAGTCCTTATTTTTTTTAAGGTAGGCCTATCGGTGTCCATTAATGGCTTATTTAGTACTAGGCAATCTTTAGGCAGTATTTATGCAATGTATTTTTTACTACCAATATATTTTGAGCAAAAAATTAAAATTGTCACGCTCAAGTATTATTTTTTTATTTCAATTATAATCATTTTACTGTATAATATTTTAAGATTTGCGATAAGGTGAATTTATTAAAAGAAATCAATAAGAAGTTTATTAAAGAGAGAGAGAGAGAGAGAGAGAGAGAGAGAGAAAATCTATTTGAAAATACAAATTATTATATAAAAATTATGAAGTCAATTGTAATCCATGCTTGGACCTTGCATAAAAAAGGAGATAAATACTTCATTCCTTATACCCACTGGGTGTATTTAAATGAAATCGTGAAGTATTACAGTAAGGTTTGCTTATTATCACCTATAAATTTAATTAAATCAGGGAATAGTTCATTAGAAACAATAAGTAATTATAAGAATGTTGAAGTTTATGAATTGCCCTATTCAGATGGATATATTGATGCAATTAAATATTTTTTTCATTATAAAAAAGCATATAAGGAATTAGCAAATAATTATGATGTTGTTTATGCTAGATACCCCATTCCATTTGGATGGTTACAAAGTTTTTATTTTAAGGATAAGAAAAAAATAATTCATTTTGTAGGAGATCCCGTTGATACGATAAAAAACAATCCGAACTTATCCCTCATCAAAAAGCTATTATACACTAAATTATTTATGCCAGAGCATTATATGTTTATGAGAGCCTGTAAAACAGCTAAGGTATATACTAATGGTTTTCACATATCAGAACGTTTGAAAAAGTATAATGTAAATTCTACACCTCTTATTTCCTCAACATTAAATGACTCTGATTTCTATTTTGAGCATAATAAAGTTATTGACATAGAAGCACCTAAAATAATTTATGTGGGGTATTTAAGAAAGGCTAAAGGCGTTGAAACGGTTATAAGAGCATTTTCTCTTTTACAAAAAGAAAAGCCAAATGCAGTTCTAACTATAGTTGGACATGGTGAGTCAGAAGGAGAATTAAAACAGCTGGCTACTAGATTAAATTTAAAGAATATTGTGTTTTTGGGCCATATTGAAAGTCGAGATAAATTGAATGAATTGTTTAGAGGACATGATATTTTTTGTTTTGCCTCATTATCGGAAGGTTCTCCACGTGTAATATTAGAAGCTATGGCAAATGGATTGGCAGTGATTAGTACTCCTGTAGGCTCTTTGCCAAGTACCTTTGAAGATAGAAAAAACATTTTGTTTTCTGATTTTAATGATGATAAGGATTTTGCAAAGAAATTAAAGGAACTATCTAGTAATAATGAAACTTATAATCATATAAGGGCTAATTCATATAGCCGAGTAACAAATTTTAAAATTGAAAACTTTTTAAGAAATATTTTTTATGAAGCATAAGATCTCTATAATATACTCATGGCTTATAAGGTCACTATTTTATTTTTTCCCAAATATTCCCATTATAATGAGATTAAGGGGACTTTTTTACTCATTTTTAATGAAAGAATGTGGGAGAAATTTCCAAGTTGCTTCTGATGTTTATATTGGTTCTTTGTCAGGTTTAATAGTAGGTGATGATGTTTATATAGCACCAAAAAACGTGATAATAGCATTAGATTTAATGATAGGAGATAATGTTATAATTGGTCCAAATTGTGTAATTTCTGGTGGAAATCATCAATTTGATGGTTCGTCATTTAGGTTTTTAAAATCAAAAGCTGAAATGGTTGTTATTTGTAAAGGTGCCTGGGTTGCTGGCAACTGTACTATTGTTGCCGGAGCCTCTTTACCAAAATTTTCAATTTTAGCAGGAGGAGCTGTTTTAACAAAAAGATTTGAGGGAGAGAAAGGTATTTACGGAGGTGTACCTGCAAAATTTATTAAGAATCATTCTAAATGAAAGTATCTATTATAACACCTGTATACAATGCTTCGCGGTTTCTGAAGCTAACAGCCAATTCTGTAATCAACCAAGTCTATGAAGATTGGGAATGGGTATTGGTAGATGATTGTTCAAAAGATGATTCCTGGCAAATAATGCAAGAGTTAGCCGCAAGGGATTCTAGAATTAGGATTTTTAGAAACCCTTCAAATTTAAAATCTGGAAAGACACGTAATTTTGCAATACAAAAAGCAGAGGGTCGCTATATTGCTTTTTTGGATAGCGATGATTTATGGCACAAAGATAAATTAGCAATACAGATACCCTTTATGCTCGAAAATAATTACCACTTTTCTCATACTTCTTATGGCTACTTAAGTGAAGAAGGGAGTGCAATTAAATCCACTCTTCATGTTAAAGACGTAGTGGACTATAAGGGGTTATTGAAGAGAACTGAGATTAGCTGTTTAACAGCTGTTTATGATGCAGAAAAGATAGGGAAATTTTACATGTCTGAGCATGCACGTAAACAGGATTATGCATTATGGTTGGCAATTTTGAAGAGCGGAGTCAAATCATATGGCATTGATAAGGAATTAGCATATTATAGACAAGTTAATAATTCTGCAACTAGTAAAAAGTATAAGTTGATTTTAAAACATATTACTTTTTTAAAAGACACTCAAGGTTTTAGTAGTATCAAGTCTTTGTACTATACCTGTCATTGGATGTTAAATGGCGTTGTTAGATATTATATTAAATAAAACCATTTTTTTTAGCTTAACCATTTTAAAATTCTTGAAAATTAATAATTAGTTTGAAGCTATTGTAATTTAAATTGTATGAAAAAGCATCTTTTAATAATTGGTTCAGGAGGTCTTGGAAGAGAAATATTAGCTACTCTAAAACATACCAATTATCTTTTTAATTATAACGGAATAGGTTTCATTGACGAAAAGCCTGGAACTGTTAAAGGGGTGAATATTGTTGGAGATAATAAGTATTTGCATAATATCGAATTTGACTGTGATATTATAATAGCAATCGGTAATGTTAATATTAGGCGAAAAATTATTGAAGAATTTGGAAGTAAAAAGAATTTTAATTTCCCAACTTTTATTCACCCTAAGGCTTCTCTATATGACGAGGGCTCAATAAAAATAGGTAAAGGATGTTATATTGGTGAGACCTCAATTTTGACTACAGATATTGTAATTGAAGATTACTGTTTCATTAATTCAAATGTAAGTATTCATCACGACTCAATATTACGAGAAAACTGTGTGCTGATGCCTGGTGCACGAATAACAGGTGGAGCAGAAATAGGAAAGGACACGAGAATAGGACCCAATGTGCAACTTTCACAAAGAATATTAGTCCCTGCCAATTCTAACTTAGAAATTTAAACAATCAATGTACTTATTTATAAAGAGAGTTTTCGATATTTTATTCTCCTCAATTGTGTTAATTATTGTTTTCCCCATTTTTCTACCTGTTATGATCCTTCTCAGGTTAACAGGAGAAGGTAAAATATTTTATATTCAACAAAGAGTGGGTAAAGGGATGAAGCCATTCGGTTTGATTAAATTCGCGACCATGTTAGAAAATAGTTCCAATATGGCAGGTGGAGATATAACAACAGGAGATGATCCACGTGTTTTGAAAGTTGGTAAATTTCTAAGAAAAACCAAGTTGAATGAATTTCCTCAATTTATTAATATTCTAAAAGGTGATATGAGTGTTGTTGGACCGCGACCGACAACTTTTAGAAATTATTCATATTATAGTGAGAGTATTCAGAGTTTAATTAAAGGATTGAAGCCGGGGCTTACTGGTATCGGTTCAATTGTTTTTAGAGACGAAGAGAGTTTTATAAAAGATTCTAAAAAGGATGCTGTGTCCTTTTATAAAGATGACATTGCTCCTTATAAAGGTGAACTCGAATTATGGTATTCAAAACATCGAGGTATTCTCACAGATTTCCTTATAATTTTTACAACAGCATATGTCGTCATTTTTCCAAAAAGCGAAATTGTTCACGATTTATTCAAAGATCTTCCTAAACATAATTTATTTAAAAAATAAACACTAAACCCCAAATCTTATATTGAATCATGAATTTAATAGATATCCCCAATTTTATAAATACGTACATTACGAAAAGACAAACTAGTCTATTTGAAAATGACATTGAAAAACATAAAGACACGCTTAGTAAAAAAATAGCTGGAAAATCAGTATTGGTTATTGGCGGTGCTGGCACGATTGGTTCCTCATATATCAAGGCCATCCTGAGATTTAAGCCCGGGAAATTATATGTTGTGGATACTAATGAGAATGGCTTGACGGAGTTAACTAGACAACTACGCTCTGATGCTAATACATATATTCCCAATGACTTTAGAACATACCCCATGAATTTTGGGGATCCTGTTTTCAAAAAAATGTTTTTAGCAGAAGGCCCATTTCATATAGTAGCTAATTTTGCAGCACACAAGCACGTTCGTAGCGAAAAGGATCAATATTCTATAGAAGCAATGATAGACAATAATGTGTTCAAAGCTAAAGAGTTTTTAGATTTGCTTATTACCAAAAAACCAGAACATTTCTTTTGTGTATCTACAGACAAAGCAGCCAATCCCGTAAATGTAATGGGAGCAAGCAAGAAACTTATGGAAGAGGTGATTATGTCCTACAGTGATGATTTGCAGATTACCACCGCACGATTTGCGAATGTTGCTTTTTCCAATG
Organism: Aequorivita capsosiphonis DSM 23843; assembly: GCF_000429125.1. Lineage (GTDB taxonomy): Bacteria > Bacteroidota > Bacteroidia > Flavobacteriales > Flavobacteriaceae > Aequorivita > Aequorivita capsosiphonis. The sequence continues at coordinate 20,591 of NZ_KE386851.1, forward strand.
GTTCCTTATTGGCCGGATATATTGAGCGATTATTTCAGAATCAACCTATTTCTTGTCCTTCTGACGTTAAGCGTTTTTTTGTTTCCCCTATTGAAAGTGGGCAAATATGTATGTTGGCCTGTATGTTAGGAAACTCGGGAGAAATCTTTTTTCCGAAATTAGCTTCGGAAGAGATGGTCTACTTTAAGGAAATTACTTTAGATTTCTTTAAGGCGTCCAAAAGAGCAGTAGTTGAATGTACATCTGAAGAAATAGCGAAAAAGAAAGCATTAAGCACCAAGGAAAATGATCCATACCCCGTTTTCTTTTTCGATTCAGATACTTCTGGAGAAAAACTCTATGAAGAATTTTATACAGATACTGATTTGATTGATACTAAAACCTATTTTAGTCTTGGTGTGATTAAAAATGCGAGAAAGCTTCCAAAGTCCGAAATCGATAGTACCATTTTTCAGTTAAAAAATCTCATGGATTCCGGTGACTACGATAAAGCTGCCATTGTTGAACTACTGAAAAAACAGCTCCCAGATTTTGAACATATCGAAACAGGAAAGAGTTTAGACCAAAAAATGTAATTATGTATTTACTATTCAAAAGATTGGCAGACATTATTGTTTCTGTTGTTTCTCTTCTAATTTTAGCTCCGTTGTTAATCCCAATTATGATAGGTCTTAAACTCACTGGAGAAGGCTATATATGGTATAAACAGGAAAGAATTGGCTATAAGAATAAACCATTTTTAATTTGGAAATTTGCTACTATGCTCAAGGATAGCCCAAATATGTCTGGAGGTGTAATGACAACTAAAAGAGACCCAAGAATAACCCCTATGGGTGGGTTTTTACGAAAAAGTAAAATCAATGAATTACCGCAACTGATAAATATTCTTAAAGGTGATATGAGTGTGGTTGGTCCACGCCCAGTGATGCGTATTAGTTTTGAAGCTTATCCTAAAGATGTTCAAGAAGTAATTTATAATGTAAAACCAGGGCTTACCGGAATTGGGTCAATTATATTTAGAGACGAAGAAGAACTCATTACTGAAGTGAAAAATAGAGGCGAAGATACGTGGGCTTTTTATGCAGATAAGATTTATCCCTTTAAAGGGGAAGTTGAAAAATGGTACCAAAAGCATGAATCATTTATAGTTGATGTTAAAATAATCTGTATCACCGCTTGGGTTATCTTGAATTCTTCTAGCGAAATCGTTTATCGATGGTTTAAGGATTTGCCGAGACGTCCATTTTAAGGACTAATATTGGAATGGATAAAAGTAACTGGTGGTGAGAGGTGAGAAAAATAGTATAATAAGCATAAATCTAAAGTACAAATCCTGAGGGCTAATTAATAGTTATTTGGGTTGCGTTATCCTAATTTCTTACTATTTTTGCCGAGATTTAAAATAACCGTAGTACGGCTGGTTTTAGACGTGAGATTTGTGAATCGGGATTCGGGATTCGGGGGAATGGATTGAAGAGTCGAACTGAAGATATAAATTATGTGATTAGGGATTCGGGAACCGTGATTAGGGAATCGGGATTCGGAAGAATGGGTTGTAGAGTCGAACTGAAGATATAAATTATGTGATTCGGAAATCGACGAGTGACATTTAAATCTCGAACTATTGGTTGAACGCCTGCCCGCCGGAGGAGGGAATTAACGCCTGCCCGCCGAAGGAGGGAATCAACGCCTGTCCGCCGGAGGAGGGAATTAACTCCCGAAGTTTCGGGAACGAATTAACGCCCGCCCGCCGGAGGAGGGCATTAAAAATAATCAATAGCATAAGTAACACCTACATATTAAACATTAAAATAATGTCTATTAACTTACGCTTAGCTATTAAGAATGCCCTAAATAAAATAAACCTATGATTAAAAAATTTCCCCTTCAGCTATTTATTTTAGCTGTATGCAGTTTGCTGCTCAGCAGCTGTGTGAGTAATAAAAAAATTTTATACTTCCAAGATGCGGAGGCCTATAGCTTAACGGATATAGTGTACACCGAAAACACCATCCAGCCCAACGATATCTTATCGGTAACGATAAGTGCTGCCATGCCTGAAACTGCGCTTCCCTACAATAAGAATTCAGGTTCTAATGCGGTGGTAAACAATAATAACTTGGAAGTTATGAAACTACAAGGCTACTTGGTAAATGCCCAAGGTTTTATTTCCATTCCTGTTTTAGGGAAGGTGTTGGCAAAGGGAGAAACCAGTACTGGCTTAGAAGATAAGATTGCGAGTCTTTTAGAAACGGGCGGACATTTGGTTGATCCTGTAGTGACGGCGCGTTTGCTCAATGCCAAAGTAACCGTTTTAGGAGAAGTAAAAGTTCCAGGTACTTTTGGGTTTACCGAACAAAACTTAACCGTGCCACAAGCCTTGGGGTATGCGGGTGATTTAACCATTAACGGAAAGCGGGATGAGATTATGTTGATTCGTGAGCTCGATGGAAAACGTAAAATTACGCGGCTTGATTTAACAACGGCAGACTGGATGGATGATCCGGAATACAATATAAAACCCAATGACATCTTGGTGGTGGAACCCAACCGGGCAAAAGTAAAAACTGCCGGCTATGTGGGGAGTGTAACCACTATTGTTGCCATTGCCTCCCTCTTGGTTAGCATCGCTATTTTACTCACTCGTTAAGATATAACTTTTAATATACCCCAATGGAAATCGATTCTGAAAACGACCAAATAGATATTAAAGGGATTATATATCGCTATTTACCCTACTGGCCATGGATGCTTTTAAGTATTGTTATTGCATTGCTAGGCGCATTTTTTTATTTAAGATATACCCCTAACAGCTATAATACCACTGCAAAAGTAAAAGTTTTAACCGATAAGGAGGCGACGGATTTTGCACTGGATTTGGATAAAATGCTAGGTAAGAGCAATGTGAATTTAGAAAATGAAAGCGCTGTATTTCGTTCTTTTCGTATAAACCATCAGGTTGTAGAAAAGCTTAACCTACAAGTTTCTTATTTTCAAACAGGGCGAGTGAGTGAAAACCAGGTTTATACTGCGCCTTTTAGGGCTGTTTATGCGCCAGAAGTAGATACGTTAAAAACAGACTTGGAATTTGGGGTTACTATAACTTCTAGGGGGTATAAGCTCCGCGATATGGAAGCAGGAAATAGCCTAGATGTGCCAAATTATTACTTTGATGCGGCAACTCCTCAATTTCCATTTACATTGGAGCCACGGGAAGCCGGAAACATTAAACCAGGCGAGAATCCAGAATATGTTATAAGGATTGTCGATGAAAGTAGGGCAACACAAAGTTTGGTAAACAATATTAAAGTAAGCCCCGATGGAAAGGATAGTGATATTTTAATTTTGAGTTTAGACGCTACTAATGGGGAACATGCGCAAACAATTATAAATACGCTTATAGACGTTTATACCGAAGATGGAATCAAGGACAGGCAAGAGGTTTCCAAACGCACCATTGCATTTATCGATGAACGTTTTCAGTATCTTACCAGTGAATTGGACTCTATTGAATTGGCCAAAGGCACTTATAAGCAGAGCAACAATCTAAGTATTTTTGAGGCTGATGCGGAATCAATTATTGCGAAACGTACCTTAAAAGACGAGCAGTTATTTGAGGTAGAAACCCAGCTGCTCTTGGCAGATGTATTGGAGAAAAGTATAACCACTGCCGACGATTTTAATTTACTCCCTGCCAATATTGGATTAAACAGTGGCGCTGTAAATAATCTGGTTGCTGATTACAACGAAGCGGTATTAGAGTACAATAAATGGAAGGCCAGTGCAGGTGATAATAATCCCAAGGTAAAAATACTAAAGCAAACCATTGGAGATTTAAACAGCAATATTAGTAGCTCCTTAACGGGGTATAAAAACCAACTAAAGCAATCTTTAGAGCAAAACCAACGTGCGCAGGACCAAGCGCAGTCTTCTTTTAGTAGCTTGCCAAATAAAGAGAAAATACTGCGCAGTATTGAGCGGCAGCAGCAATTGAAAGAGAATTTATATTTGCTTTTATTGCAAAAGCGGGAGGAAGCAGCTATCAAGGTGGCTACAACGGCCGCAAATGTTAAGGTTATTGATTATGGGATAACGAACTCAATTCCCGTAGCGCCAAAACGAAAAATAATCTTTTTAGGGGCCTTTTTAATTGGAATATTGATTCCTGTTGGGATTTTGTATTTAAAGTTTGCCACCAATAATAAGATATACACTAGTAAAGACATCGAAGAGATAAATGCAGAAGCCCCGGTTTTAGGTGAAATACCTGAAATTGCAAACAAAAAGAATGATGGAGGAAGGGGTGCCATAAATTCACAAGGCGAAGAGGCTTTTAGAACCTTAGGGCATCACTTAAATTTTATGATTACTAGCAGCAATCCTACGGATGATGGGCAGGTGATAGCGGTAACCTCTTCGGTAAAAGGAGAAGGGAAAACAACGGTTTCTTATTACGTAGCCCAGACCTACTTTCAATTAAAAAAGTCGGTGTTATTAGTAGGTGCCGATTTAAGGAACCCACAGTTACACCCATATGTAAACGAGACAAAAGAGAAGGCAGGTTTATCTAATTACTTAAACGATCCGGATTCCAATTTGGAAGATTACATTTTAAATGTTAGTAATGGTTCCAATCGTTTTGATCTGCTTCTTTCGGGTACTATTCCGCCAATGCCAAGTGTATTGCTATCCAGTGAGCGGTTTAAGGACTTTTTAAAGGAAGCTAAAAAGCATTATGATTACGTTATCATTGACACCGCACCAACCTTGCTAGTGTCTGATACTTTAACCTTTATGAGCCAAGTAGATTTTACACTTTATGTGGTTCGTTCCGGAGTTACGGAAAAACAACTGATAAGCTATTCCAAAAAATTAGTGGACGATAAAAAAATAGCCCAGATGGGATATGTTATTAACGACATTGACTTTAAAGGATCTTACGGATATGGATATAACTATGGCTACGGCTATGGGTATCATGCAGATATGGATAAGAGGCCGTGGTATCAGTTTTGGGGGTAGAATGCGAGGTTGCTGGTTGAAAGTTTTAGGTTTCTGGTCGAGATAAAAAATTGATGATTGTAGCGAGTTACGATAGCTATCTTGATTTACGTAGGACGTTAGTACATAAGACGTTGGGCTGCTTTAATTAATTCAACTAACTTCGTATTTTATTAATATAGTCAGTATCGGGAGTAAACATGCTGTAAAAAAAAATTAACACCTATTTTAAACAATAAATCCCGCTGCCAATTATTTGCAGCGGGATTTTTATTTGCGTTTTTATAAGGAAAGTAGGCTATTGCCTTTATTTTGAAATTTAGAGTCAGTGGCGGCCGATTAAAATAATATAAAAACATCTTCAGCCAAAGATAGTAGGCGTTTAAGGCATTTTTATCGAGTTACACTTTTTCGTCGTTTGCCCTTTGTCGTTTATTTCAAGTTTCAGGTTCATTCGCATATCCCAAACCTGACAGGTTTTTGAAACCTGTCAGGTTTAGACTAGGTCTACGGTTTACAGGATTAATAAATTTGTGAGATTTTAGACTTGAGACTTGAGACATGAGATTCGGTCCCGAGTTCTTTTTCACTTTCACTTTCAATTTTTCGCTCCCTCGCCCCATCGCCTCACCGCCCTGTCGCCTTGTCGTTCGTATTTCAACTTTCCAATTTCCAATTTCAACCCCTCGTAGTTCGTCGTTCGTCCCTCGTCGTTCGTTCGTTCGTTCGTATTTCAACTTTCAGGTTCAATCGCATTAGACTTTTGATGTTAATTGAGATTTGAGATTATAGACGTGAGACATGAGATTCGGTCCCGAGTTCTTTTTCACTTTCGATTTCAATTTTTCGCCCCATCGCCTTGTCGCTCCATCGCCCCATCACCTTGTCGCCTTGTCGTTCGTATTTCAACTTTCCAATTTCCAATTTCATCCCCTCGTCGCTCGTCGTTCGTCCCTCGTCCTTCGTTCGTTCGTATTTCTACTTTCTATTTTCTACTTTCGTCCCTCGTCGCTCATAGTTCGTGATTCGTGATCTGTGATCTGTGATTCGAAGCTTATTTTTAAAAGTCTCGATAGTTTTTGGATATTGGCAAACCAAATCAGGCTTTTTAAGTCTTTGTTCGAGTCTTGTTCGAGACTCGTTCGTGTCTGCTTCGAATACGAGCCGTTTATTCGAACAACGTTCGAACAAGTGTAGAATGAGAGTAAAGGATGGATGGGTGTTTAAAGGAGGGCTAAAAGGAAAATAGTGTAGTTAAAAAAATGGATCTCATGGAAATCATTGAGGACAGGCACAGCGTCTCCTCAACCATTATAGCGAGTCAATTACCAGTTGGAAGTTGGTATGATCTCATCGGGGAAGCAACAATTGCGGATGTCATTTTGGACAGGTTGGTACATACCTCACACCGCATAGAATTGAAAGGGGAAAGTTTAAGGAAAAAACTATAATTTTGTCACTATCTTATCTTTTAAGACCAAAATCAACAGGGGGGTCAATATGACCGGAATGGGGGCTCAGTATCACCGGAATATCCAATAGGTGAGAAGCTGTTGTTTTAAACGGAATGAAAGGGACTCAAAAGGCAGGGCTTAAAAGAGGAGACATGAGATTCGGTCCCGAGTTCTTTTTCACTTTCGATTTCAATTTTTCACCCCATCGCCGTGTCGCCTTGTTGCTCGCATTTCTACTTTCCAATTTCAACTTTCGTCGCTCGTCGCTCGTCGCTCGTCCTTCGTCCCTCGTCCTTCGTTCGTTCGTATTTCTACTTTCTATTTTCTACTTTCGTCCTTCGTCGCTCATAGTTCGTGATTCGTGATCTGTGATTTGTGATTCGAAGCTTATTTTTAAAAGTCTCGATAGTTTTTGGATATTGGCAAACCAAATCAGGCTTTTTAAGTCTTTGTTCGAGTCTTGTTCGAGACTCGTTCGTGTCTGCTTCGAATACGAGCCGTTTATTCGAACAACGTTCGAACAAGTGTGGAATGAGAGTAAAGGATGGATGGGTTTTTAAAGGAGGGCTAAAAGGAAAATAGTGTAGTTAAAAAAACGGATCTCATGGAAATCATTGAGGACAGGCACAGCGTCTCCTCAACCATTATAGCGAGTCAATTACCAGTTGGAAGTTGGTATGAGGTCATCGCGGAAGCAACAATTGCGGATGCCATTTTGGACAGGTTGGTACATACCTCACACCGCATAGAATTGAAAGGGGAAAGTTTAAGGAAAAAACTGTAATTTTGTCACTATCTTATCTTTTAAGACCAAAATCAACAGGGGGGTCAATATGACCGGAATGGGGGGTCAGTATCACCGGAATATCCAATAGGTGAGAAGCTGTTGTTTTAAACGGAATGAAAGGGACTCAAGAAGAAGAGTTTCAAAGATGAGACATGAGACTCGGTCCCGAGTTCTTTTTCGCTTTCGATTTCAATTTTTCACCCCATCGCCGTGTCGCCTTGTTGCTCGCATTTCTTCTTTCCAATTTCAACTTTCGTCGCTCGTCGTTCGTCGCTCGTCGTTCGTCGCTCATAGTTCGTGATTCGTGATTCGTGATTCGTGATTCGAAGCTTATTTTTAAAAGTCCCGATAGTTTTTGGATATAGGTGAGGAACTGTTGTTTTAAACGGAATGAAAGGGACTCAAGAAGCAGGGCTTCAAAGATGAGACATGAGATTCGGTCTCGAGTTCTTTTTCACTTTCACTTTCAATTTTTCACCCCATCGCCGTGTCGCCTTGTTGCTCGCATTTCTACTTTCTACTTTCTAATTTCAACTTTCGTCGTTCGTCGCTCGTCCCTCGTCGTTCATCGTTCGTCGTTCCTCATCCCTCGTCGTTCCTCCCGATCTTATTGCAAAAAAAAAAGAGCCCTTATTTCTAAGGACTCTCTTTTGATTTAAAATATATTTATTTCTCTATTTCAATTTAAAAGTAACTCTGCGAACCAATTGTCTTGCTGGTCCAGAAGCTTTATCAACGCTGGAATCTACGCCACCACCAGTGTATGATAATCTACTTTCGGAAACTCCCGAAGCAATTAAAATATCATAAACTCTTTTAGCTCTCTTTTCAGATAGTTGCTGGTTGTATTCAGGAGCTCCGATTTCATCAGCATAACCAATTAGTTCTGCCTGAGAAGAAGGATGCTCGTTCATATATTTCACTAAATAGTTAATTGCCTGTAAAGAATAGGTCTCGGGCTTATCGCTATTAAATTGGAAATAAACGTTTACATACCCCTGACTCAATAATTCTTTAACACTGATGTCATTTCCATTATTTATGTCATTCATTTTAGCATAACGCTGGTCTAGCGAAGCTTCAATTTCATCTGGGATACCATTTTTGTTTAGGTCTATGGCGATTCCTTTGGTGTTTACAGCTACCCCTGAGATCGTATTAGGCTCACGGTCTAGGTAGTCTGGCACTCCATCTTGATCTGTGTCTATAAGGTCGGTTTCAATTTTAGTTAGTCGCTGATTTAGGCTATCCAATTCTTCTGTCATTGTGTTTTCACGAGATACCCAATCTGCATGTTTTTCATTTTTACCTAGATAAAAAGTAAGACCAGCAGACACATTAATCATCATTCCGTTAAAACCACGGCTGTTTGTTAGTTCAGTTCCGTCCCAAGTGTAATTTTGGCGCACATTTCCGATTACGGTTAAGTCCGTTGTTAGGGCTATTCTATTGCTCAATTTAATTTGAGGGCTTAAACCGGCCATAACATGCATCATATTATCCTTTTCATCAGCATTGATTGCTTCTTCTGGAGCAAGTCTTCCATATCCACCACCGAGGTGAAATAAAAGACCTATTCTATCGGTCCAAGTTTCAAAATTCATAACGGAACCTAAATTGGCAACCCCTTGTAGCGATGCTCTGTAATAATCAGATTTAAAAGGAAGGCTTCCGTCGCCATCTTTTATGGCGTTATACCCAAAATCGAGTTTTAAACCGAAATCATTGTTTATCATATACCGCGTACCTACGCTTACCTGTCCAAAGCTGATTGGAGATGCTTTATATTGGTCTGCGAAAGGTCTAGTGGGTTTGTGGGCGCCGCCTGCTACCTCTATTGACCATTTATTGTAATCGTTGTTAACTTCTTCTTGGGCCGAAAGTAGAGAGGCACTAAAGAGTAATAATGCGAGTATTGTTTTTTTCATAATGTAAGTAGGTTTAAGGGGCTAAAGTAGTAAGAATATTACGTTTTTTCAACCTCGAAGACATCAAATAACGAACTTTAATCATTAAATTTTTCTTGAAGTGCCAATAGCTATTGTTCGTAAAAAACGAATTTAATATCGTTCAGTATTATTCATTATGTTTTATATATTCATTTCTAGGTTTATCCATCACTTTTTTAAAGATGGTGGGTTTTTATTGTTTTTCCCATAAGTGTGTTCAGCGCTATTTAGATAGATTTAGTCTCGTTAAATTTTTGATAAAAAATTAGAATTGCGTTAAAATTATTCTGAGACAATAGCTAGACAAAAGAGCCACTGAAGATGATTTGCAATTGAGTTTGTTGGAGGTGAAATTTAATCCAAATGTGAACCCTTGGGGTCTTTAGGCTTCGCTTCCTGTAAAAGTGCTTGCGTGCGGTTTGGGATGTGAAAAACATCCCTGGGTTTAAAAGTATAAAAACCTGATTAAACGAAAATGTATGGTAGAAACTTTTGTATTAGACTAATCTCTTGTTCATAAATGCGCGTCCTGAACCCGATTTCAAATATTTTTCGAAATAGTATGCCTTGTATTTATCAGAGAATATAATTTTTGTTATTGGAGTAACTGGAAGTCGATATTTTGTAGAGGTAACCAGTCCATTCGAATGTCTCTTTAACCTATTTTGAAAATTTTCGGTACAGCCAACATAGTGACTGTTATCATCACACTTTAGAATATAAACAGTCCATTCAGTCAAAATATTTAAATTTAAAGTGGACTGGGTCCACCGAGGCTCACCATAAATATAATCAAGAATAAGTTAAAAAGCTAAAAATTAATAAGCTCGCCGTCGCTCCGTAGAAAAAACGGAGCTATGGCG
>NZ_KE386851.1:31546-60905 GCF_000429125.1 Aequorivita capsosiphonis DSM 23843
CTAAAAATTAAAAAGCTCGCCGTCGCTCCGTAGAAAAAACGGAGCTATGGCGAGCGAAGGTGGAGCCGGGGAGATTCGAACTCCCGTCCAAACGCGCAACTATAAGGCTTTCTACATGCTTAGTTTTCATTTAGATTTTCGTGAGATTGCCGGTCGAAAACTACCAACGCACTCCTTATCTTTACTTGAGCTTCACGATGCCATCAAAGCACTAACATCGCTAGGTTTACTTTTACGAAGCCACTGGATCAACCGCCGCAAACCAAGGCCGTTGAGTGACTTCCTGCTTACCCACCTTGTGGGCCGAGGCACATCCTACTATGATTCAGATTATGCAGCTAGGGCGTAGTTATTCTCGCCGTTTAAAAAGTGTGAAATATGATATTTACGAGCTATATCCCAGCGCTCGGCATGCTTACAATACAATTAGACCCGCTGTCAAAACCAGTCGGCCCCTTCTTATTAGTAATCAGTGTTCAGTACGCAGTAGCCAGTGGCAGTATGCAGTATCGACTGAGATTCAGACCTAACAGGTTTTTGAAACCTGTTAGGTCTCCATTTCCCCTTTAGGGGTTAGGGGTGCAAAGATACATGAAAAACACTTACCTTTGCCGTCCTATTAATTCCAATATTCATTGGAACAAAAAACATACCATATGTCTATAACCTTTGCCATCATAAAAGAACGTAAAAATCCGCCAGATCGTCGCGTGGTTTTTTCACCAGAAAAGTGTCAAGAAGTCATAAAGAAATTTCCCGATGCCAGGATTATCGTGGAAGCTTCAGATATTCGTGTTTTTTCTGATGAAGCCTATCGCGATGCCGGTTTTGAAGTTTTGGAAGATGTGTCGGCAGCCGATGTTATGTTGGGGGTAAAGGAGGTGCCGGTAACAGCTTTAATTCCGAATAAAAAATATTTCTACTTTAGTCATACCATTAAAAAGCAGCCTTACAATCGGAACCTGTTGAAAGCCATGCTCAATAAAAACATTGAAATGTTTGACCACGAAACTATCGTGAATAAAACCAACCGCCGCTTGATTGGTTTTGGATATTACGCAGGTTTGGTTGGCGCATATAATGGCTTTAGAGCCCTAGGGTTGCGGGATAACTTGTTCAATCTTCCAAAAGTGGAGACATTACCAGATCTTGACGCCGTTAAAGCTGAATTGGATAAGATTTCAATTCCCAACATTAAGATTATTCTTTCGGGAACTGGTAAGGTTACAAGGGGAGCAAAGGAGATTATAGATCATTTAAAAATACGGGAGGTCACGGATGCTAAATATCTTTCCAAAGAATTTAACGAGCCTGTTTATTGCTTAATAGACGTTTCCGAATACAACAAACGAAAAGACGGGGGTGCCTTTAATAAAAAGGAATTCTATAAGGATCCTTCTGGTTATGAAAGTGACTTTATGAAATATGCCAAAGTGAGTGATGTGTTTTTTACGGGTCATTTTTACGGTAATGATGCCCCATATCTTTTCACGAGAGAAGACGCGAAAAGTCCTGAATTTAAAATAAACTTGGTCGCGGATATTTCTTGCGATGTTGATGGCCCTGTGGCATGTACGCTACGCGCATCTACAATTGCCGACCCTTTTTATGGATACGACCCAAAATCTGAAAGTGAAACCAAGTTTGACGCTCCTGGAGCAATTACAGTTATGGCGGTGGATAACCTGCCTTGTGAATTGCCCAAAGATGCCAGTGAAGGATTTGGTGAAATGTTCTTGGAAAACGTTATTCCCGCATTTTTTAATGACGATAAAAACGGAATTCTAAAACGCGCCCAAATCACTTCCGCAGAAGGAAAATTGACATCTAGGTTTGCATATTTACAGGATTATGTAGAAATTGCGGAGGCGTAGATTAACATTTCATTAACAATAAATATCTTGAAAGCTATTGAAAAGAAGGAGAAAACTGGATTAGTTACTGGTGCCGCATCAGGACTGGGGTTTGAGTTGGCCAAGCTTTTGGCCGAGGATGGATTTGACCTGATCTTAGCAGACGTTGATGCCGAAAAACTGCAAATAGCTAAAAACAAAATAGCTGCTGAGTATTCTTGTGAAATACAGCTAATAGTTAAAGATTTAAGTAGGAGTAATGTGGCTGAGCAAATATTCCAAGCTATTGAAGATAGACCTGTTGACGTGTTAATAAACAATGCTGGTTTTGGGATTTTCGGAAGTTTTAATGACACCGAATGGCAACGGGAGATGGATATGCTAAATCTGCACGTAATGACCACTACCCATTTAACCAAATTGGTTTTAAAGGGAATGGTGGCTCGTGGTAGTGGAAAAATTCTAAATATGTCTTCGCTTGCGGCTTTTCAGCCAGGACCTTTAATGTCCTTATATTACGCTTCCAAAGCTTATATTCTTTCTTTTTCTGAAGCAATCGCTAATGAGCTTAAAGGTACTGGTGTAACGGTTACTTGTCTTTGCCCGGGACAGACCAATACTTGCTTTCAAGAGGTAGTTTCTAACGGAACCTCATCTTCCGATAATAAAATTAGTTTTAATGTAGCCTGTCCGAAAAAAGTTGCAAAATACGGCTATGACGCTATGCAGAAAGGAAAAGTAGTGGCTATTCCTGGAAACATTAATAAGTTTCTTTCCAAGTTGCCACGTTTTGTCTCCAGAAGTACCGCCACGGCTGTAATAAGAAAGATTCAAGAGAGAAATCGCGAAAGCTAACAACTACCTACACATTTATATTCTTTTTAGTTCAATGGGCTCTTCCGATTGAATTTTGACTAGTTCAGCGAAAAATTCTTGTAAGGATTTATGGGCTTCTGTAGGAAAGCTATGGCTGTTCAATTTCACACTGAGTCTGATGTTCACCTTACTTCCTGAAATATCATAGATTACCGATAGCTCGCCATCATTTTCTGGAAGTTTTAAGATTTTATTACTAGGAACGTTTACGATTTCATACTGATCTTTCAAATCAAGAGAAACCAAATAGTTGTTAAGCACAGGGAATCCAAAATTTATAGGATAAAGTCTTTCTTCCTTGAGAAAAGGGTTTTCAGAAAAATAGGTTTCCATTAAAAATGGATAGAGAAAAAGCTTGTTGCCAACGGGTTGTTCGTGCAAAGAAATCTTATAGACTTCCTTGTAAGGTTGCTCCAAATCCTTTTCGTTTTCCACTACAAGGTTTGAAACTTCTAGAGCTTCATTTCTACTCTGTTTCCGTTTTAAGATTTCATCTTTTCTAAAATCGTTGTTTTCTTTTCTTTTTTTAACCGAGATATAGCCTGTGGAAACCTCATTTACTTTTCCAGAAAATACTCCGGATTCATCTGCAGATAGTTGCATGTTTACATAATGCATGTTTTTGGCAATGGGTGTGATTGGCTCCCAATAGCTTCCTTTTTTAAAATCCATTACACGTCCTTCCATATTCAAATCGCGTAGAGGAAGGACCCCAAAAGACGTGTGTTTATCTGTGGCATCTAAAATATATTTTTCATTGTGGATATTTAAAATGACTGTGACATAATTAAAGCCCGTACGCACCGGATATTGTTTTGTAGGTTGCGCTTTGTCCCTTGTGGCGATAAGCATTATTTTAGCATCGAGCCCAACGGCTTCTAACGCGTTTATGAGCCCTAAATTAATTTCGGAGCTGTTTCCCGCTTTCTTTTCAAAGGCTTCTTTTACGCGACTCTTTTGAAGTAGCCCTGTCTCCGTATTCCATGTTATATTTTCCTGAATAAAATAGTAAACGGCTTTTGCGCGTTCCAAATTATCTGGAATAGAGGCAATTGAGTTTGGGAGTTGTTCCTTAAAGTATTTAGAATATTTTAGTTGCTGTCCGAGATCCTTGTCATACCGAAATGTATTGTCTACGTCCTTCCAAGAACTGGAGAATGATGTTCGGCTTTCATCAATTTGAACAATGTCTCGGAGTTCAAATTGCATAGAGGGAATATAATTCTTTTTGGAAAGCATATACTTTTCTTCTTTAAATGCAGGTACGTGCTTCATAGCATAGGTGGCCGATTCGCAGTCACCTGGAACCTTATAGCCGGGAAGGTGGAAACAAGAGAGTATTACTTCGGCTTTATTTACATCTAGTTTTCGTTCACCATAAAGGGTTCTGTTATAGCGGTAGTTGCCGGGAATCTCTGTGTGAAGTTCGGAATAAATTGTGGGTAGGTCATTCATAAAGGGCCAATCCCCAAAATTGAAGAAATAAGGAGTTTCAATTCGGTATGTATATTCCAGAATGCTGCCATCTTGAACATTGGCAAAGGTGAATTTTTTAATAGACCAATTGGGGCCTTCCTCTATGTCAAAGATAGCTTGGTCGCCCACATACACTTGTGACTTGCCATTGTGGGTGATTGCCTTTAAATTTTTTATGTTTTCCTGAACCTCATTTTCACGATAATATGGAATTTCAAAGGTTGCGTAATCAAAGTTCTTGGAATCGAATACTTTTATTTTCCTGTGAACCTCTTTAATAAGCCTAATGTACCCATCGGCTGCATCGACCGTATAATTTCCTCTTTCGTAAAGAACGACTCCCTTAGCCGAAGGATCTTGGGGATAATTGGTCATTGCAAACTCTTCAGGTAGTGGTTCACCAAAGGTATGTACAGTTTGAGTTTGTGAATAACAAAGATTTATTATAGCATAGCAGCTAATAAATAATAAAGTTTTTAAAGTCATCTTATATCTTTTTTAGAGTAATAGGTTCTTCTTGGAGAATCCTTATCATCGTACCGAAAAACTCCTTTAATGATTGGTAAGCATCGGTTGGGAAACGGTAGGCGTTTAACTTCATATTGAAGCGAATATTTATTTTATTGTCTTCGGAAACATAGGTTACCGAACATTCTCCATCTTCACTGGGAAGTTTAATGGTTCGGCTTTTAGGCAGTTGTTCAATTTCATAAATGTCACCCAAATCTACCGATACTAAATAAGTGTTTGTAAAAGGATAACCAAAATCCATGGGATAACTGCGTTCCTTCATTTTAAAAGGATTTTCAGAAATATAAGTTTTATTGAAGAAGGGATATAGAATCACTTTATCGCCAACCAATTCCGGTTCTATAGTAATAATATAGCTTTCCTTTAATGGTTTTTCAATTTCGTTAACTTCTTCTACTTGATAGTTTTGAATTTCAATTCCGGCTTTATCGCTTTGATTTGTCTTTATGTATTCTTGAAGCGATTCTTCGTCTATAGTATTGCGTTTTCGCAGTCCAATATATCCATAACTTGCTTGGCTCACGTCACCCTCGAAGTTTCCGTTTGTGTTTGCAGTTATCTGAGCGTTTGAGTAATGAATGTTTTGTTTAAAAGGTTCAATTGGTAACCAGTAGCTTCCTTTTTTAAAATCCATTACACGGCCTTGAATGTTTAGGGCCTGAAAAGGAATGATTCCAAAAGGAGCTTGCTTGTTGGTGGCGTCCAATAAATACGTTTTGTTTTCAATTTTCAGCACGGCGACAGTGTAGTTAAATTTGGTCATTACGGGGTAATGCTCTGTAGGTAATCCATTTTGTCTGGTGGAGAGCAACATCAATTTTGCATCCAATCCTGCTGCTTCTAATGCATTTATGAGTGAAAGATTAATTTCTGGAACGCTACCTTTTTTTAGATCGAAGGCATCTTTTACCTGCGTTTCTGAACTGTAATAACTGCCGTCCCAGGTGTAATGGTTTTGAATAAATGAATAAACTGCCTTTGCTTTTTCGAGTTTATCGGTTTTTGAAAGAATGGAGTCGGGGAGGCGTTTTTTGAAATATCCTTTTTTGTTGAGTTGTTTGCCTATCTCTCCCTTTTTTACCATTTTATCTACATCTTTCCATTTTTTTGTGAATTTTTTGGATCTACTCCATCCCATTGATGTAATAAGTTCTTCAGGTTCAAACTCTACTCGAGATATATAATTTCTAGATGAAAGCATGTAATCTTCTTCTTGAAATGCCGGTATATCCCTCATAGCGTAAAGTGTCATTGGGCATCTAAGTATTTGTGTGTTATATGTTGTTTGTAGGCAATCGTCAACTACTTCAGATTTGTTGAGATACAGAGACTGATTACCATAGAGAACATTATTGAATTGAAATGCTATAGGGATTTTAAATATAAATTCACTGTAAATCTTCGGGAGTACTCCTTGGAATTCCCAACCGTCAAAATTAAAGAGAAATGGAGATTCTACCCTGTAAGTATATTCTATAATGCTTCCATCTTTCACATTCGGAAAAACCATTCTAAAAACCTTCCCAATCTCTGGAACAGAGGTTAGAAACACAGCGTCAGAATTAATCTTATTTTTAGTTTTACCGTTATAGATCCAGGCGTTATAGCGTTTCACTTTTTCGCTTTCTTCTTCGGTATAAAACAATGGGATATCTATGCTTCCGAATTTGAAACGGCTTGCGTCGAACACTTTTATTTTTCTATAAACATCCTTAATTAGTTTAATATTGTCTCCTACTGCATCAAAATAATAATAGCCTTGTTCATTTAAAACAACTGCAGCGGCCGTCGAGTCTTTTTCGTAAACCTTTAATGAAAAATCTCTTTCTGAGGGTTTGCCAAACTCAGCCTTTTCACGTTCCTGTGAAAAACTGATAGTTGCAATGCAAAAAATGATTGTAAGAAGAAAAATTTGTCGGTAAAACATTAAGACTGTTATTATAGTATGCAAAATAGGATAAATAATTAAAAATATAAAATGATTAGGCCTTCATACAGTGATAATGGAGTTTTTTAAAGCACCGACGAGTGATTGCTAATAGCAATTGCGATAATGGGATTTGAAATGCTGGTTTGATAGTATTGAAAAAACTTTAAACTCTGAAAGAGAATGGAAAACAAGGAAAAACCCTTTTTAAAAATGGGGGATTTCCCTCTTGTCTGGCATCTATTTATATAACATCTTTGTAGTGCTACGAATTAATTGGGGAGTTAATAACTAGTAATTGATAAAAAGGTTGTTCGTAAAAAAGGACAACCTTTTTTATTTGCCTTAACTGCTCCATAAATAGTGCTGAATCAGAAAAAAGGGGGGAATCCCCCACGAGAAACAGGCTTTTTCCTCTTGTAAGGTTTTTGATTTATTTGCATCTTTACAATAGCAAATTAATTGGGGAGTTAATGAGCAATATAAGATAAAAGCTGTTTCGACTTGAAACAGCTTTTTGTTTTTTAAAATACTGATAAACAGGGAAAACCCTATTGATGATTGGGGTGTTTTCCTCTTGTTCTGCTTGCATTTTTATCCGATATTTACAGTTCTTATTCGATTGGGAGTTTTATATGGATTGAAAAAAAAAATGCTATTCTCTAAAGATGGATAGCCATTTTTACCCAAGAACTAAAAAAGCTCTTAATTTTTATAAAGTTTTGTTTTTAGCCAAAAGCGCCCTGCCATCAACCAATGGCAGGGCGCTTTATTTTTTAATGAATCTTTGGGGTTATAAGTTATATGGTTTATTGGGCCATTTGTAGAAAGTATTACAAATGATTAATCGTTTTCCGAATAGCCACAAGATCTGTCAATAGTTTTTCGAGAAGGTTTAAATTCAGCATATTGGCGCCGTCGCTCTTGGCATTTGCTGGGTCGAAATGGGTTTCAATAAAAATTCCATCGGCGCCGGTTGCAATTCCAGCTCTTGCAATGGTAGAAATCATTTCTGGCCTTCCGCCAGTAACTCCAGCACTTTGGTTGGGTTGCTGCAAGCTGTGGGTCACGTCCAACACCACAGGCGCATATTGTTTCATTGTTGGAATTCCTCTAAAATCCACAATCATATCTTGATAGCCAAACATGGTTCCGCGATCTGTAATTACTACTTGTTGGTTGTTGCAGTCAGTAACCTTGGTAACGGCGTGCTTCATGCTTTCCGGACTCATAAACTGTCCTTTCTTCAAATTAACTACTTTACCCGTATTTGCAGCAGCAACTACTAAATCGGTTTGGCGAACCAAGAATGCGGGTATTTGCAATACATCTACATATTCAGCAGCCATGGCAGCATCACTCACTTCGTGAATATCGGTAACGGTGGGAACATCAAAAGTTTCAGAAACTTTACGGAGAATTTTCAATGCTTTTTCATCACCGATTCCGGTGAAACTATCAATTCGGCTTCGGTTTGCTTTTTTAAAACTTCCTTTAAAGATAAAAGGGATTTCTAGTTTATCGGTAATTTTTAAAATTTTCTCAGCAATCTGCATCGCCATTTCTTCGCTTTCAATGGCGCAAGGGCCTGCGAGAAGGAAAAAATTATTGGAGTCCGTGTGTTTTATTTTTGGGATTAAGTTTAGTTGCATTTTCTAGTAAAGTCTAAAGGTTTGTGAGTATTGTTTTAAATGTATTAGGGTCTTTTTGGTTGTTCCAGAATAAGAGGAGTTCTATAGTGTTCTCGCTTAATAATTGATAGTAAAGAGTGGTTTATTTGGAAATAACATAAAAATATGTGGATGGCAAATATGTACTTCTACCTTGAACTGTGCCTGTTTTGAGTAATTCGATAAATTCAAAAACTAGAATTGAAAAATTTTTGACTTCTTCTAAATTCCATTTTCTTAAAATAAAGAGAGTCTCATCTTCATAAGATTGCAACGCCAAGTCTGTCCAATCTACTTTCATTATAATTGAAAACCATATTTATCGTTAATCAATTTCTTAACTTCATTATTGGATCTAGTTTGGCCATTTTTTGCCTGTTTTTGGGCAATTGCTAACAAGTCTTTTATTGCTTGAGGTGGATTTGCTGCGTCTTTTTTTCTTAATTCATATTTAGCTCTAATTTCTCTCATAACCTCTTCGTGAGGAATAACTTCGCCACGTTCTGCCTGTTCGATTGATTTTTGCAAAGCTTCCTTTAAGGCTGGCGACGCATTTTTATCCCAATTATCAACTTCATTCTCTTCATTATTAAATAGATTTAATATTTCAAGAAGTACATCATCATTTGCGTTATCAATTTTTTTCTTTAAGGCTTCTTTTAATTCACGGGTTTCCATAATTCATGATTTTCTCGACTTCAAAGATAAGGATTAATGAAATAAACAATAGATTGGAAGTAATCCGTTTCACAATCTATTCTTGAGGAATTTATTCTTTCACAATTTTAAACACTTTGGAATTATCATTTTCACCTTCTATCTTCAAAAAATAAATTCCAGATTCAGCTCCAGAAAAATCAATTTGGTTGTTTTCTGAAGTTGTTTCTACCAATTGGCCCAACATATTAAATATTGAAATTCTTAAAATAGGTTGTTTTGATTTTATAGAAAGAAGTCCGTTAGTTGGGTTGGGGTAAATAACGTATTGGGAAGTTTTATTTTCAGAAATACCCAAGATGTTGTTTTTGTACCAAGCGAGTTTATTATCACTGAAAGAAGCAGACATTATATCGAGCCACCCATCGCCATCAATATCTGCGGCTTTTGCATCTCTAGGTAAATTAACTTCTGTGGTAATTGTTTTAGGCATTGAGAATGTACCTAGACCATCTTCGTTTTCTTTAAAAGAAACCTTGTTTGTATTTGGTTTCCATAATAACATGTCATTGTCGTTATCATTGTCAAGGTCATAAAAAAGGTATTGATCATTAGTATCCATTATAAATTGAAGATCGCCAAAGTTTCCTTGATTATCCAAATTTTCAAGCCAATCTGTACGTGGATTCGAAATATCATCTACAGAGGTCATCACAATATCCATTTTCCCATCTGTATTTATATCTACATATTGAAATTCAAAAATGTTCGTTCCGCCAGACTGAACCCAGTCAAATTGATAAATAATCTGCATTGGGCCAAATGTTGCATCACCCATATATTTATACCAGAAAATCTTGCCTTCATAGTAAACTTCATCAATCGCCAAAATATCTAATAAGCCATCGTTATCAATATCTACCATCTTTATCTTTGAGAAAATACTGTTATTTTGAAGTAGCATTTTTTCTTCACCAAATGTGCCGAGACCGTCCATGTTTTCATACCAAACAATCCAGCCAGAGGATGTATCGCTGATTGCAGCTACCAAATCTATATCGCCATCATTATCCATATCTATTGGAGTAACTGTTTTAATATAATTCTGTTGTATTAATATTTGTTGTGGCCCAAAAGTGCCAGACCCATCAAGATTTTCCAGCCAAGAAGCCTTTCTGGGATTATTTTCGAGCAACAAAATGTCTTGATCACCATCAGTATCTATATCAACAAATTGAACAGATAAAAAATAAGCGCCAACTCCATCAAATATAAATTCATCGCCAAAACCCCCTAAACCATCAAGATTTCGGTACCAGCTTAATTTGTAGGTTTCACCAGAAGCAGTTAAAACATCAATAAACCCATCGTTGTCAATATCAAAAGGAATTGATAGATAAGGTTTTTCTGTAGTTGTAGAAATAATTTGTTGTGCTCCAAACTGCGCCATTGCAGAAACTGCGTATAATATTGAGAACGTGAATAGTAGTTTTGTTTTCATGTTTGAAAAAGTTTCTAGAAATAAATCAGTTTTTTCATTTTATGGGCTGATTTTGGTCATTAGACGCCTTCAAAATTATTGATTAAAGAGATAAACATTGAAGGCAATAAAGCTTAGGATTTAATGAAAACTACTCTCTCAAAACTCTAAATGTCTGGGAATTTCCATTGGCATCTTCGATTTTCAAAAAGTAAACTCCAGTTTGTGCTTTTGAAATATCAACTTGCCGCTTATCAAAAGATGTTTTAACCAATTGCCCCAACATATTATAAACTAAAACTTGAGTTATGGGTTGTTTCGATTTCACATTAAGAATACCGTTAGTTGGGTTCGGGAAAATCTGGAAATTTGAAATTTCATTTTCTGAAATGTCCAAGGTGATGTTTTTGTACCAAGCAATTTTAAAATCATAGAATGAAGAACTTACTAAATCAAGTTTCCCATCCAAGTTAATATCACAAGTAAATACGCCTGTTGTAGATTGAATTTCATTTGTTATTAAGTTAGGGGAACCAAAATCGCCTAAACCGTTCTCATTTAGTAAATAAAATATTTCTGAAGTTGCTCCACTATTTATGAACGAGCTAGAAATTAGATCCAAATCGCCATCATTATCTATATCTGAAGCATTAATAACATTAGGTCGGGGAATATTTTCTGCAATTATTATCATATCGCTAAAATCTCCATTGCCATCCATATTTTCGAACCAAACTATTCTATTATCCGCCTCTAAAACTGCAACAATATCAATATCATTGTCCCCATCCACATCGGCACCAATTACCGCGCCCCTAGAATAATTAGAAATATTTGTAGAAATAAAGATAGCATTGCTAAAGGTTCCTGTGCCATTAATGTTTTTAAACCAAGCAATATTACCTTCCGAATATGACTGAGAAACTATATCCAAATGACCATCGCCATCAAAATCAGCAATATAACTCGATAGAGGCCATGCAAGCTGAGTTGAAACTACCTGTTGTTGTGTTCCAAAATCACCCAATCCATCTAAATTTTCATACCACGCTATTTTGTCTCTTGAAGTGGATAAAACGTCTAAATCACCATCCCCATCAAAATCCGCAGTTTTCGCATCAGTTGGTCCATAAGCAGATAACGTAATTATCCTTAGTGGTCCAAAATTGCCTAATCCATCTAAATTTTCATTCCAAAGTACCCGGTTTTCTTGATTTTGTTGAGGTGAAACATCTTTAAAAGTGGATAATACATCTAGATCACCATCCCCATCGATATCTGATGCAGATACAGAATTGGATTCTTCTTCTGTAATTTGTACAATTAAATTCTTGATACCAAATAAACCCATACCGTCAAGATTTTCATGCCACCAAACCCCATCATGAGATGAATATAAAATATCAAAGTCTCCATCTCCATCTAAATCCGCCGAAATAACATTTGTAGGATAAATAGCATCAATAGAAATAACCTGTTGATTTCCAAATTGTGCAAAAACTGAAACAGCCCAAAAAATTGAGAGCATAAATAGGAGTCTTGTTTTCATATGGTAAGATTTAAAGTAAATATACCAAATTTAGATTTTTTGCCCTGATATTTAATGTCAAAATAAAATCCCAATTTTTATTTCTAATCCACTTAGAAACACTACTTTTGCACCCTCCAAAAAAAGGAGTAGCTTTATGAATATCAAAAACATCGCAATTATCGCACACGTTGACCACGGTAAAACCACTCTGGTTGATAAAATTATGCACCACTGTAGTCTGTTTCGTGAAAATGAACAGTCTGGTGACCTTATACTTGATAACAACGACCTAGAACGTGAAAGGGGAATTACAATTACCTCTAAAAACGTTTCGGTTATGTATAAAGGAACAAAAATAAATATTATCGATACTCCTGGTCACGCCGATTTTGGTGGTGAAGTAGAGCGTGTATTGAATATGGCCGATGGCGTTTTGTTGTTGGTAGATGCTTTTGAAGGCCCAATGCCACAAACGCGTTTTGTGCTTCAGAAAGCAATCGATCTTGGTTTAAAGCCTTGTGTTGTTATAAATAAAGTGGATAAGGAAAACTGTACTCCAGAAGAAGTACACGAATCTGTTTTTGATTTGATGTTTGAATTGGGTGCTGAGGAATGGCAACTTGATTTTCCGGCCGTTTACGGTTCTGCAAAACAGGGTTGGATGAGCGACGATTGGAAAAAACCAACGGATACTCTTGAGCCATTGCTAGATATGGTTTTAGAGCATATACCTTCTCCAAAAGTGGAAGAAGGAAGTCTTCAAATGCTAATAACTTCCCTAGACTTTTCATCTTTTACAGGTAGAATCGCTATCGGTCGTTTGCAAAGAGGTGTTTTAAAAGAAGGACTTCAGATTGCATTGGTGAAAAGAGATGGCTCCATTGTAAAATCGAAAATTAAAGAACTTCATATCTTTGAAGGTCTGGGTCGTAAAAAAGTTACGGAAGTACAGCCAGGTGATATTTGTGCCTTGGTAGGTCTTGAAGGCTTCGAAATTGGAGACACCGTTGCCGATGTAGAAAATCCAGAAGCATTAAAAACAATATCTATTGATGAGCCTACCATGAGTATGCTCTTCACTATAAACGATTCCCCTTTCTTCGGAAAAGACGGAAAGTTTGTTACTTCACGACATATTAAGGAGCGCCTTGAAAAAGAACTGGAGAAAAACCTTGCGTTGCGTATGCAACCAACGGACAGCGCCGATAAATTTATGGTGTTTGGTCGGGGGGTTTTGCACCTTTCGGTTTTAATTGAAACTATGCGCCGCGAAGGTTATGAACTACAAATTGGACAGCCACAGGTAATCATCAAGGAGATTGATGGTGTGAAATGTGAGCCAGTTGAAGAAATGACCATCGATTTACCTGAAACAGTGAGTGGAACTGCCATTAATATGGTGACCATCCGTAAAGGTGAAATGTTGAGTATGGAAGGAAAAGGGGAACGAATGGTTTGTAAATTCACTATTCCATCTCGTGGAATAATTGGTTTACGTAATCAATTGCTTACCGCAACAGCGGGTGAAGCTATAATGACACACCGTTTTCTTGAATATCAGCCGTTAAAAGGCGGAATTCCTGAAAGACAGAATGGAAGTTTGGTCTCTATGGAAACTGGAAGCGCAATTCCTTATTCTATCGATAAGTTGCAAGATCGTGGTCGCTTTTTCGTTGATCCAGGTGAAGATATTTACGAAGGACAAGTTATTGGTGAAAACACCCGTCACGATGATATGACAGTGAACATCACCAAAACCAAAAAAATGTCGAACGTACGCTCGTCAGGAGCTGACGATAAGGCCAAGATTATTCCTGCAGTTAAATTTTCTTTGGAAGAAGCTTTGGAATACATCCAAAAAGATGAATATGTTGAGGTTACTCCACATCACCTTAGACTTCGAAAAGTATATTTAAAGGAAACAGACCGTAAGCGAAATAAGATTTAGGTATAGTTTCTAGACTTGAGATATTAGACGTGAGACTTGAGAGGAGCTCGAAGTGAAGAGCTTGAATATTAGTCTTACGTCTATTATCTTTATAAAAATCTAATTATCGGTCAGTTAAATATTTAGCTAAACCGTTTTGCGTAATGTGCAAAGTCCATTCGAAACAGACTGAAAGTCTGTTGCACCTGCCTGACGGCAGTCAGGTTAGTGAGTTTAAAGCCATACTGATTGGGCAACTGTTTTCGGCAATGAAATAATTTGTGTGAATTAGTGATATTCGTGGCAGTACTTTGAGTCCAAGTTAGATAAAGTTCGTGGTCTTCGGTGGATACGAATGAAGGACTTAAGTAATCATTAAAAAGATAATTGGGCTTTAACTCAATAAATTCGGCGTTTTTTAGTTAATTTGTCATCGCCTAAGGGCAAACGCAGTATAAAATAATAGGTATGAATTTTCTTTATTTCGATCCAGGCGTAGGGGCAATGATAGTACAGGCTGCAGTTGCGGTTGGTGCAGGTGTTTTGCTTTTTTCAAAAGGGGTAATGTATAAGGTGAAATCTTTTTTCGGATTTAATAAAGAAGAGGAGGATACTTACGATTCAATTGACGTTGAAGAGAAAGACACCGATAAAGATGACAAACAAAACTGAAGCGCATCAAGCTTCCTTCCGTGACCCTTCCGGTCATATTTTTTATGATGGAAATACCCTTCGCAGGGCCATCAACCCTATTTACTTTCCACAGTACAACAAGCTGAAAGATAGCGGGTTTTTTAAAAATCTGATTTCTAATGGCCTTTTGATTCCGCATGAGGAAACTTCAAATTCTTCTGAAGAAATCATTATCACTCCAGAAGTAATCCCATTTATTACAAATCCGTATGAATGGAGTTTTGAACAGTATAAACACGCTGCCCTCCACACCTTGAAAATCCAGAAATACGCGCTTTCAAAAGGTTTTATTTTGAAGGATGCCTCTGCCTATAACGTTACTTTTCACAAGGGAAAACCTGTTTTTATAGATACACTTTCTTTCGATTTTTATGAGGAAGGAACTCCTTGGCGTGCCTATAAGCAATTTATCAACCATTTTTTTGGGCCTTTGGTACTCGCAAAATATCACGGCACGGAAATTTTCAAAATGATGCAGACGCATATTGATGGAATTCCAGTGAAACTGATAGCTTCCTTGCTGCCATCGCGAACCAAATTGAGTTCAGTGGTATATCCAAATATTCATTTGCTTGCTAAAATGGAGAGCAAGCACAGTGAAGATTATAAAGCGGAAACAAAGATTACCACGCTTTCAAAAAAAGCACAGGAGAATATTCTGGAAAGTCTTTTTGATTATATAAAAAATCTAAAGCTTAAGGAAAGTAGTGAATGGGGCGATTATTATACCAAAACCAATTATGACGAAGCAGCTTTTGAAGCCAAAAAGGAGCTGATAAAACAGTGGATAAAACCTCTGGCTCCGCAGAAACTCATTGACGTTGGTGGCAACGATGGTACTTTTGCACGTACCGTTATAGACAGCGTTCCTGATATATTGGTAACCGATATTGATAGCAATGCCGTAGATTTCAACTACAAACAACTTCAAGAGAATAAAGAAACCAATATGTTGCCATTTGTGTGTGATGTATTGCAACCCGCTCCCGGGATAGGCTTTAACAACACCGAAAGAAACTCGTTGCTAGAGCGTTTGGCAGACTATGCGCCCGATGTTACCATGGCCTTGGCCTTGATCCATCATATCACACTTTCTGGAAATGTTCCTTTTGAAAAGTCAGCTGAATTCTTCGCATCATTTTCAAAAGTTCTTATCATAGAATTTCCAAAACGTGAGGATTCTTGGGCTGAATCGCTATTGGTTCGAAAGCGTGAATTCATTAAGCATTTCGACTTTTACAACGAAACCGAATTTGAAAAGGGATACTTACAATATTTTACTATTGAGAAGAAAGAGACGGTAAAAGGCACCAAACGTCTGTTATATTTGTTGAAAAACAAAAAGTCTGCTAATCAAAATTAATATTTTTTTAGATTTTTTTTTCCAGATGTCTTCCGAAACAGCACTTTAAATAAGAGAATTAGCAAAATAAGTATTCTAATAGAAGTTGGAAATCCTATATTCTAACTCTTAAAATGCCTGTTGTTTTTGCTCTATTAGCTTCCATATTAAGTTTCTATAAAATCTTCAAATCCCGGAATTATTTATGCTACTTTTGAGGCTTGATGCTATTGGAGATGGCATATTTAAAAAAGTGTAATTTATTAAAATATCCATGAGTCATTTCTTCAAAAAATACTTTCAAGAAAGTTCTAATCCGTTGCTCACGGGGTTGATTTGTGGGTTTTATCCATTGGTATTTTATTTTTCAAATAATTTTTCGGCAATCAATTCTTGGGAGCATTTAGGCTTTTTTCTATTGTTTTTTATAGGAATACCGCTTGTTGTTTTTACATTGGCTTCCCTGTGTTTTAAGTATTCTGAAATCTTGTCGAAATACAAACCCCATATTCTTTTTGTACTGATAATTATGACTGTGGCAACGCTTATGTCGCAGGCTATGTATCTTACAATTAAAAAGAAACTGCTTTTGGGATTGCTAATTATTTCAGTTCTGGCAGCTTGGAAATTACACGCTCACTTTAAAAAACTACTCGTTATAATTCTATTGATGAGTATTCTCCCTACGCTAGATTGTATCGTAAAGATCATAGAGCACGAGCAGAAAATGGAATGGGCCCAATTACCTGACGCCATTGAAAATGTGAAATTCAAAGAAACTCCGAACATCTATTTAATCCAGCCAGATGGTTATGTGGGAAAAGATATGATGGAAAGCGATTTGTATCATTTCAATAATCCATTTTACGATTGGTTGGAAAAAAATAATTTTAAGGTTTACGAGAACTTCCGAAGTAATTATCCAGCAAGTCTAACCTCCAATTCTTCCATGTTCGCGATGAAACAACATCGTTTTGGAAAAGTGCTTTTCCCATCCATTGATATGCCCAATGCACGCGATATAATTGCTGGCGACAATGCTGCAATCCAAATTTTAAGAAATAATGGTTATAAAAATTTCTTTATCGTTCAGGATGAATACTTTCAGCAAAATCGTCCAAAATCCACTTACGATTATTACAATTTGAATCTTGATGAAATTCCTTATTTTAGTAATGATAACAATGTAAAAAAGGTAGTCTTTGACGATTTAAAAGCCGCGATGGATACATCGAAAATTTCAGGTCCGAGATTCTATTTTGTCGAAAAACTATTGCCCCATCATATACACTTCTCCGCTTCCAAAGAAGAGGAAAGAGATACCTATATTGAAAAAATTAAAGAGGTGAATACTTGGTTGGAAACCACCGTAAACTATATTTCTGAAAAAGATCCAGATGCCATTGTCATTATTTTAGCAGATCACGGCGGTTGGGTTGGTCTGGGGAGCTATGGCGAAATGTTTTCTACCAAAGATCCCAACCAAATACATTCTATTTATTCCACATTGGCCGCCATAAAATGGAACGGACATTTAAAGGAAGGAATGGATGATAATCTGAAAAGTAACGTGAATGTTTTTCGTATTCTCTTTAGCATTTTAAGCGAAAACCCTGAATATTTGAAATATTTAGAGGAAGATTCGAGTTATAACTTAAAGAATGGAACTTTTTATAAATCAGTACGGCCAGTGATTGACGATTCTGGAAAAGTGATTTTAAACTAAAACCGAAACCAAACGAATTGGATAACTACAAAGTAGAAAAATATCAAGCCGACCAAAAAAATTCTTGGGATTCCTTTGTAAAGGAAGCCAAGAACGCCACGTTTTTATTCCAACGCGATTTTGTGGATTATCATGCTGACAGGTTTACAGATCATTCGTTATTGGTTTATAAAAAGGAGAAGCTGATTGCCGTGCTTCCCGCGAATATTTCCGGTTCTGAATTACATTCCCATCAAGGTTTGACTTATGGCGGTTTGGTTCTTGGAAAGAAAATTACTTTTGAAGAATCGCTCGAGGTTTTTAAAAGCGTATTGGTTTTTCTGAAAAGTGAGGGAATTGGTGTTTTAAACCTGAAATTACTTCCCAAAATATACCATCGATTGCCAAGTGATGAAATGGATTATTTGCTTTTTCTTGTAAAAGCTTCCTTGGTGCGAAGGGATTTTACAAGTTGTGTTTTCAATGAAACTCCTTTGAAAATAACTTCCTCCAATCGTTTACGAGGAATTAAAAAAGGTGTGAAAAACGAATTACAGATTCGGGAAGTATCAGATTTCGATGCCTTTTGGACTGAAGTTTTAGAACCAAATTTAAAACAAGCGCACGATCAAAAGCCAGTTCATTCCTTAGAAGAAATAACTTTGCTACAAACCCAGTTTCCGAAGAATATAAAACAATTCAATGTTTATAAAGAAGATAAAATAGTTGCTGGAGCTACCATTTTTGAAACTTCCACTGTAGCACATGCGCAATATATTTCGGCAAATGAGGAAGGACGAAAAACAGGAGGATTGGACTTTTTGTTCCATCATTTGCTGCAACATTTATCGAACAAAACCTATTTTGATTTTGGTATTAGCAATGAGGCGCAGGGAATGAAGGTGAATAAAGGCCTTCTCAATTGGAAAGAAAGCTTTGGTGGGAGAAGCATTGTACACGATTTTTATGAAATAAAAACAGAGAATCATCACCTTTTAAACGAACTCTTTATATGATTCCATTTTTGGACTTAAAAGCAATAAATCAACGTTTTGAAGCAGACTTTCAACACGGTTTTCAAGGATTTTTAGACACTGGCTATTACATTTTGGGAAACCAAGTAAAGTTGTTTGAAGCTAATTTTGCACGATTCTGCGGCGCAAAACACTGCATTGGTGTGGGAAATGGTCTCGAAGCCTTACGATTGATTCTAGAGGGTTATAAAGTACTTGGAAGTTTAGAGGAAAAAGACGAAGTTTTGGTGGCTTCAAACACATACATCGCAACAATTTTGGCGATAAAGCAAGCCGGATTGAAACCGGTTTTGGTTGAAGCTAATTTTGATACTTATAACTTCGACTTCAATTCTCTTAAAGATTCTATTAGTGACAAAACAAAGGCGATTATGCCTGTGCATCTATATGGTCAACTTTCACCAATGGAGGAGATTTCGAAATTCGCTAAAGAGAATAATTTGCTTATTATTGAAGATGCCGCACAAGCTCATGGTGCAAAAAATGAAAAGGGAATGCGAGCAGGCAATCTTGGTGATGCCGCTGGGTTTAGTTTTTATCCCTCCAAAAATCTCGGTGCTTTAGGGGATGGAGGAGCGGTTACTACAAACAATGATGAATTGGCCGAGGTAATCAAAAAACTCAGAAATTACGGTACAGCTACAAAATATGTGAATGAACTTCTAGGATTCAATTCCAGACTCGATGAGTTGCAAGCGGCGTTTTTAAATATAAAATTGCCCATGCTGAATGTCGATAATGAAAGAAGAAGAGCAATTGCCAAAAAATATATTTCTGACATTAGCAATGCGAAGATTACACTTCCGAAATATGACGGAAGTGAAGATCACGTCTTCCATCTCTTTGTTGTTCGTGTTGAAAATCGAAATAAATTTATCGATTTTTTAGACAGAAACGGGATTGGCCATTTAATACATTATCCAATTCCACCACATCAACAGGAAGCGCTTTCGGAATTTTCACATTTAGCTTTTCCGAATACTGAAAAAATTCATAATGAAGTTATAAGTATTCCAATGAGTCCAATTATGACTGATGAGGAAGTTGATATGGTTATAGAGGTTTTGAATAAGTATTAGGCGGTAAAATAGTTATTATGATAGCCAATATAAATGAAGATAAATTAGAAATTAGAAATTAGAAAGTTGAAATTAGAAAGTTGAAATTAGAAAGTGGAAAGTTGAACCCTTTAGCCACAACTTGAAACATGAAACCTGCAACCTTTAACCTGAAACCCTAACCTTGAAAATCCCACAATTTATAAAAGGAAATTTACTTTTAAAGATGACTTCTTTAAATGCTGGGGTTATCGCCGTTAGACTTGTTATTTCGCTTTTTATCCAGCGTTTGCTTGCCGAAATTGTGGGTGAGGCGGGAATAGCAAAGATAGGTTCCCTGCGCAACCTTCTTGAAATGCTCGGTTCCTTCGCTTCTGTTGGTATATTTAGTGGGGTTGTAAAATATGTAGCTGAATATAAAGAAGACAAGGAGCAGCTACAAAAGCTGTTTTCTTCAACCTTTGTTTTTATCATTTTAGGAACTGTCGTGGTATCTGCAGTCTTGTTTTTTGGAGCAGACTACTTGAGTCAGACTATTTTTGATTCCGCGCAGTATATCTACCTTATAAAATTATTGGCCGTAATTGTACCTTTTATAAGTATTTCAAAGGTTTTCAATGGTATAGTAAATGGACTTTCTCGATACAAGAAATTGGCTCGAATAGATATAATCAGTTATATTCTGAGTTCTGTATTAACCGTATGGTTGCTGCTCACCCATAATATTGATGGGGCGCTTATCGCCATAGCTTTAACTCCTGCGATACAGCTTTTTGTGATGCTCTTTATTTTTGTGCAAGTACTGCGGGAATATGTTCAATTTTCAAAACTTAAGTTCAAAATCCCAATGGCCAAAAGCTTATTGGCTTTTTCACTTATGTCCTTTTTTTCAACCGTATTGTTGAATTATGTTGAAATAGACATCCGTGTAATGATCCAGAAGCGAATTAATATGGCCGATGCAGGAATATGGACGGCGATGACCAATATCTCTAAAAATTACATGGTTTTTTCGAGTGCGATTTTCACACTGTATGTACTCCCGAAATTTGCCGGAATCCACAATAAAACTGATTTTAAAGCAGAACTTCTCAATATTTATAAAACCTTATTGCCGCTCTTTGGGGTAGGGATGTTGCTTATTTATTTTTTACGGGATTACGTAATTCAAATTATCTATCCAGATTTTGATGCAATGTCACCACTGTTTAAATGGCAGCTTATGGGTGATTTTGTGCGCTTGGCGGCTCTCGTTTTGGGATATCAGTTTTTAGCCAAGAAAATGGTGCGTAATTTCATATTCTCTGAAATTCTATCCTTAGGACTTTTCTACGGTTTTTCTTATTATTTGGCGGGAATCTACGGTGTTGAAGGTGTAGTGATGGCACATTTTTTACGATATATAGTTTACTTTTTCGTCGTGCTTTATCTTGTGTTTCGTTATTTTAGGAAACAGCGCGTTCCTTCAGAATAAATACTGAAAAAAGTACCGCTTTTTAAATAGTGTCATTGCTGAATTCTTGAGATAATCTCTTTAAAAATCTGAGGCATCAAACGAGTGTTTATGGCTATATTTGCAAAAAAAATATCCAAGCTTAATTTTCTAAATCTTTATGGCCCAAATGCTTTTTAATCCTTACCAGGATTTGATTTTCGATGAACATTTTTGCTTCCTTTCAGGCGTGTTGACAACTGAAACGATGCCCGTTTTTCCCAAGTGGTTGATGGATCATTTTAAGTTTGGCGAGGAACGGATTGAGATGATGGATAAAACCAAATCTTATGTTTATACCGACCTTAAATTACCTTGTTCACATGAGGTGAAAAAAGCTTTTGAGGATTTGGATGTAAAAGTTCAAGCTGCATATAATAAGGGTTTTGAAGGAATGGCGTCATTGGATGAAGAACTTCTTTTCCAGTGGACAGGCAGAATGGTGTATGGATTACTTTATTATGAAATGCTTTATGAAAGAGACCGGCTTTTAAGGAAGGGAGAAGAATTTTCACTTTCCACTGCCCTTAGGGACCGGTTTGGAAAGTTTCATTTAATGCTGCAATCCATAATAGAACCCGTTTCTTTTGTTGGAAAAAAACCTTGGAGTATTGCCGTATTTCCATTGAAATATTCTGCTGATATTTTTAGCTACCGCGATGATGCAATTAACTTAATGTTTTCATTCGGGGTGAATGGTTTTGGTTTTATCGCGTGTTTACAGGATAATGGTATTATCGGCGAAAGTCAAAAAGAGATTCTTGAGAAAATGAAAGAGCATGTTTTACATCCCGTTCAGTTTGAGGAGTTGTATGCCAGATTTCACTATTCCGACTATATATTGCAATACAAGCCCGAACACAAAATAGAAAGCAACGATGAAGGAATTATGATTGAAGCGCTGCCCATGGAAGGAACTGCTGAAAAACCAATCTTCGGGCTTTGGGATGATGATATTTTTGCACAATTGCTCTCAAACTATTGGAGCGTTTACGGTATTGAAAGAGAGGATATTCTTAAATTTCAAAAACCACCGCTTAGTTTTCTTGAAAATCCGTATTCAAAAGAATTTATTGAACCAGAATCGATTGAATTACCGTTTTAATATTTAATTCAGGCTTCTTTCCAAGCTTCCAGATATTTTTTAGCAACAGAGATATAATCGTGCTTCCGTTCAATAAATTGCCGAGCGTTGCTTGAAATGGAAGTTAGTTTTGCAGGGTTTAAAACTAGATCTTCTAGTTTGTTGAATAAATAATCTACATCGGGAAGTGCGTTTATGCACACTTCGTCTTCCTGAAGAGTATACCGATCCAAAAACTCTTTTTCCGCTCCAGTAAAAACTACTTTTCCTTTCGCCATTGCCTCCAAAGCGTTGTAACCTTGGTCATACGAAAGCACTTGGTCTAAGAGAATATGTGACGAATTGTATTTTTCAATGTATTCAGCGTAAGGAATATTTTCAACGCTAATCACTTCAACTTTTGAAGGATATTTCCGCTGAAGTTTTTCGAGGGCAGCCTCAAAGTAGTCATTTCCTTTTTTAAAATAATTCACTCGATTGATCCCGTGAAAAATGATGATTTTCTCGGGAATCCCTTGCGCCTTCGCTAAAGCTTCGGGCGGCACGTGGGTAGAAGAAAAGGATTTAAACTTTAGTTTTTCCGTGTTTACAGGATTTGGAATTAGTCCCAAATACTTTTTATTTCCACTTAGCGGAATGTCGTAATCCATATCGGATGCAATTACACCATCAATTCTTTTAAAAATGAAATCGTGTAAGTTTTTATATTCAGGTTTTAAATATTTTAGAGGAGGAGCAAAGTCTTTTTCAGAAACCTTAGCTTCAAACAAAGGTGTGAAAATGGAGTAGCGAAGCCTTTTTTCATAGGCATATTTAACACTTGTATGATCAGTGCCGCAGGATAGAAGAAAGAGCTTTTTGTTGTTTGCTTTTAACAGCGAAATTATTTCTTTTTCAATTTTCGGTGAAATTCCCAGCGGGCTTTCATTGATTAACTGCACCACATCAAAACCTTTAAAGGAATCTTTATGTTTAAAAAACTGATTTTTTAATGAAAGCGAGGTGATATCGACTTTAAATAATTTGAACAATGCAACTTTCACTTTTTTTGAAAGTCCCGTTTCGTATTTGCGTTTTAATAGGATATCGGAAGGAAAATCCTTAAAATCATCTCCCGTGGAAACCAATAGTACTTCGTGACCTAGCGCCTGCAAACCTTCTTTTAAGGAATTATGCAACCTACTGTATTCACCCACTAAAAGTATTTTCATGCTTCATTTTTTTTACCACAAATGCCAACAAGTAAAACCACAGACTTCCTAAGGAATTCTCTTTGTCCGCTGTGGTTAATTTATTCCCCGCGGCAGATTGAAAGTATTCTTATAAACCTATCTTTGCGATGTGCAACCAAAAATACATAATAAATAGCGATGGCGGCTGAAAAGAAATTCAAAGTCTGCCTTGTTTCCGTTTCGCTTGCAACGGGAGGGCTAGAAAGGTCTTGCGCGATGCTTTCTCAGATGCTGGAAGCGCAAGGACACCAAGTGCATTTACTGATTTTGAATGATGAGATTGATTATCCTTATAGCGGAAAAATCTTTAATCTCGGGAAATTGAAGTCTGGAGAAGATACTATTTTTAAACGTTTAGGACGTTTTCGTAAATTTAGAAAATTTTTAAAAGAAGAGGACTTTGATGTAATAATTGATCATCGTCCAAAGAATAATTATAAGCGGGAGCTTTTTTATTCCAAGTGGCTATACAGAGACTTCAACGTGATGTATGTTGCCCATAATTCAAAGAAATCGAAATATCTTACTGAAAATCCAGTGGCATTTTCAAAGATCTCTAGGAAAAACCTTCTCAACGTCGCTGTTTCAAAATATATTGAAAATGAAATTTTGAGAAAGGAAGGAATTGAAAACTCTGTAACAATTCATAACGCTTTTGATCCTGCTTGGGGTAAGAATGAGGGCGAATTGCCAAAAATACTTCAGAATAAAAAGTACATACTTTCCTACGGTAGATTAGATGATTCAGTCAAGAATGTTTCATTTTTAATTGAGGCTTTTTCGCAATCGAAGGTTTGGGAAGAAAGTATTCAACTCGTTATTTTGGGAGGAGGAAAGGATAAAGAAATGCTCGAAAAGTTGGCTGCTTCCAAAGCGTGTAGTGAACAAATTCTGTTTTTGCCATTTACCAAAAGCCCTTTCGAGATTATTAAAAACGCCCGTTGCGTAACGCTTACCAGTAAATATGAAGGTTTCCCGATGGTATTAGTTGAATCACTTTCTTTAGGTACACCTGTTGTTTCCTTGGATATTATATCTGGTCCTTCGGAAATAGTGCAACACCAAAAAAATGGTTTGCTGATTGCCGAAAGAAGTTTACCTTTATTTTCGAAAGCTTTACAAGAGATTTGCTTTGATGAAACACTTTATCAAACTTTAAAAGAGAACACAAAACCTTCCGTAGAAAAATTTTCAATGCAGGTCATTTCTGAAAAATGGAACCAAACTTTACAGCATGCAATACGTTGATTTAGATAAAATTGAACTAAAGGAAATTCCTAAAATAAGCGATCCCGATGGACGTGGAAATCTTTCTGTAGTAGAGAAAGACTTTCTGCCTTTTGTAATAAAAAGAGTTTATTATTTATATGATGTTCCAAGTTCATCAACTCGCGGAGGTCACGCGCATAAAGAGTTACAGCAATTTTTGATTGCACTCAGCGGTAGCTTTGACGTGGTTTTGGACAACGGGAAAAAGCGAAGAATTATAACGCTAAACAAGCCTGACAGAGGTTTGCTGATTCCAAATGGCGTTTGGCGAGAACTGGAAAATTTTTCTTCAGGTGCTGTGTGCCTTTCCTTGGTGAGCGCAGAATACAACGAGGACGATTACATTCGCGAATACGATGAATTCAAACTATTTAAAGGTGCCTAGCCGCAACCCAAACTTCTCGAGATTGTTCTTGGTTTTCAACAAATATTTTAAAGTCATTTTATTCTGTTTAAGTAAAAACAGTTGTTTATTACTTAAATTCTCTTGACTTATTTTTTGAAAATTATTCTGAAAAGTATCTTTATTACCTTCCATTTTGGCCACAATACAGAGAGAATATCTGTTTAAATCTAGAAATTTTTTAAGGGCTGGGTTGTCTTTTTCATAAGCTTCGAACTTTTCATACGAAGCTTTATCAGCTACTTTTAATTTTGTATTTGAAAGACTTGCCAAAGCATATTGATAAACAGCACAAGTTTTATTTAAAAAAACCACTGAATATTCCAGGCCCAAACGAATCCATAAATCCGTATCCTGCCCACTTTTGATTGATGGGTTGTAATAGCCTATTTTCGAAAACACTTTTTTGTGCAACACAGTACTGCTGCTGGTGAGTATAGAGTTTAAACAACTTGCGGAATAGAAGTCAACTACACGAACTTCATCCTTCTGTAAATTCGGCACTGAATATTCTGAAGCGTAGATCTTGCTTTGCTTCTCAATGTCTATCGCCGTTGCAAAAACGGATTCATTGGGAAAATCAGCAATCAACTTTGCTTGTTCCTGGAGGTAAAATGGCAGCCACGAATCATCAGCATCCAAAAGAGCTATATACTCATGCTTTGCTTCTTTAATCACAAAATTCCGTGCTGCGCCAGCTCCTTGATTTTCTTTGGAAAAATATCGAATCCGCGGATCCTTGAATTTTAATATTTCGGCTTCACTATTATCGGTGGAACCATCGTTTAAAATAACGACTTCGAAATGCTGATACGTTTGTTCCAAGACACTTTTTAAAGTATCTGCGATATATCTTTCTTTGTTGTAAACCGCTATAACTATTGAAAAATATGTCATTACACCCATTAATTAATAAGCCTGCAAGTTATTGAATTTTTATCAGTTTGTTTTTTCGAATTTCTATCCCGATAGCAATCGGGAGAAAATCAGGTTTACATATTTTTTACGAGTAATGGATTCAGTATATTTGAGGAACACTTCTATAAGCCATCCATAAATATATTTTCAAAAATATTTTGAGCAAATCCATTCAAATTGTTGCATTCGATAACCCAAATCCTCCCGATTATGGTGGAGTAATTGATGTTTATTATAAGATTGAAGCATTACACGCTTTAGGGGTTAAAATTGATTTACATCTTTTTAATTATGGAAATCGAGAGAATATAGATCCACTTACCAAAATCTGTGAATCTGTTTTTCAATATGATAGAAATATGGGGATTGGGGCTTTGTTTTCTTCAACACCATTTATCGTAAAATCAAGAGAAAATAATGACTTGCTAAATACATTATCAAAGAATCCCGCGCCTATTTTATTTGAAGGCTTGCATTGCTGTTCTTTTTTAAACCATCCACGCTTGAAGAATCACTTTAAAATTGTGCGAACGCATAACGTGGAACATAGCTATTATGAGGGGCTGTTTAATAATTCTTCTAACTTATTAAAGAAGTTATATTATCGCACTGAGGCTAAAAAGCTTAAGGTCTTTGAACCGGTTTTGGAATATGCTGATTTAATTTGCTCTTTATCATTACAAGATGCCACATACTTTCAACAATATCAAAAAACCGAATGGGTTCCGCCTTTTCATCAAGTTTATCCGGAGATTTTAAAAACGGAAGATTATATTTTGTTTCACGGGAATTTAGCTGTAGAGGAAAATATTAATGCATTGTCCGCCTTGCTGAAAAATGTTTTTAAAGAGCTCAGACATAAAATTATAGTGGCTGGGAATTCGCCACCTCAAAAAATAATCAAAGCTATAGGGGCGAATAAAGCTATCACACTCATAACAAACCCTTCAGAAGAGGAGATGACCGATTTAATTTGCAACGCAAAATGTCATATACTTTACACCAATCAAAACACAGGTGTAAAACTCAAATTAGTTCATGCTATTCAAACTTCTGGTCACATTGTTCTGAATGACGCTATGCTCTTTGATGAGAGATTTAAAGATGAGGTGGAAATTGCCAATGATTGGATTTCAATGGTTGAAAAATTGAATCAATGTATGGCCGAAGAAACTGTAAAACCGCGGCCAAAATTGAAAGCGCTTTTCGATAATAAGAAAAATGCTGAAAAGATATTGAGTTTTTTAAATTAGAAAATTTTAAGTTTACTGAATACGTAATTTCTAAACATATAAACGTGCGCGCCTTATTGTTACTTTCTTTCTGTTTTCTTTTCTCCGTTTCGGCAATGGGCCAAAAGGAGGCTTGGTTTTATCTACGTGCGCGCGACACTTCTTTTGTGCCTTCCTTTAAAAAAAATGGAGATTATTTGGAATATTCCGGAAGTGACTCCAGATTGAAAGCGGCTTTGAGAAACTATAAAATCAAAACTTTCAAAAAAACCTGGAAAAATGCGAGAAAAGAAAATCTAAAAAAAACCTTTTTTGTAATTGCGGATAAAGGCGCATTAATGACTGATTTATTGCAAAACGTATCTAATCTTTTTGAATTTGGAGAATTGATAGCCGAAGAGGACAAAAAAATATTTGAGCCCAATGACTACGGACTTACAAGCACTATTGGCGAGAATTTGGGGGCAGCGGTAAATTTGGATTACCTAGATGTTATGGACGTGCCAAAGGCTTGGTATTACACTACGGGGTCTCGAGATGTGATTATAGGTATTTCTGACGGCTCCATAGATCCCGATGACAAAGAGTTTGCGGGTAAAACGAAAGTTGTTCGCGAATCTTTTTTGGCTAAAGGTCATGGCTTTTCCGTTTCGGAATCTGCCGCGGGACAAGGCGATAATGCCTATGGAATTCCTGGGGTGTGTTATGATTGTAGTATTTACTCCACAAATTATAGACATTTAAATACGCTGGAGCAGTTAGTAGAACTTTCTAAAATGGGCGTGAAGGTCATTAATTGCAGTTGGGGAAGTACGCGGTATTATCAAACTGCGCAGGATGCGGTTTATGAAATGATGGAGAATGGCACTGTGGTTGTGGCAATAGGTCACAATCAAGCTTTCTCAAAAGCAAAGGGCAAAGTTCCATATTATCCTGCTTCTTATGATAAGGTGATTGCGGTTTCTTCGATAATGCATCGTTATGAGAACTATTGGGAAAACATTAAAATTGAAGAGGACAAGGGACTTTACTATGTTCATAATATCCGTTATTACCTTGGAATTAACGCAGGTTTTAAAAATAACGATACTACAAAAGTACCGTATCTTTATCCCATAAGTATCTCAAATCTAAATAGTAAAATAGATATTTTGGGGCCATCTACTGGAATTTTCAGATATGGCGAATTGGCGCTGCATGACGAAGTAGATGTTAGTATTTACAACCAAACTTCTGGAGTTGCGCCTTTGATTACTGGCACCGTTGGACTTATGTTCTCACTTTATCCTTGTCTTCCGGCGGAAGAAGTGGAGACCATTATCAAATTAACGGCTACAAATATTGATCATATTGAACCCAATAAACCCTACGCGGGCATGTACGGTGCAGGAATGATCAATACAGGACGCGCGGTAAAAATGGTTTTTGATATGTTTGCCGAAAAAGAACCCGTTAAAATCGAAAACCAGCGTTTCAGTCGGTGGGATTCTAAACTGACCTCCATTTCTGAAGTATTAATGCAAAACCAAGAGTTTACAGATGATGCAGTTTTGGAGCTCACTTCCAAAAAGCGAATCGTTATTTCTAAAAGTACCGTTTTAAAACCGAATGCTTCGGGCAGAATTCATTTAAAAATTGATCCATCCCTCAAAAAGGAATGTGAGCTCCAACTTCGCGATCCGAGTATAATAAACGATTAAACGGAAGAGATGTTTTTCCATCCTACGCCAAGGCTTCGGAGGACGAAGGAAATTAGGAAACAGAAAATTGACCATCCTATGATAAGGCCTGCTGCTCTAAAGATTTGGTAGCACGTGGGCGGATGACGAAAGAAAACTGGAAATAGTATTTATTTCACCAAGTATTTTTATTTTTGACCACTGACCACTGACCACTGACCACTGACCACTGACCACTGACCACTGACCACTGACCACTGACCACTGACCACTGACCACTGACCACTGAC
>NZ_KE386851.1:60915-92465 GCF_000429125.1 Aequorivita capsosiphonis DSM 23843
CTGACCACTGACCACTGACCACTGACCACTGACCACTGACCACTGACCACTGACCACTGACCACTGACCACTGACCACTGACCACTGACCACTGAACTAAACCGTCTTCTGAACAACTTCAAAAATTTGATTTTCATCGCATTTTAGAGTTTTGGAAGGATATTTTAGTAATAGGGCATAATCGTGAGTAGCCATCAAAATGGTGTTTCCATTTTTGTTTATTTCGCGTAAAACTTCCATTACTTCCACGCTGGTTTGCGGATCTAGATTTCCGGTGGGCTCATCTGCGAGAATGAGTTCGGGGTCATTTAAAAGCGCACGTGCAATGGCAACGCGTTGCTGCTCTCCACCTGAAAGCTGATAAGGATATTTAAAGGCCTTGGTTTTCATCGCCACTTTATCCAAGACTTCATTTATTTTACTTTCCATAGCCGACTTATCTTTCCAGCCAGTAGCAGTAAGCACAAAACGCAGGTTTGCTTCCACGGTGCGGTCATTGAGTAGTTTAAAATCCTGAAAAACGACTCCGAGCTTTCTTCTTAAAAATGGAATTTCAGATTCTTTTAAGCTTGCCAAATCATAGCCCACAATATTTCCTTCACCTTCCAGCAACGGTATATCGCCGTAGAGGGTTTTCATAAAACTACTTTTTCCAGTCCCCGTTTTTCCAATAAGGTAAACAAATTCGCCTTTATCTACAGAGACAGAAACATCTGAAAGTACTAAGTTATCGCCTTGATAAATGGCGGCATCTTTTAATTGTAATACGTGATTGGACATTTTTTAAGTTATGAGTTATGTGTGACTAAGATTCCCGAGCGGAGCGAGAGACAAAAGTAATTTGAATTACTGCCAACTGCAACTGAATACTGTTACTTATTTACTGGAAATCTTTTCTTTTAAAGTCTCAATTTCTTTTTGTTGTTGAAGTGTATAAAGCGTTAGCTCTTCAATTTTCTGAAGTAAGAGAAGGTTCATTTCTTTTAAAGACATTCCTTCCTCCTGCATTTTTAGGGCCGAAGGAACATTTGGCAAATGGTGGTTTTCTTTTAAAAAAGCTTCCAATTCTTCCAAAGAAATCAATTTGTATTCCGGCATGGTTTCAGAATATCCCTCGAAATACTTCTGAAAGACATAATCTGGAGTAACCGCTCCGTCCAAATCCACCAATACTTCTTGCGTGTGTATTATACCTTTTACGGTTAGAAGTTCATCAGGATTATTGGTTCCAATTCCAATCTTCCCATTTTTTTCTGAAAGATTTTTAAAAGGATTACGTTGGGCCGATGTGGATATAGATAGCAGGACGAATGCAATAATCAATAAATTTTTCATATCAATTGTTTGATTTTTTATAAAAATAGTTGATTTATTTGGTTTCGTTAAAAAATATATTATTTGAATTCTTTTTTA
Organism: Aequorivita capsosiphonis DSM 23843; assembly: GCF_000429125.1. Taxonomy (GTDB): domain Bacteria; phylum Bacteroidota; class Bacteroidia; order Flavobacteriales; family Flavobacteriaceae; genus Aequorivita; species Aequorivita capsosiphonis. The sequence goes on from NZ_KE386851.1 coordinate 62,329, forward strand.
ACGGAATTTATCGTTATCCCAATTTTCTGGGTTTTTTATTATATAATTTTCAATGCGCTGGTATTCTGCGTGGTTACGGATTATGTGGTCATGAAAACGGAATTGCCATCCATTTTCCAGCCCAATTCGGTTTGCATGTCGTGTTACTGCAGATTTATAGGAACTCACCATGGACGAAATGGTGTTTTTACCCTGGTTTTGGAACCGCGTTTTCCCCATCGATTCCCGTAGAGACAAGGCATGCCTTGTCTCTACCACGTCGACGTCCAAATCACGGTCCACCTCAAGATTCACGCCATCGTCCACCGGTTTATCAATCAATAAAATTCCGTGTATATGGTTGGGCATTACCACGAATTCACCCAACGAAACGAATTTTGAATGATTTGGAATTTCGTGCCACAAAATATCAGCTATAATCCCCAACGATGAAAAATCCATTTTCCTATTCTTTATTTTCCCAAAGAAATGATTCCTATTTTTGGTGCAAATGGTTATAAAATATGCGCCGTTCCATCCGTAATCCCACCATTGCGCACGGATGGATTCAATTCTATATTTTCTTCTAAATTTTGCCATTTTCAATTGATATTCAATGCTTTAAAATCAAATTTTACACCTTAAAAATAAAGAATATTCACATAAAAACCTCAAATGTAATTTATTGCTGTTTTCAACGTTCTAATTCTAAGAAAATCTACTAAAAAATCATACGTTAATTAAACCTTAAAAGTTACAGTATCGCAAAAAGCTACACATAGAACTGGTTTAACCTTCTTACATTTGCCGAAAATTCTTTGAATCCATCTATCGCCTCTTTATTGTTTCATAGTGATGCTATGCAACTTATGAAAAGCTTTCAATTAGATTCAAAATTTTTAATTTTCGCTTAAATCTAAAAGCTTAAACCAGCTTGGAACCTTAAATATCTTTACGCCTCAAAAACTGTAACTAATGATGAAGAATTTTCTTGTCTTTTCGCTTTTCGTATTCCTTTCATTTTCATCCTTTTCGCAGCAAACAGCCGCTTATACCAACGATCTGGTTTCTTATAATCAAGCCTTGGAACTCTACAATAATCAGCAATATCTAGCTGCGCAGAGCCTTTTTGATAAAGTTAAAAGCAACAGCGATGATGAAACCGTGCAAAGCGATTGCGCCTATTATATAGCTAACGCCGCGGTGCGCCTGAATCAGCAAAACGCAGATCAGTTAATGGAGGAGTTTGTAGTGAATTATCCCACAAGTATTAAACGTAATTCTGCCTATCTAGACGTTGCAAACTACTATTTTGAAAATGGAAAATATTCACATTCCCAAAAGTGGTTTGATAAAGTGGATCAATCTGGTTTAAGCAGAAGTGAGCAAGAAAAGTTCAACTTTAATAACGGCTATGTATATTTTAAGGCGAAGCGTTATGAGGAAGCAAAGCAATATTTCAACAAAGTTTCTACTTCCCAAAAATATGGGTCGCAGGCAAAATACTATTTGGGGTTTATAGCCTATGAAGGTGATGATTATGAAGAAGCCAATCAGCAATTTGAGCAGGTAAAAGGAGAAGAACGTTATTCCGAAGATTTAAGTTATTACCAGGCGGATATGAATTTCAAACTTGGAAAATTTCAAGAGGCTATTGATATGGGGAAGGAGCAATACGCTAAATCCAGCCCACAGGAAAAAAGTCAGCTTTCAAAAATTATTGGCGAAAGCTATTTTAACCTAGAACAATATTCCGAGGCTGTACCTTATTTAAAGAACTACAAAGGCACTCGCGGAAAATGGAACAATACGGATTACTATCAGTTGGGTTATGCCTATTATCAGCAAAACGATTTCGAAAGTGCCATTGGTGAGTTCAATAAAATTGTGGATGGGAAGAACGCCGTAGCGCAAAATGCCTATTATCATCTGGCAGAAAGCTATCTAAAACTCGACAAAAAACAGGAAGCCTTAAACGCTTTTAAAAATGCTTCGGAAATGGATTTCAGTCCAGAAATTCAGGAAGATGCTTATTTAAACTATGCCAAATTGAGTTATGAAATAGGGAACAGTTACAAAAGCACACCGAAAGTATTACTTTCTTTTATTGAAAAATACCCGAACAACGCTAATAACGATGACCTTAAAAAGCTGTTGATTGACAGTTATATTACTTCTAAGAACTATAAGGAGGCATTAGACTTGCTGGAAAACAATAAAAATTTCGCGGATAAAGCGGCCTACCAAAAAGTTGCTTTTTACAGAGGGATCGAACTTTATAACGAAGGAGATTACAACGAAGCGATTTCTTTTTTAGACAGAAGTTTAAAGGAACCTCAAGACGCAAATTTTAAGGCGCGGGCCGTTTATTGGAAAGCGGAAAGCGATTATCAGCTTTCAAATTTTGATAAAGCATTGTCAGGCTACAAGCAGTTTCAGCAATTGCCGGAGGCAAAAAATACTTCGGAATATAAAGATTTGAATTATAATTTGGGTTATAACCATTTCAAACTTAAAAATTACAGTGATGCCATTTCGAACTTTAAAAGTTATGTAGGTTCTTCTACAGCTGAAAAAGTTCGTAAAAAAGATGCTTATCTGCGGATGGGCGATAGTTATTTTGTTACCAGTCAATATTGGCCAGCAATGGAAAACTATAATTCGGCAATTGAATTGGGTGATAGTGATTATGCAGAGTTTCAAAAGGCAATCAGTTATGGTTTTGTGGATAGAAGTGACAAGAAAATTGAAGAGTTAATTGCTTTTGTAAAGAAATATTCAAAATCTCCTTATCGTGATGATGCGTTGTATGAACTTGGAAATACCTATGTAGCACAAGGGAAAACCAACGAAGGGATTTCAGCTTATGATCAATTGATTCGGGACATTCCAAATAGCGCATTTGTTTCAAAGTCATTATTGAAAAAAGCATTGATCTACAATAACACTGGAAAGAGCAATGAAGCTTTGACTATTTTTAAAAGAGTAGCCAAAGATTTTCCATCTACACCTGAAGCGCTGCAAGCAGTTTCTTCTGCAAAAATTATTTATATAGATCAAGGAAATGTTGACGAATATGCGCGTTGGGTAAAGACATTAGATTATGTGCAAGTGGGTGATACCGAGCTAGACGATGCAGCGTATTTAGCAGCCGAGCAGCCGTATTTGGAAAATAACCAATCACAGGCAAAAAGTAGATTTGAGGCATATTTGAAACAATTTCCGAATGGTCAGCACGCCATGCAGGCACACTTTTACCTAGGCCAAATTTATTTTGGCGATCAAAAGAACGACCAAGCCATTCCGCATTTTGAATATGTTGTAAAGCGGGAACGAAGCGAATTTACAGAGCAGGCCTTGGCACGGATTTCAGAGTTGTATCTGGGTAAAAAAGATTACAAAAGTGCGCTTGCCTATTTACAACGATTGGAAGCGGAAGCGGATTTTCCGCAGAACATTATTTTTGCGCAAACCAACAGCATGAAGGCTTCTTATGAATTGAAACAATATTCAGAAGCAGTTAGTTATGCTGAAAAAGTACTTCAGAATTCAAAAATTGATAACGCGATTAAAAGTGATGCGCAGGTGATTATTGCACGTTCCGCAATGAAAACCAATAATGAAGCAAAAGCGAAAACAGCTTATGCCGAAGTGCAGAAAATCGCCACAGGGCAACTTGCTGCTGAAGCGCTTTACTACGATGCCTATTTTAAAAATAAAGAAAAGAACTACGAAGGCTCAAATGCTTCTGTACAGAAATTGGCCAAAGATTATTCTGGCTACAAATTATTCGGTGCAAAAGGTTTGGTGTTAATGGCCAAGAATTTTTATGAATTGAAAGATGCTTATCAAGCGACTTATATTTTAGAAAGTGTAACCAAAAATTTTACAGATTTCCCTGAAGTTGTAGCAGAAGCAAAAGCAGAATTGGCAGTAATCAAAAACGCCGAGGCCAAAACAAATTCATCTGTAGAAACAGAAAACTAATCCTATAAAAACCCTTCCAGAGTTTTGAACTCTGGAAGGGCTATTCCAAAATATTATAATTATAAACCTTGAAAATATGTCCATAAAACAAATAGTTTTATTTTCAATTCCCGCATTATTGCTAGCTCAATTTTCTGCTTTCTCCCAAGAAAAGGAACTTGATCCAGAGGTAGTAAATATTGTAAAACCATATACACCTACAATTTCAGATGCCTTTAAAGTGAAGGAAACACCGTCATTGAACGATTCAGTTTCCACCACAAAGAAGGATGTGAAATACAGTATTTTCTCTGTACCAGTAGCTTCTACTTTTACTCCTGCAAAGGGAAAAGCGGCAACAGTTGAAAAAACCAAGCCTATAAAACTGTATGATAACTACGCTACTTTGGGCTTTGGGAATTACACATCTATTTTAGGGGAGTTATACAGCAATTTTGAAATCAGTCGCACGGATAATGCTGGGTTTTTCTTTCGTCACAATTCCTCGCAAGGTGATATTAAAGATGTGAGATTGGACAATCAGTATTATGACACCAGTCTTGATGCAAATTATACCAGCCGTCAAAAAAATGCAACCTATAGATTGGATGCAGGCGTAGAGCACCAAATTTTTAATTGGTACGGTTTACCGAATGATAATATACTTGCTATTCCGGTAGCGGATGTTTTCAATATAGACCCATTACAAATGTATTTTAGCGGGTACGTAGGTGGAAGTATCACTTTGGATGAATCATTTTTTGATAGAGCAACGGCAAATGTCAGGTATTTGGGAGATGCGTTTTCTTCTTCGGAATTTAATGTAAAATTTAAACCAGAATTTTCATTTCCGTTAGAAAACTTGACTTTGAAAATTGACGGGGATATTGATTATTTAAGCGGAAGTTTTAAGCGGGATTATGCGAATATTTCAGATGTAAAATACAGTTATTTGAATGCTGGTTTAATGCCTTCCATCACTTTCGTAAATGAAGATCTTACACTTTCTTTGGGCGTTGCAGGATATGTTAGCGTAGATTCTGAGAACAGCAACACTCACTTTTCGTTATATCCAAAAGTGAATGTTTCTTATCGTTTACTAGATGAGACTGTAATTCTTTATGGTGGGGCAGACGGTGGGCTTCAACAAAACAGTTTTTATAACTTTAAGGAAGAAAATCCATACGTTTCACCAACATTGGCTATTGCGCCAACAAAAAAGCTATATAATGGTTTTGGGGGTGTTAAAGGAAAGCTTTCCAATGCTATAGGCTACAACGCGAGGATTTCCTATGGAAAGGATGAAAATAAAGCGCTGTTTCAGAAAAATACCATAAAAACTTACAATACAAGTTTTAAAGGATATGATTACGGAAATTCTTTTAATGTGGTTTATGACGATGTAAATACATTAGCCTTTTTTGGAGAAGTGAAAGTGGAAATTTCAGATAAATTCACTTTAGGAGTTAATGCCAATTACTACAGTTATAGCACAGACCCGCCTGCCGGACGGGCAGGGTTTCAAAATGAAGCCTGGAACCTTCCGGAGATAAAGGCTTCCTTATTTTCAAATTTCAACATCACAGAAAAGTTATACGGTGGTGCTTCCATATTCTATGTAGGCGAGCGTAAAGATTTAATTACTTCAGACCTTTCTTTTGGTAACGTAGATCCACAAACGGTGACATTAGATGGCTATGTAGATGCCAATTTGAGTTTAGGGTATAGATTTACGGATCGGCTTTCGGTTTTCGTAAAAGGAAGTAATCTTTTCGGAGATAATTACGAAAAGTGGATGGATTATCCTGTGCAGGGAATTCAGGGTTTGGCTGGAGTTACTTATAAGTTTGATTGGTAGTATTTTAGGTAATTTTGTTTGTACATTTACATATTCCACTTGGAGTATTGTATTTAAAAAACAATAATTACTTTTTAAAATGTCAACCAAAAGTAAAAGGCAATTCTCACAAAACGAGCAAGAAGATATGCTTGCTGAATTCTACAACAATATTATAACAGGCGAAGACAAACCTTCTACTGAATACCAAAAAAAGTTTTTATTGCAATTATTGAATACAAAAATTGCAAAAATTGAATCTAAAACAAAAAACATAAAATTATTAAATTTTGCGTTGAATATAACGGTTATGGTATTCTCTGGACTTACCACCATACTTCTGGGACTTAAATTTAATGACAATGAGCTCTTAACAAAAAACCTAAATAATGCAGCGCTAATCATTAGCGCTTCCATAAGTTTTTTAAGTGGTTTGGCTGTCTTTTGGGATACAGAAAACTATTGGATCCGCAACAAAATTATGCTTAATAGGCTAAAAGAAATAAGGTATGAATATGTTTTCTATTTAGCGGGAAATTCAGAAATTACCACGGCTAGTATACTGCCGTTTTTAACAAAATTCCTTGATAGTTTAGGCGATGAATACTGGGAAAAATTTCTAAAGAGCGAAAAAGAAAAATAGAATACAAACAATAATATTTCTTTTAAAAATTATAAATTCTGAAAACATCCGTCTTTGGCGGATGTTTTCTATTTTTGCACCTCAATAACTTCAGAATGAAAAAAATACTATTCCTTTTTATAGCAATCACATTATTTTCCTGCGCTCCCGATAAACTCCCGGCAGATTTATTAATAAAAAATGCTACTATTTATACAGTTGATAAAGATTTTAGCACTGCAAATGCATTGGTTGTAAAAGACGGTAAAATTCTGGAAATTGGTCTTAAACCTGAACTTGAACTCAAATATCAAATAAAAAAGACCTACGATGCCAAAGGGAATACAGTAGTTCCGGGTTTGATTGACGCACACGCACATTTATACGGATTGGGTCTTGGGCTTCAGAATGTTGATTTGGTAGGAACAACCAGCTTCGATGAGGTTTTAGGGAAAGTAGTAGCTTTCCAGGAGGAGAAAAACCTTCCCTATATAATAGGCCGTGGTTGGGATCAAAATAAATGGGAGAATAAAAATTTTCCTACAAAAACAAGACTTGATTCGTTGTTTCCAGACACACCAGTTGCTTTACGAAGAATAGATGGCCATGCCTTATTAGTCAATTCAAAAGCATTGGAGCTTGCGGGAATTACAGCAAAAACAAAAGTAGATGGAGGGGAAGTAGTTCTTGAAAATGGCGAACCAACTGGAATTCTTATCGATAATCCTATGGAATTGGTTAATAAAACATTTCCTCCAACCACTAAAGAAGTTTCCATTGAGGCACTTCTGGATGCGCAAAAAATAGCTTTGGAATACGGATTAACAACGGTTGATGATGCTGGCTTAGATAGAAATATAATCGAACTTATTGATACACTTCAAAAAGAAGGGAAATTTAAGTTGAGGATATATGCAATGATTAGCAACAGTCCTGAGAATGTAGATTATTATCTAGAAAACGGCACGTATAAAACCGATAGGCTTAATGTTGGATCTTTTAAGGTATATACCGATGGAGCCTTAGGGTCACGCGGAGCTGCGATGCGCAAACCTTATAGCGATGCGCACAATCACTTCGGTGCTATGATAACAACTGAGGATAGTTTAAATATTTTGGCCAAAAAATTAGCAGCTACAGAATTTCAAATGAACAGTCACGCTATTGGTGACTCTGCGAACATTGCAGTTTTACGAGCTTACAGTAAAGCCTTGGAAGGACAAACCGACCGACGTTGGAGGGTAGAACACGCGCAGATAATTCCGCCAGAAGGCTTTGATTATTTTTCAAAGAACCATAATATAATTCCGTCGGTACAGCCTACGCACGCTACAAGCGATATGTATTGGGCCGAAGATAGAATAGGAGCTGAGAGAATGAAAGGAGCTTATGCTTATAAAGAATTGTTGGATAAATCGGGGGTAATAGCACTGGGAACTGACTTCCCTGTGGAACAAGTAAACCCAATGTACACTTTCTACGCCGCCGTTGCACGTAAAGATTTAAAGAACTACCCAGAAGATGGTTTTCAAATGAAGGATGCGCTTACCAGGGAAGAAGCGCTGTGCGGAATGACCATTTGGGCAGCTTTTGCAAACTTTGAAGAAAATGAAAAAGGAAGTATTGAAGTAGGAAAATTTGCTGACTTCACCATTCTAGACAAAGATATTATGGAGGTTGATGAAGACGAATTGCCGAACACAAAAGTGATGGCAACTTTCGTTAATGGAGAAAAGGTCTATGAAGCTGAATAAAATCTCTGCGACCTCTGCGGCTCTGCGGTGCAATTATTACCGCAAAGCCGCAGAGGTCGCAAAGCCATTCTTTTTAAAAGCTGTTGACGCCTATTTGCCAACAGTAATTCTTCCCAAATAATCAAAATTTTCTCCGCGAGCAATTACTTCAAAATTGAGATTGTTAAGAGTGCAGATATTTTCAAAAGTTTTTTCATCTAAATACAGCCAGTCAAAAGGCTCACTTTCCATATCTTTATAGCGCATTGTAAATTCCAATTCGCCGTAATAGCGGTCTGCAGGAACCATAATCCCACCTTCTTCGGTGGAATCATACATATATTGTAAATCGCTTGAATCTATCAGTATCTGACCGTTTGGACTCAGTAGGGATTTTAATTGTTGAAGATATTTCGAAGTGTTTTCAAGGTTCTGAAAAATTCCTGTTCCATTCATCAACAACAAAATAGTATCGAAAGATTCACCTTGAAGTTGAAGCAAATCAATGTTTTCAGCGTTTTTTACACCTCTCAGTTTACAGACTTCTATGGCGCCTTTGGAAGTGTCGATCGCCATTACATCAAAACCTTTTTCCTGGAGGTAAAGTGAATGACTCCCTGCGCCACAACCCACGTCAAGGATCTTTCCTTTTGCGGATTTTAATGCCTTTTGTTCAATCTTAGGCATTTCCACAAAAGTTCTAAAAAGATAGGGAAGGGGTAATTCATCTTCTTCCGAAATATTTGTTTCGGTGAATATATCTTCGGAATAATTTCGGTTGTAATAATCTAATAGTGCGATCCCGATGATGTCTGTCATATTTTTGTAAATGAATGAAATAGTTTGGAGATGAAAATTTCAATGCGAAAGTATTGTTATTCGTTGACATTCTTCAAAATTATTTTGGTGAAATAAGAAGCGAGAACATTTTGAATAGTAGTTTTGCAACTGTATTTAGAATTACATTAGTCATAAAAATAACTTTGCGTTCTCCGCGTCTCTGCGGTGGAAGTTAACCGCTAAGGCGCAGAGAGCGCAAAGAAAATTTGTAATGGAAAACATCTTAAAACAACTCCCACAAAAAGCCAAGGAAGCCGAAGCTGAAAACAAAAAGTTTTTCGCGAAGCTAAAGAAAAAGCCGCCAAAGCATTTGGACACTTTGATGCAGGAATTGCACGAAAATGAATTCCGAAGAACGGACTGCCTAACTTGTGCCAACTGTTGCAAAACTACTGGGCCGCTTTTCACGGATAAAGATGTTGAACGGATTTCAAAGCATTTCCGAATGAAGCCGCAGCAGTTTATTGAAACTTATTTACGGGTTGATGAAGATAAGGATTACGTCTTGCAAAGCGTTCCCTGCACCTTTTTAGGAGCAGATAATTATTGTAGTATCTATGATGTACGTCCAAAAGCCTGTAGAGAATTTCCCCATACAGACCGTAAGAAATTTCAGCAAATATCAAACCTTACCATGCAGAATGTCGCCATTTGCCCCGCAGCTTTTAATATTGTGGAGGAGATGAAACGAAGGGTAAATTCCAAATAACAAGCTCCAAATTATAAATAAATTCCAAAAATGAAATATTGAAATTTTCAAAGACTAACTGTATCTTTACTGAAGAAAACGAGATGTTTTTCGTGAGTGTTTGAAGTTTGATTTTTTAATTTTGTTTTTTTTATTTGGAATTTGGTTCTTCTGTTTTGGGGCTTCTTTAGACTAAAGATTGTTCAATGTATTAAAACTACTCATAAATTAGATATTTCTTTCTAATCTTCTCAAAACCCATTAGTCCATCCTTCCAAGAATCCCGAATAGCTTCCGCAGACATTCCTTGTTCAATTTGTTGTTGTAGTTTCTTCGTTCCGGAGAGTTTTACAAAAAACGAATTGAAAAAATTTTTCTTTTTCCCGTTGGCATTGTATGCATTTATCAACCATTCCAGATTAATTTTACTTAAGCGTGGTTCTTTCCGAAGATCTTTTCCGCGGCAAAGTTGACCTTTAAATTTCGGACTTTTTGCGCCTTCGTTTGATTCTGGTGTGTATTCAAAAGTATATTTTGAAGCTGGCAAACTCGGCGCACCAAATACCTGGAATTGCATATCGGTTCCACGGCCAGCATTTATAAATGTTCCTTCAAAAAAGCAAAGACTTGGATAGAGGTTGATGGCTTTGTCATTCGGTAAATTAGGCGAAGGCTTTATCGGCAATGAGTAGGCTGTTTGGTGGGTGTAATTTTTCATTTTAATAACGCTTAATTCGCATTTCACGTTATTTTTTAACCAACTTTCCCCATTGATCATTTGGGCATATTCCCCCATAGTCATTCCGTGGACAATAGGAATTGGATGCATTCCCACAAAACTTTCATGCTCTTTTTCCAGAATAGGTCCGTCAATATAATGTCCGTTGGGGTTTGGACGATCCATAACAATAACCGGGATTCCTGCATCGGCGCAGGCCTCCATTACATAATGAAGGGTGGATATGTAAGTATAAAAACGAGCGCCCACATCCTGAATGTCAAATATCACTACGTCAATTCCTTTTAATTGTTCTTGGGAAGGTTTTTTGTTGCTGCCATAGAGTGAAATTAGTGGCACACCAGTTTTTGCATCCACGCCATCCTTCACGTGTTCCCCTGCATCCGCGGTACCTCGAAAACCGTGTTCAGGCGCAAAGACTTTTTTTACTGAAACTTTTTTCGAAATCAAGAAATCCACCAAATGTTGATTTTCCTTTTCCAAGAAGGAAGTCTGATTGGCAACAACTCCCACATTTTTATTCTTAAGCAATTCAGAATAAAGATGAAACTGCTCTGCGCCAACCATAATCGAATTGCCTTCCTCATTTCCCCCTTCAAGGGCTAGGGGGATCCCATCTTGTTTTTCCCCTTTGGGGGTTAGGGGGCTATTTCCGCATGAAAAAACGGTCAAAACAACCAATAAAAATGTATTTTTGAAAAAAGTTAAGCCCATATAATCTCAGTGAATTTCGAATTTTTCATCGCCCGGCGCATCATCGCTTCCAAGGACTATAAAAGTAGTATTTCGGCACCGATTATAAAAATTGCAATTACCGCAATCGCACTGGGTATTATTATGATGCTAGTCTCCATTGCCACAAGCGTTGGGCTTCAAAAAAAGATCCGCGAAAAAGTTTCTGCTTTTAACGGAGATATCATAATTACCAACTTCGACACCAATTTTTCCAACGATTCACAAAATCCCATTTCAAAAAATCAGAATTTTTATCCAAAATTTAAAACTATCGACGGGATAAAACACGTGCAAGTTACTGCTTCCAAAGGAGGTGTTATCCGTACCGAAAACGATTTTGAAGGAGTAGTTGTAAAAGGCGTGGGCGACGATTATGATTGGGCGTATTTTAAAGACTTTTTAGTTAGAGGAAAACTTCCAGACTTTAAAGGTGATTTAAATAGTGATATACTGATTTCTGAATATTTGGCGAAAAGACTTCATTTAAAATTGGGGGATAAAGTAACAACCTTCTTTTTAAACGACGAAGTTTCTAAAACGCCGCGTAGTCGTGGGTTTGACATCGTTGGAATTTATAACAGCGGCTTTCAACAATTTGATGAGCAGTTTGTAATTACGGATATCCGCCATATTCAACGTTTAAATAAATGGGAGCCCGATCAGATTGGTGCTTTTGAGGTTTTTGTAAATGATTTTGACGATATAGTTCCTATAGGCAACGAAGTCTATAACGAAACTGGAAGCACATTGGATACTCAGACAATCCGCAATAAATTCGCCTCTATTTTTGAATGGATTGATCTTTTCGACTTTAATGTTGCAATGATTATTGGAATTATGATTCTTGTAGCTGGAATCAATATGATAACCGCACTTTTGGTTTTGATCTTGGAACGCACCCAAATGATTGGAATCCTGAAGGCTTTGGGAAGTAGTGATTGGAGTATTCGGAAAGTGTTTTTATATAACGCAATGTACTTAATTGGCGTTGGACTTTTCTGGGGAAATGTAATAGGAATAGGCTTAATGCTGATCCAGAAATACGGCAAGGTTTTTAAGCTAAATCCAGATACGTATTACGTAAATGAAGCTCCAGTTTACTTACATTGGGATTATATTTTAATCTTAAATGCGGGAACGTTTTTGCTTTGTTTGTTGATGCTTTTAATCCCTTCATTTATTATTGCGAAGATTTCTCCTGTGAAGGCGATTCGTTTTGATTAATCGAAAGACCTCACAGGTTTTCCTCCTACACCAAAAAAGCTTCGGTGGACAAGTTGAAATCTCTTCTAGCTTTTCGTGTATGTCAAAGCTATAGCAAATTGCATATGGAGGATGTTTTATAATTCACAATACTCATTTTAATATTGGAGTCTGTATTTATTTGAACTGGAATTACATTTTAATTTCAAATATGGACTTATTTCTGCTTTATCTTTTGAAAAATTGCTCCGATGAAGGCTATTGCTTTTAAGTGATTTTATAAGAGGGATTTATCCTTTTATAGAATGAACAGGACTGATTATCGAACCATCTCTACCAATAAGAAAGTCGGTCTTTTTACTTTCTACTATAAACTTAATATTTGAATAGAATTAAAAGCGACATTCCTGACTCCTCAATATTGTATCAATCAACATTCAGAGTCGCAATTAATTCAATATCTATCCCCAAAGACACTTCCCCGATAGGGTGAAAGAGATTACCGCTAAACTTACTTTTTAATAGAAAATAAAATAATTGCGTGTTTCATTTTATGCCATGTTGCCCCTCAAAATTTTAATGGTTTTTTATAAGGAGAAAGCCGAAAATCCTAAAAAGAGTAGGTAAAACTAATCAATTAGAAATTATGAAAACAATCAAACAATTAATCTTAGTATTGTATATTATCGGTGGCAGTCTTGAAGGGACCGCTCAAGTTGGGCCTAGTTGTCTGACTTTTGATGGCACAAATGATTATTTAAAAGCATCAAGTTATCCACTAAATCAAATTAAGAAGGGTGATTTCACTTTCGAGGCTTGGATAAACGGTAATGAAGCGGATCAGATTTCTAACCCTACAATCTTTTCAAATCGTAATAGTATGTCAAAAGGAGTCGTTTTTTTCTTTCATAGAATGTGGGGAGCTTCGCCTTGGAAAATGTTGGCAGTTCGACTTGAGGATAGAAATTATTATGTTCTTAACAATGGAACATTAAATGCGAGTATGTTAGATGGACAGTGTCATCATGTTGCTATAACGAGAAGTGGTAAGCTACTTACTTTTTATTTTGATGGCACCTCAATTGGCACCTTAAACATTACTGGAAACCCTAAATTAAACTCCCCAAACGATCTTTATATAGGTCAGGATCCTTATAATGCAGCACCTTTTGAAGGAAATCTATCTCAAATTCGAATCTGGAACTATGCTCGTTCCCAAAGTGAAATTTCTAGCAATAAATACGTCAGCATATTTCCAGCCCCAGCGGGATTAGTTTCCAATTGGTGGATGAGCGAAGGTAAAGGGGAAATTATATATGATGCTGGCGGTTCCAACATTGCGCAACGTGGAAGTTCATCATCTCCAGATGTCAATGATCCAAGTTGGTATGCAGCCTGCTGTATTGACACTAAGCCTCCACCAACGGACGAGGGTGCGTATTGTTGCGAAGGAGAAAACTTAGTTGAGAATGGAAACTTTGAATTTGGCGATACAGGATTTGGCAGTGACTATTCCCAGAGTACGTCAACCTTTCCGGGAGAATACAACGTGACCAATAGTGCGAGTGCATTTGGCACTGTTGTAACTGATCATTCAAACTGCGTGGATCCTGCTCAGTATTCAAACAACACTAACTTTTTAGTAGTAAATGGTAAAACGCAGCAAACAGGCAAAAGTGTTATTTGGGAGCAAACAGTTTTTGTGGATGATTGGAAAGGCTATAAGTTTTGCTTTCAAGCTAAAAATCTAGATCAATGTACTTTTAACGTGGCTCCAATGCTGGATATAGAGTTTTCAATGCCTGTTGGAAATATCACCCAGACAATTTCTGCTCCGGTTGGACCATGCGGATGGCAAGAAATATCGAAAGGAATTGATTTATGGGGGTACGGCACTTCTTTGACCATAAAAATCTTATTGGACGAATCTGTCAATGGAGACGGAAATGACCTTGCAATTGACGACATTTCACTTATTCAATTAGAACAATGTCCAGCATCTTCTTCACAGTTTGATTTGACTACAGTTACACCCTATCCAAATAACCCTAATTTTTACTCAGTGATTGCAACCGCAGATATTGTTGCACCTTGTGAAGCTGTTTGGTGGAGCGTCTGCGAATATGATTTCTCATTGTCAGATTGTAAATCTGGAAGTGGATTAGAAGGTCAATGGTGGACCAACACAACAGATTTTAAAGGTTATGACGGTACGAGTACGTACAATTCTTCTGTAGATCCAGGTCAATTTGAATATGGTAAAATTTATAAAATTACCCGAGGTACTTGGGGAGAGTGTAATAGTTGGAATGAAACGGTAAAATTTATTGGTGCACTTCAGAGGGGTAGTATGATGATTTTTGATGAGGATGAATTTGAGGCAATGGACAAAACGGATTTGCAATCTAAATTTAACCAAAATGAAAGCGAGGAAGGTATTCTTATATATCCCAATCCGACTCATAACAACATAAATGTCTCTCTATTGAGTGAAAAGATGAAGGAGATCGCTATCTATTCACTATCTGGACAAATGGTATTTTCAGATCATTATGGAGATGGAAAAGAGCAGGAGATTATAGAAGTCTCTTCACTGGCATCTGGTATGTATTTTATTAAGGTGACGGGAAACACCAACAAGCAATATACAAGCAAAATAATAAAGGAGTAATTTAGGTTTTAAAAGCCTTTCGGGAAATTTTCCTGAAAGGCTTTTTTTGAGTTTATGTAATGATTTGAAAGCAAGTTGATTAGTTGTATTTTTTAGCTAACTTTAAACTAGCATTACCCTAAAACATGAAAACCAATAAATTCCATATCACACTTTGTTTGTTGAGTATGATATGGAATTTTTCTTTTTCCCAAAATTATATCAACTACACTGAAAAGGATGGCTTGGCCAGTAACTTTGTGTATAGAATGACCCAGGATAATGAAGGGTTCATCTGGTTTTTAACCGATAAAGGAATAAGTAAGTTTGATGGGAAGACTTTTAAGAACTTCACCACGAAAGAAGGATTGCCAACAAATGATAATTGGCATATCAGGATCGCTCCCGACAACAGAGTTTGGTATTTTTCAAGAAGTGATGCCTTGGGATATATTAACAATGATAGCGTATTTAAATTTAAAGCCAGTGATGGAAAAATGATGAATCCAATCTGGCAAATATTGCAATCAGGTAACGATATTTCATTTGTTTCCGGATCAAACAGATATCAATTTTCAGATACTATATGGCAATCTTCTAATGTCACAAAACAAAGAATTAAATTGCTTAATAGGGATGTATATATAGTTTCTGATACTACAATAAGAGATGTACAACTTGAGGATAAACAAGGAAGGCTTCTCTTATTACTGAAAAAAAATCGGGTTTACCGTAATTACTATCAATTTAGTGATTCCTTACTGGTTAAGGCCCATGATAGTTATTTCGAAATCATAAATTTAAACAGCTTTAAGGCTACTTATGGAGATATTTCGCATTTAGAAAAAAATGAGGCTCCATATCATGTTATCTGGTTTAATCTTGCAAATGATAAGTTACAACTCAGTGGTGGTAAATGGCTTATTACTTTCGATGACAAACTAAATATAAAACAAACCTATAGTATTCCCTCGCAGTTAAACGCCACTAATATCTTTCAGGATAAAGATGGGTTTATATGGGCTGCTACAAGTACGAATGGAGTTTATAAATTGCCCATTGGATATAGTTCAATATCAACTTATTTTGAAGATAAAAAGATGTCAAAAATAACTGAAATTGATAGTGTTGTCTATGTTGGGGTTGACGAAGAGGGGATTTATAAATTGGAAAACAACAAACCGAAACTGTGGGTCAAACAGAACAGGCATTTATATAATATCTCACTTATTAATGAAACAATCTGCTATAATTTTAGGCTCCATCTAATTTTAGAGAATAGAG
Source organism: Aequorivita capsosiphonis DSM 23843 (assembly GCF_000429125.1). Lineage (GTDB taxonomy): Bacteria > Bacteroidota > Bacteroidia > Flavobacteriales > Flavobacteriaceae > Aequorivita > Aequorivita capsosiphonis. The sequence goes on from NZ_KE386851.1 coordinate 78,605, forward strand.
AGGGATTTAAAAGAATCGAATCTTCAACCACTACCTTCACGTATGGTAAAAATCTATTACACTATAATAATATTTATTTCATGGAAGGTAATTCATCAATTTGGAGATTAAATAATAATTTTGAGTTTGAAAATGGATATTCTCAACACCCTTATTATCAAGGACTTTTTAACCAAAACGATTCGCTCTTTTCCTTTAGCTTTAAAAAGATGCTATTTTATAATACAGAAAAGGATATTTTTCAAGAGTATAAAGAAGAACAGATTCAGCAAAAATTTCTTACCAACACACTTTACAACGCTCAAAACTATATTGGCACCGAGGGAGATGGCTTGTATAAATTTTCAGAAGGGAAACTTCATAAATTAATTCGGGACGACACGGCTGTAATAAACCAAATTTCTGTTGAAAATTCCAACTCTATCTGGACGGTTTCCGAAGGGGTATTGCTTCATTATAAAGGGAATAATGCAGGGGCATTTTCAAGAGAACGGTATAATCAAATAAACGGACTGCCAACCAATAATTTAACTGAAGTGCTTTTTTACAAAAATCGGTTGTATTTGGGTTCTACTACTGGGCTTAATATCATTGATAAAACAGTAATTAAGCGAGCAAGTAATTTTACGCCCTACGTAAAGAGTGTTTATTTAAATGAAACTAAAATGGGCAGGAATTCTGTAGCGTATCTTTATAAGAAAAATGTTAACCTAAAAGTAAATTTTGGCGCTGTAAATTTCTTTGATCCCATTAATACAACATTTGAATATCGCCTAAGTCCAACACAGGCCAACTGGACAACCACAGCATCGGGAGAAGTAAATTTATACAATTTACAGCCTGAAGATTATACGTTGGAGCTTAAAGTAAACTACAATGGTATAAACAAAATTAAGAGTATCCCCCTTGCCGTTATTCCAAATTGGTGGCAAACTCCTACGTTTAAATGGGGTACTGTATTCCTGACCTTGATTTTGGTTTCTTTCGCTACTTGGGTAATTAGTAAAAACCTTCGAAAAAAACGAGAGGAAAAACTGATTCATGAGAGACAGATAGCACAATTGGAGCTGGGAGCATTGCGCTCACAGATGAACCCACATTTTGTCCATAATTCGTTAAATGCTATCCAGTATTATATTCAGAGGAATGAGGTAGAACTATCAGAAGACTACCTCGCAAAATTTGCTACGTTAATCCGCCTTTTCTTTGAATATTCCCGAAGGCGTACCATTAGTATAAAAGAGGAGGTTCTCCTTTTGGAGAATTATCTGGATGTTGAAAAACTTCGGTTTGAAGAAAAGCTGGAATATAAAATTATCATAGATAAAAAAATTGATAGTGATGAGCAGTTACTGCCCTCAATGATCTTACAGCCCATAGTTGAGAATGCTGTAAACCACGGCTTGTTCCATAAGGAAACGAACGGAAATATAGAAATTCGTTTTACGTATAATAACCCATCATCTTTTACTGTAACCATTAAAGATGACGGTATTGGAATATTAAAATCAAAGAAAATTTATAAAGAGTCATCCAAAAATTATCAATCCCGATCAACTAATGTATTACAGGAACGATTGAAACTCTTAAAACAAAGTAAAGAATGGAACGTAAGCTGTACAACTGAAGACCGCTCCCAGATTGAAGATTCATCAGGAACTTTAGTAACCCTTACGTTTAATCAACAATACATATTATGAAGGTAACAGCATTACTCGTGGACGACGAGCGAAAATCCCTTGCGATTTTAAAGAATAAACTGGAACGTTTATGTCCAGGAATTTCTATTATTGGTGAAACAAGAGATCCAAAAGAAGCATTAACACTTATAGAGCAATTGCAACCACAACTTGTCTTTTTGGACGTGGCCATGCCCGGTATGAGTGGTTTTGATCTTTTGGCCTCAACAAAATCACCTTCTTTTGAAGTTATTTTTGTTACCGCCTTTGATAATTATGCAATAGACGCCATCAACCACTGCGCCATTGGATATTTGGTAAAACCTGTAAAAAATGAAGATTTGATTGCAACCGTAGATAAGGCTATTTTAAATATAGAAGAAAAAACTGCTCTCATAAAAAACCAACTGCTTATAGAAAATTTAGGAGTACGAACTTTTCAAAAAAAGAAAATAGTCATCCCTACGCTGGAGGGTATGGAATTTGTTAAAATTAAAGAAATAATTCGTTGTGAAGGTGAAGACGGGTATACAAAGATTTATTTTAAAGCCCGAAAATCTATGTTGAGTTCTCACAGCATTGGCCATTTTAACTCACTATTAGAAAATCACGATTTTTATCTGGTTCATAAATCCCATCTCATAAATCTTTATCATATTGAAAAATATTTAAATGAAGGCACTGTAATTCTCTCCAATAACTATAAAATTCCGGTGTCAAGAAACAGAAGATCTGACTTTTTAAGTAAACTTAAGTAGTAGCTCAGTAGCTGTCTGTAAGGTTGAATAAGCCTCAGACCGATTAGGTTTTTACCTATGGGCAGTAGATTTTCAGCATAGATGGAAAACCTGTTCTAGCTTTTCTTTTCAGCATTAAATTGTACCTTTGTCCCCAAACTCCGAAGCCCTTGTGCTACGTAGCTTTAGCGAAGTTGTACGGCGAAGGAGTTCTTTTCTTTAAAAAAATCTATGGAATACGCAGAAAATATCTTGGGAACCATCGGCAACACACCAATGGTGAAAATCAATAAAATAATTGGGGATATCCCCGCTTTGGTTCTTGCCAAATACGAAACTTTTAATCCGGGGAATTCGGTTAAAGACCGGATGGCTTTAACGATGATTGAAGACGCTGAGGCCAATGGCAGTTTAAAACCAGGAGGAACCATCATTGAAGGTACTTCTGGAAATACTGGAATGGGGCTTGCGCTTGCCGCAATTGTTAAAGGCTATAAAATGATCTGCGTAATTAGCGATAAACAAAGCAAGGAAAAAATCGATATTCTTAAGGCCGTTGGGAGTAAAGTTATCGTTTGTCCAACAAACGTTGCACCCGAAGATCCGCGTAGCTATTATTCTACCTCAAAACGACTGGCTGAAGAAACGCCGAATAGTTGGTATGTCAATCAATATGACAATCCTAGCAACACCAAAGCACATTACGAAAGTACAGGGCCGGAAATCTGGAAACAGACGGATGGAAAAGTTACTCACTTTGTTGTAGGTGTTGGTACTGGCGGAACTATTAGCGGAGTTGGTAAATATTTAAAAGAACAAAATCCCAACGTAAAAGTTTGGGGAATAGACACCTACGGGAGTGTTTTCAAAAAATATCACGAAACCGGTATTTTTGACGAAAATGAAATCTATCCGTATATCACCGAAGGCATTGGGGAAGATATTCTTCCAAAGAATGTTGACTTTAGTGTAATTGATGGGTTTACGAAAGTGACGGATAAAGACGCTGCCATATACACGCAGAAACTTGCTAAAATGGAAGGTTTCTTTTTAGGAAACTCCGCAGGAGCAGCGATAAAGGGATTACTTCAATTAAAAGATCATTTCACCAAAGACGATGTAGTAGTAGTGCTTTTCCACGATCACGGGAGTCGTTATGTGGGTAAAATGTATAATGACGAATGGATGCGCGAACGTGGTTTTGTAGAAGAAGAAGCTAAAAATGCTGCGGATTTAATCAAGGAACACGAAGACAAACCTTTAATAACTGTAAAAACAGAGGAGCTGGTTGGCCACGCTATCGAGCGGATGAAAAAATATAACATCAGCCAGATTCCTGTTGAAGATACTAATGGCTTTGTGGGAGCTGTGGACGAAACGGATCTACTTCGAAAATATCTCGAAAACAAAAATGTTGCCGATCTTCCTATTAAAGAAGTAATGCACAAAGCCTTTCCAATAGTAAAGAAAAACACTAGTATTGAAGAAATTTCAAAATTGATTCACAAGGAAAATAATGCAGTTTTGGTAGATCTTGGCGATGGTAAGTTTAATATCATTACCAAGCACGATATAATAAGTGGGCTTTAGTTTTTTGCCCCGAATGCACGAATGTTTTTCTTATGAAATCTGTGTAATCCAGTTTTTTAGAGAAAATGATATCTTATTCGAGGTTTGATTTCTTATAGCATAAGCATTTTTTATTGCTACTAACAGACCGACATAAATTGATTCGTGAATTCGTGGCGAACGAAATTATTTGTATTTTTAAAGCAATATGAAAAACGAGGCTCAAAAATTATTTAGATTCCTTCGCACCAAGCCGGTGCCAGCAAATACAAATGAAATTTTGGCTTTGGAACGTACCAAATTGGCTAATGAACGTACGTTGCTTTCCTATATCCGCTCGTCGCTTTATCTCCTTATTGGCGGTATTGGGATACTTCAGCTCAAAGATTTTGATAATATTCACTGGCTTGGCTACATCGCGCTGGTGGTTTGCGTTGTTTTCTTGACTATTGGTGTTTTCCGTTATGTGCTTCTAAGTAGAAGACTTTATAAGTGGAACCGGATCCTATTTGTGGATCCTATTTCAGAAAAAATAGATAAAAAGTCTGATAATCAGCGTACAACTGAAAAGGCTGAGGTGCAGGAAAAATAATTTTTCCTTATATTTACATAGAACTCCCCCTAAAATAATTTTCAAATGAAAGAGGATTTTCTACACTACGTGTGGAAATTTCAGAAGTTTGATGTGGGTGAATTTTATACGTCGAACCATGAAAGTCTACACATTCGGAACCAAGGGAGCCACAACCTAAACTCGGGCCCCGATTTCTTTAATTCACAGATTGAATTAGACGCACAATTATGGGCGGGAAATGTTGAAATACATTTAAAATCTTCAGATTGGTACGCACACCACCACGAAACTGACCCAGCTTATGACAATGTAATTCTTCACGTTGTTTGGGAGCACGATGCCGAGATTTTTAGAAAGGACGGAACTGCAATTCCAACATTTGTGGTGAAAAAGTGGGTTCCTAAAAATACCCTGAAAAAATATCAAAAACTTTTTTCAAAAGAAAAGAAATGGATCAACTGTGAAAATGACTTTGCTCTCGTTGATGATTTCACTATTCAAAATTGGCTGGAGCGTCTGTATTTCGAAAGGCTTCAAAGAAAAGAAGTATTTCTGCTAAAGGAATTAAAAAGCTCTCAAAACCATTGGGAAGCTTTGCTTTTTAGAATGCTGTGCAAAAACTTTGGATTGAAAGTGAATGCGGAATCTTTCTTCAGCGTAGCTAAATCTGTAGACTTTTCAATAGTAATAAAATGCAGTCAAGAGCAACAGGATTTGGAAGCTTTGTTGATGGGACAAGCGGGATTATTGGAAGGAGCGAAGGAGGATTATTACTTCGAAACTTTAAAAACCAGTTACGAATATTTAAAGCATAAATACACTCTTAACAATACAGACCTAATTACTCCAAAGTTCTTTAGACTTAGACCGCCCAATTTTCCAACTATTCGATTGGCGCAACTGGCCATGCTGTACTTTGAAAGAAGTAACTTGTTTTCACAAGTAATTTCTATTCAAAACAAAAAGGATTTTTACGAACTTTTTGATGTTTGTGCGAGTGAATATTGGAATACACACTACAACTTCGACGTTTCTTCTTCGGAACGTAAAAAACGCATCACCAAAAGTTTTATAGATCTTCTTATAATTAACACAATCATCCCTATAAAATTTGGTTATGCCGTACAACAAGGTCGTGATGTTTCAGAAGAAATACTACAATTAGCTTCCGAAATTTCTTCCGAAGAAAACAGCATCGTCAAAAAATTTAATTCTTTAAAAAAAGTTTCAACGAATGCGTATCAGAGTCAGGCATTGTTGGAGCTGAAAGCTGAATATTGTGATAAGAACAAATGTTTGCAATGTGCCATTGGAAATGCTGTTGTTGGATCTGAATTGAAAGCTGATAAAAATGAAAACCTTTAAAATTAATTTTTTGATTTTTGAATATTGAAAATACGGCTTAATATTCGTATTTTGCACCTATGTTGAAGTCGATTTATTCCTTGCGTTATTATCTCGAAAAAAGGGGGTTTTATGTTTCTTCCCGACTAGCAGATAGATTGGGAATGCGGGCAAAAAGTGTCCGTCTTTTTTTTATCTATGTATCTTTCGCTACTCTTGGCGTTGGCTTTGCACTGTATCTTACCTTTGCTTTTATTTTGAGATTGAAAGACCTGGTAAATACCAAGAGAACTTCTGTTTTTGATTTATAGCTAGATTCTCACGTCTAACTTCACATTTATGATATGTGTTGGAAACGAAACCTTTAAATTATTTTTCATCAAAAAAGAATTAAAATTAAGGAATCGTTAACAATTTTCCCGGTAAACCTTTGAGTTTTTGATTTTTTTTAAGCATCTTGCTCTGTTTTATTTGACGAAGCATTTCATCTTAAAAATCCACTATGAAGAAGTTTATTCTCTCCCTAATCACAATTTTAATTCCCCTTATAACATTCGCTCAAGAGCAAAAAAGTCTTGGCCAAAAAATCGATGATGTTTTTGCAGAATATACCACGCCTATAGTTAATTTGATTTTTTATCCAGTAGAAATAGCTGGGATGGATATGCCAATAGTAATTATACTATTATTGGTGGGAGCGATTTTCTTCTCGTTTTATTTCAATGGCGTCAATTTAAGATATGTTAAAACCGCTCTTAAGACCGCCGCCGGAAAATATGACGAGTTGGATCATCACGTTCCCGCAGATCAAGAGATTGAGGTTAAGGATGGTAAAATTGTAGATACGGTGCAACTCACCGGGGAAGTTCCTGGAGAGGTTACACACTTTCAGGCGCTTACGGCTTCCTTGTCCGCCACGGTGGGTTTAGGAAATATTGCTGGTGTTGCAGTTGCGATTGCCTTGGGAGGTCCAGGCGCAACAATATGGATGATTGTAGCTGGAATTTTGGGAATGGCTTCCAAATTTGTGGAATGTACCCTGGGTGTTAAGTACCGGGAAGTTGATGCCGATGGAAAAACATATGGAGGTCCTATGTATTATCTTTCCAGCGGACTTAAAAAAATGGGAATGGCTGGTTTAGGTAAAGCATTGGCCATATTTTTTGCCGTGATGTGTATTGGAGGTTCTTTTGGAGGTGGAAATATGTTTCAGTCCAATCAAGCCGCAGCGCAGTTAACGCAATTAATGGATTGGGATGGTCCGAATGCGGGGCTTTACGTAGGTCTGGTAATGGCTGTTATTGTCGGTTTGGTGATAATAGGCGGAATAAAAAGAATAGGCTCTGTTACGGAAAAAGTGGTTCCGTTTATGGCAATTGTATACGTTGGAGCAGGGATGGTTATTTTAGGTATAAATTACGATATGATTCCTTTTGCCGCTAACGAAATATGGGAAGGAGCCATAAACCCCAATGCCGCTTTTGGTGGGGTAATTGGGGTGCTTATCGTTGGCTTTCAACGCGCGGCTTTCTCTAACGAAGCTGGTGTTGGTTCTGCCGCTATTGCACACTCCGCAGTTAAAACGCGCTATCCCGCAAGTGAAGGACTGACCGCTTTACTTGGGCCTTTTGTAGATACGGTGATTATTTGTACTATGACGGCAGTTGTAATCGTTATTACCAATGCGAAACACAACCTTTTTACCTACGGGAATTTGGACGCCTCAAGCAATGTAATGTTGAATGCAACCAATCAACCCATAAACGGTGTCGATTTAACCTCAGTAGCATTTGACTCCGCAATCCCTCATTTTTCTATTGTTCTAACAATTGCGGTAATATTATTCGCTATTTCTACTATGATCTCTTGGTCGTATTACGGACTTCAATCTTGGAAATTTCTCTTTGGAAAGGGAAAAGTTTCAGATACTACCTATAAAATATTATTTTTGATCTTCTTGGTTGTAGGAGCTTCTTCTAGCTTAGGTGCCGTAATCGGTTTTTCTGATGCTATGATTTTTGCCATGGTATTCCCCAATATTATTGGGCTCGTCCTTCTTTCACCTCAGGTGAAAAAGGAATTGAAGAAATACCTAAACGCAATCAAAATAGGTAAAATGGATGCTAAAATTCATCAAGATAGCAAGGAAGTTAAAGATGTTTAAATAAACTAATATGAATATAAAATCCCACTTCACGTTCAACAAGCAACAACGGAGTGGGATTTTACTTTTGTTGCTACTCATTATTGCCTTGTTATGTGTGTATTGGTATATGGATTTTTCCTCCTCGGCAGATAGATCTGACGAAAACACCTTAGATACTTCTTCTGAAGAAATTGTTTCCATTCAAAAAGAGTTGGATTCGCTCCGTATTGTTGAAATAGAGAATAGAAAACCGAAAAAATATCCGTTTAACCCTAACTTTATCACGGACTATAAAGGTTATGCCTTAGGAATGTCTAACGAAGAAATTGATCGGCTGCTTCAATTTAGAAAGGAAGGGAAATGGATCAATTCAATTGCAGATTTTAAACAGGTAACGGGTGTTTCAGATTCTTTGCTAAATGAAATAAGTCCCTATTTTAAATTTCCCGATTGGGTTACGAATCCAAAACCAAAAGCAGCCAGTACTGATTACCAAGCTGAAAAAGGTTTTGTTGAAAAATCTTTTACACAAAAAACAGATCTTAACAAAGCTACACAGGAGCAATTGCAGCAGGTGAGTGGCATTGGAGAAGCGCTTAGCAAGCGAGTTGTTTCCTATCGTGAAAAACTTGGCGGCTTTTCCAACGACTTTCAATTATATGAAGTTTATGGGTTAAATGATGAAGTGGTGCAACGGGCTTTAAATATCTTCACCGTTAAGACGCCTAAAGAAATCAATAAAATCAATGTGAACTATGCGTCAGCTTCCGATATTTCAACGATCCCTGGAATTTCTTTTGAAATGGCAAAGAAAATCTGGGAATTCAGAGTGCTTCGCGAAGAAATTGGTTCCATTCAAGAATTGGGTAAAATTGAGGGAATGACTGAAAGAAAGTTACAGCTAATTCAGCTATATTTGTCCATTGATTAAATTTTTTAAATTGCCGTAAGGCTTATAATTTTCAGTTTCACACCGTCATGAATAAAATGTATTTTACAGAAGAACACGAATTTTTCAGAAAGAGTTTTCAGGATTTCCTGCAAAAAGAAGTTGTACCACATATTGATAAGTGGGAAAAAACAGGACATATTGAACGCTTTATTTGGGAGAAGTTTGGAGAAATGGGATACTTCGGTATTTATCAAGCTGAAGAATATGGAGGTTTGGATCTCGATCTTTTTTATACCGTGATCTTTTTGGAAGAACTTCAAAAGATAAATAGTGGTGGCTTTGCTGCGGCTATGTGGGCGCATGCCTATTTGGCAATGACGCACCTTAAAAAGGAAGCCAATCACGAGCAAAAAGAAAAATATTTAGCACCAAGTATTACCGGCGAAAAAATTGGCTGTCTTTGTATTACAGAACCTTTTGGTGGAAGTGACGTGTCTGGAATGCGCACTACTGCTGTAAAAAAAGGCGACAAATATGTTTTAAACGGATCAAAGACTTTTATCACAAATGGGGTTTACAGCGACTATCTTATTGTTGCAGCAAAAACTTCCCCCGAATTAGGGAATAAAGGGATCAGCATTTTTGTGGTAGATCGCGATGTAAAAGGTGTTTCGGCAACCAAGCTAGACAAACTAGGCTGGCGTGCGAGCGACACTGCCGAAATAGCTTTTGATAACGTTGAAATTCCCCTTACCAATTTAATGGGCGAAGAGAACGCTGGCTTTCCTTATATAATGCAGCATTTTGCATTAGAAAGACTTATTATGGGTATCAACGCGCATGCGCGTAGCGAGTTTGCTTTGGAATATACTATTGAGTATATGAAGGAGCGCACGGCATTTGGAAAAAGTATTTCACAATTTCAAGCTTTACGTCACCGCGTTGCGCAGCTTGCCAGTGAAATTGAAGTTTGTAAAACTTTTAATTACGTTACGGCAAAACGATTGAACGATGGCGAATATGTTGTAAAAGAAGCAACTATGAGCAAATTGATATCCACCAAAGTTTCCGATGAGGTAATGACGGAATGTCTTCAGTTTTTAGGAGGTTATGGCTATATGGAAGATTATCCATTGGCGCGTTTGATGCGTGATAGCAGATTAGGACCCATTGGCGGTGGAACCTCAGAGATTCTGAGAGAAATTATTTCAAAAATGGTCATAGAAGGAAAAGAGTATAAACCAGCAACCTAAAGTTCGGTCAGCTGTTCGAGAGAAAAATAAAAAAAGCCGTTTCAATTAGTTTTGAGACGGCTTCTTCATTTTAAAATCTAACTCAAGTTTCACACTACTTTACAATTATCACTGGATTTGGAGACTGCTTAAAAACCTCAAAGATTCGCTGTGAAGTATAAGGACCGAGTAACTGTTTGCCTTCCCCTGACTTTCTATGGTACTTGTACCTTCCAATGGCGAGTACCTTTTTGTTGACCTTCAAAATCCTTTTGATCAAACCTATCGAGATAAACAAACGCTCCATTAAAACATAGTACACTGCTAACTTTCTTTGGTTTATACTTTTAAATATGTCGATAAGCATTTCGTTCTTCTATAGGTTGAGCTCTTTAAAGCTTTTTAAGCGGGGCAGTCATTCCTTCCCTAAATTCTAAGCGAACCGAACAAGATTCTAAGTCATATCTACCGAATTCTAAGTCATATCCACGCAGTACTAATTCTGTATTGTACTTATAGTTAATTAGTTATATGTTTAAATGATTTGATAAATTTTTTGTTATCTGACTCTTGGTGAGTGAAAGTGTTTTATAATTTAATTTTTAAAAATCAAATAACGGGAGAAGTTGAAGATTCCTTTCCAGTGTGGATAAAACCTTCGATATAACTAACCAAATATTTTAATTATGAAAACAAAAACTAAATTTTCAATTTTCCAGCGATTTTCGCTGAAGAGAACCCTGCTGCTGCTGACGCTGTTGCTGGGAACAGCTTTTGCCTGGCAGGCAACTGGTGCAGAAGGTATAAGCGATTGGGCAGGCCCAGTTAATTTTACAAAACTGGCAACCCCTCCTGATAACGACGAAGCCTGTAATGCCACGGTAATTGCTTGTGGCGATGAGATTACACAATCCATGGTTGGCGCAACAGCTTCTCAGGATGATGACTGTCCCGGGACTGGAACTGCAGATGTCTGGTTTTCGTTTACTTCAGATGGTTCACAGCAATACACCATTGCGGAAAATTCTTCTTTTGATGCCGTCGTGCAACTTTTTAAAGGCGACGATTGCAACAACCTCACAGAAGTCGAATCATGTTCGGATATCGATGAGTCCTATACAGTGAACGAAGCGGGAACCTATTACTTCCGCGTTCGACCATACTACGTATCAGTCCAAGGTACAATAACTGTTGATATGACTTGTGAAGATTATGAATGTCCTACACCAACTGATTTAGCCGTTGATGATATCACGGAAAACAGTGCAGAACTTAGCTGGACAACCAGCGCAAACCAAAGTGATATTTATCTTGTGGAAGCAGGCGATCCAGCTCCAGATGAAAACAGCACACCAACTGATGCCGGAGTAACATCTCCAATAAATTTAGATAATCTAACGCTCTCTACGGCGTACGACGCTTATGTCCGCTCCGATTGTGGGGCAGAAGGTGTAAGCGAATGGGCAGGCCCCGAAACCTTTACAACGCTGGCAACGCCTCCTGATAATGATGACTGCTCTGGTGCAATTGCACTTTCATGTGGTGATTCAATTGCTGGAACTACGGTAGGGGCTACTGAGAGTGATCTTGGAAATCCTTCTTGCGCTACGGGTGTACCAGCTGATGTATTTTACACGCTTGACGTAACAGCGGGAACAGAATATATCGTTTCTGTGGCAGGTTATGCCTATAATGCTGTTCTTGCAATTTACAGTGGTGAATGTGACGACTTAGTTGAAATTAGCTGTGCCGATAATAGTATCTATTCAGGTGTTGAAGAAACTATTACCTATACGCCTGATACAGATGGAACAATCGTTATCAGAACATACGACTGGAGTTCAACTCGAGGTAGCTTTACGATTTCTGTTTCTTGTGGAGCAGGACCAGAATGTGAATCGCCCATTGATTTAGCAGTTGATAACATCACGGAAAACAGTGCAGAACTTAGCTGGACTACCGATGCTACCCAAAGTGATATTTATCTTGTGGAAGCAGGCGATCCAGCTCCAGACGAAAACAGTACACCAACTGATATCGGGGTAACATCTCCAATAACTTTAGATAATTTGATGGAGAATACGGCGTATGATGCTTATGTCCGCTCCGATTGTGGAGCAGAAGGTGTAAGCGATTGGGCTGGACCAGTTTCTTTTACAACACTGGCAACAGTTCCTGATAACGATGATTGCTCTGGTGCAATTGCACTTTTATGTGGCGATTCAGTTGAGGGAACTACTGTGGATGCTACTGAGAGTGATCTTGGAAATCCTTCTTGCTCTACGGGTACACCAGCTGATGTATTTTACACGCTTGACGTAACAGCAGGAACAGAATATACCGTTTCTGTGCAAGGTGCTGACTATGATGCTGTTCTTGCAATTTACAGTGGTGAATGTGATAACTTGGTTGAAATTAGTTGTGCCGATAATGGTTTCTCTCCGGGTGATGAAGAAACTATTACATATACGCCTGATTCAAATGGAACAATCGTTATCAGAACATACGACTGGAGTTCAAGTCAAGGTAGCTTTACGATTTCTGTTTCTTGTGGAGCAGGACCAGAATGTGAATCGCCTACTAACCTTGCGGTTAACGTGATGGGGCCTACAACCGCTCAAGTTACTTGGTCAGGAAATGCCGATGATTATGAGATAACTTGGGGAATTTCTCCATACAGTCCCGGCGATCCAGGTGGTAGTCAAGTTACTACTGGAAATACCAACTTGTACTATATAGATACGGAAGCTGATACGGAATACGACTTGTATCTAAGAGCTATTTGCGATGATGTAAACAGTGAATGGACAAGTACTTCCTTTACTTCTGATGAAGCAGATGAGTGTCCGATGCCAACGGCTACAAGCATTGATAACATCACTGAAAACAGTGCAGATATCACTTGGACCCCGGCTGATGCAACAGATGATTATTGGGAGGTTTCAATCACTACTATAGGCCAGAGTCCGGAAGACGGAATGAGGACCGAGGTGATTGATGATGCTTTTTATACGGCAACAGGCTTAGATCCTGATACGGATTATAATGTTTATGTTCGTACAATTTGTGAACCAGGTTATGAAAGCGAGTGGTTTGGGGGTACTCCGTTTACTACGGATGAAGCTGATCCAGAACCTTGTCAAGATCCTTACAATGACGATGCAGCCACTTCTGATGTGTATATTTCAAATATTGAAATTGCAGGAATTGGAATCGATATAGGTAACCCAGATTACGATTTTACTTACACTTCCAACACTATGTCACCGAATGGATATGAGGTAATCACCAATCCTACACTGACTGTTTATCCTGGATTGGTAGGTGAATATACCGTTAGTAGTGGTCCTACTGGAAACAGCAATCAGTACTACTATTCAGTATGGCTTGACTTTAACCAAGACGGATGTTTTGATGCAGATGAGCAAATTATCTGGAGCAACGATGTGATTTGGGGCGGCGGTATTCCAAACGGAGAAACCGGTGTTGTAGATGTGCCAATGACCTGGGAAGCTATGGCTCCTGGTACTTACCAAGCTAGAATCCGAAATAGTATGATGGATCATCCTATGGCTGAAGGTAATGGAGATGGAGAAGCAATAGACTTCACTATCGAAGTGATCAGTGAAGCGGATGCTCACAGGCTTTTAGGAGTAGAAAGTCAGGTATTTACCAATTTCACTTACTA
>NZ_AUBG01000020.1 GCF_000429125.1 Aequorivita capsosiphonis DSM 23843
TTTGAAGTTGGAAGTTATGCACATGCCATCCGGTTGGAACGAAAAATAAAGAGCCTGAAGAGCAGAAAATATATTATGAACCTTTCGAAATATCCGGAACTAAGGGAAAAGATCCTCAATGAGACCAAGAGCATCTGACTCTCCCGAAAGCTTTCGGGACAGGGGGTCCATGGTTCGAGCCCATCTGAAAATCAAATATTTAAGACATAATACTTATAATTAGCCTTAAGAAGCATTTTAAAACCGTAAGTTTTTTGGCGAGAAGTTTATACTGAGCGAAGTCGAAGTGAGCCCATAGCTTGGCCCGAATTTCCTCGGGATGGGACCATTTTTTCTTAAAAAACTTCGGAAAAAACCATTGTAGTTTATGCTAAAAGAACATTTTTTGTAGAATTAATAAGATATTAGCAGGCAATGAGTTATTTTTTATTGAAGAATAAAAAATTTTATTACTTTAGACGCATAAATACGATTTCAAATCGTTAAACCATATAAATGGCACCATTATTTTTTAACCTTATCCTTTTGGTTTTGCAAGATTCCAAAAATCTACCGGCTCCAAATAATAATCCGCCGCCGCCAAATCCGCAGTTGCCCATAGATGATCATATTTGGATACTTTTAGTTGCAGGTCTTGTATTCGGTATCTATATGGTCTATAAAAGAAACAAAGCTACAAATAAGGCTTCATAAGATTTTTTACGTATTTACCTATAATATCAAACTCTAGGTTTACTTCATTCCCAACTTCAATTCCTTTAAAATTTGTATTTTCAAAAGTGTAGGGAATAATGGCCACGCTAAAAGCTCCCTTTTTAGAGTTGACAACGGTTAAACTAACACCATTTACTGTTATGGAACCTTTTTCAACAGTACTGAATTCTTCATATTTGTATTCAAAAGTAAAGCTCCAACTGCCGTCTGCCTCTTCAATATTGCTACATGTTGCAACGCCATCAACATGGCCTTGAACAATATGACCGTCTAGGCGATCGCCCATTTTCATTGCTCTTTCTAGATTAATTAAAGCTCCTTCTTTTAAAGAATTTAAACTTGTTTTATCCAAAGTTTCCTTGATTGCCGTAACAACATAGGCATTTTCTTTTAGTTCCACCACAGTCAAGCAGACGCCGTTGTGAGATACACTTTGGTCTATTTTAAGTTCTGGAGCCAAAGTGCTTTTTATTTCTATATGGAGGTTTTCACCTTCTTTTGTAAGATGGGATATTTTGCCAAGGCTTTCAATAATTCCTGTAAACATTGCTCTATTTAATTAATACCCTTTTTTAGTATATTTTGAAAAGGTTTCTTCAATTATGCCTTTATAATAGCTAGTCGGACTACTGGAATAGTTTAGAAAATCTGCATTCTATCCTTTAAGAAAGGAGGAAAAGAAGAAAGACTTCGGCTTAATAATGGAAAATTTTAATCAAAATGCACCTTGGGTTCGTTACATTTGTAGTGCAAAAATAACAATTTAAAAATGAGCAGAGCGGATAAAATAGTGGTCGGTATTTCAATAGGTGATATTAACGGAATTGGCAGTGAAATAATTCTGAAAACTTTCGAGGACACCCGTATGTTGGAATTTTGTACGCCAGTTATTTTTGCTTCGGTAAAGTTGATGTCATTCTTCAAAAAACATTTTGAAACAGATATTAATTTCCACGGAATAGATAAAATTGAAGATCTTGTTCCGAAAAAAATAAATGTATTGAATGTTTGGAAGGAACATGTTGATGTTGCTTTTGGCGAAGAAACTAAAACTGGCGGTGAATATGCCATAAAATCATTAAAGGCTGCAGTTACAGCTTTAAAGGAAAATAAAATTCAGGTCTTGGTTACCGCGCCAATCAACAAGTCTAATATTCAATCAGAAACTTTTAATTTCCCAGGTCATACAGATTATTTGGCGCAGGAACTGGAAGGAGATAGTTTGATGCTTTTAATTTCTGAGAATCTCCGCGTTGGGCTGTTAACAGATCACGTACCCGTAAAAGATGTGGTAAAAAATATAACCCGCGAACGCATAGACAAAAAAATAATTACTATTCATCATACACTCATTGAGGATTTTGGAATAGAGAAACCAAAAATTGCCGTTTTGGGAATTAATCCACACAATGGAGATAATGGCGTAATTGGCGATGAAGATGATACACTTCTGCGTCCTGCGCTCGATAATATTCGCAAAAACGGGAAATTAGTGTTTGGTCCGTACGCGGCAGACAGTTTTTTTGGGTCTGGTAATTATAAAAACTTTGATGCTGTTATTGCATCCTATCACGACCAAGGTTTAGTCCCTTTTAAAACCTTGGCTTTTGGAAAAGGTGTGAATTTTACTGCTGGGCTTAACCGCATAAGAACCTCACCAGACCACGGAACAGCCTTCGATTTGGCTGGAAAAAATGAAGCTAATTTTGAATCTTTTCGCGAAGCGGTTTTTAGTGCCGTTTCCATTTATGAAACCCGAGAAGAATACAAGGAAATCTCCAAGAATCCACTAGAAATAAGTAAGAAAAGAGCCTACTCAAAAAAGAAATAGAAAAACTAATTTGCTATTAGATTATTTTTTTATCTTTGCACCCGCCTTATCCGTAAGGTTAAGGTCTTAAATAGGTGTGGAAATGAAGGATTTGAAAGAGTTTACAATCCCTTTCGTAGGGTTGAAATTAGGAAAACACCAGTTTAACTTTGAATTAAAAAAAGCGTTCTTTGAGCATTTTGAGTATGACGAATTTAATGACGCTGCCATTAATATCGATGTATTGCTGGAAAAAATGAGCACATTATTAGAGTTCACATTAACATTTAATGGAACTGTAAATGTTGCTTGCGACACAACAAATGAACCCTATGATCAAGAGATCTCGGGTGAATATACTTTTGTGGTGAAGTTTGGTGATGACTACAATGACGAAAATGAAGATTTACTCATTTTGCCTCACGGAAGTTACGAAGTGAACATTCAGCAATTCATTTATGAATCTATTGTATTGGCTATGCCTTCACGAAAAGTTCATCCCGGTATTGAAGACGGTACATTAGAAAGTGATATACTCGATAAACTTGAAGAATTAAGTCTGAAAGCGATAGATGAAGAAGAAACGCCTGAAGACGACGATATTGATCCCCGATGGGATTCATTAAAAAAACTATTAACGGATAAATAATAAATAGCAATGGCACATCCAAAGAGAAAAATCTCGAAAACAAGAAGAGATAAGAGAAGAACGCATTACAAAGCTACTGCCCCAACACTTGCAATAGATCCAACAACAGGAGAGTCACATCTTTTCCATAGAGCCCATTGGCACGAAGGAAAAATGTACTACCGTGGTCAAGTTGTGATTGATGCAACTGAGCAAGCCGAAGCATAACCTTACATATTATAAAAGCAACTCTCACAGAGATGTGAGGGTTTTTTTGTTTTTTAACTTTGCAAAAAGTCAGAAACAACCTAATTAGTGCCGAATTTCAAGTAAAATTTAGTAATTTTCACTCTTTTTAGAAGAATTTTTGTCTTTTAAGTGAAATCTAATACAGCTTTATGAATACTATAACGGCAGCTATTACCGCTGTAGGAGGCTACGTTCCAGATTACGTTCTCTCCAACAAAGTCTTGGAAACCATGGTTGATACCAATGATGATTGGATCACCAGCAGAACGGGAATTAAGGAGCGGAGAATTTTAAAGGATAAAGATAAAGGCACTTCCTATCTTGCCATTCAAGCGGCAAAAGACCTTCTTCAAAAAAGCAACACAGATCCTGCTGAAATTGATTTGGTGATCATGGCAACTGCTACACCAGACATGCCTGTTGCTGCAACAGGAGTATATGTTGCCACGCAAATTGGTGCCATAAACGCATTCTCTTATGATCTAGTCGCAGCCTGTTCCAGTTTTCTTTTTGGAATGTCAACGGCAGCTAGATATATAGAATCTGGAAAATATAAAAAAGTACTTCTTATTGGCGCAGATAAAATGTCGTCGATCATTGATTATACGGACAGAACCACTTGCATCATTTTTGGTGATGGAGCTGGTGCGGCGTTATTTGAACCCAATACAGAAGGATACGGAGTTAAAGATGAGTATCTTCGTTCTGATGGAATAGGAAGACCATTCTTAAAAATAGATGCAGGAGGCTCTTTGCTTCCCCCTACGTCAGAAACAGTAAACAATAGGCAACATTATGTTTTCCAAGAAGGAAAAACGGTCTTTAAATTTGCCGTTTCTAATATGGCAGATGTTTGCGAAAAAGTAATGCAGAAAAATAACCTAACTAGTGAAGAAGTGGACTGGCTCGTGCCACATCAAGCAAACAAACGCATTATTGATGCTGCTTCCTCACGAATGAATCTTCCAGATGAAAAGGTAATGATGAACATTCACAAGTACGGGAATACAACTTCTGCGACCTTGCCGCTCTGTTTATATGATTACGAAAAACAACTCAAAAAAGGAGATAACTTGATTTTTGCTTCCTTCGGTGGAGGCTTTACTTGGGGTGCCGTTTATGTGAAATGGGCCTACGACTCAAAATAATTTATACCAACACAAAAGACTAAACTTTATACTATGGATTTTAAGGACATTCAAAACTTGATCAAATTTGTGGCAAAAAGCGGTGCCAGCGAAGTAAAATTGGAAACTGACGATATAAAAATTACCATCAAGACAGGTTCTGATGATAGTAAAGGTGAAACTACTTATATCCAGCAGATTCCAAATATGCAAGCACAACCACAAATGCAGACACAGCCACAACAACCTGTTGCCACTGGAACGCCAGAAGCAAAACAGGAAGAAGCAGATTCAAAATTAATTACAATCAAATCGCCAATTATTGGTACGTTTTATAGAAAACCTTCTCCAGACAAGCCGGTTTTCGTTGAAGTAGGAACCACTATAAATACAGGTGATGTACTTTGCGTAATTGAAGCGATGAAACTTTTCAACGAAATTGAAAGTGAAGTTTCAGGAAAAATAGTGAAGGTATTGGTTGACGATTCTTCTCCAGTAGAATTTGACCAACCTTTATTTTTAGTAGATCCATCGTAATTACAAACTTCAAATTCCAAAATGCAAATTCCAAAATTTTGGAGTCTGGAGTTTGGAATTTGTTATTTAAGGAAAAGTTATGTTTAAAAAGATATTGATTGCAAATAGGGGCGAAATAGCACTGCGCATTATCCGCACCTGCCGCGAGATGGGTATTAAATCTGTTGCGGTATATTCTACTGCCGATGAAGAAAGTCTTCACGTTCGCTTTGCAGATGAAGCAGTTTGTATTGGCCCGCCAGCCAGTAATTTGAGTTACCTTAAAATGTCTAACATTATTGCAGCGGCCGAAATAACCAATGCAGACGCAATTCACCCAGGCTATGGGTTCCTTTCGGAAAACGCGAAGTTTTCAAAAATCTGTCAGGAACACAACATAAAATTTATTGGCGCCTCACCAGAAATGATTGAGCGCATGGGCGATAAAGCCTCGGCAAAAGCTACCATGAAGGCTGCTGGCGTACCAACCGTTCCCGGAAGTGAAGGAATTATAGAATCTTTCGAAAAATGTGAAAAGATTGCTGAAGAGACGGGTTATCCGGTCATGCTAAAAGCCACCGCTGGTGGTGGTGGTAAGGGAATGCGCGCGGTTTACAAAAAGGAAGAGCTTAAAAAAGCTTGGGACAGTGCCCGTCAAGAGGCTTCTGCTTCTTTTGGAAACGATGCCATGTATATGGAGAAACTCATAGAAGAGCCACGCCATATTGAAATACAGATTGTGGGTGATAGTACTGGAAAGGCTTGCCATTTAAGTGAACGCGATTGCTCAATACAGCGTCGTCACCAAAAACTTACCGAGGAAACGCCAAGTCCATTTATGACGAAGAAACTTCGTACCGATATGGGTAACGCTGCCGTAAAAGCGGCCGAATACATTAAATATGAGGGAGCTGGAACCATAGAATTTTTGGTGGATAAACACCGTAATTTCTATTTTATGGAGATGAACACACGTATTCAGGTGGAGCACCCAATTACCGAACAGGTAATGAATTACGATTTGATCCGTGAGCAAATATTGGTTGCCGCAGGTATCCCAATTTCTGGTAAAAACTATACGCCACAACTACACGCTATAGAATGTAGAATCAACGCGGAAGATCCATATAATGACTTCCGTCCTTCACCAGGTAAGATCACGGTGCTACACGCTCCAGGAGGTCATGGCGTGCGTTTAGATACACATGTTTATGCTGGTTATACTATTGTGCCGAATTACGATTCCATGATAGCCAAGCTTATAACAACTGCACAAACACGTGAAGAGGCAATTAGCAAAATGAAACGCGCTTTGGACGAGTTCGTGATTGAGGGTATAAAAACCACTATTCCATTTCACCGTCAATTGATGGATGAACCGGATTATGTAGCTGGAAATTATACGACTGCATTTATGGATACGTTTAAAATGAACGAACCAGAGGAAGAGTAAACTTCAAATCCCAAAAAATTAAAGCACCAAATTCCAAAAAAGCTATCTTTGGAATTTGGTGCTTTTTTAATTTGGATTTTTTTTTACTATGAATCTCTCCTATTGGGAACATAAAACGTGGTTATCAAACATCGATTTCGCTATAATTGGTAGTGGAATAGTGGGGCTGAATTGTGCTTTATCACTTCGGAAAAAACATCCAAGAAGTAAAATTGTTATTTTTGAACGTGGCCTGCTTCCCAGTGGTGCCAGTACTAAAAATGCAGGATTTGCTTGCTTCGGAAGTATTTCAGAAATATTGGACGATCTAAAAAATCATACCGAAGCCGAAGTTGTTCAACTTGTTAAAAAGAGAGTTGAAGGTTTACAATTATTGCGAAATACGCTCGGTGATAAACAATTGGACTACCAAGAACACGGTGGATACGAACTATTTACAAAGTCCGATAACGAACTTTTTGAATCGTGCAGTGATAGTATCGGAAATGTAAACAATCTGCTATATCCAATATTTAATTCTGAAGTGTTTTCAGTAAAAGAGAATCATTTCGGTTTTAAAAATATTCAACCTAAACTGATTTACAGCAAGTTTGAGGGTCAAATCGATACCGGAAAAATGATGTTGGGACTTATTAAAAGGGCTTCCGACGAGAATATTTTGATATTGAATTCTTCTGAAATAAGTAATATATCAGACAATGGTGAAACGGTTTCGCTTCAGATTAATTCTTTCCAACCCGGCGGACAGGCACAAGAGGTTTCGGTTAAAAAAGTTTTTATCGCGACCAATGGGTTCGCGAAGCAATTTTTAAAGGAAGATGTAAAGCCAGCCAGAGCGCAAGTTTTGATAACTAAACCGATTAATAATCTAAAAATTAAAGGGACTTTTCATTTAGATAAAGGTTATTATTACTTCAGAAACATCAACAATAGAATCCTTCTTGGCGGCGGAAGAAACCTTGATTTTAAAACCGAAGAAACCACAAAGATGCAACTGACGGAACTTATTCAAAATAAGTTGGAGCAATTACTTAAAACCGTAATTTTACCTGGTCAATCTTTTGAAATTGACCAACGTTGGAGTGGAATTATGGGAATTGGAACGCAGAAAAAACCAATTATTAAAGCGGTTTCGAAAAACGTGTTTTGTGGAGTTAGATTGGGTGGAATGGGCGTAGCAATTGGTAGTTCTATAGGGCAGCAACTTTCTGAATTTGACTAAAACTCTGTGCACTTTGAGTCTCTGTGGTTTTTTCACCACGAAGACACGGAGAACACAGAGGAAATAAAAATCTATGATCAAAAAACTATTCAAATTTATTTTTAAGCTTTTCCTCTGGTTCATCGGGCTTTCTGTGCTTTGGGTGTTATTATATAAATTTGTTCCCGTTCCTTACACGCCATTAATGGCAATTCGCTCCTTGGAAGGAGACAAGAATTATGAAACCCGCCACGATTGGGTGCCAATTGAGGATATTTCACCTTATCTTCAACTAGCTGTAATCTCTGCCGAAGACCAAACTTTTCTTAGCCACAGCGGTTTTGATAGAAAAGCGATTGAAAAGGCGATAAAATATAATGAAAAGGGAAAAAAGGTTCGTGGAGGCAGTACCATTTCGCAACAGACGGCCAAGAATGTCTTTCTCTGGCCACAAAGAAGTTGGTTTCGGAAAGGTATGGAAGTCTATTTTACATTTCTTATAGAAACCTTATGGAGTAAAGAACGTATTTTGGAGGTGTATTTAAACAGCATAGAAATGGGCGATGGGGTATTTGGTGCTGAAGCAGCTTCGCAGTATTGGTTTCACAAATCTGCAAAGAATTTGCGTATTGAAAATGCTGCTGCAATTGCAGCTATTTTGCCAAGCCCGATACGCTACAGTGCAAATCCACCCGGGTCTTACGTTGCAAGACGTACGCAATGGATTATGAAACAAATGCTTTATTACGGACCGTTTACATTAGAAAAACAAGAGAATAAAGGAGATAAAAAGAAAGTGAAATGACTGTAGTAGGACTTAAAGCTCAATTGGTAGAACACTGCGATAGCCAGGTGGATGACCGTTATAAAAAAATAAGACGGACTATTGCCGGTATTGAGGAATCTTTGTTCGAAGAATCTAAAAGTAGCGTTGGGGACAAACATGAAACGGCACGCGCCATGCTTCAGATTGACCGGGAAAATGCGGGGAGACAATTGCATGAAATTGAAAAAGTAGCACAGCTTCTCAACAAGATTGATATAAAAGCTAAATCAGATTATGTACGCTTGGGCAGTTTGGTTTATACCGATAAATTTATATACTTCATTAGTATTTCTATAGGTACAGTTTCCGTAGAAAATACCGATTATCTCTGTGTAGCTCTAAACTCTCCTGTTGGATTACTTATTTCAGGAAAGAAGGAAGGGGATGAATTTGTACTAAATGGGATTCTGTATAAAATCAAGATCGTGAAGTAACATTGATCCACTCTTTTTCAGGTGTTGTTGCGTTCAGTATATCCAGTTCCATAAAAATGGCGATATGATTAGCAACCTTAAAAGCATCATCCACATCATCACTCACATATGCTTCAATATGTTGATTTCGGTTATAAAATAAATTAATTTTAAAAACTTCAAACCCCAGATTCGCTTCTGCTGCTATCACACGGGCGCGACTATTTTTAATTGTCTTGAAAACAGAGAGGTATTCTATTTCAGGCAAATTTTTCCATAAGCCAAAATTTACTTCAAAAATGGAATATACGTTGCGGTATCTCTTTTTTTCCAAATCCAATTCGAAACCCTCTCGCAATGAGAGTTTGAGCGCGGCACCCAACAAAATAAGTCCAAACAGCGTTCCTTCGAAAAATAGATATACAGAAAGTAAAGATAGAAGTATAGCAAAAATTATTTTCACCTTTGCTACTGGCTGAAGATGGCGGATATTATGAGACATAGACCTAGTTTTAAGTCTCAAATATAAAATTATAAATTCAGACTTGGTTTAGAATTGCGTTTCTCTTAAAACCTTTGGCATCTTTTCACTCATTGCCAGTAACCATTTCAATTGTTCGCGAACTAGATGTGCTTCTTCTAATTTTGAAACATATTCGTCGGTTTTTTGCGCTTTTTCATCTTCCGAGAACCTGATATTCTTCCCAAAAACAGCATCAAATATATCTTCAGAATTACCAACTTCTTCCTTTATTTCTGAATTGATTTCGTTATTCAAAATTGATTCTGCCATAGAAAGATTTTGAACTATTCTTGAGGCAATTAAGTTGAAGTTTTCAGAAGCGGGCGTAGTCGGATTGTTTATAATGTATGTACTCAATGAGGCCAAAGACGATAAAAAAGTATGGTTTAACATCGCAATTTCATAAAACTTATCTAGATTTTTTTGTCTTGATTTTGGTTCCTGCGTCATTCGTTGGAATGCTGCACTGAGGTCTGACATTTCTAAAAAAGCCTTTTTTCTTGCTACTTTATATTCGTCGGATACTTCGCCTTTTTTATTATAAAAATCGATAATGACCTCTAAATAAACCCGGTTAGCTTTTACTGTTTCTACAAGGGTATTTTGCATGCTTTGTACCTCCCAAGCGGGCCAAAGCAGCAAATTAGCGAATGTAGCCAATCCGGCACCAATAAGGGTATCGGTAACACGAAATTGAATTACACTAAAAATATCTGGTCGTATAAGTGCATAAATAAAAACCACACTCAGGGTGATAAAAGTGGCCGAGGCCTTATAATTTCGCTGCACCATCGAAAATGCAATCACTAAAGATGTAATTGCTAAAATACCATAAACCGTGGTGTTTTGGGTGAGTAAAACAATTCCCACAGCTATCACCCCGCCAATAAGAGTGCCAATAGTTCTTTCTTTTGAACGCGTTTTGGTCAGGCCAAAAGTGGGTCGCATAATCACTATTAATGTAAGTAAAATCCAATATGGATTTTGAACTTCGAAAAGCATTCCCACGCCGTAGCCAATCATCGTCATGGTTGCCAAGCGCAGCGAATGCCTAAAAATATTGGAGTGTAGGTTGAAATTTTCTACTAAGACTTCTAAATCATAATTCTGTTTGGTCAAATATCTTTTGGCAACTTCACTTTTAATAAAAGAAATTTTTTGACGATCCGGATTGCTGAGTAACCATTCAATTTTTTCAATCTTTTTTACCTGCTGCTTTTGATATTTATAGAGATTCCGAAGCATCAATAAGTCTTCGTCATATATTTCTTCTGAAGTAAATATATCTTCCCTCACTTTTTCCAGGTATATTTCAATTGTTGTGCTTTCCGGAAGTCTTTTGAGATTTGAGAGATGAACCGAAATAGTATTTAACCTATCGCTCATTGCGAAAAGTAAATCTTGAAAATCTTTTAATTCTTCCGGTTTCTTTTCAAAAAGTATATCTGTTTTAGAATAATTTACTGGATGCGCCATGGCCAATTCAAGCATATCTACCAACTGCGCAAAAATCAGCATTCGCTTTCCTTCATACTCAGATTTTCCAGAACCTGTTCTACTAGAAATTAAAATATCTCGTAAGGTTTCATGGGTTGCGGTAAGAGATGTCTGCGTATTTAAAAGACTTTTTAGAAGTTCTGTTCTATCTTTATTTTCTACCAGTTCGCCACGCGTTCGCAAATAATCTGCGGTAAGTCTAAGTGTTTTTGAAAGATAGTATTCCGTAGGTGCCTTCGGAAAAATAAAATGCCGAAGTAATGACAACGCTGCATACCAAAGTCCACCAAGCCCAATGAGCAGCATGCGTTCATAGGGTTGCAATCCACCAGAAACCTTTGAAAAACTAAGTACCAAGGCTAAAAGTCCCGAAAAACTGATTAGGGAAGCCCGAAACCCATAGATGGAGATATAGGAAATGAAAAACATTAAACCCCCTAGAATTGGAAACAGAAGCCACAAAGAAAGATGTAAATAACTGCCAATAAAGCTAACCAGCATGGCCAGTAAAGTGGCGAAGAGAATCCCTGTTATTTTATTTCGAATGCTGCCGCTAACATCGCTAGGTGAAGCAAGCATGGCGCCAATGGTAATCGTGATTCCAATTTGAAGTTCGTCTAATTTAATGCCGACCAATATGGGTATGGTGAGCGCAATTCCTAATAGAATAGCCTTAGAGAAATCGGTACTATTAAAGTATTCCGAAAGATCTTTAAGGGTTTCTTTGACTATGTTTTGAGAAGTTTTCAATCAGTTTTTTTCACTTGCGGCAAAGGTATTGACTACGCTCCGTAAGTTCGTTAATCTTTTCAGAAAAGAAAATTTGTTATTGTTTTATTAAATATATTATAGGCTGGCGTTATTAAATTTTAAACTTTTAAATTTATATGAATGGTAATTATGGTCCACTGAATTCTGAATTGAGAAAATCATTGTGTTGATTTTTTATTGACATATATCCTAATTCATCCATAAATTAAATCAATTTCTAATGAATAAAATAATTTTACTGAAAAATCGTCCCACGGGAAAACCAACATTAAGTGATTTTGAATTTTCTGAAGAAGAAAGGCCGAAAGCAAAAGAAGGGGAGCTATTGTTGAAAGCAAAATACGTGTCTGTAGATCCGTATTTACGTGGTAGAATGCGTGATGAAAAATCGTATATAGAGCCTTTTAAAGTTGGTGAGCCTTTGGAGTCTGGTATTATCGCTGAAGTTGTTGAATCTAATAACAGGAACTTTAAAAGAGGTGAATTTGTAAATGGAACGTTGAAATGGAAACAATTTCAAACTTCAAATGGGAATGGTTTAAATAAAGTAGATCGCGAAAAAGCGCCTTTAAAAGCCTATTTGGGTGTTTTGGGACTGACCGGAATTACTGCTTATTTAGGTCTTGACAAGATAGGAAAACTGAAAAAAGGAGAAACACTTTTGGTTTCTGGAGCTGCAGGTGCTGTGGGAAGTGTTGCGGGACAAATAGGGAAAATAAAAGGGTGTACCGTAATTGGAATTGCCGGGACTGATGAAAAGACCGATCGTATTCAAGAGAAATTTGGCTTTGATGGCACAATCAATTATAAAACCTCCAAAGATATGAAGACGGCCATAAAAGAAGCTTGCCCCAATGGTGTAGATGTTTATTATGATAATGTTGGTGGAGAGACCTTGGATGCTGCTTTGGCGAATATGAACAAATTTGGAAGAGTAATAAACTGTGGTGCTATTTCACTTTATAACGAAACCAAAACACCAACCGGGCCTCGTGTTGAAAGCACACTTATTAAAAATAGTATTTTAATGCAAGGTTTTACGGTGCGAGATTATATTAAGGATTTTGGTCCTGCCCAAAACCAATTGGCCAAGTGGATGGAAGCAGATAAAATTAGCTATTTGGAAACCGTTGTCGAAGGTTTTGATAACATTCCGCAGGCATTTATTGACTTATTCGAAGGCAAAAACAAAGGAAAAATGATTGTGATAGTTTAGCCTCGTAAAATGATACAACTACATTAAAGGCGAAAACAAGCCAGCTAATTTTTCCAGAAGCTGAGTGAATTTGGAACGTGCTCTCCAGTTTTCAACATCTATTATAGTGGCATCTTTTAGATCTTCATAAAATGCTTGACTCAGTTCCTGTGCTATTGCTTCGTCATATACCAGGGCGTTTACTTCAAAATTAAGATCAAAACTGCGAATGTCCATATTTGCGGTTCCCACCATTGCAAGTTGTTGATCTGCCACCATTGTTTTAGCGTGTACAAATCCTTTTTGATAACGGTATATTTCTACTCCAGCATCCAAAAGTCGGCTGTAATAAGAGCGTACGGCATAATTTACTAATAATGAATCTGAAATACCGGGCACCAATAACTTGACTTTTGTCCCGCTGGATGCCGCTATTACCAAGTTTTCTAAAATGCCTTCTCCAGGAATAAAATAGGGGGTAGTAATAAGTAATTCCTTCTTGGCTAGACTTATGGCCTGTACTAAAGTTTGTTGAATTAAAGGCGTATCAGAATCAGGCCCACTGGCAGCAATTTGAACAATTTTATCTGAATTTGATTGATACGCTTCCTTTACTTCAGGGAAATATCTGGTTTCTGGCGCCAATTGCTCCCCAGCGCAATAGTTCCAATCTCCCATAAAAATATATTGTAAGGTAGAAACCGAGGGCCCCTGAATCCTTAAATGCGTATCGCGCCAAAACAATGCATTTTTTTCTTCAGAGTTGTTTATATACTTATCACTGACGTTGATGCCTCCTACAAACCCCAAAATGCCATCTATAACGATAATCTTTCTGTGGTTGCGATAATTCAATCTATTGGCCAAGGCGATGAGCTTTATCTTATAAAATGGAAATACAGCCACGCCGGCAGCTTTTAGTCTGGGCACTTGTTTTTTTCGTATTTCTCTACTTCCAAAGTCATCATACATAAAACGAACCGTTACACCTTCTTTTGCTTTTTCAATCAGCAAGTCTATTATTTGACACCCAATAGCATCGGCTTCATAAATATAATATTCAATATGAATGTGATTCTTGGCATTTTTAAGCGCTTCTAGAACTTTTGGAAATTTGTTTTCTCCATTTAGCAATAAGGTCACATCGTTACCTTGTGTAATCGGACTTGAAGTTTGGGAAAGGATTAAATTAGCGAGTTTTTTAAAGGTATTGACTGATTCGGATCTAGTAGTGAAAATGGTTTGAGACATCTCTAGAATCCTTTTTCGCATAGCCAACTCCATTTCGAGATTGTTGAATACCTTTTTACTGTACATTTTCCGCTTGCGGTAATTGATGCCAACGGAGAAATAGATAATCATGCCTACAAAAGGCAAAAAGATAACGGCAAGTAGATAGGCAAGGGTTTTGGTTGTGCTTTGGGTGTCATAGACAACCCTTGCGCAAACTAGGATAATGAGAATTATATATAAAATTTCAGCGAGGAGGATCCAGTTCATTTGTTGTATTGTTGAAGGAAGTGTCGTCTAAATTTAAGACTTTTAAACTTAGAAGGAATCCGAAATTAGGTTTTCTATTTTTTAAGAAGTCAATTTAGTAGAATATGCAAGACTCAAAACCTTGTTGGTTTCGAGTGGTTCACCATGCTGAAAATAAATCTCCTGATTGTTCCAAATACCCTGAATCAAGTAATGACTCCCTTTAAAGTAACATTTCTGAACCTTTATTTCCAATTTGCTTTTTGCTTCAGAAATTTTAAGTTGATGTGGAAAAAAAATACCATTTTCTGAAGTTTTTTTTTCTGAAAATAGATTCTTCGGAAGTAAATTCGCTTCACCGAAAAAACCAGCCTGATATTCGGTTGAAACATTTTTGTAGATAAATTCAGGAGTTCCTCTCATTGCTACCGAACCATCTTTCAGCATTATAATTTGATCAGAAAAAGCCAAAGCCTCTTCGCTGTCGTGGGTTGCGGTAATACAACTGATTTTTTTCTCCTTTAGATAACTGAAAATTTTTCGCTGTAGTTTATTTTTTCTGAAAGTATCAATATTGCTGAAAGGCTCGTCTAAAAGAAGGATTTTAGGTTCGTTTGCTAAAGCTTTTGCCAAAGCTACGCGTTGCTTTTGTCCGCCGCTGAGGTGTTTGACTAATGTATTTTTAAAATCTTCTATTTCAACTACTTTCAGCAGTTCTTCTATTTTTTGGGCATCCTTTTCTTCTTCAAGTCCAGAAAGATGCGATCCCAAGTTTTCTGCAACGGTAGTAAAGGGCATAATATTGAACTCCTGGGCGACAAGCTTCATAAAAGGTTCTCCAGGAATAAGTGCTTTTGTAGGACCGAGGAGTTTATTTTCGTTGTAAAAGATGCTTCCATTTTCTAAATGAAGCAAGCCGTAAACAAGATGTAGAAGAGTAGATTTTCCGCAGCCGCTTTCACCGAGAATACTAAGATGCTCACCAGGTTTTAAATTGAAGGCAACATCTTTTAAAATGGTTTTTTCGGAGTAGGAAAAGGAATCGATTTCAACTTTTAGCATCACAAAAAATTACTTCGCTAATATTCCTTCATTTTCTAAAACAGGGATTTCTGTTACTTTCTCTTCAGAAATGCTGTTGGGCTCAAAAATAAATTTTCTTTCGAAGAGTTTATTTGCTGCAAAAAAAGTGACTAAATATTCGTTGGTAAATTCTATAACGTCAGCGGTGATAAATTCAATTTTTTTTGAAGTTTTTGGCGCTAAATCGCCCATATCGTGTCTTAAGGTTGATGTTTTTCTGTCCTCACTATTTCCTCGTGACATTACTAGAACCATGGAAATTTCATCTTCGCGATTGTTCACTACATAAATATTCCATTGTTGGCCTGTAAATTCTTTATCCCATTCCATTACGGCAACAATATGCACGTTTTCTACTTTGGGTATTTCAATATCTTTTCGCATAGTTAATCTTCAATTTTCCACATAATCCAAACTGCCAAAAGCGCAATGGCTGCGACACCAAGCAAAATGGAGCCAATAATTATTTTGATTGCTGCAATAATAAAAGTTAGATAAGCAACAGCTAAACCTACAATAACGAGAAGGGCAATAACAAGATATTTTTTCATAATACATTTTTATTCATGAATATTAGGCTTTTGTTTAAGACCTACAAGGCCTCCATCGTCGGTAATACACTTCGACAAGCTCAGAACGCTGCCTTGCAGGAATTCCCCTTTGGGGGCTAGGGGGTTTATAGTACACTCTTAAACTGTTCCAAAAAGCGAACATCATTTTCGCTGAACATCCTGATATCTGGAATTTGGTGTAACAACATCGCAATACGATCAATACCCACACCAAAAGCAAAACCAGAATATTCTTCCGGATCGATGCCACAATTTGTAAGTACGTTTGGATCTACCATCCCGCAACCACCAATTTCTAGCCACCCTGTTCCTTTTGTGATTCTATGATCTGCTTCGGTTTCTAATCCCCAATAAACATCAACTTCGGCACTTGGTTCTGTAAATGGAAAATAGGAGGGACGTAGGCGGATTTCAGATTTTCCGAACATCTCTGTGGTAAAATACTGCAAAGTTTGTTTCAAATCTGCAAAGCTTACGCCTTTATCTACATACAATCCTTCTACTTGATGAAAAAAGCAATGAGAACGGGACGAAATAGCTTCATTTCTATAAACACGACCTGGGGAAATGGTACGGATAGGCGGTTTGTTATTTTCCATATAACGAACCTGCACAGATGATGTATGCGTACGAAGCAAAACATCTGGGTTTGTTTGAATAAAAAACGTATCCTGCATATCGCGAGCCGGATGGTATTCTGGAAGGTTTAATGCGGTAAAATTATGCCAATCGTCCTCCATTTCTGGTCCTTCGGAAACGTTGAAGCCAATACGTAAAAAGATGTCGATAATTTTATTTTTTACGATGGAAATAGGATGACGCGATCCCAACGGAATCACTTCTCCCGGACGGGAAAGATCACCATAAACACCTTTGGTTTCGGCACTGTTTTCAATAGCTTCCTTAAGAGAATCTACTTTTTCCTGCGCAGTGTTTTTAAGGGTGTTTATTACCTGCCCAAATTCCTTTTTTTGGTCGTTCGGAACGTTTTTAAAGTCGGCGAAAAAGCCATTTAAAATTCCTTTTTTACCTAAATATTTTATGCGGAAGCTTTCTATTTCTTCTTTATTGGTTGAAGAAAAAGCTTCAACTTCGGCAATGTGTTTTTTTACTGTTTCTATCATTTCAGATATCTATTTTATGATAATACTAGTCTTTCTGATGGTTTATTATCAATTTCAATTCAGCCTTACTTGGTAGTACGGTTTTATATTTACTTGCAAAAATATGTTCATTTTTCTCAGGAAGCGTATATTTTACCACAGATTCACTCTTATCCTTGCAAAGTACGATTCCGATTGTTTTATTTTCTTCCTCCAATTTAATTTCTCGGTCATAGTAGTTCACGTACATTTGCATCTGGCCGAGATCTTGATGCTTTAATTCCCCGATTTTTAAATCTATTAGCACGAAGCATTTTAGAATACGGTTATAAAATACCAAATCAATTCTGAAATGTGATTCATCAAAAGAAATTCTTTTTTGTCTAGCCACAAATGTAAATCCATTACCCAGTTCTAGCAAAAAATGTTCAAGTTTATCGATAATTTCTTGTTCTAACTGACTTTCTGAATATTGAGAATATTCTGGAAGACCGAGAAATTCCAAGATGTAAGGATCTTTAATAGCGTCTCTGGGTTGTTCGAGAATCAGTCCTTTTTCTGAAAGTTCCTTAACCTTGTCTTTATTTCTACTTAGTACAAGACGAGTATAAAGTGCTGAATCGAATTGACGTTGCAATTCTCTTACACTCCAATTGTTTTTTTGGGATTCAATTTCGTAGAATTTTCGCTCATTTTCATCATCAATTCGCATTAGTTTTAAGTAGTGAGACCAGCTTAGAATAAATTTGCTTTTTGTGAATTCCCGAGACGTTGTTTCGGAATTTGCTTTTGAAGAAATCCGAGACAGTGTTTCGGATTTTTCAGATATGTCAGACAGTGTCTGCCGTTTTTCTTTTGGTTCAGATTTCGACAACAGTGTTGACGATTTTCCATAAGCCAAATAAAAGCGTCTCATGTTTTCAAGGTTGTCGACCGAAAATCCTTTACCAAACTCCCTTGTAAGGACTTTAGATAATCCTTTTAAGAGTTCTTTACCATATTCAGCACGTTCTTCTCCACCCTGTTCTTCTTCGACTAACATCTTACCTATCTCAAAGTAAGTGCGCACCATCGTTTGGTTAACAGTACGAACTACCTGACTTCTTGCTGATTGTAATAAATCAACAATTTGTGAATAGAATTTGATATTTGCAGGTTTGTTGGTCATTGTTTAGCAAATGAGCTAAATGTTTAAAATAGAATCTAATTAATCACCTTCTTCTCCACAAAATACTGCACAATAGCTTCCTTCATCAAAACGCTCTGTTCCCCAGCCTTTAAGGGAGGCAATTGTTCTAAAATAGTGTAGTGTGGCCATCCTTGTTCGTCAACATAATCAAACTCGTAATATCCATAGGGCTCTAAAACCCTGCAAATGGCGATGTGCATCAAGTTTAATTTTTCGTCTTTCTTGAATTTTCTGTGTAATTGACCTAGTTCCTGTAAACCGATTAAATAGATAATTGCATCCAAATCTAATGTGTCACCATCAGCAAAACGGTTGCTCAGTAGTTTTACCACTGCTTCCCACTGTATTTTTAATTGTTCGTCGCGTGCCATTTTTCATAAATATATTAGTCTGCAAAGATACTGGTTTAAAATTCCAAATAACAACAGGTGAAATTCCAAATAATAAAACCGAATTCCAGAAAAACGTTAGATATCCAAATCAGAAGCTTGGAATTTAGTGCTTGAAATTTTGAATTTCATATATTTATCAAAATTTTACAAATATGAACACTATTGATATTGTTATAGGGATCATTCTCATAATCGCATTTTTCTTGGGTTTGAGGAAAGGACTTTTACAATCGCTCGCTTCGTTAATTGGTTTGGTTGTTGGCGTTTATTGCGCGATGTATTTTTCGGGTTATGTAAGAGTTTACATTGAAAATTGGTTTACTTGGAGTGAAGATCTGACCAGTATTGCTTCGTTTTTAATAACTTTTTTCTTGATAATGTTGCTATTCAGTATATTGGGTAGAATCTTGACCAAAGTAGCCGACTTTGCGATGATGGGTATTATCAATAAACTTTTTGGTGGTGTTTTTAACGCGTTGAAATTTGCCTTTTTGATTAGCGTGGTTTTTATGTTTGTAAATGCATCAGAAGATTACAGAATCCTTTCACCCGAACAAAGGGCGGATTCAATTTTATATGCCCCAGTTGCCTCCTTAGCGCCTGCTATTCTTCCTGCAATAATGCAAGAGGTTGATGATTTAAACATTGACCTTCCAGAAATAAATACGCCTACAGAAAGGGCTAAAGACAGTATAGAGTAACAAAATTTAAAGCTGTTTTAGATCGGTAGCTGGAATCCAACCATCTTTTCCGTCCGCTAACGTGATGCGATACCAATTACCATCTTGCGCTGAGATTTGAACCTTGGTGCCTTCGTGAAGTGTAAATGCAACACTACTTCCCATAGATGGCTCGGTTTTTACTTCAATTTCGCTGGCAAAAATAATAGCGGGTTGTTTTTTTGTGAAATCGCCATAAGTTATAAATGCCATAGTTAAGGAAGCAACCAAGAATATCCCAACAAACATAGAACCTGCGAAAAGTAATCGTTTTCTTCTTTCAATAATGGAGAAGTAGTATAACAGAAATAAAATCACGAAAAATATTGAGAAAGCGACTGCCATAATAGCCCAACCATTAAAGGTGAAAACACTAGCAATGCTTTTATACCATTTTGAAAAAACAGTTTTTGGCAGCGGTTCTATAGCATCTATTCGCGCGTTTTCGGCAAAGGCGAGATTGTTTTTTATGTCTTCATCATTGGGTGAAAGTTGTAGCGCTTTTTCGTAATAATAAACACTGGGACCAATATGGTTCAATTTGTATTGCGCATTTCCTAAGTTGAAATAAAGCGCGGCAGAATGCTCGTCTCTATCCAAAATCTGCATCCAAGCATTGATTGCTTGCTGGTATTTTCCGTTTTTATAAAGTTCCTTTCCTTGGTCGAAAAGCTCTGTGTTTTGAGCAAAACCTGAGAAAGAGATTAGTAAAATTAATATGTACAGCAACTTTTTCATAGTCATCTCCTTTTACTGTATTTGTTTATCAATATTCGAAATCACTTCTACTGCCTTTGTGTAATCGTGTTGTACACTAGCTTCGGAAGAAGAGGCATAACGGGCGAATTCACAGTTTTTAAGCAAATTGATGAAGTTTTCTACCACAGATTCTTCTACATTTCGCTCCAGCAACATTTTTGAGATAAGGCTCTTTTCCATTTCCGAAGTTTCAATATTCAATTGCGCTTTTAGATAATTGTGAAGTGCGCGTTCCAAAGATTCGTAAAAGACAACTGGGTTTGAAATATTCCGTTTTGCTTCAGAAAGGAATTTTTTAGCAAGTTTGTTGGCTCTACGCAGTTTATTTCCTTCCACATCATTCAATCGTGTTTTGCGTTTTTTCCCAGCGAGAATAAACAGCGGAATCAATAAAAACGGTCCACCCAAAAGTGACCAGAAAAGAGCCGATTGGAAGAAGGCTTCCTGAGCGATTGGCTTCAGATTGGGATCCAGTTTTATATATTTGAAATTATCTTTTGAAAGTACTACCTGCTTCTTCCCGTCATTTCCAGAGGTGGTAGCTGTAGCAGCGGTAGAAACTGGTCCATTTTCAACATCAATAGTAAACTCTTTGGAAGTGATAGTTTTATACTTTTCAGTTTTTGGGTCGAAATATGAAAATGTAATGGGATTTATTGGGTAGGTTCCTTTAAATTGAGGCACCACAGTATATGAATCACTTATGGAACCTTGCATTCCGCCAATTGTTGTGGTCACATTCTCGCTGTGTTCGGGTTCATAAACTTCCAAGGTATTCGGAAGTTTTACTGAAGGTGCTGTAAATAACTTTAAATTTCCTTTTCCAGATACCTTTACGTCTAATTGAAGTGCTTCGTCTGCGTTTAGTTTAGTTTTATCAGTTGTAACATCAAAAGTAAAATCGCCAACAGCGCCGTTAAATCCGTCAGGTTTTCCTTCAAGCGGAAGTGGTTTTACATTAATGGTACGGTTTCCAGCTGAAATCGTTCTGTTTACACGCTCCATCAATCTACGTCCAAAAATATCACGTCTGCTGCCTTGAACATCCACTGGAACATCGAGTGTTAGAGGTTCAATGTCGAGTTCACCTGTTTTTTGTGGATAAAGGACTGTGGTTCTTAAAATCACAAAGCGATAATCTTCTCCGTTATATTTTCCTTCGGAAACTTTAAAGTTGCTTTGGTTATCGATATTCTGACTCCAGAAATCGGCATATTTTGGAGTGTCAATTTCACGCCATTGGCTGGTAATGCTCACATCGTGCGAAACATATAATTTATAGGTTACGGTTATAGCTTCGTTTAAATACGGATTTGCATTTGAAACTTCTGCTACTAAATGTACGTTTTCACTTGCCACATATTCGGCATTATTTCCGTCTTTTGGAACATCTACTGCGCCGGTTACTTGCACTTCTACTGGGAGCGTTTTGTAGGTTTCGCCTTTTATTTCAATAGTGGCTTGGCCAATAGTAACGTTTCCACGTGTTTGCGGTGATAAAAAATAGGAATAGGTTTTTGAAAAACTTCGTTTTCCATTTATCCAAGAGTTGCTGATGGATTGATTTGGACCGCCAACGACTCTAAAGTTTTCAAAATTTGGCGGTCTAAAATTGTCACCGTCTTGGTTCATTTCAAAAT
The DNA here is from genome assembly GCF_000429125.1 of Aequorivita capsosiphonis DSM 23843. Lineage (GTDB taxonomy): Bacteria > Bacteroidota > Bacteroidia > Flavobacteriales > Flavobacteriaceae > Aequorivita > Aequorivita capsosiphonis. Next base: position 21,860 of record NZ_AUBG01000020.1, read on the forward strand.
CTACTCGTAAACGTTCGTTTATTCCAAGTCTTTTTTTGCTCACTTTGGCATCAAACTGAACTTGCGCTGTGGCGGCAAGACCGCACAACACAAAACTCAAAAGAAATAAAAAATTCTTCGTTTTCATAATCTACCAATCTTTATCCGATTGCACTTTTGCGCCTTTTTGCTTCTCGGCATTCATCTTCTCTTGCGTTTTTTTCTCTTCGTTGTTCATCGCTTCCAAAAGACTTTTTACTTGTTGAGGCGAAAGTTGACCGGGAACAGGCTGCTGTTGTTGCGGCTTATCGCCTTCTTCGTCTTTGGGTTTATCAGGCTCGCCTTGATCTTTATCTTGATCACCTTCCTTGTTCTCGTCTTTCTGGTCACCTTTGTCTTTATCTTCTTTTTTGTCGCCCTGATCGCCCTCTTTGTTTTTATCGTCCTGTTCTTGCTGATCTTTTTTGTCTTGATCCTTCTTGTCTTCGTTCTGATCCTTGTTTTTGTCGTTTTGATCTTCTGGTGGTGGCGGATTTTTATCTAATAAATCCTTTGCCAAAGCTAGATTATATCGAGTTTGATCGTCGTTTGGGTTATTCCGAAGCGCATTTTTATAGGATTCTACCGCTTCCGTATATTTCTTTTCATTCATATAGGTATTTCCCAAATTGTGAAAAGCTTTATGTTTCTCTGCTTTAGTGCTTGCTGTTTGGGCAGCTTGTTTAAAACGAAGCATTGCCTCAGCATTTTTCTCTTTTCCGTAGTAGGCTGTTCCTAAATTGTATTTTGCTGTTTCACTTTTCGGGTTTAAAGAAATGGCTTGTCTATAATCTGCTTCAGCATCAGTAAATTTTTCCTCTTGAAGCGATTGTTGGGCTTCACTCAGGAAGTTTTTTGCAGCTCTCAATTCCTTCCTTTGCTCTTTAGTCTGTTGCGGTTGGGCAAAAGTCAATATAGGAAGCATCACCAAAACCAATACTATGGCTTTGCTGATTAGAGCTTTTATATTTTTTACTTCTGAAATTATCATCTCTTCATTTATCATAGACCTACAAGGTTTTAATTTATCCGCCATAGGAGGAAAACCTTGAAGGAGGTTATTGCAACCACTTATTTTTTCACTTCATTAAACAAATTCAACTTTTTAAGCCAAGCTGTTTTTCTTTCCAATAGGAATACATCCAATACCAGCAAAAATAATGCCCCAGCCAAAAACCATTGGAACTGATCTTTAAAATCGGTGAATTGCTTCGCTTCAAATTCTTTTTTATCCATTCCACCCAAAATGGCTTTTACGCGGTCAACAACGGCTTTGGTATTTGCTCCATTAAGATACTCACCATTCGTGGTTTTTGCAATCTCTTTAAGAGTTTCTTCACCTAAACGGCTTATAACTTGTTCGTTGTTTTTATCGCGGAGGTAATATTGCAACACACCATTCTTCTTAATAGGAATGGGCCCTCCTTCCACAGTTCCAACGCCAATAGGAAATATTCGAATTCCTTTTTCTGCGGCTTCTTCGGAAATTTTAGCAATGTTTCCCCCGTGATCTTCTCCATCAGAAACCAGAAACATGACACGATTGGTCTGACTTTCATCATCATAAAAAGTCTGCGCCATTTCTATCGCCTGGGTTATTGCTGTTCCCTGTGATGAAACCATATCCGTATTCATCCCGTTTAGGAATAGTTTGGCAGCGGCAAAATCGGTTGTAATTGGCACCTGAGGAAATGCGCTACCGGCATAACCAATAATCCCGACTCTATCGCCTGAAAGATTGTTGATTATTTGAGTTATAAGCTGTTTGGCTTTGTCCAAGCGGTTAGGTGCAATGTCTTCAACGAGCATACTTTTTGAAACGTCTAAGGCGAAAACAATATCAACACCTTCGCGTTTTACAGTTTCCAACTTGGTCCCAACTTTTGGATTTACCAATGCAAAACTCAAACAAGCAATGGCCAAACAAAGCACGAATACCTTTAAAATAGGTTTGAAAAGCGAACGATTAGGGCTCAACTTTTTCAACAGCTCCTTATCTACAAAGCGTTTTTGAACTGTCTTTTTCCAGACCAAAACCAATAGAAATAGCACCACAATCACCGGAATGGCAAAGAGGATGTAAAAGTATATGGGTTGTTCTAATTGGTACATTTTTATTCTTTATTGCTATTTTGTATTCTTTATTAGCTGGCTTTTCATATTCATTCTTTCAACAGAAAAGGATTTACTTTTATCATTTGCAAAATCTATCATCAGCAAAAGCTTGTTCGATAATTCCTTTATTTCAAAATCAAATTCAGTTTTAAATTCTTCTGATTTTTGAATTATTTGATATACAACTTCGATCAATTTTTCAAGATGTTCTTCGTGAAAATTTTTCACTTTCTCCATCAATTCTGAATTTTCGATCCTTGCTAATTCATCAAGGGATAAACCGAAAGATTCTTCTAATTTTTCATTAGTTTCAAAAACTACCGTTTTAAAAGTATTGGTATTTGATGAAGCTGTTTTATCAATCAACTTACTCAAAACCATTGCCAACTTTTCGATTTCACGTTTTATATAATCTTTTTCCTGTTGCAAAACTTTTCATTTTCTTTAGACTTTCCCATTACGTCTGAGTTCTCCGCCGCGGCGGATTAGGGGGCCTTTACAGAAATCCACGGAAAACCGTAGTTCGTAATATAAATTCAAGTCCAAGTAAAATCAATCCGAAAATCACCCAAGGACGGAACATTTCATCATAATTTGTGTATTTGAATTCTTCAATATCGGTTTTTTCCAATTTGTTGATTTCATCATAAATCTCTTCCAGTTTTGTATTGTTCGTGGCTCGGAAATATCTTCCACCAGTTTTCTTGGCGATTTCTTTTAATAGTGCTTCGTCTATTTCCACGGGTACATTTCCGTATTGAAACCCACCATCTGGACGAATTCCTATTGGTGACATTGCCATTCCATTGCTTCCAATACCAATAGTATAAACCTTAATGCCAAATTCAACGGCCAATTCACTAGCAATTTTTGGATCGATAAAACCACTGTTGTTTACTCCATCTGTCAATAAAATGATCACCTTACTTTTGGCACGACTGTCTTTTAATCGGTTTACCGCCGTTGCCAATCCAGAGCCAATAGCAGTTCCACCTTCAATGGTTGTGTTGTAAGACATGCTTTTCAAGGAGGAAAGCACAACAGCTTTGTCGCTGGTTAATGGGGTTCTAGTATAACTTTCTCCGGCGTATTCCACCAGGCCAATTCGGTCATTTGGTCTGCTGTTTATAAAATGTGCTGCGACGGTTTTTAGAGCCTCTAAACGGTTTGGCTTTAAATCGCGCGCCAGCATACTTGCCGAAAGGTCCATAGACATTACGATGTCAATACCTCGGGTTGTTTTGGTTTTTGTGGTTTCATCAACGGTTCTGGGTCGTGCCATGGCAATAATGATTGCAGAAAGTGCTAAAAGACGAAGTACAAAAAGCAGTGGTTTTATTTGTGCCAACCAGTTTCTTCCCGTCTTAAATCCTTGTACACTTGATATTTTTAAGGAAGCTGTTTGCTGATTTCGCTTCCATAAATACCATAGCACAAGCACTGGAAGTATAAGAAACAACCAGAAATACTGCGGATTTACAAATTCGAAATTACTTCCCATCTTTCTCTGAAATTTCAAGCTCTATGGAAGCTTCAATTCGTTTTTTGATTTCTTCGGCGTATTTGCCGTCGTCTTGATACACTATCAAAACTTCCTGCAAACCATTTTCCTGCGCGAAAAGCAATAATTCATAAGTGCTTTTCTTTTTCAAAACCTTCTTGTCTGAAACCTGTACGTTGAATTCGCCGTAAGCTTTTAAGCCTTTTATTCCTTTTTCAGTTTCGAAATCATCGCGTTTTACGATCATATTTTTAGCGCCATTTTGCCCGAGATCATCTAAAACGGCATCCAGCGCGTTTTCTAAAGCGATGTCTTGTTTTTGGCTAAACCGCGTGGTTGAAACCATAATATAAAGCGGAGACTTCATTTCGCCATAGGTGAAATAGTCTTTTCCACTAACCTTGCTTTTATCTGCATTTTTAACTGGTGGTTCTACTCTTACAAGTACTTTTGGAGTTTCTAAAATAACTGCGGGACTTCCATATTCGCTTTTTATCCAGCGGCCTTCTACAAGTTCACGAAGGTCGTTTCCTAGTACTTTATCTTTTAAATTATCGAAACCAGCAATACTTCCGTAGATCACTCCCGCTAAAATAACGGCTACAATGACGCCCGAAATACCCAAAATCCATTTTCTGCGTTTACGTCTTTTCTCCAGTTTTTCTAAATACTCTTGGTTTTCCAAAAGCTCTTCTTCAGTAGGTTCTGGAATAACTTCGTGAGTTTCGTTAATGATTTCCTCAATGGTTTTTCTATCAACTTCCGCTTGACCAGAAAGTTGGTTCATTTTAGCGAACTTCACTAAATCGGCCCGTTTGAAAATCAAGTCTAACCTTCGGATGGTTTCTAAATCGAAGTCAAAACTTCCTGCGTCTTTGTGCATCATCAAGCGTGTGATAAGCTCTTCACTGGTGCTCTCTAGCGCAGATTCATCAACTTCACGGTCTAGGTATCGTTTTACAATTTCTGTTAGACTACTATAGTATTCTTTGCTCTTATTTTCTTTTATTAGTTGGCTATTGTCTAATGTTTTCAGCGCCACGATTGCTTCTTCATAAGGTGGCAATTGCTTTTCGGCAGCGTCTCTTCGTTTTTTTCTTCGGAATAGAAAAATGGCAATTCCGATAATGAGAAGAATAGGAATGAGCCAAGTGAGGAGTAACTTCCAATCAAAAGGTGGGCCTTTAACTTCCACCGCAGGTTTTATGTCGAACATTTTCTGCTTGGTAGTGTCAATAACAACGTCATTCACTTCCACCATTATGGAATCGGTCAAAAATGCTTTTTTGTTGATAAAAATACGCTGTGGAGGAATGGTGAAGTGGCCGCTGTCAAATTGCGTTAATCCGTATTTTTTGATAAGTCGATACTTTGCACCTTCATAAGTTGTATCAGTTTCATAAGCTTCAATCATTTCCAAAGGCGCAAAAGTCTGCTCTTCTGGAAAAATAACCACATCAGTAGAATCTGCCTGAACGTTTATGGTGTAAAGAATTTCCTCACCAATTTTGATTTTTGTGGAATCGATGGAGGAATTTACTTGTGCGTTTGCGAAGAAAGAGGAAAGAAGAAAGAGAAAAGAGAAAAGTGCATGGATAGTATACCTACAAGGTCTTGAAGACTTTGCAGGAAAACCAATATTAATTTGTTTTAAATCTATTATCAAAATTATAAATTTTAATACCTACAAAATCTTATAGACCTTGCAGGAAACTCACGTTTTCCCCTTTCGGGGGTTAGGGGGCTTTACCTTCTCTTAAAATACCCTAATAATTTTTTCACATAACTCTCGTCAACTCTAGAACTCAAAGCTCCTGCGCCACTTTTGGTAAAGGATTCTACGAAATAATCTACGCGTTCACGATGATAACCATAATATTGGTTCCGCACGCTTTTTGAGCCTGTATTAACCAATAAAAGTTCTCCAGTTTCTTGGTCTTCCATCTGTATCATCCCCAAATTTGGTATGTTTTCTTCGGCTTTATCATAAACCCGTATTCCTGTTAAATCGTGCTTTCTTGCGGCGATCTTCAAGGTGTTTCGGTAATCATCTGCAATAAAATCTGAAAGCACAAAAACAATGGCTTTCTTTTTCATAACACCGCTTAAAAACTTGAGTGCATTGGCAATATCGGTTTTGTTACTTTTTGGTTTGTGCTCCAGCAATTCTCGAATGATACGAAGGACATGCGATTTCCCTTTTTTCGGTGGAATATAAAGTTCGATTTCATCTGAAAAAAGAATCAATCCGGTTTTATCATTGTTTTGCATCGCCGAAAAAGCAAGGGTTGCGGCTATTTCAGTAATTATTTCATTTTTGAACTGTTCTTGTGTTCCAAAATATTCGGAACCGCTAATATCAACCATCAGCATTAATGTTAGTTCACGTTCTTCTTCAAAAACTTTTACAAAAGGTTCATTGTAGCGGGCAGTAACGTTCCAATCGATATTACGAACGTCATCGCCAAATTGGTACTGGCGTACTTCGCTAAACGTCATCCCACGACCTTTAAAAGTACTGTGATACTCGCCACCAAACACGTGATCGCTCAAGCGTCGCGTTTTGATCTCGATCTTACGTACTTTTTTAAGAAGTTCTTTAGTATCCATTTCTTTGTAGTAGCCAGTTGGCAGTTGCAGTTGGCAGTATAACAGATCGCTTTTAGTTAATTAGCTTACTGCCTCCTGCTACTGAACACTGCATACTTATTTTACGGTACTTCAATTACATTAACTATCTTATTGATAATTTCTTCGGAAGTGATGTTTTCAGCTTCGGCTTCGTAAGTAATACCGATTCTATGACGAAGCACATCGTGCACAACGGCGCGAACATCTTCAGGAATTACATACCCACGACGGCGGATAAATGCGTAGCATTTAGCGGCAATGGCGAGGTTGATACTTCCACGCGGAGAAGCACCAAAGTTGATAAGTGGTTTTAAATCTGCAAGACCGTAATTCTCAGGAGTTCTTGTAGCGAAAATGATATCGAGAATATATTTCTCAATCTTTTCATCCATATAAACTTCGCGAACAGCAGCTTGCGCTCTTAGAATTTGTTCAACTGAAGCAACAGGATTCACCTGCTCAAATCCTCCTTTTAAATTTTGGCGGATGATCAATTGCTCTTCGGCGATTTGCGGATATTTTATGACTGTTTTCAGCATAAAACGGTCAACTTGCGCTTCGGGCAATGGGTAAGTTCCTTCTTGCTCAATTGGATTTTGGGTTGCCATTACTAAAAATGGTTGATCCAGTTTAAAAGTAGTTTCGCCAATGGTAACTTGCTTTTCCTGCATCGCTTCTAAAAGTGCTGATTGAACTTTGGCCGGGGCACGGTTAATTTCATCGGCAAGGACGAAATTGGCAAAAATTGGACCTTTCTTGATGGTGAATTCATTCACCTTCATATTATAAATCATCGTCCCAACAACATCTGCGGGAAGCAAATCTGGGGTAAACTGTATTCTGCTAAAAGATCCGTGTACCGCTTTTGAAAGCGTGTTGATTGCCAGTGTTTTTGCGAGTCCAGGAACACCTTCCAAGAGAATGTGTCCTTGACCCAAAAGACCGATCATAAGTCGTTCCACCATATGTTTTTGGCCAACGATTACTTTATTCATTTCCATTGTTAGGATGTCCACAAAGGCACTTTCCTTTTCAATTTTTTCGTTTAACGCCCCAATGTCAAAGGTCGAATTTGTATTTTCCATATTGTATTTAGATTCAATGTAGAATGCTTCTTTTAAAAGACGTTGCAAATTGTGCATTAATTGCCAAAAACCTTGTTAACAATTGGTTAAATTAAGAACGCTTGAAACTTAAACTTTTCTTAGCGTTTGCAGGCATTTGTTAAGTTTTTTAATATTGGTGAAAAATGGGTCTTTCAAATATTTCAGAAATAGTACTTTTAATGAGTTTTTATAAATTAATAGATTATTAAAAATGTGTAATAAAAAATAAAAATAAAAAATAGAAAATGAAAAAGACAGCATTTATCACCGGAGCAACATCTGGAATAGGAATGGCAACGGCGAAACTTTTCGCTAAAAATGGAGTGAAATTAATTCTCTGTGGAAGAAGGGGGGAGCGATTAAAAAATCTTTCGAAAGAACTTTCAGCTTCAACCGAAGTTTTTACGTTGAATTTTGACATTCGGAATAAAGAGGAAGTTTTCTCGGCGATAAACTCACTTCCGAAGAACTTTTCAGAAATTGATATTTTAATAAACAATGCTGGGAACGCGCACGGCTTAGACACCATTGACCAGGGAAATACCGATGATTGGGATGCCATGTTGGACATCAATGTGAAAGGTTTACTATATGTCTCAAAAGCAATCCTGCCAAAAATGCTTGAACGGAAACGCGGTCAAATTATAAATATCGGAAGCACGGCAGGAAAAGAAGTATATCCAAAAGGAAATGTCTATTGTGCCAGTAAGCACGCTGTTGACGCTATAAATCAAGGAATGCGATTGGATCTCAATGGCAAAGGAATTAAAGTGGGCGCAATAAATCCAGGTTTAGTTGAAACAGAATTCAGCGAAGTGCGTTTTAAAGGCGACGAGGACCGAGCCGAAAAAGTCTATCAAGGTTTTACACCCCTAAAACCTGAAGATATTGCAGATGTAATTTGGTTTGCCGTAACGCGTCCGCCACACGTCAATATTGCAGATTTGACGGTTATGTGTTTGGATCAAGCGTCCTCGACGATTGTTAATAAAGTTACAAGTTAAATGTTGCAAGTTGCAGGTTGCAAGTAAATTAAACATTATGAGTAAAATTGAAAGATTTGAGGATATGGAAATTTGGCAATTAGCAAGAGAAATCTCTAAAGATGTTTGGGGTATAATTCAAAATACTTCGCTTCAAAAAGACTATAAACTTCGGGAGCAAATAAATGGGGCTTCATGTTCTATAATGGACAATATAGCTGAAGGTTTTGAAAGAGATGGCAATCGTGAGTTTATAAACTTTTTAAGTATTGCAAAGGCGTCTTGTGGAGAAACACGATCTCAACTATATCGTTGCTTAGATAGAAATCATATAGATGAAGAGGCTTTTAAAATAATCTCGGAGAAAGCTATATTAAACAGCAGAAAGATTAAGTCGTTAATGGTGTATCTGAAAAATTCAGATAGGAAAGGCTCTAAATATGATTAGAAAGCCCAGCCTTTAACTTTTAACTAGCAACCTGCAACTTCTAATTATGATCAACAAACGACTTCTTATCAAAAACCTTCTCGCCCATAATGACGAGAGCAGTTTCTATGATAAAAAGCGAAAAATTGATCTTGGGAGTAAGGAAGGAAAGGCGAAATTTTTAAAACATATTTGTGCGCTCAGTAATAGTAATCCGGCAAATAATTCATTTATAGTGATTGGGGTTGAAGATGAAACCAATGAAATTAGAGGCGTGGATTTTTTTGATGATAGCAAGATTCAAAATCTCGTAAATGCCTACTTGTCAAATGCACCTTTAATAATCTATGAAAATGTGGCCTTTCCAAATTTACCTTCAGATAAAGTTGTTGGCTTAGTAACTATTCGTCCAAATGGAAAAATAACTTCCTTGCGGAAAAATATTTGGAAGTATTGGGGCGGCTCTATTTTTCTTCGGGATGGAAGTATTTCGATGCCCAAGGATTTCGACATTGAAATTAAGGATGTCAATTCCGAAATTGTAAAATCTATTGAAAATGCTGCCAAAAGTAATATTGAATTAACCCTTGATGGTGTAATGGACTTTATAAACAATCGGCATAAGGATCTGGAAAGCCATTATAAAGTTTATAAGGAACAGTTTGTGGTTTGCTGGGCTGGGAATCCAAAAAAAATAAGGGATAAGAAGTATTATTCCCGTGTTGATATCGAGCTTATCAACGAACAGGTACGGCTTTTTTATTCGGCGCAGGATGAAGTGAGCATTGAGTTTACTGATGATTATTTTAAAACGGTGGAATATGTGCATTTGGGATTGAATGAACAGTTCAAATATTATCCTTTGGAAGAGGTTATCATTCAGTTCAACGAAAACGGTTCCTATCAAATGGATTCCAAATTGTTATTTGAACCGCCACGTTTCAACAGAAAAACACTTTACCATATATACAATGCAAACAATGCAGTAATGGAAAAGCTAAAAAAAAGGATTCCGCTTAATGCTTCCGAAGAAAAAGATCTTCGCAACCTGCCATCAACATATTTGATTTGTTACTTAAACGATTTTGAGGAAGCAAAGGAAAAACTGCAAGAAGCCAAGGAGTTTTTAAGAGATTATCAGACTGAGGTGTATCAGCTTTCTAAGGAGGCATTGCGGATTTTGAGAAAAGTTAGTTATAATTAAAGTATGAAAACAGTTGTAATAGGAGATATTCACGGAGGTTACAAGGCCTTAAAACAATTGATGGAAAGGGCAAATCTTCCGTCAGGCACTAAGTATATATTTGTAGGAGATTATGTGGACGGGTGGAGTGAATCTGCTGAAGTAATTTCATATTTGATTAATTTTTCTCAAGAAAACGATTGTGTTTTTCTCCGAGGAAATCACGATGAATTACTTTACAATTATTTGAAATCGGGTGAAAGTAACCCAATGTGGTTAAGGCAGGGAGGAGCGAGTAGCGTGGAGAGTTATTCAAAACTTTCTAAAACAGAAAAAGGAATACATCTTCGTTTTCTAGAGAATTTAATCAACTTTCATAAAGACTCTGAAAACCGAATCTTTTTGCACGCCGGTTTTACCAATCAGCACGGTCCGGAGCATGAGTATTATCCAAATCTTGTTTATTGGGATAGAACCTTATGGGAAATGGTTTGTGCGATAGACAGCACTATTTCTAAAGACGATGATAGATATCCTAAACGTTTAAAACTTTTCAACGAAATCTACATAGGTCACACGCCTGTTACGAGAATAGGATTTAACAAACCAGTCAGTTTTGCCAACGTCTGGAACGTTGATACTGGTGCGGCTTTTCGCGGAAAAATTTCAATGATGGATGTAGATTCTAAGGAAATTTGGCAAAGCGATGAGGTGCATACATTATATCCTAATGAAAAAGGAAGGAATTAAGACGACTTTATAATATATTCGGGCTTACAGTTCTTATATTTGTGGTTACTCCGAAAACTAAAAACACCATGGCACTTAAAAACATACGACTAGAAGTAATGCAAACCTTGGAAAAGGAAGTTGATAGCTATATTGATCAATACCTTATACCTCCTGAAAAAATTTGGCAACCGACTGATCTTCTGCCGGACTTTCAGAAAGAGAATTATATGGATGAAGTGACGCAACTTCGTGAAGAGGCCAAAGAATTGGGCTATGATTTTTGGATAGTCCTAGTAGGCGATATGGTTACAGAAGAAGCATTGCCAACTTATGAAAGTTGGTTGATGGATATGGAAGGGATAGACCAACATGGTCGTAATAGCTGGAGCACATGGATTCGACAGTGGACAGGCGAAGAAAATCGACATGGCGACACATTGAATAAATATTTATATTTATCTGGAAGGGTGAATATGAGAGAAGTAGAAATAACCACACATCATTTAATCAACGACGGTTTTGAAGTAGGAACAGGTCGCGATCCTTATAGAAACTTCATCTATACAAGTTTTCAAGAACTTGCGACGAATGTTTCGCACAGTCGGGTGGGGAAAATAGCCAAAAAACAAGGAAATAAATCGCTTGCTAAAATGTGTAATCTTATTGCTGGAGATGAAATGCGTCATCATTTGGCATATCGTCACTTCGTAAAAACCATTTTTGAATATGACGCTAGTGAAATGATGATTGCTTTTCAAGATATGATGCAGAAAAAAATTATCATGCCAGCTCAAAATCTACGTCAGAGTGGGGGGAAAATGGCTTCAGCTTTTGATGATTTTAGTAATGCAGCACAGCGTTTAGGGGTTTATACTACATACGATTATATTGATATTCTTGAAAAATTGAACGCTCATTGGGAAATTTCAAAAATTACTAATCTTACAGATGAAGCTGAAAAAGCGCGTGATTATTTAGTTAGATTACCATCAAGAATGCTTCGAATTGCAGACCGTATTAAGATTCCAGAAGATGCGAATCGTTTTAAATGGGTTGAACCGAACGGGGTAGTGTAAGCCCCCTAACCCCCGAAGGGGGAACTTATAATGGAAACTATTATAATATAAAAAACCTCAAAGATCTTAGAGACCTTTGAGGTTTTTTATATTACCGTCGCCTCCCCTTCGGGGAGGTCGGGAGGGGACTACAAATCAAACTTAATACCCTGCGCTAAAGGAAGCTCAGTAGTATAATTGATTGTATTTGTTTGTCTACGCATATAAACTTTCCAAGCGTCGCTTCCGCTTTCGCGGCCGCCACCGGTTTCTTTTTCACCGCCAAAAGCTCCGCCAATCTCGGCTCCAGAAGTTCCGATGTTTACGTTTGCAATACCGCAATCAGATCCTTCTACAGATAAGAAACGTTCTGCTTCGCGCAAGTTATTCGTCATAATTGCAGAAGATAAACCTTGCTTTACACCGTTTTGTAAATCCAACGCATTTTGCAAATCGCCTTTGTATTTCATGATGTATAAAACAGGGCCAAAGGTTTCGTGTTGTACAATATCATAATGGTTTTCTGCTTCGGCAATTGCTGGTTTTACGTAGCATCCGCTTTCGTAACCTTCGCCTTCCAGCACGCCACCTTCAACCAAAATCTTTCCGCCTTCTTTTACCACTTGCTCCAAGGCTGTTTGGTAATTTTTGACTGCATCTTTATCAATTAATGGCCCAACGTGGTTGTTTTCGTCTAAAGGATTACCGATCTTAATTTGCTTATAAGCAGCTACAATGGCATCCGTTACTTTATCATAAATGTCTTCGTGAATAATCAATCGGCGCGTAGAAGTACAACGCTGACCACAAGTTCCGACCGCTCCAAAAACGGCACCAATTACAGTGTTTTTAACATTAGCATCTGGAGTAACGATAATTGCGTTATTTCCACCAAGTTCCAATAAAGATTTTCCTAAACGTGCCGCAACCGCTTGTGCTACAATTTTTCCCATTCTAATAGATCCAGTTGCGGAAATTAATGGTACACGAACGTCGTTGGTCATCATTTCGCCAACTTTATAATCACCAGTTATCAAGCAAGATAATCCTTCTGGCAAACCATTTTCGGCAAATACTCTTGCTGCAATATTCTGACAGGCAACGCTCGTTATCGGTGTTTTTTCAGATCCTTTCCAGATACAAGCATCTCCACAAACCCATGCTAAAGCTGTGTTCCAAGCCCAAACCGCTACTGGGAAGTTAAATGCTGAGATTATTCCAACAACTCCAAGTGGATGGTATTGCTCGTACATTCTATGACCTGGACGTTCAGAATGCATAGTCAACCCGTGTAACTGTCTTGAAAGACCAACAGCAAAATCACAGATATCTATCATTTCTTGAACTTCGCCCAACCCTTCTTGGTAAGATTTTCCCATTTCATAAGAAACCAATTTTCCAAGTGGTTCTTTTAAGCGGCGTAATTCGTCATTAAACTGTCTAACTATTTCTCCACGCTGTGGTGCTGGCATGGTGCGCCATTCTTTAAAAGCACTGGTTGCCGTGGTAATTACTTTTTCGTAATCTTCCTTTGAAGTAGATTTTACTTTTCCTATTAAAGCATTATCAACTGGAGAATAAGATTCAATGATATCTCCGTTCCCAAAAAAATCTTTTCCGGTAGAAGTACCATGGTTTACATCCTTATTTAGGCCTAACTCTTCTAGGGCTTTATCAATTCCAAATTTTTTTGCAATTTCACTCATCAATTTTTATTTTTTTCTAATTAATAATCAACCGATTGCGAAATTAATAAAAATCAATGGTTATTCCTCGTCAGAAACGAAACGTTTGTCGGCTTCCATTACCGTACCGCATTTGTTGCAAGTGCGTAAATCTTCGCTTGCGTAGAAGTGTTTAAAATGTTTTAGAAAGTCTGTTTCAATATTACTGAGGGGAAAGTAAACTTCATATAATTTATTATTGCAATTGTCGCAAAACCACAGTAAACCATCTTCTCCTTTTAGGTCGGTTCGCTTTCTTTCAATTACAAGGCCAATAGAACCTTCACTTCTTGCAGGGGAATGGGGTACCTTTCCAGGATGTAGATACATATCACCAGGACCCAGTTTCATTACTTTTTTCTCACCATCTTCTTGGATGGCCACTTGAATGTTTCCTTCCAATTGATAGAAAAGTTCTTCGGTTTCATTGTAGTGATAATCCTTTCGCGCATTGGGCCCAGCAACAATCATCACGATATAATCGCCAGAATCCACATATAAGTTTTTATTGCCAACAGGTGGTTTTAATTTATCGCGATTTTCCTCTATCCACTTGTTTAAATTGAAAGGTTTTTTAATAGCCATGGCCGTATTTTTTTGTGTTTCCACGTAAAAATACGGCAATTTAGGCTAATAGAAAAAGGGATGTGGGGTTACTTTCTATAAAAGAGTTGGGTGAAATAGCTACGATCCTTATCACTCTTCATCACACCAAAACCTGTGTGAGTGTAATTACCTTCAATAATAGCTTTATGTCCTGGACTTTGGAGCCAAGCTTCAACAACTTTTTCGGCGGTTTCATATCCATATGCAACGTTTTCACCTACCACTTGGGCATTATCGTGAAATTTTATTTCTTCAGATCGATATCCAAAATTGTCGTGATTTATGTATTCTTTTTCAATCATATACTGGGTATGCTTCACCGCAAAAGCTGAGGTGTATTTATTGTCAGCTTTAAGAACAGGAAGTCCTAACAACACGCGATGGTCATTTATTAGACTCAAAATTTCAGATGACATTTGACTGTCATTTTTTTGAGCAAGCGCTAAATCAATATCATATTTAGCAGCTTCAACTTCAACAGAATCCTCTTTTGAGCAAGAGGTGATTAATAAGCAAATAAGTAGCCCAGCAAGTAGGTTACTTTTTAGTAGGTTCATATTTAGGGCACATCAAATTTGGGGCATGATGTTAAGCTAAAGATATAAAAAAAATTGAATGAAAATGTATTTGGTCGAAAAAATATTACACTTAATCGGAAAAACAAGAAATAAATCGTGATTTAGATGCTAAGGTAAAAACAGTTTAACCACTGTAAACATTATAAATTTCACGTATATTGGTCGTAACTTAAAATCCACTGCCATGGTTAAAACTTTAACATATTTATTTGCGATATTTCTTCTTTTTGGATGTAAAAACGAAGAAAAACGCTCTTCTAAGGAGCCAATTTCTTCTGAAAATTCAAAAAATACTGCTGAAAACTTCGGAATAGTCATTCATGGAGGTGCGGGAACCATCCTTAAAAAAAACATGAGCGATTCGCTGGAAGATGCCTATAAAGCAAAATTAAAAGAAGCCATTTCCGTAGGACATGAAATATTAAAAAATGGCGGATCTTCGCTAGAAGCGGTTACAAATACAATTAATGTGATGGAAGATTCTCCACTTTTTAATGCGGGAAAAGGAGCGGTATTCACGCATGATGGTTCCAATGAGCTCGATGCTTCCATTATGGATGGAGCTACACTCAACGCCGGCGCAGTGGCTGGAGTAAAACACGTTAAAAACCCGATAGATCTTGCCCGCGATGTAATGCAAAAAAGTGAACACGTCATGTTGTACGGCTCGGGAGCAGAAGAATTTGCGCAAACTTTGGGCTATAAAATGATGGATACTTCCTATTTCTATACTCAAAATAGATATGAGTCTTTACAAAGAGTTTTGGAGAAGGAAACGGCCCTTCAATACGTCCGCCGCGACGGACACTCAGGGACCTTAGCCAAGTCAGAAATAAATGACTTTGAAGACCCATATATCAAAAACTCAAAATTTGGAACTGTGGGTTGTGCAGCCCTCGATAAACATGGAAATCTTGCCGCAGGAACTTCAACTGGAGGAATGACTAACAAACGCTGGAACAGAATAGGCGATGCCCCAATAATTGGTGCGGGAACGTATGCCAATAACGCTACTTGCGCGGTTTCGTCAACTGGTTGGGGAGAGTTTTTTATCCGTTCCGTGGTGGCTTATGATATTTCTGCCTTAATGGAATATAAGGGAATGAGTTTACAAGAGGCCGCAAGGGAAGTAATTCAGAAAAAAGTTCCTGCGCTTGGTGGCGATGGTGGCATTGTCGCAATTGATAAAGATGGAAATGTGGCGATGGAATTCAATACGGCTGGAATGTATCGAGCAACGATGAACTCCGACGGGGAGTTGGTGATTGGGATTTATAAGGAGAACGAATAAATACAAATTGCAAACCTCTCCTATTTCCTTTACTTTTAAAACTTCCAAAATTTCCTATATGAAAATTCTTCAGCGCCTAATACTTATATGTTTAGTGATTTTTATCGCTTCTTGTAATGATAAAGACAAGCATTCCGCAACCGATAACCTCTTTAAATTTAAAGATTACATTTCTTATAATACTTATGGAAACAAATCTATAACCACAGACATTCGTATTGAACTAGCAAAACCATTGGATCAATTTGAGATGACTCAGGAACTCTCTGCTGAGGATTATTTTAGTATTTCTCCGAAAACGACGGGTAAATTGGTGGTTGAAAACGGGAAAACTTTAATTTTTCAGCCTTCAGAAAATCTAAAACCAGATACCGAATATTCGGTCACCGTTAAGTTAAACAAGTTATACGATGATATTTCAAAGGAATTTAAAACCTATACTTTCAGTTTTCATACAGTAGCGCCAAATTTTAAAGTGACCCTTGGCAAACTGCAATCTTACAGCAAGCAAAAGCAATATATAGATGCAGACTTAGAAGCATCGGATGTTATTTCTTATGAAAAAGCGACGCAATTAGTTTCTGCGACTCAAGATGGAAAAAACCTGAAATTGAAATGGGCTTCTAAAGACAATGATGCGCGATATTATAATTTCACAATAGACAGTATTGATCGAAAACTGGAAGATTCCGAAATTTTAATCAAATGGGACGGCAAACCCATTGGCGCCGAAAATAAAGGCGAAAACACTTTTAAGATTCCAGGACAAAGTAATTTTACAATCGTTGACATTAGTAGCACTTTAACGCCTGCGGCACTTTTAAGCATTAATTTTTCTGATCCACTAAAAGAAAATCAAGATTTTGCGGGCTTGGTAACTATTGAAAAAACAAATAATCTGCGATATGAGGTTGACGGAAACGTGTTGAATGTTTATCCGCCAAATAGAATTGTAGGCAACGTAAAAGTCACTGTTTTTACGGGAATTAAGAACACAGAAGGAATCGGTTTGAAAAAGGAATTTTCAGAATTGGTTTCTTTTGAACAATTAAAGCCTGCCGTTAGAATGATTTCTAAAGGCGTAATTCTTCCAAATTCTGCTTTATCCCCGGTTTATTTTGAAGCAGTAAATCTTTCAAAAGTTGATGTTCGGGTGATTAAAATTTATGAGAATAATGTGCTCCAATTTCTTCAAAACTATGATCTAAACGATCCCAACACCTATGATATTCGTCGTGTTGGAAGGCGAATTGCCAAAAAAACCATCGAACTCAAAAACGTCGATTTAAGTGATAATGGAAGCTGGAAAGCTTATGCCATTAATCTTTCGGAATATTTTAAGGCAGATCCTGGCGCCATTTATCAGTTGGAGCTTAGTTTTAAACAAGATTATATTACCTATGATTGTGCTGAGACCGCTTCCACAGAAAATAGCAATGAAGAAGAGGATGACTATTATGATTATCAACAGGACTCTTACTATACCGATGACTCTTCAGAAGAAGAAATCCGTGAACAGCGCTATTGGGATAATGAAATTTACCGATGGCGAAACTACTCTTATAATTGGGAACAACAGGACAACCCGTGCAATCTTGCTTATTACAACAGTGATCGTATAGTTACCGCAAATATTTTAGGATCGGATTTAGGACTAATCGTAAAAAAAGGGAATAATAAATCGTATCAGTTTTTTGCTACCAATCTTATTTCGGCAAAACCAGAAGGCGGTGTAAAAATCAAGCTTTTCAATTTTCAGCAGCAATTGATTGAAACCGTAACTACTGAAGGCGATGGATCAATTTTATATGATAGTGATATAAATGCTGCTTTTGCAGTGGCGCAGAAAGGAAACAACTTTGCGTATGTAAAATTGGAAGACGGAAATGCGCTTTCAATGAGCAATTTCGATATTTCTGGAAAAGAACTTCAAAAGGGATTAAAAGGATACACTTATACTGAACGTGGCGTTTATCGTCCTGGCGATAGTATTCACTTAACTTTTGTGCTAAACGACATTGCAAACCCACTACCCAAAAATCATCCCGTTACACTTTCAGTTACAGATGCCCGCGGAAAATTAGTGCAGCGCAGTGTATTAAACACAACTAATTCCGCAACAGTGGTTCCCCCTTCGGGGGTTAGGGGGCTGGAGGGATTTTACTATTTCCCAATCTCCACAGATCCATCCGCTCCAACTGGAAATTGGAATGCCACAATCACAGTTGGAGGTGCGCAGTTTAGCCACACCTTAAAAGTGGCAACAATAAAACCAAATCGTTTAAAAATTAAACTTGATTTTAATGACGAAATTCTCGACGCTACAAAACCGGTAAAAGGAATGGTAAGTGCGATGTGGCTTCACGGTTCTCCTGCTCGTAATCTTAAGGTTGATATGACGGCGACACTTCGTGCAAGCAATTCGGCTTTTCCAAAATTTCCAAAATACAATTTCATTGATCCAATTAGAAGTTTTAATGAGGTGGAAATCCCTGTTCTGGATACGCAACTTTCTACGGAAGGCAGCACTTCTTTTAGTAAGAATCTAGAAGTTGGGAAAAACGCGCCGGGAATGTTGAAAGCTACTTTTCTGACGAAAGTATACGAAGGTGGCGGTGACTTTTCAATGGATATATTTTCGAAGGATCTAGCGCCGTTTTCACATTTTGTGGGGTTGAGGTCGCCTGAAGCTGGGCGTTACGGTTCTTATTTTACAGATGAAAACACAACTTTTGATGTTATTTCTGTAGATGCACAAGGAAATCCCACCGCTAATCGAGATCTTGAGGTAAAAGTTTTTCAGATTGAATGGCGTTGGTGGTGGAATCGCGGTTCAGACAATCTTTCCTCTTATGAAAATTCAACCGTTCACAAGCCAGTGAAAGAATTCAACATAAAAACCGATGCCAGCGGCAAGGGAAAATTCACTGTTAATATTCCAGAAGAGGAAGGAGGAAGATATTTAATTAGAGTGATCGATAAACAATCTGGTCACGCTACAGGGCGAACCACTTATTTCTATAGAAACTGGTCGCAGCGACCAAGTGATGGAGATTCAGAAAGTGCGAAAATGCTCGTCTTTTCTGCAGATAAAGAAAAATATAAAGTTGGTGACGAAACCGTTATAACTTTTCCTTCGGGAAGCGATGGGCACGCTTTAATTAGCGTGGAAAATGGAACTGAAGTTTTGGAAACACATTGGATTGAAACTCAAAAAGGCGAAACCAAAGCTACTATTAAACTTACTAAGGAAATGTCACCGAATGTTTATGTGAATATTTCGCTACTTCAGCCACACAATCAAACAAAAAACGATTTGCCTATGCGTCTTTATGGCGTTATTCCAATTACTGTCGAAGATCCTTCAACCATTCTTCACCCAAAAATCTCGATGCCTGATGTGTTGAAACCTGAGGAGAAATTCACCGTAAAAGTTTCCGAAGAAAACAAGAAAGCTATGACCTATACTTTGGCAGTTGTAGATGAAGGTTTGTTGGATTTAACCCGTTTTATGACTCCTGGAATTCACGAGGCTTTCTACATTCGGGAAGCCCTAGGCGTAAAAACTTTTGATATGTTCGATTATGTAATTGGTGCGTATTCTGGCAGCGTGGATAATATTTATGCAATTGGCGGTGGCGATGCGGCTTTGGGCGCAAAGAATAGAAAAGCCGACCGATTTAAACCAGTTGTAAGATATCTAGGTCCCTTCCATCTTGCCGCTGGAAAAAGCGCAACTCACGATATTTTGATGCCGAATTATATTGGTTCAGTTAGAACGATGGTAATTGCCGGCGATAATTCAAAAAGCGCTTATGGAAATGCTGAAAAAACTACACCTGTACGTACACCTTTAATGGTACTTGCTTCACTTCCACGGAAATTATCTCCGGGGGAAACAGTTACATTACCCGTTACCGTTTTTGCGATGGAGAACAAAGTTAAAAATGCTACCATTACTGTGAAAACAGGCGAAGCCTTGAAGCCGATCAATGGTTCTTCAAAAACTGTTACTTTCAGTTCTCCAGGGGAACAAATTGTAAATTTTGAATTCGAAGTGCTTCCAACTGATAACTTTCAAACTATTGAAGTTACAGCTTCTGGAAACGGAGAAAAAGCGAGCTATAAAGTGGAAATTGATGTGGAAAATCCAAATCCTATTTCACGAAAGTCAACTAATTATACGCTGGACTCAAATGCTTCGGAAACCATAAATTTTGAAACTTTTGGCGTTCCGGGAAGTAATACTGCAATGCTTGAGTTTTCGACTTTACCGCCGATGGATTTTGGGAAACGAATGGAGTTTTTAATCCATTATCCGTATGGATGTTTGGAACAGACTACGTCTACCGCATTTCCGCAATTGTATTTAGCTGATATTTTTGATATTCCATTTGATAAAAAGCAGAATATTGAGAAAAATGTAAAGGCCACTATTGAACGTTTGGGAAGATTTCAACTGTCCAACGGCGGACTTTCCTACTGGCCAGGAGAACGTGAGGCTGATGAATGGAGCACTACCTACGCAGGTCATTTTATGTTGGAAGCCAAACAAAAAGGTTATGCGTTGCCTATAAGTTTTGAAAACAATTGGCTTATGTATCAGCAGAATACTGCGCGGCAATGGCGAAATAGTTATGCGGTTTACAACTCCAGTTTAACTCAGGCATATAGACTTTACACCTTGGCCTTGGCTGGAAAACCGGAGCTGGCTGCAATGAACCGCCTTCGTGAAAGCAAGGAATTGAGCAACGATGCCAAATGGCGTTTGGCCGCAGCTTATGCTTTGGCAGGAAAGAAAAATGTTGCTGAACAGATTGCACAAACGGCGAATATAAATTTTGTTCCACAGAAATCTGATTATTACAACTATGGTTCCCCATTTAGAAATCGTGCTATGGCTTTGGAAACCTTGGTCTTATTGGATAATGCGAAACAACGTGATTTAGCATTGTCGGTCGCAAAAGATTTATCATCTAGCCGCTGGTATAGTACGCAGGAAACATCGTATGGGTTAATTGCCTTGGCCAAAATGGTTGAGAAAAATGGAGGAAAAGCAATGGACCTTACCTTTACAAATGGTGGAAAATCGGTTACCGTTAAAACCGACCGTGCCATTGCACAGCGCGATATTTCGTTTGTGATGGGAGGCAATTCTGTTTCGGTGAAAAATAATAAGGCCAATGTAGTTTACCTAACACTATCGCAACAAGGAAAATTACCATTAGGCGAAGAACTTGCCGAACAACGGAATCTTTCTATAAAATCGCAATATCTGGATGGCGCTCGAAAGCCAATTGATGTTACAAATTTGCGACAAGGAACGGAGATAATTGCAGAAGTGAGTATTACCAATACTTCTAACGATAGGATAAACAATGTAGCCTTGACGAAAATATTCCCAAGTGGTTGGGAAATCGTAAACACCAGTTTTAGTGAATTGGGCGGTGGTGCAAAAAGTGACGCGCGTTATACGGATATTCGCGACGACCGTGTGAATTTCTTTTTCGATTTAAATAGAAATGAAACGAAAATTTTCACAATAAAATTGAATGCTTCCTATTTAGGAACCTATTATTTACCGGGAACTCAGGTTGAGGGAATGTATGACAACTCGTATTATACGCGAAACAAAGGAATGTGGGTAAGGGTTGAATTATGAATTCAGAATTATGAATTCTGGAAAAAGCTCCTTCCCCTTTTTCAGATGAAGGTGGATTTTCAAAACTGCCATAAAGCAGTTTTGAAAAGACGGAAGGGGTTTTTGCTCTAACCGTAAAATTCATATAAAATTTGCTATTCAACCGGCAAATTTCATATAAAGTAATGAATTGAGTTCGAAAAATTGAATGCTCTTTTTACTAACGAGTCACATAGGAACAAAAGAAATGTTGATTTTAAAACTACTCAAGCAGTTTTAAAAAGAGAGAAGGGATAAATCCTTATATTTACTTTAATAAAATCAGTGGATAATGAACATTGCTGAAAGAAAAATAAAATTGGTCGAGAAAATTCTTCGCTTAGTAAACGCTGAAAATGTTGCACGTTTTGAAGAGATATTGGAAAATGAATCTTTAGAAAGTTCCACCGTAGTTGCACACACCGTTAATGAGCGAGAAATTACACTAAAAGAATATCGTGAAAAAAATGAACGAGCGGAGACTAGTTATGCAGAAGGAAAATTCAAAACATCGGAAGAGATAAAAGATAAATTTAAGTCCAAATAAGAGGAAGCAATGAATGACAGGGTAAAAAGCATTCATTGGTCTTTTGAAGCAGATGCAGATCTAAGTGAAATTTTTGAATATTATTTAAAACATGCTCCGGATAACGCATCAAAGAATATATTGGATTTGATTTCCGAAACTGAAAAAATAGTTTTCACTAAACAATGGCAAGTTGATGAATTTGATTCTACGTGTAGAAGAATAATTATTAAAAGAAAATTTCGTGTGGTTTATAAAATTATTGATGACGTAATTTTGATTACCGCCGTTTATCCCACCAAGAAAAATCCTGAATATTTTAGAAAATCCAAGCAATGAAATTGGCTTTACTTCCTCTTCTTCTTTTTGTTCTTTTCAGTTGTTCGGTAAACAAAAAATCAGAATGTAATTATATTACAGATTACTATCAAACAATTTATAAAGCAGATTACGAGTTTGAAACTGGTAATTATCAAAAAGCATTTGATCTATATCAATCTGCTTTTAATTCCTGCGAACCCATAACAACGTTGGGTTATAACGAAATTGCAAATTTCGCAGAAACAACTTCCGTTCTAAAAAAGTACGATTTGACTTTTGAGTATTTGAAAAAATCAATTCTGGAAGGTTCAAAATTAAGTAGGTTTCAAAATAATACAAATTTTGAGGAATTTATGGTTTCAAAATATGGAAAGCAATTAGAAGAGGAATACGACACTTTACACAGTCAGTTTATGGATAACATTGACTTAAAGCTGAGGAACGAGTTAATTTTAATGCGGTATGCCGATCAAGGAGTTAGGAGCAAAGGTTCTGAGGCGGATTGGACAAAAGTTGACAGTATTGACAAATTACACGAAAAAAGATTAATCGAGCTTTTTGAAAACCAGGGTTTTCCTAATGATGACATGGTTGGTCCGCCTTCATTAGACGGTAGACAAATCGATATTGGCCCTTTGTTGCTCCATACAGCTGACAGCATTCGTTTGAATTATTTCGTGCCCAAAGTCAGGGAATTTGTGCGAAAAGGAAAGGCATCACCACATTATATTGGTATTATGATTGACCAATATTATTTATATAATAAGGAACCCCAAATCTATGGTACTTACACAACACAAAGTGGTGGATATGCAACCATGATAAAGGATTTAAAAAAAGTGGATAGCAATAGAATTTCTATTGGTTTAGCACCTTTGGAATTAAAACAAAAAAAGGATAGTTTAATTAAAATTAAGTACGGATTTTAGAAAGGAGACCAATGTGAGAATAGTATGAATAATAAAACCGTCTCTTTTTTAAAAACCCATAAAATAAGACTGAGCATCCTACTGATTTTATTTCTGGCTTGGCTATTCTGTTTGCCCTCTCCATTATTCAACGTTCCCACTGCAACCGTTGCAGAAAGCAGCAGCGGAGAAATGCTCGGCGCGCGAATTGCCGACGATGGCCAATGGCGATTTCCAGAAATGGATTCCGTGCCGGAACGTTTTGAAAAATGTATTCTATATTTTGAGGATGAGCATTTTTATTGGCATCCCGGCTTTAATCCAGTTTCCATTTCCAAGGCACTTTGGAATAATCTTACCACTAAATCACGTCGCGGTGGAAGTACAATAACGCAACAGGTAATCAGACTTTCCCGAGAAAATAAAGGTCGGACGTATTTTGAAAAGCTAATTGAAATCTTTCAGGCCACGAGATTGGAAGTGGGTTATAAAAAGAAATCCATTCTTAATTTATACGCTTCGTATGCACCCTTTGGTGGAAATGTGGTGGGATTGGAAACCGCTTCGTGGCGCTATTTCGGACTTCCAGCCAGTGAATTGAGCTGGGGGCAATCTGCAGCTTTGGCGGTGCTTCCAAATGCGCCATCGCTAATTTTTCCCGGTAAAAATGAAGCTATTCTTAAGAAGAAAAGAGATGTGTTATTGCTAAAACTTTTTCAGAATAAAGTAATTGACAAAACAACTTATCAATTGGCATTGGACGAAAAGCTACCTGGAAAACCACTGCCACTTCCTGAATTCGCGCCACATTTAACTGAAAAAATTAGAAAAGAACATCGCGGGAAACGTATTGAAACCACCATTGATTTTTCGCTTCAACAAAAGCTCAATAATATTGTTAAAGAACATCATTATTTATTGCGTCAAAATCAAATTCATAATATTGCAGTATTGGTGATGGACGTTGATACGCGTGAAGTTTTGGGTTATGTGGGTAATTCCCCAACTAATAGTGAGCATAATAATTATGTCAATATTATCGAGAGATCACGAAGTACGGGAAGTATTCTAAAACCATTTCTTTTTGCATCGGTATTGGATGCTGGAGAGATTCTTCCCAATACATTGGTTGCGGATATTCCCACAACGGTAAATGGTTACAGTCCAGAAAATTTCGACAAGAAGTTTAATGGTGCGGTGCCTGCAAGTTCAGCCTTATCACGTTCCTTGAATATTCCGGCAGTTAGAATGTTACGAGACTTCGGACTTCAACGATTTTATAATATTTTGAAGAAAACCAATCAAAAAGCTATCGATAAGCCTGCAGATTATTACGGCCTGTCGATGATTCTTGGGGGTGCGGAAAGCAGCTTGTGGAATCTAACTAAAGCCTATGCCGGAATGGCTTCAACATTAAATTTCTTCAATACTTCGTCTAGTGAATATCGACAGAATGAATATATGGAACCTATTTATGTGAAAGATTCTGAAGAACTCTCATTTGGAAAAACTAGTCAAAAACCCTCAGTTTGGAATGCTGGAGCCATTTATGAAACTTTCGATGCGATGCAAAACGTAAACCGACCAATGGGTGAAGAAAGCTGGGAATTTTTCAATAGTAGTCAACCTATTGCTTGGAAAACCGGAACAAGTTACGGATTTAAGGATGCCTGGGCCATTGGAGTTACCCCAAAATACGCCATCGGAATTTGGGTAGGAAATGCCAGTGGCGAAGGCCGACCGGGATTAACGGGTTTACAAGCTGCGGCACCTATTTTGTTTGATGTTTTAAATGTGCTACCAAAAAGTGGGTGGTTCCAAATTCCTTATGACGAATTGGTAGAAGCCGAAATTTGTGCCAAAAGCGGACATCTCGCCGGACTTTTTTGCGAAGAAACAAAGATGGAATGGATTCCAAAAAACGGTATTCGAACTGAAGCCTGTCCGTATCATCAAACCGTATTCTTAAACGCTTCAGAAAATCATCGAGTAAATTCTTCCTGTTATCCGCTTTCAGAAATGAAGCAGAAAAATTGGTTTACACTGCCGCCGGTTATGGAATATTATTACGCCTCACTTCATCCAGAATACAAACCTTTACCTCCTTTTGCGCCAGATTGTTTAAAAGCTGGGGAAAGCTTGATGGCGTTTATTTATCCGAAGAAGAATGAAACCGTTTTACTTCCGAAAAACTTTGATGAAAATGTGAATGAAGTGATATTTAAACTTGCACATCGTTCCCCTGAAAATACGGTGTATTGGTATCTGGATTCCGAATATATAGGAAAGACAGAAACCTTCCACGAATTGGCTGTTTCACCTAAACCTGGCAACTATATCTTAACGGTTGTGGACAGCGAAGGAAATGAAATAAAGGAGAAGATTGAGGTTGAAAGGTTATGAAGGTTGGGCTAAAGCCCAATTTAAAATGCTGTCTTTTTAACCCCGGGCTAAAGCCGCGGGGTAATTTTTGAGAGAATATCCCCCAGCTTTAGCTGGGGGATAATTATGATATAAATGAATCGGGCTTTAGCCCAATAGTTAGATTCACTAATCAGTCTTTGACAATTTAGGACAAAAAAAAGAGGCTACCAATTAAGGCAGCCTCTTTATTATGATGAATTCTGAAGGAATTATTTTTTTACAAAACGCACAACGTTTGTTTTGTTTTCAGAATTTAGTTTTAATAGATATGTTCCTTGAGCCAAAGCTGAAACATCAATGTTACCTGATTTTTGAATTTCTGAGGTGTAAACTTTTTTACCTAGAACATCAAAAATTTCAAGTTGATAAGTTGGTGAAGCATCACTTAATTCAACAGTAATTTGTTCGTTTGCAGGATTTGGGTAAAGACGGAATTCTACATTTTGAAAATCTTCAGTTCCTACCATTCCATCATTTAGGAAACGGGTAACCACAAATTCTGATTCGGTTCCGGAAAAAGTATAAAAATCACCAGCCAAGATTATTTTTTCATCTGCCTGAAGTGCAATAGCTCGTCCATAATCTTCAAGACCCACATTGTCTATACTTACCATTCCCTCATCTCCAAAGCTAAAATCTGGGAAACCATCTGTGGTAAATCTAACCATGGCCATTTTATATTCCCCATTAAATGTAGTAGATCCAACTAAAATTGGTTTCTCATCGGCCTGCAAAACCATACCAGAAGTATAATTAGCACCATCTACCAATCGTGCAGTACCCGCACCATCATTTCCATAAGAAGTATCAATACTACCATCCGTATTCAATCTTGCTACAAAAAAATCGTGTCGCTGTTGGGCGTTTGCGATCCATTTATGGCCCGCAATCAAGATTTTTCCATCACTCTGAATGGCAAGACTTTCACCAAAATCGTTCCAGGCACCTACATTAAATATCACCTTCCCATTTATTCCGAAGGAATTATCTGCAGAGCCATCCATATTAAGTCTTGCAGCAGTTACTTGAAAACGATTGTTGCCATTAAGTCCAAAGCCAGAGATTACAATTTTTCCATCATTTTGAACGGCCATATCTGTAGCATAACCCGATGCATTATCAAATGTAAGAACAGACCATCCATCAACACCAAAAGTAGTATCTACGCTACCATCTGCATTAAATTTGGCTACCGTAAAATTTTCATTTCTATAACCAGTCATCAATATTTTACCATCGTCTAATAATGACATTGCTTCTGCCACATCATTTTCTGCCGTGGTGATATAAGAAACTCCGTTTATGCCGAAGGTATCATCAAAACTACCATCTTCATTAAGCCTAACGAGAGCAAAGTTTCCTGAAACATCGTCCCAAGTACGTCCGCCTATAATGATTTTTCCATCGGGTTGTTGTACAAGATCCATAATAAAGGATTTAAGTGGGCCCACATTGAAGCGTAAAGTTCCGGCATCACCGAAAGTCGAATCTAAAGAGCCATCTGTATTGTATCTGGCAATCGTCATCTGATAAGTTGATGGGGTTCCGGCATCACCGGCAACTAAAATTTTTCCATCGGCTTGAACTATGGTAGTTGATACATTATTATACTTTGGGGAGATTGCCGTTGTAACAATTCCATCAGTTCCAAAAGTTGGATCCAAAACGCCAGATTGCGCGTTGGTAATTGTAACTGACATTAAAAATAGAATCAGTAGGGATAAAGTTTGTTCATGTTAAGTTTTTTTAAAATTATTTGTGCGAAGTTATTCCTTTTCTAATCCTATCCTACTAATTTATAGGGTTAAACATATTAAGAATAAAAACCGCCACAAGTTGAATAATTTGGTATTTATAAGAATTTATTAATTAGTAAATACGGAATCTGAGAAAATATCATAAAATTTTAAACAATTCTACCTTTTTAATGTAGATGCTTCCATCTGATAAAAAATAAATTTATTTAACAAACATTTAATATCTGTTTGGTTCGGTATTTTGCGAACCGATAGTATCTTTGCGGCCTGATTAAAATAAATACTTTGGACAGAAAGAACAAATTAATAGAAAAAATGGGAGTGCATCTGGAGCACAAAGAACAATTAGCTCCTTTGGCGGCCCGCATTCTTGCGGATCTCGTTCTTAAAGGAAAAAAGGGAGAGACTTTTGAAAATCTCGTTTGTGACCTCCAGGCAAGTAAAAGTACGATTTTCACACACCTTACCACATTACAAGCTTCCAATAGAATTACCTACTATACAAAACCGGGTGACCGTAAAAAATATTTTATTTTAAGTCCGAATGCCTTAATCCACTCTATGGATGAGATGATACAGAATTGGAATGAGGAGTGCGATATTCACCGAGAGATTGTTAAGTATAAAAAAGAAATAAACGAGAGTTTTCCAGATGATTCTGATGAGAAGTTTGACTTAGACTTTCATCACGAATATTTAAATTACTTGGAACAGGCTACTGGTCTTATGCAAAACCTTCGCACAAAATTAATTGAAAACCATAAAAACGACTAATTACATATAAAATGAAAAAAATACAACTCACTTATTTGCTTCCCAGCTTGATGGGCGTCTGCTTATTATTTGCAAGCTGTGGCAATGATAAAGGTCAAGCACAAGGTCAAGGTGCTCCACAAGCAATGCCATTTCCCGTAGTTACTATACCTTCAGAAACGGTTACTGCTTATGCTACCTATCCAACCAGTTTGGAGGGTATTATAAATAGTGAAGTGCGAGCAAAAGCTTCCGGTTATATTACGAACGTTTTAGTGGACGCAGGTCAAAAGGTAAGAAAGGGACAAACGCTTTTTAAATTAGAGACCCAATCGTTAAGTCAAGACGCCAGTGCCGCACAAGCAAATGTGAATGCTGCACAAGTTGAGGTGGATAAACTAAAACCTTTAGTTGAAAAAAATATTATTAGTAGTGTTCAATTGGAAACGGCCAAGGCAAAATTGGCTCAAGCTCAAAGTGGTTATAATTCAATTGCAGCAAATATTGGATACGCGACTATAAAAAGTCCAGTTGATGGTTATGTAGGTGCAATTCCATTTAGAGAAGGAGCTTTGATTAGCCCTACTTCGCAAGTGCCTTTGACTACTGTGGCAGATATAGATAAAATATATGCTTTCTTTTCTTTAAATGAAAAGGATTACTTGGATTTCATAGAAACTAATGAGGGCGAGACCTTAGAAGATAAAATAAAGAATTTACCAAAAGTTCGTTTGATTCTTGCCAATGGAAGTCTTTATGGTCAAGAAGGAACCATTGAAACTATTAATTCTCAAGTAGATCCTTCTACTGGAACTGTTTCTTTTAGAGCTGTTTTTGATAATCCTAATCATATTCTTTCCAGTGGATACAGTGGAAAAATCCAACTTCCAAAAGTATATACAGATGCAACGGTAGTACCGGCTTCTTCCACTTATGAAAGACAAGGAGTAACTTATGTATATAAGGTTCAGGGTGATACTTTGGCCGTTTCAAATTCCATAAATATTTTGGATCAAGTGGATAATATCATAGTTGTAAAAGACGGTGTGAAACCAGGCGATAAAATTGTTGCCAAAGGCGTTGGAAAATTAAGAGATAAAACACCGATTGTTCCGCAACCAATGGAATTTGACAGTATTGCAAAAGGATTAGAAAAAGTATTCAAATAAGAAGAAACTATGATCAGAAAGTTTATTGAACGACCCGTTCTATCGAGCGTTGTTTCCATTATCATATTAATTTTGGGAGTGTTAGGGATAACTGCCCTACCTACTACTCAATATCCAGAAATTGCCCCGCCTACCGTTCAGGTTTCTGCCACTTATCCTGGTGCAAACGCAGCGACGGTTCTTGAGAGTGTAATTATACCTATTGAAGAACAAATCAATGGTGTTGAAGGGATGACCTATATTACCTCAACTGCCAGTAACAATGGTAGTGCCAGCATCAATGTGTTTTTTGATCAAGATGTAGATCCAGATATTGCAGCGGTGAATGTACAGAACCGTGTGGCACGTGCAAGTGCATTGTTGCCATCAGAGGTAACCCAATCTGGGGTAATTACCCAAAAACAACAGACGAGTGCTTTGATGTTCCTTACGGTGTATTCCGAAAACGAAGATTATGACGGTACGTACATCCAAAACTATTTGAATATCAACGTGCTTCCTGAATTAAAAAGGATTAATGGTGTTGGGGGTGTAAACGTATTTGGAAGTAAGGATTACGCGATGCGTATTTGGCTAAAACCAGAGAAATTGGCCGCCTATAAATTGGAGCCATCAGATATTACTGCCGCGATTAAAGAGCAAAGTAGAGAAGCTGCAGCTGGTTCTTTGGGACAAAATGACGCCCAATCTTTTGAGTATGTACTAACTTATAGTGGTAGATATAAAGAAGCTTCACAATATGAAGATATCGTAATTAAATCTTTAGGAAATGGAAAATTCCTTACTCTTAAAGATGTGGCTGATGTAGAATTGGATGCCCAAAACTATGGTTCTATTTCATATACCAACGGAAATCCAGGTGTAAGTTTGGCTATTTATCAAACTGCCGGTTCGAATGCACAGGAAATTATCCGCACCGTTCACGAGAAGTTTGAAGAGTTAAACAAGGACTTCCCTACAGGAATGAAGTACATTGTAAACTTCGATACCAATGAGTTTTTGGAAGCCTCCATTAGCAAAGTAATTACAACACTTATTGAAGCCTTTATTTTGGTTTTTATAGTGGTATTTATTTTCTTACAGGACTTTAGATCTACCCTAATTCCGGCAATTGCAGTTCCGGTTTCAATTATTGGAACGTTCTTTTTCCTAAACCTTTTTGGATATTCCATTAACTTACTTACACTTTTTGCTCTTGTATTGGCAATTGGTATTGTGGTGGATGACGCCATTGTGGTCGTGGAAGCAGTCCACGCCAAACTCGAGGAAGGGGAGAAAAATGCTTTAAAAGCTACACATTCTGCGATGGATGAGATTACTGGGGCTATTATTTCTATTACTCTAGTGATGGCAGCTGTATTTATTCCGGTAACCTTTATTACAGGGCCCACTGGTGTTTTCTATGAACAGTTTGGGGTCACACTTATTGTCGCAATTGTAATTTCAGCGGTAAACGCACTTACCTTGAGTCCGGCATTATGTGCCATTTTCCTTAAATCGCACGATGAAGAGGTCAAGAAGAAGAATTTGATGGGTAGATTTTTCAGTAAATTTAATACCGCATTTACTGTCACTACCAATAAATACGTAAAATCCTTAGGTTTTTTATATAAGCACAAATGGATTAGCGTGGTTTTCCTTGTAGTATGTGTGGTTGGAATTGTCTGGGCATCCAATACAACTCCAACAGGTTTCGTACCGGATGAGGATAGAGGGCTAATCTTTGCAAATATTGAATTGCCACCAGGAGCTTCTTTAGATAGAACAGTAGCAGCAACGAATGAATTAGGTGAGAAGATAAAAGACATCCCTGGAATTAGTGACTTTTCCCTTGTAAATGGTTTTAGTATTATTAGCGGTTCTGGTAGTAACTACGGGATTAGTTTTATAAAACTTGATAATTGGGCCGATAGAAAGGATGATGACAAATCTGTGGAAGCGATTACGGGAAAACTTTTCCAAGCTGCCGCAACAATTCCTGATGCTAAGATTCTCTTCTTTCAACCGCCGAGTGTTCCAGGTTTTGGAATTTCATCCGGATTTGAAATGAAGGTCTTGGATAGAACAGGAGGTAGTTTTAATGATCTTAGTGCCGCAACACAAACCTATCTGCAGGAACTTATGCAGCGGCCAGAAATTATGTATGCGCAATCTTCCTTCAACACAGATTATCCACAATATGAAATAGATGTTGATATTGATAAAGCGAAAGAGGCAGGAATTAGCGTGAGTTCTATTCTTACGACCTTACAAGGATATATCGGAAGTATTTATGCAGCTGATTTCTCCAGATATGGAAAGCAATACCGCGTCTTTGTTCAAGCATTACCTGAAGATAGAGCTACCGTAGGAAGTTTGAATCAAATGTTTGTGAGAAACGCACAAAACGAAATGGCGCCGATAACAGAATTTATTAGCTTAAAACGAGTTTACGGACCACAATCGGTAACGCGATTCAACCTTTTCAACTCTGCGAGTGTAAACGGGGCAGCGGCTCCTGGGTATTCTTCTGGAGATGCTATTGCCGCGGTGCAGGAGGTAAGTAAAAATTTACCTCAAGAGTATTCTATTGCATTCTCAGGGCTTACACGTGAGGAAATTTCAGCAGGTAATCAAACCACGTTTATTTTTATTCTGGTTATTATATTTGTGTACTTTATTCTAGCTGCACAATATGAAAGTTATCTGATTCCATTTTCAGTAATCCTTTCGGTACCAATTGGGGTTTTTGGTGCCTATGTTGTCACAAAATTCGCTGGGTTGGAAAACAACGTTTTCTTCCAAATTGCCCTCATAATGCTTATAGGACTCCTTGCGAAGAACGCGATTCTTATTGTGGAGTTTGCACTGCAAAGGCGAAGACACGGGTTTACACGTATGGAGGCCGCTTTTGAAGGTGCCAAAGCGAGACTTCGACCTATCTTAATGACATCCCTAGCATTTATTGTAGGATTGTTACCACTAGTATTTGCCTCTGGAATTGGGGCACGAGGTAACAGAGCTATTGGTACGGGTGCCGTTGGTGGTTTGTTGATTGGTACTATATTCGGAGTATTTGTTATTCCTATTCTGTATATCTTTTTTCAATATCTACAGGATAAAATGAACAAAACGCCAGATAAATTGGAAAAAGTAGCTGAAGATGAAAACTAAAAGAAATCATACTATGAAATTTATAAAAGGAGTTGCATTAACTCTAGTCTTCTTGTCGCTTCAATCTTGTTTTGTTGCAAAAGAATACACAAGACCCGAAACGGTTGTTGAATCACAGAATTTCCGAACAGACCAGTTGCCACAAGACAGTTTGTCTATGGCAACAATGTCTTGGAAGGAGATATTTACAGATCCTATTCTTCAAAATTATATAGAAGAAGGCCTTAATAATAATATGGATATTCGCATTGCATTGCAACAAATAGCAATTGCCGAAGCATACGTGAAGCAAGGCAAAGCAGGATATTTTCCTACCTTAAATGGAACCGCAACAGCAGCCCATCAAGAGTTTTCAGCTAGCAGTCAATATGCTGGACAGACTTCTTCAGCAAATCAATTTGAAGTTGCCGGTGGACTTTCTTGGGAAGCAGATATTTGGGGAAAAATACGAAGTACAAAACGCGCTTCAGATGCTACTTATTTGCAATCTGTTGCAGCCCATCAAGCCGTAAAGAGTAGATTGGTAGCAAATATTGCGTCAACCTATTATCAGCTTTTGGCTATAGACGAACAGATTCGCGTTACTGAAGAAACGATAGAAACTCGCTCAAAAGGGTTGGAAACAACAATAGCATTAAAAGACGCTGGTAATGTTACTGAAGTAGGGGTAAAACAAACCGAGGCGCAACTTTATACAGCTCAAGCTATTTTAATAGATTTAAAAACCCAAAGTCGCCTAGTTGAAAATACGTTGTCTATTCTTTTAGGAAGTGCTCCGCATAATATTACCAGAAGTAGTTTAGAAGAGCAAAGTATCGATATTCCGTTGAAAACTGGTTTTCCATCACAATTGTTGAGTAACAGACCTGATGTTATTGCTGCAGAATACAGTTTGGTAAATGCTTTTGAACTTACAAATGTAGCGCGAAGTAGTTTTTATCCTTCGCTTACGCTTAATGCAAATGGCGGATTTCAAAGTTTGGAGTTAGATAAACTTTTTAATGTGAATTCATTATTCGCATCTGTTGTTGGTGGGTTAACACAACCTATTTTCAACAGTAGAAAGATAAGGACGCAGTATGAAGTTTCTCAAGCACAACAGGAACAGGCTTTGTTGCAATTTAAATACGCCTTGTTGGTTGCAGGCAAAGAAGTCTCAGATGCTATGTATTCCATAGAAGCGGCTTCAGAAAAGATAACAGTTAAGGAAAGCGAGAACGACGCCTATAATTTGGCTACAGATTATTCCCAAGAATTATTGGATAATGGTTTGGTAAATTATTTGGAAGTTTTGACCGCTCAAGAACGCGCATTAAGTTCTAACCTAGATTTGGTTGCAGCAAAAAATAATCGCCTACAGGCCATCGTAGATTTATACGAAGCCCTTGGTGGCGGTTGGAGATAGTAACTTTTTTCATTTTGGTTAATTAGTTGGTTGATTGACTGCCTTGGCGTTTTTGCTGAGGCAGTTTTTTTATGTCTATATGTTTTATAGCTACTGAAGACTTATTTCCTATTTTCGTGAAATGAAAAACCTGTCATTTCTACTTATTGTTTTATTAGTTATTTTTATTTCTTGTGAAGAATCTGCCAATGAAACCATTTTACTAAATGATGGCTGGCAATTTTCAGAAATTGAAACCAACGAATGGCAAGCTGCCGAAGTGCCAGGAACAGTTCAAGCAGACCTATTGCGATTGGGTAAAATTCCAAATCCATTTTTGAAAAATAACGAAGACTCCATCCAATGGATTTCAACCAAAAACTGGCAATTCAAAAAGAGCTTTTCTATTTCAGATGAAATTTTAAAAAAGCAAAAACATCTTCTGAATTTTGAAGGATTGGATACCTATGCCAAAGTTTTTTTAAACGACAGCCTTATTCTTTCCGCCAACAACGCTTTCAGAACTTGGGAAGTTGAAGTAAGCAAACTACTAAAACCTGAAAACCAACTTTTGGTGGTTTTCACAAATATCGATTCCGTAGAAAAAGAGAAAGCTTCCGACCTCGATTATAAACTACCGGATGATGCCCGCGTTTTCAGTAGAAAACCACAATATCAATCCGGTTGGGATTGGGGACCGATTATAAAAACAATGGGAATTTGGCGTGAAATTTATCTCACAAGTTACAATGAAGCAAGAATTAATGATGTCTTTCTTCAAACAAAATCCATTTCTGATTCAATTGCTGAGGTTGTTGCCAAGTTTGAAGTAGATGTTTTAGGCGAAGAAGAATTCACTATTAAAATCACCAATAAAAGGACTGGAGAAAGTTTTTCTGAAACCTTTGAAACAACGCCAAATCAAAAGCAATACAAGATTCCCTTCAGCATAAAAAACCCTAAACTTTGGTGGACGCATAATCTAGGCGAAGCATTTCTTTATGACATTCAAGTTGAGTTGATCCATAATGGAACTGTTTTAGAAACCCATTCAAAAAAACTGGGAATTCGATCTATTGAATTGATCACCGAAAAAGATTCCATAGGCGAAAGTTTCTATTTTAAATTAAATGGAAAACCTGTTTATATGAAAGGCGCCAACTACATTCCGCAGGAAATGATGGAAACTAAGCTTAATCGTCAAAAATATGCTGATCTTATCGATGATGCGGTTTTAGCTAATATGAATATGCTTCGCGTTTGGGGCGGTGGGATTTACGAAGATGATTATTTCTATGACTTATGTGATGAAAACGGAATTTTAATCTGGCAGGATTTTATGTTCGCCGGTGGAATGTATCCAGGTGATAAAGCGTTTCTAAGCAACGTAAAGCCTGAAGCGATAGATAATGTAAAACGTCTGCGAAATCACGCGAGTATCGCGCTATGGTGTGGTAACAACGAAATCAGCGAAGGTTGGGCGCGTTGGGGTTGGCAAGATGGAAAAGAGGAAGCTCATAAGGAGGAAATCGCACAAACCTATAAAACCATTTTCAACGAAATATTACCGCAAGTAGTGGATAGTTTAAACCCAAGCATCAATTATTGGGAAAGTTCTCCAAAATACGGTCGTGGCGACAAACGCTACCAATTTGAAGGCGATGCCCACGACTGGTGGGTTTGGCACGATGGCTATCCATTTGAACATTTTGAAGAGGAAGTGCCACGATTTATGAGCGAATTCGGATTTCAATCTTTTCCGGATATTGAAACTATTGAATATGCCACGGGCAGGGATTCTGTTATTATGAATGATTCTCTTTTTGCAAACCATCAAAAACACAAAAGAGGATTTCAAATTATCGACGAATATATGGCGCGGGATTTTCCAGTTCCAAAGAATGGCGAAGATTACGTTTATATGAGCCAAGTTCTACAAGCCTATGGCATCACAAAAGGAATCCACGCCCACCGCAGAGCAAAACCCTATAATATGGGCACGCTTTATTGGCAATTGAATGACCTTTGGCCGGTTGTTTCTTGGTCGAGTATAGACTATTTAGGAAATTGGAAAGCCTTGCATTACCACGTAAAAAAGTCATTTGAAAATGTTTTGATTTCTGCGGAAGAGAAAAATGACTCCCTAGACATTTTTGTCATAAACGATACATTTAAAAGCATATCGGATACACTTTCCATCGAATTGATAGATTTTTATGGAAATCAAATTTTTCAAAAGAAGATCCCAGAAGTAAGTTCTGAAAACAGCAGTGAAATTCTATTTTCACTTCCCTTGAAAAACTTGAAGTTTGACCAAGCAGCAAGTGTTTTAAAAGTGAATTTTGGAGAAAGTGAGTATTTGCATTATTTTGTAAAGCCGAAGGATTTGAAACTCGGCGAAGATGAAGTTGAAGTCGAAGTTCAAGATGAAATTAAAACCGAAATTAAGAAACATATTTTCAAAATCACTCTTTCTTCAAAAACCCTTCAAAAAAACGTATTTCTTAGTGCAGAAAGCGAGGGAAAGTGGAGTGATAATTATTTTGATTTGTTGCCCAACCAACCCAAAACCATTTACTTTTATACCAACAGCACAACCCCACCAAAGTTGCAGTACAAAACCTTAAACCAATTTATAAAATAACGATGCGAAATCTACCTATCCTAATTCTATCGATTTTCTGTTTCAGCGGATATTCACAAACTCAAGAAGTAGTTCTCATTCCAAAACCACAACAAATGGAAGTTCACAACGGAACTTTTATTCTTGATAAAAACACAAGTTTCTTTTTTGAAACTGAATTTGAAATCGCCGGAAACTTCTTTCAGAAATTTCTTCAAAATGGCGCTGGATTTCAGCTTTCTAAGAAATCAAAAAACAAGGCTCAGATAGTTATTGAAAAAGATGCAAGTCAGCCTTCAGAAGGTTATTCTTTAGAAATTTCAGATTCAAAAATTGGTATTAAAGCAAGTGATGCCAGCGGTGCATTTTATGCTATTCAAACTTTAAGACAGTTGCTTCCACCAGAATTGGAAAAACAAAGCCCCCTAACCCCTAATGGGGGAAATAAAAATTTGTCAGTTCCACAATTGACCATTACCGATTTTCCAGAATTCCAATACCGTGGAATGCATTTGGACGTTGCCAGACATTTTTTCGATAAAGAATTCGTAAAGAAGTACATCGCAAATCTCGCGCTTTTAAAAATGAATACGTTTCATTGGCATCTTACGGATGACCAAGGTTGGCGTATCGAAATTAAACAATATCCAGAGTTAACAAAAAAAGGTGCTTTTCGTGAGGAAACACGAATTGGCCATTACGAAGACAAACCAGAAACCTATGACGGCAAGCGCTACGGTGGATTTTATACGCAAGAAGACATAAAGGAAGTAGTTGCTTTTGCCGCCACACAAAACATAACCATCATCCCAGAGATCGAAATGCCAGGTCACGCGCAAGCTGCTATCCATTCGTATCCTGACTTGGGCTGTACTGGCGAGCAGATTCCGGTAGCTACAACTTGGGGCGTATTTGAGGATATTTTTTGCCCGAAGGAAGAAACTTTCACCTTTTTGGAAAATGTTTTAAGTGAAGTTATGCCTTTGTTTCCTGGGGAATATATTCATATTGGCGGCGATGAAGCTCCAAAATTAAGATGGAAAAATTGTGAACATTGTCAACAATTGATAAAGGATAAAAATTTAAAAGATGAAAATGGTTTGCAGAGTTATTTCATCCATAGAATTGAAGAATTTGTAAACAGCAAAGGCAAGAAAATTATAGGCTGGGATGAGATTTTGGAAGGTGGTCTCGCACCAAATGCAACAGTAATGTCTTGGCGCGGAATGCAAGGCGGCATTGATGCTGCCAAGCAAAAACACGATGTGATTATGACGCCGGTTTCCCACGCTTATTTCGATTATTATCAA
Organism: Aequorivita capsosiphonis DSM 23843; assembly: GCF_000429125.1. Taxonomy (GTDB): domain Bacteria; phylum Bacteroidota; class Bacteroidia; order Flavobacteriales; family Flavobacteriaceae; genus Aequorivita; species Aequorivita capsosiphonis. The sequence continues at coordinate 59,818 of NZ_AUBG01000020.1, forward strand.
AGTGAAAATTTGGATGAACCTACAGCAATTGGCGGATTTCTTCCCTTGAAAAAAGTGTATTCGCTAAATCCAATTCCGCACGAATTGACTGAAGAAGAAGGAAAATATATTCTCGGCGCCCAAGCCAATTTATGGACAGAATACATTCCAACCGAAAAACAAGTGGAGTATATGGTTTTTCCGAGAATCCTTGCAATGAGTGAGGTTGTGTGGAGCGGTCCTTCCCAAAATTTTGACAAGGATTATCCCGATTTCTTTTCTCGAGTGGAAGTTTTTATGAAGCGTTTGGATGCTTTGGATATCAATTACGCCAATTATTTATACGAAGTTGAAGGCAAAATCCTGAAAAAAGATGGCAAACCTGCCGGCCGGACAGGCGGGGTTTATTACGAAATGACCACACCTACTAAAGGAAAGGAAATAAGATATTCCCTAAATAATTCTGAACAAAAAAAGTATTCCCAGCCAATTTTAATTGAAAAAGATTCCAAGATTACCGCAAACGTGTTTAAAGATGGCAAAAAATTGGGGCGTGACTTTTCCGAAGCAATAAAATATCACAAAGCAATTACAGGGAAAATTGCAATCAACGTTGAACCAAATCCGGCGTATGCGGCAGGTGGAAAAGAAGCCTTAATCAACGGAATTTCAGGAAGCGACAAACGCTACGGCGATAAGGAATGGTTAGGATTTTGGGGTGATGATTTGGAAATAACAATCGATCTGGGAAAAGACACAGAAGTGAAATCTTTAAAAACCCGATTCTTCAATTCGCCAGGAGTATGGGTTTATTCCCCGAATGAAATGATTGTCTCCTACGAGAATTCCAAAGGAGAAGAAGTTTCCATTTCAACAAAAATAAAAGCTGAAAACGATAATTTAATATACGTGGAGGTAGATTTAGCGAAGAACAAAAATTTGAAACCTAGATATATAAAATTGACCATTCCAAGTTACGGAATGATTCCTGATGGCTTGCAAGGTGCGGGTCATAATGCTTGGACGTTTATAGATGAAATAGTTGTTGAATAATCCAAAACCACTTTAAACCACACTTATTATTTGGATTAGATTTATTTTTCAATAGCCACGGGTTTCAGCGCGTGGTAAAAGAAGCTCTTGACCTTGGCTTTAGCCGAATGATTAGAAATATCCATTTTGGCTAAAGCCTTTTAGTATCTTTACGATCCCCGGGATTATTATTAAAGTTCGAATTATCTAAAGATTTTAGAAAGTTTATGATTATGAAAATTGAAATCTGCGCCAATAGCTTTGCAAGTGCCAAAGCCGCTCAAGATGCGGGAGCTGACCGTATTGAACTTTGCACCGAACTTTCTGTAGGTGGCCTAACTCCTTCCCTTGGATTAATTGAGAAAGTAATTATTGAACTGAATATTCCAATTCACGTTTTGATTAGGCCAAGAAGTGGGAATTTTACCTATTCAGAAGAAGAATTTGATGTGATGTTGAGAGACATTAATTTCTGTAGTGAAATAGGTTGTACAGGAATTGTTAGCGGGGTTTTAGATCATCATCTGGAAGTTGATGTGAAACGCACAGCACAATTGATCAAAGCTGCTAAAGGAATGGAATTTACGTTTCACCGAGCTTTTGATTGGGTTCAAAATCCTTTGGAGGAACTTCAAAAGCTAATGGATTTAAAAGTGGATAGATTGCTATCATCAGGACTTGAATCTAATGCTTTTGAGGGAATTTCACTCTTGAAACAACTGAAAGAACTATCAGAAAGCAAACTTGAAATTATGCCCGGCGGCGGTATTAATATTCAAAATGTCCAAGCTTTTAAAGATGCGGGTTTTACGAGCATCCACTTTTCTGCAACCGATAAAAAGCAAACACTCTATAAAAAACCAAAAGTATTAATGCATAGTGATGCTTTTTTTGAAGAAGGAATCGTCGCTACTTCCAACAAAGAAACAATTCAAAAAGTAATTCAGCTTATATCACAGTGATACTGTCAACTGCAACTGGCTACTGCCACTTATTATATGGCTTCTTGCTTAGATTTGAATTGTAATATTTAATATCTCCCGTAACTTCTTTTCCCAACCATTCCGGTTCCACAAAGGGTTCGTTTTCAGCTTTCAATTCTACTTCGGCAACTATGAGACCATCATTGTTACCCATAAACTCATCCACTTCAAAAATGTGTTCCCCGCTTTGGACTTCGAAACGTGTTTTTTCAATTATTCCAGGCTCACAAAGATGGATAAGCTCTTCGGCTTCAGCAAGTGAAATCTGTTTTTCCCATTCAAATCTTGATAGGCCGGAATTATTTGACTTTCCTTTCACCGTTATAAATCCATCGTTTCCACGAATTCGAATCCGTACCGTGCGTTCAGGATGAGTATTTAAAAACCCCTGAACAATATGAGTTCTCTTAAAAGCTTCACTTTTAAAAGCGTCGGAAGTGACCAAAAATTTTCGTTCTATTTCTTGCATTTTTTTTTATTTTTTAGACCTCACAGAAGTCATTGCGAGGCACGAAGCAATCTAAACCGGTTAGGTCTTAGCAATTTCCTTTATTTTTTCTGAAGTAATTATTTTTTCAGAATACCCTTTTTTTGCTAAAATCTGCATCGCATCAGCAATGGTTTCGCCTTTTATCATCTTGTATTTCTTCGGAATTAAAAACCCGAAAATTTTCATAAAAAATTCAGCTGCATTTTCTCCAAAACGAGATTCTTTTCGATTGCCAACTATTAATGATGGTTGTAAGATATAGGTATTTTCAATATTTCGGCTTAACACATCGCGTTGCATTTCACCTTTTGTTTTATTGTAAAAAACGCTGCTGTTTTCGTCTGCACCCAAGGCTGAAATTGAAATGAAAATTTTGATTCCATTCTCTTTTCCCAGTTTTGCAGCCGTAACAGGAATTCCGTAATCAATCTTTTTATAGACTTCCTTATCGGGAGTTTTTGCTTTTGTGGTTCCTATGCAGCAGAAAACTACATCCGCTGTAAAGACTTCAGAAAATTTTTCCAAATTGAACATATCTATTAGATGTTCTTCAATTTTCGGATTTGTTATTTCAACTGAACTCCGAGAGAATAGTTTTATTTTTTTAAAAGAAGGATCGTTTAAAAGCTTTTCTAAAAGCAAGCTTCCCGTTAATCCGGTTGCACCTAAGATGATTGCTGTTTTCATAGTATAAATATACTACAAGCTTGCCTGCCGGCAAGGCAGGTTTTGAAAAGCTTGTAGGAAGTTAATAAAACCCCGAAGGTTTTCTTCCTTCGGCGGATAAATGAAAACCTTTGGGGTTTGGAATCCATTAAAGGTAGTATTTTTACACTATGTTCCAAGAACACCAAAACCGCAAAATAATCCACATAGATATGGATGCTTTTTATGCTTCCGTAGAGCAGTTGGATAATCCTGAACTTCGGGGGAAGGCTCTCGCCGTTGGAGGCAGTGAAAAGCGTGGTGTTGTGGCAGCAGCAAGTTATGAAGCCCGAAAATTTGGTGTCCGCAGCGCAATGAGTGGAATGGCGGCTAAACGAAATTGTCCAGATCTTATATTTGTTCCGCCTAGATTTGATAGATATAGGGAAGTTTCGAAACAAATCCGTGAAATATTTTTTGAATATACAGATTTGGTAGAACCGCTTTCACTGGACGAAGCCTACCTTGATGTAACCGAAAATAAAAAGGGAAATCCCAGCGCCTCGATGATTGCCGAGGAAATTCGGAAGAAAATAAAAGAAAAAACTGGCCTGAATGCTTCCGCAGGAATTTCCATCAATAAATTTGTCGCAAAAATTGCGAGTGACATCAATAAACCAAACGGCCAAAAAACCATTGTTCCGGAAGAAGTAGTTCCTTTTTTAGAAACCTTGGACGTAAAAAAATTCTTCGGCGTTGGCAAGGTGACCAAGGAGAAAATGTATCGTTTAGGGATATATACCGGAATTGATTTAAAGAATCAGTCGTTGGAATTTTTAAATGAAAACTTCGGAAAGAGCGGAAATCATTACTTCAACGTGGTTCGCGGAATTCACAATAGTAAAGTAAAACCATCCAGAACGCAGAAGTCATTGGCTTCGGAACACACTTTCACGGAGAATATTTCTTCGGAAATTTTTATGATGGAGCGTTTAGAGGAAATCGCCAATGAAGTGGAACAGCGTTTGCTCAAAAGAAAACTGGCGGGAAAAACGGTTACCTTAAAAATTCGTTACAGCGATTTCAGCATACAAACCCGAAGCAAAACCGTTCCGCAATTTCTTTCTTCCAAGGAACTAATTCTAGAAGTGGTTAAAGAACTGTTATATCAAGAAAAAATGAAGGACTCTGTGCGCTTATTGGGGATTTCAATTTCGAGTCTTAACAATGAAAAGCCTAAAAAGAAAGAAGATCTTAAGGAATCCATAGATGTTCAATTGAAGCTGGAGTTTTAGTCCCGCCCCCTCCCGATAGTTATCGGGACCTCCCGAAGGGAAGGAGATTTAGTATATTATATAGGCAATAGAGGCGAGAGGCAATCCTAAAACTCCACCCATTATGAGATTTATTAGCTTAAAGGAAATTATGTATCTTTGATATAACGATAGGAACATGCGTATGCTAAAATTGCGATTACCAGATACTTTAGAAGTAAACGATTTTGATATTTCAATGATGATTGCATCACAGTTATATAAGAATTGTAAACTTTCGTTGGGGGAAGCTGCAAAAATGGTTGGGGTTTCCAAGGAAACTTTTATGGAGTTACTTGGACATTATGGAGTTTCTGTTTTTAGCACTTCGGTTTCAGACTTACGGGAAGATATAGCCAATGCCTAAAGTTATAATTTCTGATAGAATCATATTACCTTTTCAGTAAATCAGTATTGACTAAAGTTTAGTCCAGCAGTATATTCTGAACGAGGTTGTTAAACCAGACTGTAAGTCTGGTTTATTCGTGAAATCGATAAGGAATTATTTAAGCACATACATTCCACGCAAGAGTAGTTTCGTGAAAATTAGTGGGCTTCGTGGTAAAAATTTTAGAGGTTGAAGCGAGCCTGCAACAGACTTTAGAATTTCCCAGGCAGTTATTTCGGAACTTTTAAAGTTAAATAATGAAAACTAATAATGCAGACAGCATACTTTATACATCAATAATAACATTTATGAAAACTATAGCATTTCCCATTCTTGCCATTCTAGGATTCACCCTACTTTTTTCCTGTAAAAACGATGTCAAAACCAATGAAGAAACAACCTCTGTTGTTACTGATTCCATTCCCGCGGAAACCATTCCAGAATCTATGTATGTTACCGCTAGTAGCGGTTTGACTCTGCGTGAACATCCAAACTTGCAAAGTTCAAAATTGACGGTGATGCCATTGGGGACTAAGGTGAAACTTATTAATGCGGAAGAGAAAGCAACAATGAACGTCGGTGGAATTGATGGCGCCATGGATGAGGTGGAATTCAACAATATCAAAGGATTCGCCTTTAATGGTTTTATGTCGAAGTTTTCTCCCCCTGGAGAAACTGCAGTTGCGAAGAATTATGCTGAAGAACTAAAAAAGGATTTTCCAAAAGTAAATTATTCTGAAGCTACTGGAGGAACGGCAAGCAAGCCCACAAAAACCGAGACTTTAATTTTACCAACAGATAAATGGCACGAAGCTTTTTTTACGGCGCAGCAACTTTTTAATATTCCAAAATCATTCGCTTTTCCAAATCCAAAAGGATCCAATCACGAGACCCAACAAAATGCCAATAAAAAGAAGAACGATTTTATAAGCGAATTGCAGATTTCCAGAAATGCCAACCAACTTGAGAGAATTGTTTATAACTACAAAACCGATGGATTTGGATATGTAGTTACGATTTCAAAAGATGCTAATGGAATGAAACTTGAAAAAGTAGAGGTTGCGGATTAATACGAAATTAAAAGCTCTAGATTTTTTAAGAAAGATATTCATAAAAGAAAATGGTCCGTCTCTGGACCATTTTCTTTATTAGATTATTAAATTTTCCTAGTTTATTTCACCTGCGTAACCCTTAAAGTATTTACCATCCCCTTATCCACAATAGGCATAGCGGCAAGATTAATTAGATAATCACCTTTGTTTACATATCCTTTTTCACAAGCAATTCTGTTTACGTCGTCCACGGTTTCATCGGTGCTTACGTATTTGTCGTAATAGAACGCTTTTACGCCCCATAATAAGTTTAAACGCGCAAGAATACGTTTATTTGAAGTAAAGGCCAGAATAAAGGCCGAAGGTCGCCAAGCAGAAATTTGAAAGGCGGTATAACCACTATTCGTTAAAGTACAAATAGCTTCAGCTTCAATTTCATTGGCCATAAGTGCGGCGTGATAGCAAATAGACTTTGTTATATAGCGATTGGTTTTTATTTGTGGCGGCTCTTGGGGAACGCGTATTAATTCAGAATTTTCTACACTTTTTAGAATTTTGGCCATGGTTTTAATTACGGCTACAGGATAATTCCCCACGGAAGTTTCCCCTGAAAGCATTACCGCATCGGCGCCGTCCATCACTGAGTTTGCCACGTCGTTTACTTCGGCACGGGTTGGGGTAAGGGAAGTTATCATCGTTTCCATCATTTGTGTGGCGATGATAACTGGAATACGCGCTCGCTTGGCAGCAAGCACGAGTTCTTTTTGGATCAATGGAACTTCTTCAGCAGGAACTTCTACGCCCAAATCACCACGGGCCACCATTAAACCATCACAATAGGCGATAATCTTATCGATATTTTCAACAGCTTCTGGTTTTTCTATTTTGGCGATAATTGGAATTTTATATTCGCAATGCGCTTCAATCAATGCCTGTAATTCCTTTAAATCTTCTGCATGGCGCACAAAGGAAAGCGCCATCCAATCTACTTGTTGTTCTATCGCAAATACGGCATCGGCCTTATCCTTTGGGGTAAGTGCGGGAAGAGAAAGTCTGGTATTGGGTAGGTTCACTCCTTTTTTGGAACGCAAGGGGCCGCCTTGAATTACCATTACTCTAATTTCATTGGTTTTGTTGGTTTCCAAGACTTCAAAAATAAGTTTTCCGTCGTCTAACAGTACGCGTTCTCCAGCTTCTACATCCTTGGGAAAGTCGTTATAATTCATATAGACTTTCTTTTTGGTGCCTTCAAATTCCTCTCCGGTACAAAAAAGAAGCTCGTCTCCAGGTTGGAGCACTACTTCTTCTTTCATTACACCAACACGAAGTTTAGGTCCTTGCAAGTCGCCTAAAATGGCAACATGCAGATCTAATTCATCTGAAAGTCTGCGTATGGTGGTGATGTTTTCTTTAACGGTATCGTAATCTGCATGTGAAAAGTTTACCCTAAAAACGTCGACACCTTCTAACATCATTTGTTTTAAAACATCTTCGCTGTTGGTTGCGGGACCTAGCGTAGCTACTATTTTAGTTCGTTTTTGAGTTGACATTTAGTCGAAAATTAAATTGTTCTTAGATTTTATTGTATCGGTTTCCACACTATATGCGGAAATAATTTGCTTGATCTTGTTTATTTCAGAAATAAAAGTTGTGAGTAGCACATTTTCAAAGTCTGAATATATTTTCAGAAAATAATCTACCTTTTTAAATTCTGGAATCAGAAAATGATCTTTGGCTTTTTCAGAATTCATTTCGGAAAATAAGCCACCAGAGCTTTGTAAAGTCGCTTCGATTGTCCGGCATTTATTGGATATTAAATAATACTGGGTGTAGTTTATCTCGTCCGTAAAATCGAATATGGGAAACGTGGTTATTAATCCTTCAAATGTGAAATCAATATCAACCTTTCTTCTTTTAAATCTTGTATTTAAAAATTTATTCATCAAATAGGCCACTTTGTACTCTTCTTCACTACAATGTATTGCAATAAGGGTGAAGGGATCTTCACATTCTTCTTCAAAAAGTAGCTTATGGTTGGCCATTTTTAATTTAAATTTTAGTGATATTTCCGATATTGCAGATAGATTCCTTCTGCTGACTGTCTCCATACAAAAATAGACAACTTTAAAGGGAATAGCTAAAATAGTTGGGATGTTGAAAATAAAATTAATGTAAAGATAATCTCTAGCTCAGCCCTTTTGAGAATCTATCTTAAGTTGAAGCTTGTAATAGGCTCGTTTTGCAGCGCGTTCCTCGGCTTTCTTTTTAGAGGTAGCCCTTGCTTTTGCTACTATTTCGTCATCTACTTTTAGACGTACGGCAAAATGTTTAAGTTCATCTTTGCCTGTATCTTCGTAAATTTCAAAATTGAAAGGTTTTTTGTATTTCTGACACCATTCAATTAAAAGGCTTTTATAGCTAATAACTTTTCCTTCTAATTTTTTGATATCTACATAGGGCTTAATTACCTGCTTATAAATGAATTTTTCACAATACTTAAAACCGCGATCCAGATAGATTGCACCCACAAGTGCTTCAAAAACATTTCCGTAGATGTTTCCACTGAATTGTTGCGTTGGCACCGTTGTTTTTAGAAATTTCGTTAATTGTAGATCACGCCCCAATTCATTAAGATGTTCCCTACTAACCACTTTGCTTCGCATTTTAGTTAGATAACCTTCATTACCCTCTGGAACTTTTTTAAATAGGTGAGCTGCTATTACGGCGCCTAACATGGCATCTCCTAAAAACTCTAGTCTTTCGTAGTTTTGGGGTTGTCCATTTAGATTTTTTTCGTTTGTAGAACGATGGGTAAAAGCCGTTTCGTAAATGAAGATGTCTTTTGGCTTGAAACCCAATATTTTTTTCAGGGAATTAAAAAATTCCCCATCTTTTTCTGGACGGGTAGAAAATATGTTTTTAATGGAAGCCATTCATTAGGCATCAAGTTTTTTAAAGAGCACGCAGGCATTGTGCCCACCAAACCCAAAAGTATTGCTCATTGCCACTTTTATGTCGCGTTTTTGAGCCTTGTTAAGAGTAAGGTTTAAGGATGAATCAATGTTTTCATCTACCGTAGTATGGTTAATGGTAGGAGGAACAATTCCGTATTTCATAGACAAAATAGAGGAAATGGCTTCAATAGCTCCGGCAGCACCAAGTAGATGCCCCGTCATTGATTTTGTTGAATTGATATTGATGTCCTTGGCGTGTTCACCAAAAACACTTACAATTGCCTTTAATTCGGCAACATCACCCAAGGGTGTTGAAGTTCCGTGCGTATTGATGGCATCAACTTCATTCGGGCTCATATGTGCGTCGCGTAAGCAATTTAGCATAACGCGTTCCACACCTCTTCCTTCTGGATGTGGAGCGGTCATATGGTGCGCATCGCTGCTCATACCACCGCCAACAATTTCCGCATAAATTTTAGCCCCTCGTTTTTTGGCATGCTCATATTCTTCTAAAATAAGAGCTCCTGCTCCTTCGCCTAACACAAAACCATCTCTGGTTGCGTCAAAAGGTCTAGATGCTGTTTCGGGACTTTCATTGCGGGTAGACAATGCATGCATTGCGTTAAAACCTCCCATTCCAGCTATGGTTACCGCTGCTTCACTTCCTCCAGTAACAATAATATCGCAAGTGCCCAATCTAATATAGTTGAACGCGTCTATTATTGCATTTGCAGAAGATGCACAAGCAGAGACGGTAGTATAGTTAGGCCCCATAAAACCGTGTTTTATGGAAATGTTTGCAGGTGCAATATCGGCAATCATTTTTGGAATAAAGAAGGGGTTGAAACGCGGTGTTCCATCCCCTTCTGCAAAGTTTATAACTTCATTTTGGAAGGTTTCCAAGCCACCGATTCCCGCTCCCCATATAACGCCAACACGAAATTTGTCGACATCAATGAAATCAATTCCAGCATCTAAGATGGCTTCATCTGAAGATACAAGGGCGTATTGGGCAAAACGGTCTAGCTTTCGGGCTTCTTTCCTATCAAAATGGTCTTCTGCATTGAAATTTTTCAATTCACAAGCGAATTTCGTTTTGAACTTTTCAGTATCAAAATAGGTTATTGGGGCACAACCGCTTTTCCCTTCAATAAGGGCGTCCCAATATTCTTCAATATTGTTTCCAATTGGTGTAAGTGCTCCAAGACCAGTAACTACAACTCGCTTCAACTCCATAGAAGAATTCTTATTTAGCTGCTTCTATATATGAAATTGCTTGACCTACCGTAGCAATATTTTCAGCTTGGTCGTCTGGAATCTGGATATCAAATTCTTTTTCAAATTCCATTATAAGCTCTACCGTATCCAAGGAGTCGGCTCCTAAGTCGTTTGTGAAGCTAGCTTCGTTTACAACTTCGTTTTCGTCTACACCTAATTTGTCTACGATAATCGCTTTTACTCTTGATGCAATGTCTGACATAATTTTTAATTTTTTAATTTAATTATAAGTGGCAAAAATAAAATATTTTAATTGATTACACCATTTAATGTTCAAAATGTGAAAATGAGACTCATTTAAAATTCGTTTTTATACGAAAATGATATACGTCAAATTTATATTCATCTCTTAAATAGAGCAATACGCGATAAACAAGTATGTTTTATTTATGTTCATTGCGCATAGAAACATTTCAATGATACAAAATATCACCGAAATATTAAACCAAATTAAACAATTTTGGGCGAAGTAAAACCCTATTGCCTTACTTTTGTTGTTTTATTTATTAATATTTACTTCGAGAAAAACTTTTGGAAACGAGAATGAAGAAACGGATTGTAATTTTTGCGTCGGGTAGCGGTACCAATACCGAGAACATTATTAAATACTTTCAACGAACCCAATTTGCCGAGGTCGTTCTTGTGCTTTCAAACAAGAAGGATGCCAAAGTCTTGGAACGTGCTGAAAAGCTTAATGTTGAAGCGGTCTCTTTCACGAAAGACAAATTTTTATCAGAAGAAGGAGTATTGAAAATTTTGAAATCGGCCCAACCAGACCTAATAGTATTGGCTGGATTCCTACTTAAATTTCCTGAAATAATCATTACAGAATTTCCAGATAAAGTGATCAATATTCATCCGGCCTTGCTTCCAAAATATGGTGGAAAAGGTATGTACGGTAGTTTTGTGCACGATGCTGTATTAAACAACAAAGACGTAGAAACAGGAATAACCATTCATTATGTGAATGAAAACTATGACGAGGGAGCAATTATTTCACAGAAGAAAGTGAAACTTTTAAAAACGGAAACATCCGAAACGATTGCAAAGAAGGTTCATAGTTTGGAATACGAATGGTTTCCGAAGGTAATAGAAGAGATTCTTCAAAATGGGTAAAAAACAAAAATTTTACGTTGTTTGGTTCGGAAATCCTGCTGGAATCTTTAAAAGTTGGAAAGAATGTAAGCGCTCAATTCACGGGGTTCCCGGCGCGCAATACAAGAGCTTTGAAACTTTAGACGAAGCAAAAAAAGCCTACAATAAATCGTATGCCGATTATAAAGGAAAGACTGTAAAAAAAACAATTTCAAAGGAGTTACTTCAAAAAATAGGGGAGCCCAACTTATATTCTATTGCTGTTGACGCTGCCTCAAGCGGTAATCCGGGGAAAATGGAATATCGAGGAGTAGATACGCAAACGCATAAACAATTGTTCCATCAAGGTCCTTTTCAACAGGGAACCAATAATATCGGCGAGTTTTTGGCGCTGGTGCACGGTTTGGCTTTTTTAAAGCAACACAGTAGTGATAGGATTCTTTATACTGATTCTCGAATTGCAATGGGCTGGGTAAAAAAGAAGAAGTGCAATACAAAATTAAAACCAAATGCGAGAAACAAAACACTTTTTGAATTGGTTGTAAGAGCTGAAAACTGGCTCAAAACGAATAAATACGAAACCAAAGTAGTAAAGTGGGAAACCAAAGCTTGGGGAGAGATCCCTGCGGATTTTGGACGAAAATAAAATCCCCTTAATCCCCAAAGGGGAATTGATGACTCTTTTTAATACATCTTGTGATTTCTTTCGATGTTGATCGGAAATATAAAAACAGTTTAAGATTTTTAGTTTCTATCAATTAATTTCAGCGATCCATATATCTTTAAAGAGCGCTAAGTCTTTATTAGCGATCCATTTTTCATAAATAGAATTTAAGGCTTTGCCCTTAGCGATATAAACGTAATTCAATTTATTCTCTGGATTGACGAAAGTTCCTGGATGAAAGTTTTTCTCTTTTAAAGTTTTTGACCAATTCTCAGCATTGCTTATAGATGAGAAAGCATTTGTAATAATATAGTATCCCGGGTCTAAGCCAGGAATTGACATGCTTCGGATTTTAGTCTCCTTTTTTAATTTAGCTTTTTTTGTATCTTCTGAAGCAATAACCACAGGCTCCTTGGGTAAATTGCTTTTTGCAGATTTTTGAACTTCTTCAGCTGCTGGAAGATTTTTCTGAACATTTTCTTCCATTGTTTTAACTATTTCGATATCTTTTTCAGTTGCTACAGCTTTTTCGAGTTGCTTGAGGTTTTCGTGCTGCGTTAAGTTAGCGATTGGTTCTGGAGATTTGGCAGTTGTAACGGTTGCAATAGCCTCTGTTTTCTCTTGTAAAAAAGTATTGTTAATTTCCGTCTCAAAAGCGACAAAAAATAGATAATAGCGATCTGCTTTTCCTTGAAACTTAAAATTTGCCTGCGTCGTTGTATTGTCAAATAGCGTATTCTCCTTGTTTGGAATTTCCATCTTTAACAAATCAAAACCGAGCGTGTTCGCGCTATTCGGGTTTCTGTCAGTGAAAGATTCATTACCGATTGTTATGGAGCTATTGAAAAAATTTCTTTTTTCTCTAACATTATTGCTCAACGGAATAAAATCACCAGTCTTTTCATTTAAGACAGAAACCTGGTCTGTTTTTATTCTCCGGTCACCTTCCAAAGCGCCTATTGCAATAGTTGTTTGTACTTCTCCTTCCTCTTTACTTTTAAAGTCCTTAAAGTTTATTTCTACCTCCTTTTTATTTACCTCAACCAATCCGTTATAGATATTAAAGTACTTTGGACTTTGCGTTGGATCTTCATAAACAATATATAAAAGCCATCCTGCCGAACCTCCTCCCGAAATTTTACCTTCAGTGGCTTTTATATTTGCGGCGGTGTAAGTTCCTTTTATAGTTGGAAGGCTTTGAAGTCTCTTTGTAACATCGGCATAGCACACATAAGGTTTGTTGGTTTCAAAATCCTCGGAATGATAACTGTCGTAAATTGTTTCCCCATTAACTGTTTCATAATTTCCATTGGGAGTTTTGAGTTCAATTGAGTTTACTTTTTCAGTTCTATCTCCACGGCCCACGTAAACCATTTTATTGCCAGATTTTCTTAATATTCCTTTTTTAAAGGGATACAATCCGGACCAATAAAGTGCAGCATATTTAACCATCGTGTTTTCGGGAGAATCAATTATTGTTGCTTCACTAGAACTGAATGTAGACTGATCATTATCCATATCAATATATTTCATATCCACCAGATCGTTGGGCTTCGTTAAATTCATCAATGGTTTGACGGTGTGTTCTCCAAGAATGTTATTGCCAATAAGAATTGAGTTTCCTTGAAGATATAATTGTTTATTTTCTTTGAAAGAAACACCTTCCTGACCATGCGATAATTGAGAAAACAGACATAATATTAAAAGAAAGTAGATGTTTTTCATTGGTTTAGAATTAAAATTTGGGGAATTTACGATTTTATTAACAAATAGGCTTTTTAAGCTTTAAATCTAACATCCTATTAGTTAAGATCTATAAAAGGAAAAAATTGCAAATAATTGATTAAATTTGCACCTCTTTAAAAATCACGTATGAGTAAACTAGTTATAGTAGGCACCGTTGCGTTCGATGCCATTGAAACCCCCTTCGGGAAAACAGATAAAATTCTTGGTGGTGCGGCTACTTATATTGGCTTGGCAGCTTCGCAGTTTAAAGTTGATGGCGCTATTGTATCCATTGTTGGTGGCGATTTTCCTAAGGAAGATCTTAAAATGCTTGAAGATAATGGAATGGATATTTCAGGTCTTGAGATTGTTGAAAATGGAAAAACCTTCTTTTGGAGCGGAAAATATCACAATGATATGAATACCCGTGATACGTTGATAACAGATTTGAACGTACTTGCAGATTTCAATCCGCAAGTTCCTGCAGCCTATCGAGATGCCGAAGTAGTTATGTTAGGAAACCTTCATCCTCTCGTCCAACTGAGCGTAATCGAACAAATGGATTCTCCAAAATTGATTGTTTTGGATACCATGAATTTTTGGATGGATAGTGCTCTAGATGAATTGATGCAAGTTATAGCGAAAGTTGATGTTGTAACTATAAATGATGAAGAGGCAAGACAGCTTTCAGGCGAATATTCGCTAGTAAAAGCTGCACAGAAAATTATGGAAATGGGACCTAACTATGTGGTGATAAAAAAGGGTGAACACGGTGCGTTGCTTTTTGGTGATGATGATGTGTTCTTTGCCCCAGCAATGCCATTGCGTGAAGTTTTTGATCCAACTGGGGCTGGCGATACATTTGCTGGTGGTTTTACTGGTTACCTGGCGAGAACTGGTGATTATACTTATGATAATATGAAGAATGCGGTTATCAATGGATCTGCATTGGCGTCATTCTGTGTAGAAAAGTTTGGTCCTGAAAGATTGTTGAATCTCACAAATAAAGACGTGCATCAGCGCATACAACAATTTAAAAGCCTGACACAATTTGATATTAAGTTAACCTAAATACGCGCCCTGAAATTACAGGGCGTTTTTTATACATTTTATATAGTTTTAGAAAAAATATGAGCGACGCGTTAAAACACGAATGTGGAATTGCCTTGGTAAGATTGTTAAAACCCTTGGAGTATTATAAGGAGAAATACGGTACGGCATTTTACGGGGTAAACAAAATGTATTTAATGATGGAAAAACAGCATAACCGTGGACAAGACGGCGCAGGTTTGGCCAGCATTAAATTAGATGTCAATCCTGGAGAGCGATATATAAGTCGGGTGCGTTCCAATGATGCACAGCCCATTCAAGATATTTTTGCGCAGATAAATGAACGGATCAATTTGGAGTTTACGGAACATCCAGAATATAAAGATGATGTTGCCGCGCAAAAAAAGAACATTCCATATATAGGTGAATTGTTTTTAGGACACGTTCGCTATGGTACTTTTGGACTTAATAGTGTAGAAAACGTACATCCCTTTCTTCGTCAAAATAACTGGATGCACCGTAACCTTATTATTGCGGGAAATTTTAATATGACGAATACGAATGCCTTGTTTGATAATCTTATAAACTTGGGAATGCACCCAAAAGAAAAGGCAGATACCGTTACGGTGATGGAAAGAATAGGTCATTTTTTGGATGATGCCGTTCGCAAACTATATAAAAAGGCGAAAGCAAAAGGATTGAACAAGCAGGAAGCTTCTCCTTATATCGCCGAAAATTTGAACCTAGCTAAGATTCTTCGTAAGTCGGCCTCCAATTGGGATGGCGGATATGCAATGGCTGGACTTTTGGGGCATGGCGATGCATTTGTACTACGTGACCCTGCTGGAATTAGACCAGCATACTACTATCAAGATGATGAGGTAGTGGTGGTTGCTTCTGAAAGACCCGCTATTCAAACAACTTTTAATGTTCCATTTGAGGAGGTGAAGGAATTGAATCCTGGCAACGCATTGATTGTGAAGAAAGATGGAAGTATGAAAATATCCGAGATTTTGGCCCCATTAGAACGAAAATCCTGTTCTTTTGAAAGAATCTATTTCTCACGTGGAAGCGATGCCGAAATTTATCAAGAACGAAAAATGCTGGGTAAATTAGTTATGCCGAAAGTACTTGAAGCAATAGACTATGATACCGAAAATGCCGTTTTTTCATTTATACCCAATACTGCAGAAACTTCGTTTTATGGAATGTTGGATGCGGCACAAGACGAATTGAACAAACAAAAAAATGAGGCTATATTACAGGAAAAGGAAAGTTTGACAACGGAACGGCTTCAGCAGATTCAGGCACATAAAATTCGTACAGAGAAAATAGCCATAAAGGATGTAAAACTAAGAACATTCATAACGGACGATAGTAGCCGTGATGACCTTGTGGCACACGTTTATGACGTTACCTATGGCGTGGTAAAAGACAGCGATAACCTAGTGATCATTGATGATAGCATTGTAAGAGGAACTACTTTGAAAAAAAGTATTCTTAAAATGCTCGACAGACTTCATCCAAAGCAAATTGTTGTAGTTTCTTCAGCACCACAGATTAGATACCCAGATTGCTATGGAATAGATATGGCGAGATTGGAGGATTTAGTAGCCTTTCAAGCAGCTTTACATCTTCATAAGGATAGAGGCACCTATGCAATTGTAGAAGAAATTTACAATAAATGTAAAGAGCAGCTACCGATGGAAGATATCTCTGTGGTTAATCACGTAAAAAAGTTATACGCACCTTTTACGGACGAGGAAATTTCAGATAAGATCGCTGAAATTATTAGTGAGGAAAATATACAAGCTAAAGTCAAACTTATTTTTCAATCCGTTGATAATTTGCACAAGGCCTGTCCCAAAAACTTGGGCGATTGGTATTTCACAGGTAATTACCCAACAGCAGGAGGAAATAGAGTTGTAAATCGTGCTTATATCAATTTCTACGAAGGAAATCCGGAGCGAGCTTATTAATCACTAAAGACTTTAACAGACTTCCAACCGATTATCGGAAAGTTGATCCACTTTATCGAATTTGTTGATTTACTGTGTTTTGGTGCCAAAAGTTAAATTATATTTGAACTTACCATTTGACGTAAGTAGGTTAGGTCTTTGGTAAGATTTGGGGCAAAAAAGGTAGGTGAAAGC
>NZ_AUBG01000021.1 GCF_000429125.1 Aequorivita capsosiphonis DSM 23843
ACGTTGTGGGCCAGTTAGAAGAACCAAAAGTTAGCTAATAATTCTCAGGCTTATTTGCCAAAATGAAAACACGGTTTTTAGGCTAAGGAATCCCAAAATGCCATCTTAAGTAATTGTTTATTTACGAAGGATGGTTTAATGATTCTCTGGATGAAGATTTTTTTGGCAAATGTTTATTTACAAAATCAGAGCTGGGCATTTTGAGATTCCGACGATCGTAGTTTCTTATTTGGTTAGGATAGTAGATGACTCAAGTGGATGAAGATTTTTTTGGTAGGTATTTATTTGTGAAAATTAAAAACCGTGTTTTCGGCAAGCTCCAAAGGCAAGTTCTAATCAGCAAAAGCCTGTGAAAAAGGGAAACCGGCCCACAACAAAAGGCTATAAGCAATGCTGGGTTCGTGTTTAATCCAAAATCAGGTGTATATTTACGAAGTCGCCAAAACTTCATTTTGGCGTAAAGTGAGAATTTAAGTAAAAAATAAAGTTTTGGCTTCGTGCTTATTCCGAAAATCAGTTCGTTTTTGGCGCACTGCTCATAGCCAGACCGTTGTGTGTAATGTAAAAAATATGACTGCAAATTTTCAAAATACAATTAAAAATCAACTGATTTTACTCTTTTCAATATTCGGCGGAATAGCAACTTTGATTTGCATTTTTGGCGGATTTGTAGAAAATTGGACAAATCTGATTTATCCAAGTCTTTTTGCTATTGGAATCACAGTTTTCGGACTGTTGACATTAATTGGAATTGAACTACTAAAGCAGTTTCGTGAAAAAAGATTTTTCCGAAAATCCCCATATAATCAAATTGAAAAACGGACCTTAAAAAAATTAAAAATAACACGTTCAAAATATGATTTCCCAAAAACTCAAAGAATAATGGAACTGGACGGAAATGAATACGCTGTAGAATATTACGATGACGTATTTAAGATACCAATTCCTGGCGTACTTCTGATTTTTAACCAATCTGAACCCAATTCAGAACCAATTTTAATCAATTATAAAGAGAGAAAATATAGCGAAACCGAATTGTTGAGCGAAATAAAAAATGGGCAAAAAAACACTACACACAACACTGTATAACCGCAATTACGGCGGATTCGACTTCGTCCGAATCCACGCGTAATTGCTAAAGTCAGTGCTTAACCGAAAAACCTCGTTTATTTAGCCGTAACTGCGGTTATACCAAACGTTGTGCAATATTTGATAAAATAAAATGGAGCATTTAAAAATATTAGATGAAATATTAAGGTATTTATCCAAGACCGAACACACTCAATTTGCATACATAAGAAATGATATCAATGAGAAGTCAAGTTTTTTAAAAGCAATTGATAATGCAACATTACATTCAGCTATTTTAAAATTAGTTAAGGATGGCTTTGTAAATCAAGAATCCGAAAAAACAACGGACCCGTTATTTAATTCACCCAGAACCAACAATTATTATAGAATATCATTCGAGGGCTTGTTTTTTATAAAGGAAGGAGGTTACGAAAACCAAAATCAAGAAACCAAAAAGAAAGAGATTGAATACGGAAAAATTCAGTCTGAACAGAAACGACAAGCTCGAAATCTCGTTCGTTTAAATTATTGGTTAGTTGTTTTAACTTGGGTAATCGCAATTGGAACTTTTGTTGCAGCTCTATATTACTTGATGGAGATTTTAAAGTTTTTCGAAATATTGAGTTCTTGATAGATATGCTGAAGAACATTTTTTATAAATTTTCTATATAAATAATGAAAATGCTACTCGGACAGGATTTCGAGGAAGACCGTTTTTAGTCAAGTAAAGTTCGTGGAAGAAAAAAAATATTGCTCGGATTTTTATCCACATTTTCCCAATAAGGTTTCGGAATGTCAAGCATCGGAAAGGAAAAGCCCTCGAAAGCCGTTTCCCGTTTGCGATGGTCTGTGAAAGATTAAAAAAAAGAAATGCAGGCAGAACGGAATCAAAACGGAGAAAAAACATTGCACAACACGAGGCTATAAGCAATGCTTGGTTTTGTGCTAAACCGAAAAGCAGTTGTATATTTACGAAGCCGCCAAAACTTCATTTTGGCGAACAGAAAAATAAGTAAAAAATAAAGTTTTGGCTTAGTGGGAGCCTTGAAAATAATTGCAATTTTGCCCGCACTGCTCATAGCCCAAACGTTGTACACAATTTAAACCAAGAACTTATGAGAAATTTTTTAGTAGTATTATTTTTAATGGTTTTCACCTTTTCTTGTAGAAATGAAGAGAACAAAAAAATGAATAATTCAGTCAAAACTGAATATATAGAAATAATAAACGACGATTATGTACTAAACAAACCATCTGAAAACATAAAAGCGGTTTTAATACTTTTTGGTGGTTTTCCAGAAAATGCTGAAGATATAAAACGCGAATTCAAAATACTCGAAAATGCAAAAACCAATAATATCGCTGTTCTATATTTAAATTACAATCGAAAATTTTATCTTGAAGAAAGTGAATTATTAAAATTATCTGAACAGCTCGAAAAGATTATTAAATCGAATAAACTACCAATAGATAATATTTACATTGGTGGATTTTCAAGTGGCGGAACTCTTGCCCTATTAATCAGTAGTTTTATGACTGATACGAATTCTAATATAATTCCAAATGGTGTTTTCATTGTAGACTCACCTATAGATTTAGCAGAATTATATGATACTGCTGAAAAGAATGTTAAACGCGATTTAGGAAATTCCTTTACCGAAGAAAGCAATTGGTTACTTCAAACTTTCAATGAAGAATTTGGAAATCCAAACAGCGATATTTCAAAATATGAACAATATTCTGCTTTCACTTCAAAAACAAACAACATTGATAATATTAAAAATTTAAAAAACACGAAAATTAGACTTTATACCGAACCAGATACACTGTGGTGGAAGAAAAACACAATGGCTGAATATGAAGAAATGAACGCATACCATATAAAAAGACTTTCTGAATCTTTGAATAAACTGGAGTTTAAAAATGTTGAATATATTCCAACAACAGACAAAGGATATAGAGAAAATGGGGAACGACATCCTCATAGTTGGTCTATTGTAGATAAAAAGAAATTAATAAATTGGATGTTGAATAAATAAAAACTGTGTACAACAGTGTGTATAAGCAATGGCTTGTCCTCGCCTGCTTGGAAATTCCTGCGGAATTTCCAATGGCAAGTACCTGTTTGCAATTGTCCGTGACGAACCACGCCACTGCTCATACACGAAACGTTGTGCAACATTAAAAACAACTAACTTAATTAAATGATACATAAAATTCTACTCTATTTTTTAATTCTTTTGTCATTATCAAGTTGTGGAGGCTCAAAACTAAGCCAGTATTTTAAAGAGGGGAAAACCCTTGAAACTGACTATTTAACTACTATCCCTTTAAACTTAAGCACTGGATGGATTGTGGTTCAACCCACAATTGATGGCAAGGTTTATAACTTTATTATGGATACCGGCGCAACGAACATTATATCGAAAGAATTAGCGGAAAAGCTAAACCTGAATATTCTCGGTACCGAAAAAGTATCTGATATCCAAGGTGCGATTCAAGATATGAGTTATGCCAAAATTGAATCCATTTCATTAGGAGGAATTCATTTTTTAGATACAACCACGGGTATATCAGATTTCTTCACTGAGATATTCCCCTATAACTGTTTAAAAATAGATGGTATTATTGGTTCTAATTTAATGCAACACGCAATATGGGATTTTGATTTTAAAAATAAGGAAATACGTATTACAGATCGAGAAATTAAATTGGATATCAAATCTTCTTACACGGAATCTAAGTTGTATGTGGGATATGGCGGGATTGCCTCCGTAACCAGTTTCATAAACGGCACCAAAATTTATAACAATCCAATAGATTTTGGCTATGACGGTGGTATTGTAATACCATATTCAGAGCTTAATAAGCAAATAGAAGATGGGCGAATTAATAAATTTGTTAAGGGTTTTGGTGCAATACCAATTGGTGCATTCGGAGAAGCCAGTAATAATGATTTTTATACTGCTAAAATTGATAAAATTAGATTTGGGGATTTCATTGTAAATGATGAAATAGTTTATGCCGACAAAACAACTATTCATAGAATTGGTCTAGGATTTTTCAAAAATTATCGTGTTATTCTAAATTGGAATAAAAAACGAATTAAAATATTTGAAAATCAAGCCGTTTTAGAAGATTCTTATAGCACCTTTGGATATGGCACTACTCAAACGAACGAGCAAATAGTCATTAGTTACTTAATTGAAGGTTCTAGCGCCTCGAAACATCTTGAAATAGGCGACACAATTCTATCCATTAACGAAAGAGATCTTTCATCCATTTCTGAGTCTGAACGATGCGAAATTTGGAAAGACGGCATTGCAGAAAAATCCGAAGATCAAATAAACATTTCTGTATTAAGAAATGGTAAAGTTTATAATTTCACTTTAGAAAAATGTCATTTCTTCTAACACAAAAAAAGGATATTTCCAAACCAAACTTAAAGTCAAAACCTTAAATTCTAAATAAAATGTTTGAAAGTAAAAAAACAATATTCAACTTAATATTTTTTCTATCAATCTGTACTTATACATTAGCCCAAGACAATAAAGATTTTACACTGAATGGAACAACCGAAAATCCAGAAACAAAGCTTTTAGGAATTTCAAGTGGTTTCATTTCTTCCACTTTTTCTAAGTATCAAATTACCAGTGGCGAAACCAAAGTCGTAGATGGAAAATTTATAATAAAAGGTGAAATTGAATATCCACACGCCTTTAGGTTTATGACAGGTACAGGAGACATTTCAGGAATATTTTTTCTAGATGCGACAGAGCAATCCGTTCATTTTAACGAATTAAATATAGATGACTCTCCTGTTATTGTTGACTCTAAAACCGACAATGAATATCAAAAAAAATATCTTCCTTTAATAAAAGACCTAGTAGCAGAAGATATAAACTTGAAAAATGGATGGAATGATTCTCTTTCACAAGTAAAAATGTCGGAAATCATACAAGGTCGAAAAAAAATTAGGGAAGAAAAAAATATAGTATTACTAAAATATTTAAAGAAGAATCCTAATTCATACGTTGGTATGTGGTTATTTGCAGAAAATTTTTCAATTTATGGTTATAATCCTATTCACGAGGATATGTATAATGCAATGAGCGACAAGTTGAAAAACACTCCTTCTGGCCAAAGTCTATATAAAAAGTTAGAAGAAATCCGAACTTTTTCTGTTAATGGATATTTTCCAGATGCAAGACTATTGGAATTTAACGGAAAGGAAACTGAAGTAATATTTAAGGAGCTGAAATCAGAATATCTTTTAGTTGATTTTTGGGCAAGTTGGTGTGCTCCCTGTATAAGACAATTTCCGAATATATTAGAAATATATAATTCAACATCTCGTGATTTCTTTGATATTTACGCAGTTTCAAT
This sequence comes from Aequorivita capsosiphonis DSM 23843, assembly GCF_000429125.1. GTDB lineage: Bacteria > Bacteroidota > Bacteroidia > Flavobacteriales > Flavobacteriaceae > Aequorivita > Aequorivita capsosiphonis. The sequence continues at coordinate 5,458 of NZ_AUBG01000021.1, forward strand.
TGATGATACGAAAACCCAAAAAGCGTGGAACAAATTTTTGAAAAAAGAAAATTTACCTTGGCACCAGTATCTTGATCAAAATGGATTGGCCGAAAAATTATTTATAACTTCAGTGCCGTCAAATTTTTTGCTTGACAATGAAGGTAAGATTGTATTAAGAAATTTTACGGTTGATGAATTAGACGAATTTTTGAAATTAAAAGAAACAGAAAACTAATAGTACAGAAGAACGTTGCACAACACGAGTATAAACGCAATAGCGGGTAATTGCAAAACTCGAAGTTTATCTTAAGATTTTATGTCTGTTACAAACTGATAAGTCAGTGCGTCAATCCCGCTACTGCGCTTATACCAAACGTTGTGTGTAATGTAAAAAAAAAATCGTGAATGAAGAAAATTTACAACCGAATTGAATATTTAGGATATTATCAAATAGTTGGTGGAATTATTGGAATCTTAATAATGACTTTCAATATTTATGACAAACTTAATTCTAACGGATTTTTTCTATTTTCGATGTTTCTTTTTTTTGGATTGTGTGCATTCTCAATCTATAGCGGAATTTTACTCATCCAAAAAAAATATCTGAAAGGATTAAACTGTTCGATTTTTATACAGGCAATACAAATATTAAGTTTTGCGATTTTAGGATATATTTTTAATTATGCAATCGGATTTTACATAAGACTGACGGTGGAATTGACTAATGACACAATCGTTGGATTTGACTTTGGGTTCGTAAATTGGAATTTATCACGTAATGCCAATCAAGATTTGATAGAAATCAATTTTAATATCATTGCAATTATACTTTTGGGGTTCATTTTCAAATTCAAAGAAAAAATAACAAACGAACTGAGTAAAATAAAAGAGAATGAATAAAAACACTACACACAACACCGTATATAGCTCATAGCTAATTAGTTGCTTAATCGAAGTTAAGATATATTTGCTAGTCCGCCAAATTTTTTAATTTGGCTTTTTGAAAAATTAAGATAAAAAGAAAATTAAAAAATTCGGCTCGTGCTTAACCGAATAGTTATCGCTAATTTGCACCCTACGAGCCATATACAAAACCGTTGTGTGGCATTAAAAAAAAATGACAAACCCGATAAAAATAGAACAATTCAAAAACTGTATTCCGGAAAAAGGAAAATGGTATGACCATTCTGGAACAATTTTTATATCGGTAATGCGAAAAAGCAAGCCATATGTAAGACGTAAAGCTATACCTTCCGACAATAAAATTGACAATGATTTAAGTGAATGGCATAGAATATGGCAATATGAAAACATTGAACTTAATTATGGAACTGAACAATTTGGAATTAAGTCTTACGAAATAACAATAAATGTTGACAATGAAAATCACAGAATAGATAGTGTGGTTAAAAATATTGCAATTGAATTTCAGCACACTTTATCTGTAAGTTTAGATGAAATGGACTTGAGACATTTCGCTCATTCTAAACACGGATTAATTCCTTATTTAGTACTGGATTTAACTAATTACACTTTATCTGATTTTAAAGAAACATTTAAATCCGAAAAGAGAAACCCATTAAAAACAAGGCTTAATAAATGGTTGACTTCAAAATATTCAAATTCGAATCGATTATTTATAGACTTAAAGGATGGAATGATACGAATTGTTAATTCTGTAGAAATAGGTTTTCTTGAAATGTCGAGCGAATTTTTCACTAAAAACCTTCTTCAATTAGAGAACATATTAACCGCAGAAATTAAATCTGACCAAATAAGAGCTTTAAACAAACGAGAGAGGAATACGAAACTTCAAAAGGAGGCTGAATTAAGAAATATCGAAAAAGAGAAAGAGATATTTTATCACGAAAAATTTGACAATCCTGATTTTAAATTTTATAGATTTTGTTTTGCAAATCCTATTATTAAACCATACGTTTTACCCTATAATGGCGACCGATTTAAATATTTTATAGACTCTGAAAATGAAAATGGTTACATTGAGAAATGGCACACATATTATTCTCTTGATAGTGAATTTAGCATTCAATATAAGACTGTTACAAAAACAATTGAAATACAAATCCAGACCTACAGAGGTTTAAAAACAAAAAAGGAATATCAATACCTTTTTGCAGAAATAGAATTAAAGGAAAAAAATAAAATTATTGTAAAATTTAAAAGAAATGGAAATGTAGTTAGAATCTTATCGGAAAAAGAAGAAACCCTTCCGTTCTGAATAAAAAAACGCCACACAACACGAGTATAAACGCAATAGCGGAGTTAGTGCTTAAATGAAAGTGTTTTTATAAATTTAAAGTCAGTTATAAACTGAAAGATAAGTGCGTGAATCCCGCTACTGCGCTTATACCAAACGTTGTGCATAAGCTAAAAATTAAAACGTGACTTATATTTATAGTATTATAATCTTGATATTTCTACTTCCCGTCACAAATGAAGTAGAAGTTTGCGATTGCGCACGGATAGAAAATTGGCGAACTGCAACAGTTGGAGAATATGAATATGTCAAGGACGTTTTCATAGGCGAGGTAAAAAAAATTTCGGAGGATAAAACCGAATATGAATTTGTAGTATTGGAAGTATTTAAAGGTAATTTAAAGGTTGGTAGGACAGTTAAAGGAATCAATCCGAAATATTGTGAGCCAGACGTAAATAAGAAAGGACATTGGTTATTTTTCGGGGCATTTTCCGATAATTTCAATTTGAATGAATGTGGGTTAACTTCTAATATTGAAGAACCCTGGAGAATTCTTCCTCCGCCACCGCCACCAGAATTAAAAGCGGATGAAAAAAAGATGATTAAAAAGTGGAAGAAAGAAGTCCGTGAAAATATGCAAGAACAAATTAGTATTTTACGTGAAATTAGTGATTGAATTTGGAATGAAGACTGGATATAAAGCCTATGCACAACATTGCATAAACGCAATAGCGGTTAAGTGTAAAACCCGAAAGTAATCTTATAAATTTAAGGTCTGGTATAAATTGAAAGGTCAGTGCGCCAATGTCGCTACTGCGTTTATACGAGACGTTGTAGCAAATGTAAAATGAAATTCAAAACCAGAATTAAACTTGAGAAAACTGACTAAAAAACAAATCGGAAATATTTGGAAAGCAGGATTTGTTATTCTAATAATCTTCGTTTTTTTTCAGAGTTATTATTATAAAAAAGAGATTGAAAAAAACCCTTACGAATTGACTGCGGAAATCATTGGAATTGAAAACTGTTTCAAAAATGGCAGGTGTATTGTGTTTAAATACGAGTATAAGAATAAAACCTATACCGACCGTGCGAATTCAGACTGGTCGTTTTCGAATTGGTGCAAGGATAAAAATGATTGTAGAGGTTATAAATTTAAACTGACTATTGACAAAGATAATCCTGAAAAGAATATTACGGATTGGGAAAAATTATTTCGTGAAAAGGAATTTGTAGCGCAATAATGATCGAAAAAACACTTGCTACAACACTGTATAAAAAAAATAGGGCAAGTTAGTTCTAAACTCAATATTTCAGGAGTATTTGCGAGGTCGCCAAATCTTTTGATTTGGCTTTTAGAAAAATAATATAAAACAAAATACAAAAGATTTGGCTTGTGCATAATCCGAAAGGTAATTGCCTATTTACAGCCCTACTTCTTTTATACTAAACGTTAGCAAGCATTTAAAACCAAAATTGTGAAAACAACAATAAGAACTCATTATAATCCTTGCTTTTGGACTTCATATTGGAATTTTGACTATTTAAATAGAAAAAGATTAAATCCCGAATTGAAAGAAAATGTAAGGAAAAAAGAAGTTTTTGTTTTGAATTTAAAAAGCGACAAAATATTCATTGATGTAACCCAAAATGTTTTTTATAAAAAGAAACTCGGACTTGCCACAATCACGAAAGAAGGTGCTTTAGATTTTACAAAACGTAATTTCCCAAATGAACTTGAAAATATCCAGAATCGATATAAAAAAGATAAATCAGAGTTGACTTTAGATTTTGAAAACTACTTTACCTTAATGGAAGAATCATATAGGATTCATCTCGAAGAACTTATTTTAAATGATAAAGCCATTACTATTAATGAAAAAGCGTACCTCACTTTTTTTGTTCTTTTTCAGGCGTTAAGAAATCCAAATTCATTGGATGATATGACTGAACTGTATAAAGCAAATGGATTGGAAAAATTTGAGCTTTTAGTTTCAATTCGTCATAAAATTAGTGACTATAATGGACTTGCTGAACTATCCGCACCTTTTTCTGTTCCAACTTGGAATATTTACAAATTAAAAAAAAATATTTTTCCGCTATCTGACAATCCAGTTCTTGCGAAGAATGGGCATATTATGGTAGCAATATCGCCAAATATTATGTTAGAACTTGATTTGAAAGAAAAATGCAAAGAAGTAAATCCTGTACACATAAAAACACGGATTTCATATTTAAAAAAAAAGGAATTTATTAAGCGAACTATTTTAAATTCATCAAGAGAGATTATATTCGGAGAAGAAAGGGTTTTACAGAAAATAAAAAAATCAAGAATATATAAAAAACATTTAGAACGGATAAAAAACGCTTGCTAACAATGTGTATAAGCAATGGCTGGTTCTCGCCTACTTGGAAATTCCTACGGAATTTCCAATGGTAAGTACTTGTTTGCAATTGTCCGTGATGTCCCACGCCACTGCTCATACACTAAACGTTGCCTGTCATTTAAGGAGATAAATCATAAAGAAAAAATGTTCGTTTTTTTTCATTTTTTTTCGGACAATTAAGCGGAATCGAATAACATAGCGGAATCGAGTAAAAAGACTTCCAATCAATACGCAAGCAACGGCGGAATCGGTCCGATGCCTTGAGCAACATAACGGAGCAACGCCGAAACTTTAGCTTGATTGCGGAATTTAGGAAAAGAGAATGAAATTTCGGAAACCCAATGACAATGTAGGATTCCAATGACCAAGCAGTTACTGTGCGGAATAATAATGGAAACAGCATACAAAAACGCCAGGCAACATTGGCTATAAGCAATGCGCGATAAGTGCCAAACCGAAAAGCAGTTTTATATTTACGAAGTCGCCAAAACTTTTTGGCGATTTGTATAAAAAGAAATTAAAGAACAAAAGTTTTGGCTTATCGCTGGTTGGAAAATAATTGCATTTTTGCCCCGCACTGCTCATAGCCGAGACGTTGTGGGCTATGTAGAATGAATTCCAATAAAAACGGAATCGACGCTCAAAAATTTACGTTCTTACCAATAAAAACCGAAATAAATCCAGCGGAATGCGGACGGATTAAAGAAAAAAATATCGGAAAGAATTTTATCGGAACTGAAATCCGTTCAGCGGACTTAAAAAAGTAGCGGATAAAAAGAAAAAAAATCCAATCATTGCGTCGGACTTTTATCAGCGGAACCCAAGCAACGGCGGAAAAGAAAGCTTATTTGCGAAATCTGTGTTTTAACGTCAAACGCAAGTGATTTTCTGCGATGGCCATTGAAAGATAAAAAAGAAAACGGAAGCAGAGCGCAATCGGAGCGAGCAAACACAGCCCACAACACAAGCTATAAGCAATGCGGGATAAGTGCCAAACCGAAAAGCAGTTGTATATTTACGAAGTCGCCAAAACTTTTTGGCGATTAGAATAATAAGAAATTAAAGAACAAAAGTTTTGGCTTATTGCGAAATCGAAAATGATTGCATTTTTGCCCCGCACTGCTCATAGCCGAGACGTTGTAAAACATTTAAAAAAACATTACGCTAAATGAAAGAAATTATTGAAGGACTAAATTTACCGAAACAAATATTGGACAAAACGGAAAAGTTTATGTCTAAATTATTAGGTCCTTCAATTAAGGAATTTGGCGAACTCTTTGCTGATAATGTGAGATTTAGAAGATTGAAAAATCAAGTGAAGATTTTTAATAAAACAAGAGAGTTACTTGATAAAAATGGGCTTGAACCACGAGAATTAAATTTAAAAACTTTAGTTCCATTAGTTGAAAAATCTTCAGTTGAAGATGATGAATTTTTACAAGACAAATGGGCAAATTTAATTTCTAATATTGCAACGACCGCAGAAAGTGGATTAGAACCGAGGTTGATTAATACACTTTCTTCTTTATCATCTTTAGAGGCTAAAATATTAGACTATGTTTATGAAGATTTAGATGTGCAAAGACAACTAAAATTAGCAAAATTATTAGATAGCAAGCATAAAAAATATACTCAAGCCGATATTAAAATTGAGGAAATTCTGATTGACTTTGAATCCATTAAGAATGCTTTTGAATTGAGCGAAGAGTTTACCAAAATCTATATTGACAATTTGGAATCACTCGGACTTTTGAGATACGAAGAACCTCAAATTGATATAGATAATGGCTCAACATCAGCGGATTTTGAAAATGACGAAAATGATGAAGATGACCCAAGAATCGATTTGAATTTAGATTTGACAGCAAATTATATGGGTTCAGATGATTTTCATTTAACGGCTTTTGGAAATTATTTTATAAAACAATGCAAGTCGGAATAAAAAACGTTTTACAACACCGTATATAAGCTATGGCTTGTTCTGTCCTTACTTGGAAAATCCTGCGGATTTTCCAAAGCCAGTTTTTATTTGGAGAGGTTCGTGCCAACACACGCCACAGCTCATATACCAAACGTTGTGTGTTATTAAAAAAAACTATGAACAGATTTTTATATTTATTCCTGATTTTTTTAAATCTAATTGCTTGTAAGCAAAATCAAGAAACTAATAATTCTCAATGTAATAATAGAATTGAGGATGATAGAATGAACATATCACTTTGCTTACCCAATAAATACTTCGAAATAGAAAAGCAGGAAAATTATATTAACTTTTTTCCAATAGATAACGATTCTACCAATCTGCCAGATATGAATATTACAGTTAAAGTAGATGACTTCAAAGAAAAATTAAGTTCGACCTGGTATCGGGATGAACAACTAAAACAATATCAAGAAAATCCTGAACTTACTTTGGAAGTTCTTAATAAAGGAGAACAAATAATTGACGGGAAAAAATTTGCCGATTTGGAAATGATAATTTATATGTCCGATAACAAAATATACTCACGTTCTTTATTTTATTTTGATAAAACAATAGGTTATCTCTTAGATGCAAGTGCGTTAGACAACAAATTAACAGATGAATCCAAATCGGATATTCTATCTTTATTCAGAACATTTAAAATTGAAGGACCACCAAAATCCTAAAAAAACAACACACAACACAGTATAAAAAAAATAGGGCAATTAAGTGCTAAACCCATTGTTCTCGCATATTTGCGAGGTCGCCAAATCTTTTGATTTGGCTTTTAGAACAAAAATATAAAACAAAATGCAAAAGATTTGGCTTGTGGATAATCCGAAAATTTATCGCTTATTTACAGCCCTACTTCTTTTATACTAAACGTTGGCAACCATAAAGGTACGGTAAAGGGACATCCTTTACAAAGTTAAAGGGACATAGTTTACACTTTTAAGATTCATAAATTGCTTGAAAAAGTATTTTATCATGGTCTGGAAAGCAAAAACTAAAATGGAACAAAAGGTAGAATTTATTCACGAATGGTTAACTCAAAATTACACCATCACAGAACTTTGTAGGTCATTTAACATATCGCGACCTACCGCCTACAAGTTGATTTCTCGGTATGAGAAAATGGGTCTAT
>NZ_AUBG01000022.1 GCF_000429125.1 Aequorivita capsosiphonis DSM 23843
TATAACATTAGCAGTTATAGGTGCATCTTCCGGAGCAAATGTCAAGAAGGAAACTTCAATGGTATCTAATGTGAAGTCCTCACCAGCAGCCACTACAATGTCTGCAGCACTCGTAAAGTCAGAATCAACAGAAGATCCTGAACCTCCATTACCATCACCTGCAATAGGATGTTCTTGTTCGCAATCACCCCCTGTACCACCACCGCCAGTAACGTTTATGGTGTAATCTTCGGCTTGGCCATAACCAGAACCTGGAGTACAAGAATCAGTAGCGTAAGAGGCCGGAAATCTTTTAATAACCCGCATTCTAGTTTGACCGGCAGTAACACCAGAAGGAACTACAATATCTCCAGTGGCCTGTTGACCATCTGTACCTGTAGAACCAACAATAGTACCTATTTCATAACGTTCACTGTCGTTATCTAAAATTCCGTCTTGATTCCAATCAATAAAAACGGTAAAGCTATTTGTAAAACCTCCACCAGTATTACCCTCCAAAGCGATGGCATAGGTCATTCCTTCTTCCATATCACCTTCAATTGCGGTAAAGTCTTCATGAGCAGGAGATCCATCTAACGTAGCATCCGATACATTACTAATTCCTGCAACATCAACCAACGTGATTGGCTCTACACCGTTGTTAAAGGTTAATGGTCCGCAGTACGGCTCTGGGAAAGTTCCACCACCGCCAGAAGTTACAGTAAACTTATAATCCTCAAATTCTCCATAAGTAAATCCTGTCTCACAAGGATCAACATCTCCTGTTGTACTTAACCAATGGCTCACGACTCTCATTCGGGTATCACCTTCCAAAGCATCTGCAGGAACGGTAATCGTACCTGTTTGATTGGATAAATAACCGCTTGAAGCATAAGCTACTTCGTCTGTTGTATCGAAAACGCCATCTTGGTTCCAGTCTACCCAGATTCTAAAGCCCGCAGTTCCTCCTTCCATGTCTGCCGAGAAGTCCACATTCCCTTCTTGCTCTTGAGTAACTGTAGCTGTATCATAAAAATCTCCATATCCGCCTGCTGAAAAACCAGAACCCATATTGGAAATGTTTTCGCTGCCGCCAGTGGTAGAGAAATTATCGATAAATCTATCCGAGTTTGTTCCTTCAGGAGTACAGTATCCACTGCCACCACCACCTCCAGCTGCAACTATTTCAACGTCCCAACCAAGCCAGTTTACAACACCACTAGCGTGGAAAAAGAAAAATAAATCTCCACTAGTACTAGTAAATGTAGCAGATCCATTAGAAGCAATCATATCTGCTAAAACTTTATCTCCATTATTTGCTCCTGTTTGACTGTTATCGTATAGCAAAGTGCCTGTAGCGTCAGCTCCATCGTAAATTTTTAAATAATCGAAATAACCATTTACTCCGAATTCTAAGAATTCAATTTCTGTTACACCGGCCAAAGTTGTTTGGGTATCACAGTTACAGTTTGGATAATTCCCGGGAGCACCATCGGTATTTTCTCCTCCTGGTCCACCTGGATCGAAGAAATTGTCTCCAACCGCAGGATTAAAGGTTTCAACTTCACCGGCAGTAGGAACAATATCAGAAAGAATCCTACTTTGGATTACTGTATTATTCGCAACATTAGTATTAAGTCTATTTTGTCCTGCAGCCAGAAGTTCTGCTTCATCTTCAGCTGTAAGCGCACGTGGAGCCACAAACAAAGGAGTTCGATTATAGGCCGCTCTTTGCTCTTGAGTGAATGCGATGTTTTTTGCTTCAACAGAACTATTAAAGACCACAGTATTTGCAGCATTAGCCGCTCTAGCAGGTTGTTGGTTGCTGAAATAGGCTCTCAGCATTCGTTGTTCCTCTATTGTAAAATGTTCGGAAACGGAGCCAGCCTGCTTTCCAACATTGTTATAGCGCGCCAACAGATCCTGAATGGTAACTGTGGACTTTTGCACCCCTATATCCGTCGGGCTTGAACTGGCCCTTGAATCTGAAGGTTGAGTAGTTTGGGCGCTTAAGGTCAGCGAGAGCAGACCAACAAAACACCCAATAATAGTACTTCTTTTCATAATTTAATAGGATTTAGTTAATAATCCCTTAAAAGTATCTAAAATTATGTTAATAACAAAGTTTTATGATAATTTCTTTAACTATCAAAAAAAATCCTGCCAAGACTTGGCAGGATTGATTTATTAAAAAAATGTATGTGTTATTTTCCTTCTACAAAAGCTTCCATAACGGAATCACTGACTCCCATATTTGAAAAACCACCATCATTATATAGATTTTGAAGTGTTACTCGTTTAGTAAGGTCACTAAACATCGCTATAGTATAATTTGCACAATCCAGCGCTGTAGCATTGCCCAAAGGCGACATTTTATCGGCATAGTTGATAAAGCCATCAAACCCTTTTACGCCTTGACCTGCGGTTGTAGGAGTTGGGGATTGCGAGATTGTATTGACACGAACCTTTTTATCCCTTCCGAAGAAATATCCAAAACTACGCGCAATACTTTCTAAATAAGCCTTATTATCCGCCATATCATTATAGTCCGGAAAAACACGCTGCGAAGCCATATAGGTAAGTGCAATGATACTTCCCCACTCACTCATGGCGTCCTTTTGATAAAGCACCTGCATGGTCTTATGAAAAGACTCGGCAGAGATATCCCAGCCTTTATGCGTAAAGTCGTAATTCTGATTGGTGTAATGATTGCCCTTCCGAACATTTACAGACATACCAATAGAGTGAAGGACGAAGTCTATTTTTCCTCCCAAAATTTCGGTTGCCTTCGCCACCAAGTTCTCTAAGTCTTCTATACTCGTTGCATCAGCAGGAATAACTTCAGAGCCAGTTTTCTCAGCAAGTTCTTTAATAGTACCCATTCGCAAAGCAATAGGCGCATTGGTGAGCACAAACTTTCCACCTTCTTCGTGAACGCGTTCAGCGGTTTTCCAAGCTATGGAATTTGAATCCAGCGCTCCAAAAATAATTCCGCGTTTTCCTTTAAGTAAATTATAAGACATATTTTTAATGTTTATGGTTATTGATAACTGCTAATGGTTATTTGTATAAGTTAATCGGTATCCGTTAAGCGCTACCAGTATATGTTTATGGTTTATAGTTAACTGCTCAAGGCAATTTATCATTTCTCCTGTTCTTGACTTTGAACATTCAACTTTGAATTTTGAACTTTGAACTTTGAATTGTAAATATACTGTTTAATTCAATAATTCTTTCGCATTTGCCAAAGCTGCCTCAGAAACATTTTTGCCTCCAAGCATTTGCGCTATTTCAATAATGCGTTCTTCTTTCTCCAAAACTTTTAAATGCGTTCCGGTAATATTATTCTTATCTTCTTTATATACCTTAATATGATGATCTCCCTTTGCTGCAATTTGCGGCAAGTGTGTAATGCTCAACAATTGCATCTTTTTGCTCATTTGATGCATAATATCAGCCATTTTATTGGCTACTTCACCTGAAACCCCAGTGTCTATTTCGTCAAAAACAATAGTAGGTAATTTTTTGTATTCGGCCAAAACCGCCTTAATGGAAAGCATAATTCTACTCATTTCACCACCGGAAGCAACTTTTTTAAGTGACCCGAACGCCATGCCCTTATTGGCGGTAAACAAAAGCTGTAACGTATCTGTTCCACTCGCTTTAAAATCTTCTGAAGCATTAAGCTCAAATTGAAATTGGGCATTTGGCAAACCTAAAGGCAATAAGGTTGCTTCTAGTTTTTTCTTAAGCAAAGGAATTGATTTTTCTCTCTTTTGATGAAGCGAAGCAGCTGTTTTTAAAGCAGTCTGGCGCAATAACGCCTTTTGTTTTTCTAACTTTTCTATGGCATCGTCCATTCCCAAGGTAGTATTCACTTTTTCTTCTAGGTTCTTCTCAATTTCCAATAATTCTGAAACTGATGAAACCGCATGCTTTTGCTGAAGCTTGTATAAGGTTTGCAACTTTTCATTTACCTGAAAGAGCATTTCTGGATCGGCTTCAATCTTTTCTGAAGTATTTCCCACTTCACTTGAAATATCTTCCAATTCTAAAATAATACTGTTCACTCGCTCCCAAAAACCTTCAAAGACAGTAGAAAACTCTTTTATTTTGCCCAAAATTATACGGGCTTCCTTTGCTGATTGCAAGGTGCCAATTTGCTCTTCGTCCAAAAGTCGGTTTACATTTGAAAGGGCATCCTGTATTGCTTCGGCGTTGTTTAGTGTCTCATAAGTTTCCTCGAGCTCTTGTTGGTTTAGCTTACTTAAATTTGCTTGTTGAAGTTCATTAAAAAGAAAACTTTGGTAATCCAGTTCTTTCGAGGCATCTTCCTTCTCCTTTTGTAAAAGAGAAAGTGCTTCGGAAGTCTTTTTAAAATCTGCAAATTCTTTGCTATACAACTTCAGAAGCGAACTGTTTCCCGCCAAAGAATCGATTACATCCATTTGGAAGTTTTCCGTAGCAACTTCTAAAGTTTCGTGCTGACTGTGAACATCTATTAAATATGGGGAAAGCGCCTGCAGTTGGGCTAAGGCGACAGGCGTGTCATTAACAAAAGCACGTGATTTTCCGCTGGGTAATATTTCACGGCGAATAATGGTATGCGATTCATAGTCCATATCATTTTCGTCAAAAATACTTTCCAAATTATAATTGGCAATAGCAAAGTGTCCTTCAACAATACATTTTTTTGAAGCATCTTTAACGCTGCCTAAATCTGCCCTTTTCCCCAACAAAAGGGCCAAGGCTCCAAGAAGTATCGACTTCCCTGCTCCAGTTTCACCTGTAATAATTGTCAATCCTTCATTAAAGTCCACGCGAATATCTTCAATAAGAGCGTAGTTTTTTATAACGAGAGTTGTAATCATTTATAGTTGTTAGTCGGTACTTGGCAGTTGGTAGTTGGTAGTTGGTAGTTGGTAGTTGGTAGTTGGTAGTTGGTAGAAATTAATATTCAAAGTTCAATTCTTAACCTTGAACCTTGAACTTTGAACCTTGAACCTTGAACCTTGAATCTTGAACCTTGAACTTTAAACCTTAAACTTTGAATTTTCACCTAATACTTGATTTCAGACCAGTTACTGCGTTTTGTAGGAGCTATTCGGTTAAGGTTTTCTATCAACTTGGTAACATCAACTTGCGGTCCTCCACTAAAAATAGCTTGAATTTCGTCGCTCTTGGCATCAAAAAAAGTTCGAACCAAAAACGAATTTGGACGTCTATCATTAACACCTTTTAGTATCCCAATAGCATCAGAAATCTTGTCTTTAGCTTGTTTGGGGTTTGTAGCCATAACATCCAAACCCTCTCGGTGATACTGATACATGGCATCGTGAAATTCCTTATAAACTGAAGAAATTAAAGCATCATTATACCTATATCTTGATTGATTTCCGTCTGCAGATTTCCAGCCTGAATAATTGCTAGAAGCAGCCGTATTCGTTATTTGTTTGGCTATTTCAAAATAAGGTGCGCCACCATTGGGTGTATAAGTATCGGCATCCAAACCTAATATAGTATATACGTGAAACGCCACCACTGAAACCAAGTTTGATTCAAAGCTATTTATATTGAAATTCAGCGGCTCAAATTCTTTGTAACTAAAGCTAACTTGTTTGTCAAAATAGTTATAAACAGGACTGTCATAAGTAGAGTCAAAAACAGGTCGAGAAGATTGAATTTGAAGGGTTGCGTTAAACGTATCACCGTCATATTGACTCACAACCAAAGTCATATTGCAATCGATGCGTTCTTGGTTTTTATATTCCTTATCGGTCCATCTCGTGTTGATTACAAATTCCCGCAATTGGGTTTCCAAAGTTTTGAAAATTTGCAGGTTTGGTTGTCCAGTTTGTACCGCATCAATAGAAACCGTGCAGTTTAGTTCCTGTGAATTTGCTGAAAGTACCGAAACGGTACAGAATAAGAAAAGTATAAATTTACGCATGGATTTGATCTATAATATATTCTAAAATATCTTTTGCTACTTCTTTTTTAGATTTAACAGGAAAAGGAATCACTTTATTGTCTTTAGATATTAAAGTAATCTTGTTGGTGTCGGTTTTAAAGCCAGCACCTTTGTCCCGAAGCGAATTTAGCACAATTAAATCTAAATTCTTTTTTTTGAGTTTCAATTTTGCATTTTCTTCCTCGTTTTGAGTTTCCAAAGCAAAACCCACCAAAAATTGATTCTTTTTTATTTTGCCCAAGGAAGCTAAAATATCTTTTGTTTTTGTGAGCTGAAGGCTTAAATCATCCTCATTATCCTTCTTTTTAATTTTCTGGGAAGCAATTTCTGCCGGACGATAATCTGCCACGGCCGCACTTAAAATACCCACATCACAATTATTGAAGTGCAAGTGAACTGCATTGTACATTTCTTCTGCGGAAGTAACCGATAAAATTTTTATAGAATCGTTCTCTAGCTTTAAGTTGACTGGTCCAGATACTAAAGTCACCTCAGCACCTAACTTTGCCGCAACCTCGGCGATTGCATAGCCCATTTTTCCACTGGAATGATTTCCAATAAAACGTACTGGATCAATAGCTTCATAGGTTGGCCCCGCAGTTATTAAGAATTTCTTGCCGCGCAACGGAAGACTTTTCAATAAATCTCGTTCTAAAAATGACACGATCTCCTCAGGTTCAGCCATTCTTCCCTGCCCAACCAAACCGCTCGCCAATTCACCGAAAGCAGCTGGAATCTGAATATTCCCAAAGCTATCCAGTTTTTTAAAATCCTGCTCCGTGGTAGGATGTTTATACATATCCAAATCCATTGCAGGCGCATAGTACACTGGGCATTTAGCCGAAAGGTAACAAGCGAGCAAAAGATTGTCGCAATTACCAGTAGACATTTTAGACAATGTATTGGCCGTAGCCGGAGCTATCAAAAATAAATCAGCCCAAAGGGCCAACGCTACGTGGTTGTTCCATTTGGGCTCTTTAAAGCTTGTTGAGTCATTTTCTTCGGTAAAAGAAGAAAAGACCTCATTTTTTGAAAGCGTTGAAAGTGTTAATGGGGTGACGAATTCCTTCGCAGATTCCGTCATCACAACTCTTACGTTGGCGCCCTTCTTCACTAAAAGTCTAACTAAAAAAGCTGCTTTGTATGCGGCAATCCCGCCAGTAACACCAAGCAAGATATTTTTACCGTTCAAAACAGACATTCTTTTAGTTTCAATTTTTAGCTTACAGGTTCCAAGTTAAGCAATTGTTGCCATTAACTTTTAACTAACGAATAACTTTTATTCGTCAATCGCTTCGTCTTGTGTATTTCTGTAATATATTTTATTTTTCAACCACTCCTCTACTGCTAGCGCGTGCGGCTTTGGAAGTCTTTCATAAAACTTAGAAACCTCTATTTGTTCCTTGTTTTCAAAAATCTCTTCCAAACTGTCGTTGTAAGTTGCAAACTCATCCAGTTTTTCAAGAAGTTCTTTCTTGATGTCGCCATTTATTTGTGTGGCTCTTTTTGCAATGATAGCAATAGCCTCATAAATATTGTTGGTTGGCGCATCAATCAAGTTCTTGTTAAGAGTAACAGTATTGACGGGTGCTTCTGAATTTTTAATATCCATAGTAAAAAATTAATTAAATAGTGGGTTCTGTTTCTGTAGGAACAAGCCGGCTCTCCAAGTCTTCATAAATTTCGTTCGCTTCTGGAGCTAAATCTGTATCCTTATAATATTTTATAAAACTTCTATAGTATCCTTTTGCCGTCACTAAACGTTCTTGAACTAGGATTGGAATACTATTAACAGCCAATTTATATGCCGATTCAAATCTTCCGAAGAAAGCTTCTTTTCGGTAAATGGAGCCAGGATTATCCGTTATAAAGTTATCAAAGGCTTCAATGGCCGCCTTATAATCCTCAACATGTAAATATTGCTTTGCGGTCCTAAATTGCTTCTTTTCCAGTTTTTGTCGCAATTCTGCCACCAACTCATTAGCCTCCATTCTCTGGTCAGAATCTGGATATGCGTTGATATAGTCCTGAAGTTTGTCAAGCGCTTTATCAGTATCTTTTTGATCTAATGAAAACCTTGGAGACAACTGATAAAAGCTTTTTGCCGACTTGAATGCAGCGATTTCAAGGCTATCACTTTTTGGATAAGCCTGTGTAAAACGCTCAAACTGATATCCAGACATATAATAATCCTGTAGATTATAATAGGTGTTTGCATAAATAAACATCAGTTTTTCACCTTGAGGCTTTCCTCTGTATGATGGAACAATTTGCTCCATAAGCTTTAGGCTTTTTTTGTATTTCCCCTTTTGGTAAAGCGAATCTGCAAAAGCGTATTTCTTGCCCATATCGTCCTTTCGAAGAACCTTTTGGTATTCGCCACAGGATGATAATAGAACAGTAAGACAAAGTGTTATAAATAGTGGTACTCGCATGGGCTTAAAAAACATCGTGCAAAAATAGGGAATTAAACGTGATTGAACAAACTTATTATTCGGCTAAAATATTGCGCTGAAGGCTATTATTTGCAAGCCTTTTGAAAAGTTTAACGCATTGGGACTAAAGTCTCGACTTAGAATTTTTTTACAAAAGAATCTATTTTACTTCGCAAAGCCTCGCTAACCACCACCAAAGGAAGGCGTACTGTATCACCACAAATACCTAAAGTTTTAAAGACTGCTTTAATTCCGGCAGGATTTCCTTCGGTAAAAATGTAATCAATTGCAGGAGCAATTTTGTAGTGGATTTTATAGGCTTCGTCAACTTTTTTATCCAAACCGAGTTTTACCATTTTTGAAAATTCCTTTGGAAAACCTTCACCAATAACTGAGATTACTCCTGCTCCTCCAGCAAGAACCATTGGCAATGTAATCATATCGTCCCCTGAAATCACTAAAAAATCTTTTGGGCAACCCAAAATCAATCGCATCGCCTGTACAATATCGCCAGCCGCTTCTTTTATTGCAACAATTTTATCGAAATCATTCGCCAAACGGATAACGGTTTCAGGCAACATATTTGAAGCCGTTCTTCCAGGAACATTATACAAGATTATAGGCAAGGGAGCTACCTTTGCAATTGCTGCAAAATGCCGATAAATCCCTTCCTGTGTTGGCTTATTATAGTAAGGCGAAACCGATAGAATTGCAGTAAAAGCGGAAAGATCCCGAAGCGTCATTTCATCAATCACTTCTTGCGTATTGTTACTCCCAATGCCTAGAACCAAAGGCAATCTTCCGTTATTTGAAGAAACTATGGTGTTAATAACAAGTTGCTTTTCCTCCTTTGAAAGTGTCGCACTCTCAGCCGTTGTGCCTAAAACCACCAAATAGTCAATTCCATTTTCTATATTGAAGTCAACCACTTTTGTAAGGCCTTCCACATCTACGGAAAAATCACTTTTAAAAGGAGTAATTAAGGCTACTCCAGTTCCAACTAATTGTTTCATTTCTTATTTTCTATTTTCTAATACAATTGATTCTTTTGACTCTAAAATGTTCCTTTCTATTTCATCCACCTTCAGACATCCATCATCGTCATCTGTAGTTTAGATCTTCTTAAAAATCTCTAAATATTTTTTCACCTCACTTTTGAAGGTTTTCGAATTTTGCGGATCAACCGCGAGCAATAAATCAAACAACCGCTCATCAACGCCATCGAATCCTATTTTAAACTTCGCTTTACTCTCTGCTACCATCGCACTCAAAAATTCGTGTTTATTTCTGTAAATACCTATCAAAACATCAAAAGGAAAATCGAGAAATTCTCTTGCATTTTGACTGTGGATTTCTCCGCGCCAAGTAAATTCCTTGTTTGTGATCTGGTTTTGCCGGAGCGATGGAATTTTCCGTCGCGTTTCCACGAAAGTAAAAACTTTTACATCTTTTCGCTGTAAACCGAGCTCATTTCCAAATTCATAAAGCATTTCAAAATCGTCAAAAAAAGTCTCGTCCACCAAAAAACCTAGATACTTCAACGGTGTATTACGCTGAGAAACGTCACGCTCCAATAGGTTTTTTTGGGTATGCTTTTTAAGCGAATTCTTTTTTACTTTTTTCAACATAGAATATGAAGCTTTTGCGCTTCAAAAATAGAATTTTTTTTAGGTTTTTAGTTTAATTTGACAAAAGAAGGCCTCCTTGGGTGGGCAACATACTTAGACAAGCTCAGCATAACGCCTTGCAGAAAACTCAAACCATATTTAAAAAATCGTCTTCCGAAATAATTGCCACGCCCAAATCTTCTGCCTTTGTCTTTTTGCTCGGTCCCATATTTTCGCCCGCCACCACATAATTTGTTTTGGAAGAAATAGAGCTAGAAACTTTTCCACCATTGTCTTCAATCAATTTTTTAAGCTCGTTGCGGGTCACTTTCGTGAAAACGCCGGAAACAACAAAGGTGCTTCCACTTAATGTATCGGTTTGACTGGCAAGTTTTTCGGCAGAAATTTCCAATTGCACGCCATAACTTTTTAAGCGCGCAACGGTTTCAATATTTTCTTCGGAAGTAAAAAAAGAAACCACACTTTGAGCGATGCGCACACCAATTTCATCAACAGTTACCAATTCTTCTTCGGAAGCATTCCGCAACGCGTCAATTGTTTTGTAATGCTTGGCTAATTTTTTAGCAACCGTTTCACCAACATACCGAATTCCCAAACCGAAAAGTACGCGATCAAAGGGAATCTGTTTTGAAGCCTCAATCCCTTTTATAATATTCTCGGCACTTTTCTGCGCCATTCGCTCCAACGGAATTATCTGTTCCTCCTTCAGCAAATACAAATCGGCATAATTATTTATTAGGCCGTTATTTACTAACAACGCCACGGTTTCGCCACCCAAACCTTCAATATCCATCGCCTTTCGCGAAATAAAATGCTGAATCCTACCAATAATCTGTGGCGGACAACCCTCAAAATTGGGGCAATAATGCTGAGCCTCCCCCTCTTGCCGAACCAATTCAGTTCCGCATTCTGGACATTCGGTTATATATTCTGTTGGGTTTGAATTTGGGTCACGCAGCGTAAAATCTACACCGATTATCTTCGGAATTATCTCTCCTCCTTTTTCAACAAAAACAGTATCGCCTTCACGGATATCGAGTTTTGCAATTTGATCTGCGTTGTGCAAAGAAGCTCGTTTTACAATGGTTCCCGCCAATTCCACAGGCTCCAAGTTTGCAACAGGAGTAATCGCCCCCGTTCTTCCAACTTGATAGGTTATTTGATTCAATACAGTGGATACTTGTTCCGCCTTAAATTTATAAGCCATTGCCCAACGTGGCGATTTGGCGGTATAACCTAGTTCTTCCTGCTGCTGTAGATTGTTTACTTTCACTACTACCCCATCGGTTTCGTAAGGGAGTTCGTGACGATGCACGTCCCAATAATTCACAAATTCCAAAACCTCATCCAGACTTTTGGCAAGCTTGGCGGCATCAGGAACTTTAAACCCCCAATGTCGCGCTTTTTCAAGGCTTTCAAATTGCGTTTTTATCGGTAATCTTTCGCCTTGGAAATTGTATAATAAACAGTCCAATGGGCGTTTTGCAACCTCAGCGCTATCCTGTAACTTTAAACTTCCCGAAGCTGTATTTCTCGGATTTCTATATGGCTCTTCCCCCAGCTCCACTCTTTCAGCATTCATTTTGGCAAATCCTTCAAAAGGTAAAACGATTTCCCCACGAATATCAAAAAGCGGCGGATAATCACCCTTCAATTGCAAGGGAATAGAGCGGATTGTTTTCACATTGGCAGTTACATCATCACCCTGAAAACCATCGCCACGAGTAACGGCTTTTTTTAACCTCCCGTCTTCATAGGTCAAGCTAATTGAAGCTCCGTCATACTTAAGTTCGCAGGTAAATTCAACATGACCATCTACCATCTTTTCGATGCGTTTTTCCCAATCTTCCAGATCTTCCTTTGAATAGGAATTTTCCAAGGAATACATTCTGAAATTATGTGGAACAGTCTCAAAATTTTTAGTGACTTCGCCTCCAACCCTAAGTGTGGGCGAATTAGCATCATAAAACTCAGGATGGGCCTTTTCCAATTCTTGAAGCTGCTTTAGTTTTTGATCAAAATCAAAGTCGGAAATAGTGGGATTATCAAGTACATAATAGTTGTAATTATGCTCACGAAGTTCGTTGCGAAGGGATGTAATTTGTTGTTCAATGTTCATAGAACAAATATAAAATAAAGAACAATGAAAAAACTGTTGAAGTTGAAATGAAATTTATGAGCTCTCAATTTCCTTGGAATAAATTCCAAGGCCAAAAAATGGGTCGTGCCTCTGGCACTTTGTGGTGCCCAGGGGCACGAATCCATTGGAATTTCGAAATTTATTCAGAGCACTACCATCGCAGAAAAGGCATCGCATAAAAAGCA
>NZ_AUBG01000023.1 GCF_000429125.1 Aequorivita capsosiphonis DSM 23843
GATTATCCATCAACCATGAAAGTGATGAAAGTATGCCAAAATGCATCCCTGCGGTGGAAGTCATATTATTGGGTATATTTAACTGCTGGACTTAAGGGCAAATACGTAGGAGTTGAAGATCAAGGAAACGGAATTTGGAGAGTATTTTATAGAGACGTATTTTTAGGTTACTTTAATGAAAATAAAATAAGAGATAAACAAGTATCAATTAGACTAAGTCAGAATCTAGTGTAAAGCATGTGACTTTAACTTTGTAAACTATGTGCCTTAACGAACATTTGAGAATGAAGAACTTAACAATATATTTCTTGCTGATTTTTACACTTTTTAGTTGTAAAGAAAAAGTTGTTGACGGAATTGAAATTGGACATACACTCTACACAAACCAATCGTTTGAACAGAATAAAAAATTATCGGAACTGATTACTCAAACTCTGAATAAAAACTCAAACGGATTATCTGAATTGACCGAATTTTGGTGTGGTGGTGGAGCTGGTTGTTATGATTTAGGAATAATTACATCCGAAATAGTTTATAAAATGGGAGAATCGGAATTTATAAAAATCGCTTCCGAATTAGAATCTGAACGGAAAAATTCTCTAAAAGGACTATTAAACGCAGGATTGGAATATGGTTATGAACCTGATAGAAAAATAGAAAATGAATTTCCAAAACTGAATAAAATATTAACGGAATAAAAAAAACTAACGCCAACACCGTATAAAAAAAATTGCTAGTTTTAGCTAAACCAAAGTTAGTTGCTCGTTTGCTAGCTTCTGATTTTCCTTCGGAAAATCCTCGCACACAAACACGCAACTTTCCTTATACATCAACGTTGTGCGTCATACAAAAAACCAATCGTTATGTTTGATGAATTAGAAAAATACAAATCAAATGGTCATTTCTTTTTTTCAGAAAAAGACGATTTAAAAAAAGTTTGCAACGCGCCAAATAACGGAATTGGAGTTTACGTGGTTTATGCTCTAAAAGGCGGAAAAATTGAGTTGATTTACATCGGCTCATCTGGAAAAGTAATGCAAAACGGAAATACAAAAGTACGTTTGGGAGGAATGTGCGATAGATTAATTAATGGCAAACAATTTGGAGATGCTCGGAAAAGAACTTGGAAAACAAAACTGATTTCAGAAAATATTGAGGCTTTAGATATTTATTGGTATGAAACCTTCGACAAAAAAAATCGAGATATTCCAAATTTTGTTGAGGGAACTTTAATGCAAAGATTTTACGAAATTTATGGTTCCCTACCAAAATGGAATGTGGAATATTAAAAAAATTATTGACCAAGACGATGAAAACAATTTTAGAAACCACTCAACTTGAATTTGATAAAAGTGATTTTCTAATTGACTTGGTTAAACACGAAAAAGGATTATTGTATATAGAAATTACTCAAAGTATTATAGACTCAAAAAATCAAAACAATTCAATTAAAATCAATCCAACTGTTTTATCTGACATTATAAAGGTTCTTCAGAATTACCAAGCAAAAATTCCAAACACATCTGATTTAAAAAACAAACACATAACAGATTCTGAACAACAAAAAATTCAAGAACGTTATTTAAAAGGCGTTACAATCAAAGATTTGTCAATGCAATTTGACCAAACACCTGAATTGATTGAAATGATTTTAAGAAATAAAGGAATTGAAATTGTGGACAATGAATTACCTAAACCAAAGTTTTTTGCGAAAAATTATAAAAGAAAAAGAAGGAGAAAATAATAAGCTGAATAAAAGTACGAACGCACAACACAGTATATAAGCTATGGCTTGGTCAGTCCACATTTGGAAAATCCTGCGGATTTTCCAAAGCCGGTTTTTATCAGGAGAGGTCCGTGCCGAGACACGCCACAGCTCATATACAAAAACGTTGTAGTGCATTTGAGAAAAACGAAATGAATAGAAAAATTGGAACTTTATTACTGACTTTAATTTTTGGAATAACAAGCTGTTCCAGTTCATTTATCGCTCGAACAAAAAATAAAAATATAAAGCTGAGCGGAATAGACGAAAAATCTATAAAAGTCGGAACGGAAAACGAAAAAGTACTTATTCTATTTGACAAGAATGAATTAATTACTCTTTTTCAAAATGATTTAGCGGATTTTTATGACCAAAGCGTTAAAAGCAAAATTGACGAACTGAATTCGTTAAAATCTGACTTGATTTTTCCTGAAAAAGAATGGAAAGGGAAATTAAAATTCACCGAATATGAATCAAAGTTTTTGAAATTATTAAAAGCTGGAAAAGCCGAAATAATTGACAAAAAAGACAATGAAAAGGTTGTAAGTATTAAATACACATTCATTATGGACAAACTTGGTGGACAAGATGGCTACTTTAGTTTCAAAAATGGAGAGGAATTTTATAGAATTTTAATAGCTCTTGGAGAATAAAAAACGCACTACAACAATGTATAACCGCAATTACGGCGGATTCGACTACGTCCGAATCCACTCGGAATTGCTAACGTCTGTGCTAAACCGAATATTAACGCTTATTAACGCGTAACTGACGGTTATACGAAACCGTTGTAGGGCATTTAAAACAGCATTGAACCAACAGAGAAATATTAAACTGAAATGGCAAACGAATTAGAGAAAGCTATAACTATAAAGGAAGCAATAGACAATATAGATTCAGGAGACTTGCTTCTTCCCTCGATTCAAAGACGGTTCGTTTGGAATACAAAACAAGTCGAATTTCTCTTTGACTCAATTATGCAGGATTATCCCATAAACACATTTATGTTTTGGTCTGTAACAGATGCGAATATTAAGAATCAGTTTCGTTTCTACGATTTTTTGAGAAAGTACATTGAGTACAAAGGGGGAAACAACGAAGAGAGAAACACTAATGGCTATAAAGACTTTAAAGCTGTAATTGATGGACAACAGCGACTGAATAGTTTGTATATAGGTCTAAAAGGCACATATGCTTACAAAAGATACGTTTACAGAAAAAAGAAGTATCAAAAAGATGAGCGAGACTATCCAAGTAGGAAATTATATCTTGATATTCTAAATCCTATTGTTGATGATGAAGAAAAGAAAGTTTATGATTTTCGCTTTCTCATCCATAACGAACACGAACGACAAAACAAAAGAAAAACTAAAGGAGTCGTAGATGAAGAAGGTAAAAGATTTGAAGTTGATTGCTTTTGGTTTGAAGTTGGAGAAATTCTGAAATTTCAGAACGAACATAGCGTAATTACTTATCTTTCAAAAAACGACCTTGATATTGGTGGTTTTCCAGGAGAGACATTGTTAAAGCTTTATAAGCTGACCAATGAAAAACCAATAATCAACTTCTTCCTAGAAAAAAATCAAGACTTTGACAAAGTACTTTATGAATTCATAAGAACGAATTCAGGCGGAACTACACTTTCTTTCGCTGACTTATTAATGTCAATTATAACAGCATCTTGGGAATCAGGGAAATCTACAAAAGGTGCACGTGAAGAAATTGACGAATTAATCAGACAAGTAGAAGACATTGGTTTTGGAATTAATCAAGATTTTGTTTTAAAAACTTGCTTGGTACTTTTCTCACCAGACATCAGATTTGCTTTAAAAAATTTTCAAGGTGAAACAATCCAAAAAATAAAATCTGAATGGGGTAAAATAACCAGAAGCATCAAATCCAGTTTTGAACTTGTAAAATCACTTTCATTTAACAATCATTCTTTACGGTCAAAAAATGCGGTTATTCCAATAATCTACTACATCTACTTAAAAGACCGTTCAAACGAGATTAACAAGGATAATAAGCACGTTAGAAATAAATCAATAATTAAAAATTATCTTCATCTATCCCTTTTAAATAAGCTATTCGGTGGCAGTTCAGACGGATTTTTAAAATCAATTAAGCAAGTGATTGAAAAAAACCACGAAAGGGATTTCCCTTTAGTTCAGCTAAAGGAAAAGTTCAAAGGCACGAACCGTAGTTTTTTAATGGACGAAGAAAAGCTAGAAAATATACTTAGGACCTCATATGACAGCTTAGATGGGTTTTATGTTTTGTCGCTTCTATTTCCAAAATTCAATTTTGATTTCAAAAATCCAAATATTGACCATCTACACCCAAGAAGTCAATTTGAAAATTCAGATTTCAGCTTTCTAAAAGACGAAGAAGACGTTGAGTTCTATCAAAGTCATTGGAATACTGTATTGAATTTGGCTTTACTTTCAGAAGAACAGAATAAATCTAAGAACAAATCAGAATTAAAGAATTGGATAGAAAAACAAGAGAAACATAACCTTGGGATAAGAAATTCACTTTTGATACCCGAATCAATAGACCTGAAATTTGAAAACTTTAAAGAGTACATTCAAGAGAGAGAAAAGTTGTTGAAGAAAATAATACGAGAGAATACGGAACAAGAAAAAACGCCCTACAACATTGTATAAGCGTAATGCGGGCTGAACAGCTAATAATGAGCGTTTTTGCTCCTAATAAACTTTACGGTATGCGGACAGTGAATCGCTCCGAAACCCCGCACTACGCTTATACTTGACCGTTGCCAGCAAGCTAAAAAAACATTTACTACCAACTAAAATCTATGAAAAATATAAAAGAAATTTCAGAGAATATAAGAAGTAAAGGTTTAGACCCATATAATCTTGCAAACTTGTTAAGCGAAATAAAAGAACAACCAAAGGAATATGACAAAGATGAAATAATAGACTATCTCGCATCCAATAGGAATTTTGACTACCACTCTACCCAAAATGATATTTCTTGGCTGATGGCTGAAATTGGAAGGTCGTATAAACCAAAAGATGTAATTGATTTGTGTTGTGGATTAGGGAACATTTTGTTTCACATAGATTATTGTAGTTCCCAAGGTTATGAAATTAATGAAAATATTGTAGATATAGCCAATTTCATTTCACCTGATTTGAATGTCAAAAATATAAATAGCGTTGAACATAATTACAAAAAAAAATACGACGCTATAATTTCACATTTTCCCTATGGTAGAACTCAAATAGATGGAAGAAAAGATGATTTTGAGAACGTCTTCATAAAATTATCGATGAATTTATTAAATGCTAAAGGTGTTTTAATTTGTTTAGTGCCTGAAAGACTACTTTTCAGTACTAATCTGGAAAAGTTTAGAGATGCAGTTATAAGCCAAAACCACTTAAAAAGTATTATTTCTTTACCATCAGGGCATTTTCAAAAAACTGGAATTAAAACATCAATAGTAGTTATTGAAAAAAATGTAAAAAATGATAAGACCCATTTTATTCCATATTCTAATTCCGATGAGACGTTAAGTAATTTTAATAACGGAAAAAATGGATTTTTTATTGAAAAGAAACTTTTACATAAAAGATGGGATACTAACTTTCATCATCCAAAGCATTTAGAATTAGACAATATTTTAAATAGCGAAGAAACAAAATCAATTAATGAATTGTCGAAAGTCATTATTGGATATAACAGAAAATTAGATAAAAAAGATAGTGGCGATTATCAATTATTACATCCAAAAAATATAAAAGATGGACTATTAACTATCTATGATAATTCGAGATTTATTGATAAGGCAGATTTGGAAAAAAGAACTAATACTATTTTACAAGAAGGCGATATAGTAATCCCGAGAATATACAGCGATTTTAAAAAATTATATATTCACAATAAAAATGCAAAACCATCTGTAGCAGGACCTCATTTATTTATTCTTCGCTCAAAAAACAATGAATATTTAAAAACATATTTGACCACGTTAGAAGGTAGGGAGTTGTTTAATCAGCAAATTCAAAAAAACATCAAAAGTGTTGCTATGCCTTTAATATCCGTAAGCGATATCAAAAATTTTCAAATACCTATTTTAGATACACGTCTTCTAACAAAAGACAATCTTGAGTTTTTGACAGAAAAAGAATTAAAGGAAATAAAGGCTAAACTACAAACCAGTAATCAATTAAATTCTGAACTTCAGAAAGAAAATCTAACATTAAAAGCCAAGGTTTCATTCAGTAATGAAATCATAGTAAAACTTGATTTACTTATTGATAAAACGAACACTATTGACAAAAAAATTGATACTGTATTAGATGAAATTAGAAGTTTGACTAATGATTTTAAAAAGATTAAAAGCCTTCCAAGAAACGAAGAAAGTAAAATTTTGAGAATGCAAATTCAATTAGATGAAAAACTCAATTTATTAGTCAAAGAAAAAACAGGCATAAAGAGTTACATCAATGAAGTAAAATTATGGTTTACTTTATGGGATTTATTAGAACCTGAAAGCAAAAAGTTCATTCCGCAAGCGGAGTACTTATTAGACCAAATCAATGAATTAGAGGACGCTGATTATTCCCCTTTTATTATTCAATATAGTCGAGCATTGGAAAACGAAATTTTAATAAAATTATTCAACTCTTACCACGAGTTTCTAATAAATGAAAATATTGATAGGGATAATTTAACTGCTAATGAGTTTAGCAACAGCAAAACAGTTTCTTTTGCAAAAGCTATAAAGAAAGATGACCGGAAATATACCTTTGGCACAATGAACTTTATTATCGGTTTGCTAAAGAAGGACGGAAACACACTTTCCCAAAGTAAACTTTTACAGAGCTTTAAAGAATACGTAAATAAGTATTTTGAAAGTAATATTTTAGAGAAAATCTATATGAAAAAATTGAATACAATAGTTAGCGAATATCGAAATAAAGCAGCACATCCGAACATAATAAATGCGGAATCGGCAATGGAGTTTCACGAATTAATAAAAGAAAGTATTATTGAGTTTATCGAAGGATATCGCGAAAAGCCAGCTGGCAACAACGTATATAAAACATAGTGCGAGCCATTGCCAGCACGAAGGTTCGGGCATTTTTGCGAGGTCGCCAAATTTTTAAATTTGGCTAATTGAGAAAAGAAAGATAATTAGAAAAATTTAAAAATTCGGCTTGTGCTTAACCGAAACGTAATTGCTTATTTTCTGCACTACGTTTCATATACAAACACGTTAGCAAACATTTAAAAAATGACAGCAGTAATAGGAATTTTAAATAAAAATGGAATAACAATGGCAGCTGATAGTGCTGTTACAGTAACTGGTGGAAATCAGAAAAAAATATATAATACTGCTAATAAAATATTTACTTTATCCAAACATCAACCTGTTGGAATAATGATTTATAGCACTTCAACTTTTATGTCAATACCTTGGGAAACAATTATAAAGCTATACCGTAAAGAATTAGGCGAAAAATTTTTTGATACTGTAGAAGATTATAAAAATGACTTCGTAGCTTTTTTAAAATTGAAAAACTTTTATACGAATAAAGAAAGTCAACTACATAATTTAAAACAATTTGTTTATTGGAATTTAAATATACTTAAAGATGAAATTGCTAAAAACCTTTCTGATGGAAAAACAGAAGAAGAGTTATCTATAGAGTTTAAAGAAAATATTCTTGATAAAGTTAAGGGTAATGTAGACAGTTTAAAAGACGCGAAAAATATTTTAAAAGATTATGAAGATTATGATTTAGAGAGCTTTATTAATTTCGCAGATAAAGGAATAAAAGAAGTAATAGCAATCATTTTTGAAGGAATTGAATTATCAGATGAGATTAGAAAATTGATTGTAGAGCAATATTATTATCATTTAAGAACAGATAACTTTATCGGTCTGGAATCTGGGTTAGTATTCGGTGGATTTGGAGAAGTGGAAATTTATCCTTCCATTGTTTCTATTAAAGTCGCAGAAGTTATTGACGATAGATTAAGGTATTTTAATGATTCATCGGACAAAATATCCGACATTAATAACGGCTCAATTATGCCATATGCTCAAACTGACGTAATAAATATGTTTATCAAAGGTGTTGACCCGCAAATAGATTATACATATCTAACAGTTTTTGAAAAGTTACTTAATAAATACAATGAAACTTTAGTTGGTTTATTGGAAGTTGAAAAACCTGATTTAGCAGCAAAAATAAAAGGTTTGGACTTGAGTGTAATTACAAACGAATTTAGAGATGAATTATTAAAAGTCCAGAGAGAAAAGCAAATTATACCAACTGTAGAAACCGTCGCAATTTTATCAAAGGAAGATTTAGCAGAAATGGCAGAGAGTTTAATATATTTAACATATTTAAAACGCAGAATATCTTCAAGTGAAGAAAGTGTTGGCGGTCCAATTGATGTAGCCATAATAAGTAAAGGGGATGGTTTTATATGGAAAAAAAGAAAACACTATTTTGAAGAGGATTTGAACAAACATTTTATGTCTAACTATTTTAAAAAATAAATTATGCTAAAGCAATTAAAAAAAGACTTGAATACGAAAGCAAATTTATCTTTTCAAAAGAAAAAAGTTGATTTGAAAATTAATCCAAATATGGACAGTGAATTAATATCTGATTTAATTTCAGAAAAATTAATGAAGAATATAAAAGAAAACGTTTGCTAATAACGTATATAAAACCGTTATCAAACATTTAAAAAAAATGAAGTGTAATTATAATTGAGAAAAATTCAAAAAATATAATATGAATAACGATTTAACAATAGATAAAGTTTTAATGTTTTTTAAAGCGTTTAAAGGAGATGAAATAACCTTTGAAAATACATCGTGTGGAAATTATACAGATTATTATTCTGATATTGAAAACGTTGGAATTTCCTCATTACGTGTAAAAGTGAATTCTCAATATTCAAATGCTGATTGCGTAGATAAAGATAATTTTACAGATGTTTCTATTGATTCAATTAGACAAATAATAAATAAAAATAGTCCATTTAGAGAATTCGAAATGGACAGTAAAGTTGGGAATTTACGAGCGTTTCTATCAAAAAATAGGATCCATTTCAAATCTTCAGAGCAAATCGCTTTAGATGATCTGCTGGAAAGATTTAGAAGATTTTTTGACGAAATAAATAAAGAAGGAGCTGATACAGAAGATTCAGTTGACCGAAAAATAGACCGTAAAAGATTTTATAATTTATTTATCGATTTAAAGAATTACTAAATGTGTCGCGAAAAAACGTTTGCTAACACTGTATAAAAAAAATAGGGCAAGTAAGTGCTAAACTCAATGTTTTGGCACATTTACAAGGTCGCCAAATCTTTTGATTTGGCTTTTAGAGAAATAATATAAAACAAAATGCAAAAGATTTGGCTTGTTGATAATCCGAAAGGTAATTGCTTATTTACAGCCCTACTTCTTTTATACTAAACGTT
>NZ_AUBG01000024.1 GCF_000429125.1 Aequorivita capsosiphonis DSM 23843
GCCCCGACCCCCGATCGATCCCCCAGGCGCGCATTGACGCTCAAGGTCTGCAGGTTGGGCGCCTCCTCCATATCGAACCACTGCTGTCTGGCCGTCAGGCGTACTTGGTTGTGCGTGGCGGCACCGGCCATCGAGGGGTGCAGCAGGTATAGGTTGTCCGCAAAGTAATCCGAATAAACCGGTATGCCATCCTGGGAAAATCCGTAAAGCGATGATATCATAAGTAGGATAAGGGAAATAGGTCTGATGTTCATGTTTCTATATTATCGTTTTAACGTAAAATGTCCTTTGAATTCCTTGGACTGCCCGTCCTCGGTGTACTCTACCCTAAACCAGTAGTCGCTCGAGGGAAGTGGGCTGCCGTTGTAGGTCCCGTTCCATCCCGGACCCAGAGGGCTCAACTGCTTGAGCAGCTTCCCGAGGCGGTCAAAGATATAGATCTTGGCCTGCGGGTCAAAGTTCCCGATCCCGATGATGTTCCACGTGTCGTGGTAACCATCCTCGTTGGGGGTAAAGAAGGGCGGGTAATCGATCACGCTCACCTCCAGGGTCACGCTGCCACAGCCATAGATATCACTGATGGTGATGGTATGGGTCCCGGGATCCACGTTCTCAAAGATAGGACTGTCCTGGAACGGACCATCGTCCAGCTGATAGTGGTAGGTGCCATCGCCCGTGGCGGTAACCTCAATGGTATGGTTCCCCGAAAAGGCGCCGCTCACCACTTGTGCATCATACAGGGTCGGTGGCGATGATACGGTGACCGTCGTGCTGACGCTGTTCGAGCAGCCCGAGGCGAGCTCGGTATAGGTCACGGTATATTCCCCGCCCTGCAGCGCGATAATCGATGGGCCGGTGGCTCCCGGGATGATCACCCCGTCCAGCTCCCACACAAATGTATAGAGCGTTGGGTCCAGGCCGGTATCGATCACCGGGGGCGACATACCGCCCGTTTCCGATGCGATCGGGTTGCCGTTTTCATCCACGCACAGACGGTACTCCCCATCAAGAACGATCTCGGGCAACTGCTCCACCTTAAGGATCAGGGGCACCACCGCATAGCACTTGGGCTCATATTGGTTGTCGCTGTTGGTGACCCGTACATAGATCTGTTGTGGGTTTATAACATTTATGTATGGAAAGCTTATCGCATTGGTGCCCGCTTCTGCCTGTTCCAGGGTCTCGTGGAAGGTGATCACGTATACATCCGGATCTTGGCCGGCAAGGATTCCCGCGCGCAGCTCGGAGACCTGTTGGTCCGTTACATCGTCCAAATCGAACTCGGCATAGCCATCGATGGGCGGAAGGTTGTCGCAGATAACGAACGGCTCCGTGGGGGCCACCGCTATGGCACCCCGCTGTACGATCAGCTCAAAACTTTGGCCGCCTCCAATATAACAGCCGGTATCGGTGTTCAATATGCCCACGTAAATGGTCTGTGGGTTGATCGCATTGTTGTTGGCATCCTTGTTCTGGTGCGCCGTGGTGTTCACGATTGCCCCTGTCTGATTTTCAGCATCGTCCTGGTCCAGGTAAAAGCTGACCTCAAAGGGTGGGTCGCTCTGTTGCCCCAGGATCTCGGACACCTTGGTCTCCAGGTCGAAGATACCTATCCCACTGTCGTCCGCGGCGCAGATAATATAATCCGAGACATCGGCACTGGCATCGGGCAATGGGTTTACGATCAGTTCCAGCTCCACGATCTCAAAACATTTGGAGTCCGGATTGGTGGCGCGTACATAGATGGTCTGCGGGTTGCCCGTGTTCTGGTATGCGGTAAGCTCCGGCGCCACTATTTCATCCGTTTCGTTGACGGCGGCGTCATAGCTTTCATAATAGCCCAGGGTCCAGTCCATATTTCCATTGCGGATCTGGGCCTCCCGAAGGGTAAGGTCAAAGAGCTCTGTCTCGTCATAGGGCCCCGGAGGGACAATGACGTTGACATCGCAGAGTTCGATCGGGTCCGGGGTAATCGGCTCCGGGTTGCTCACTACCTTTATGGTAAGGGTGGTGTATGCGATACACTCGCTGTCGCTGTCCTCCACACGTACATAGATTATTTGTGGGTTGCCGGTGTTTTCGTAGGCCGTATCGGGATCGATCGGGTTCTCGTTGTTCCGTGCATCTTCTTCAGTTACAAAATACAATACGCCCCGGGTAAGGATCCCATCGGTTATCTCGGCGCTTTTTTGCGTAAGGTCAAAGGCGGTAACGCCATCAAAGGGCTCGCCCAGGTCGTCACACGCTACAAGGGGCTCCGGGTCGATTATCAACAGGCCGTCGCTCACCACAAGGTCAAAGCTTCCCACCTTAAAGCAGTCGGTGTCATTGTTGGCAAGGCGCACCCAGATGGTCTGCGGGTTGGCAACATTGGTATAGGCCTCCGGCTGGGCGATCGCATTGTCCCCGGCGATGGCATCTGCCTCGCTCAGGTGGTAGGTAAGGGAATAGTCCTCAAGGGGCTGGCTGCCATAGATCAGGTCTTCCTGCTCCGTAAGGTCAAATTGATAGAACCCATCATTATCATCATCACAGGCTGTCAGGTCCGGTAGGTCCTGGGGCACCTCTGGGGTCAGGATCACCTCGAGCTCCAGCTCCACTATCGTATAACAACCGGTGCCGGCGGGCGGGCCCACATAGGCCGCGCGCACAAAAATGGGCTGGTTGAACAGAACGATGTTCTCATAGGGGCTCGCCAGGGGGTAGTTGCCCGTGGCGGCATCCTGCCGTGTCTCGTGATAGGTAATGAGTAAGCTTGGATCGCCTCCCTGGATCTCGAGGGTCTTGCTCTCCAGATCAAAATAGGTGATCCCGTTGTTGTCCACGTCACAGGCGTATAGGGTCGTGGGCTGCACGGGCTCCGGGTTCGGGTTTACGATCAAAAAGAAGCTGGTGCTGTCGCTACAGGTGTTCTGGCCCATTATGGAAACGAAGATCTCCTGTTGTGGGGTCTCGATGTTTTGATATTCGCTTGGATCGGCAATACGCACGCCATTGTCCAGGTCCTCCTGGCTGGCGTAGTAGTAAACGCTCAGGGTGGGATCGCCAGCTATAATGGGCAGGGTGTTCTGCGTAAGGTCAAAGGTCGAGATCCCATCGTTGTTGGTACTGCCGTTTTCTTCATCATCACAGGCTATCAGGTCTTCGGCCTGCCCGTGAACGGGGAAACCGCCCACCTCCAGTTCGAAGGGGGTTATCCTAAAGCAGCCGGTAAGCAGGCTCTCCAGTCGTACATAGACCGTCTGGCCCGTACTTGGAAAGGCGTCAGCGGGATCGATCGCATTGGTCGGTCCCTCGGCCTCCGCCAAGGTGCGGTAATAGGTTACCGGGGCAAAGTCCGCTGGGTCCTGGGTACCAAGTACCGAGGCATCCTGCACGCTAAGGTCAAAGATCCCCTCGCCGTTCCCGTCCAGGTCGCAGACCAGGTAGGGATCCAAAAAGTTGGCGTCCGGGGCATCGGGCAATGGAACCACGATAAGCTCCAGCTCCACCACTACATAGCATCCCGTTATATCCTTTTCCACGCGTACCCAAACGGAGTCGTTGAAAGGCACCGCATTGGTATATAAGAATGGCGCCGGTATCTCCCCGGGGCCGCCTGCTTCCGCTGCGGCTTCCGTAGGGTAATATCTTACTGCAACATCGGGCTCTCCGTTTGTGATCTGCACCGTTCTTAAGGACAGGTCAAACTCAGCAAAGCCGTTCCCCTGGTCACAGAGCTCCAGTGCGTCCGGTTGCGCTGGGGTGGGCAATGGGTCTACCACCAGGGTCAGGGTCACCAGGGCCTTACACCCAAAGCCATTGGTCACCCGTGCCACGATGGTCTGGGCATTGGTGGTGTTCTGGTACTGTGTGGCATCGGGGATCGGGGTGTCTGCGGCCTCGTCCGCAGGGGTCTCGAACCAGGTCACCAGCAGTCCCGGGGCGCCCCCGCCCACCTCCGCATCGCGCGTGGTAAGATCAAAGGTGCTTATCTGGTCATCGACCGTACTGCCGTTCAGGGTATCGTCGCACAGGTGATAGTCCGCGGGCTCTACCACCAAGGGAATGGGGTCCACGATCAGCTCCAGCTCCACAATATCATAACAGCCCTGGGCGCCGTTGTTCGGGCTGGTGTTGGTATCGGTACCAACCCCGAGCACATAAAGGGTCTGGGTGTTCTGGAC
>NZ_AUBG01000025.1 GCF_000429125.1 Aequorivita capsosiphonis DSM 23843
AAGTCCTCACCAGCAGCCACTACAATGTCTGCAGCACTCGTAAAGTCAGAATCAACAGAAGATCCTGAACCTCCATTACCATCACCTGCAATAGGGTGTTCTTGGGCACAAGGACCTGAGCCACCGCCACCGCCACCGGCAGTTACAGTAAATTTATAATCTTCGAATTCTCCATAAGTAAAGCCTGTCTCACAAGGATCAACATCTCCTGTTGTACTTAACCAATGGCTCACGACTCTCATCCGGGTATCACCTTCCAAAGCATCTGCAGGAACGGTAATCGTACCTGTTTGATTGGATAAATAACCGCTTGAAGCATAAGCTACTTCGGCTGTTGTATCAAAAACACCATCTTGGTTCCAGTCTACCCAGACTCTAAAGCCCGCAGTTCCTCCTTCCATGTCTGCCGAGAAGTCCACGGTCCCTTCTTGCTCTTGAGTAACTGTAGCTGTATCATAAAAGTCTCCATATCCGCCAGTTGAAAAACCAGAACCCATATTGGAAATGTTCTCGCTGCCGCCAGTGGTAGAGAAATTATCGATAAATCTATCCGAGTTTGTTCCTTCAGGAATACAATATGCGCTGCTGCCACCACCGCCGCCAGAAAGCACTTCAACTTCCCAGCCACAAGTGTTAACTACTGCAGTTGCTTTGAACTCAAAAGTCAAAGCCCCAGAAGTGGAATTAAAAACACCTGAACCGTTTGCTGCAATCATACCGTCAAGTGTATCAGTATCGGTATTCAAATTGCTATCGTAGATTTTTGGAGCGCTAACATCTGTTCCATCATAAATATTTAAATAATCAAAATCTCCAAAAACTCTAAACGATAAGAATTCTACAGATAAATCAGAACCAGTTAATGTGGTTACTGTAGTACATCCACAGTTTGGATAATCTCCAGGATCTCCTGAAGATGTAGTGGAGCAATCTCCTCCGGGTCCTCCATTTACACCGTCTGATGGGTCGTAAAAGAAATCACCTGTTGCTGCCGCAAAACTTTCTGTTGCCCCTGCAGTAGGAACAATATCTGATAGGATTCTATTCTGAACCACTCCATTTTGTATAGAGAAAGCATTAGCATCACTATAAACCCCTTCAGCTTTAGCAGCTGATATTTCTGCTTCATCTTCAGCGGTGAGCATTCTTGGAGCCACAAATAAAGGTGTTTGGCTATGAGCCGCTCTGTTTTCTTCAGAAACTGTGATATTTCTAGCCTCTGCAGAACTATTAAAAACAACGACTTCGTCATTAGCTGCTCTAGCTGATTGTTGGTAGCTATCACGCGTCAAGAGTTTTCCACTGGTAGCTTGGGAGTCATTTTGCACCTCTATATTCGTCGGACTCGAACTGGTCTTTGAATTTGATGGTTGCGTAGTTTGGGCACTTAAGGTGAGCGAAAGCAAACCTAAGAAACACCCAATAATAGTAGTTTTTTTCATAATTTAAATTAGTTTTAGTTAATAATATCATAAAAGTATTCAAAATATCTAGCAAACCAAAAGATTTAGGTCTAAACAATAGAATAAAAAAAGCCACCCACTTTCGTGGATGGCTTCCATTTCAAACTTAAAACACTAAGAGTTATTGCCTTAGTACTCTATATGTACCTGTTTTCCCGTTTACTACCACTTTCATCAAATAAGTGCCAGTACTCAGTTTAGATACATCAACCTGAGAGCTTGTTGCGTTCACACGTTCGGTGATTACCATTTGACCTAAAACATTGTATAAGGTAACCTTCTCAATGTTATCAGCACTTGTTAGGTTCAACACTCCATTTGTTGGATTTGGATAGAATGAGAATCCTTCTAAGGTATTCTCACCAACACCTATCATATCACAAGTTACATCTGCCTCCCATCCAGAATACTGGAATGAACCATCACTTAAAAACACAAAAGTAAGTGCTCCACTTGGATGAGACGAGACGAATGGACCAGGAATTGTAGTTCCATAGTATCCTCCAGGAGGGAATCCACCGTTAGTAGCTGGATTTCCACTAGAGATTATTGGAGAACTAGCATCAGGACCATCATAAACATACAAGGCATCCCAACCAGCTTCAGTATTAAAAGCAGTAAATGTAACAGTTACCTTA
This sequence comes from Aequorivita capsosiphonis DSM 23843, assembly GCF_000429125.1. Classification (GTDB taxonomy): domain Bacteria; phylum Bacteroidota; class Bacteroidia; order Flavobacteriales; family Flavobacteriaceae; genus Aequorivita; species Aequorivita capsosiphonis. Next base: position 2,102 of record NZ_AUBG01000025.1, read on the forward strand.
TCTCCCACATTATCTGGGCTGATAGTGGTTGTAACATTTGCATTAGGCTCATAATCTCCACTTGGACCACCAGTATCATAGAATTTGCCTCCACAAGCCGGCGGTGTTGCGAATGCAACCGGACCAGCTAATTGACTCAATCCATCAGAATCACAGTCGGCAACTACATAAAAATCGTAGCTTAAGCCGCCGGATAAACCTGTTGCATTTGCAGTAGTCGTACCAGAAGGTGTTGTTCCGGTTGCAATCGGGCTATCTGTAATTGGGTTGTCACCCGCTTCAAAAACATACCAGATATAACCACTACTTGCATTTGGTTCAGCATCCCAAGACAAATCTGCCGAAGTTGACGTAATGTTCGATACGGCAAGATTTATAGGTTTTGGACACGCTGGTGGAGCAAGAGTTTCCCCTATGGATGCCCAAGCAACTTGTGCATCGCCAATAGCATTAACTAGGTTCCCGATAAAGGTAGTTGCTCCCGTAGTTAGATCTACTGAACGCCACTCCGCAGCGAATGTAGCACCGTTAAAGGCTGACATGTAAACCATATCTGTAGTTGGGTCATAAGCCATTCCCTGACCAAAGTTGGCATCGAAACCAATATCGCCTATAGCAGTCGCCGTACCTGTAGTAAGATCTACCGAGTAGAACATTTGATTTACGAGTTCGTAAGTATAACCAACGCCAGCACCGTCAATGGCAAGCGCAATAGGAAGGTCTGCAGGGTTTATACCGGTAGCTCCCACCAAGGTAGCAGAAATTGCCACTGGGTCTATGGTATAAAGATCTGCGCCTGATATGGCATAAAGAATACCACTAGTGCGATCAAACTCCATACCTACCCAGTCTCCTGGAATATTCCCTAATGAAGTATAGAAACCAGATTCAACATCAAAAGAGTAGAACTCTCCAGCATTGTCCAAGGCATACCCTGTAGTTGGGTTTGCAGGATCTATTGCACCAGCATTCTCAAAATTAACGGTTATTGGAGAAGTTCCAAAAACTTCTGTATCTCCTGGAGTCGTTACACCAAAGCCTATAAGGTCTTGAGTTGCATTATTAATACCATAAACCGTAGTTAATGGGCCAGATCCACCACCGCCATCTACGCAGTATCCAACAGCTCCATTAAAAATCCGTGGGTCAAAAATAGGAGTAGTGAAAGGTGTATTACTTGCCGAACCTAAATCTAGAGCTAAATCAGCATTTGAATAATTCTGATTTGTTCCATCTCCATTCGTATAATAATGTGAATGCGTTCCATCAAAAACCAATGCAACTGCATACGTAGTATTTGCCGATAATGAAATAGTATTATCCAATGTAGCTGTTGAAGGAAGTCCAGCTCCAGCTGAAGTACCTGATCCAGTAGATTCGGCAGTTCCCCATATTGCAGGATCTGCTTCATTACCAACATAGGTACCTTCAAACATATAAACATCTACAGTAAAGGCACCAAGATCTTCCGTATGCAAATCGAAACTTAATACGTCAATATCTGAATCTTCTACAGTAATGTCAAAATATACCGCTCCTCCTGGAGAACCGTTGTTTCCACCAGCATAGAGTGTCTGTAAACTATCTGGAGTACAACCACCTCCACCAATTGGGGTACACTCTCCAGAGAAAACATAACCTACCTCTCTGGTTGGTTCCGGTACAGTCCAGAAACCATCAACGGCGTTATACTGAGCCATTGGCTCTCCTT
>NZ_AUBG01000026.1 GCF_000429125.1 Aequorivita capsosiphonis DSM 23843
AGACCATGATAAAATACTTTTTCAAGCAATTTATGAATCTTAAAAGTGTAAACTATGTCCCTTTAACTTTGTAAAGGATGTCCCTTTACCGTACCGGCGGAAGCGCAAACGCAAGGTGCAACTTGTGACGGCCCTCTAGTGGTCTCCAGTTTGCCTTTTACAGACAGTGGAAATACGTCCACTTATGGAAATGATTATTCCAGTTCAGATATGGCACCTTTAGCGCCTAATGCTGTCACTAATGGGTCAAGTGCTAATTACCTAGGTGGTGATGATGTTGTGTATTCCTATACGGCTGCAGCAGATGGCTTTATCAATGTCAATGCTTCAGGTGTAGGTTCATGGGTTGGGATGTATGTCTTTACAGGATGTAGCCCTTTTGAACTTACAGTAGGCTCTCATACTTCAAGCATATCTGGTGCCCGTTCCATTCCGGGTTTACCTGTAACTCAAGGAGAAACTTATTTTATTGTAATTTCCACCTGGCCTACGCCGGACAGTACGGATTATACTCTTGATATCCAGGCTATGGAAAGCTGTGAAGGCACACCAGAAGCAGGAACTGCTGCCATCGACCCAAATACTGGACCATCTGGTACAACGGCTCAGGTAACGGTTGATGGATACACTGAAGACGCTGGAATTACGCAACGCTGGGAGGCCAAAGATGAAAATGGTGACTGGGTAGATGCCGAATTAGGAGATGGCGATGCTCTGACTCTCATCTTTTCTGGAGAACAAGGAGATATAATCGAGCTGCGCTATGCAGTAACTTGTTCAACTTCTGGAGAAACTGCCTACTCCAATGTGATAAGTTTTACCATTGATAATGTGAATTGCGTTCCTCAATATACATCTACTACTGATTACTTAAGCGCTATCAATTCAGACGGAGCAGTTTCTGATATAAGTTATTCAGCATCAAGTCAGCCTACTGGTGGATATGAGGATGCAACGACCATGGTTCTTGAAGCTTATGCTGGTCAATCCTTGGACATCAATACCACATATGTCGGTGGGAACAATACTGTTAATATATGGATAGATTGGGATGGGAGTGGAATTTTCGAAGAAAGTGAAAAAACTGGACCAATCCATGGTGGTGCCAATCAAGTTTTGGAAATAACTATACCTCAAGATGCAGATAATGGGGAGTATATTATGCGTGTTAGAGGTATTTATGATTTTTATGGCGATAAAGATCCGGAACCTTGTTCTACAGAAAGCTATGGTTCTGCGGTTGATTTCACCGTAAGCGTAGTAGATTCTCCAACATGTCCTGCGCCAACTGGTTTATCAGTTGATAACATCACTGAAAACAGTGCAGATTTTAGCTGGACAACTAGTTCTGGCCAAAGCGATGTTTACTTGGTTGAATCAAGCGAACCTGCTCCAGATGAAAACAGCACACCAACAGATACCGGAGTAACATCTCCAATTACGTTGGATAATCTGACGGCCAATACGGCGTATGATGCTTATGTTCGCTCCGATTGTGGAGCAGAAGGTGTAAGCGATTGGGCAGGCCCCGAAACCTTTACGACGCTTGTAACATCTCCTGATAACGACGATTGCTCTGGTGCTATTGCATTGGTATGTGGTCAGTCTATTTCAGGAAATACACTTGGTGCAACAGCTTCGGGATTGTCAGCTACATGTGGCAATTATACATCATCAAGTGCATTGGATCTTTTCTACAGTTTCGAAGCTGATGGAGAAAGTAGTTATACGGTAAGTTTGGATCAGGCTAGTGGAGGCTCTTCATTTGACGGAATACTTTTCCTGTATTCAGGAACTTGCGATGATTTGACCGAAATAGAGTGTTCTGATAGTGGTAACCCCGAAAGTGTTGAGCTAGAAGCTCCTGCTGCGGGCACATACTACGTTCGTATCTTCAAATATTCTGGAACGGGCGAATTCGTAATAGATCTCGAATGTATAGCGCCGGTTTCTTGTCCTGTACCAACCGATCTATCAGTTGATAACATCACTGAAACTAGTGCAGATTTCAATTGGACGACCACTGCAAACCAAAGTGATATTTATCTTGTTGAAGCAGGCGATCCAGCTCCAGATGAAAACAGTACACCAACTGATTCCGGAGTAACATCTCCAACATCTTTGGATAATCTGATGGCCAATACGGCGTATGATGCTTATGTTCGCTCTGATTGTGGAGCAGACGGTGTAAGCGATTGGGCTGGACCAGTTTCTTTTACAACACTGGCAACACCTCTTGATAACGACGATTGCTCGGGTGCAATTGCACTTTCCTGTGGCGATTCAGTTGATGGAACTACTGTAGGGGCTACTGAGAGTGATCTTGGAAATCCTTCTTGCGCTACGGGTACACCAGCTGATGTATTTTACACGCTTGATGTAATAGCAGGAACAGAATATACAGTTACTGTGCAAGGTGCTGATTATGATGCTGTCCTTGCAATTTACAGTGGTGAATGTGACAACTTAGTTGAAATTGACTGTGCCGATAATGGTTTCTCAGCAGGTGTTGAAGAAACTATTACCTATACGCCTGATACAGATGGAACACTCGTTATCAGAACATACGACTGGAGTTCAAGTCAAGGTAGCTTTACGATTACTGTTTCATGTGAAGCAGGATCGGAATGTGAAACGCCAACGGCTACAACCATTGATAACATCACTGAAAACAGTGCAGATATCACTTGGACACCAGCTGATGCAGCAGATGATCAATGGGATATATCAATCACTACTATAGGCCAGAGTCCAGAAGACGGAATGATGGACCAAGTTTTTGTTGATGCTTCTTATACTGCAACCGGTTTAGATGCAGCTACAGACTATTTTGTATATGTACGTACAGTTTGTGAGCCAGGTTTTACAAGCGAGTGGTTTGGAGGTACTCCGTTTACCACGGAGGAAGGCGAGCCAGATCCTTGCCAAGATCCTTACAATGAAGATGCTGCCACTTCTGATGTGTATATTTCAAATATTGAAATTGTAGGAATTGGAATCGATATAGGTAACCCAGATTACGATTTTACTTACACTTCCAACGATATGTCACCAAATGGATATCAGGTTGTTACCAATCCTACAGTGACTGTTTATCCTGGATTGGTAGGTGCTTATACCGTAAGTAGTGGTCCTACTGGAAACAGCAATCAGTACTACTATTCAGTATGGCTTGACTTTAACCAAGACGGATGTTTTGATGCAGATGAGCAAATTAT
>NZ_AUBG01000027.1 GCF_000429125.1 Aequorivita capsosiphonis DSM 23843
TCGTACATAAGCTTACGGGCTATTAGTACCGCTCGGCTGGGACATTACTGCCCTTACACCTACGGCCTATCAACGTGGTAGTCTCCCACGGCCCTTTAAAGAAATCTCATCTTGTGGTGGGTTTCGCGCTTATATGCTTTCAGCGCTTATCCCTTCCCGACGTAGCTACCCAGCGATGCTCCTGGCGGAACAACTGGTGCACCAGCGGTCGGTCCAACTCGGTCCTCTCGTACTAGAGTCAGATCCACTCAAATTTCTTGCGCCCACTGTAGATAGAGACCGAACTGTCTCACGACGTTCTGAACCCAGCTCGCGTGCCACTTTAATGGGCGAACAGCCCAACCCTTGGGACCTTCTCCAGCCCCAGGATGTGACGAGCCGACATCGAGGTGCCAAACCCCCCCGTCGATGTGAGCTCTTGGGGGAGATCAGCCTGTTATCCCCGGCGTACCTTTTATCCTTTGAGCGATGGCCCTTCCATGCGGAACCACCGGATCACTATGCTCTACTTTCGTACCTGATCGACTTGTAGGTCTCTCAGTCAAGCTCCCTTATGCCATTGCACTCTACACACGATTGCCAACCGTATTGAGGGAACCTTTAGAAGCCTCCGTTACTCTTTTGGAGGCGACCACCCCAGTCAAACTACCCACCAAGCACTGTCCCCTTTTGTAAAGGGTTAGACTCTAGACAAGCAAAGGGTGGTATTTCAACAATGACTCCACCACGCCTGGCGACGCAGCTTCAAAGTCTCCCACCTATCCTACACATTGCTTATCCAAAACCAATACTAAGCTATAGTAAAGGTGCACGGGGTCTTTTCGTCCCACAGCGGGTAATCGGCATCTTCACCGATACTACAATTTCACCGAGCTCATGGCTGAGACAGTGTCCAGATCGTTGCACCATTCGTGCAGGTCGGAACTTACCCGACAAGGAATTTCGCTACCTTAGGACCGTTATAGTTACGGCCGCCGTTTACTGGGGCTTCAATTCAATGCTTCTCCCGAAGGATGACATCTCCTCTTAACCTTCCAGCACCGGGCAGGTGTCAGGCCCTATACTTCATCTTTCGATTTTGCAGAGCCCTGTGTTTTTGATAAACAGTCGCCTGGACTCTTTCACTGCGGCCCCCATTGCTGGGGGCGACGCTTCTCCCGAAGTTACGCGTCTATTTTGCCTAGTTCCTTAGCCATGAATCTCTCGAGCTCCTTAGAATTCTCATCCCAACCACCTGTGTCGGTTTGGGGTACGGGCTGCTTCACTCGCTTTTCTTGGAAGTCGATCCTCAGGATTATCACCTTGGCCGGAGCCTCAGTGTACTATCGCCGTGTTACCACTGGCTTCAACGTGCTATTCCGTCAGCACGCACCTAATTCTCGCCTCCGTCACTTTTAACGTGAGCAGGTACAGGAATATTAACCTGTTGTCCATCCACTACCCCTTTCGGGTTCGCGTTAGGCCCCGACTAACCCCCAGCTGATTAGCATAGCTGGGGAAACCTTGGTCTTTCGGAGTGCGGGTTTCTCGCCCGCATTATCGTTACTTATGCCTACATTTTCTTTTCTGTACGCTCCAGCATACCTCACGGTACACCTTCGACGCAAACAGAATGCTCCCCTACCACTTATATTAATATAAGTCCATAGCTTCGGTAGTATGTTTATGCCCGATTATTATCCATGCCGGACCGCTCGACTAGTGAGCTGTTACGCACTCTTTAAATGAATGGCTGCTTCCAAGCCAACATCCTAGCTGTCTGTGCAGTCCAACCGCGTTTTTTCAACTTAACATACATTTGGGGACCTTAGCTGATGGTCTGGGTTCTTTCCCTCTCGGACATGGACCTTAGCACCCATGCCCTCACTGCTGATCATCATTTTATAGCATTCGGAGTTTGTCAGGAATTGGTAGGCGGTGAAGCCCCCGCATCCAATCAGTAGCTCTACCTCTATAAAACTATATATCAACGCTGCACCTAAATGCATTTCGGGGAGTACGAGCTATTTCCGAGTTTGATTGGCCTTTCACCCCTACCCTCAGGTCATCCGAAGACTTTTCAACGTCTGGCGGTTCGGTCCTCCATTTGGTGTTACCCAAACTTCAACCTGCCCAAGGGTAGATCACACGGTTTCGCGTCTACTACTACCAACTAAAGCGCCCTATTCAGACTCGCTTTCGCTGCGGCTCCAGTTCTTAGAACTTTAACCTCGCTGGCAACAGTAACTCGTAGGCTCATTATGCAAAAGGCACGCCGTCACCAAATAAATTGGCTCCGACCGCTTGTAAGCGTATGGTTTCAGGATCTATTTCACTCCGTTGTTCACGGTTCTTTTCACCTTTCCCTCACGGTACTGGTTCACTATCGGTCTCTCAGGAGTATTTAGCCTTGGCGGATGGTCCCGCCGGATTCATACAGGGTTTCACGTGCCCCGCACTACTCAGGATACCACTATCGGTAACTGTCCTTACTAATACCGGGCTATCACCGTCTATGGCCACGCTTTCCAACGTGTTCTTATTCGTAAAGCACCAAATCTCGTGGTCCTACAACCCCAATACTGCCGTAACAGCATTGGTTTGGGCTAATCCGATTTCGCTCGCCGCTACTATCGGAATCACTATTGTTTTCTCTTCCTCCGGGTACTTAGATGTTTCAGTTCCCCGGGTTTGCCTGTCTTGCGACATACCATATCTTCAATATGGTGGGTTGCCCCATTCGGATATCTGCGGATCAACTTGTATGTGCCAATCCCCGCAGCTTTTCGCAGCTTATCACGTCCTTCTTCGCCTCTGAGAGCCTAGGCATTCCCCATACGCTCTTATTTTGCTTATTGTACTTTTTGCTCTTTTAATGAGTTATTCTTCAGTAATCAGTAGTCCGTTTCCAGTGATCAGTATAAATACCAATCCCCTTCTACTTCAACCGAATACTGTAATTATTAAATTATTACTTTTCTCGTATTCTTTGTTTCCAATATGTCAATGAACTGTCTGGATCCCTGTATCTCTCAGGCCCGGATAACGGGCAGCTAATGAAAGACAACAGTTGTTGTCCGTGGTGGAGAATATCGGAGTCGAACCGATGACCTTCCCGAAGCAGGTTCGGGACGCTCTGACCCCATAATATGGCCAAAACTCTGTTTCAATATGT
>NZ_AUBG01000028.1 GCF_000429125.1 Aequorivita capsosiphonis DSM 23843
TGGCTCAGTATAACGCCGTTGATGGTTTCTGGACTGTACCGGAACCAACCAGAGAGGTAGGTTATGTTTTCTCTGGAGAGTGTTCTCCGTTAAGCATTGCTGATAATACGTTAGATGGATTCACTTTCTACCCAAACCCTACATCAGGTTCACTTTCATTGAGCTCGGTTAATACTATAGATTCCGTATCTATCTTTAACCTGTTAGGTCAAAAAGTGATGGATGTTAACATTGAAGCTACTGCTTCAGAGGTTAATCTCTCAGGTCTAACTGCCGGAACTTACATTATGCATGTTTCAGTAGAGGGTCAGATTGGTACTTATAAAGTAATGAAGAACTAAGAGATTTTTGATCTTTTTTGTTAAAAGCCATCCGTATGTACGGGTGGCTTCTTTATTTTTATAAGAATTTCGATAGTTTTTTTGTTTTGATAGCTTTTTTGAATATCTTTATGATTGTTAAAAACAATAATTTTAATCTTTAAAACAAACATTATTATGAAAAAAATTACAATGTTAGCTTTTCTTTCGTTCTGTGCTATTGGTTTCGGCCAAAATAGTAGCCAGGACCAAAGCAAGGAAATTAAAGCGCCAACGGGTATTTATGCCCAAACCGCTGAACTTCCTGCGGCATATTTCAACACCACTGCCACAACGGTGGGCGAGAAGGTTGGTGTAGTTAGTTCGGGTCCAAGAGACACCAATGTAACAGTTCCATTTACAGGAACCTATTTTAGCAATCGACCAGATGCTATGTTGTATGACAATGGCCCTTACTTTAATGTAGCTGGCTCGCCAGATCTTAGTGTATTGGAGTCTGTAACTTTGGGTATGGGCACATATGGTGCTGGAGCCCAGTTTACTGCCGGTAACAGCATTGCCGATGACGTAGTACTCACGGAGGATGTTGATGTTACGTCCATAGATGTGTTTGCTTACCAAACTGGAGAAATTGCACCATCAATTACTGCTGTTTATTTACAGGTTTGGGATGGTGATCCAAGTGGCGGTGGGGCAACTGTAATCTGGGGCGACCTCAGTTTGAATATTCTTCAGGATGCCACCTATGCCGATGCCAACAGAGTGCTTGAGGATGATCAGGGTGCTACCAATAGGCAGATTCAAAGAGTATCTGCGCTTACTGACGGTCTTAGTCTTTCCGCTGGTACATATTGGATAGAATATACTTTTGAAGGATCTGGTGCATCTGGACCTTGGGCTCCTCCAATTGCAATTTTAGGAGAAACCACAACAGGAAACTCGCTTCAGAATCAAAGTGGATTATGGGTTCCTCTTGAAGATGTTGGACCACAGGGCTTACCATTCGTAATGTATGGTGAAGTTACTGGCGGCGGTGGTTCTTTCCCAGATCCATACTGTGGGCCATTAGAGTTCAACAATGGTATAGAACCTATCACCTTAGTCGATGTTGCTGGTATCAGTAACGTATCTGATGCTACCGTAGGAGGATCTCCTGCTCATGAAGATTTTACCGCAATTGAGGGTGATATGGAAGAAGGAATGACCTATGCCATCGCTTTGGAAGGTAATACAGATGGAGGCTTT
>NZ_AUBG01000029.1 GCF_000429125.1 Aequorivita capsosiphonis DSM 23843
TGTTCGTTAAGGCACATAGTTTACAAAGTTAAAGTCACATGCTTTACACTAGATTCTGACTTAGTCTAATTGATACTTGTTTATCTCTTATTTTATTTTCATTAAAGTAACCTAAAAATACGTCTCTATAAAATACTCTCCAAATTCCGTTTCCTTGATCTTCAACTCCTACGTATTTGCCCTTAAGTCCAGCAGTTAAATATACCCAATAATATGACTTCCACCGCAGGGATGCATTTTGGCATACTTTCATCACTTTCATGGTTGATGGATAATCATATGTTGGAATTTTCTCAGGGTATGGTCTATTGGAAAAATCATGGCAAGCAGCGGGGGTTTTCATTCCCAAAGCTTCATGAGGTCTAATGTGGTTATATTCCGTTACAAACCGATTTAAACTACGCTGTTGGGCCTTTAAATCGAATGATGAGGGTTTGGCGCAAGCTGCCTTTAAATCACGGTGCATGCGTTCGTGTCGTCCGTTCTGATCTGGTCGTGCCGGATCGGAATAAACCGGATCTATTCCCAGGTCAATAAACCAGTAAGATAGTCTGGTATATCTTTGAATGGCAGCAACAGATCCAAAGGGACTTCCGTTGTCGGTATGTATCTGTTTTGGAATACCGTATTTTCTAAAAACCTTTGTAAACTCTTGCTTAACAGACAGAAAGTTCTCTTTGTAATGTCCTTTGGCCGCAAACAAAAACCGACTCTTGGAATCGGCAATGGTAAGTGGATGACAGTATATTTTATTGCCCATTAGAAACTTTCCTTTATAGTCCGCACTCCAAACTTCGTTACACTTCTTGGGATCGAAAATGGGGAATACAGGCTTGACCCTTCTGCTTCTCTTTTGAGGTTTAACTAGACCATTTTTGGAAAGGATGTTGTGAACCGTGACCACACTTGGAATAAGTTCTTCAGGATACTGTTTAAACAACAATATGCGAATCTTCTTCGCTCCCCAAAGCATGTGTTTGTTCTTTAATTTTAGAATTGAATCCTCAACTTTCTGATCGGTTCTGTTGGGGTGATTAATCGGCGTCCTTTCTTGCTCAATTAATCCCGATAGACCCATTTTCTCATACCGAGAAATCAACTTGTAGGCGGTAGGTCGCGATATGTTAAATGACCTACAAAGTTCTGTGATGGTGTAATTTTGAGTTAACCATTCGTGAATAAATTCTACCTTTTGTTCCATTTTAGTTTTTGCTTTCCAGACCATGATAAAATACTTTTTCAAGCAATTTATGAATCTTAAAAGTGTAAACTATGTCCCTTTAACTTTGTAAAGGATGTCCCTTTACCGTACC
>NZ_AUBG01000030.1 GCF_000429125.1 Aequorivita capsosiphonis DSM 23843
GTTAAAGATCAGTTGACCCTGAATGCAAGCGCACCAATTGAGCAAGTTGATGTGTACAACCTCATCGGTCAAAAGGTCATTCAAAAGCAACCAAATGCTTTAGAGGCAAACATGGCTACTCACCAATTACAAGCTGGAGTTTATTTGATGAGCGTCACCATTGACGGTAGTCAGAAAACCTTTAGAGTGGTGAAAGAGTAAGTTTTACAAATCCCCAATTGGGATATTTATCCCCATCTGCATGATTTTATGTAGGTGGGGATAATTTTTTGTGGTAAGAAGTGGGTTAAATCTAAAAATTCTCCGATGGCTCTGCCTCGGGGTTTCCGATTTACCTCTCCTTGGGAGAGGTCGAAACTGCCTTTTTCGGCAGTTTCGGGTGAGGATAAATACCTCTAGGTTCTGCCTCGTGGATAGTCGATTTTAAGAAATTTTTTATTTAGATCCTATTTTGTTTATTCTGTTTGGAAGAACTTAATAGATAACTTGCGTTGGTTTATCCTTTTAAACAAGTCGATAAGCATTTCGTTCTTCTATAGGTTGAGCTCTTTAAAGCTTTTTAAGACGGGCAGTCATTCCTTCCCCAAATTTTAAAATTACTAAATCAACTTAACAAAATTTTAAGGAATACGTACCGAATACTAAGTCATACCTACCGAATACTAAGTTATTGCTACCGAATACTCAGTCTCCGTAATCATTAAGTCTAATTTATGATAGTTTTAAATGATTTAATGAAATTTTAGATTATCTCATTATTGTTGAGTCAAAGTGATTTATAATTTATATTTTTAACAATTCATTAAGGGAAAAAGTTGGAGTTTCCTTTCCAGTTTGGATAAAACCTTCGACATAACTAAACAACCATTTTATTTATGAAAAACAGAACTACAATTTTAACTTCCCAGCGATTTTCGCTGAAGAAAACCTTGCTGCTGCTGACGCTGCTGCTTGGAACAGCTTTTGTCTGGCAGGCGTGTTCGTTAAGGCACATAGTTTACAAAGTTAAAGTCACATGCTTTACACTAGATTCTGACTTAGTCTAATTGATACTTGTTTATCTCTTATTTTA